>JAVJQW010000003.1:0-149147 GCA_040218735.1 Deltaproteobacteria bacterium
CGATCACGTGGGCGGGCGTACGCTGGGCGCCAGGAGCGTAGTCGGCGAGCTCCGCTTGCTGTGTCGCGCGCACAACCTTCACGCGGCGCGGGAGGTGTTGGGTCACGCCCTCATCGATCGGAGGATTCACGAGCGCCGCTCCACCCGGACCAGGCCAGGCTCGATTCCGGAGCCTACTCGGCCTGAACCGCATCCGACGCCACCGGCACGCGCGGAGGGCAGTTCGTGAGAGCAATACCAGCCGGTGTTCGAGAGTGCTGCCCTCCTTCGGAGCACTGCGCTCCGCGGACCCCCGCCTTCACCCGCCCGGCGAAACGGCGGCCGAGGGACGAGTCGCTCCGCGGCGCCGGCGCGCTGCCCTACGTCGAGGCGCCCCGCGCCGCCTGATGGGAGCTCGAGCCAGGCCCACCGGCGAGGTGAACGACATTCAACCCAGCCCTCACCCGAGCCCTTGCCCTGAGAGGGCTGGGGCCAGGGTCTAGAAGAAGTCCACGCACCGGTCCTCCGGCGGGGCCGGCATCACGCCCGGGGTCTGCACGAACCGGATGTCCGCCATCGCGTCGGCGTTCGACAACCGCACGCGGTCCTTCGACTCCGAGCCGCAGACCCCCTCCACCAGGTGGTAGCCGGGCGCGACGGCGCTCGTCCCTTCGAGCTGCAGCGACAGGCCGTCCTCGGCGTCGGGGACGTCGTCGTGCACGAACATGATCAGGTGCGACCACGACACGCCGATCAGCACGTCGTCGGGGCCCATCTCGCCGTCGCGATCGCGGTCGTCGAACACCAGCGGGCACGCGAAGTCCGCGACCATCGATCCGTCGCTCGTCGCGTAGCGGTTCGGGAGGCGCGTCGGCGGCGCGTCGTAGACCGGCACCGTGAAGTACGAAGGGTAGGAGGTCGGCGCTAGCGCGGACACGACGTCGAGCGTCTCGGCGACCCGGTCGTGCTCGCGCCACTTCCAGTACAGACCGACCGTCGGCTGCACGAGGTCCGCGGGGACGTCGTCGCCGCACAGGATCCCTTCGAGCTCGAGGCGCGACTCGCCGAGGTAGTCACCGGGCGCGACCGGGTCGCCGCAGGCAACGAGGCAGAGCGACGCGATCAGCGCCGCACGAGCTGCGATCTGCATACCGGCAAGGTAGCAGATCCGGAGCCCATCAGAAGACCGTCCCCACGCCGAGCCCCGCCCGGAACGTGAACGTCGCCGTGGCGGACGCGTCATCCGGCGACGCCCCCGCCCGCAACACGTACGCCGGCACGGCGGTCTCCAACCGGAAGAACAGCCGCCCCACCGGCAGCTCGGCCATCAAGAGGGGCCCCGCGGCGAGCCCAAACGACGTCCTCCGGGGCGTCGTCGCGTCGTCGAACCGCTGCAGAAGGCAGATCCCCGCGAGCTCCAGACCCGCCGAGAACGTCAGCGGCCCCACGTCGAGCGCCCGCAGAACCGCCCCCCCGACGCCCAGCTCCGACGACCCGATCGAGACCCGCGCGTTGGTCGTGTCTGCAGCTCCTGCAGACATCCGCAGCTCGAACGACAACACCGCCGTGTCGTAGCGCCCACCGAACGTCGCGAGCCACGCACTCCCCCCGCCGAGGATGCTCCCCCGCACCCCGCCGGTCACGAACGCCGAGGTCGCCGAGGTCACGTCCGTGCCCCCCTTGCGCACCACGCGCGCAAACGCGAGCCGCGACATGTCGTCCGAAGAGACGGTGCGCGACGCCCGCGCCGGGACGTCGAAGTCGCCCTGCATCAGGTGGTCGTCGCCGCGACGCGTCACCCGGTACGGCCCCGCCGCGACGGCGATCGCGCGACGGCCCCGCTCGAGCGCGACCTCCGCCACCGTGACGTCGCGATCGCGCTCCTGCACGAGGTAGCGACCGCGCTCGACGAACTCCAGCACGCCGATGCCGGCACGCGCCGCGCGGACGTCGGTGAGCGCGAGATCGTCGCGACCCTCCAGATCGATCTTGTACGTCGGGTGCTGCGGTCCCGCGATCGTCACGTTGGTCGCCGCGAGCGTGCGGTGCGACGCGTACGCAAACGACTCCTGCAACGTGACGATCCCATCCTCGTCGTGGTCCCCCGCGCCGCGCATCGCCGACGCGAAGAAGTGCGTGAAGAACGAAGCGCCAAGCTCGTCGGACTCCTGCGCGTCCTCCCCGGCGGCGCTCGACGCGATGATCGCGACGCCGCGCGCCTCCAACGTGCGCACGACGTTCACCGGGAACGCCGCGCCGTGCACGCCGCCCTTCACACGCGTGAGGACGCCCGATCGACAGGCGTCGAGCACCAACACCCGCGCACCCGCCGGTGAGGAGACGACACGATCGCGGAGCTCGGTGAGGGGGAGGCGGGTGTCGCCGAGGTGCAGCGCCTCGGCGTCGGCGTGGCCGGAGTAGTAGACGAACACCAGCGCGCCGTCGCCGTGTGCGGCCGCGCGTCGATCGATGTCGTCGAGCGCGGCCGTGAACCGCGCGGCGGTCGGCGCGACGAGGGAGACGACGTCTTCGCGTTCGAAGCCGCCGATGGACGTGAGGATGTCCGTGATGCGGGCGGCGTCGGTCTCGGCGTAGCGGAGCAGCTCGTCACCGGGCGCGCCGCGGTTCGCGCCGACGACGAGCGCGATGCGTGTCCCCGCTTCGGCCTCCGCGGCGAACGACGCGAGCGCCGCGAGCACCCCGAGCTGGAGCGCGCGTTTCATGGCGCCGCGATCTTCTCGATCAAGAACGCCGACTGGAGGCAGTCCGTGCCCAGCGGCTTCATCCGCGCGGGATCTCCGCCGGCCGCATCGAGCGCCGCGCGAAGCTCGCGTTCGAGCTTCGCAGCCGAGGGCGGCGCGTCGCAGACGACGGCGACCAGGCGCTCGGCGCCCAACGTGTCGTCCAGCGTGATGCTCCCGTCGAGGAGCAGCGGGTCGTGGGCTTCGATGCGCAACGCGTCGGCCTCGTGGGGATAGTACACCGTGACGTTCGGCGCCGCGTCGGCCGAGAGCACCGCGGCGTAGCCCGCGCGCGGGGTCTTCAGCCGGAACCGAATCGCCTCGCCGGGCGAGAGCTTCGCGCCGGGTAGCAGCGTGTCGACGCGACCGTCCCGGTGCTTCGCCACGATCTCGAAGCCGAGCGCGCCCTTGGTGCGGGTGGTCGGCGATCGGCTCACCCCCACGGCGACCACCGCGACCGCGGCGACCATCGCGAGCGCGTACGGCCAACGACGCGGCGGGAGCGTACGGTCGATGCTCGCTTGCACCCACGGCGCGCGCATGAAGTCGTGCTGCGCGTCGAGGAGCTGATCGCGGCGATGCGCGCAGGCGCCGCACGCGGCGAGGTGCCTGAGGGTCGTGCCGTCGGACTCGCCGGCGACGTGCTGGTCGAGCGCGAGATCCGACAGGCAGTCCGCGCTGCGCTGGAAGCGTTCTTCGCTCATCGTGAGCCCCCTTCGGCGGCGCGCGCGGCGTGTTCGCGGAACGCCTCCAGTCGGTTGCCGATCGTCCGGCGCGAGACCCCCAACAGGTCCGCGATCTCCGACTGCTTCATCTGGTCGAGGTAGTAGTAGACGGCGACCTGCGCGAGGTCCTCCGGGACGCGGCGCATCACCTCGCGCAGGAACACGCGATCCTCGAGCACGTTCGTCGTGCCCTCGCGACGTGGGTGATGGAGGTCGAGCAGCTCCAGCCGTCGGCGCTCGTTGCGCGTGACGTTGAGACAGTAGTTCGTCGTCACGCGGTACAGCCACGTGGTCGGCGAGACGTCGTCCCAGATTTCGACGCCGGATCGCAGCGCCCGCACGAACACCTCCTGGACCGCGTCACGCGCGGCCGCTTCGTTTCCGAGGATCGCGGACGCACGGCGATACACCATCGAGCCATGGGCTCGATACAGGGCCTCCATCGATCCGCGATCCATCCTCGCCGTGGCCATGCATTGAACCCGCGAACACCGATCGAGGGCACGTTTTTTTCGGCCCGGTGTTCAGGGTTCGAGGTAGAGGCGCCGCGCGAAGCTGTTCGACTGGTCCGCGACGAGCAGCGAGTCGCCATCGAGCGCCACGCGAGAGAGGAAACCGAACTGGGCGTCGAGCGCGTCGCCGCCCACGCCCTCCGTGCCGTTGGTGCCCGTGCCGGCGATCGTGGTGATGACCCCGCTCGGGTCGATGCGGCGCACGCGGAAGTTGGCGCCGTCGGTGATGTACATCGTGCCGTCCTCCGCGATCGCGATCCCGTCCGGCCAGTTGAGCTGCGCCGAGGTCGCCGGTCCGCCGTCGCCCGAAAATCCCGACACCCCGGTGCCGACGACGGTGGAGATCGTCCCGTCCGGCGCGAGCTTGCGCACGACGCAGCCCACGCGCTCCGCGATGAAGAGGTTGCCGTCGGCGTCGAGGGTGATCGCGGTCGGCCAATCGAGCTGCGCTTCGTCGCCCGGTCCGCCGTCGCCGGAGGTGCCGGGCTCGCCGGTGCCGGCGACGGTGGTCACGACGCCGTCGCGGATGCGCCGCACACGATTGGCGCGGCTGTCGCTCACGTAGATCGTCCCGTCCGGCGCGATGGCGATCCCGTCCAGCTGGTTGAACTCCGCTTCGAGCGCGGGGCCGCCGTCGCCGGAGTCACCGACGGTGGAGGTCCCGGCGATCGTCTCGAGGCGACCGTCGTCGGCGAGCACGAGCACGCGGGGGTCGTGGTACGAGACGATCACGACGCGCCCGTCCGGCAGGTAGTCGAAGTCGATCGGGTTCTCGAGCGGGGAGTCGAGCGCGTCGGTCTCGGTGTCGGCGAAGCCGTGCACGCCGCTGCCCACGGCGGTGCGGATCCTCCCGTCCTCGTCGATGCGACGCAGGCGGAAGTTGTTGAAGTCCATCAAATAGATCAACCCGTCCGGCGCGCGGCGGACGCGGGACAGGAGGTTGAGCTTCGTCTCTTCGGCGGGGAGCCCCTCGCCGTTGTAGCCGATGCCGCCGACGCCGGCGACGGGGCACAGCGTCCCCGGGGTCCGCTCCAGGCAGCGATCCGCTCCGCAGCCGATCGCTCCGACCGCCCCGAACGCGACGAACGCGACCACGATGAGGTGCGCGCGGATCATTCGGTCACCGGACAGTCTGCCATCACCGACAGCTCGATGAGGTTCCAGCTGTTGTCGCCGTGGTTGTCGACGTGCCACCGGATCGGCGTCGCGGCGGCGGCGGCGCTCGGGACGACGACGTCGGTTTCGAAGAGCTCACCCTCCGAGGGGATGTCGACGTCCTGCGTCCACAGCGAGTCGTCGCCGAGCGCGAGCTCCAGGTGCCCGACGCCGGTCACCGAGCTCGTCAGGGCGTAGTGATACACGCGCAGATGGATCGCCGCGCCAGCCGCGACGGGGATCATCGTCGGTTGCTCCAGCGTCGCGGCGGAGCAGTCGGTCGTGATCACGGAGACCGAAGGCTCCGCGCCGAAGAACTCCGAGGTCACGTCGTTGCGGCCGCAAGGCCCCTTGCGCCCGACCTCCCCCGTCTCCGGGACGATCGACCAGCGGTAGTGATCGACCAACGTCGTCGGGCACTGCGTCACCTCCGGAGAGGGACCGCACCCGGCGATCAGCGCGACGAGGAGGATCAGGGGTGCGCGCACGTCCCTTCGTAACCTCCCTCGGATTCGACGCCGCACCCGGTGTGGCAACCGTAGCAGCGCGGCGTGTCGACGCCGACGACGTTGCGGTCCGCGTCGACGCGCTGCCAGCGCCAGTCGAGCGCGGCCGGCGCCGTCCCGTCGGCGAGGCGGGTCATCACCGTCCACTGCTTGATCGCGCCCGAGCAGTCCGTGTCCGTGAAGTCGTACTCCTCCTTGAGCACCACCGCCCCGACCGGGAACGGCGCGTCGCGGTTTTGGTACGGGGAGAGCGCGACCGGATCGGCGAGCATGCGGACGTAGTTCAGGTCGTGGTCGCCGCTCGTCCGGCAGTCGCGGACCTCGACGTAGGTCGCCGCGTAGTCCGCCGGGAAGTCCGGCGCGGGACCGTCGTCGTCTCCCGTGCCGTTGCACGCGGCGAGGCACAGGAGCGTGAAGAGCGCTCGACGCATCATCTCAACCGAAGCGCTCGTATCACATGGTTGCCCGTGTCGGCGATGTAGAGCACGCCGTCCGCGTAGGAGAGCCCGTACGGGATCTTCAGCAGCGCATCGAGCGCGGCCACGCCGTCGCCTTCGTCCCCCTTCTCTCCGCACTGCCCCGCGACGCGATCGATCGTGCCGTTCGGCGCGATCTTCCGGACGCAGTGGTTGTAGACGTCCGAGAAGTAGAGCGTGCCGTCGTCGCCGAACACGAGGTCGACGGGGGCGTTGAGGAGCGCGTCCGTCGCCGGTCCGCCGTCGCCCGCGTAACCCTGCTGCGCGACGCCGTCGACCGGCGCCTGGCCCGCGATGCGGTGGACGACGCCGTCGGTGTCGATCATGCGGATGATGTTGTTCGAGGTGTCGGCGAAGTACAGGTTGCCGGCGTCGTCGAAGACGATTCGCCCGGCCGGGATCGCCGACTGCCCGAACGGTTGCGCCATCCGCATCTCCATGGCCGGCCCTTCGTCGCCGCTGTACGCGGGGGTGCAAGGCAGCTTGCAAGACTCCACGGGATCTCCGCAGACGAACTTCCCCGACGGGCGCCCCGCGGCGTCGTCCGGGCACTGCACGGGGGTCTCACACGGCCCGGGGCCTCCGGGCGGCGGGTTGTCGACGATGCACTGGCCGGCGATCCGCTCGATGGTCCCGTCGGCGTTGATCCGGCGGAGGACCTGGTTCGCTTCGTCCATGATCACGAGGCGCCCCATCGGATCGAGCGCGATGCTCGCGGGGAGATCGAGCGAGGAGGTCAGCGCGGCCTCGCCGTCGCCGAAGTACGCGCGTTTGCCGTCGCCGCCCATGTCTTCCACTTCGCGCGTCGCGAGATCGATCGTGCGGATCTTGCTGTTGTGCCACGCGGCGATGATCAGCTTGTTACCCGTCGCGTCGAAGATCATGTTCGGCGGGTGGTTGAAGTCGTTGTTCGCCGGGTCGTCGAGCGTGCCGCCGAGCTCACCGCGGCCCGCGACCCACTTCAGCAGACCGTCGGAGTCGAGGTGCCGGATGCGGTGGTTGTTCCAGTCCGGGATGTACAGCGTGCCGTCCGGCGCGGGGAGTGAGTCCTGCGGCAGGCTCATGCGCGCTTCGAGCGCGGGGATGTCGCGGTCGTCGGCGCCCGTGTCGTAGCCGTTCTCGCCGTTGCCGGCGATCGTGCAGATGTTCCCGACGATGCTCCGATCGCAGGGCTCGGGCTCGTCTTCGCCGCTGCACGCGAACAACGGGAGCGCGATCCAGATCCAACGCTTCATCGCATCACCTTTACGATTCGATTGTTGAGGGAGTCCATGACGTAGAGGTCACCGGCGGGGTCGAACGCGATCCCGAACGGCCGGCGCAAGTGCGTCGCCTCCGCGGCGAGCTGCTCCTCCTCGTCGAGGCCGAGCTCCCCGGTGCCGACGACGGTGCGGATCGTGTCGTCGTCGAGATCGATCGCGCGCACCGCGCCGTTGTCGGTGTCGGCGAAGTACAGGTCGCCGTCGGGGCCGATCTCCAAGTCGCGCGGTCCGGAGAGCATCGCGTCGGCCGCGGGCCCGCCGTCGCCGCCGAAGCCCTTGTCGCCGGTGCCCGCGAACGTCGCGACGGTGTCGGCGTCGAGGTCCATCACGCGGATGCGGTTGCCGATGGTGTCGGCGATGTAGAGCTTGCGCTCGTGGTAGACGAGGCAGCCGCTCGGGTTCGGGTTGGAGCCGCGCTCCCAATTGAACTGCGCTTCGAGCGCCGGGCCGTCTGCGAAGCCGGGCTCACCGGTGCCCGCGATGGTGTCGATCATCCCGTCGGTGTCGATCATGCGGATGCGTTGGTTCTGCTGGTCGAGGATGTAGAGGTTGCCGGCCTCGTCGTACGTGGCGTCGTTCGGTTGGATGAAGCGCGCCCCCGTCGCCGGGCCGCCGTCGCCCGCGAAGCCCGCCCCGGCGCCGGCGATGACGGTGACGAAGCCCGTGTCGGAGTCGACCTCGAGGATCTTGTGGTTGTGCCACGCGACGAGGACGACGTTGCCGTTGGGGTGCATCAGCAGGTTCGTCGGGTGATTGAGCTGCCAGTCGTCGCCCGGCCCGCCGCCGGGCGGGATGCCGCCGAGCGGCCCGTCGCCCGGGAACACCGGGTCGGTCCAACCCACGACGCTCTGCACCGTCTGATCCGGGAGGATCTTGCGGACGAGGTAGTTGTTGAAGTCGGTCAGCCACATCGTCCCGTCCGGGTGGAACAACAGGTCCTGCACCTGGTTGAACTGTGTCTGCCAGCGCGGCTTGCCGTCGCCGTTGAACCCTTCGAAACCCTTGAGCCCCGCCCAGGTGCACGCGGTGCCGGCGGTCTGGCCGATGCACGCGTCGACGGGCTCGGCGGTGTCGTCGTCATCGCCGCTGCACGCGCTACATACGAGCAGCGCCGCGCCCAGCAGGCTTCCCCAACCTTTCATCACAAACCTCCGGCGGGCACGTCGCGCGCGCCCTTGTAGATCATCACGCCGTTCACCAACGGCAGCGCGGCCGTGCGGCCGCCGACGGACCACACGCCGCCTTCGTCGTCCATCCACACCGCGTGCAGGTTCTCGGCGGTGAGCACGGTGGGCTCTTCGTGCCAGCCACCGGCGTCACGTCGGAACACCGACCCGAACTGCCCGACCGTGTAACCCACCTCGTTGGCGCCGAGCACGACGCCCGAGAGGCCGCTGATCACGGAAGGCGGGGTCACGTCCTGCCAAGTGTTACCGTCGTACTCGACGATCACGCCGCTCCCGAGCCCGCCGACCGCGGCGTAACGCCCGCCGCGTCCGTGCACGGTGAACAGCGATCCTCCGACGCCGGTCTGGCCTTCGGTGAGCGTCGTCCCGTTCCACTGAAACGAAACCGATCCGCTCCCGACCAACCACACGTCGTCGGCGCGCGTACCGAACACCTTCCACACCGCCGCGGTGCTCGCGGTCTCGACGGGGAGCGAGGGCTCCGGCGTCCAGGTGTTCGAGCCGTCGTTGCGCCACGCGAAGCCTCCGCGCGTGCCCAGCTCGCCGCCGACGGCCCACACGTCGGTCGGGCTCGAGCCCCACAGCCCGAACACCGTCGCGGCGGAGGGGGTGTCCATCGTCGTGAACGTGCCGCCGTCGTACTTCAGGATGCGGCCGCCGGTGCCCCCCATGAAGATGGGCCCGCCTTCGAAGCCGAAGACCCACCACAGGTCGCCCCCGTCGACACCGGTCGGGACGCGGGACCAGGACGCGCCGTCGTAGTGCACGACGAGCGGCCCCGTCCCGTCGCGAAGGTCGCCCCCGACGGCCCAGACGTCGTCCGGTCCGGCCCCCCATACCGACAACAGGGCCGCCGGGAGCTCTGAATCGATCAAGCGCCACTCGACGGTCGTCGCGTCGTCGTCGTCGGCCCCGTCGTCGCCGTTGCAGGCGGCGGTCAGGAGCGCGAGGGATGCGGCTGCGACGAGGACGCGAGACATGCGGCACCCCTTGAACCCGCGACCGGGCTTCGGGGGCAGAACTTTTGTCTCGGTGGTAGCTTGAGTCGTCATGAGGGCTCGATGGGTGCTCTGTGCGGTCGCGCTGACGGCCTGCGGCGAGGACGCGGACCCCTGCGTCGATGCCGAGCCGGGCACGGTGTGCACCTGGCTGGGGCTGCCCGGCGAGGCGGGGTTCAACGGGGACGGCCTCCCGCGTTGGGAGACCCAAGTGAACGAGGTCCAGGACCTCGTGTTCCTCGCGGACGGCACCGCCCTCTATAGTGACCTCAACAACCACCTGGTGCGAAGGGTTACGACCGACGGACGGGTCGAGACCGTCGTCGGCTGGACCGACCCGGTGTTCCCGGGCGACGGGCCGCTCGGCGGGATCCCCGCGGGCGGCGCGGCCGGGACCGACTGGCAGCTCACCCACCCGACCGCGCTGCTCTTGCGCGACGACGGCACCGTGCTGCTCGCGGCGTGGCACAACTACAAGGTCCTCCGGATCGATCCGACCGGTCGCGTCGAGGTGGTCGCGGGCGGCGACGTGGGGTTCGAGGGCGACGGCGGGCCGGCGACGGACGCACGGTTCGCACGTCCCAACGACCTCGCCTACGACGCGGAGGGGCGACTGTTCGTGGTCGACCAGCAGAACGAACGTCTGCGGCGCATCGATCCCGACGGGACGATCACGACGGTCGCGGGGGACGGGACGTTCGGCTCCACGGGCGACGGCGGCCCCGCGGCCGACGCGACGCTGTCGTGGGCGGACTCGTCGAGCCCCAACCCGAGCGGCAACGTCGAGATCGTAGACGGGTCGCTGTACGTCGCGGACACCGAGGCCCACCGCATCCGTCGCATCGATCTGGCGACGGGGATCATCGAGGCGTTCGCCGGCACCGGCGAGGGCGGGTTCGCGGGGGACGGCGGCCCGGCGATCGATTCCAAGCTGCGCGGGCCCCGCGACATGGAGCTCGGCCCCGACGGCGACCTGTACTTCGCCGACACCGACAACGGCGCGGTGCGTGCGATCGATCTCTCGAGTGGAACGATCCGCACCGTCGTCGGCACCGGCGAGCTGGGGCGCGACGAGGACGGGCGCGACGCGACCGCGTCGAGGTTGGGCCGGGCGTTCGGGATCGCGTTCGACGCGGCGGGTGCGCTCTACGTGATGGACAGCGTCGGGCAGCGCATCGTGAAGGTCACGCGCTGAGGAACTGCTGGAGCAGGTCGTTGGCGGCCTTCGGCGCCTCCTCGGTGACGTTCTCCTTGCCGCCCTGCAGGTAGCCGTCGCGACGCTCGATGCCGCCGGAGTGGGCCGCGAGCTGCTCGAGGAGCTCGGTGATCTCCGTGACGAACTCCGCCTGACGAACGAACGCGCGTGCCTGCACGCCGAGGGCGCGACCGGTGATGCGGAGGTCGTCGCTGACGACGTAGGCGCGCTCGATGTGGTCGATCAGCGTGAGCTCGAGGTGCCGCGAGATCTTGTACGCACAGAAGGCGTACTTCGTGTCCTCGGCGCCCTTCGGGGTCTGCCACTTGGATCGGACGGAGGGGTCGGGGTTGTAGAGCTTCGCGACCGGCTTGTTGTGCTTCGCGACGACCCAGCGGCGGCCGTAGGAGAGGCTCTTCGGATCACTCGGCGAACCGAACACCAGCGCGCCGTGGCCGTTCACGTGCGTGGCGTCGAGGAAGTACAGCTCGAGGCCGCGGCCGTGGAGGAAGTCGCGCAGGTGGTTGGCCTGCGCGGCGGCCGGCATCGACGCGAAGCGACGGTCGCGGGTGAGTCGGAGCAGCGCCGAGCGGCGGCCGTTCCAGAACAGCTGGATGCGCTGGCGACGCATCGGCGCGGCGTTCGCGGCGAGGTTCGGACCGGCGACGTAGCGCAGCAAGTCGACTTGCTCTTCCGTGCGCATCACGGCGAACGCTTCGAGGTTGAAGACCACCGCGAGGTCGCGGCGTGCGTTCGGCGTCTCGGCGACGCGCTGGAACTCGGCGATGACGACTTCGCGCAGGCGGTGCGACGCGCTCGCGAGGTGTTCGGCGCGCAGGATCGACGTGAGGTCGGCGATCAGGCGGGCGCTCAGCGCGTTCGTGGGGAGGGACTCGAGGAGACGACGCTGCTGATTGGACGTGAGGTGTCCGAAGCCGGGCTCGCGGCACAGCGCGAGGAGGCCGCGGTGCGCGGCGCGGTCCTTCACCTTCGCGACGGTCTTGAAGAGGCTGCGGCGCGTGCCTTCGGCGAGCGCGGAGAGGATGGCGTCGTCGGCGACGGCGATACGGAGCGCGCTGCCCACGTCGGGCTCGGCGCGCGACACGACACGATCGTGGAGGCTCTGCGAGAGGGCGAAGACCGAGAGGGCCTCTTCCATGCGGCGACGGTGGTAGTGCGTGTGCGGAGCCAGGGTCGTCATCTCGGGACCCCTCTTTCGCAACGAGCGCGCCAACGTGGATCCGGGGGCCTCGTTCCTGATGACCGTGCTCTAACGAGCTAATTTCATTGGGATCTCGATCGAGGGGGCGGGCCGAGGCGGCGTCCGGGTCGATCGTGTGCAGCGAAATTCAGTGCCGCAACGCGAGCGGTGCACCGCTTCGGGAGTGCACACGATCGACCCCGCTGGACCCCGCCAAATCGCTGGCACGGCGGGTGCTCTAGGTCCCCCCGGAACCGAAACCACCCAAGGAGATTTTGAGATGACCATCGTCAACAACAACCGCGCGTCCGACTTCCAGTTCGAAACCTTCAGCGACCTCGTGGGCGCCGGCGAGTACGGCGGCGGCCTGTCGGCTTCGCTCCGCCGCAAGTTCGGGAACCTTCCGCCCGAGCTGATGATCCTCCTCATGCGCATCCTCGAGGACGGCCAGATCAACGGCGGCCCCGATGGCGACGACACCAAGGACATCGCGAAGCTCAAGAAGGAAGCGTGCATCAGCACCTCCGAGCTCCACCAGATCAACTCCGCGTTCCAGGGTTTCTTGTCGAACTGGTCCACGGGCCACGGGAGCGTCGAGGCGTACATGTCGATCCTCGGCCTCGACGAGCTGCAGGACGAGACCCTCAAGTCCCAGATCGCGCAGATGCTGATGGACGGCTACGTCACCAGCGACGAGGCGATGAAGCTCGCGGAGCTCGGCGTCATCGACAAGGCCGACGCGGACGCGTTCGCGGAGTCCGCGAACTGGGTGATGGCCGACGGCAACAAGCCGACCAGCAGCCTGAGCCGGGAAGCCAAGGAGTACATGTTCGGCATCGGGATCACCGGCCAGTACTCGTTCGGCGACACGATGCTGATGCTGATGCTGCTCATGATGCAGCTCTTCCAGAAGCGCATCGAGGACATGTCCAGCGCCGTCGCGGAAGCGCAGCTGAAGGCCGACGTCTCCGCCGCGAAGTACCGCGCGCTCCTCGCGAACGCGCCGGCCGACCGCGAGAGCGACGACTACGCGGCGTGGTCGCGGGAGAAGGAAGCGCTCAAGATGGACATGGACCACGACGACGACGAGGTCCAGCAGCTCATGGCCGAGCTCAAGCGCGTCATGGACAAGTACGACACGCTCGAGAAGATGTTCCAGGGCATCCTCGACCAGATCGGCGCGAGCGAGCGCGCCATGGCCCAGAAGATGGATTCCTAATCCACTGAAGCGAACGCACGAGAGCGAGGAGCAAGACGATGATCGGCCAGAACCTACAGAAGAAACTCCCCGAAGACCTCCAGGGCGCCGTCGGGCAGTACATGGAGCAGGCCACCGACGACAGCATCGACGAGGTCGCGGTCGAGATCGCCCAGCAGGCGACCGGCTTCATCGACCGGGTCAACGAGACGCTGCAGCGTTACGAGTCATCGGACGGCACGGAGCGCGACGAGGCCCGTGCCGAGCTCTTCGCTCGACTGCGGGACATCCGAAACTTCAAGGCCAACGCCCAGCAGGTCCTCGCGGTGATGCCCGACCTCAAGAAGCGCTGCGCGACGGTGCTCGCGAAGTCAGACCGCAAGCGGAAGCGCCCGGCGGCCTGAGCTCCTGGGCGCACCTCGCGATTCGGAAATCCGTCTGAATCCGGGGCATCGTGGTAAGTTCGCGCCCGATGTACCTCGGGTTCGCGAACCCCACGCCGGAGGCGCCCGTGCCGTGCGGGCGCTACGAGCTGCTGGAGCGGATCGGCTACGGGGGCATGGCGGAGATCTTCCGCGCGCGGCTCGCCGGGCCCTCGGGGTTCAGCAAGACGGTCGTCATCAAGCGCATCCTCCCGCGGCTCGCGCACGACAACCTCGTCGTTCGGATGTTCGTGGAGGAGGCGAAGATCGCCGCCGCCGCGGATCACGACAACATCGCCACCGTGTTCGAGCTCGGCGTCGCCGACGACGGCAAGTTCTTCATGGTGATGGAATACATTCAAGGGATCGACCTGGAGCTGCTCCTCGGCTCCGCGTCGAAGCGCTCCCTCCGCGTGCCGACCTGGTTCGCGGTCCACACCGTGTGTCAGGTGCTCGAAGCGCTCTCCTACGTCCACGGCCTCACCGACGAGGAGGGCAACCCGCGCAACGTCATCCACCGCGACGCCACGCCCTCGAACATCTTCATCTCGCAGCTGGGGCAGGTGAAGCTGTCGGACTTCGGCGTCGCGGACTACGAAGGCAAGTCGCCGACGACGCAGGCCGGGCAGCTCAAGGGCAAGCTCGCGTACATGTCGCCCGAGCAGCTCAACAACAAGCCGCTCGACCAGCGCGCGGACCTGTTCACGATCGGGGTCGTGCTGTGGGAGGCGCTGACGCACCGGCGCCTGTTCGGCTCCCTCTCCGAGGTGCAGGCGATGCTCGCGATCTGCGATCCGGAGCGGCGCCGCGCGCCGTCGGACGTGGCGACGGATCTGCCGAAGGCGCTCGACGAGATCGTTCTGAAGGCCCTCGCCGTCGACCGCGACGAACGTTACGCGACCGCGGAGGACTTCCAGTCGGACCTCCTCGCGGTGCTCCACGACCTCCACGGTCCGGTGCGGCGCCGGGACGTTCGGGACGTCGTCGCGGTGGTCACCGGACGTCAGGCGCCGAGCGCCGACACCACCGGCTCGATGGCGGCGCTGTCGATCGTCGACACGGACTCCGCGTTCTTGGAGGTCCCGGAGGAGCGCAGCGAGAGCCAGGACATCCCGCGTGAGGACTTCGACGAGTTGATCACGGGGTCCGAGGCGACCATCGATCACACCCAACAACCCGGCGCGCTCCGGATCGGCACCGACGACATCGCGGGCGTGCAGGCGATGGTCGACTACGGACCGGTCGACTACTCGTCGGACCCGATGGACCAGACGCTGCGCGACGAGCACTACGTGACGTCGCCGATCGCGCCGACGCCCACGATCGTCCCGGACGACCCGCCGCCCGTGCCGCAGGGCGACACGGATCCGTACGCGGGGCCCTACGCGTTCTTCACGCGCCGCGCCGGCGAGGCCTCGGAGGGCCCGCTCGACTTCTCCGCCGCGCACCGCCGCCTCGCGGACGCCGCGGAGGTCGGGCGCACGATCTCCATCTCCGCCGACGATCGCTACTGGATCGAAGCCTCGGAGTACGCCGAGCTGACCGGGCAGGATCTCCTCGCCGAGCTCGGCGCGCCGCCGACCAACGTGACCGTCGTCGGGTCCGCGGCGCAGCGACGCATCCCGACGCTCCTCGCGGTGCTCGCACGCGACCGCTCCACGGGGACCCTCTCCGTCGCCAAGGCCGACCTCACCGAAGAGCTCTGGTACGAGCTGCTGATCGCCGACGGGAAACCGACGCGCGTGCGGACGAACGTGCCGTCGATGCAGCTCCCGAACGTGCTCGTGGACGGCGGGTGGGTCTCCGCCGACGCGATGCCGCGGTTGCTCCACACCGTGGTGGAGGATCGTCAGGCGCTGGATCGCATCGCGCGCAACGACGGTTTCGCGACGCCTTCGCCACTCGACGTGATGCGCGCGCGCTCGACCGCGATGTTCCAGTGGAGCGAGGCGGACTACACGTTCAACGCGGACCCGACGCTCCATTACGGCGCTCCCGTGGCCGGCTCGGTGCTCGCGTTACTGCCGACCCTCGTCAAACATTCGCTGACCGGCGCTCAGATCTTGGAGCGACTGATGCCGCGCATCGACACCGAGCACGAGCCGTCGTGGCGCTTCGCCGAGGCCGTCGAGGAGATGCAGCTCGACACCGCGGACCGCGACGCCGCCGAGTGCTTCGCGGTCGCGCAGACGCTCCGCAAGGCGATCGAAGGACGCATCCACGAGCGCGAGCGCATGATGGCGATGGCGCTGCTGCTGATCGAAGCGGACCTGTTGATCGAAGTCCCGTCGCGTCTGCGAACCTGACTCACGACAGGTGCATTGCAACCGGCGGCGCGTCGGATCGCGTCGGCCGACGCCGCGATCTCGCGCTGGTACGCGCGGTGCATTTCGGCGCCACCATGGTGAAGCCTGCCGCACCCGCTCGCCCCGCTCCGAAGCCCGTGAAGCGCGCGCCCGCACGGCGGCCGGCGGGTAAGAAGCTCGGCGCCAAGCGACCGGCGAAGCCGCTCGCGAAGAAGAAGCCGACCTCCAAGAAACCGACCGCCAAGAGGACGGCCGCGAAGAAGCCGGGCGTCGACAAAAACACCAACAAACAGTCCATTCAAAAGAACACGCCGGCGCGTCCGGCGCGCGATAAACGTGACCCGCACCTCGGGGCTGCGCCCGGGGTGTTGCAGGGGCCCGCCGCGCATGCGGCGCGCGGGGAGCTGTCGCCCCGGCCGTACGCGAAGCTGACGGCGGATCAGCTCAGCGGGCCGGACGACCTGCGGCTCGACAAGGTGCACCGGCAGGCCACGACGAAGAACGTCGAGATGACGCGAAAGCTCGCGAAGACCCTCGACGAAGCGGGCGTCGAGGGCGCGCACGTGTACGGCCGCGCGAAGGACAAGGTGTCGCTGTTCAACAAACTCCGCGAGACGCCGGGGATGAAGCTCGGCGACGTGAAGGACGTGTCGGGCGTGCGCGCCGACATCACGCCGACCAAACCTGCGTTCGGCGACGTGAAGCAGGCGCAGAAGGCCGTGACCGAGACGTTCGGCGACGCTGCGAAGCTCAAGGGTGACTACATCACCAACCCGAACAAGTGGGGGTACACGGGTCGCATCCACGACATCGTCGACAACGGCGGGATGCCGCACGAGGTGCAGCTCGGGTCGAAGGACATCTCGAAGTTCATCGACCAGAAGCTCACCACGAAGGGCGGCCACCAGATCTCGCTGCACGACACGACGTTCTACAAGGGCGACACCAACGGGGCGCGCCTGCCGCAGCACCTGGAGAAGGAGTACACGTCGCTGATGGGTCGCATCCGCGACGCCAACGCTGCGGGCAAGTCGGCCGACGAAGTCCCCGAGCTCGCGCGCGACCTGAAGAAGTTCAAGGACGCCGCGGAGGAGGCGCTGCCTGCAAAGCTCCTCGCCAAACCGGATCCGAAGCTGTCCACGAAGGCGAAGGTCGGTCGCGCCGCGGGGAAGGTGCTCGGCGTGGCCGGCGTGGTCGGCGGCGCGATGCAGACCGCCGACGGCGTGCAGGAGCTCCGCGACGGGAAGTACGTCGAAGGCGGCGCGGACGTCGTCGCGGGGGGCGGCAGCATCGCGTCCTCCGCCGCGCTGATGGCGGGGCGCGTCGGCCTCGGAACCACGACCGGCGGCGCGGTTGCGGTGGTCGACGGCGCGAAGGACATCTACGTCGGCATCCGCGACGGCAACGTCGAGAAGGGCGTCACCGGCGCGGTGAAGTCGGGGGCCGGCGCGGCGATGATCGCGGGCGTCGCCACCGCCAACCCCGTGCTCATCGCGGGCGGCGCGGTCGCGTACGGCGGCGCGGTCGTCTACGAGAATCGAAAGGCCATCGCCGGCGCGGCGAAGAAGGCATGGAACTGGGTGAAGTCATGGTGGTGAAACTCGCGAAACCGTCCGACGTCGCCGGGTTCGTCGTCACGGACCCGAAGGGCCGCACCGTGCACCGCGAGTCGTTCCCGTCCGGGCACCTCCCCGCGAACACGTTGGCCGCCCGAATGAACCGGCACGAAGCGAAGCTCGCGCGCACCTACGGCGCTGGGTTCTCGGTGGAGGCCGGGCTCTTCAACTCCGCGGCGGCGTTCGATCACTTCTTCCCACCGGAGAACACCACGCCGCTCGGTTCGCACGCGCTCCCGGATCCGACGCACATCCCCGTCGCGGCGCAGCTCGTACGCCGCGGCGTCCCCGCGCGCGTGGTGGCGTGGGTCGAAGCGGACCTGCGCGTGGAGGAGAACCGAACGCAGCTCATCGAGCAGGTCGCGAAACGCTTCGCGCCGCAACAGCGGGATCGAATCCTCTCCGCGCTGCGCCTCGCCGAGACCGCGCACGCCGGGCAGACGCAGATCGACCTGCCCGACGTGCCGTACACGAACCACGTCATCAACTGCGCGCGCCTCGTGTCGTCGTCGGGGGGATCGGCCGATGCGATCGCCGCGGCGCTGCTGCACGACGCCGTCGAGGACTCCGACGTCACGCCCGATCAGATCGAAGACCTGTGCGGGAGCGCCGTGGCCCGGATCGTCGAGCGACTCACGCGGGGCACGGAGTCCCGCGCGGCGTACCTCGAGCACTGCCAGCACCTGGAGGGCGACGCGCTCCTGGTGAAGGGCGCCGACCGGGTGCACAACCTCCTGCGCAGCTTCACGCGTGAGGACACCGACGCGGCCTTCGCGTACCTCGACGAGACCCGCCGAACGTTCGACGCGCTCTTCGCGAACCGCGCCGAGCTCGCGGCGCTGCGACCGCTCTACGCCGAGCTCGCCGCGGCGCTCACTGCAGCAACCAAACCACCAGCCCGATGATCGCGAGCGCCAACCCGCCCCACACCCAGGGCGTGGTGTTCGACTTCTGCAGCGCCGGCGGCAGCGCCGAGACCTCCAGCTCCGGCTCGACGTGCGGCTCCGGGATCCTCTCGGGCACGACGTGCCCGGCCGACTCGGTCGCGAGCTCGTCGTACGGCGCGTCCATGACTTGGACGTCGGGCGGGACCGACATCTCGTTGTCGGCGTCGGTCAGCGTCGCCGACTCGTGGTCGACCAGCGTCGGCACCGCGCTGTCCTCGATCGAAGGGCCCGCCAACAACGCCGTGCGCAGCGCGACCGCGAACTCCGTCACGGACGCGTAGCGATCGTCCGCGTTGATCGACATCGCGCGGTGCAGCACCTCGTCGACGGCCGGTGAGAGGTCCGGACGGTACGGCAGGACGCTCGGCCGCGGGCCGCGCGCGATTCGTTTCAGTACCGCGACGTGGGAGTTGTTCTCGCCGCCGGAGATCGCGATGTGGAAGGGGTGCGGATCACCCTCGGCGTCGACCGCCCACGCGCGCCTCAACGCGATGAGCTCGAACATGATCGTCGCGATGGAGAAGATGTCCGCCCGGTGGTCGAGCTTCTTGCTGAGCACCTGCTCCGGCGAGATGTACAGCACCGAACCGAGGACCCGCCCCGCCGTCGTGGGATCGATCTGACTCCCCACGAGCATCTTCGCGATGCCGAAGTCGAGCACCTTCAACATCGGGGGCTCGCCGCGCCGATTCACCATCACGTTCTTCGGCTTCATGTCGCGGTGGACGACGTCGTTGTCGTGCGCGAACTGGACGGCTTCGCAGAGGCGATCACACAGCCACGCCACACCCTGCGCGGGGACGGGCACACCCTCCGATGCGTTGTTGGCGAAGCGGACGTCGAGCGTCTCGCCGTCGATGAACTCCATCGCGAGGTACGCGATGTCGCCTTCGCCGCTCCACGCGATCGGGGCGGCGATGCCAGGGTGCGCGAGCTTCTCGAGGATGTGCGCCTCCTGCTTGAAGCGCCCGAGCATCTTCTCGTTCGTGCGGTAGCGATCGTAGAGCACCTTCACCGCGACGGGGGCTTGGTCCTGGTGGTGATCGAGGCCGCGCCAGACCGCGCCGAACGCACCCTTACCGAGCGGCTTCACCAGCTCGAAGCGATCGTCGATGTAGTCGCCGGGGAAGAGGTGCCCGTCGGCCATCGGGCGCGGATGCTATCACGCAGGGGGCAGCGAGAAGACGAAGTCTTGGAGGGTGTCGCGCGGACGACGACGACCGCCGATCAGCTGGGTCTGGACGCTGGGGATTCCGGGCAAGCTCGCCGTCGGCGACTCACTCGTGAAGACGCGACGGCTCGGCGACAGATCCGCGTCGCTCCCCATCGCCCAGGCGGCGAGGATCGCGAGGTCGATGTCGCAGTGCATACGGACCCCGACCGCATCGACGCCCGCGTGCACGATCGCTCCGGTCATCCCGAGGCTCGGGCCCCCCTCGATGCGAAACGTGAGACGCGCGAGGGAGCCGGCCGGGAGGTACTCGTCACCGGCGACGTGAACCCAGACGTGCCTGTCGTCGACGGCCTCGACGTACGCGCCGAACCGGTAGCCGGACACCTCCACCGCAACGCGCGTCGGGACTGGGTAGGACTTCACGGGCGACTCCTGTCCCTGATGTCGGCACATCCCGGCACCGACTGAAGTCGATTTGCACGTGATCTACGTCAGGTCCCGGTGGACGATCCGGCCCGGTCGAGGGCCTCCAACGAACGCTCGTCGATCGCCCGTTTCCGGCGGCGCAGCGTGATCCACACCGTGGCCGTGACCAGCACCGTGACGACCGGGGAGGCCCACATCAGGAACCGCAGCCACTTCGGGAACACCGGCGCCGAGTACCGCCCCACGCCCAGCCGGTCCTGGAGCGCGGAGACCTTCGGCTCGAGCCCCGCGAGGGCTTGGAGCGCGGCCTGCGTCCCGCCCTCCTCCTCGATGCGGACCGCGTCGACCGCCTGACGCAAGTTCGTCACTTCGATCGACGCGGCGGCGTCGCCGTTCTCGAGCGCGACCTTGGCGACCATCGAAAGACGCACCTGCAGCCGATACCGCTGAGCGGCGGCGTCCTGCTTGGCACGGGTCGAATCCACGCGGCGCGCAGTATCGTCCGACCTCGACGTACCGTCGATGGCCGATTTGACTGAAATACCGAGCCGACCGAGATTCCTGGACTCCGCCATGAACCCGTTCCGAGCCGATACACCCTCCGACCGGACCCCCGAGCCCGCCACCGTCGTGATCTTCGGCGCGAGCGGTGACCTCACGCAGCGAAAGCTGATCCCCGCCATCTACAACCTGATCGTCGAGCGCCACCTGACCCGCGTCGCGATCGTGGGGACTTCACGCTCCGAGATCTCGGACGACGCGTTCCGCGAACGCGCGCGGAACGGCGTCGAGCAACACTCGCGCGGGACGTTCGCCGAGGACGTCTGGGAGCACTTCGCGCCCGGCCTGTACTACCAGCAGGGGGGCTTCGACGATCCCGAGGCGTACCAGGCGCTCAAGGCCCGCATCGAGGAGGTCGAGAAGGAACACAACCTCCCGGGGAATCGCCTCTTCTACCTGTCCACGCCGCCGTCGGTGTTTGCGACGATCATTCGGCGCCTCGGCGAGGCCGGGCTGGTGGACCCGAAGGAAGAACCCTTCGCGCGCGTCATCGTCGAGAAGCCCTTCGGCAAGGACCTCGCGTCGGCGAAGCAGCTCAACGCGGAGGTGCACGAGGTCCTGAAGGAGGACCAGGTCTTCCGCATCGATCACTACCTCGGGAAGGAGACGGTGCAGAACCTGTTGGTGTTCCGCTTCGCCAACGGGATCTTCGAGCCGCTCTGGAACTCGAAGTACGTCGACCACGTGCAGATCACCGGCGCCGAGACGCTCGGCGTGGAGGGGCGCGGTGGCTACTTCGAGAAGGCCGGCATCCTGCGCGACATGGTGCAGAACCACCTCTTCCAGGTGCTGTCCCTCGCGGCGATGGAGCCGCCGGTGTCGTTCGACGCGAACGCGGTGCGCTCGGAGAAGACGAAGGTGCTGCAGGCGCTCCGGCCGATCGATCCGCACCGCGTCACGGAGCGCGTCGTTCGCGGGCAGTACGCGGCGGGGAGTGTGCTCGGCGCCGACGTACCCGGGTACCGCGAGGAGGACGGCACGGATCCGAAGTCACGCACCGAGACGTTCGTGGCGATGAAGCTGTTCGTCGACAACTGGCGCTGGGCTGGGGTGCCGTTCTACCTGCGCAGCGCGAAGCGCATGCCGAAGAAGGTCACGGAGATCGCCATCCACTTCAAGTCGGCGCCGCTCCCGTTGTTCGGTCGTGAACAGATGGCGGACCTCGGCGGCAACGTGCTCGCCGTGCGCATCCAACCCGACGAAGGCATCACGCTCGGCCTCGGATCGAAGGTGCCGGGGCAGTCGATCGAGATCGCGCCGGTGACGATGGAGTTCCGGTACGCGTCGAGCTTCGGCGTCGAGGCCCCCGAGGCGTACGAACGCCTGCTCCTCGACGCGCTGAACGGTGACGGCACGCTCTTCACACGCGGCGACGAAGTTGAGGCGAGCTGGCGATTCATCACGCCGATCCACGAAGCGTGGGAGACGCAGAAGGTCGAACCGGAGCTCTACGAAGCGGGCTCGTGGGGCCCCGACGACGCCCACCAGCTGTTGGCGGCGGACGGGCGTCGCTGGAGGCGGCCGTGACCCGCACCGAGGACATCCGGCTGGAGTCCTTCTCCGCGGGCGAACACTTCGCGGTGGATCCGGACTCGATCGAACGCGAGCTCGCGGCGCTCTGGCGGAGCGCCGGCAAGTCGACGAACGGCCAACAACCGGTCACGCGGGCGTGCCTGTGGAACGTGGTCGTGCACGTCGAAGAGCGCGACGACCGCGAAGGCGTCGGGTCCGCGGAGGCGATGGTCGAGATGGTGAACGCGATGCCGCGTTACCTCGCGGCGCGTGCGCTCGTGCTGAAGACGCAGAGCGGTGACGCCTCGCTGGACGCGTGGATCTCGGCGAACTGCATCCTCTCCGGCGACGGCGGCAAGCTCGTCTGCTCGGAGGAGATCACGCTGCTGTCGAAGGGTGCGGCGGATCGTCGTCTGCCGAGCCTCGTGCGCGCGCTGTTGGTGCCTGCGATGCCGACGGCGGTGGTGTTCGACGGCGTGCCGGACCGCGACGATCCGATGGTGGCGGCGCTCATTCGGATCGCGGATCGGATCATCGTGAACGTGGAGCGGTCGCGCTGGGACGCGCCGCTCGAACGGGCGTCCGGGCTGGTCGACGCGGTGCCCGCGGCGGCGATGGATCTCGGCTGGCTCGCCGGGCGTCACCTGCGGCAGGAGGTCGCGGCGCTGTTCGATCCGCCGCGGACGGAGGCTTCGGTGCGCTCGATCGATCGCATCGTGGTGCGCGCGCCGAAGTCCAAGCGATGGACCGCGCGGTTGCTGCTCGGCTGGTTCGCGAGTGTGCTCGGGGTTCACGTGTCGGGCGGCGACGGCGCGTGGACGGACGGCCGCGTGAAGCTGATTCACGAAGAGCGGGACTCCGAAGATCTGGAGGTCGCGATCTCTGTGCCGTGGGACGGCTGCGCGGTCACGGTCTGCGCGGAGCACACGGGGCGCGTCGAGGTCACCGACGACGTGCACGTCGTGCACCGCCCCCACGAAGACACGGAGCGCGCGGCCTTCCTCGCGCGCGCGCTGACCTCGCGCGGCCAGGACGACGCCTTCCGGCGAGCGCTCGCCGCGGCCGGGAGGCTGACGTGATCTCGATCCAGGAAGACAAAGCCAGCGTCGCGGCGTTCGCCGCAAGTCACGTTGCAAAGCTCATCGAGGCGTCGGCGGGGCGGTTCGTCCTCGCCCTGTCGGGCGGCTCGACGCCGAAGTTGTTCCACCGCGTGCTCGTCGAGGACTTCGCGGGGCTGCCGTGGGATCGCGTGAACGTGTTCGTCTCCGACGAACGCGCGGTCGAGCCGACGGACGAGAACAGCAACGTGCGCATGGCGCGCGAGACCCTCGTCGATCCGCTGGGGCTGAAGCTGCTCGCGCCGGACGGCGTCGCGGCGAATCCGGCGAAGGCCGCCACCGCCTACGAAGCGGCGCTGCTCGGCGCCACGAACGGCACCGGCGCGGCGGACGTCGTCATGCTGGGGATGGGCGACGACGGCCACACGGCGAGCCTCTTCCCGGACTACGACCCGCCGAACGGCCTCGTGGCGGCGGCGCAGGCGCCGAAGGAGACGGTGGCGGCGCGACGGCTCACGTTCACCTTCGAAGCGATCCGACGCGCGAAGGAAGTCGTGGTGTTGGTCGCGGGTGAATCGAAGGCCGCGGCGCTGCACCGCGTGATCGACGAGCGCGACACGGCGCTCCCGCTCACGCGTGTGTTCCTGGAGCGCAACGGCAAAGTCACACTGATCGCGGACGCTGCGGCGGCCAAGGACCTCGTTCCCATGGGAGTACATCGATGACGGAAACAGCACAGTTTGGCGTGGTGGGGATCGGCGTGATGGGCGCGAACCTCGCCCTGAACGTCCAGGACAAGGGCTTCTCGGTCGCGGTGAACGACCTGTCGCGCGACAAGATCGACGCGTTCGTGAAGGAGGCCCCGAACGCCCTCCCCGCGTACACGCCCGAGGAGCTCGCGGCGAAGCTCGAGCGCCCGCGGCGCATCCTGCTGATGGTGCCGGCGGGCAAGCCGGTCGACGGCGCGGTGGCATCGTTGCTGCCGCACCTCGACCGCGGCGACGTGATCATCGACGGCGGCAACGAGTTCTACACCCGCACCGACCGACGCATGAGTGAGCTCGCCGAGAAGGGGATCGAGTTCATCGGCATGGGCGTGAGCGGCGGCGCCGAGGGCGCGCGACACGGGCCGAGCATGATGCCCGGCGGCTCGCGCGAGGCGTACGGTCGCATCGAGCCGATCGTCACGAAGATCGCGGCGCAGGTCGCGGACGGCGCTTGTGTCACTTACATCGGGCCGGGCGGCGCCGGGCACTACGTGAAGATGGTGCACAACGGCATCGAGTACGGCGACATGCAGCTCATCGCGGAGACGTACGATCTGCTGAAGTACGTCGGCGGTCTGAGCAACGCGCAGCTCGCGGACGTGTTCGCGGAGTGGAACGGCGCCGAGCTCGAGAGCTTCCTGATCGAGATCACCGCGGAGATCTTCCGACAGAAGGACACCGAGACCGACGCGGACCTCATCGACGTCATCCTCGACACCGCGAAGATGAAGGGCACCGGGAGCTGGACGGTGAAGGAGGGCGCCGAGCTCGCCGCTCCGATCCCCACGATCGCCGGCTCCGTCGACGCGCGTCTACTGAGTGGAATGCGCCCCCTTCGGCTCGTGGGCGAAAAGACGCTGAAGGGCCCCACGCCATCGCCGTCCGGGGACCAGGCCGAGATGATCGCCGACGCCCGCGCGGCGCTCTACGCATCGAAGATGTGCAGCTACGCGCAGGGCCTCGGGCTCCTGCAGAAGGCCTCCGAGGAGCGCGACTGGAACCTACAGCTCGGTGAGATCGCGCGAATCTGGAAGGGCGGGTGCATCATCCGCGCGGCGTTCCTCGGGCGAATCCAGGAGGCGTACGGCCGCGACGCCAACCTCGCAAACCTGCTCTTCGACCCCGGTTTCACCGATGAGCTCGCGACCCGGCAGGACGGCTGGCGCCGCACCGTGAAGCGCGCGATCGACAACGGCGTCGCGGTGCCCACGCTGACCGCGTCGCTGTCGTACTACGACAGCCTGCGCCGCGGACGCCTCCCCGCGAACCTCACACAGGCCCAACGCGACTTCTTCGGATCCCACACCTACCAGCGCCTCGACCGGGAGGGCGCGTTCCACACCGAGTGGGGCGCCTGACCGTCAGGGCACGACCGCCGGAACGAGCCACCCGACCGCACCCGCTGCGACGGCGAGGCCGATCTCCAACCACGGGAACCGCTCGTTCTCCGCGAGCAACCAGTTCGACACCGCCGCGGTCACCCCCAGCGCGCTCAACCCGACCGCGACGCTCGAGTACCGCACCTTCCCCGTGAGGTAGTACGGCTTGGCGCTCAGGTCCGGGCAGCCCGCGCCCTCGTCGAGACACACGTTGTGGTCGGGGGCGCTGACCACCGCGTAGATTCCGATCGCCGCACCCGTCACACCCGCCGCGACGCCCGTCCAACGTACGACCTGATTCGCGACGACCGCGCTTTGGTCGCGCGGCACGAGCTCCGGGCGCCACTGCACGACACCCCCCTCTTCGACGACGAGTGTCTTCGTCACCGGCATCATCGCGGGGTGTTGCACGTCGACCTGTCGACGGCCGGGCGGGACGCGAACGATGCGGGTGACCGGCGCGTCACCGAGGCCGCCGAGCGTCTGGCCGTCGAGGCGAAGCTCACAACCGGAGCGTTCGAGCAGCAGCTCCACGACGCCGTACGGGGCCTGGCGGAAACGCGCGCTCAAGGTGTCGGTGAACAGCCGCGACACGAACAGCTGGACGTCGTCGGGGATGCGCGCTTCGAGCGGCGGCGAGCGCGCCACGATCGCACGGCGACGCAGCGCGGAGCCGACCTTCTCGCGCTCGGTCTCCGTGACCAGCTGATTCGTCACGCGCCAGTCGAGGAGCAGCGCGCTGAAACGTTCGCCGGCGTCCGTCTGCGCGACCGAGATGATCAACACCTCGTCCGTGAGTGACTTCCGTTCGTCGCGCCCGGCCTGCGCCGCGATGCACGTGAACCGCTCGGCCGTGCTGTCGAGCTTGGTGCAGGGATCGGCGGTGGGCATCAGCTCGGCCGACAGATCCGCCTCGGCCTGCGCGACGTCGTCCAACCGTCGCAACAGATCGGTACGACTCGTCAGCCGCAGCGTGTCGGTCACCGTGAAGAGCACGACCGGCAGCACACGACGATCCGTGGCCGGCACCTCGTGCGGCGCCGACGACGCGAGCAGGAGCGTGAGGGCTACTGCAGCCTGCATTCTTCGCCTTCGTCGTCGGGGTCCAGATCGTGTAGGCAGATCGACGCGTCCGCATCGGCTCGAAAACCGCTGACCGGTAGCTCGAACATCTTCGGCGCGCAGTAGCCACAGACGGCGTCGGACGCCACGAAGGGCGCTTCGATCGAGATCTCGGGATCACCCGTGAACGCAAACGACGAGCCCCACCCGCGCGCCGTGGCGTCGGCGATTCGAATCGTCGGCGCGCGGTCCGCGAGGAACGCGATGCCGTCCGGACCGCTCCCTTCCAAGGCGACGTCCTCCACGGAGACGGCCCCCCGTGTCAGGAGCCCGCGGGAGAGATCGGTGGGGGCGGTCTGCGTGACCTCGAGCCGCTGAATGACGGTGTCGCTGGTAGCGGCGACGTCGACGCCGACGCCGCGCACGATGTCGATGTCCGCGTCCAAGAGCTCGATGTGGCCGGACGCGATTCGGAGACCGCCGCCTTCGGTCTGGCTGCCGCGGATCATGACACGCTGGACTTCGACCTCCGGATCTACGGCGCCTTGAAGCGTCCGCAGCACCACCGTTCGAATGTTCGCGCCGACGTTGGCGACGTCTTCGACCAGGACATCGTGCAGGGTCACTTGCCCGCCTTCGAGCTCGAGCGCGGTCCCTTCACCGCCGACGACATGGACGCCGCGGACGTCGATGGTCGGCGCAGTCATGCCGATGTGGAGCGTCCCCGACTGGTGTGCGGTCGCGGCCGCGACGAGGCCGTTCACGGTGGTGGAGCCTGTTGCGGAGGCACGAAGGAGCGTCGAAGTGGGTGCCTCGATCTCGAGGCCCGCGAGCTCGATTCGGTCCGCTCCTTCGACGACGACCAACGGGTTGATCGCGACGTCCGATCGGACGCGAACGTCGGACAACGAGACATCACCTCCGACGACAGTCACGCCCGCCGATGCGACGTCTGCGTCGACCGAGGTCGATGTGACGGTCCCTCGTTGCGCGGAGAGCATGATGCCGCCGACGAACCGGGTTCGCGCCAACCCGATCGCGCTGTCCGTGGCGTCCACGCCCCGCTGCGCGGCGAGGTCGACGTCGCTCGCGTCCAGCGTCGAGCCGGTCAGGTCCAGGGCACGTGAGGCACCTTCGATGGCGACCGTCCGCATGGTCACGCGCGAGCCCTCGAGCCGGAGTGCGGGGCGCGACGACGTGATGGACACGCGGGTCAGCGAGAGCTCCGAGCCGGCGCCGCCGGTGACGATCGGAGTCGGCGGGGACATCGGTGATGCGATCGCCACCCCCTCCAACGTCGCTCGACCACCCGCGCGCACGTCGATCGCCGTCGGGTCGAGGAACCCCACGCCTTCGAGGGTCGCGGTCCCCGCGATCACCAGCGGCGGCGCGAGCGCGGTGCTCAGGAACACGGTTCGATCGAAAGCCGCCGCGCCCATCACGTCGAACTGCGAATCGACGAACACACTCTCGGCCACGTCGAGGCTCGCCGTGTCTCGAACGTCGACGTCCACCGAGAGGAGCTCCACTCGGAACATCGTCAGCGACGCCCCCGCACGCACGTCGACGTCGGACTGAAGCTGGACCCGTTCGATCGTGGCGTTCCCGTCGATGGCGATGCTGCCCTGCAGAGTCACGCGCGAAGCACACGACCCGACGAGGGTGCGCCCGTCGAGCGTCACGTCGAGGACGTACGTCCCGTCGGCGAGCGCGATGGTCGGAGCCACATTCGCGGCCTGCAACGCCGCGCCGACGTCTCCGTACGGCGCGCCCATCGAGCCGTCGCCGTTCGTCGCGCCGTCGCGAACGTACGTGACGGCTCCCATGAGTCCGGCCGGCCACTCCGTTCCCGGACACGGCGCGTACCGAACACACTCCGAGCGCTCGACGTCCCATCGCAGCGTCGCGGCGCAGGCCTCGGGCGTGGGGAAGACACACGTCCCGTCCTCGCGGCCGAATGGGCACTCGGGCGCGACGACCTCGACGCGACCGGGTACGTTGGGGGCGGTCGGGGAGGCGACCTGGGGATCGTCGACACAGCCCGCCGCGCCGGCGGCGCCCGCCTTGCACTCGATGCGAACGTCTCCTAGCTCGTCGAGTGAACCAAGGTCGTCCCAGTCGCCATCGCCGGCGAAGCGGCGCGAGAACGCCCGGGCCGGCGCCGGTATCGAGCGCCCCTGTTCATCGGTCTCGACGATCCTCGAGGTCTCCTCCGTCAGCTCGAGGCCGACCGCTTCCAGCCCATCGTAGGCGAGAAAGAACACCCGCTCGGTGCCGGCCGTTTCGAGGTTCGGCGCAAACGCGCTGTCCGCCCGCATCAGGTAGACCTGCGTTTCCGTGCCCCGGAAGACGACGAGCGCGACCTCGTCACCGGTGAGCTCGGGCGCCGATATCGTCCGCGGCGGGATGCACCCGGCGAACGCCGCGAAGCCCACGATCCACAACAACGTTCGCATCGCGTTCAAACCGGGCGCGACCGCGCGAGCATGGTGGTGACGATCATCTCGGAGAGGTGCCGGTCGATCTCCAGCGGATGTTCGGTCAGCAGCGCCTGGTGCACGGCTTCGTAGAACAGACCGGGGTGTTGCTCGCGGACGTCTTCGAGCGAGTACACCTTCACGAACTCGACCTCCTCGTACTGCGCGCCGAGCGCGAGGCGGATCTTGCCGGGGCCCTTCACCTGGTCGGCGAGGAGGATGTCGGCGATGTGCCGGAGGAAACCGAGGACGTCGAGCGGCTCGTCGTCGGAGAGGTTGTTGTCCTCCCGAACGATCGCGAGGACGTCGTGCAGCTCGAGGCGCTTCATCGCCATCACACACGTCGCCACGGAGATCACGGCGTCGCGGATACGCAGCTTCACGACCGGACCGGTGAACGTGTCGGTCGCCGACGCGACGTGGTCCACGCCGTCGATGCGCAGCTTCAGGAAGAACGACGAGCGCCGCTCGAGGACCTCCACCGGCATGCTGCGATCCGGGAGCACCAGCCGAAGGATGTTCCCCTCGTAGAGATCCTTCAGCGTCACGAGCTCGTTTTCGTCCGTCCACAGGTAGTCGGCGATGTCGATGACGTCGGCGACGGACAGCTCCGGGTTGGCGCGGGTCTCGACGTACGACTCACGCGCTGCCGCGAGGATGCGCTCGGGGAGCGGCTCCGGCGCCTCCGTGTTCGCGAGCGCCTGCATGAAGTGGCCGACGATCCCGCCGCCGTCCTCGCGCCGCCAGCCAACCGCCTGTTGAATCCGCGAGAGACCGGCGCGCGTGCGCGTCGCGCCGGCGCTGTTGAGATCACTCCACGCGAAGTGCAGCCGGTCCTTCTCGATCGAGATGCCGTAGAACTCGTCGCCGAGGTCGAAGCCTCCGACGTAGTCGTTCTGCCCCTCGGGCGTGGGGTGGTTCTCGAGGAAGCGCGTGATCAACCGCTCCCCCGCAATGCGCATCGCCGTGGTGCCCTGCCAGAACCCGTCGCGCGCGATCGCCTTGTGGATCAACGCGTGGACGTCGCCCTCCACCGCCATCCCCTCGAGGTCGGCGGGGACGAGCTCGTGCAAGTAGTCTTGCATCTCGGCCATCACCTCGGCGGGACCCTCGTCCATCTGCGCGGCGATCTCCTCGAGCTCGTCCTCGGACGCGCGAATCCACTGCGCGACCGTCGACCGGTAGTCCGTCTTCGCGAGCTGAATCGACGTGTGCCCTCGGAGCTGGCCGAGCTTCGCGGCGCGGTAGGCGTCATCGTTGAGGCGCTGCGCGAGGGTCTCGTGGTCGGAGACCTTGCGCTCGCTCGGACGCGCCATCGCGATGCCGATGTAGAAGTTCACTTCTTCGGGGTGGGTGCGTTTGTCCTGCCCCCAGACGCGCTCGACGATCCACTGACGCGTCTCTTGGGTGACGATCGTCTCGACGAGCTTCTGGACGGCGGCCGCGGAACGATCCGCGACGATGAGCCGGAACGACTTCCCCGCCTTGTGGCACGCGTGCACCTTCGACTCCCCCTCGAAGAGCATCGCGAGGCGCTCGCCGAGCGCGCGGACGAACGCGGCGCCAATCCGGTGCCCGTGCCGAATCGCGAACCGCTTGAACGCTTGGTACTCGACCGCGACGACGCCGAGCCGCTGAATCTGGCCGGCGAGGTACGCGGCCGCCTCGTCGAGGAGGAGATCGCGGTACGCCTGCAACCCGCGCACGGGGAGGCCCGGCTGGTCGGACGAGGCGGCGAGCCGGTACGCGGACCGCACCTCCTGCTCACCCTCGGGGGCCATCGCGGCTTCCATCTCCTGGGTGATGCTCGCGACGATCAGGCCGAGCTCACGCTCGGTCGGGCGGCGGCGACGACCCGCGACGACGACGTACCAGCCTTCGCGATCCTCGCGTTGTTCGAAGGTCAGCCGGCGCCCGTGGGGAGTGAGGCCGGAGATCATGAGTGTGTTGCCGCGGCGTACGAAGCGGACGAGCTGCAGTGATTCGCCGAGCGCGACCTTGTGCTGCGGACCGCTCTCGGCCGAGCCGATCACGCTGTCGAACCGCACCGGCGTGGTGCTGACGATCACCGAGTCCTCGTCGAACGGATCGGCGCCGAGGTCCGCGCTGATGGGCGTCGCCGAGGGGACGATCTGGATCTGCATGGTCTCGGACAGGGGGCGGTCGCTGCCTTCGTCCTTCTTGTCGCCGTCGCCGGACACGGAGCTGGGATTTTGTCCCCGAGCGAAGTTTCAGTCCAACTTGCGAGCGCGCGCCGACACTCACACAATGGATGGGCAGCGGCGCACGAACCGTTGTCTTCGAAGATGCACGTCGTCCTCCTGCTCACGGTCCTCGGCGCTACGCCGCCCACGCTCCACACGGACCGCGCGCTGAAGGTCCTCCCCACCCCGAAGAACGACGCCGCCCGGCGCCGCGCGCTGCGACGCGCCGCCAACCTCATGAAGCGACGCGAGGTCGAGGTGGAGATCGGGGGCGCCCTCATCGCGGGGCGCGACCTCGGGGCGGTCCTCGCGAAGAAGGACGAACCCCTCCTCCGCGCGCTGCGCGAGCACACCAAGCGGGCCATCGACGTCGACGACCTGATCTACTTCCTCGATGACGTCATCGGACGCGGCTACAGGAAGCAGCGCCTCATCCTCACGCCCAGCCGCGCTCGCAAGACAGGCATCCTCGTGCACCCCCGGGACGTCTTCCGGAACGACCCTCGCGAGTACGGCAAACCGCGCCTGCGTCTGGCGCTCGACGCCCCCCCGGAGCAGCTCGGCCTCGACCCCGCCGAGGACGGCGCGCTCCTCGGGCCCGCGTGGGCCGCGCGTTACCAACAACCCCAGAGTGAAGACGGCCGGCTGAAGGCGCTCGACGCGGCCAACGCCTCCTTCGGACGACGCGTCCGCTCCCTCCGCGACCAGCTCCTGCGTCAGGGCGCGCTCGTGCACGTCGAAGCGACGGTGCGCCCCCGGCCGCGGGGATACCTGATGTACGGCGCCCACCTCATCCGCAAGAGCCGGTCGCGCCGGCAGCTGTGGCGCCGCGTGAAACACATCGAGCGCCTCAACACGAAGTGGGACCTCGACGTCCCCATCAAGTGGCGACACCCGAAGGGTTGGCGTGCGACGCGGGAGGCCGCGCGTCGGATGGCCGAGACCTACGGCGTCGACTACGCGACCCAGGCCGGCGCGGAGCGCTCGGACCACTACGACGGCGGCGCCGTGGACCTGTGGGCGGTGGGGCTCCCCCGCACCGTCGAGCTGGTCGCCCCGGACGGCGCGCGCGCGCGGTTCGACCTGGCGGACGCCGAGCAAACCCGCGATCTCAACCTCACCCCGGCGATGGTGGACTGGATCGAGGAGCACTTTCGTTTCCGCAAGATTCGCACGGATTACCCACACTGGGGCGATGCAGATTTGAAGTCTTGACGTCTTATCTGAAATAGCTCAGATCACTTCTGCAGATGCGGACGCACCTCTTCACTCTGACGCTCCTCGCCCTCGTGGCTGCGGGCCTCGTCTGGTACCCGGTCTAAGGATCAGCGCGCCGCGCGCACGGCGAGCCACCCGGCGGCGGTGACGCCCCGACGCCCCTGGGCGCCGGACGCGACGACCGCGGGCGCCGAGAACGACCCCACCGCGATCGCCCGCGCCGTGTAATACGCGTGCGCGACTTCCCGCTCGCTGAGATCCAGCTCGTAGATGACGCGGCTCGTCGTAGCCTCGCTCCGCGGGCGTGACGCGCCGAGCTCCAGCCAGCCCAACCCCGTGAGGTTCGAGTCCTCGATCTCGAGCCCGGCCGGCATGCGGGCGTCGACGCGGACACGTCCGCAGTCGTCGGTCGCCGTGCAGCGCACCGTGACGCGTCCGACGACCAGCTCTCCGTACGGCACCGGCCCGTCGATCGGCGCGCCCGCGATCGTCGACAGCGTGTGTTCGAGCGCCAACCCGTCGGCGCGCGGTTTGGGATCGCCGGTCGCCACGCCCCGGACCGAGAGACCGACGTAGGCCGTCCCGGCGCCGGTGACCTCGAAGGCGAGCGTTCGGTTCCGCCACGCGTCGAGGGGGGCGTCGACGATCGCCGAGCGCTTGGTGTTGAAGCGCTTCTCCACCTCGCCGTCGATCAACAGCGACCCCCAGTACTGCGGATCGGGCGCGGCGCGGCGGCTGAACTTCCCGACCGCCGCGAGCGCCAGCGCGTTCTCTTCGCGGCTCGCCCAGTAACCGTTCGGCGCGCGCTTTCGGAGCGCCGCGAGGAACCCGTCGACCTGCGGATGGAACGGGTAGACGTCGGCGAGGATCGCGAGGAGCAACGCCGAGCGTCCGCGCGCGATCGGGATCGGGTCGGCCAACATCCGACGGCCCCGCGTGAGCATCCCGGCCCGCATCAACGCACCGGCGAGCATCGCGCGGACGATCGGATCCACGGCGGCGTCCGCCTGGTCCCACGCGTCGGCGAGCTCGATGAGCCCTCGACGGTCGGGGCGATTCGCGAGCGCGAGGACGAAGTGCGCCACCGCCCGAGTCCGTGGCTCCACCTCGGCCGACGGGGAGGTCACGATCGCGTAGAGGCGCTGGTACGCACGCTCCGTCGCCGCGCGGTCCACGGCGCGAATGCGCGCCGCCTCGAACAGCGCGAGCCCGTAGAGGGTCGTCGCCCACTCGTCACGCCCGCCGGTCGAAGCCGTGAGCCGCGCGAGCGCGTCGCGGAGGCGAACGTCGCCGTCCTCGATCAACCGATACGCAAACGTCAGCGCGAGCACCTCGTAGGTCGCGGACAACTTCGACTCGCGGCTCGGCGCGAGCACCGCATCGAGCGCAGCGCGGTGGGCCCACAATACCGTCGGCCCTACGGTGATCGACGCGTTTGCGCTGCCGCGCACGAACGACTTCGGCAGCGCGAGCGTCAGCGGCGACGCACGCGACACCTCCAACGACGCCCCGGTGATCGTGCTGGTCCGCGCCGGTGCCACGACGAAGCGCCGTTCGACGGAGGAAGACGAGGTCCCCGCCGTCCCGCGCAACGCGACGCGCGCATCACCCACCGCGTCGTCGACCTTCAACCGAACGACGACGTTGTTCGACGAGTCCGCGGGGATCGACAGACGCTTCGTTCGCTCCGCGACAGCGAGGGGTCCACGAGTGTCGACGACGAGGTCCACCGCGATCGAACGGTCCAACCCGTTTTCGATCTCGAGCGGCATCTCGAGCTCATCACCGGGGCGGAGGAGCTGGGGCGCGTGGGTGCGCAGACGCAGCGGGTCCTTCACCGTGGTGTCCCGCGACGCCGCGCCGAACCGGTCGCGCGCGAACACCACCGCGGCGACGCGCGCCTCACCGTGCATCGAGGGGACGCGGAGCGGGATCTTCGCGGCGCCCTCCACGGTCACGATCTTCGACCAGGACGATCCGGCGTCGCTCCACTCCACCCGCGGACGGCGCTGCCGCGGTGGCTTCGACATGTGGGTCTGCACGCCGTCGTAGAGCGTCGAGAGATCGTGCGTGACGAGTGAGAGCGGCTGCAGCCCGACGAAGTGCTCCACCGGATCCGCCGGTGCATCGAAGCGCGGATCGGTTCGACGTTTGTCGACGATCCAAACCAGCGCGTGCGCGGTGACCGGTTTGCCGTCCTCGTCCTCGACCCGCAGCCCGACTTCGATGTCGCGCTGCGCGGTGAGGCGGGCCGGTACGTCGAGCGCGGTGCGGAGACGATGCCGCCGCGTGTTCACCACCAGCGGCGCCTGCGCGAACGCCGCGCGACGACCGCTCACGATGCGCGCGACCGCAAACGCGTTCGGCGCGAACGACGGAAGGATGGGCACCTCGACCCGCGACACGTTGGCGTCGAGCTCCACCTTCGTCCGCCACAGCACACGGTCGCGCTCGATCGTGAGCTCGAGCTGCCCTTCGTAGGGCGCCCACACCAACAGCGACGCGGAGTCGCCGACCTGCACGTCCGCGCCCGGCGCGACGACCACCAGCTCGTCGCCCGGCGCGGGGACGTTGCTGCCCACGTCCGGAATCACCCAGAAGAGCGTCGATGTCGACGCGCCCTCCGTCGTCTCGACGTCGACACGGTGACGACCGGGCTCTCGGGTCACGTACGGGATCGCGACCGGCTCGGCGCCGCTCGTGAGCTTCACCTCGACCGGCGCCGCGGAGCCGTCGAGCGAACGGATCGTGGCGACCACCGCGATCCCCGACACCGCTTCGCCGTCCGGACCGACGACGATCGCTTCGAGCGCCGCGTCCTTGCCGACCTCCGAAGGCCCAGCGTCGAGGCGCCGACGCACTCCCACGGCGTGCGGCGTAGGGCGGTGCACGACCGAAGCATCGTCCCGAACCACGCGGCCGCCGGGCTCGACCACCGCCGCCTCCAGCGTGATGCGCACCGGCCCCGCCGCACCCGCGGAGCGCACCGCGGGACACCAGCGGCGGCCCTCTCCCGAAGTGTCGAGGCGCGTCTCGACCTCCCGCTCGATGATCTCGAGTCGGCTCGCGCCCTCGTGGCGAAACGCAAACCCGGCGTGCCGCTCGAACGCGACCGGCTGCTCGACGTAACGGCAACGCGTCCGCAGCACGAGCCCGCTCGCGGGCTTCTGGCCGAGGCGGTACCCGCCGCGCACCACGAACGCAGGCGCGCGCGGGCCCGTCGTGCCCTCGTCGACGCGCACGTCGACCGCGAGGCGCGGGGGCTTCGACGCATCGACCCAGAACAGCGCGCGACCGACCGCCCACCCGTTGCCGTCGAGCGCGCGGACCTCGTAGCGACCGCGCGGCGCGCTCACCGGCAGCGCGATCGTGTGGACCGACGCACCATCGATCGTGCGCTCCACGCGCTCGACCTTCAAACGCTCCCCGAGCGGGTTCTTCACCTCGAGTGAGGGGGTCCAGGTCGCACTCTTCAGCGCGTCGTCACGGACGAGCATCCCGAGCCGCACCGTCTCCCCGGCGCGGAAGGTCGAACGGTCGAGGAAGAGGTGCGCGCGACCGCGGACGTCTTCACCGTCGTCGACCTCCGGGACGGCGCGGGTGGCGGGGAGCGGGAGATACGCGAAGCTGGTGCCGCGACGCGCGATGACCCACGCGGGCGGATCCTCGGCGCTCCAGTCGACACCGATCTGCGCCACCCCGTTCGGCTGCGTACGCGACGTGCCGAGGGTCCGGTTCGTCCGGCTCACGACCCGCACCTCCGCGGCGTAGACCGGGCGCAAGTTGGATTGCGAGAGCACCTCGGCGCGCACCGCAGACGCGCCCACCTTGGCGGTGAGCGTCAGGCCGTCGTCGAACACCCACGTGTTCGCGCGAACCCAGAGGCGCTCGGTGTCGACGACCTCCACGAGGTAGAGCCCCGCGCGGCGCCGGTGCGGGTCGACGTACGGGACGATGGTGCTGACGACCTCGTCGATGCGCCCCGCCGTCTCGAGGTCACTCCGATACACGACGGTGCCGAACGTCTCGGCGTCGGGGAGCGTCCCGCTCGCGAGGTGCGGGAGGAGGTGCGCGACGTTGTCGTCCCAGATCTTCGTCACGCGCACGTCGACGCGCGAGACGTTCACACTCCGTAGCTCGACGGGCCCGGTCTCACGCACCAGACGAAGCGCCGGCGCCAACGACGGCATCTTCACCGTGAACGTCGCGCGCTCCGCGAGCCTAAAACCGTCGGCGGAACGCACGCCGGCGTCGAGGCTCATCGTGTACGTCTGGCCCGACTTGAACGCGCCGCGGATCTCGAACGTGTGGTGCCACGACTCCACGTCCACCACGACGGGCGGATTGATCGTCAGCACGTTGCGAATCGCGGGTGCGTCCACGGCTCGATTCAAGCGAACGCGCACCCCCAGTCGTTCGTTGGTCTGGAACGCATCGGCGCCCACCACCTTCAGCACCGGCTCCGGCACCAGCGCCACGGGGCGCACGATCGTCTTCTCCAGGGGCCTCCCACCGGTCACCGCCCGCAGCGACGCATCGACGCGGACGTCGGCGGAGACATTCTCGAACGGCTGACGCATCGGCCCGATCAGAAACGTCATCAACCTCCCGACGCCGGCCGTCAGGATCCGCGACCTGATGGTCCGCCCGTCGTGGTGCGAGAAGGACACCGCCGCGCTCGCCTCCGCGGGGCGCACCGGGTGGGTGAACTCCAGGACGACGCGCGCCGTCTGCGCCTCCGCGCGCGGGCGCACTTCGATCGAAGCGAGCGTGAACATGCGCGTCGGGAACTCGAACACCCCCGAACCCGCGAGCACCCGCCCCTCGCCGACCACGCCGGGCCGGAGCGTCACGCGGTACCGCGCCCCGTCCGCGAACGACTCCTCCGGAATGAACCGCAAGGTGTCTTGCGCGGTCCAGCGAGCGCGCCCGGCGATCGCCGGGGAGATCACGAGCAGGTTCTCGGCGGGGACGTCGATCCCCACTTCGCTCGGTCCCACGAGCTGTGTCGAGAACGTGACGTCGATCGGCCGCGTCACCAACGCCGCGCTCTGCGGCTCGAAGCGCGTGACACGCACACGCTCCGGCTCGACCTCGCGGAGCGGATCTTCTTCCTTCTCACCGCACGCCAACAGCGCCGCGGCGAGCACTAGGTAAGTCGCGAGGCGATTCATCCGAGCAGGCGACAGAGAAGGGCCTTCTGAACGTGCAGGCGGTTCTCCGCCTGCTGCCAGATCGCCGAGTGCTTTCCGTACATGAGGTCGCGATCGATCTCCTCGCCGCGGACCGCGGGGAGACAGTGCATCACGATGGCGTGGGAGGCGGCCTCGTCGAGGAGACCCGCGGTGATCTTGTACGCCGCGAAGATCTTCCGGCGCTCCACCGCCTCCTCCTCCTGGCCCATCGAGATCCAAGTGTCGGTGTAGAGCACGTCCGCGTCCTTGGCTGCGCCGAGCGCGTCGTCGGTCTGCGTGAGCGAGCCCGCGAGCCCCTTGGCCTCCGCGAGGCGCTCCGCGGGCAGCCCGTAACCCTCGGGCGAAGCGATGACCACCTCCGCGCCGAGGCTCGCGGCGAGCAGGCCCGTCGAAGTCGCGACGTTGTTTCCCTCGCCGACGAACACCACCTTCACCCCTTCGATGCGCCCGGTGCGTTCGAGGATCGTGAGCACGTCCGCCAACGCCTGACACGGGTGGCGGTCGTCGGAGAGCGCGTTGACGACCGGTATCCCCGCGTAACGCGACATCGCGTGCAGCGCCGACTGGTCGAAGACCCGCGCGACGAGCGCGTGGACGTAGCGCCCGATCACCGACGCGAAGTCTTCGACGTGCTCGCCCTTGCCGAGCTTGGTGTTCGTCGCGGACAGCTCCACGACCTGGCCGCCGAGCTCCTGTACGCCGACGGTGAACGACACGCGCGTCCGCACCGAAGGTTTCTCGAAGTAGAGCGCGATGTGTTTGCCGCGGAGTGTGTCGCGGAACGCGTGCCCGCGCTCGAGTTTGAGCGTGCGCGCGAGCTCCAACACTTCACGCGTCTCGGACGGCTCGAAGTCGAGCTCGCTGAGGTAGTGCTGCACCATGATTAGGCCCTCCGGATCAGCGTCCCGACACCGCGGTCCGTGAACAGCTCGGCGATCAGGTTGTGCTGAACGCGCCCGTCGACGAGGTGGACGGACGAGCACCCGGCCGCGAGCGCGCGTAGCGCCGACGCGAGCTTCGGCTTCATGCCGCCCGTGACCGTTCCGTCTTCGAGCTTCAGCTTGAGCTGATCACTCGTCAGCTCGGACACGACGTCCTCCCCCTCCAGGAGGCCGGGGACGTCGGAAAGGAAGATGAGTTTTTCGGCCTTCAGCGCCGCCGCGAGCTCCGACGCGACGACGTCGGCGTTGACGTTGTACGCGCCGCCGCCCTCGCCGAGCCCAATCGGCGAAACGACCGGCACGTAGCCGTCCTTCTCGAGCATGTCGAGGAGCCGCGGATCGATCCGCTCCACCTCGCCCACGAGCCCGAGGTCCGGCTCGGACACCCGCTTCCGCGCGCGGATCAACCCGCCGTCCTTGCCGGACAACCCGACCGCGCGGGAGCCGGTGCGGTTGAGGGTCGCGACCAGACGCTGGTTCACCTGCCCGGTGAGGACCATCTCGACGATGCGCATCGACGCTTCGTCGGTCACGCGGAGGCCGTCGATGAACTCCGGCTCGTGCCCGAGTTTTTTCATCGTGCGCGAGATCTCGGGCCCGCCGCCGTGCACGACGATCGGGAGGAGCCCGACCGAGCGGAGCAACAACACGTTCTCCGCGAACTGCTCCTCGAGCGCCGGATCGATCATCGCCGCGCCGCCGAGTTTGATGACCGCGCGGATGCCGCGGAACTTGTCGATGTACCGCAGCGCCTCGACGAGGAGCCGGCGCTTGAACACCGGGCCGAGGTTCTCCAGCCGATCGTCGACGCCGACGCGACCGTCCGCCGAGGTCTGCGTCACCGCCGCGTAGTCGGCGTTGATCTTCACGTAGTCGTACGTGAGGTCACAGCCCCAGGCCTGCGCGGACGCGTCGCCGCCACCGAGGTCCATCTCCACCGTGACGACCGACTCCTGAAGGCGGTGCCGAAACGAAGCCCCCGGTCGCTGATGCACACCGTTGGCGAAGGTCTCCTCGCTCTGCAGCCGAAGCGTGAGTCGCTCCAGATCCAGATCGATCTTCCGCCGCGCGGCGCACGCGCCCGCCGCTGCGACGAGGCGACCGCCCGCGTTCGGGTCGCCGCCGAACACCGCGGCCTTCACCAACGTGGACCCCGCGAGGGCCCGCGCCACGGCGCGCGCATCTTCGACGTTCGGCGCGCCGGTCACCGTGACGTCGATGCGCCGCGTGGCGCCCTCCCCGTCCGAGGCGATCGCGCGCGACAAACACTCGAAGATGTCGCGCACGGCGTCGACGAACACCTCGTAGCGTTCGCCGTCTTCGATCTTCGCGTTGTTCGCCGCGCCGTTCGCGAGCGCGACCACCGCGTCGTTCGTCGACATCTCGCCGTCGACCGTGAGCTGGTTGAACGTGTCCGGGATGGCGTCGTCCAGCGCGCGCTGGAGCGCGCCGCGCGAGATCGCCGCGTCCGTGGTGACGAAACACAGCATCGTCGCGAGCGACGGCGCGATCATTCCGGAGCCCTTCGCCACCGCGTGCACCGTGACCTGCGTGCCGTCGATGAAGATCTTCCGCGACTCCACCTTCCGCGTGCGGTCGGTGGTGTGGATCGCGTCCGCGAAGTCGTCGGGGTCCGAGGACAGCTCCGTGAGCGTCTTTGCGATCCCCGGCTCCATCCGATCCAGAGGGAGCCGGTAGCCGACGATCCCCGTGCACGCCGTGAGGACGCGCTCGGGACCCACGCCGATCTCGTCCGCGACGATCTGCGCGAGGCGCTCGTCGTCGGCGCGCCCCTCCGCGCCAGTGAGCGCGTTGGCGTTCCCGCTCACCGCGACGATCGCGCGGACCTCTTCCCCGGCCGCCCGCAGCCGATCGATACGCGCGACGCAGTGCGCTCTGCTCTTGTTCTCGGTGACCCGCGCCGCCCACACGGCGGGGCTCCGCGACAGGAGCACCCCGGCGTCACGCTTGCTGTTCTTGATGCCGACGTTGCGCCCCGCAGCGACGAACCCCTTCGGAAAATCGCTCATCGCGCCTCCAGCAGCGCTTCGACGTTCTGAATCGCCTGCCCCGCCGCGCCCTTCACGAGGTTGTCGATCGCCGCGAACGCGAGGATGTGATCGATCCTCGGATCCACGCGCGCGTGAACCTCGACGTGGTTGGTGAACTGCACGTGCCCGGTCTCGGGCGGCGTTCTACTGAAACGAACGAAACCGTTGGGGTCGTACGTGGAGCGGTACGCCTCCTCGAGCTTCGCGTCCGTGACCCCCTCGGCCGCCGGCAGGTACGCCGACACCAGGATGCCCCGTCGCATCGGCACGAGGTGCGCGACGAACCCGACCCGCACGTCCTTCCCCGAGAGCGTCGTGAGGGCCCGCTCGATCTCCGGCGTGTGCTGGTGCTTCGTCAGGCGATACGGCCGCAGGTTCTCGCCGACCTCGGAGAACAGCAGCGCTTCGCTCGCCTTCTTCCCAGCGCCGGTCGTCCCGCTCTTCCCGTCGATCACGATGGGACCGGACGCCGCGAGCCCGTTCGTCAGCAGCGGCGCCACCGCGAGGATCGCCGCCGTGGCGTAACACCCGGGGTTCGCGACCAGGCGCGCCCCGGCGGGGATCGGGAGCAGCTCCGGCAGCCCGTAGGCGGCCTCCTCGACCAGCTCGGGGCAAGGGTGCTCGAAGCCGTACCACTGGGCGAACGACGCCAGGTCCGTCAGTCGGAACGCACCCGAAAGGTCCACGACCCGGGCGCCACGCTCCAGGAGCCGGGGCGCGAGCTCGGCGCTGGTCTCCGCCGGCGTCGCCAGACACACGATGGCTTCGTCGGTGACCGCCTCCATCACGGCGTCGTGCCGGGAGAAGGACAGCGCCGGGTCGGCCTCGGGGACCAGGTCGGACACCGGGGTCCCGGCCGCACGGTCGGAGCTGGCGTGGGTGACCTTCAGGCGCGGGTGGCCGGCCAGGCGGCGGACCAACTCGAGGCCGGAATAACCTCCGGCGCCGAAGATGACGACGGGCTGCACGCGCGAACGTCTAACCCGTCGGGGTGGATGCGTCGAGATCGGCGAGCATCAAGTCCACGAGCCAGTGCATGTGCGCGCGGCGCTCCTCGAAGCTCTCCGGCGCGAGCGGGTCGTCGCCCCACGCGCTCGCGAGCGCCGGCGCGTACACCATGTAGTTCAGGACCGCGCCCGCGATCGTCACGAAGATCTGCCGCGTCGACTTCGGGCCCGTCGTCGGCGCGATCGCGGCGAGTGAGGTCTTCGTCCACTCGAACAGGGTACCGATACCGCGACTCACCAACGGCACCTCACCTGGACTCGAGAGCAGCAGCCCCTGAACGAGCCGCGGGTAGCGATCGTTGGCGATGATGAAGTCGAGGTACCCGTCGACGAGGTGGTGCAGCCGCGCCTCGATCGTCCCCTCGACGGCGAAGGCGTCCTCGAGCGCGCGGCGGTGCGCGTCGTAGTAACGCGTCATCACCCGCTCGAAGAGCTTCTCCTTCGTGCTGAAGTAGTAGAAGACCGAGGCCTTGTTCACACCCGCGGCCCGCGCGACGTCACGGACGCTCACGCCGTCGTAACCCTGCTGCGCAAAAAGGGCGTCCGCCGCCTCTAGGATACGTTGCGCCGGGTCGGCGTCATCCCTCGGTCCCTCCATCGTCCCGGCGCCACCCTAACCATGGTCCGGCCGCGTCACCAAGGGTATTCAGGACTTTGCAAGGTCGAGGCTACGCCGACGACGGCGTCCCCACCACAGCAGCAAGCCACCGACGAGGAGCGGCGCACCGGGTTCGGGCGCAGCCGTGGTGCACTGACACCCGTCGGAGCCCCCCGCGCCCGAGCTCGTGGCCCGCGCGCTGAGCACGAATACAGCCTCGCGCCGACGTCCCGCGCCGTCCACGACACGGAGGATGAACGGCTGATCCGTCTCCCTAAACGCCACGCCGTAGAGCCGAAGCGTCCCAACCGGCGCCGCTTCGCCGTCTCCCGCCTCGAGGAAGAAGCCGTCCGGCGTCTGCGACCCGGGCGCGAGCCGCCACGTCAGCGGCTCGACGCCGCCCTCCGCCTCGAACACCACCTCGTAGCGCGCGCGCACCGTCGCCGGCTCCAGCGGCCCGTTCACGATCCGGAACGCCGGGTCGTCCTCGACGATCACCGTGAGCAGCGCCGAATCCGTCGACGGGTCCATCGTCGAGTCCGCCGCGCGGACGCGCATCTTGAACTCCCCGACCTGCGTCGGCGTCCCGGACAACATGCCCTCGCGGGACAGCTCCAATCCGGGCGGCTCCGGCGTCAACGCGCTCCAGGTGTACGGCCCGACGCCACCGATCGCCTGCAGCTCGACTTCGACGCTCCCCCCGAAGGGCACCAGCTCCGGCTCACGCGTGAGCACCAAGACCTGCGACGCGAAGATGACGTCGACGGAGAAGGACGCGGTGGTCGTGTTGTCGCGGAAGTCGACGACGCGGACCTCGAAGTCGTACGTGCCGATGTCCGTCGGCGTCCCCGAGAGGATCCCGTCTTCGTCGAACGTCATGCCCTGCGGCAGATCGCCCCCCTCCAGGCTCCAGACGTACGGCCCCTCGCCGCCGCCCGCGACGAAGCGCTGCTCGTACGGCAACCCACGAAACGCGGGCAACACGTCGAGCTGCACGATCTCGATCGGCGCGTTGGTCGGGTGCACCTGCACCGAGAAGCTGTTGGTGTCCGTGCGCCCGTCGGACGTCACCTCCACGTCGAAGCTGAACGTCCCGGTGCGTACCGGCTGCCCGGACAGGACGCCCGCGGTGGAGAGCGTCAGCCCGTCCGGCAACGACCCGGCCGTCACCGCGAAGTCGTAGGCGCCGTCTCCGCCGCGCGCGACGAAGTACAGCTCGTAGAACACCAGCAGCGTCGGGTCCGGCGCGATCGTCGTGTCGAGCGTGAGGGTGTCCCAACGAACGGTGAGGGGGTCCGGCGCGATCGCCGTGTTGTCGGTCTCGACGCCCTCGACGATCGCGCCGTCGGGGTCGATCACCACGCCGACGGTGTACACGCCGGCGGGGGTCGCCGCGGGGATCGTGGCGGAGATCGTCGGGGTCGACTCGGCGCCGGGCGCGAGGGTCACCGAGCTTCGCGCGATCTCGATGTCGCGGGTGTCGACGACGTCGTCTCGGCTCAGCACCACCGCGAAGTCGATCGGCCCGCCCAGCTCACCGCCGTTGCGGACGGTGACGTCCACCTCGAGGGTGCCTCCGCTCGTCACCGTGTTGGACGCGGGCGCGATCGCCACCGCGACGCCGTCGACCGCGGGCGCACGCACCGTGAGGTAGGTGTCCTTCGCGACGAAGTTGTCGAACTCGTTCGATTCCGTCACCGCGCCCGCCGGGTCGAGGCGCATCGCGATCTGGTAGGCGCCGTCGATCCCCGCCGGCACCGTCCGGCTGAAGGTCAGCTCCTGGCGCAGGCCGGCGGGCGCCGTGATCGGCCCGAACGGCGCGAGGGTCACGGCGGTCGACAGCTGCGCGTTGCGAACCAGCAGCAGCTCCCCCGAAAACGCGGGGGTGGTGCCGTCGCTGATCAGCACCACGTCGAAGTCCGCGGCGCGGCCCGCGACGAGCACCGGCGGCGCGTCGACGTCGAGCGCGACGAGGTTCTGCGCGGAGGCCACCGACGGAACGGCCAGCAGCAACAAGACGGACGCGCGCAGCATCGACGCGAGGCTAGTACGGGCGAACGCAAACGACACGGAGTTTTAGGGCCGTATCGGTCACTCGTTCGGGTCGGGGCACAACAGCCCGCGGAAGTACCCCTGCGAGGGCGTCAGCGTTCCGGAGGGCCAGCTCAGCGTGCCGACCTCCCACAGGTCGTTGTCCTGCTCGAGCTTGCGCGACACCTCGGCCGCGAGCAGCCCGTAGACGAACACCCGAACCGTGGCGTTCGACTCGTTCGTCGGCCACGAGGACACCGCCTCGTTGCTCGCGTAGTAGTGCACCGCGATACGGTATTCGCCGTCCGGGATGTACCGGTCGGTGCCGTCGCCGTCGAGGTTGATGTTCTCCGGCCCGAAGCCGCTGCGGTCGTCGACGTCCAGCCTCGGGTTGGCGCCCGGGAACTGCGGGAACCAGATCGGCTCGCGCGCGCAGTCCCGGTAGTGGACGTCCGTGATGCAGCTGCAGAAATCGTACGTCGGCCGGAGGAAGTGCAGGTCGAGGTCCGAGTCCGGGTGGTCCCAGGTCAGCTCGATGCGAATCGCGTTCGTCGGCAGCGCCTCGATCAGCACCACCTTCGGCTCGCTCTCCAGCCCGAGGCTGTCGATGACCACCAGCTCGACCTCGTACACCCCGGTCAGGTCCGCCCAGAAGCTCGGCCGCACCGTGCGCGCGCGCTCCAGCGCGGTCGTGCTCCCGTCCGGCTTCGCCACCAGGCGCCACCGGTAGGTGAGCGGCTCGTCCGGCGGGATGTCCTGGTCGTAGCTCTCGGAGCCGTCGAGCGTGACGCGCGACCACGGCTCCACCGTGAGGTCGTCCCCGGGCACCGCCACCGGCGGGCGGTTCGCGAGACCGCCGATTGGGATCTGCACGACCCCGGGCTGCCCCGGCACGTTCTTCTCCTCGAGCACGTTCGTCTCGACGTAGATCGTCGCGGTGATCGTTCCCGTCCCGGACTCCGGGACCTCCGCGCGCAGGCTGACGCTCGCTTGCGCCCCCGGCTCGAGCACCCCGGGCATCTCGGGCGTCGGCGTGGAGGTCGTGATGCGGAACGGCGCGCTCGGCGGGTCGATACGGATGCGGTCGACGAGCAGGTCGTTCGTCCCGGTCGATCGCACGACGAACGAAGCGAGCGCGATCCCGCCGGCCGGGATGAAGCCGAAGTCGATACGCTCGGGGAGCACCTCGACGTCCGGGCGCCGCATGTCGCTGCCGCGCCCGACCAGGAACACCTTCAGCTCGGGCGCGTTGGGGTCGTCGGTCGCGATGGTCACCGTGCCGGTCGAGGCCGCGAGGCGCTGGGCGCGGTAACGGATCTCGAGGTCGTGGAAGCCGAAGCCGATCAGGTTCTCGACCGGGTTCTGGACGACGAAGCACCCGTCGCAGTCGTCCTCCACCTCGATGCCGGAGACGACCGCCGGCACCGTCTCGAGGTTCTGGATGCGCACGGTCTTCACGACCTGCTGCGTCAACTCGACGGTGCCGAAGTCGAGCTCCTGCGGATCCACGGTCAGGATCGGGTCGATCGTTCCGACGATCGTGTCCTCGCAGGCGACGAACGCCAGGAGCGCGAGGGACCCGGTGAGCAGGCTTCGACGCATGAGCGTGAGGAGTCTACCCTGCTCCGTAGGCTGGTGGCCCCGAAATATCCCCGGCGTCGCTCCGCGCCGGGGAGGGGGTGACCGAAGCCGTCCGATCTTGGGTATAGAGGCGGCATGCGACGCGCCCCCTGGCTCCTGCTCTGGCTGCTGCAAACCGCGTGTCCCTCCAGCGGCGGCGCCGACCCGATGCAGGACCCGCCCTTCGACGCCGGACTCCTCGACGCTGGTTTCTACGACGGCGGGCGCCCGACGGATCCCCAGGACGGCGGCCCGGACGGCGGCTCGGACGACGCAGGCCCCGGCCCGGACGCCGGCGAGCGCGACGCCGGCCCGCGCGACGCCGGCCCGCCCACGAACCCCTGCAACTTCGTGCGCGGCGACGACGTCGCGCAGTACGCGGCGGTCCTCGCCTGCCTCGCCGACCCCGACGCGCCCGAGGGCGACAAACGCGGCTTCGTGCAGGACTTCGTCGCGGCGGTCGAGACGCAGGGCGGCTTCCCGATCGCGACCGACGACGGCTTCATCTTCGTCTACGTCCGCACCGCGGCGCTCGACGTGGAAGACGACGCCAACGCCGCCGAGGACTTCACTGCGAGCCGGCGCCGCACGCCGATCTCCGTCACCGGCGACTTCGACATGTGGACCCCCGGCACCCACGTGCTGACCGACCACGACTACGACTTCTTCTCCGCCGAGGTCCCGGTGGATCCGGTGCTCTTCGAACGCGCGCGCTACAAGTTCGTCGCGCAGGACGACAACGGCGCGGACGTGTGGTTCTCGGATCCGCTCTCCCGCCGCTTCGACTTCGACGAAAACGGCCGCATCTCGATCGTCCGCGGCGGGCCCGCGCAGGGGCACCTCGAGTGGATCCGCGACGTCGAGGCGACGATGCTCGGCAACGTCCGCCCGATCTATTTGTACGTCCCGCCCGGCTACGACACCACGGCCGGCGAGCGTTACGCCGTCCTGTACATGCACGACGGCAACAACCTCTTCGACGCCCAACAGCCGCGCGCCGCGCCGGTGAGCTGGGAGGTCGACGCGGTGCTCGAAGCAGAGATCGCCGCGAACACGTCGCGCGCGGGGATCGTCGTCGGCATCCCGAACAACGCAAACCGCATCGGCGAGTACACACACATCGCGGACGACTTCGGCGACGGGCTGCTCGGCGGCGACGGCGACCTGTACGCGCACTTCGTCGCGGAACAGCTCAAGCCGCTCGTCGACACGCGCTACCGCACGTTCACCGACCGCGCGAACACCGGCGTCTTCGGGTCGAGCCTCGGCGGCCTCGTTTCGTTCCACATCGGGCTGCAGTACCCGGGGGTGTTCCGGTTCGTCGGGGGCATGTCGTCGACGTTCAACTGGGGCCGCTTCGGCGCGATGGGCCCGAACATGGTGGAGGTCTACGAGGCGGACACCAACCTCGGGACCCGAAACCAGATCTTCTACCTCGACAGCGGCGGCGGCGCCGGCACCGGGTGCTCGGCGGGCAGCGGATCCGACAACTACTGCGAGACCCTCGAGATGCGCGCCGCCCTCGTCGCCGCGGGCATCAGCACGTTCCCGGACGACCCGGACGCCGTGCCGCTCACCCCGGCGGACCTCGACGTCTTCCACTACTGGGAACCCGACGCGCCGCACGCCGAGGCGAGCTGGAACGCGCGTCTGCACCGACCGCTGAGGATGTTCTTCCGCCGCTGAGTTGCAGCGCGTGCAACCCAGCTTGCCTCTAACGGCTTCGACGCGCCGAACCCTACCGACGCGGGTCGGAACACCTCTTGCTCTGGTACGAGGGTGATGCGCATCCAGGCCGAAGCCGCCGTCACCTATACCCGCGTCGAGGACCAACGCGCCGAGACGCTCACCCACGCCGAGCAGGTCGACTTCGTCGCCCGCGAGGTCGAGGGGGTCTTCCAGGCGATCGTGGAATCGTCGATCCAGCAGATGGAGGCGTACGCCGATCTGCTCGCGTCGGTCACGAAGACGGTCGACGAGTTCCGCCGAGACGAGGTCGACGACGACGACGACGATCCGTGAGCCCGCCCACGTCTTCGCGCCCGTCGCGAACATCGGCGATGATGGCGACGTGCCCCGCCTCCGACTGCTCCTGACCACGGCGCTCCTCGGCGCCGCCAGCCTCCACTGCGCCTTCCCCGTGGGATCCCGCGCCCGCCCCGCCGAGGCGATGGCCAAGGACCGCATCGCGGTCGGGGCCGGCGGGCTGGTCCCGCTCGGGTTCGTCGGGCAGCTCGACTTCCCGGGCGACGACAAGGAAGCGACCGACGTCAGCCAGGCCGACGTCGGTGACTTCGTCCCGGTGGGTTCTTTCGACTGGGCGATCGGCGACGGTGAGTACGCCGGCGTCGACATCTCCTACACGAAGTTCGGAGCCGGTTACTTCGACCTCGTCGTCATCAACCCGCGCTTCGAATATCCGTTCGGCGGCAAGGACCGAAACTTCTCGCTCACGTTCGACGCGAACTTCATGTACGCGAACGGCAACAACGAGGACTTCTCGTTCGCGGCGCCGTTCATGCAACCCATGATGGGTGTGCGCTACTACCTCGACCTGTACCACGTCGGCTTTGTCATCTCGCAGTCGATCGGCACGTCGATCATCTCGTTCTACGCACCCGGCGGCATCTCGATCGACGTCCCGATCCGCTTCGGCGAGGGCCTCCCGACGCTGCACTTCATGCCGGAGTTCCGCTGGGACCCCACCATCTTCGTCGCGGTCGCGCGCTTCGTGATGTTCTCGGCGGGCGGCGTCGTGATGTTGGAGTTCTGACCTTCGCTCACTTCGTCGGCGTGAACGGCGTCCGCGGCGGGCGCTTGGGCGCCGCGGGCTTCTTCTCTTCCTCGCGCGACGCCGTCATCGGCGCCTTGACCTTCGGCTCCGTCGGGATCGCGAGGCGCTTGGCCAACCGCGTCGCCGCGTCGCGCAGGCCGCGGTCCTCACACGGCGCCTTCGCGGTCGCCGCCCAGTCGCCGGTCTCGGTCTTCAGATCGTAGAGCGTCAGCGCGACGACGCAGCCGTCGTCCGATCCGAACACGCGCGGGACGAGGACGCGCTCCGCCGCGAGCGCGCGGCCGATCTCGATCGCACACCGCGCGTCCACACACGCCGCGAGCGACGCCGCCTTCACCTCGCGGTTCGCCTCTTCGATCGCGCGCCGCGGGACGAACCGGAAGCGATCCATCGCGGTGAGCTCCAGGAACAGCAACGCGTCGAGCGCGTCGACCGTGTTCGGCTCGAGCCCATGCGCCTCGATCGGGAGGAGCGCCACGACCTCGCCGTAGCCGAGCGGGCTCTCCTTCGCGAGCTGCGCCGCGACCTCGACCTTCAGCGACGCTTCGATCTCTTGACGTCGCGCCGTGCGCTTCTTCCGAAGGGCCGCGGTCTCCACGTCGCGCTCGTGCGCGCGCAACCTGGCGTCGCGTCCCTCGCGCACCAGCCGCGCGTGCTCCGCGCGCACCTTCGCGCTGCGCCGCGTGCGACCGCTGTTCGCCTCGCCCACCGCCTGCAAGAAGGTGACGCACCCGGTCTGGCCGACGAGGAGGAGGGCGATCGCCAATCGATTCATCGCGCGTCCGTCTTCTCCGCCAGCGAGCGCGCCAAGCGCTCCGAGGCCACGAAGAGATCCATGAGCCGGCACGTGGTGGTCGTCGACGAAGCCCACAGGGTCGTCTCCGTCGCGAGGTCGTAGAGCGTCGCGCCGAGCTGACACCCGTCCTCCCGGACGAACAGCCCGGGCTCGACGGTGTGGTCCGCGGCGAGGCGACGGCCGAGCTCGATCTGACAGGCCTCGTCGTAACAAGCGCGGTACGACTGCGTCTTCGCGTCGACCAGCGCCGCGCGCATCCGATCCGGCGGCACCACGCGGTGCGTGGTCCGCTCGAGGAGGGCCGTCGCGAAGTACGCGGAGAGCTGCTGCGCATCGGCGTGCGACAGCACCGCGTCGTGATCCTCGACGTCGAACACCGCGACGATCGCCCCGTCCCTCGTGGGACGTTCCTTCTTCATCGCCGCGAGCAACGTCTGCTTACGCCGTGCGCGGTAGCGAGGTTCGTTCGAGAGGTCTTTGGAGACCACGTTGCGCCGCTTCAGCGCGCGGTAGCTGCTCCTCTTCGCGGCGCGCGTCGCGACGCGCTGGCGCTCGAGCGCATAGTCGGATCGATACGTCGAGGCACACGCCGCGGTCGTCAGCAGCAACAGCAGGCACCAACGCACCGGATCAGCTTAGACGCGCGTCGTACCGGCGGACCACCCCGGGGGGCCGATGCGATGGTCGTCACACCCGACGACGGAACAAGAGCGGCAACACGAGGAGCAACAACGTCCACCCGCGCCCGCGCCCGCGCACACAGCGGCACCCCTGCTCGATCGGCGGCACCGGCGGCGGCGCGTTCACGAGCAGCGAGAACGGCGCCTGGGCGTAGCGGCCGCGGTCGTCGGTCACCGTCACGAGCACACTCACCACGCCGGTCTGCTGCGGCGTCCCGGCGATGGTCAGGATCGGTGCGCCGGCGTTGGGATCGACCGTCCACATGACCCCCTGGTGGAACGCGGGGCCGAGCACGCGCCACGTCAGCGGCGGCTCGCCGCTGCGCGTCCTCAGCTCGACGGAGTACGGCTCGCCCGCGACGCCGAGCGGCAACGTGCTCGGCGTGATGCTGAAGCCCCCTTCGTGGAGGATCGTCAGCCGGAACGTCGCGGTGTCGCTCGTCGCGCCCGCGCCGTTCTCCACCGCGTTCACGAGGAACTCACGCGTGCCCACGCCCTGCGGGATGCCGACGAGGCGCCCGCCCGGGGAGAGGACGATGCCGTCGGGCAGCGGCCCCGGCGAAGTGAACGTGACGCTCGACGTCGGCGTCTGTCCGATCACCTGCAGCTGATACGTGTACTCGTCGCCGAGCCGACCGTCCGGGAGGAGCGCCGCGACGATCGTGAGGCGTCCGGGCTCACCGACCGTGAGCACCAGATCCGCGCGCGCGGTATCGGTGCCGTCGGTGACCTCGACCGTCAGCTCGAAGATGCCGTCCTGACGCGGCACCCCCGTGAGGAGCCCCGACGGATCCATCTCGAGCCCGGGCGGCGGCGTGGTCACCAGCGAGAACTGATAGCCGCCGGTCCCCCCCACCGCGACGATGCGCTGTAGCTGATCACTCGTCGCCCCCGCCGGCGCGGGCGGGTACGCGGCGCCGACCACGCCGGGGAGCAGGTCGCGCGTGACGATCGCGATCCCCGCGCGCGGGTTCGCGACCTCCAGCGAGAACGTGCGCGTCGCCGAGACGCCGGCGCTGTCGACCTGCAGCGTGACGTCCGACGTCACCTCCATCGTCGCGCGGCCGGAGATCTCGCCCGTCGCTGCGTCGAGGGTCAGGCCGTCGGGGAGCGCGCCGCCCGCGACGGACCAGGTGAAGCGCCCGTCGCCCCCCGCCGCGAAGACAAACGTCGTGTAGTCGACGCCGAGGTACGCACGCGGGAGCGACGCGGTGAGGACTTCGAGCTGACCGGTGCGAACGGTGAACGGCGCCGCGGCGACGCCGGTGTTCGCGAGGTCGTCGATCTCCAGGTGGTCGTTCGCAGGGTCGACGATCGCGCCGAGCTCGTAGCGCCCGGGGCGGACGTCGTTCGGGAGCGTGATGCTCCGGGTGATCGTCGCGGTGGCGGAGGGATCGAGCATCACGGTCCCCGCGTCGATCTCCAAGTCGTCGGCCGTGATGACGACGTTCTCGGACAGCCGCACCGACCACCCGGTGGTCTGACCGATGTTGCCGGTGTTCGCGAGGCGCAGCGTCACGTCGATCGTCTCGCCGGGCGCGGCATCGGTCGGGGTGCTCTCGATGGAGACGACCTCGAAGTCGGGGCGGCGCGACGCGATCGTGAACGCGTCCAGCGTGACGGCGGTGTTGTTGGCTTCGTCGATCTCCGCGACGTCGTCGTCCGCGTCGACCACGAGGATCAGCCGGTAGTCCCCCGGCGGGGTCGGGAGTGGGACGGCGGTGGTCGCGGTGCGCACCCCCAGCTCGAACGGCGCGAGCGTCGTCGGCGCGGAGCGGTAGACGACGTGGCCGGTCTGCGTGGAGCCCTCGGGCACGAGGTGAAGCTCGTAGCGGAACGGGCCGAGCACCTGCGACGACAGCGAGTTGATCCGCACGTCGACGTCGAACGGCACCCCCTCGAACACCTGGTCGGGCGCGGTCACCGCGGCGGCGACGAGCTCCGGGCCGACGTCCAGACGCGCGCGGAAGAACGCGTTCTCCAAGGCGGCGATATCGGTGCCCGAGCAGTTCGGCGTACACGGCGCGAGCGTGGCGCCGTTCGATCCCGTCGCGTCCTCGAACCCGATCGACGCCGACCACGCGAGCGGATCCGTCATGCTCAGCACCGGCCCGTAGTGGATCTCGAAGCGCCCCTCGCGCCCCTCGTACAGGCGCAACTGAACTTGCGGGCGCCCGCTCGTCGCGTTCCCGAGCACGTGCGCGTCGGTGTACTGCAGCACGAGCACACGGTTCGGCGCGACACCGTCCACACCGAAGTCGATCACCGTCGCGCGGAGGTCGTCCCAGATCGGCGCGATCACCGCGTCCGGCGCGATGCTGCTGGGGAAGAGGGTGTTGTTGAAGCCAACCGGCCCCGCACCGAACGTGATGTACCCGTTCGTCGTCGCGCGAAGCTGCGTGTACGAGCCACCGAAGTACGTAAACGCGAACGGGATCGGGATGATGACCTCCTCGTCGTCGTACAGCGGCGGCGGGAACGTCACCTGCGTCAGGTCGCTGCGCGCGACGTACGGCGCGGCGATCGTCTCGGTGAAGTACGCCTGCGCCGACGCCTCGTTGGTCACGAGCAGCATCAGCAAGACCCACGGCCACCGCCGCCTCCGGCGCAGCAGCAGCGCACCGAGCAGCAACCAGGCCCACGCGACGCCGCGGCCCGACGAAGCCTGGCACCCGCACCCGTCGTCGCCGCCACCGTTGGTCGGCGTGATGCGCTCCGACACCGAGATGCCGAACGCCCGCACGCTCTGCTGACCGAGGTCGTCCTGCGCGAGCACGACGAAGCTGAAGACCCCCACCGAGCGCGGCTCGCCGGTGATCTTGCCCAGGCCGTCCATCGCGAGCCCCGGCGGCAGGTTGCCGGAGAGGATCGACAGCGTCGGTCGCGCCTGCGCGTTCGCGGCGACCACGTCGATCTGCACCTCGGCGCCGTCCTCCTCGACGTACGCTTCGCCGACGAATGCGTCCGGCAGCCCGTTGGTCGAAAAGATCACGCCGTCCTGTTCGCGGATCGTGACGACGAAGCGGTTCACGTCGAAGTCGCCGCGCCCGTCCGTCACGCGCATCGTGAACGAGTACTCACCGACGCGCGATGGCGTCCCGTAGATCCGCCCGCGCTCGTGGAGCAGGCCCTCGGGCAACGTCCCCGACACGAGTCCGAACGTGAACGGCGAGACGCCGGACCCCATCGCGGCGCGGACCGTCTCGTCGTACACCGAGCCGATCCGTCCGTCCGGGAGGAGCTCGGAGGAGAACCGCACCGTGTCCTGCGACGTCACCACGCGGAGCGCGAGCTCGGCCTCCGCGAAGCCGCCCGTCGCGTCCTCGACGCGCACCACGAGGTTCGACAGCGCCGTCGCCCCCGGCGTCCCCGAGATGACACCGTCGGCGTCGAGCGTGAGCCCCGGCGGCAAGCCGTCCGCGCCGACCTCCGACCAGACGAACGGCGGCACCCCGCCGAACGCGGTGAGCGGGTAGCGGTACGGCCGACCGAGGAAGCCAGGCGGCAGCGCGCGCGTGATCACCGAGACCTCGACGGCGGTCGGGGCGACGAGCAGGTTGTAGCGGCGCTCCGCGATCAACACGCCGTCGGTGACACGCACCGTGACGTCGAAGAGGCCCTCGACCTCGGGGGTGCCGGCGAGCCGGCCACTCGCGTCGAGCGCGAGGCCGGTCGGCAACGCACCGTCCGCGACCGACCACATGAGCGGCCCCGTGCCGCCGCGCGCGGCGAGCACCACGTCGTACTCGACGGCGAGCGTCGCGAGCGGGAGCGCGTCGGTGAGGATCGTCAGCCCGCTCGGGAGCACCTCGACGGTCGTGGCCGAGACGGCGACGTTGTTCGACTCCACCAGCTCCGCGACGAGGTCGTCCGGATCCGCAACGACCCCCACGTAGTACGGGCCGGGCGCGAGCGTGGACGGGACGACGAACACGTCCACGCGGGTGTGCGCCGTCCCGGCGGAGACGGTGACGGTGCGGCGGCCGGCGCGCACGTCGTTGGCGTCGATCGTGTCGTCGACGGAGAAGACCACCTCGTACTCCGCGGCGGCGTCCGCGTTGCCGCCGTTGTTGATCATGCGCGCGATCGACATCGACTCCCCGGCGGCCGCGAGCGGCGGCAGCTCGACGCGCGTCGGCGCGAGGTCCGCGGCGGGGTCGCGCACCTGCACCGGGTCCATGGTGCGCGCGATGTTGTTGTTCGGATTGTCCTCGGCGACGGTACTGAGTGTATTCGTGATGACACCGACGTAGTACGGCCCGACCGCGAGCATCGCGGGCACGACGACGTTGTGCACGAACGTCCGACGCTCGCCGGGCGCGAGGCTGACGGGGCCGAACGAAGCCAGCTCGATGTCCGAGATCGCGCTGATGAGCTGGTTGTCGGAGAGGTAGATCGCGTACGAGAAGCCGTTGGCGTCGGCGCCGCCGCCGTTTTCGATGTCGACCGACACCTCGAGCACCTCCGCGCGGAACGCAAACGGACCAGGCACGGTGAGCGAGCGCGCGATGATGTCGGCGAGGCGCACCTCGATCGTCGTGGTGCTCACGCCGACGTTGTTCGTCTCGTCGGCCTCCACGATCGTGTCGTTCGGATCCACTTCGACGATCACGTAGAAGTGACCGCCCGTGATGTCGGCCGGCACCGTGAACGTGGTGTCGAAGCGCGTCGCCGGCGTCGCCGGGACCGCGACGGTCGCCGACGCGACGAGGCGATCCTGGGCGTCGAGCGTCGTGTCCGCCGAGAAGTAGATCGCGTACGGCACGGCGGGGTGCTCACCGCCAAAGTTGAGGAGGTCGACGGGGACGGTGAGCGATTGGTCGGGGCCGGTCTCGGCCGGCGCGGACACCGAAGCGCCGAAGTCGAGGCCGACCAGGAAGCGGTCCGTGAAGCGCGACGTGTTGTTGGTCTCGATCGTCTCGGCGACGACGTCGTTCGGGTCGACGATCGCGCCGATCGAATAGTACCCGGACGCCACCACCGGGACGGTCGTCGCGAGGGTCTGCGACGCGGCGGCTCCTGCGCCGAGGTTGGCGAACGACACGGTCCCGAGGAGCGTGTCGCTCGCTTCGATCGTCCCGTCGGTCGAGAAGTAGACGTTGGCGTCGAACCCCGCGCCGGTCGGTGCGTTGCCGAGGTTGCGTGCGGTGACGGACACCGAGATCGCGGCGCCGGGCGCGCCGCCGCTCGGCGGTGCGCCGTTGACGGTCAGCTCGGGGCCGACGGGGATGACGAACTGAATCACCTGGTCGGTGAGGGACTGGAGTGTGGTGTACGGGCAGAAGTCCGGCGCGACGTCCGCGCACGGTTCGCCGACGAGGCCGAGGCCGCCCGTGTGGTCCTCGATGCCCATCGTGCCGCTCCACTCGCTGTCGCCGTTGGTGTTCGACACGTACGGGCCGTAGTGCATCGTCACGGCGCCGGTGAGCTCTTCGAGCCGCACTTGGAACGTCCCGGTCGCGGCGGTCGTCGCCGGGAAGTGCTTCACGTTGCTGTACTCGACGACGAACGAGCGCTGGCCCGCCGTCCCCTGCGTGGCGTAGCGGACCTGGCCGCCGTCGAGGTGCAGGTCGTCCCACCACAGCGCGATGATGCGATCCGGATCCGCGGTGGCCGGGAGGCCCCCCGCGCCCGCGCCGACGTTCGGGTAGTCGACGCAGCGGTTGTTGGAGCACTGGGTGCCGAAGGTCAGCGAGCAGTCGAGGAGTGAGTTGCAGGAGGACGCGAGGATCAACGCGCCGTTCGTGCTGATGGTGACGTGGGTATACGTCTGGCCGAAGTACTCGAACGTGAAGCCGAGCGGGACCTGCAGGACGTCGTCGTCCGGCGTCGGGAAGTTGGCGACGGTCGCGCCGGTGAGCGGCACGTAGGGGGCCGCGTACTGCGTCCGAATGTAGCCGCCGGTCTGCGCGACGGCGTGGGTCGTCACGACCGAGAGGACGAGCCCGACGAGGGCGCTCAGAGTTCGTTGCGCGCGCACGAGAGCTGGGAGCGTAAGCCCGCCGACACACGACCGTCGAGGGCGGATCGGCCGGTGCTCAACGAACGCGGCGCGGACGAACGGGGATCAGGAGGAGCAGGAGCAACAGGCTCCAGGCGGCCCCGCGCCGTGACGTCGTGGTGCACCCGCAGCCGCCCTCCTCCTCCACGGGCGGCGGCGGGTCGACCACCACGAGCGGGAACACCGCCTCCGCGACGCGGAGGTTCTTGTCGGTACAGCGCACCGTGAACGGCCACGTCCCGCGCGCTTCGGGGACGCCACGAATGAAGAGCGCGTTCGTGGTCTCGTCGCCGTCCTTCTGCGTCGACGTGAGGCCGGGCGGCAGGAACCCTTCGCTGCGCACGACCTCGCAGAGGAACGGACGCGCGCCGCCGTTGACCTCGATCGTCACGTCGTAGTCCGCACCGAGGACGGCTTCGGGGATCCGGTCGGTCGTGATGCGCAACAGGCCGTCGGAGCGCACCACGAGCTCGAGCAGCGAGGTGTCGGTCTGTCCCGCCGCGTCCGTCGCCTGCACCAGGAACCGCTGCGGGCCGGCGAGCTCCGGGATGCCGTTCACGAGCCCCTCCTCCGCCACGACGATCCCCGGCGGCAGCTCCGTGAGCACGCGCCACCTGAGCGGCGGCGTCCCACCCGACGCAAACAGCGTCTGGGTGTAGGGCTCCTGGAGCGTCGCGTCGGGGAGCGCGCCGCTCACGACGGTGAGGTTCCCGGGCGCGCGCACCTCGAGGCTGTACGCGACGGTCGCCGTGTTTGCGTCTTCGTCGCTGACCTCGACCGTGAACACCGCGATCCCGGAGGCCCCGGGGACGCCGACGACGTGCCCGTCGGTGCGCAGCTCGAGGCCGTCCGTCGGGCGCCCCGCGATCGTGCGGAAGCGGTACGGCGGGCGTCCGCCGACGGCGCGCAGCGCGACGTCGTAGTCCGCGCCGACGTAGCCGTCGGGGAGGTCGCGGGTGACGAGTCGGAGGGGGTAGTCGGGGTCGAGCACGGTGAGCGTGAAGTCGGCAGTGCTCGTCACGTCACCGCTGCGCACGCGGACGGAGATCGGGTGGTCGCCGACGCCGAGGGGCACGCCGTAGATGCGCCCTCCTTGGAACGCCACGCCGGGCGGGACCGTTCCACTGGATAGACTCCACACAAAAGAACCATCGCCGCCGGCGGCTTCGAGGGTCACGTCGTAGGGGACGCCGAGGACGGCCACGGGGAGCGACGGAGTCAGGACCGCGACGTCGTCGGAGATCACCGTCACGGTTTGGCCTGACGCGAGGATGTTGTTCCGTTCGTCGAGCTCCGCGACCGCAAACGCAGGGTCGACGACGAGGCCGAGGCGGTAGCGGCCGGTCGGGAGCTCGGGGAGCGTCGGGGTGATCGTGGCGGAGCTCGATTCGAGTGAGTCGAGCGTGTACGTCGCGACCGGCCCGAGGCGGTGGTCCCAGAGGGAGATGGTGTCGTTCTTCGAGAGCACGACCTGCGCGTCGAACGTCGCGGGGACGTTGCCGAAGTTGTCGACGGTGTACGTCAGCTCGAGCGTCCCACCCGGCGCCGCCGTGGAGGCGCGCGGGACGATGCGTCGCGCCCGAAGGTCCGGGCCGCGCCCGTCGATCGACACCACCCCCGAGAAGGCGACGTTGTTCGTCTCGTCGATCTCCGCGATCACGTCGGCGGCGTCGATGGTGATCGCGACGCGGTAGTCACCGTCCTGCGTGGCGATCGGTACGAGCAGATCGAACGACGCCTCCTGCGTCGCGAACCCCGGGAGCGTGACGGGGCCCGACGTGTAGAGCACCGGCGCTCCGACCGTCGACGTCGCCGCAGGGTCGAGCAGCTGCGCCTGGAACGTGAACGGCCCGAGCGGCATCCCGTGGCGGCTCGCGAGGCGCACCGTGACGGGCAGCGGCCGGCCCGCGACGGTGGTCTCGTCGGTGCTCACCGCGGTGACGGTGAGATCCTCGCCGATGTCCTCCAGGATCGTGATCTTCGTGTCCTGCAGCGACTGCACCTGCCCGGTGGAGCACGGCGTCGCGCCGACACACGGCCCGACGAACATCCCCTGGCTCGGGCTCGGCGCTTCGATCCCGATGCGCGCCATGAAGTCAGTGAAGTTGCCGGGCACGTTGATCCCCGGGCGCGCCTCGCCGTAGCGCATCTCGATCGTGGAGCGGGCGCCTTCGTAGAGCGTCACCGAGAAATCGACGTCACTCGCCATCGTGTCGTCGGCGAAGTGCCGAACGTTGCGCCACTCGATCGTGACGCGCCCCGCACCCGGCGTGACGTCGACCTCGTAGTAGATGCCGACGCCCGCGTTCACGAAGCCGACGCACCCGTTCACGCTCGAGCACCAGTCGGCCCACAGCGGCGCGACGTAGCCGTTCGGAAAGTCGGTGCTGGGGTTCGTCGCCGGCGGCAGGTGGTAGCCGTTGGCGTTGTCGAGGACGGAGACCCAGCCGTTTGCGTTGACCCAGATCGTGCTGTACGCCCCGCCGTACAGCGTCACCGAAAAGGGAGCTGGATGGGCTCCGTCTGACCGTCGCCGAGCCCCGGCACCATCTCGACCGCACCCGGGCCGAGGTGGACGTAGGGCTCCGGCTCCGTGAGCACCTGGTACGGCGTCTGCGCCGACGCCGTGGAGGTGAACAAGACGAAGAGCAGACCAAGCCACGAGCGTCGACGGATCAGCGGGACGAGGAGGAGCAGCAGCCCCCAAGCCGCCGCGCCGCTGCGACGCGAGGTCGTGCACCCGCACCCGTCGCCGCCGGGGCCGGTGGTGTCGGCGTTGGGATCGCGTACGACGATCGCGAGCGCCTGGCGGCGGGTGTCGTTGGCGTCGGTGCGCGCGAACGCGACGAACGCGTAGGAGCCGGCTTCGGTCGGCGTGCCGCCGATGATGCCGGTCGACGCTTCGAGTGTGAGCCCCGGCGGGAGCTCACCCAGCACGACGGACCAGGTGACGTCGGTGGCGGAGGCACGAAGGCGAACCGCCTCGCCGCCCTCCGCCGCGTACGGCTGGTTGAGCGTGGCCTCGGGGAGCGCGGAGTCCGCGTCCGTGCCCGTGACGATCCTGAGCACCCCCTCGGGCGAGACCTCGAGCACGTACGCGTTGCGATCGATGAGCCCCGCGGTGTCACGAACCTCGACGAGCAGCGGATAGTCTCCCGCGGTGGTCGGCGTGCCGGTGAAGAGCGCGCCGTTGTCGTCGAAAGTCAGGCCGGGCACCTCGCCATCGATGCGCCAGGTGTACGGCGTGCCGCCGCCGACCGCGGTGAACTCGAACGTGTACGGCATCCCGACGATCCCGCCCGCGACGTCCGCCTGCTGAATGCTCACGGAGGTCCGTGCGTCGACGACGTCGAGCGAGAGCGTCCCCCGCACCGTGGTGCCGTTCGCGTCGGTCACGGAGATCTCGAAGTTGAACGCGTTGATCAGCTGCGGCTCGCCACCGAGGATGCCGTCGGAGTCGAGCGCGAGCCCGAAGGGCAGCGGATCGATCGACCGCCACACGTAGGGCGGGTTGCCGCCCACCGCGACGAGCTCGACGAAGTACCGCTCCAGCGCGAGCGCCGGCGGGAGCCGCGACGACACCAGCGTCAGCGGGATCGTCGGACCCGAGACGATCAGCGTGTAACTTCGCGTCGCGAACAAGTCGCCGCTGGTCACCGTGATGTCGAACGGGTGCGAACCCTCCGCGCTCATCGCGGGGGTGCCGCTGATCTCGGCGGTCGCGGCTTCGAACGTGAGGCCAGCCGGCGGCTGCCCGCCGCCCCAATCGATCGACCACGTGTACGGATCGGACCCGCCGACCGCTGCGAAGCGTCGCGCGTAGGGCACTCCGAACACCGCGTTCGGCGGCGGGGCGGAGACGACGGCGAGGTCGGTCCCCTCGATGACGATCGACGCCGACGCCAGGGTGTTGTTCTGCTCGAACGTCTCGTCCGCGACGTCGTCCGGGTCGACGATCGCGCCGATGTAATACGTGCCCGACGGTGTGTCGGCGGGGAGCGGGATCCACTCCGCGACGGTGTCGATGTCCGACGGGTCCAGCGTCACGGGCATCGCCGTCTCGAAGAGCGTGAGGTCGTCGGTGGTGATGCCGGGGTTGGTCGACAGCACGATGCGCAGCGTCGCGTCGCCGGAAGCGTTGCCGAGGTTCGCGTAGGTGACCGACACCGGCGTGGTCTCTCCGGCGACGGCGCTCGACACCGTGTCGACGGTGAGCGGCACGAGGTCGGGCGAAGGATCGCGCACCTCGATCGTCTGCGGGCGGACCTCGGTGTTGTTGGTCTCGAGCGACTCGGGCACCGAGTCCTGACAGTCGTAGACGGCCGCGATGTACCAAGTGCCGGGCGTCGTCCCCGGCGGGATCGTCGGCTCGAGGAGGAGCGTGCGGCGCTCGTTCGCCTGGAGCGTCATCGGCGCGGTCTCGAGGATCAGGTCGTCGGTGGCCACCGAGATGACCTGGTTGTCCGAGAGGAAGACACACACCGTGAAGTTGGTCGCGCGCGCGCCGCCGGCGTTTCGGAACTCGGTGGAGAGCGGGTACGTCTCGCCGCGGAAGCCGAAGTCCCCGCCCACGAAATCGACGCCGACGAGGTCGGGGCCGCGCACGGAGACGGTGGTCGCGGAGACGAGGACGTTGTTCCCCTCGTCGAGCTCGATCTGTACGTCCTGATCGTCGAGCACCGCGACCGCGTAGTAACTCGGCGGGCTCGGCGGGATGTTCAGGGGCATCGTCACCGTGACGGTGCCGTTGAAGCGGAAGCCGTTCGGGAGCGTGACGGACGCGGGTCCCAGCGGGAGCGCCGTCATCATGTCGAAGCTCTGCGTCGGCGACAGATAGAGCTGCACGCCGATCGGTCCGGTGACCGGCGCGCCGTCGGAGCGCACCGAGAAGTTCACGTTGAACGGCTCGCCGGGGCCGCTGTCCATCGGCGGGAGGATCGTGCCGGTCAGGTCGGGCGCCGTGCCGAACGGGCCGTCGAAGGAGCGGTTGTTGTCCTCGAGCGCCTCCGTCACGGTGTTGCCGATGTCGACCTTCAGCGCGATGTAGAACTCGCCGAGCGCCGTCCCGGCGGGGACGGTGAGCGTGCGGGTCTGCTGTACCGAAGAGGCCGCCGCGAGGCCCGCGACGCCGAACGTTCCGAGGACCGCGCTGCCCGCCGTGCTCGTGTTCGTCGGCGCGAGGTAGATGCCGTACTGGAACGGGCCGACCGGCTGCTGGCCGCTGTTGAAGATCGTGACCTGCACGTCGAACATCTGGTTGGGACGTGCGCCGGCGGGCGCGGTGATCGTGCCGGTGAGCTCCGGCGCGACCGGGAGCTGGATGTCGATCGTCTGCCCCTCGACCCAGTTCGGCGTCCCGCACCGCGAGGGGAGGCAGGCGCAGGCCGCGCCGCAGGTCGGGGACATCGACATGAGGTTGATGCCGTCGTTGCCGGTGGCGTTCTCGATCGCGGTGGTCCCGCCGTTCTGCGGGTTCCAGCCGCTGTTGGGCCCGAACTGGATCTGCACCGCGTTGGTGCCCTCGTAGAGGCGCACTTGGAAGTTCACCTGCGCCGCCGACGCGGAGAAACCGACGAAGTCCTCGTACTGAATCTCCATCACGCGCGACCCGGCGGTGCCGGTGACGCGCGATCGAATGACGCCGTTCGGCTGCGCGGTGAGGTCGTGCCACATCACGCCGATGAAGTTGTGCACGAGGTTGCCGGGGCTCGGCACGACGGAGGGCTGTCGCAGCGGTCCGAGCAACGTGCCGGGCGGCGGCGAGAAGCTCAGCAGCCCGTTCGTGTACGCGTGCACCGTGTTGTAGGTCTGGCCGTAGAAAATGAACGGGAACGGCAGCGCGATCGCGACCGAGCCTTCGTCCTCGGCGCCGAACGATCCGTACGCGACGGGCGTGTGCGTCGTCCCGCCCGTGAACGCGACGTACGTGCCGGTGGAGTGCGAGACTTGGTAGGGGGTCTGGGCGAGCGCGTTCGCGCTCAGCGTGAGGGTCGCGAGGCCCGCCAGCGCGAGGCGGGCCATCCAGTGCGTTTCGAGGCTCATCGGGGTGTCTCTTCGTTTCGCGGCTACAAACACTCGGCGCGGTAGGTGATGACGATCTCGGAACCGGGTTCGGGGATCGCGAGCGGCGCGAAGTTCAGGCTGTTGGTCATGTCGTCGTAGGTCCAGCGGACCTGCCCGGTCATCGAGGTCGCCGCGACGGGCACGCCGTCGATCAGCACCTGCACCGACGCGGGGATCGGTTGGTTGGAGAGGAAGAAGCGCGACTTGTAGCCGAAGACGGACAGGCCGAGGTTCTCCAGCGCGACCGCCCAGTCCGTCGTGCAGATCGACTCGACGACGCCGCCGGTCTGCTGCGCGGTGTCGACGTACCGGAAGCCGGGGTCACCGCTGGCGCACCCGTTGGGGACGTCGCCGACGATCGCCGAGGCCGAGAACAGGTTGGTGTTCCTGAAGCCCTTGATGGCGCGGAAGTAGTTCACGAAGAAGTCGACGGTGTTCAGCGACTGGTCGTCCTCGTCGGCGATGAAGATCAGCGCGAGGTACGCGTCGGGGCGGAGGAAGCCGGCGTTCCACCCGGTGATGCGCGGGCTCGACAGTGCGTTGTACGCCGCCTGCAACCCGCGCTCGGCACCCGAGCCGTTGATGCCCTGCGTGGCGATCGCCCGGAACGCCGCCGCGGGGGACGGCTGCTCGTCCGGCGTGATCAGGCGCCAGTCGGGATCGGTCTGCCCGGACGCGCTGCCGTCCGCGAAGTAACCGCAGCGGCCCTGCGCCATCCCCGGCGGCCGGTCGGCCGGCGGCGGGTTCGGGCAGGCGTCGCCGTCGGTCGAGACCACGGCGATGCGGTAGTCGAGCGCCTGCGCTTCGGCGAACGCGATGAAGCTGTCGAAGTTCTGCGTGAGGCTCGCCTGCTCCGCAGACATCGAGCAGGAGTTGTCGATGACGAAGAGGATGTCGACCTCCGGCGTCTCGAGCTGCTCGAAGTGATCCTCGTTCGTCGCGACCTTCGCGCCTTCGCCGAACAGCGGGACGACGTAGGGCGTCGTCGCGCCCGACTCGTAGAGGTGGAAGTAACCGGTGTCGGCGCCGATCGCGCTCGGCGCGTAGCGCACCGACAGCTCGATCGAAGCGCCCGGCGCGATGGGCGCCCCCGGCGGGCCCGGCACGCCGGCCGGGATGTTCTCGATGATGAACTCACTCGTGACGCCGGGCGGGAGCTCGATGCGATCGATGTACGTGTTGGTCGCGCCGGTGTTGTAGACCGTGACGGTGCGCGCGCGCGTGGAGCAGCCGGGCTCGACGAGGCCGAAGTCGATCTCGTTGGGCGAGATCAGCAGCACGGACTCGGCGCCCTCTCCACTCAAGGCAACGCGCGGGTTCGAGTCGTTCGGGTCCGAGATGTAGAAGCCGAGCTCCCCGGTGTGATTGCCGACGTCGCGCGGCGTGTAGTCGACGAGCACCGTGAGCGTCTCGCCCGCGGCGAGCGTGAGGCTCGCGGGCGGTGCTTCGATCAGCGAGAAGGAGCGGTCCGAACCGGCGAGGACCTCGACGTCGCTGACCAGGCAGTCGTCGGTCCCGACGTTCTGCACGCGGAGCCCCTGCGGGATGCTGCGGAGCACCTCCACGACACCGAACCCGAGCTGCGTCGGCGCGACGGTGTACTGACACGGCGGGAGCACGACGCCCTCCCCGCTCAGTGGGATGGTGACGACCGGCTCGTCGGCGTCGTCGCTCTCGATCACGAGCTCGGAGTCGATCACCCCTGCGTCCGTGACGGTGAGCGTGACCTCGACGAACTCGGCGCCGCCCGGCGGGATGGTGAGCGTGGTCTGGTCGGCGACGAAGAGGCCCGTTCCGGACGCGTCGGGATCGATGCGCGACACCGAGAGGTCGTCGAAGCCGAGGTTGGTCACGAGCACGCGGCGTTTCTTCGCGGTGCCGACGGCGACCTGTCCGAACGCGAGGGTGTCCGGCGTGACGACGATGTTCGGACCGCCCGCCTCGCCGACCAGCGTGACGCGGGTGTCGTCGAGGTTGCGCTGCGCCTGCGGGTTGCTGCCCTTGATGAGCAACGCGCCGGTCGGCGACCGACCGACGTCCGCCTGCGTGGGTGAGAACGACAGCGCGATCGAGAAGGTCTCGTTCGGCGGAAGCGTGCGCGCTTGGCCGGAGGAGGACACGACGCCGTACGCGCTCGCGGTGCCGGGCGCGAGCTCCCAGGACAGGAGCGTCACCGGTTCGTTGGCGATGTTCGCGCACGCGACCGTCCCGGTCACGGTGGCGCCCGGGTTGACCTGGCCGAAGTCGAGCGACGGCGGCGTGCAGGCGATCGCTTCGTTGGTGCCACGACCGACGAGCGGGACGTCGAGGTTGCACAGCGGACGATCGCAGTTGCCGATCGTCCAGCGGCCCATGTCTTCGCGATCACCCTGCGCGGGGTCCGGGACGTAGCGGAGCACCACGACGATGTTCTCGTCGGGCTCGAGCATCTCGCCCTCGGGGAGGAGCGAGCGCGAGCCCGGCTCGAGCTGCGGCGACATGAGCTCGAAGCGTCCGAGGCCGCCCTGGTTCACGAGCAGCGCGCGGCCGTCTTCGTCGACCTCCGTGAACAGCGGCGTCGCGACGGAGAGGCGGTTGTAGATCTCCACGCTGAGGGTGCGCGCCGATCCGATCAACACGTTGCCGAAGTCGATCGGGTTCGGGACGACCTCGATGCCGTGACGCACGCCGCGCGCGACGAGGTCGACGTCGCGCTCGATCGGCTGGCCGTTGTTGGTGGCGTTCGTGACGATCTTCAGCGAAGAGCGGACCAGGCCCTCGGTCGCGACGAAGGGGAGGAAGCGCACGGTGACCTCTTGGGTCTGGTCGGGTGCGAGTGTGAAGTTGACCGGGCTGACCGCGAACTCGTGGCCCTCGCCGGCGAAGTTGTTGCCGCGCTCGATGTCGGTGACCGTGAGGACACCGTCGCCGCTGTTGCGGACCATCAGGGCGTAGGGTTGGTCGATGCCGATCTGGACGTCGCCGAAGTCGACGGTCTCTTCGACCTCGAGATCGGGTTGGACGGCGTCGATGGACGTGCCGTCGCTGCACGCGAGCACCGCGGAAGCGATGGCGCCTATGAGAAGGTGGGCGCCCCTCGATCGCCCGCGCTCGATCATCCGATTACGACCTTTCCGTGTTCGTCCCCAAGTCCTCGTCGGCGAACCGACCCCCAGCCGCGAGGATGACCGGCGGCCCAAACCGGGGTCAACCCTCCGAACGTCCGGACGCGAGGACCTGGACCCGCAAAACGGTCCGGCTTCCGGGGGGTTCGCCGATGAGAAGGAGCTGGTCGCCGAGGAGGACGAGGCGCTGGATGCGCGGGGCGGTCGCGACGGGCAGTCGCGTCGCACAGAAGCCGTGGTCCACGACGTAGGCCTGCAGCTCGCCGGAGATGGTGCCGTAGATCGCGGTGTCGGCGCGGTAGCGGATCAGATCCCCCGGGAACGCGAGCTCGGGGGCGCCGAGCGAGAGGAGCTCGCCGCCGGTGTACTGGAACGCGTCGGAGCCCTCGTAGACCGCGAAGATGCCGAACGCGTCGAGCTCGACCATCGCGAACATCCCGCGGGTGTCGGCGAGGGTGCTGTGCTGATCGATGAGCTGGGCGTCGCGGTAGACGTCGAAGTCGAGCAGGCCCGGCGGCGAGTACGCGACGTGGCGCGGTCCGAGGCGAAGCACCGCGGCGCGTTGCGCGCTGCCGTCGGGGCGACCGTGTTGCGCCCACTGTTCGAAGTCTTCGCCGACGGCGTGCATCAGCGCGCCTTCGTCGGACGCGAAGAAGAGGTCGTCGGCGCGCCCCGCGATCGAGACGATGTTGCCGCTCGGGACGGTCGCGGTCTGCACGAAGTCGCCGGCCGCGGTGCCGCGGTACAACGCGGCGTTGGAGCTCAGCCAGATGTCTTCGCCGTCGACGTGGATCGCGTCGGGGTTGCGTCCGAAGTCGAAGCCGACCTCGGTCGCCGATTCGGCGGTGAGCCAGTATCCCGTGCCGCGTTCTTCGTCGCTCGGGCCGGCGAAGAGGAGCGCTTGCGTTTCGTCGACCGCGGCGACGACGAAGACGTGTCGACGATTCGGGATGTCGAACTCACGCACGACCTCGAACGTCGGGCAGACACACGGGCCGGCGTAGCGAAACGCGGACACGACATCACCGAGCGGACCTTCCTCCCAACCGTTCGTGCGCGCGCCCTCCGCGCTGAAGCGAAACACACGCGACGCGGCGGGGAGCGGCGCCGCGCCGCAGACTTCGGACGACACAGATTCGAGTCGGCCCGTTCGTAGTCCGAGCTGTTCGACGGAGGCGTCGTAGAGGAGCGCGGTGCCCGCGATGCGTTCGGCGTCGAGCTCGGCGTCGAACACAAACGCGTCGACCGAGAGATCGTGCACGTCGATGACGAGCGTGCCGTCGGTTTCGAGCGCGAAGATCAGCGTTTGGTGTTCTTCGATCGTCGGCGGTGGCTCGAGATAGATCGACGATCCACTGCACGCGGCAACGACGACGAACGACATCGCAGCCCAACGCACGTCTGCATCGTACAGTCGGCGATCGCAGATCGCGACATCTCTGTCAGGGTGTCGATTCTTTTCACCGGTTCTCTGAAACGCTTCGTATAGGCCGAACATGAAGCGTACAGCGATGTGGATCGCGGCACCGGCGTTGGTCGTCGGCGTCGCGTACGGAACGGATGCGATCGCGTGTGGCTGCTTTGCACGGCCCGCGCCGGACGTCGACATCCTGCAGGCCGGGGAGCTTGTCGTGTTCGCGGAGCGCGACGGCAAGGTGACCATGCAGGTGCAGATCTCTTATTCGGGGCCCGCGGAGAACTTCGCGTGGCTGTTGCCGGTGCCGGCGGAGCCGGAGCTTTCGATCGGCGCGGAGGAGCTCTTCCTCGAGCTCGACCGACGCACGCAGCCGACGTTCAACGCGCAGATCCAGTTTGCGCAGAACTGCGGCGGTGCGAACGCGCGAGACGCGGCCGCGGCGCGCACGCTCGACGGCGGCGTGCAGTCGCCGCCCGCGCCGGAGATCGAGGTGTCGCGCCAATTCGTCGGGCCGTACGAAGCGGTCGTCGTCGACGCGAGCAACCGCGAAGACCTCACGGCGTGGCTCAACGCCAACGGCTTCTTCGTCGCGGACCCGGACGGCACGGCGCTCGAGCCCTACGTGCGCCCCGGTGCGTACTTCCTCGCGCTGAAGCTGCAGTCGGATCGTTCGTCGGGTGACATCGCGCCGATCGTCATGGAGTTCGACGCGGCGATGCCGATGATTCCGATCTCCCTCACGCGCGTCGGCGCGACGCCCGACATGCCGATCTACGTCTGGGTCCTCGGCGAAGCGCGCGCGATCCCGCGCAACTTCCGGAATGTCGTCATCAACATGGAGCACATCGATTGGCTCCGCGGCGGCAGCAACTACCAACGCGTCGTCACCCGCGCCGTGGACGAGGCGGAGGGGCACCACGCCTTCGTCACGGAGTTCGCCGGCAGGACGTCGCAGTTCGACTGGACGCTCGCGCCGATCGGGCGCTTCGGATCCAGCGAGACGCTCGAGACCGTGACGGACGCCGCCGACTTCACGACCGAGCTCCGCCGCAGGAACTTCCCGTGGCGCGATCGCATGGTGAACATCCTGCGCGACACGTTCCCGTTCCCGCCCGGCGTCGCGAGCGCTGGCGTCCCGGAGAACATCTACTACGCGGGCCTCGACTTCTACCTCACGACCTACCGCGAGCAGTTCCCGGAGCAGTTCGAGGGGGCGGACTTCTCGTTCGATCCCGTCGAGCTGACGGCGCTCCTGTGGGAGGCGATCGTGCAGCCGATGAAGGACGGCCAGGCGCTCCTCGACGCTCACCCTCACCTCACGCGTATGTTCACGACGCTGTCGCCCGACGAGATGTCGCTCGACCCGGCGTTCAGCTTCAACCCGGACCTTCCGGACGTCTCCAACGTCCACACCGCCGAGGTGACGCTCGAGTGCGACGGCACCGGCGAGGTCGTCCTCCCCGACGGTCGCGTGCGTTCGGTCGACGAGGTCGGCGACGCCGCAATCGATCGCGCGCCCGCCACGCGACGGATCGAGATCCTGATGGAGGAAGGCCCGGCGCAGGTGGAGGTCGACAACGAGATGGCGCTGATGCCGATGAACACGTTGGACGGCTCCTCGCTGAACCGATCGTGCGGGTGCTCGGCGACGAGCGCGAGCGGCGGCGGCGGTGCGCTCTTGCTCCTGCTGGTCATGGGTCTGGTGGTCCGACGACGGCGCTGAAGTGATCACCCCGGCGAGGGGTGTTAGGACGCGGTCATGCGATCCGCACGGCCGACCTGGCTCCTCGTCCTCACCCTCGCCGGCTGCTCGGATTTGGGGCCCGAGACGCAGACTTCGGGCGCCCCGCTCCTCGCCACGTCTTGTGACGACACCCCCGCCTTCAATCCCCTCGGCAGCGCATCGAGCCCCGAAGCCCTTGTGAGCTCCGCGGACGGCTCGGTCGTCGCGTTCACGCTCCCCGACGGCGCCGGCGGCCTCGACGTCTTCGTGCGCGACCTCGCGGCCGAGACGCAGGTCGCGCTCGGGACGGCGGCCGACCCGTCGTACCTCGACATCAGCAGCGACGGGGAGATCGTCGTGTTCCAGTACGCCGTGCTCCCGAGCATCGATCGCGCGCGGATCTTCCGCCGCGACGGGACCGAGCTCGCCGAGCTGATCATGGGCAAACCGCGGTTGTCGGCGGACGGCGGCCGCGTCGCGGTCGAGAACTACAACGGCGACATCTACTCCGTTGCGGTGCCCTCCCAGCCGGCGGGGTTCATCTACTCGGTGGACCCCGAGGGGCTCAACGGGGAGCTGCTGCACCTCTCCGCCGACGCTCGCTATCTGATGTATCGGCCGAGCCCGGTCGCGCCCGTCGAGCGCGTCGACCGCACCACCGGCGCCATCGTCACGACGGTCGACGCGGGCCCCATTTCCTTGGCCTTCAGCGCAGACGGCTCGAAGTTCGTGTACCGCCCGAACAGTGGACTCGGGCTGGCCGTCTACGACATCGACAGCGGCGAGCAGACGACGCTCACGAGCGGCGGCTGGGGCGACCTCGCGATCAGCGACGACGGGACCTACGCGTTCAGCGACACCGACGAACACCTCGACCCGTACCTTCACGTCGACTGGGCGCACATCTACGCGTTCAACCTCGAGACGCTGGACGTCGGTTTGATCGAGGCCGACCGCTTCGCGATCGGTCGCATCACGATGAGCGGCGACGGTCGCTTCCTCATCTACGTTACGAACGAATCACTCGACCCGGCGGATACCAACGCGACCTACGACCTCTACGTCCAGAGCAACCCCACGCAGTGCGCGGCGTCGGCAACCTACCTTGCGCAGTACGCCGCGCCCGGATGTGACGAGCCGGCCGCCAGCTGCGACACCGGCACGCTGGTGGAGAGCCGCGGCAACATCGGGCCGGAGCTCAACGCCCCCAACACTCTCTTCAACACGTGTCTGGACGGCAACGGCGCGGGGACCCACGCAAACGAATCCATCGAGCGCATCGTGGTGCGGTCGCCAAACGGCGCCAACATCGCGCCGTACACGGCGCTGGAGATCGATGTGACCACCAAGGCGTACGGCAACGGGACCTCCGACTTCCTCGACGTCTACTACACGGACGACATCTGGCTCGCCGACTGGGAACACGTCGGGACGCTGCAGGGCATCGTGGGGGGCGAGCACACGTACTCGATGCAGCACTTCATCCGGACCGGGAACCAGCTCCACGCGTTCCGCGCGCAGTGGCGATACATGGGCGGCCTCACCCCCCCGGGGCCCTGCTCGCAGGGGTACTACACGGATCACGACGATCTGATCTTTTCAGTGGAACGGGCGACGAGCTGGCAGAATCCGCACCTCCAGCACGACGTCAACGACGACGGCACCGTCTCCCCGCTCGACGCGCTCGTCGTGATCAACAAACTCGGCGCGGGCGGCACCTCGCTGCTCCCGCCGATCTACGGCAACGTCGGCCCGCCGCCCTACTACGACGTCAACGGCGACGGACACGTCACCTCGAGCGACGCGCTCGCGGTGATCAACTACCTCGAGCAGCAGCAGAACTAGAGCCCGGCCGAAACGGGCTCATCCACCCTTCGGCGGAGCACCGTGCCCGCGCCCGATGATCTTCGGGAGGCGGTCCTCGTACACGAACGGCTTCTGATCTTCCTGCGCGCGGTGGCACTCGGCGCACACCCGCTCCGGGACCTCGCGCGGGTAGGCGACCTTCACCTTGGGATCCTTGGCGTGCTCGCTGCCCGGGCCGTGGCAGCTCTCGCAGCCGACGTCCACGAACGTACCCAGCTCCGCGAGGCGGCGCGGACCGCCGGGGCGATCGAATCCGGTGACGTGGCACGGCACGCAGTCGAGGTTCGACGTCTGGCGCGTGCGCTTCATCGTCGCCCAGGCCTTGGCGTGCCCGGTCTTCTTCCAGTGCGAGAACGCTTCGGCGTGGCACTTCGCGCAAGACGCGTTGCCGACGTACGTCATGTCCGCCCGCGCCGTGAGCTCGGCGTGGTTCACGACGCCGAGGTGATCCTGGTAGCGCCGGTAGATCGCGAGGACCTGCTCGTCCTGCGGAAGATCGTGATCGAGCGGCACGAGCTCACCGGACAGGCGGTGCCGCTTCGCCGTCTTCACCGTGGCGAGGTCCTTCTCCAGCGCAATCTTGCGCGCCTCGAGCCGCTTCACGGTGGCGGCGCGCTCGGCGGCGGCCTTCGGAGCCTTCGGCGCCTCGTCCTTGGCGTACGCCGCGATGCGCTCCTCGATCTTGTCGATCTGCTCCGCCTGCATCTGCACCGCGCCCATGTCCGCGACCCGCGTCGCGCCGGGCACCACCTCGAGCTTCACCTTCGCGACCCACTTGCCGCGGTCGCCCGCCATGAGGAACGCGCTGCGGCCTTCGCGCGCGAGCTGCAGGCGGCGCGAGGTACGGTCGTGCGCGATCACCGCGAAGTCGATGACCCCCGGCTCCAGCGTGTCGAGGATCTGCTGCGCATTCGCGAACGTCAGGTGCAGCAGCGCCACGACGATCTGCGCGCCGTCCTTCTTGGCCTGCCGCGCCGCCGCCTCCACGTGCGCGAGCGCCGGCTCCGCGCGCAGCCCGGCGCGCTGGTACACGAGGTGCGCCTGCGCCTTCGGCGGCAGCTCGGGCGAGGCGCCGACGAAGCCGATCTTCACGCCGCCGCGCTCCGCGATCGTGAACGCATCGAACGCCGCGGTGCCCGACTCCGTGTGCCGCAAGTTCGCCGACAACAGCTTCACGCCGGCGCGCTCTCCGAGGCTCCGTAACGTACCGAGCCCCAACGCGAGGTCACGCTCCCCGACGGCCATCGCGGGCGCGTCGAAGTGTTTCAAGACATCCGCGTGCAGCTGCGCGGTCGCGCGCGCCTGCGCCTCGTACCGCGGCGCCACCGTCCAGTTGCGGAAGAACAGGTCCCCCGCGTCGACGACCACCGCGGCCCCCTCCGACTGCGTCTTGATCACCTGCGCCCGACGCGCGACGCCGCCCATCTGGCGCGCCTTGCACCCGCAGACGTCGGTGTCGCTCCCGACGTCACCGGTCGCGAAGATCGTGAGGGTCTGGGGACCAGCGGGGGGCGGAGCGACCTCGGGGGGCTTCGTCTCGGACGGGCAGCCCGCGAGGAGCAACACCAAGCACCAGCCAGCCCTACGCACGCGGGAACGATAACGTGTTTCGCGCGGCCCGCGCCGTCGATTTTGCCCGGTCACGCCTCGTCAGCGACGCCGAGCGTGAATCAGCGCGTCGACCCCGGTCCCCGAGGCGCGGCGTGGACGCTCCTCGGCGACGACGGTCGACCAGGTTCGACCATCGAGCGCGCGGAGCGCGGCAGCAACGGAGACCTGGTTCTGCCGGGCGGCGGGCGTGGGTTTGCCGGTCGCGGGATCGATGGGCTGATGACCGACGAGGAGCAACGTTCCCCCCGGCGCGACGCCGGACGCCAACCGCCGTACCATCGCTTCCTGTGCACCTTCGATGTGAACGTAGAGGCTGGCGACGAGGTCGAACGCCTCGGCCGGGGGACGCCACTTCGAAAGATCGCCTTCCACCCACGTGAGCCGCGACGCGAGGCTGCGCGCCTCGGCCACCTCACGCCCGTGCGCGAGCGCGCTCGGCGAGAAGTCGACCGCGGTCACCGTCCACCCGAGCTGAGCGAGCCACAGCGCCTCAGTCCCGCTCCCGCACCCGGCGTCGAGCGCACGCCCGGGTGACAGCCCGGACGCCACCTCGACGAGGTCGGCGTTGGGCGTTCGGCCCGCGACGACGTCGGCGTGTTCGTCCAACGTCTTGGTCCACAGCTGCTCCCAGAACGGACGGTCGAACCGCGTCATCGTGCGCTCCGCTTGGTGCGGGACGCCTTCGCGGATTGGCACGTCTCGTCGAGCTGACGCGCGACGAGGCGCCCGCGCACGTACGCGTGCAGCATCGACAGCGTCACTTCGCCGAGGCGCTCCAGCAGCCGCGCCTCCGCCTCGCGAAACGCCCCGCCGAGCGCCGTGTTGACCGCGGCTTCGACGAGGCAGTCGGGTGCAGACGTGCGGTGCCCGATCGCCAGCAAGGTCGGACTTCCCAGCGCCTCGTGGACATCGCGGAGGGTGAGCTCGGCGAGGTCACAACAGAGCACCCACCCGCCCCCCGGCCCGCGCGTCGACTGTACGTAGCCCCGCTCGCGGAGACCGGCCATCACGCGCCGGACGACGACGGGGTTGGTGCCCATCGACTTCGCCAAGACCTCGGAGGACACGGCTTCTTCGACCTGCGCGAGGTGAAGCAACACGTGGGTCACGCCCGACAACCGTGTATCCACATTCATGTAACTCTTACGGTTACGATTTAGTGTGGGCGAGTCAAGGCCTCCGGGTACAGGGAGGCGTTTGTTTCGAGCAGGACGGGCGTCGTGGAGGATCGGACGCGGCGTCTACTTGAGCGCCTTCAACCGCGCCCGCGCCTCTTTGGCGGCCTTCGAGCGGCGGTATTTCTGCTTCACCGTCTGGTAGAACAGCTTCGCGTCCTCGGGGAGGTTGAGCTTCTCGAAGCACTGCCCGAGGCGAAGGAGCGCGTCTGGCACGAGCTTCGAGCGTCCGAACTTCTTGCGGACGGTGTTGTAGACCGCGGCGGCCTGCTGGAAGTTCTCTTCCGCGAAGTACGTCTCACCGATGTAGTACTGCGTCTTCGCGCCGTGTTTGCGCGCGAACGCCTTGTCGTCCTTGTAGCGGATGTCGATCTCACGCAGCAGCTTGCGCGCCTCACCCGGCTGCTTCGCGTCGAGGAGCGCCTTCGCCTCCTTCAACGCCTGCGCCGGATCCTGCATCAGCCGCTCACGCTGACGGGCTTCCTCGATCGCGCGCGCCTTCTCCTCCTCGGAGTTCGCGGCGTCGATCTTCTGCTTCTCGGCGAGGCCCTGGAACCGGACCTCGACCTCCTCCTGCACCTTCGACGCGGCCTGCTCCAGCGTGCTGACCCGCTCCGAGAACGTCTCGACGCGCCCCTTCATCCGGGCCACGTCCTGCATCATCTCGTCGAGCTGCACGCCGAGGTCGGCGTCGTTGCGGCGCGCCGCCTTCGACAGCGTGCCGACCTCCTCGGTCATCTTCGCGAGCTGAACGCGCTGCTTCTTCTCCTGCGCCTGAAGCTCGGAGACGGCCTGCTGCATCGCAGTCACCTGCGTCTGCAGCGCGTACACCTCGTTCGCGAGGCGCTCGCCGTCCTCCTGAGAGTAGTAGGCACAGGCCGGCGACAGCGCGAAGACCGCCGCGAAAGCGAGGAGTCGCTTCACTGCGCGATGAACTCCACGCGACGGTTGCGCGACCACGCGTCCTCGTTGCTGCCGTTGTCGATCGGATCCGTCTCGCCCTTGCTGATGACGTTGAGCTTGCCGGAGTCGACGCCGAGGCGACGGAGGTACTCGGTCACCGCGCGCGCGCGACGGTCGCCGAGCGCGAGGTTGTACTCCTCGGTGCCGCGCTCGTCCGCGTGGCCCTCGATGATCACCGTGCCGCCCGCACCCTTGATGCAGTCGGCGATCGTCTGCAGGCCGTCCTTCACGCTCTTGGTCAGCGTGGCGCGGTTGAAGTCGAAGCGCACCGTCGGCCAATCGCACATCGCCTTCGACGCCTGTGAAGTCATCGCCTGGCAGCGACCGTTCACACACGACATCCCGGCGACGCAGTCCGACTGCCCGTTGCACGACAGCTGATCGACGCAGCGGTTGTCCATGCACTTGAGGCCCGAGCCGCAGTCGCTGTTCGCGGAGCACTCGAGCTGGCACTTGCCGGAGCGGCAGATCTTGTTGCCGTCGCAGTCGCCGTTCGTCGAGCACTCGGGCTTCGCCTCGCAGCGACCGTTGTTGCAGATCTGATCCGCCGCGCAGTTCGACGCGTCCCGGCACTGCTGACACATGCCTTCGACGCAGACCTCACCCTTTTCTTCGCAGTGCGAATCCTTGTCACATTTTGGGTATTTGGGACCGCACCCACCGAGCGCGAACAGCGCGACGGTTGCGAGCGCAAAAGCGAAGAGGGGAGCGCGGCGGTCCTTGGTCATATGGTGCGGGGCGTAGTCAAACACGCGATGGGAGTCAAGACTCAGCGCTCGTTACGAAACACGTAGAGCCGCCCTCCGAGTGACTTGCGCGCCACATAGTACAGCAGCAGGTCGGGCGGTTCGGTCCGGTCGGTACGGGGCGACAGCGCGAGCGTCGTGCTCGTCCCCGGGGCCGACAGCTTGATGCGCCCCTCCTCTTCGAACAGCTCGGACCGGCCCTTCAATCCCCGGTGCAGGCGCATCTCGTCGCCTCCCTGGGCGAGGATGACGTCGCGGCGCCCGTCACCGTCGAAGTCGTGCCCGAAGATCGGCGCCGTGCCCCTCAGCGCCGCGCCGACGGTCAGATCCAGCCCGTAGCTCGTCTCCAGCGTCTGGGTCGGGCTCCGCGCGAACAGGGGCCCCTCCGGGTCCGGTCGGCGGATGCGGATGTCGAGCGACAGCTTGCTGGAGAGCATCGCGCTCGACATCGACATGATCGACACCTCCGCGTGGGGGTGGAGCATCTCGCGCTTGCCGTCTCCGTCTACGTCGATGAAACGCACGAGCGACGCAAACCCGTCGTCTACGAATTTCTGCGTGGGTTTGGGCGAGAAGCCGCCGCCCTTCAGACCCTTGTGCAGCCGAACCTCCGTCGCGAGCGTCGTGACGCCCCCGCCGATCTTGGTCAGGCAGAGGTCCGCGATCCCGTCCCCGTCGAAGTCCACGATCTCCGCCGAGACCTCCGTGTCGCGGGATTCGAGCTCCTCCGGGGTCCGCATCCGGAACCACGCCTTGTGCGCCGGCCGCTCCGCGAACCCGCCGCCCTCGGTCCCCGGATACACCTCCAGCCGATCCTCGTAGTGCGTCACGAGGTCGATGCGCCCGTCTCCGGTCTGCTCGACGAAGTCGAGGTTCGGCACGATCGTCGTGACCCGGAACGCGTACGGACGCCCCGACCGCCCGCCGCGCCCCGACCGGCGGTACGTCGAGGTCTCCGCGTCGTAGTAGCTGAACTTCTCGATCCGCAGCTCGGCCCACTTCTTCCAGGCCTCGCCCTCCCGCGCGAAGAGCCGCACGGCGCGGCGGCCCGGGAGCACCGCGGCGGGTCTGTCCCCGATCTTGCGGAGGAAGTCCCACGCGACGATGTCCTCCTCCTCCGGCTCGAGCACCAACGTCGGCGACGTGATGATGCGCGTGAGGTTCTGCGGCTTGCCGTCCTTGAAGGCCTGCGCGAACACCCCGCTCGAGGTGAGGTAGACGATCTCGTCCTGCGCGTCGCCGAACGCGTCACCGAGGTCGAACGCCGCCGCGTTCTGCGGGACGGGGAAGGTGACGTCCGGGCGCCGCCCGTACCCCTTGTCCGTCCTGAAGAAGACCGCGAGGAACCGCCCCGTCGCCGGCCCCGCCCCGCGGCGGTGGCTCACGACGAGGTCGGTGCGCTGGTCGCCGTTCAGATCGCCGGAGTCGACCCACAGCACGCTGCCGGGGACGTCGAGCGTCTGCCGCGAAAACTTCGCCTCCGCGGTCGTCGCCCACACGAGCGACGCCGCCACCATCGGCCCGACAATCCTCATCCTTCGTCCTCGGAGGGCAGCTCCAACTGGGGCAACGTCACCGTCGCCGTCCACGTTCCCGCGATCGCCGTGCTCGTCACCGTCATGACCGCCGACACGGACACCCCGCGCGGCGCGCTCGGCCGGGCCAGGCGCCGTTCGACGCGCCCCGCCTCGTCGCCGACCAGGTCGAAGGTCCGCCCGTCCGGCAAGAATATGTATGGGCTCGTGCCCGTGAGATCGACGCGGCCCGGCACCGAGCGCGCGTAGCGATCGCTGGCGTCGAGCAACGCCAACCGCAAGGCCGTCCCCCGGGCGAGCGCCTCAGCGGAGTCGTCGTCCACGGAGACGTCGATCCGGACCGGCACGCCCAATACGTCGTCCGGGTAGAGCGCGTTGGCGGCGAGCGCGCCCTCGACGCGGTCTTCGTCCGTCGTCGCGACGACCCGAACGCGCAGGCGACCGCGGCCCTGCACGGTCAGGCCGCGCGCGACGGCCGGGAGCGCACGGATCGCGCTGTCCGGGCTCGTGACCACGAGCGACGGCGGGGATGCCTCCACGACGATCTGCAAACGTACGTCGTCGAGCTGGAGCGGCGACAGATCCGCGGCGAGGACGTCGAGGTGCAGGTCGACGGCGGTGGGGGTCGCCGTCGCGGTCACGACGTCCACGCAGAGCTCACACGGAGCACCGGCGCCGTCGTCCAGCCGCACGCGGAGGACGGACGCCACGTCCTCGGCGTCGCGCGCGCGCTCGACGTCGAGCACGGCGATCGACTCCTGCTCCCGCGCGACGAACAGCCCCTCGCCGCCGACGACGACGTGTTCGTCCGCCACGGCGCGGTAACGCCCCGCCGGGAGCACCACGGAGCGCTCCGCGAACGACTGCCCCTCCAGGAACACACGCACCGGCCTGCGCGCCTCGGCTTCGTCCTCGAAGAACAGCTCGGCGCCGCCGTCCTCGGAGCGGACGATGGTCGTCAGGACCCCGGCGGGGCGCGCGAGCAAGTCGACTTGCACCTGCTCCGACCCGAGCGGGATCGTGCGCTCGGCGCGCGCGACGTACGAAGGCATGAACCCTCCGACGAGCCGGGGCCCCGGTCGATTCGTTCTCGCGACCGCGCGGAACACCAGCGGCCGCTCCGCGGGGACGCCGAGCTCGACGGCCGCGAGGGGCGCCGTGACGGTGGCGCTGGCGACGACCTCGTTCTCCTGCGGATCGAGGACGCTGATCACGACGTCTTCGACACCCTCGGGGACCGCGCCGAGCCCGACGACCGCCGTCGCGATGGGCGACGGCGCACAACCGATCCAACCGACCAGACCCAGGAGCCACGCGTACCGCATCACTCCTCCTGGAACGTGACGTCGACGCGCACGTTCGGGCCTTTCGGGGGGACTTCGTCGTCGAAGAACGGGGGCGGGCGAATCGCATCCTCCAGCTCCAGGCCGGCGGGGCCTTCGCGGCTGCCGCGTACGCGGTCGGCGTAGGCGGTGAACGGCCCGGTGTCGACCGTGGCGCGGGCCACGCCAGGGCGCGGGCTCAGCGCACGCTCGAGGAGGAACGTCTCGAACCCGAGCACGTCGCCGAGCGCTTCGCGCGACTCGAACGCGACGAGGTCCGCGAGCGCGCGGCCGCCCGGTCGCACCGCGGCGCCGCGGCCGCGCGACGCGCTGCGAGCGATCTGACCGACGCCCACCGCGAGGTCGCCGTCGAGCGTGGCGAGCGTCGCGCGGCCCGCGCGCACCGTGACGGTCACGCCGGTCGGCGCGCGTTCGACGGCCACCGAGGAGCGCGACTCGACCCGCACGCGTGCAGCGCCGATCGCGACGTCGAACGGCTCGCGACCCGCTTGCACCCAGAGCCGACCGCTCGCGAGGTCGAGGCGATCCGCGTCGTGGACGAGCACGCGCGTGAGCGCGGAGAGCCTCAGGCGTGCGCCGCGTCCGAGCTGCAGCTCGGCGAAGCCTTCGTCGCCGGTGCTGACCCGATCGTTCGCGGCGAGGACCTGTCCTGTGCCGCCGTCGATCGTCGCGCCGCTCGCGCGCGCGAGTGTGGTGCCGAACGCGACGCGTACGACGCCCTCGGGCGGCGCCGCGACCGCGAGGAGGGCGAGCACGGCGATCAAAACACAACCTCCGCGCCGACGGAGAGGACGTTCGAGACGTACTCGTGGAGGTCGCGCGCCTGGTTGTTCACCCACGTGTCCTCGACGACGACGAACACCTGATCCGTGAACCGCGCGCGCACCCCGAGCGCCGCGACGATCCGTAGCTGCGTGCGCGTCGCCGCGGGGCCGATGATCGCGAGGTCACCCACCGGCCCGTACTCCCGGAGCGTGACGCCGACGCCGGTGTAGAGCGACAGGTCGGGCGTCGCGTACGCGACGAGGCGCCCGGAGAACTCGCCGCCGATCGCGTCGAAGGCGTCGCCGAGGGCGTCGTCGTGCAGGAACGCTGCGGACACCGTGCCCGCGATGCGGTCGGCCTCCGCGTAGAGCGTGACGACGGCGCGCTGCCCGACGCGGTCGCGGTTGAGCTGGCTGACGACGTCGTCCGGGGGACTCGTGTCGATCACGTCGGCCGCGGAGCCGTACAGGCCGAGGCGGAGACGGAGGCGCGCAGCGAGCTGGAGCGTGAGGTCCGGGCCGCCTTCGATCGTAGTGGCGAAGTGCGTGCCGAACAGGTCGCCGTGGACGTCGACGAATCGCGCCGACAGCCCGAGCACCGCGAGCGACGGGTGCTGACTGAGCGGGTAGCTCAGCGCACCCGACAACGTGAGCGCGGTGATGTCGAGGCGGTCGTAGGTCTCGCGCTGCGTGAAGTAGACGTGTTGATCGACGCGCGCGCCGAGCTGTGCGGTGAGGGGACCGAGCGGCGCGGTGACGTCGCCGTCGATGCTGAACGCCATCCTCAAGCCAGCGCGGCTGGGCTCGTTGCTGCGCGCGAGGAACGCGGGGTTCGTGGCGTGGTCGAACGACGAGCGCAGGCGGAGGTTGTAGCCGACTTCGTCTCGGCCGCGGATCGTCCCGAGGAGATCCCGCGATGCGGTGACGAGCTCCGTCGCGCCGACGAAGCCGGCCCGCGTCAACGCGAGCTCGGCGAGGCGCTCCGCACCTTGGTAGCTGCCCTGCGACGCTTCGAGCGACGCGAGCGTGAGCGACGCCATGGCGCCGCGGCGGGTCCGTTCGTCGACGAGCGGGATGGCGCGGCGGACGGCGGTGCGATCCGCGAGCGCGGCGGCGACGAGATCGGCCTCCCAGGACGAGGCGTCGTCGACGGCTTCGATGGCGTCGCGGTCGCGGCCGAGCGCGGCGAGGATCGTGGCGCGGAGGACGAGCGCCTCGGGGTCGGCGTCACCCGCGGCGAGGGCGGCTTCGATCGCGGCGAGAGCGCGCGGGTGATCCTGGGCGCGGTGCGCGGCAGCGGCGAGATCGCGCGCGTAGATCGGCGAGTCGGGATCGATCTCGTGGGCGGCTTCGAGGCAGACGAGCGCACCGGGGACGTCGTCGGTGAGGAGGCGGCGCAGACCTTCGGCGCCGAGCTCGAAGGCGCTGGAGCTGGTGGCGACGGAGCAGCCCGCCGCGCCCACCAGCACCAGCAGCGCGCTGATCACTCCTCGCCTCGCAAGTCGCGCTTTTCGTCGCGCTCACGGATGGCGGCGCGTTTGTCGTAGTGCGCTTTGCCTTTGCAGAGGCCGAGGTTGATCTTCACGCGTCCGTTCTTGAAGTAGACGTCGAGCGGGATCAGCGTGAGGCCCTTCTCGCGGACCTTGCTGTTGAGACGATCGATCTCGCGCCGGTGCAGGAGGAGCTTCCGGGTGCGGATCGGGTCGTGGTTGTAGATGTTGCCGTTGGTGTACTCGGCGATGTGGGCGTGGTGGAGGTACGCCTGGCCGTTGTCGATCATGGCGTAGGCGTCGGCGAGTTGGATCTTGCCGTCACGGAGGCTCTTCACCTCCGTCCCTTGGAGGACGACGCCGGCTTCGACCTCGTCGACGATCGTGTAGTCGAAACGCGCCTTGCGGTTCTTCACGATCACTTTGACGCCGTCCGGCAGCTTGGGTGCCTTCTTCTTGGCCACGGTGGAGCGGGGAGCCTACGGATCGATGCGCACGTTGTCGATCAATCGCGTCGCCCCGACGCGCGCCGCGACGAGCATCACCGTCGGCCCCGAGGCGTCTTCGACCTCCGCGAGCGTCGTCGCGTCGCGCAGCTCGAGGTATTCGGGGTCGACGCCGGCCTCCGTCAGGATCGTCCGGGCCGTGGCGAGGAGGGTGGGTTTGTCGGCGGTCTCGCGCCGATGGTCGCGAGCGGCGAACAGGGCGCGGTGGAGCGCGAGGGCGCGGTGGTGCTCGTCGGCGGACAGGTAACGGTTGCGGGAGGACATCGCGAGGCCGTCCGGCTCGCGGACGATCGGGCCGCCGACGATCTCCACGTCGAGGAACAGGTCGCGCGCCATGGTCCGGATGGTGGCGAGCTGCTGGTAGTCCTTCTCGCCGAACACCGCGACGTCGGGACGGACGATCTCGAACAGACACAGGACGATGGTCGTGACCCCGTCGAAGTGGCCGGGGCGGTGGGCGCCGCAGAGCCCCTCGGTCACGTGGTCGACGCGGACGAGCGTCGAGAAGCCGGGCGGGTAGACGACGTCGGCGGTCGGCGCGAAGACCAGGTCGCAGCCGCGTTCGGCGAGGAGCTTCGCGTCGCCTTCGAGGTCGCGGGGGTAGCGGTCGAGGTCTTCGTTCGGCCCGAACTGTTTCGGGTTCACGAAGATCGACGCGACGACGAAGTCGCTCCGCTGCTTGGCCTCGTCGACCAGCGAGAGGTGCCCGGCATGGAGCGCGCCCATCGTGGGGACGAATCCGATGCGACCTTCTTGCGCGCGCAGGCGGCGTTTGAGCGCGTGGGGATCGGCGATGATGTCCATCGGCGCGTCGAATCTGTCATGAGCGACGAGCGACGTCATCACGGGGGCGAGTTGGTTCACAATGGCGCCGTGCGGCCCCTCGCTTTGCTCCTGTTGCTGCTCCCGGGCTCCGCGTTTGCGCAGGAGCTGTTGGTGAACCCCGGGTTCGAGACCGTCGAACCGATCTGCGGCTACCCCGGCGCGACCGGGGACTGGGGTGTGGACGGCGCCTCCGTCGTGACCGCGGAGGCGGGCGTCACGCCGGTCGAGGGTGCGCGCATGACGCGGCTCGAGTTCCCGTTCTTCAGCGGCGCGGGCGCGGCGTGCGTCGGGGTGGCGTCCGGGGGATCGGTCGACGTCGCGCAGCTGGTCGGCGTCGCGAACTGTCACCCGGCGGGGAACGACGCACGGCTGCGTCTGACCGCGGCGTTTGCGCGGAGCACGACGGGCGGCGTGGACGAGTTCGCCTGCACCCTACGCGCGTACGCGGGCGCGGCGTCGTCGTTCGCGAACGCGACACCGCTCGCGACGCAGACCTCGACGCGAGCGCCGGTTGCGGCCGGAACCTGGGTGACGTGCACGACCGAGCTGACGCTGCCGCCGTCGGCGACGTACGTCGCGGCGTACCTGAGCGGACGCGTCGCCGCGGGGTCACGCGAGGTGTACGTCGACGACGTCTCGGTGACCGTGGTCGCGGAGCGCTGCGGCTTCGACTGCACGGCGGCGGGGGCGATGTGCCCGGATCCCGCGTCGCCGCCCAACGCGACGACGTGTGACCTTTCGTCGGGCCTTTGCGTCCCGCCCCTCACGCTGGACGCCGGAGTGCCCGACGCGGGCTCGCTGCCGCGGGACGGCGGCGGGGCTCGGGACGGCGGCGAGCGCGACGCCAGTGAACGGGACGGCGGCGAACGGGACGCCGGCGAACGGGACGGAGGCGATCGCGATGCCGGCGATCGCGATGCCGGTCGTCCGGACGGCGGCGAGGGCGACGCCGGCGCCATGCGTGACGGCGGGGGCGACGACGCGGGCGCCGGGCGCGACGCGGGCGTGACCGACGCGGGCGCCGCGCGCGACGCAGGCGCGAGGGACGCCGGCCGGGCCGCTTCGCCGCGCGACGCCGGCTCTCCCACGCTCGAGACCGAAGACGAAGGCTGTCGCTGCTCGGCGAGGACGGCGCGCGGTGGTTCGAGCTCGCTGGCGTGGTGGGTCTTGCTCGTCTCGATCGGGTTCGGCCGACGCCGACGCGGGTAGCCGGTGGGTGTTGACGGTCGGCGCCGCTCGTCGGCGCTGCGCGGTCCGGGACAATGGGCCCACCCCGCGGAGGTGTTCGGCCTCCGTGGCACCGTCGGTGGAAGCACCATCGGTTGGTTGGGGCGGCCGGATCGAGCGTAGTTTTCTCCCCAATTCGAGCCGCGATCGGTAAGGGATAGTCATCGTGCGACCTCACCGTACCTCGCCGGGTTGGTGGGCCCGGTTCGTCGCGTTCGTCGCGCGCCCGTGGACGGGCGGACGCACGCGGCGGCTCGCGACGCTGCGCATGCGCGCGGAGGCGGCGGGCGAGGACGCGCGGGAGCTCGTACGCACGGCGGATGCGTTCCGCGAGGAAGAGGAGCTGGAGCTCGCGGCGCGCACGTTCTGGCGCGCCGTGCATGTGCACCGGCGCCGAGACGAGCACACCAAGGCGCTCGCCGTGTTGAAGCGCGTCGTCGCGCTGTCCCCGAACGAACCTTCGGCGCGCACGGCGATCGGTGAGTGCCTCGAACGCCTGGAGCGACGAGCCGAAGCCGCCGATCACTTCCGCCACGCCGCGCGCCTCGCCGCCCACGCACAGCGACCGAACGCCGCAAAGCAGCTCGACGCGCGCGCCGATCGCCTCTGTCCGCGCGGCCCCCGCAAGCTCCCCCGCGGCGCGTCCGTCCTCGCGGAGGACCTCCGGCTCCCGAGCGCGGCGCAACCCAGCCTGCGCAACGAACCCGCGCCGCAACCCAGCCTGCGCGACGACCGCGCCCCCGCGGCGCAACCCGGATCGCGTGCCCCCGCGGCGCAACCCAGCCTGCGCGACGACCGCGCCCCCGCGGCGCAACCCGGCTCGCGTGCCCCCGCGGTGCAACCCAGCCTGCGCGACAATCGCGACGGCCGCGCCCCCGTGGCGCAACCCAGCTCGCGTGCCCCCGCGCTGCAACCCAGCCTGCGCGACAATCGCGACGGCCGCGCCCCCGCGGCGCAACCCAGCTCGCGTGAACCCGCGGCGCAACCCAGCCTGCGCGACGACCGCAACCACCGCGCATCCGCGGCGCAACCCAACCTGCGCGACGACCACGACCAACGCGCCGCCGCGGCGCAGCCCGGTCGCGACGGCCGCGACGGCCGCGACGCCCCGCTGCGGAGCGCGCCGGAGGCTCCGCCGTCGCCCCGAGCCCCGGTCGTGCGTACGTCCGATATCATCGCGCCCGGGACGCCGCCGCCCGCGCCGAGGCGTGTCGTCGCCGCGACGCATGACGCCAACGCGCCCGAGCTCCCGGAGGTCTCGCGGTGGCCGTCGGTACCCCGCCCGCGGGCTGCGACGCCGCGTCTGGAGTACACCGCGCCCGAACCCGATCCGGTGGTCGCGCGACCACGGCGGCGCGCGGAGGCGCTCTTCCGGTCCGAAGAGACCGCGCCCGTCCACGGCACCGGGACCGAGCTCGCGCTCGACGCCGAGGCGCTGCTCCTCGACGACGATCCCGCGGAAGCCGCCACCGCCAAGGCGGCGCCGCGATCTCCGCTCGACGCCGTCCAGGCGCCGGTGGTGTTCGACGCCCCGACGACGAACTACGCGCCGATGATGCTCGAGGACCTGCTGCAGTCGGAGGAGGAGACGGTCACGACCGCTCCGATCGACCCGCTGCGCTGCGCGTCGTAGACGGTCAGTCGTAGCGGAAGGCGTCGGCGAGGAAGGCCATCGGCGCGATATCGCGAGGCCCGAGGCGGCGATGCCTCCGGAGCGCGCGACGCGCCGCCGACGCGAGTTTGTCCTTGGCCTCGGGGTCCTCCGCGACGGTGCGTAGACACGAGCGCGCGCGTGGGTGTTCACCGCGGTCGGCGAGGAGACGTCCGAGCACGTACGTCGCGACGAGGCGCCGTCGGGTGTCGCGACGCTGGTCGCGGGCCGCCTCGAGCGCCGACTCCGCGAGTTCGCGGCGATCCGCGCGCACGGCGACGATCCCGAGGACGAGCGCGATGGATGGGTCGTCGTCGAGCTCACGCGCGCGGAGGAGCGCTTCGATCGCGCGCGTCGTGTCGTCGTCATAGTCGATCGCGGTCTTGGCCTCGATGAACGCGAGCTCGGCCTCCGAGGTACACGATCCGGGCGCGACGACGCCGAGATCTTCGAAGGCATCGGCGTCGAAGGCGTCGACGGTGGGCAGCGCGACGTAGTCGCTCGTGGAGACCGGTGCACGTCCGTTCGCGACGTAGACGCGCTTCTGCTCCGGCCTCCACACCGAGCTGGAGACGGTGATGGACGCGGCGATCGTGTTGGGTGCGATGCGCCGCTCGCCAGAGTACGGGTCGACCTTGTCGCCGAGGATCCGCATCGCGCCAAGCTCGTCGATCGGGCCGCCATCGAGGAGCGACTGCACGCGTATCATTCGCGCGCGGGTGTCTTCGTCTACGCTCGCATTCACCGCCAGGTTGCACGCGCGCATCCTCGGCGTTCGCCAATGATTGGTGGTGACGTGCGTGTCGCCGACAGCGTCGAGGCGCGCCATACCGTTGGAGGACAGCTCGAACGTCGCGACCCGGCGCTCGGTCGTGCTCACCACGTGATAGCTCCAACCGGCGGCGGGCTTGGAGTCGGCGAGGATCGACTCCGCCTCGTCGAAGGTACGCGCGGTGCGGAGGATGTGCTGCCCGACGAGGAACACCGGGAGTCGCGCGCTCGCGACGCGCTCGGTCGGGACGGTGTGAATCGCGAGATAGAGCCCCGACGCGTTGAAGCCACACACGCCTCCGTTGTGAAAGCCCGCGGACGTCACGGTCATGAAGCGCTGACCGCCGTCGGTCGGCGTCTGGTAGACGACGGTCGGGTGACGATCGAAGAATCCATTGAGTGGATAGTCGGTGTTGCGCCCGATGATCATGTCGCCGCCCGACGTCGCATCCCCCCACGCCGCAAACGACGTGCATTGCGACGGCGCAGCCCCCACTGCGAGCCGCGAGAAGCGACCGAGGAGCACCTGCGCCGTCTCGGGTGCGAGCGCGGCGTCCACGATCGTCTGCACGTCGATCCCCGTGGCGTCCGCCAGCCCGTGGGCCTCCGCGAGCGCTTCCTGATCCGGGCGCAGCCGCCGCGCGTGCCGAACGCCGGTGCGCAGGATCCGTCGCGCGATGCGCTTCATCGCGTACCACTTCACGGCCGCCCCGAGCGGGCCGTTGCCGACGCTCACCTCGATGGCGTCGGTGGCGATCCGGCTCGCGCGCTCGAGTGATCCGTCGGCGATCTCCTCCGCGAGGAGGCGCCCGTGCTGATACGCCATCGCGTAGCGATCGCCGGTGAGGTGGAGGATCCACAGGCCGTGGTGATGCTTCGCCCACGCGGGACCGAAGCGCCGCGTGCCGTCGGCGTCGACGGTGCGCTCCGTGTCGGTGAACGCGGGGGCGGGGGCGCGGCGGGCGAAGAGGAACGGGAGCATCGCGTTCGAGCGAAGCGGCCCGGGGCACGCGCGGTCAAAGGGTGGACGTCCGCGACCCGACGGACTCGGGGTTCAAAGGCCGCACGGGGACCGAGACCCGAACGCCACGCCGGCACGAGGTCGCCGGAGGCGCCGCCGAGCGACGACGACCCGACGCGTCGGGACGAGGTCGCCGAAGGCGCCGCCGAGCGACGACGACCCGACGCGTCGCTGCGAGGTCACCGGAGGCGCCGCCGAGCGACGACGGCCCGACGCGTCGCTGCGAGGTCAGCGGAGGCTCCGCCCGTGCGCCGACGTCGGCGCGAGGCTCCGATTCGCTTCGAGGCGCGCGGGCGCCCGGCCTCAGAGCCGGAACGCGCGCACTACGATCACCGCCGCCTGCGCGCGCGTGAGCGCGTCGGCCGGGCAGTACCGCCCCGTCGCGCAGCCGCGCACGTCGTTGCGCGCCGCGAGGCGCTCGATCGCCTTGGATGCCCAGTGCGACAGCGGCACGTCGCTGAACGTCGGCGACGACGGCACGCGATCCGCCAACCCCAACGCCCGCCGCACGAACACCGCGCCGGCGGCGCGCGACACGCCGTCCTCGGGGCAGAAACGTCCGCTCGCGCACCCCTGCATGACCCCTCGCGAGGCGACCTCTTCGACCTCCGCGAAGCCCCAGTGCCCACGCCCCACATCGTTGAACGACGCGGACGACGGCGCGCTGAAGCTCATCCCGTCCACGCGAGCGATCGCGTACGCGAGCTCCGCCCGCGTGATGGGTTGGTTCGGGCAGAACTGTCCGGGCGCGCACCCCCACAGCGCGCCGAGCGCACGCAGCTTCTCGGCCGCGCCGTGCCCGAAGGTCCCGGCCGGGAGGTCGCTGTAGGAACCGGCCGGCGGCGCGGCGCACTGGTCGGGCGTACCCTGCGGCATCGACTGACAGCCGTTCGCGCAGCGGGTGCGGCTCCGTTCGTTGTTGTTCGCGCAGACCACGAGGTCGTTGCCGTCGCACCAGGTGCCGGCGTGGGTGTCGCAGAACGACGGCGCCGGCGCGCAACGGTCCGGGGTGCCCTGCGGCATCGACTGGCACCCGTGGGTGCAGCGCGTGCGGCTCACCGTCGCGCCCGCGTTGCAGACGACGCGGTCGTTGCCGTCGCACCACGTCCCGGTCTTGCCCGCGCAGAACGACGGCGGCGCGTGGCAACGATCGGGCGTTCCGCTCGGCATCGATCGACACCCGTGCGCGCAGCGGTTCCGGCTGACCTGGGAGCCGTTGCGGCAGACGACGAGGTCGTTGCCATCGCACCACGTCCCGCCGTGCGTCGCGCAGAACCCACCGCCGCCGCCGGGGTTCGAGCCACGCGCTATCGCGATGAGGTCGGAGAGGCGAGCGTACAGCGCACCGCCCGGGCAGGCGGTGCTGCCGAGCTGTCGGTGCCCCTTCACGTACGTGCGGTTGAGCGTAATGCCGTACTCCCGCGAGAGCGACTTCAGGATGCGACCACCCGCCGCGAACATCGCGTTGCTCGGCGCGCGCGACGTGAACGTTCCGATGTAGCTCACGCCCGCGTTGTTCGTGTTGTGCCCACCGACGTGCGCACCGATGAGGCGCTCCGGTCGCCCCTGATAGACGCGGCCGTCCTGTCCGACGAGGAAGTGGTACCCCACGTCGCACCAGCCTCGAGAGTTCATGTGGAACGACTGGATCTGCCGGACGCGCGCGGCCTGCGACATGCTGTCGTTGTTCGGCGTGACGGTGTGGTGGACGGTGATGCGGTTGGGGCGGTGGCCACCGCTGCAGCGCGACGCGCGCGCGCCCCACGCTGAGCGCGACACCGCAACCCCGGTTGACGCGAGCCCGCTCGCGGACGTCCCGATCTCTTCGACTTCCTCGACCGGCTGCGGATCGAAGTGGAACGCTTCCACCGCGAGGAACGACAGGTCGAGGACCTCGGAGGTCGAGAAGCGGAGCTGCACGTGGGTGCCGCCCTCGCGGACGTCGACGTGCGCGTTCTTCGCGCGCTCCTCTGAGAACGTGATCTCGGCGTCGAGCCACGCGCCGAACGTCTCCCCGCCGTCGTTCGAGACGCGCGCCTGGGCGAGCACGGCGCCGGTCGCGTCGAAACGGAACGCAATGCGATCGAACTCGACGTCGAGCGGGATGGCGTCGGTGCGTTGCCAGCCGTCTTCGACGACGAGGCGGCTCGCGAGCTCTTCGTCCTGGGCGACGAACGCCACCTCCGGCTCGTCGATCGCCTCGGCCGGGTGCAGAAGGTCGGCGTCGGCGCAGGCCACGACGAGTGTCGAAAGCGCGGCGAGGTGGAACGGACGGAGGCGTACGGCGGACATGGATCTCGAAATACGTCCGGACCCGCGGTACACGCAATCGCACAAGGCGAGTCATTTCACAGACTTGTGGCTATCGGGTTACAGGTGTGGATCGCGGGGTTACGGGTTGGGTGACGGACCTGCGCCACTTCGTACACTAAGAGACGTGCGTTACCCGGTCGTCTTCACGTCATCGCTGCTCGTCGCCGGGTGCGTCGCGGGTACGGAGTCGCTCGAATGTACGACCGACTTCGAGTGCGGACCGAACCGGCTCTGCGTCGAGCGAACATGCTCGGAGCCTCAGGACGGCGGCGTTTCCGCACCGACCGACGCGGGGACGAACGTTCCCAACGACGCGGGCCCGAACGTCCCCGATGACGGCGGGACGATCACACCACCCGACGCGAGCGTCCCGCCCTACGACGGCGGGACCCCGGGGCCCTTTCCGTTCCCGCAGCCACCGCCGCACCCGGAGTGCACGATGGAGGGCCCGGTGCCGTGTACGTGTGAGGACGGGGACGACGGAACACAGCAATGCCGAAGTGACGGGACCTTCGGCCGCTGCATCTGCGACGACGGCGAACGCTCGCGACTCGAACGCTTGCGCGGCGGCATCGTGGGCCTCTGGGGAGGGACGCGCACGTCGGTCTGGGATCAGACGAAGCCGGTGTACGTGCTGTTCCTCGAAGACGGAACCTACGGCGCGCAGTGCAACGACGCTTGCACCGCGTTCTACTGGGGCACGGATGGCCCGCCGACGCCGGCGCGCTACTACTACCTCTACGACGTCACGGCCGACGACACCGGGCGCGGCGACCTCGACCTCGTGTGGCGCAACGACGATCCGCGCGGGCAGCGCTACGCGTTGGAGCGCATCGAGCTGTCCGAGGACGAGGAGAGCCTGCGGTTCGAGTTCCGGCGGCCGGACAACAACAACCCGCTGCACTTCGACCTGCGCCGCGTCCCCCGCTGACCTGCACGCGGGCGCTGCGACCGCGATCACGCTTTGCATCGAGGGGCCGTCGCCGGGTCTGGATCCGCATGCTCCCCCGCACGTTCGCCGTCCTCCCAGTGTTCGCTTTGGCGGCGTGCGGCGGGAGCGGTTGAAAGGGTGTGTCGAGCGGCTCGAAGCCGACGAAGCGGTCGACGCCCGACGCGGGCGTGACGACCGCGCACTCGGCGTCGCCGCTATCGGAGGACACGTTTGTCTTCGAGGTTCGGGTCGCCTCGGGTGCATCCGAGATCCATGCGTTCGACGTCGCGACATCGCAGCGCCGGAAGATCTTCACGGTGGCGGACACGACGACCTGGGACCTGACCGACCTGGCGTTGTCGCCGTCGCGGGACACGATCGCGTTCAGCTCACACTTCGGCTACGACCCGATGCAGTTCCCGCTCGAGGACGGTCTGCCGACGCAGTCGATCTGGACGGTCGGCGTGGATGGCGCTTCACCTCGTCAGCTGATGGCGCCGCTCGCCGACGACCGCGGCGCGATCGAGTGCACGCACGACTCGACGTGTGAACCGTTGGGGATGAAGTGCTCCACGGTGTTGTCGCGCTGCCGTGACTTCGCGCGGACGCGGACGGTGTCGGAGCTCGTGTGGTCGCCGAACGGGGCGGAGGTCTGGTTCGTCTACGCCGACCACGACTGGCAGGGGACGCAGCTTCGCGGCGGCACGACGCTCGGCCGCGTCGCGGCGACGGGCGGCGCGCCGGAGCTGTTCGCGGCGAACGGCGGCTGCGCCCAGGTCACGGGTCCGGCGCCCCACCCCGTCGACGGATCGCTCGTCGCGGTGCAGAGCGTGTGCACGCGGGGTGGCGCGCGCATGGTGCGGTTCGACTCGATGCCGCCGCGTGAGGGGACGGAGCTGTTCAGCGAAGCCGACGTGGAGTTCTCGCTCGACCTCTCCGACGTCGAGTGGGCGCGCGACGGCAGCGGCTTCATCTTCGGCGCGTGGGGCGGCGCGTTTGCGTCCGACGCCATCGTCTACCTCGAAGCGGCCACGGGGACGCTGTATCTCGCATTCGAGGCCGGCGTGGGCCGGTGGATCGAGAGCCAGGACCTCGCGCCCGATTCGAAGCGCATGGTCGTATGCGTGGGCGAGACGGGCGCCGACGGCGAGGCGCGGCGGGACCTGTACCTCGTCGACCTCACGGCGACGACGCCAAGCGCGACGCGGCTGACGACGGACGGGATCAGCTGCAACGCGAGCTGGTGAGGTATCCCACAGGCTGCCTGGCCTCTAGGTCCCGCTCGCACAGCTCCACTTTGGATACGAGTCAGACTTGTGGCGGTTGTTCCTCCAGTGGAGCGGCTGGAGATTACTGAGATCGTCGCTACCCCCCGCCGACACTGGAACGATGTGGTCGACCTCCCATCCGAACTCCCCGGTCGTTCCGTAGCTCCCATACTTCATGGGGGCTCCACAGACATCCTGACGCCACACGTTCGCATCATATCCGGGTATCGGACGCCCCTTCGACCAGACGAGGTCCACGGTGTGATGTGAGAACCCGAATCCGATCAACGTACTTCCAAAACTTCGAGTCATAGATTCCTCCAACGCGCGGTGCGCGACTACCTCTATCTTAGAGGTCGCGTGCCGCAGGACCAGCGTTTCGATTGTCGATGATCGACCTGGGATCGCGTGATCGCCCTACGACCGTTGGTTCTGGTTTGCGATCGCCACGAGATCGCGCGATCGTTCCTCGATCGCATGGCAACCAGGAATCAGGACGGGAAGCGATCGCTACGACTACTGGCCAAGCTAATGGGAGGGGCCAGGCTGGATCGCAACTCAGCAGCCAAGGCACTGGGGACCGAGCCCCCTGCTGCGTATCAGCACCTGAAAGCGCTGGCTGCCACTGTTCCAGGAGTACGCTCTGTAAAGGGAGGAGGGACCACGACGTACTTCTTCGATTCCGGGCGACTCGTTGAGCCGCCAAGCCTTCCCGAGGTGATCGCAGCGTGTCTCGCAAGCAGCCTTTCCGGGCTGTTCCGCGATTCGCAGTACGAACATCGAATTCAGACGGTCTTCGACTTCATTGTTCGGTCGGCGCGAAGGCGACCGGGCTTCGCGAATATCCGGCGGAAGTTCTACTTTGTTGTCGGCGGAGGTGAGGTAGCGCTTGCTCAGAACGAGGGGCTTCTGGACGACGCAATCAACGCGCTGATCGCAAGCAAGTGGATTCGCATTCGATATGTTCATTTCAACGGTGATGAGGAAACGGTCGACATTCAACCTCTAACGCTCGCGATCCATGACCACCAGTTGTACCTCGTTGGACAAAACTCCACGGCAAGGCACCCATACAGATTCGCGAGAATCCGAGACCTTGAAGAACTTGAGACGCGATTCTCCTATCCGACGGCCTCAGAGTACGATCCGACAACGTTGTTCCGCTCGAGCTTTGGGGTGTTCGTTTCCGAGGACTTTCCGAGTCAACGTGTGGTGGTACGGCTCCATCCTAGATGGGAGACCTACGCACTCAATCACCGATGGCATCCGTCCCAGGAGGTCAAGCGCGGCGACAATGGGATCACGGTAAGGCTGCAAGTCAGAGTGTGCCCCGAGGTCGAAGCATGGGTCCTAGGCTTCGGGAATGACGCGGTGGTCATTGAGCCCGAAGCGCTCCGGACGAAGATTGCCGGCCGCCTTAGGGCGGCCAGCGAAAGCTACGGTGGTGAGTGATGTGTTGCGCTGAGCAACATTCGCCTAGACCGGCACGCCGTAGAGGCCGCCGACTTCGTCGTCGTCGTCGATCTCCTGGGGCGCGGGGCGCACCACCTCCACGGGCCGGAACAGCTGCTCCTTGGAGTGGAACGTGTGCCGCTCCTCCGGGAAGGTGCCCTCGACGACTTCGCGCTTGTACTCGCCGACCGCTTCGACGACGGCGTCGCCGAGCTTGGCGTAGCGCTTCACGAACTTCGGGACGAAGTCCTCGAACATGCCGAGGAGGTCGTAACAAACGAGCACCTGGCCGTCGCAGTCGACGCCGGCGCCGATGCCGATCGTCGGGATCGACAGCTGCGCCGTGACCACGCGCGACAGCTCCACCGGCACGCCTTCCAACACGATCGCGTACGCGCCCGCGGCTTCGAGCGCCTTCGCGTCGCGCAGGATGCGCTCGGCCGCCGCGGCGTCCTTGCCCTGCACCTTGAAGCCGCCCATCGCGTGCACCGACTGCGGCGTGAGGCCGAGGTGGCCCATGACCGGGATGCCCGCGCCGACGAGGCGCTCCACCAGCGGCGCGTACACCGCGCCGCCTTCGAGCTTCACCGAGTGCGCGCCGCCCTCCTTCATCAGGCGGCCGGCGCTCCTAAAGCCTTCGGTCGGGTCGGCCTGGTAGCTCATGAACGGCAGGTCCGCGACGACGTGCGCGCGGGACGCGCCGCGGACGACCGCGCGGGTGTGGTAGATGATGTCGTCGAGCGTGACCGCGAGGGTGTTCTGCGCGCCCTGGATCACCATCCCGAGCGAGTCGCCCACGAGGATGACGTCGGCGCCGCCGCGGTCGACCAACCGCGCCATCGTCGCGTCGTACGCGGTGATCATGGTGATGCGCTCGCCGTCGGCCTTCATCTGCCGCAGCGTGGACGCAGTGACTTGTTTGATTCGCTTCATCGTTGACCTCTCGAGGTCGACGCTCCTCACGAGGAGAAGTCGCCGCCCCGCCTTCAGTCGGGGTGAACGACGCGTTCTCAGCGACGCGTCGCGTAAGGATTATAGTGCTGAACGCCTTTTTTCATTCGACGAATGGCGGAGATGACATCTTCCAAATGATTCTCCTTTTCGACGATGTCGATCTCCGAGGTGTTGATCACCAGCAGCGGCGTCCGGTCGTAGCGGAAGAAGTAGTCGTTGTACGCCGAGGACACCCGCTCCAGGTAATCCTGCGTGATCGGCCGCTCCCAATCGCGGTTCCGACTGCGGATTCGGTCGAGGAGCACCTGCGGCCGCGCCTGCAGGTACACCACCAGATCCGGCTTCGGGACGCGGGGATCGAGCAGCCCGTAGATCCGGTCGTACAGCGCGAGCTCCGCCTCCTCGAGCGTCAGGTACGCGAAGATCCGGTCCTTCTGGAAGATGTAGTCGACGACCGTGCTGCGCGTGAACAGGTCCGGCTGCTTCAGCGATAGCTGCTGCTGGTAACGCGACAGCAGGAAGAACATCTGCGTCTGGAACGCCGTACGGCGCGGATCCGAGTAGAACTGCCGCAGGAACGGGTTCGTCTCGACCTCCTCGAGCACCAGCTGCGCGGACAGGCGCTTCGCCAGGGATCGGGCGAGCGTCGTCTTCCCCACGCCCACGGGCCCCTCGATCGCGATCGTCCGCGGGGCCTCCTTTTCGTTCCTGCGCTTGGGCATTTCGCCGGCGCGACTGTACGGACCGATCCGCGCTCCGCGCAAGCGACGACGGTGGCCATACATCGAAACATATGGTCATATTTTGCCAGTGAATCCGGACCCCAACGTGACACGCGCCCTGCTCAAGCTCCTCGTCGCGGTGAAGGCCAACCCCAACGCCGACGTCGACGCCCTCATCGCCGCCGCCGCCCACGCCTCGGGGATCTCCGCGGAGGGGTTGCGCGCGTATGCGATCGAGCACACGGGCTTGCTCGCCGGCGCGCCGCGGGAGGACGTTGTCTCCGTCGCCGCCGCCGCGCTGGCGAAGGGAAGGTAGGACCGAGTGTGAGCCGTTGCCATCACCGAACGCGGAGGGGAGGCGCCGCGCTGGTGTTGGTCGCCGCTCTGTACGCCTGCGAGGGATCGTCGGGCGTCGCAGAGCGTAGCATCGCCGGCAACGTCGACCTCCTCACCGCCCGCACGCTCGTCGTGGATTCGGTGGTGGAAGTGATCGTGACCGGCAACCCCAGAGCAGACGACATCGCTTACGCGCTGGACGCCGTTGTCACCGCTTCCACCGCGACCGTCGCCAATCGCCTCGCGGATCGCTTGGTCATCGGTGTGGATCGCCCCGAGGACGACGTCGTTCGCGTCCGCCTCGACCCGCTCGACAACGGCACCCTCAGCGGACAGCTGCGGCTCACCGTCCCGTCCGATCTCGATCTCGGCGTCCTGCAGCGCGCCGCGCAGGTCACCGTCGATTCGATGGACGCCGTCGTGCAGGTCGACTCGATCGGCGCGGTGCGGATCGTCGATCCCGGCGGCTACGTCTCGGTCGGCGTGCAGACCGGCGCGGTGGTCGTGGAGTCGACGCTCCCGGTCGGCGAGACGACGGAGGTCTCGGTGCGCAACGGCGACATCCAGCTGCTCGTCCCGCAGCAGATCAGCGCCGCGATCAGCGCGACCGCCGGTGGTGCGGGGAGCGTGCAGATCCAACATCCGAGTCTCCCGCGACCCCTCGCGAACCGGCCCTACGCCGCAACGGTCAACGGCGGCCTCAACAGCGTGCGCCTGTCGACGATGAACGGCAGCGTGTTCATCCAGGTACAACAGTAAGGAGCTCGGTCGTGAGCGAGAAGTTCGTCATCGAAGGTGGGTCGCCCATCAGCGGCACCATTCGTCCCAGCGGTAACAAAAACGCCGCGCTGCCGCTCGTCGCGGCGACACTCCTCACCGACGAGGAGGTCGTCCTCAGAAACCTCCCCGACATCCGCGACGTCCGCGTGCTCACCGAGATCGTCGAGCAGCTCGGCGTCACCGTCTCGCACCGCGAGCCCGGCGTCGTCTCGTTCACCGCGAACCGCGTCAACGGCAAGGAGCCGGACGCCAGCCAGTGCATGCACATCCGCGCGTCGGTGCTGCTCGCCGGCCCGCTCGTCGCGCGCCGCGGACACGTCGAGCTCCCGCCCCCCGGCGGCGACGTCATCGGGCGCCGCCGCCTCGACACCCACGTCCTCGCCCTCGAAGCGCTTGGTGCGAAGTCCGAGTACGGCCCGAAGACCTACCGCTTCACCGCGCCGGGCCGCCTGCAGGGCGCCGACGTCTTCCTCGACGAAGCCTCCGTGACCGCGACGGAGAACGCGATCATGGCGGCCGCGCTCGCGGAGGGGACGACGATCCTCGAGAACGCCGCGGGTGAGCCGCACGTGCAGGACCTCTGCCGATTGATCAACGCGATGGGCGGATCGATCCGCGGCATCGGGACGAACCGCCTCGAGATCGAAGGCGTCGAACGCCTGCACGGCGCCGACTACACCCTCGGCCCGGACTACATCGAAGTCGGCTCGCTCATCACCCTCGCCGCGGTCACCGGCGGCGAGCTGCGCATCCTCGACGCGCGCCCCGAGGAGCACCGCTCGACGCGGATCGCTTTCAAGAAGATCGGGATCGAATTTCACGCCGGAGAGAACGGCCGCGACATCGTCGTGCCCGGCGGCCAGCGCATGAAGGTAGCCGAAGATCTCGGCGGCGCGATCCCCAAGATCGAAGACTCACCGTGGCCCGGCTTCCCGGCGGACCTCACGTCGATCGCCGTCGTCGGCGCGACGCAGAGCGAAGGCACGGTGCTCATCTTCGAGAAGATGTTCGAGTCGCGCCTGTTCTTCACGGACCGCCTCGCGTCGATGGGCGCGAAGCTGATCCTCTGCGACCCTCACCGCGTCGTCGTCAGCGGCAAGTCGAACCTCATCGCGCAGGAGCTCGTCAGCCCGGACATCCGAGCGGGCATGGCGCTGGTGATCGCTGCGCTGTGCGCCGAAGGCACGAGCGTCATCCACAACGTGCAGCAGATCGATCGCGGCTACGAACGCATCGACGAACGCCTCAACGCCCTGGGCGCAAAGATCCAGAGAAGCCCCGGCTGAATCCGCCGCATCCCGAATCACAAACCTAGCCCCAGCCCCAGCCCTTCGAGGCTCGGCGAGGCCGCGGCAAAACGGAGGCCTCAACGCTGGGAGGGCGAGGGCTGGGGCGAGGGGGTCCCCTGGTCGCGGCCTCTAGCGCGCCACCGCAACGCTCTCCGCAACCTGATGCCCCAGATGCACCGCCATCCCCGGGTGCCGCTTCGCCAACGCGATCAGCGCATTCAGGCTCTCCGCGTTCGCCTCGTGATCCGCCGTGAACGACCCCGGCTCCACGCCGTGGTCCCACCCCCACGCGGTGTGTGAAGTATCGCCGACGATCAACGCCGGCCCCTCCGTCGTGCGCGCCACGAACGCCAGGCTCCCGGGCGTGTGCCCCGGGACGTGGATCGCGAACAGGCTCCCGTCGCCGAACACGTCGACCACCGCGCGCGGCGCGACTTCGAGCTCGCGCAGATCCAACCCGTCGAGCGCGCGATCCGTGGTGCCCTGCACGAACATGTACGAGAACATCGACGCCTCGTGCTCGCCCGGTCCCACGTAGACCGGCGTCCCGTCCGGCACGTCCGGCAGCCCCATGATGTGGTCGATGTGCAGGTGCGTGAGGAACACCCCCGCCGGCGCGCCGTTGTCCGCGATCCACGCGCGCGTGTCGCGATGCACCACCAGCTTCTCCATACCCATGACCGACGCAACCAGCGACGACAGCGCCGAGTCGTCCGCGTCGCCGTCGACCAGCGCCTGCTCCACGCCCGAGTCGACGAAGAACGCGCCCCGCTCCGGGTGGTGCAACACGTACAGATAGATCTGGATCGGCTCCTCGCCGTCCTCGAGCCCCTCCGCCTCCGGGTGGTCGAGGTTGATCAACCCACCGCGCTCCACGGCCCAATCCGCCGCGACCACCTTCTCCAGACGGATGGGCCCCGGCGCCGCCAGCGACGCCTCCATCACCTCCATCGACACCACGGGGCCGAGCTCGGCGGGGCGCGTCGTCGCGGAGGTCACGCTACAGCCGACGCAGGACAGGGACAGGAGCCAAACGCTTCGATTCATGGTGTCCATTTTGGGCATCCGATTCCAGATGGAAATCCGCTAAATTCGGATGCACCCATTCGATCATGCATATCCCCTGGAACGACGTCGCTCTCTTCCTCGCCGTCGCCGAGACCGCGAGCTTCTCCGCCGCTGCGCGTCGGCTCGGGCTCGGCCAGCCGACGATCAGTCGCCGGATCGCCCAGCTCGAGGAGCTCCTCGAACGCGCCCTCTTCTTCCGCGGCGCGGAAGGCGCCCAGCTCACCGCGGCCGGCGAGCGGCTCCTCCCGGTCGCGCGCCGGATGGCGGAGTGCGCCGGAGAGCTCGAACGCCTCGCGACCGACGACGATCCCACGCCCGAGGGCGTCGTCCGCGTCGCCGCGCCGCCCGGGATCGCGTTCGATTTCCTCGCCCCCTTCGCCGCGCACCTCGCGAAGCGAAGCGCCGGGCTGCGACTGGAGGTCCTCGCGAGCGTCACGCACCTCGACCTCCTCCGCAACGAAGCGGACCTCGCGCTCCGCACCAAGAAGCCCACGCTCCACGAGCTCGCGTGCCTCGCCGAGGTGCAGGTCCCCGCGCGCGCGTTTGCGTCGAAGGACTACGTCAAACGCCTCCGGCCGAAGTACGGCCCCGCGGACGTCGACTGGATCACGTGGGCGCCGCCGTACCACAACCTGCCCCCGCGACCGCAGCTGGAGAAGCTGATCGAAGGGTTCGAGCCGTCGTTCACATCCGACAGCTTCCTGGTGCAACGCGCCGCCGCCGAGGCCGGGCTCGGCGCGATGTTCGCGGGGATCGTCGACCACCGCTTCGTGCGCCGAACCCGGCTCGTGCCGCTCGACCTCGACTTCGGCGTGGTGTCGTCGACGTACCTCGTGTGCGCGCAGACCATGGTGCGCGTCCCGCGCGTGCGCGCGGTGATCGACCTGCTCCTCGAGGAGATCGGACGCACCGAGGGCATCGAGCTGACCGTGCAACTGGACCCGACTTGACGCGCGGCGCGAGGCGCGCAGGCTGGGCGCCGTGCGCACCGCCGTCGTCGCTCTCGTCACCCTCCTGATCGGGTTCGCGCTCGGGTGGGCGCTCAAACCCACGCCCTCGCCCGTCGCCGCTGCCTCCACCGAAGCGATCGCGCGCACCGAGACACGCGTCGTGACGAAGACCGTCGAGGTCCCCGCCGCGAAGCGCGAGCGCGCAACCCCCTCGCTCGAACACCAGGTCCAGCAGCTCACCGTCGACAAGGCCGCCGCCGAGGCACGCGTCGCGGAGCTCGAAGCGCAGCTCGACAACCAGCGCGCAGTGACCAAGCAGCTCGAAGGTCGCGCGATCGCGTGGCCGGACGGCGTCGATCCGCGCTTCACCGAGCCGCGCTTCCTCGCTGCGCTGAACGACGCGATGGCGAAGGAGAAGCTCCCCGGTGAGGTCCGCGGCCTCGACTGCACGGAGTTCCCGTGCATCGCGCACGGTCAGCTCGAGCTGGACAACCCGCGCGACCGCGAGAAGCTCGAGCGCCTCTTCGCTTCGATGAAGAGCCGGTATCCGGGCGCCGACTTCTACATCTCCCAAACCGTCCATACCGACGACCCCAACGGCAGCGATCCCGCGCAGCAACGCTTCTCGATGTCGTTTTATCCGCCCGAGAGCGACGACGAGGCCCGACGCGCGATGAACGTGCGGTTGCGCAGCCGAAAGAACGCATACGTCGACGCGGAATGACGATCCGGCCCCCGCGCGACGTCCAACGTCCGTGGGTGCGTTGACAGAGCCTCGACCTCTCCGTACGGGTGGAAGGTCGTCATGAGAGGCATTCGGCTACTCGGATTCACGATGCTCGCGGCGCTCGTCGCGGGCCCCGCCGCCGCGAAGACACCGGACGGCTGGGAGTACATCGGGACCGACAGCAACGTCACGCTGTACAAGAAGAACGTCGAGGGCAGCGACATGTTCGCGTTCCGCGGCATCACCTACGCGGACGTCCACATCGGGAAGCTCTACGAAGTCCTCCGGGACCCGGACCAACGCGCCGACTGGGTCGACCGCTACGAGGACGGCGGCACCCTCAAGATGATGGACGACGGACAGGAGTATTGGATCCACTTCGGGCTCCCGTGGCCCGTCGCCGACCGCGACTACGTGCTGCGCTCCAAGTCGAAGCTCCTCCCCGACCGCCGCACGCTCATCGTGAACATCAACTCCTTCGAGCACCCGAAGCGACCGCCGAACGACTGCTGCGTCCGCGCGCTCGCCAAACGCACGTACTACGAGTTCACCGCGATCCCCGGCGAAGAGCGGACGAAGCTCGTCGTCGAAGTGCACACCGACCCGCGCGGCTCGCTGCCGTCGTGGCTCGTGAACATCATCCAGAAGAAGTGGCCGTCGAAGACCCTCTCGGGCCTCATCGCTCAGACGAAGAAGTCGAACCCGAAGCCCAACGTCGCGATGAAGGACTGGCACGACAAGTCGGTCGCCGCCGCCGAGCCCGCGCCCGAGCCAACGACGCCCGAAGCGCCCGCGACCGAGACGACGCCCGAGGCCGAAGCGCCCGAGGGTGAGTCCGCGCCCTAGACTAGGCTGAGGCCCGGCGCGGAGCGGCGGGTCCGAAGACTGTGCCAAGGTCACTCGCGAAGCGAGCGACCGTTATGGCTTAGGCCGCCGGCCGCCACGGGGCGGCTTCGAGCATCGTCGTCGCCGCGGACTGCGGGACGGCCCCCGCGAACAAGAACCCCTGGGCGATCCTGCAGCCCTGGCAGGCGGCGCGCTCCGCTTCGTCCGGCGTCTCGATGCCGAACGCGACCACGTCGAGTCCGAGGTGCTCCGCCATCGCGTGCATCGCGCCGAGCACCATGACTTGCTGAGGCTCGCGCGCCGCGGTGAAGCGGCGGTCGAGCTTGATCGTCGACACCGAATGGCGTGCGAGGCCCGCGACGCTCGAGATGTCGGAGCCGAAGTGGTCGACGACGATGCGAACGCCGATCTCCGAGAGAGACGTGAGGCTCGCCGCGATGGTCGGTGCCTCGAGGTCCAGCACGGCGGCCGGCACTTCGATCTCCAGCGAGGACGGCGGAACCGAGGCCTTCGCGAGCGCCTTTTCGACGGCGTCCGGGAAGCGCTTCGATTCGAGCTCGCGGCTCGAGACGTTGACCGCGACCGTGATGTCCGGCCGCACCGTCCGCCACGCCGCGAGGGCGCCGCAGGCCGAGTCCAACATCTGCTCGCCGGCGGGGACGATCATCCCGGTGCGTTCGAGCGTTCGGATGAACTGGCCGACGTCGACGTTGGCGAGCCGGTCGCTCGGCGGCCAGCGAATCAGCGCCTCGAAGCCGCGGACGGCCCCCGTCGCGAGGACGATCTGCGGCTGGAAGTACGAGACCAGGTGACCCCGGTCGACGACCTCGTTGACGGCGCTGTCGAGGGACGGGATCGACGGCGTCTTCGGCCGCATGTCCGTAGAGAACTCCACGACCCGGTTTCGACCGGACCGCTTTGCCTCGTACATCGCGCGGTCCGCGGCCTGGCAGAGGTCGGTCGTCGACTCCGACGCGTCGGGAAAGAGCGCGACGCCGCAGCTCGCCGACACCCGCACCTCGACGCCGGACTCGAGCGGAATCGGTTCGGCGAGGCTGCGGATGACACGGTCCGCGAGGGTGGACGGCAGCCGCTCGTCGAAGGGTCCGCTGATCAGGACGACGAACTCGTCGCCGCCGAGGCGCGCCACGAGATCGTATTCGCGCACGACGTCCTCGAGACGGCGGGCCACGACGCAGAGGACGTGGTCACCGGCGGCGTGACCGTGCTGGTCGTTGATGGGTTTGAAGAGATCGAGGTCGATGTTGATCAGCGCGACGCGATCGCTCGTGCGACGCGAGCGCGCCATGTCTTGGGCGAGGCGCGACTCGAACGCCGCGCGATTCGCGAGCCCGGTGAGCGCATCCTTCATCGCGCGATCGCTCAGCCACAGCTCGTTGCGCTTGCGCGCGACGGCGTAGGTGATGGCGCGCTTGAGCGCGTTGCGATCCGCCTCGTCCTTGACCAGGAAGTCCTGGGCACCGCGGCCGAGGGCCTCGACGGCGACCATTCGATCGTCCTGTCCGCTCATGACGACGAGCGGCGTGTTCGGCGCGATGCGCCGGATGGCTTCGACGGCTTCGAGCCCGTCCGCGTCGGGGAGGCCCAGGTCGGCGACGACCAACGGGTAGACGCGCTCCGACAGCAGCTCGAGCGCGAGGTCGAGGCGATCGACGTGGTCGATGATCCACCGCGTCTGATCGCCCTTCAGGTAGGAGCGAACGAGCGCCGCGTCGCCCGGATTGTCCTCGACGAGGAGGAGCGTCTGAACGTCCTCTCCGTGCTCCTGCTGATGTACCGCAACCATCTCGTCTCGCCGTGGGATCGAATCGGCCGCGGGGCCAGGTTCATGAGCGGACAAGCTTGCGACACCCTCCGGCGAGTGGTGCTATCCCCGTACCGCCGTGCGAATCCTCTACGTCGACGACAGCTCGGCGGACGCGATGCTCGTCCGCAGGCTCCTCGCCAAGTCGGCGATCGACGTCGAGCTCGTGCACTGCATGACGCGCGAAGAAGCGGTCGAACACGTCCGTTCCGGGGCGTTCGACCTCGTCCTCCTCGACGATTACCTCGGGCTCGTCCGGGGCGAGCAGGCCCTCGAAGCCCTCATCGGCGCCGGCTACTCCGGCCCGACGGTGATGCTCACGGGGGTCATACGCGAAGGCGCGGAAGCCTCGTTGTCCCATTTGGGCTGTAACGTGTGGCTCGACAAGAACCACCTCGACCCGCAGGCCCTCGAAGACGCCATCCGCAAGGTCACCTGAACCGTATCGGGAAGAAACACTCGTCGCTCCGCGGGTGCGCCTTTGGTAGTCGAACGGCGCGATGCGCTGGGCCCTCCCCATACCAATCCTCCTCGCGGCGTGCGCCACGACCCCCGCGCCCACCCCGAAGCTCGACTGCAGCTTGCCCGGGCCACGCGCCGAGGGAGCCTCCATCGAAGACGCCGCGCGCAGCTACGTCGCGGCATGCGGCCTCGCGCAGACGAGCTCGCTCACTTCGACGCTCGTGACCTTCCCGACCGTGCGCGCCCGCGAAGGCAAGACCGGCCCGTCCTTCGTCGCGATGCGGCGCTACCTCGAAAAGTGGAGCGAACGACACGGATTCACGTTCGAGAACTTCGACGACGATCCGTGGGTGATCAGCTGGGGTGAAGGCGACCCGAGCGTCGCGTTTGTCATGCACGCCGACGTCGTCCCCGTCGTGGAGGACGTGAAGGCCGAACGACCGAGGGTCCCGTCCGGCTGGTCGACAGCACCGTTCGAAGTCGTCGAACGCCAAGGCCGCCTCTACGGACGCGGCACCGAGGACGACAAGGGCCCGATCGCCGCGGTGCTCAACACGATGGTCACGCTGAAGTCGCTCGGCTACCAACCGCGCGGGAAGGTGCAGGCGATCCTCGGCACCGGTGAGGAACACGACTGGGACGGAATGGTCGCCTACGCGAAGAAGGCGCCGCACGCGAAGTTCGTGGTGTCGATCGACGCCAACTTCCCCGTCGTCGTCGCCGAGAGCGGATTCGTGCGCTGGCTCCTCACCGCGCCGCGCGGTGCCGTCGGCGACGGCTGCGCCGAGGTCACCGAGGCGAAGGCCGGACAGTTCCTCACGCAGGTCCCAGGCGAGGCGCTCCTGAAGTTGTCCAGTGCGGGCGGGCTCGACATGGCCGCGCAGTCCATCTCGGACCGCGCGAACGTGAACACGCAGATCGAGGGCACGACCCTCACGGTCTACGGTCGCGCCGTGCACTCCTCCGTCGCCGACGAAGGTGACAATGCGCTGTGGGCCCTCGCGCGCGCCGCCGCGAAGCTCAACCTCTGCGACGGCGGCGTGAAGCAGCTCCTCGCCACGGTGGCGAAGTACTTCGACGGCGACCACTGGGGCGAGCGCCTCGGCGTGGCGTACGACCACGAGACGATGGGGAAGCTGCTCGTCGTACCGACGATGCTCCGCGTGGACGAGGACACGGTGACCCTCTCCATCAACATGCGTCGCCCGGCGGGGCGCGACGTCGAAGCGTTCAACGCGATGCTGGACACCGCGCTCGAGAAGATCCGCGCGGAGGTTTCGACCGCGATCCACGAGAACCGCGAGCGCCGCTACGTCGGCGAACCGGCGCTCGCCGACACGAAGGGTCCGCTCGTGAACATCCTCCTCGACATCTACCGAAAGGCCTCCGGCGATCCGAACGCGAAGCCTCTGTCGATCCGCGGCGGGACCTACGCACGCCTGTTCCCCGGTGCGGTGTCGTTCGGGCCGTCCATCCCGGGCCGTGAGTACCGCGGCCACGCACCCGACGAGTACCTCGAGAGCGAGGCGCTCCAGCTGATGAACGTCACGCTGCTGGAGGCGCTCCTCCGGCTGGATTCGGAATTCGGACGGACGAATCCGGACGAATGAGCGGATCGGCCGCCGGCCGCGTTGGCCCGCGCGTTGCTCTCTCACCGCATCGATGTCCAACGAAACGATCCGACCGAACCTCCCTCGACCGATCATCCAGATGAAGCCCGTCGTGTGCTGCGCCAAGGACGGGCACGTCGACTGCACCGTCCCCGCCGAACCGGCCTCCCCGTGGAAGGCGGCGCCCGCCGCCGACGCGGTGCTCGACGGACGCATCACCCAGCGGCGCGGCCAGTACGGCGGCGCCGTGCGACGCCTCCAGGCCGACCTGGAGCGACACGCACCCGGTGATGCGCCCCTCGCGACGGATGGCTACTACGGCCCGAAGACCGAGGCGCGCGTGCGTGCGTTCCAGGCGGAGCACGGACTGCAGGTCGACGGCATCGTCGGTGACGAGACGCAGGCGAAGCTCGACGAGCTCACGATGCGCGACATCCTCCTCGACGATCGCTTCACGCGGCTCCCCGAGACCACGCAGCGCGCGATACTCGCGCTCGACAAACACGCGACGCCCGAGACGCGGCGACACCTGATCGCGATGATCACCAGCGAGACGTTCGCCAGGCTCCCCACGGAGGCGCAAGCCAACTTGCTCGAGTGGCGTCCGATCGAAGCGCGCGTCGCGATCGGCGTGTAGTCGTCAGGCGATCGCGTGCGCCTGCGGGCGCGCGACGGCCGGAACCGGATAACCGTCCGCGCGCGCCAGCTCGGCGACGAGGTCGAGTGACGTCACCACGCCGAGCAAGTGTCCGGCGTCGTCGACGACCGCGACCCGGTGCGTTCCGTCCATGACCATCACCGCCGCAGCGTTGGCGAGCGAAGCGTTCTTCGGGAGCATCGAGACGACCGGCGTCATGATCTGCGCGACAGAGGTCGTCCACGGGTGCCCCGAACGCGACGCGCCCAGCAACGCCGACTTCGTGACGATCCCGACGAGGACGTTGTCTTCGTCCACGACGGGGATGCCGCCGATCGACGCCTCGAGCACCGCCCCGATCGCCTCGGCGACGCGCGTCTCCGCCGATACCGTGACGAGCTCGGTCGACATGATCCACGCGACCGGTCGTCGTAACCATTCTTCGTTGCTCATCGTCGATCCCTCCACATCGTCAGCCGCTCCGGGGGCTGCTGCAGGTAAGCCGCGTGACACTGGACGCATGTCGTCGTCAGCGACGCGTAGGCCTGCGTCATGCCTTCGAGATCCTCGCGGCGCGCTTCGTCGGCGAGCCGCGACGCGTCTTCGACCAGCTGGTCCTGGAGATCGAAGAACGCCGCGGGCAGCCGACTCGCGAGCTCGGACGCGTCGTTCGCCAACGGGCGCGCGATCCGAGGCTGCGCCGCGATGTCGTCCGCGATCTCCTCGACGCTACGCGTGTCCAGGAACAACATCGCCCAGACGAGGTCCGACATATCGCGACCGTGGGTCATCATCCGCTCCGCGAGCAGCTGACGCGCCACGAGCGGGATGTGTTCGGGCTCGGGCATCTGCCGAACGGTCGGCGCCGCGGGAGGCGGCGCCGACGCGCAGGCAACGGTCACCGGGAGTAGGAGCCACCAGGCACGCATCTCGCGGCCCTGAAAGAGCAAGGCCCGTGCCCAGCGATCGCGGGAGGTGGGATCGGCCCGGCCGTTCCCCTCGGGTAACGAGGGGCGCCTCCGAGTCACCGATCACTGCACGACGATGGCCTGGTCGAGGATCGCGGTGTTGCCGCTGGCGTCGGTCACCTGGAGCCGCGCGTTGTGGGTCGCGGGCGTCTCCCGGATCGTCGAGTAGAACGGGAGCGAGCCGGAGTAGGTCGGCGTCGCGCCCGGCACGTAGTCGAGCCAAAGCGTGAAGTTCGTGATCGGGCCGTTGCTGCACGACATGTCGACCGTGAACGACTGACCCGTCAGCGGCTGCGCCGGGTTCGTCGTGAAACACGCCGACAGCGTGACCCCGTTCACCGTCACGGTGAGCGGGCGCGAAGCCGTCGTGCCCACCGAGTCCGTGACGAACACCGTGTACGTGCGCGTCTGGCCCGGCGTCGCGACCGGGTTCGGGATGTCCGTCGCGGAGAGGGTGTTGCCCGGGTTCGTCCACGAGAAGCTGTACGGCGGGACGCCGCCGGCCGCGTTGGCGACGAGCTGCGAGCTACCGCCGGGCGTGATCACCGCGGGGTTCGCGGACGCGAACACACGAAGCGTCACGGTCACGGTCACGGAGCCGTGCAGCTGCGCGCCGACGGCGTCGGTCACGGTCACGTCGTAGGTCGTGGTCTGCGCGGGGAACGCAACCGGGTTGCGGATGTTGGTGTTCGACAGCGTCGCGGACGGCGCCCACTGGTAGTTGTACGGCGGCACGCCGCTCGACACACTCACGTCGAGCTGCGACGAGAAGCCGACGTTGATGACGGCCGGGTTCGCGGTCACGGTGATGCCCGCGGAGACGGACACGGTCGCGGACGCGAGCGCCACGTTGCCCGCAGCGTCGGTGACCGTGACGTCGTACGTCGTCGTCGCGGACGGTGACGCGGTCGGGTTCGCGATCGTCGGATCACTGAGCGTCGCGCCGTTCGACCACGCGTACGTGTACGGTGCGACGCCGCCGGTCGCGTTTGCGGTCAGCTGTGCGGTGCCGCCAGCGTTGATCGTCCCCGGGGTCGCCGAAGCGGAGACGCTCAAAGGCGTACCGACAGTGATGGTCATCGACCCTTCGCCGAAATCATCAACCTGCGAATACAAAAAACCGACGGACGCGTTGAACAACGGCGCGATCGTCGTGGAAGCGCACAGCTCACGCGTCACGCTGCCGCGCGATCGTATCGTGTGCACGGACAGTCCCGGCGGTTCGTTGCACAACGTGAAGCCGTCCTGCGCGACCCAGTCGACGGCGCAGGGATTCGAAAGCGCGACGCACTCACCGGGGTTCATCGTGATCGACGGCGTCGTGCACGTGAGTGTCGTCGGTCGCGTGTCACAGTTCGATCGACTCCCGCACAGAACCAAGAAAGAGACCGATCCGATGAGGAGCTCACGCAAGCGACTTCGACGACCCATGGTATCAATCTAGATCGTCCCAAGCATTCGAGAACAGTTGGGTTTTAGTCCGATGGGTGCACATCCCATGCGTGTCACGGGGTCCTGACAGCAGCCGCGGCGACATAGGTACACACCCACCCCCCTTCGATCGTCACGCATTCGTCCCCCACCTGACCGTTGCGCAGCGCGCACCACCTCGCCATAAACCTTCCGCAATCATGCGATCTCGCCTGGCCTTCGTCGCAGGAACGCTCCTTCTGGTCGCTTGTGAGAGCGATCCGCTCTACGAGCGCCAGCTCCCGAGGGACGGCGGCGTCGTGTTCGTCCGCGACGGCGGCCCCGCGATCACACCCGACGCGGGCACGCCCGACGCCGGCACGCCGGACAGCGGCGAGCCCCCCGTGGCGATGGAACCCGTCTACATCCACACCGGCCAGACGCTGTTTGCCTACGACCCCGCCACGAATACCACCTCGCAGATCGGCGACTTCTTCGTCACGAGCGGCCAGCTCGAAGACATGGTCGACATCGCGATCGACTCGCAGGGCCGACTGTTCGGCGGCACGCGACAAGCCGGCAGCCAAGCCGACGCGAACCGCATCTACCAGATCGATCCCGAGACTGCGGAGTGTCGCTACCGCTTCTCCTACGACGACACGCTGCACGGCCTGACGTTCCTCCCGGACGGCCGACTCGTGATCGCCGGCGAGCGCGTGAGCGTCGTCGATCCGATCAGCGGCTCACAGCTCGTCGAGTTCCCCGCGGCAAACGCGTACCAGACCTCGGGTGACATCGTCGGCCTCCCCGACGGCAACCTCTACTGGACCGTGCGCGGCGAGCGCCGCATGGACGGCAGCTACGAGAACGACTCCGTGGTGCGCATCGATCCTTCGACGGGCAACATCTCCTGGCTCGGCGAAGCCGCGGTCACGCGCATCTACGGGCTCGGCTACGCAAACGGTCAGCTGTTCGGCTTCAGCAGCATGGGCGTCGTCGTGACGATCCAACCGGAGAACGGCGTCGTCGTTCGCCAGGCGCCGCTCGCCGGGCGCTGGTTCGGCGCTACGACGAACCCGGTGCTCTGGGAGTAGGGAACACTTCCGGCTTCGCACCGCTCGCCGCGGTCGCGAGCAACGCGCGCAACGCTTCGACGAACGCGCGCACGTCGATCCCCAACCAAACGTCCGGCGCCGTCTCGAGCACGGTGAGCGCGCGTTCGATCTTGCCGGGCGCCGCGCGCGCGCCGACGTCGTTCACGATCTTGTGGAACGCCGCCGCGACGTGGACGAACGCGATCGCGATGTCGAACGACGGGTCGTCCTCCTCGAAACACTCCGCGACGTCCTCGAGGAGCTCGTGTGCCTCGTAGTGCTCGCCGGCCGCCCACTCGCGGAGTGCTTCGTCGAACAGACGTTTTGCCTTGGTCACGGCGCCCACGCGAGCACGCGGTCGGCGACGGCGTCGATCGGTGCGCCCCAGACCCGCGCCGCTGCGGAGTGCCCGTGGCCGCCGCCGCCGAGCCGTTCGGCGATACGAAGTGCGTGCTCGCCGCCAGCGCTGCGGAGGCTGACGGTCGTGCGATCCTCCTCCTCGAAGAGGACGGACGCGATGCCGCCGTGCTCGGTGAGGTGCTCGTCCCGGAGCGTCTTGAAGACGATGTCGAGATCGAACCGGTGGAAGCGCGGCTCGTCGAGGCGCGCGACATCGAGCACGAGATCGAAGTACGGCGCCGGCACCCGGAGCATCGACAGCGGGAGGTCGCGGTCGTCCTCGAACGATTCGTAGGTGAGGACGTCGCCGCGCGCGTGCAGCTTGTCGAGCCGCGCCGCGAAGGGCGGAGGGAGGTTCACGAACTTCCCCTCGGCGAGCGCGCGGACCCGAGGCGAGACGTCCACGGTGATCGCGTCGCGCACGTCCGCGACCGAGCCGCCCGCGCGCTGGAGCATGAACTTGAAGCAACCGAAGTGCGTGCGGTCGATGCCGGGGTGCTCACCGAACCCGACGTCCGTCGCGAACCCCGCGAGCGCCGGGCGGTAGATCGCGCCGTACTGCCGAGAGGAGATCTGGTGGTCGAGCTTGCCGATCAACGCGGCCGACATCATCGCGGCGGCGGGGTAGCTCGCGTTGATCCAGGTGACGAAGTCCTGGTCGGGGCGCAAGCCAAACGCTTCGCGTGACGTTTCACCGCGGTGGTGGTCGACGACCGCGACGTCCTTCGCGTCGGTGAGGAGCCCGTGCGCGCCGCCGATCAGCTCGGGGCTCATCACGTCCATGACGATCGCGAGGTCCCACGACTTCCCGTCGAGATCCGCGGCGGTGCGGACCTGGCCCTGATCGTCGACGCCGTGCAGCTGCGCGGAGAGATCGTCATCGACGCAGACGTCGACGCGTTTGCCGATCGAACGCAGCGCGCGGGAGAGTGACAGCGTCGATCCCACGCAGTCGGCGTCGGGGCGGACGTGACCGATCAGCAGCACCGATCGCGCGTCGCGGATCCGATCCACGAGCGCGGCGGGGACGTCCGGCAACGAAGCGGGATCCACGGCCGGATAGGTGCGGCACGCGACCGCCTGCTCGAGCGTGAAGCCATCGCGCAGCGCGAACGTGGTCGCCGGGGTCTTGCTCAGGCGCGGCAGCGCACCGAACCCTCGGACCGGCGGGAGCTGCGGCTCGGCCCGCTCCACGGAGGGATCCACGTCGGCCGTCGAAAGGCCGGGCGGAGCGATGAGCCCCAGGCGATGGATCCCGAACGACGCCACGCATCCTACACCTACCACACATGTAGGCAGTCGGTCAGGTTTTCGTCGGTCGAGCGCCCGAGACCGGACGACGCGCCGCGTCAGCGGACGCGGATCTGGTGCGCACCGGGCCCTGCGTCGACGACGACGCGCCCGTCCACGACGACCGGCACGACCGCCGCGCCGTCGAGGGTGACCTCGGCGGGCCCCTGAGCGGGTGCGTAGATCTCGATGCTCCAGCCCTCGAACGTCGCCCCCGGGCTGACGTCCACGATGTGCGTACCACCTTCGCGGCGGCTGGAGATGGTCGCTCCATCGAATACCGTATATTCGGTGGATTCGCCGTCGTTCGGTGCGACGACCACCGTGAGCGCGCCCGGGTCGTCGGCGTAGCTCTCGACCGCGGTCGACGTGGTGGTCGCGAGGGTGTCGATGTTGTCGCGGAGCATCGGCACGATGCCGCCGGCGCGGATGAAGAGCGGGAGCTTCTCGAGCGGCGCGGCGACCGTCTCGACGCCGGAGTGCTCAGCGCCGTTCCACCAGTCGTACCAAGTCCCCGACGGAAACTGCACCTCGCGCTCACGCTGGCCGCGCGTGACGACGGGCGCGACGAGCAGGTGCTCGCCGAGGAGGTACGTGTCCGACGGGTGCACGCCGAGCTCGGGGTGCGCGAGGCCGAGGGGGCGAAGGATCGCACGCCCGTCGTCCGCAAGGCGCCTTGCATAGCTCCACACGTACGGGAACAGCCGCATGTGCAGACGCGCGTAGGTTCGGTACAGCGCGAGCGTGTCCTCGTCGCGACCGTTCTCGGGTGTGAACACCCATGGCGGCTGCGACGACGAGTCTCCGACCTGCATGACGGCGGAGAGCGCGGTCTGCTGGAACCACCGGATGTACGTCTCCTCGTCCGGCGGGCTGTGGCGGTAGCCGCCGGTGTCGGCGCCGTAGAACGGGAAGCCGGACGGGCCGAGCGTGAGGCCCATGATCACACTCGCCGGGAGGCCGCCGACGGCGTTGTACGGGCTGTCGTCGTCGGGGTCGACGCGTTCGCGGTGCAAGGAGAAGTCGGCGTCGAGGTCGCCCGGCCAGATGACGGAGGCGTTGGCCTGGTCGCCCCACCGCCCGGCGCGGCACAACAGGAACGCGCCGTCCTGCGGGAGCGTCTCCGCGTACACGCGGTGGTAGAGGCGGGTGTAACGATCGTGCATCGTGCGTTCGTCGCTGCCGTCCGCGAACTCCCACGCGGTGCGTGCGCCGCCGAGGCCGGAGATCAGATCCTCGGCGTAGTCGAGCTTGAAACCTTCGATGCCGAGATCGACGTAGGTCTGGATGTTCGACTGCCACCACGCGTAGGCGTCGGCGTTCGTGAGGTCCAGGAGCGGGCTCCAGTTGTTGAGGCGCACGCCGATCGTCGGTGGGAACCAGCCCTCCTCTTCGACCTTCGCGCGGTTCTCGGTCGCGTCCTGCGAGACGTACGGCACGTGCCACAACGCGACGCGGAGGCCGGCGTCGTGCGCGGTTTGGATCATCGCGGCGGGGTCCGGGTAGTCGTCGGGTTCGAAGTCGAACACACCGACGGCGGTGGCGTACGGGCGGTCGATCCAGATGCCGCTCGTCGCGAGGTCGAGCGAGCGGATGCGGCGGATGTCGTCTTCGACCTCGGCCTGGTCGCGATTCTCGTCGCGCCAGATCAGCGGCCCGTACACCCACTCCGCGGGGAGCAGCGGCGGCACAGTGACGTCGTAGTAGTGCTTCGTGATGTCGAGCGGGTGCTCTTCGAGGAATACGTGGAACACGAGCCCCTCGCTGCTCGCCTCCGCGGTGCCGTAGGTGATCTCGACGAGGTCGTCCTCTTCACGCGCGACGTCGAAGACCCCGAACCGACGACTCTCGACGAACAGCCCCCACCCGGTCGTGCCGATCAGGAGCGGCACGGGGACGTGCGCTTCGTTGCTCGCGCCCTCGAGCGAGAGATCTGGCTCGAGCTGCATCGATCGGATCTTGCCGCGGGAGTCGACGTCGTCGAGGTGCTCACCGAGACCGTAGAAGGCTTCGGTCGGGTGGCTGCGAACGCGGAGGCGCATGAACGCGATGGGCGCGCCCTCGGGGTCGGGGACGAGCTGGAAGCGGAACGCCCCTTCGGCGCCGGTGGAGATCGCGAGGGAGGCACGACGGCCGCCTTCGAAGATCACGTCGATGTTGCCGTTGTCGGCGACGATCATCTCGCGCGGGGTGCGCCAACGAAGCCCGGGCGGCTCGGTGGGGTCGAAGAGGGCGTCGTCGTAGATCAACCAGAAGGGGTCGTAGCTGAGGTCCTCTTCGAGCCGGTCGACGAAGCCGAACACAAACGCGTCCGCCTCGAAGCGAACGCGCGGCGCCCCCTCCGGTCCGATGAGGATCGTTCGGTCCTCGATGCTGACCTCGGCGCGGTAGGGCCCCGAGTCGAAGCGCGGAGCGTCTTCGTCATCGCCGGAGCAGGCGGCGAGCGCAAAGAGGATCGGGAGCCAGCGGCGCATGCGCGGAAGGTAGCGGAAAGGGCGGGGGGTGTCGTCGGACGTCCGCGGAGGACTCGGACGCCTCAGTAACCCAAGCGACGTCGCGGCATCTTGCCCTCGCGCACGAACGTCCGGGCCGTGAACACCCGGCGTCGCACCCGGCGCTCGCTGAGTTTGCTCGCGAGAAAGCGCGCCGCCGCGGCGAGGGGCCAGTGGGCGTCGTCGCGCTCCGGGAAGGCCTCGGTCAGCGCGTCCGACAGACGCACCGCCGCGAAGGCCGTCTTCACGCGGTGCGCGAAGAAGATCGGCAGCACCGCGAGGCCGTCGGCGGCCCGATCCATCAAGATGTCACCGGCCGTGGCCGGCTCCCGGAGCACCGCGGCGACCGCGGCCTGCGGTTCCTGCAGGCGGATCGCTTCGTCGAGCGTGCGCTGGGGTCCCGGCGAGGGCGGCGCGTCGAGCACGGCGAGGTGCTGGATGAACCGCGCCGACTGGAACAACCCGCGCAGGAGCTCCGGCGTCTTGTGGCGACGCAGCGACTCGTAGACGGCGTCGGCGTGGGTCAGCGCGTGCGTGACGTCGAGCCACCCCTCCTGCGCCTCCGGATCACCTTCGAGCCGGAGGTCGAACGCGAGGAGACGACGGCTCGCGGCGAGGGACAACGCCAGCGCGATCTTCGCCGGCTCCGCGCCCTGCTCGAGCGCCGCGCCGACCGCGTCGAGGGCTTCCTCGAGGGTGCCGTTCGTCGTGGCTTCGACGACGCGTTCGACGTCGAACGGCGCGTCCTGCGCGCGCTCGAAGAGGTCGTCGAGGCGCGCCTCGTACTTCGCGACGTGTTTTTGGTACGACCGCATGTACGGCAGCTGGTCTTCGCGAGTGCCGTACACGAGGCCCTCCGCGAGGGACACGAGCACCGCCGGAGCGTGCGCCTCGCCGACCCGCTCGACGAGCTCTTCACCCTTCACCGCGTAGATGTGGCCGTGGCCGTAGTCGAAGAAGTGGTCGGTCGCGGCGTGGCGGATCCAGCGGAACGCACGCGCCACGCCGTCCGGGGCGGCACACTCCGCGGCGATCATCGAGCGCGCGGCCTCCATGTCCTCGCGTTCCACTGCCGCGCGGAACGCGGCTTCGTCGCCGCGCTCGCCGGGCTCGGGCGCGGCGATCTCCGGGAGGCGCAAGTTGGGTTGCACGATGAGCTCGAAGGCATCGACGATGAAGTAGTCGGCATCATACGGGCGCCGCTCGATCGCCGCGCCGAGGTCCGCCGCGGTGGCGAGGCCATGGTCGAAGCCCCAGCGGCAGTGTCGGGCGCCCCACTCCACGCCGAACGCGAGGACGTCGGACGTCGATTCTCCGGCGGCGAGGAGGCGCTCGACGGCGCGGGCCGCGTGGGAGAAGTCGCCCTCGTCGAAGGCCTTCACGAGGCTCTTCTGCTCCGCGGCGACGATGGCATCGGACTCCGGCTCGGTGACGTCGAGCCACACCGTGCCGTCGCGGACCTCGACGGGGAAGGAGCGGACGTCTTCACCGCCGATGACACACTCGCCGTCGGCGAGGTTGAACTTCCAATTGTGCCACTCGCAAGTCAGCTTGCCGTCGGCGACGCGGCCCGTGGACAGCGGATATCCTTCGTGCGGGCAGCGGTTCTCGACGGCGTAGATCTCGCCTTCCTCCGGGCGGAAGACGACGATGGGACAGTTACCGGTCTTGAGCGCGTGACAACCCCCGACGGGGATCTCGTCGACGCGGACGACCTCCAGATACTTGGACTTCATGCATGCATCTTCGGCGCGCGCGCGCGGGCGCGCCAGCGCGGTGCCAAGGGATTGGCAGAAGGTTGTTCTATCGTCACGGCGCCGTGAGGTCGGCGCTCAGGGCCGCGTCGGCGCGCCCTGCGTAGCGCACGACCGCGTACCGGAGCACCAGCTCGGCGTCCCCGACCAGCGCGGGATCCTCGGCGAGGCGGGCGGCGAATCGTTCGAGCGTCTCCGCCTCCTCGCGGCGGAAACCTCGTGCGCCGAGCCGAGCCTCGAACGCGGCGTAGGCCTCGTCGGTCGTCGCGTAGCTCAGCGTCACCGCGACCTCCGTGGGCCCCTCGGACCGCACGAACCACGCGCGCAGCTCGCGCCGGAACAAAAAGAGGATCGCGAGCAACACGAGCGTCGGCGCGAACCACGCGACGTTTGCGTAGACGAACCGACCGAACCGATTCACGTACACCGCGACGAGCCCGACGAACGCGTCGAAGCCCACCGACTCCTCGGGCATGTGCCGCCGGAGCCCGCTGGCTGGCGTGGGGTCGAAGGTTCGCCAGGCGCCGTCGACGTAGGCCTCCACCCACGCGTGGGCGTTGCGCTGGCGAACGACCCAGTGCCCACCGAGCGCGTTGCGTTCCACGACGAGGTATCCGCCGACGACGCGCGCCGGTACGCCGGACGCGCGCGCGAGGAGCGCCATCGCGGAGGCAAAGTACTCGCAGTGCCCCGTCTGGTGATCCTCGAGGAACGCGAGGACGGGGTCCTTGTCGGGGTCGTGCTCGGGGATCTGGAGCGCGTAGGTGAACGTGGCGAGCTTCGCTCGAATGGAATCCAGCGAAGGCGACGACGAAGACGTCCACGCCCGGAGCACGCGACGAAGCTCGGGACGTAGCGCGTCGGGCAACGCGAGATCGTCCTCGTCCGGCGGCAGCAGCACCCGCGGTGCCGTCGCGGCGATGCCGATGCGGTCGGCGCTGACCCCCTCGGGCGGGGCGATCACCCCCAGTTCGTCCACGGTGACGATCCCACCGGGGACGTCGACCACCTCCGCGTCCAGCGGCACGAACCAGTGTTCGTCGTCCGCGTCGACGTGTTCGACGAAGGTGGTGACGGCGCGACGGCTGACGTCGGTCCGCGCCCCCCTCGCGCCGAGTCGACCGTACCAGCGCCCCGCGCCGTACCGCGTGTAGACCGCGCCGCGCAGGTGATCGACGTGTTCGCCGAAGACGCGGAGCGCCACCGAGTCGTCGTCGAGGATCTCGCGCAGCCCACCGAGCGCGATCGTGTCGCCGAACCCCGCCCGCCGATCCTCGCTCCCCTCGAACCACGTCATCACGTACGCGTTGGCGACCGGCAACGCGCGACCGAGCACGGCCGTGACCGCGAGCGCGATGAAGGTCGCGGCGATGATCGCCACGCGCTGACGCGACGCCGGGAGCGACAAGGCCCGCCGTGGATCGGCCGCGGTGAGGCCCCCCATCGCCGCGGCGACGAAGCCGATCGTGAGCGGCACGAACGCCGTGAGGGGTCGGGCGTCGCCGAGGCCCATCACCCCCAGCATCGCGATGCCGAGCGTGAGCTCGTACCCTCCGATCGGTCGTTTGAATGGAACGCGCGCGCCGACCGCCAACACCCCGGCCAACGCGACCGCGTCGTAGAGACGCCGAGGCGCGGCCGCGCCGAGCAGGTCCTCGGTCGCCGGAACGAGCGCGGCGAACGTCGCGCCACCCACGGCGGCGAATGACGCAAACACCGCGTCCACACCGCGCGGCGCGCGCGCGACGAGCGACGGCAGCAGCGTGAGCAACACCGCCACCCCACCGACGAATGGGTGACCACCGAGCACGACGTAGCCGACCGTCGCGACGACGAGCGGCAGCCGCATCACGAGGCTCCGCATCACAGCGTGATCGCCTCCTCGCGCTCGACGGCTTCGACGCTCACGTCCTGGCCGATGACGATCGTCCTGCACCCCACCCCGCGTCGGCGGATCTCCGCTTCGACGCGGCGACGCTCCGGGTCGTCGGCGAGTGCGACGATCACCACCGACGACAACCGATCGAGGTGCGGCGCGATCAACGACAGCGTAGGCGCCGCCTCGAAGGTCGCCCCGGGTTCGACGACGGCGAGGAGGTCGAGGGCCTGTTCGAGGCGACCGAGGCTGCGCCCGAGCGTCAGCCGGTGCAGCTCCCCGCCGACGATCATCAGATCCACCAGCACGTCCCCGCGGACGAGGTGCGCCAACACACCCGCCGCAACTCGGATTGCGGCTTCGAGCGTCGGGCGATCCGCGGCGCCGAGATCCGTGTCGAGCACCAGCGACAGGCGCGTGAAGTACTCCTGCTGGTACTCGCGCACGACGGGTGTCCCGGTCCGCGCCCACGCGCGGTGGCAGAGATCCCGAACCGGATCGCCGGGCCGATACGGCCGCAACCCGATCAGCTCCCGCGCCTCGCCGGTCTGCGAAGCCAGGGCGATGCCGCCGGGCTGGTGTCGCGCTGTCGTCTCGAGGTCGAGCCGCGCGATCTTCGCGAGGCGCGGCAACACGAGGAACCTGAGGCCGGCCGTCTCGATGGTCGGCCCGAACGTCAGCCCGAACGTGACCGTCGCGGCGACGTGGAAAGGGTCGAGGTGGTGCTCACCGCGCGCGACGAACTCCAACGGGATGATCGCGCGCTCCGTCGCTCCCGCCGCGAGGTGTTGCAAGCCAGATTGACGCGAGAGGTAGCGACCGTCCCACGGGAGCAGCGGCCCATCGATGGCGATCGCGAAGTGGTCGCGGTCGCCGCGGTTCTCGAGCACGAACGTCACGTCGAGCCGCTCGCCCTCGCGAACGCGCGGCGCGTGCTCGACGCGCACCGAGACCTCATCCAGCGCGTAGAACCGACGTAGCGCCCAGCCCGCGACCAACAACCCCGTGAGCCCGCACCACAGGATGTGCACGGCGTTCTCGCGGACCTCGAGCCCGAACGCGCCGACGATCAGCCACAGCACCCAGAGCACCCGGCCGACGTCGGTGCCGCCGCGATACCAACGTTCGAGCGGTCGGGCGAGGAACGCGAAGCGCCCCTGCCGGAACTTGTCCCGCCCCGTCTTGGTGTCGGGGATCAGGATGTGATTGAGGCGCGCGAAGTCGACCCGCACGGTGATTCGGCACGGTAGCGCGATCGTCGGCCCGCAGCCACCGCACCTCGGTCGTACGGGATCGCGTTCGTTCGTGCCCCGCGACCCGCCACCGTGTTAGGCCCCGCGCGTGGCCTTCGATCCCGAGCGCTACTGGAACGAGCGACACGAGGCGACCCGCGGCCTCGACGGCGTCGGCTTCCTCGGGCTGCGCGGCCTGAACGAGTGGATGTACCGCGTGCGCCGCCGCGTCTTCCGTCGGACGGTGCGTCAGTCGGGCGTCGACGTCGCCGACGCGCGCGTCCTCGACGTCGGCTCGGGGACCGGCTTCTACCTCGAACGCTGGACGGAGCTCGAAGCGCGCGAGCTCGTCGGCACCGACTTCTCCGAGGTCGCCGTGGAGCGCCTGCGCGGCGCCTACCCGAACCTCCGCATCGAGCCGCTCGACATCACCACCGAGGAGCCCCTCGATGCGCTCGGCACGTTCGATCTCATCTCGGTGATGGACGTGCTCTACCACGTCGTCGACGACGACGCGTACGCCCGCGCCTTCGCGAACCTCGCGCGGCTGCTGAACCCGGGCGGCCGCATCGTCTTCACGGAGAACTTCCTGCACCGCAGCTCCGACAAGGACCACGCGTGGCACACGTCGCGACGCCTCGACGAAGTCGAACGCGCCGTGCAGCGCGGCGGCCTCGTCATCGAACGCCGCCGCCCGTGGTTCGTGTTGATGAACGAGCCGGTCGACTCCGACTCGAAGCTGCACGCCCAGGCGTGGTGGTGGATGCAGAAGCTCAGCGAGAAGGTCCCGGGCGCCGGCTACACGATCGGCGCGGCCCTGTATCCGTCGGAGGTCGTGCTCACGCGCCTCCTCCGCGAGGGGCCCACGTCCGAGATCGCGATCGCCCGGCGCCCCTGACTGTCCGCGTACAGTCCGTGGACGGCCTCGAATCGCCGATTTCAGCCCAACGACTGCCCGCGCGTCTTGGCACGCCGCTTGGAATCCACGTCGGGCATGAAACAGCTCACCACGACCCTGACCCTCCTCGCCCTCTGCTCCGCCTGCGGCGGCCTCGAAGACGACCTCACCGCGTCCACCTCGGACGAGGCGTCGTTCAAGACGACGTCCCCCCAACGTGACCAGCTCATTCGGGACTTCGGCATGGACGGCGATCTCTGCTTCGCCGGACAGCGCGAGGTCATGTGCGTCAGCGCGGACCGACGAACGCCCCTGTCCGTCGGCGACGCCGTCGGCGGATCACTGTCGCTGTGCGCGGAGACGCAGCGCGGCCGCGTCAGCTGCGGCGAGCCGGACGTGCAGGCGTACTGGTGTGGTCTCGGCGGCTGTATCTGTCAGAACTACGCCGACTGTTGGAAACTCGCGGTCGAGAAGGACTGCACCGTACACCCCATCCCCTGCGCCGGGTGCCCCGTCGTGACGGGTGTGTGCACGCCGGGGCAGTGACCGCGTCAGTCCCAGCTGCCCCGTCGACGCTTGGTGGAGGCGGGGCTGGTCGGGCGCTTCCCCGCCGGGCGCCGCTTGAGCGGCGACGCGGTCGGGTCGAGGAAGCTCGACACCTTCAGCGAGCCGGCCGGCGCAGCGCTCCCGAACACCGGGGCGCGATTCGAAACGGACTCCCCGACCATCCGCGCGAAGCGCGCGCGGAGCTGACGGTTCTTCGCACCGGAGGCGATCCCCAGCGCTCGAAGCGCGCGCTCGTCCTTCGCGAGCACCGCGTAAATCGTGTCGGCGATCGGCGCCGCGCGGTGCTTCGTCTCGAACAGCAACCCGAGGCGAACGAGCGCTTCGAGCTGCGCGCGCGGCTCGAACTTCTTGTCGGCGAACATCGCGTCGAGCGCGAGGTCGAGCCCCTTCGCGGCGTCGGCCTGGAAGCGGTAGCCCCCCTTGGACTTGATGACCATGCGGAGCGCGAAGTCGGCGAGGGCGGTGGTGTCCTGACGTTCTTGGTTCATGGCCTAACCTCTACAGCTCGATCGGGGTGGTGATGGGGGGCAGCTCTTCTTCCGGCTCGGACTCGTGAACCACGTTGTCGCCGTCGCCCACGAGCACGCGGTTGCGCTCGCCTTCCGTCGCGACCAGGTTGTCACCGTCGCCGAGCACGATCCGCGCGTCGTCGCCTTCGCTCAACACGAGGTGGTCGCCGTCGTTCGCGAACGAGATGTGCGCGTCGTCGCCGGCGTTCAACACCGCGTCCGATCCGGTGACCGGCGCTTCACCGACGCCCGGACGGTACTGGCCGATCGTCACGCCGTCGCCGCTGTTGAGGTAGCGGTCGTTGCCGTCGCCGTCGACGAGCGTCGCGCCGTCGGCCGCGTTGAGGATCACGTCGTCGCCCGCGTTTCCGCCCGCGCCGATCTCGAGGCGACGTTCGGCGTCGTTCAACGACGGGTCGAGGAAGATCGTGTCGTCACCGCCGCGGCCCGCGATCTCGACGCGGTCCAGGTCGGCACCCGGCACCGACGTGAGGAGCGACTCCTCGCCGTCCGCGTTGGTGTAGTTGAGATCGTACGCCTCGCGCTCGGCGTCGTAGCTCAGACGCATCCGATCCCCTTCGCCGGTCCCCTCGACGCGCAGCGTGCGCGCGTCGGCGTCGAGCGAGAACTCCGGCGCGGCGGTCGCGGTCACCGTGTCCGCCTGCGCGTCGTACGCGTCCTGCATGACTTCGTGCTGTCGCGTGCGATCGGGGCCGGTCGTGTCGTCGTCCGCGTCGACCTCGCTCATCGGGCGCCCGCCGTTGGCCTGGTAGTCGGTCCACGCCGCCTGAGTGTCCGGGCCCCAGAAGCCGTCGACGCCGTGCTCGCCGAGGTCGTAGCCGGCGTCCGCGAGCTCCTGCTGACGCGCGCGGACGTGCTCGCCCTTCATGCCTTCGCCGACCTCCTCGGCGGATCCGGCCTCGGCGTAGACGCCGTTCGCGTAGCTGTCGGGGCGCGCGTAGTTCGCGGACGGCAGCTCGGGGTCGGGGCTCGTCGCGGCGGCGTCATCGCCGTCGGCCATCTCGGCGACGCGGTCGGCGCCTTCCGAGACGTCGAGCCCGGTGTCCGCCGCGCCCGCCAGCAGCCCGGCTCGCTCGGCGTCCTCCAGGTTCCCCTCGAACCGGAAATGGTCGACCGTGATGCGGGTCCCTTCGAGCGTCACCTGCCCGGAATCCGGGTCGATGTTGCCCGTGAGGTTGGTTCCGGTGAGGCGCGTGACGTCGAGGTTGGTCATGGGTGCCGCCGAGCAGTAGCACCCGGCGGGCCAAACGTCCCTCCCCCCGGCGGCGGTCCGCGAGGTGTCGGATCGATCCGACACTGACGGGTCGAGCCGTCGAGATCAGGTGGGCACGGCGACGCCCGCGACGATCTCTCGAACGATCTGCGCCGCGTGTTTCCCGCCGTACCGTGCCTGCTGGCCGAGCCGTAGCCGGTGCGCCAACACCGGCTCCGCCAGCGCCTGCACGTCGTCCGGCGAGACGTAGTCCCGGCCCGTGATCAACGCGCGCGCCTGCGCCGCGCGATACAGCGCGATCGCTCCGCGCGGCGACACGCCCTGCTCCAGGTCCAGGTGATCCCGCGTCGCCCGCACCAGCCGCAGCGCGTACAGCGCGACGTCGCGCTGCACTTCGATCCGGCGCGCCGCCGTGATCAGCTCCGTGACGCGCGCACCGTCGAGCACCGGCTGCACCGCGTCGAGCGGATCGTCGGTCTTGCGATCGAAGAGCACCTCGAGCTCCTCGGCCTCCGTCGGATAACCCATCGTGACCCGCACGCGGAACCGATCGAGCTGCGCCTCCGGCAACGGGTACGTGCCCTGACTGTCCGCCGGGTTCTGCGTCGCCAGCACGAAGAACGGCGCCGGCAACGTGCGCGTCTTCCCGTCGAGCGTGACCTGTCGTTCACTCATCGCTTCGAGGAGCGCCGACTGCGTCCGCGGCGACGCGCGGTTGATCTCGTCCGCCAACATCACCTGCGTGAAGATCGGCCCGGGCTCGAAGCGAAACGTGCCTTGCGAAGGTTCGAGGATGCTCGTCCCCAGGATGTCGGTCGGCAACAGGTCCGGCGTGAACTGCACCCGCGTGAACTCCAGCGCGAGCGCCTTCGCCAACGCCTTGGCGAGCGTCGTCTTGCCCACGCCCGGGACGTCCTCGATGAGGACGTGCCCCTCGCTCAAGATCCCGACGAGGACGAGCTCGATCGCCTCCGGCTTCCCGCGAATCACACGCGCGAGCGCCGCGCGGACCGCCTCGATCGAGCCGCTCAACGCCGGCGCTTCTTCTTCTTCACCCAGTCCACGACGCTGATGTCGTGCCGCACGCGCTCGCCGTTCTTGGCTTCTGCGGTGAGCGTCGCCGACCCGATCGCGCGCGCCTCGACCTCACCGGTCGGCGTCACGGTGACCGCCCAGCTCGACGCGTTCCAATCGATCTTCGCGTCCTCGATCACGTTGCCGCGATCGTCGAGCACCTCGGCCTTGAAGTTCTTGATCTCACCCATCGGCATCTCGATCGGCTCTTCACTCTCCGGCGGATCCACCCAGCGGATCTTGTCGACGATGACGGCCTCGATCGGCACCTCGGCCGACAGCTCCTTTTCGAGCTTCGTCGTGCGCGCCTTGATGACCGACTTCCCGCTGCCGAGGATCGTGACGACGCCGGACTGATCGATCGAAGCGACCGTGCGATCCGTCGAGTCCCACTTCACGGGCGCGACGCCCATGTACACGCCGCGGTCGTCGAACGAGGAGACACGCAGCTTGATCGTGTCGCCCTTGTTCTCGAACGTGGGGAAGACGGTCTTCGCGTCCTTCGTCTTCTGCAGCGACTCGACCGCGTCGAGTGGCCCCTTGATCCGAATCTCCGACGGCACCTTCTCGCAGGCGCTCACCACCAACGCGATCGCCGGCATCCACAGCCAGCCGCGCATTCGCTCCCAGAGTCGTCGTCGTCGCCGTCGGTTCGCCATCTTGGGGCGGGTCGTACCCCGAACGCCCCGCGCGCGGTCAATGGTCAACCGTACAGTCGGGCGGTGTTCGGCGGATCGGCGTTCTCTTCGACGTAGGGTTCGAACGCTGCACGGATGTCACCCGGAATGGTGGTGCTGGTGTGCTCGTCGAGGTTCATCGCCACGACCTTCACACTCGCCGTCGCGAGCAGCCGCCCCTCCCGGTAGACGCGGTACTCCACGGTCGCCGATCGGTCCGTCAGACGCGAGAGGAACATCTGCACGTCGACCACCTCACCGAAGCGCGCCGGCTCCTTGAACTCGGTCGCGACCTGAACCGTCGGGAAGCCGACGCGCCTTCCGTTGAGCACCTCCGCGTAGTTGATCTGGAGCACTTCGTCGAACCACGTCTCGAACGTGTCATGGAACCACTCGAAGAAGCGCGGGTAGTAGACGATCCGCGCGGGGTCGGCGTGACCGAAACGAACGCGGACCTGTTTCGTCAGGCGCATGCCCGTTCCTTAGCACCGATCGGTGGTATGGTCCGCGTCTTCGATGTCGGTGCTGATCGACACGGTCCGCGAGGTCGACACACCGGAGCACCTCGCCTTCAAGGCTCGCATCGCGGGGCCCAGCCGACGCCTCCTCGCGTGGCTGCTCGATCTCGTCGTTCAGTTCTTCGTCGCCATCGCGCTACTCATGATCATCGGCGCGGTTTCGTCGGTCGGACCGTCCGGCCTCGGCACCGGCCTGTCGCTCTTCCTCATCTTCATCCTCCAGTGGTTCTACTTCACCATCGCGGAGGCGATCACCGGCGGACGCTCCCTGGGGAAGATCGCGTTCAAGCTGCGCGTCGTACGACCCAACGGCCTGCCGATCACCTGGCGCGAGTCCATACTCAGGAACTTCCTCCGTGCCGCCGACCACGGGATCTCGCCGACGCTGCTGCTCTTCGGACCGATCGTCATGATGTTCAACAAGAGCTTCCAGCGCCTCGGTGACCTCGCCGCCGGGACGATCGTCGTCGTCGAGGAGTCGGTGAACGTGAAGAGCACGCCGACCCTCGAAGCCGACCCGAAGATCGTGCAGGAGCTCCCCGGCATCCTCCCCCTCGACCAAGACGACCTCGAAGCCCTCGAGCTCTTCGTCAGCCGCGAACGCATGAGCGACGCCCGGCGCGACGAGCTCGCCGCGATCGTCGCGCCGCACTACGCAAAGCGCCTCGCCGTCCCGAACCCGAAGGACCCCACCAAGTTCCTCGCCGCGCTGTGGGCGCGCGCGCAGGATCCGACGCGGAGGATCGGCGCATGAACCGCGAAGAGCTCGTCCGCAGCCGCCGCGAACGCTGGAACACCCTCGCGCGACTCCTCTCCAAGGCCGAAGCCGTCCGCGGGATGCACACGCTCGGTCCGGCCGGCGTGAAGGAGATGGCCGAGCTGTACCGCGCGCTCGCGGGTGACCTCATGCTCGTGCGGCGCGAAAAACTCGGCGCCGATCTGGAGCGCTACCTCGACAACCTCGCGAGCCGCGCGCACAACGCGCTGTACGCCGGGACGTCCGTCGGCCAGCGCACCAGCCTGCTGTCGATGTTCCTCGACTTCCCGGCCGCGCTGCGACGGAACCTCCGCTTCTTCCTCATCGCGCTCGCGCTGTTCTACGTGCCGGGCGCCGTCGCCGGGTACGCCTCCTACGTCGACGAGGGCTACGCGCTCGCGGTGATGAGCGCCGGCCAGCTGCAGAGCATGGAGGAAATGCACAGCAAGGGGCACAAGGACGGCCGCGCCGCGGACACCAACGCGAGCATGACGGGCTTCTACGTGTGGAACAACGTCGGCATCGCATTCCGCTGCTTCGCGACCGGCGTGTTGTTCGGGCTGGGGCCGGTGTTCTTCCTGCTCTACAACGGGCTGGTGATGGGCGTGGTGTTCGGGCACCTCGCACGCACCGGGTACGGCGAGAACATCTTCAGCTTCGTGTCGACCCACGCGCCGTGGGAGCTGACCGCGATCGTGATCAGCGGTGCCGCCGGATTACAGATGGGCTTCGCGCTCGTGAAGACCTACGGCCGCACACGCGCCGGCAACCTGCAGGCGCACGGCCTCGAAGTCCTCCGCCAGGTCGCGGGCGCCGCCGCCTTCCTGGTGATCGCGGCGCTGCTGGAGGCTTGGTACTCGCCGTCGTCGCTGCCGCCGGTCGTGAAGTACTACAGCGGGCTCGTCGGCTGGATCCTCGTGGCCGGCATCATCGCGTTCGCGGGACGCAACCGCTCGCTCCCCGAGGACGTGATCGCGCTGCGCCAAGGGAGGGTCTCGTGAGCACCTCCTTCGAGGCCCGCATCGTCCTGCGTCCGCGCTCGCTCGACGAGACGTTCGATCTCGCCATCCGCTACTTCCGCGCGACGATGCGCGACTTCATGAAGATGTACGCGATCTTCACGATCGTGATCACCGGCGGCATCGTGGGCGCGGCGATCTTATTCGATCTCTCGTTCGAGGTGCAGGGCGCGCTCGCCGTCGCGATCGTCCCGTTCTACGAGCGCGTGGTGACGGTCTTCGCGGGGCGGCACCTGTTCGCGAACCCCACGTCGGTCTCGGCCGCGTTCGGCGCGGTGCTCAAGCGGTTTGCGTTCCTCTCGATGCACGCGGCGATCATCCTGGCGCCGGTGCTGATGATCCTGCTCTCCGACGACGAGGGCACGATGGCCGCCTTCGGGGTCATGCTCGGCCTCGCGTGGGGCCTCTTCGTGGTGCCTTCGCACATGCACGTCACGGAGGTCGTCCTGCTCGAGCAGCTCCCGGCCGGCCGCGCGATGAAACGCGCGCGCATCCTGCTGCACAACAGCTTCGGTCGTGCGTTGGGGAGCTTCGTGTTCACCGGCGTGGTGCGCGGGTGCGTCGTCGCGATGGTGTACTTCGGGCTGAACTTCGTCGTCGGGTTCGTGCTCCAGTTCGAGTCCGCGAGCGAGCACCTCGGTCCCTACTTTGCCGTGTTCGGCTACGTGCTCGCCGCGCCCTACGTCGCGCTCGCGCGGCTGTTCGACTACGTCGACGCGCGCACGCGCCGCGAGGGTTGGGACATCCAGGTTCGCTTCAACGCGATCGCGCAGAAGTACGCGCGCGAGGAAGCGAAGCGGCTGGCGGCCTGATGCGGCGATCGCTCTCCACGCTCGCGCTCGTCGCGATGCTCACGACGTCGACGAGCGCCTTCGCCGGCTCGCCGCTGTGGGGCTACTTCGTGCGCGACGCCGACGGCGAGCTCGTCACCGCGGGCTGGCCGAAGTCGAAGTCGATCGTGTTCGGCAGCGACGAGGACGCGGACGTCCGCCTCGACGGCCTCGCCCCCGAGCACGCGACGGTCGTCGCCGACAACGGCGCGATCCGGATCGAGCCGGAGGTCGACGGCGTCCTCGTCGACGGGCGAGCGACCGACGAAGCGGTGACGGTACACGCCGGTTCGACCGTCACGATGGGCGCGTACGCCGTGCAGTTCTCGCTGGTGCGTGCGGACTACGAGCCGGAGCCCACCGAGGAAGAGACGCCGCCCGACGAAGACGCCGAGGAGCCCCTGCCGAAGAAACTCGCGCCACCGCCCCCGGCGCGGGAGGCGGGTGCGCGGGCGTCGCTGTGGCGCGCGGAGGAGTTCGACCGCGAGGCCTACCGGTTCTGCCACGACCCGGAGTACGGCGAAGGCGGCGTGGTCGACGCGGACCTGTGCGGAATCATCGACGAGTCCTCGCGCGACGTGTGCCCGGCGGCGCTCGAGAGCTGCCCTTGGGAGGAGTACGTGGGGCGGCCGATGTTCGGTCGGTTCGGCGGCGGCGACGGGAGTCGACAGGGGACGAATGGCAGCAACGGAACGGCGCGTCCGCGGAAGAAGCGCAAGAAGATCACCGTCCCGCTGCTGCCGCCGGAGATCGCGTACACCCTCCTCGCGATCATCGTGGCGATCCTGGTCTTCGTGTTCGCGAAGTCGCTGAAGGACGCCGGCTGGGAGCGCTCGGAGATCGACCTCGCGGAGGACGAGATCGACGAAGCCGCGCTCGACCTGCAGTCGCTCCCCGAGGCGCGCTCTCACGTTCTACTGAAACTATCGGAGCGCGCCCTCGCCCGCGGTGATCGCGAAGAGGCCGCGATCCTCTTGCACCTCGCGGTGCTGCGTCACCTCGACGACGAGGGCCTCGCGCAGTACCACCCGTCGAAGACCAACGGCGACTACCTGCGCAGCATCCGCCGGCACAAACCGCTCGCCGCGCTGTTCCGCGGCGTCGCCAACGAGACGGAGCGCGTGCGCTTCGGGGACGGCCGCGTCGACGAGAACCGCCTCCGCGAGCTGATCGCCGAGGGCCGCGCGCTGCTCGTGCCGAACAGCCAGCCGCCCGCGCCCTTCGCCGGCGCCGCGACGCTCGCGCTCCTCGCCGCGATGTCCGTGACGCTCCAGGGCTGCCCGCAGCAGGACGAGGACTCGCGCGCGTTCTACTCGCACGCTCCCGCGGGCATGAGCGCGCTGGTGCCGACGCTGCGCGCCGCCGGATTGCACCCGAAGGTGCTCCTCGAGCCGCTCACCGAAGTGCCGCTGGACGTCGACGTCATCGTGTTCCGCACGTCGGCGTCGCGCACAGGAAAGATCCCGAAGGACCTCGTCGTGGACGCGATCCTCGACCAGGGGATCTCGCTCGTCGTCATCGACGACCTCGGCACCGCGAAGCACTTCCTCCCGAACACCTCGACGGTCGGCCCGATCCGCGAAGAGCTCGCGCCGGTGGAGCTGACGCTCCCGATCGGCCCGGACGCCTCCGAGTGCCAGCAGCGCCTGCGCCCGGCGTCGATGCTCCTGGAGAACGACCGCGTGGTCATCCCGGACGGTCACCGCATCGCGTGGACCGGTGAAGCCGGCTACGTACCGATCGCCCAGGACCGCTTCGAGCTCGAGCCGTTGATGCGGACGAAGAACAGCACGACCGCCCTGATCGGTCCGGCGTTCACCGCACACCGCGAGCGCTCGACCGGCGCGCTGAGCGGGTGCATGTACGTGTTCTCGGACCGCGACCTGTTCACGAACGCTTCGCTCACCCGCCGGGAGAACGCGCGCTTCGTCGGGACGTTCTTCGGTTCGATCGCCGGCAACACCGGGCACGTGTGGTTCGCGGATCGACTGGACCGCTGGCTCACGTCGGGCGGCGGCGGCGGCGGTGGCTCGGCGCCGAAGAACCCCGTGAAGCCGCTCGCGGCGTCGAACATGCTGCCCCTCCTCGTGCAAGGGTTGGTGTCGCTCGGGCTGCTCTACGTCTTCCTCGGCGCCGCGTTCGGCCCGCTCCGCGACCGCGAGACGCGGCAGCACAAGGCGTTCGTGGAGCACGTCGAAGCGATCGGCCGGCAGTACGCGCGCTGCGGGAAGCCGGGGCTCACCCACGCCGCGACGGCGCTCGCGCGGCTGGTGGTGATGCGCAACCGCGAGCGCGTGCGTGGAGACGGCGGTTGGGCCGCGGTCGCGCACGAGCTCTCCGAGAAACACGACCTCCCCGAAGGCGACGTGCGCGCGGCGCTGCGTCTTGGTATCGAGGGCAAGAGCGAGCTGGGGGCGCCGCGTCAGGACGACCCCGAGCCCGCGAGCGAGCGCATGTTGCAGACGCTGTCGCGCCTCCTGGGAGGGCGACGGGCCGAGCTGGCGAAGAAGCCGAAGCGGTCGTTCAGGAAGGACATGAAGTCATGAGTACGCGGAGGAATTCGTGGAGCTGAGCCAAGTCAGTCAGATGTTCGAGGCGATCGAGGACGAGATCCGCAAGGTCTTCGTCGGCCAGGACGAAGTCCTGAGCAACGTCCTCGTCGCGATGCTCGCGCGCGGTCACGTGCTGCTGGAAGGTGTACCCGGCGTCGGCAAGACGCTGCTGGTGAGGACGCTCGGCCACGTGCTGGGTTGTCACTTCCGCCGCGTGCAATTCACGCCGGACCTCATGCCGTCCGACGTGACGGGCTCGACGCTCTACAACACCCAAAAGGGTGAGTTCGAGTTCAAACACGGGCCGGTGTTCACGCACATCCTGTTGGCCGACGAGGTCAACCGTGCGCCCGCGAAGACGCAGTCGGCGATGCTGGAGTCGATGGCGGAGCGCTCCGTCACCGTGGACGGTGTGACCCACCCGCTGCCGGCGCCGTACTTCGTGCTCGCGACCCAGAACCCACTGGAGAGCGCCGGCACCTACGCGCTCCCCGAGGCGCAGCTCGATCGCTTCCTCTTCAAGGTGTTGATTCGGCACCCGGCGAAGGACGTCGAAGAGCAGCTCCTCAGGAACGTGCGCGATGGGTTCGACGCAGCCGATCTCGAAGCCGCGCAGCTGAGACGCGTGACCAGCGCGGAGGGGTTGGTGCGGATGCAGCAGGCGATCAACCAGGTGACGGTCGACGACAAGATCATCAGCTACATCGCCGACCTCGTGGGCGTGACCCGTCGGCACCGCGCGGTGCAGATCGGTGCGTCGCCGCGCGCGGCGATCGCGCTCCTGCAGACCTCGCGTGTGGAGGCCGCCGTGCAGGGCCGCAACTTCGTGGTGCCGGACGACGTGAAGACCCACGGCGCCGCGGTGCTCCGTCACCGGATCATCCTGCAGCCCGACGCGGAGATCGAAGGTGTCACGACCGACGAGGTCGTCGCTTCGGTGCTGCACGAAACGCAGGTGCCGGGCATGGGTGAGTCGCACCGCCCGACGGCGTCCGCCGGGCATCGCCCCGCGCAGCCGCAGGCGCCCGCGCACGCGCCGGCATACACACCGCAGGCCCAGCAGCCACAGGGGCACCAGGGTTGGTCGGCGCCGCCGGCGGGCCAGGACCAGACGCTCCTCGACGCCAACCGCGCGCCGTCCGCGCCGGCGCGTCCGGCGCACGCGCCGTCGGGCTCCGCACCCGCGCGCCCGGCCGGCATGGACCCGGACACGATCCCGCCGCAGGGCGTGGGTCCGCTCCCGGGTGGGGGAGGCCGCTCGGACCACTGAGCGTAGGCGACGATGCGTTTCATCCCCGGTCGATCGATGCTCCTCGCGTTGCTGGCGCCCCTGGTGCTGGCGCTCGTGACGGTAGCGGAGCCGAGCACCCTGCCCGCGTTGTTGGTGACCAACGCGGTGCTGGTGGCGCTCGCGCTGCTCGACCTGGCGTTGGTGTGGAAGGCCGGCGTGGAGGTGACCCGTCAGGCCCCCGAGACGGTGTCGCTCGCGCGGCAGGTCACGGTCACCGTCGAGGTGAAGAACAAGCTGCGGCGCCGGCTCGACGTTCTGGTGAACGACGCGGTGTTCGAACACGCCGAGACGGAGGGGCTGCCGCTGAACATCGAGGTCGGCGCCGGCCTCGTGCGCCGCGGCGCGTACCGGCTGAAGGCGATGCAGCGCGGCGCGCAGATCATCGGTGCGCACTGGGTTCGTTACAAATCACCCGCCGGGTTCTGGATTCGCCAGGTGCGCATCGAAGCCGAGACGAAGATCCGCGTGTTCCCGGACGTGCAAGCGGTCCGACACTACGAGCTGCTCGCGCGCACCAACCGCGACGTCATGTCCTCGCGGGTCACCAAGATGCGCGGCGGTGACACCGAGTTCGAGCGGCTGCGTGACTTCCTCCCGGACGATGAGTTCCGGCGCATCGACTGGCGCGCCACCGCGCGCCGCAACAAATTCACGGTGCGTGAGTTCCAGATCGAGCGGAACCAGAACGTGGTCTTCATGCTCGACTGCGGCCGACTCATGACCGCGGTCTGGGACGATCTCACCGCGCTGGACTACGCGCTCAACGCGACGCTCATGCTCTCCCACGTCGCGATCCGTCGCGGCGACCAAGTGGGTTTGATCGCCTTCGACGAGAAGGTCAGCCGAATCATCAAGCCGCGCGCGGGGGCGAGCGCGTCGAATCAGATCATCCAGGCGACGTACAACCTGTTCCCCAAGATGGTGGAGTCGGACTTCGAGGCGGCGTTCAAGACGCTCAAGCTCCACGTCCGCAAACGTACGCTGGTCGTGTTCATCACCCACGCGATCGACGAACAGACGGCGCGACGCATCCAGGTGCTCTCGCGCGACCTCCTCCCCACGCACCTCCCGCTGTGTGTCCTCCTGAAGGACCGAGAGCTGGAAGAGCGCGCGGCGATGAAGGCGATCTCCAACGACGACGTGTGCATCCAGGCCGCCGCCGCCGAGATGCTGCTGTGGCGCGACAAACTCACCCGCGAGCTCACCCGCGCCGGGGTACTCGTGCTCGACGTCCTCCACCAGCAACTCACCGGCGCGCTCGTGTCGCGCTACCTCGAAGCCAAAGCGCGCGGATTGATCTGATGACGGACGACAAACCGCTCGCCCGTTTCGGCCCCTACCGCATCCTCGGTCGACTCGGGACGGGCGGCATGTGCCACGTCTTCCGCGCGCGCCACGACGAAGGCACCTTCGACGTCGCGCTCAAGATGCTCCGCGAGGACCGCCGCGGCGACGAACAGATCCGCGACCTCTTCGTCACCGAGGCCGACGTCTCCCTCCTCCTCCAACACCCGAACCTCGTCCGAACCTACGACTCCGGCGAGGTCGACGGCCGCTACTACATCGCGATGGAGCTGATGGAGGGCGGCGCGCTCGACGACCTGATGAAGGCCTTCAAGAAGAAGGAGATCGAGCTCCCGCTGGACTTCGCGATGTTCATCATCACCGAGGTGCTCGAAGGCCTGCAGTCGCTCCACGCCGCGACCGGCCACACCGGGCGCCCGCTCGGCCTCATCCACCGCGACGTCACCCCGCAGAACATCTTCCTGTCGTTCGACGGGCGCGTGATCCTCGGCGACTTCGGCGTCGCGCTGATCCAAGCCTACGGCGACACCGACCCGGGCCAGGTCCTCGGCAAGCTCGGCTACCTCGCGCCGGAGATGGTCGCGATGGAGGAGGTCGACCACCGCGCCGACGTCTTCTCCGCCGGCGTCGTCCTGTGGGAGATGCTCACCGAGCAACGGCTGTACGTCGGCGACCACGAGGACGACGTCCTCGCCGACATCGTCGACGGTCGAGTCATTCGACCCCGCGAGGTGCGCCCGACCCTGAGCCGCGAGACGGAAGCCGCCGTGATGACCGCGCTCGCGCGGAAGCCGAAGGAACGCTACGAATCGGCCGAGGCGATGATCTACGCGCTCGACGAGCTGTGGTCGAAGAAGCTCGGCTGCCCCGCCGCTGTCGCCGCGACGCTCGCCGCGATGTGGCCCGAAGACGCCGAACGCTGGCGCGCGCGACGACGCGGCTGATCGCACGTCCAGGGGGTCCAGCCCGGCCTTGTGGGCAGAGCCTCGCGCTGTTTGGATCCGACCATGAGCTTCGGGGAGGGTGGCGACGACGATCCGCTCGAGCTCGACCTCGACTACAACTGGAACAAGCCGGCCGAGGCCGAGAAACCTCCGCCGCGCGCGGCGACGCCCCACCCGCTCCCCGACCCGGCGTTCGGTTCCGACGATGAGGACTCGCTCGACCTCGAACCGCTCGACCTCGGCGCCACGCCGATCGCCGACGCGCCCCCCGCGACGGCGCCGGTGCACGTCACGAATCCGCCCGAGGTCGCGCCGCCGCCGATCGACGATCTCGCGCCGCCGCCGCGCGCCGCCGAAGCCTTCGCGTGTCCGAAGTGCAGCTTTCCCCAGCCGCCGAGCGACACCTGTGTGGCGTGCGGGGTCATCTTCGCGAAGATCAAGGCCGGGCGCGCACCGTCCCTCGCGGGGGCAGCGCCGCCGGCTCCGCTCGCCCCCGAAGTGCCGGTCTTGGCAGGTACTCCGGTGGAACCGCCGCCGGCGGAGGCGGAGCCCGTCTCCGTGCCGCAGCCGCAGGCCGGGACGATCGGGCAGTGCCTCGTCGCTCCCTTCAATGGAATGGGTGCGCTGTGGCTGTTGATCCTGACGCTCGTGTTGGTCCTCGCGTCGTGGTCGAGGGGCCTCCGCGGGCTGCTGCTCAAGTTCGCGTACATCGGGTTGCTCGCGAACTACTTCGCGAAGTGCGCGGGGCAGGCGTACGACGGTGACTACACCGCGCCGCGCCTCGAGAAACCCAACGACTACAAGGGCGAGCTCGTGCTGCCGGGTCTCGCGCTCATCGGCCTCGCGATCCTGCTGTGGCTCCCCTCGGGTCTGATGCTCGGTTCGATCGTCGCCGACGCGCTCACGCCGACGGTCGCGCTCGACGACTCCGAGCCGCTGGAGGAGCGCATCGCCGGTTGGAACCCAGACGAGGTCTTCCGGTTCCCCGACGGTGACTACCGAACGCTGAGCTTCGACGACCCACCCGCGATCGTGAAGCGCTCGGACGGCAACTGGGTCAAAGTCATCCCCGAGGAAGGCATCCTGCTCGTCATCGGCGAGGACTACGAACCCTCGCGCGGCGACCCCTTCGGCGACTCGCTGTACGGCGCGGACGGCGAGCTCGCGATGGACGAGACCTACGACGAGGACGAGGCGTTCGCGAAGGCGTGGGAGGCACTCGACATCCCCGTCGGCAAGCTCCTGCTCCTCTTCCTCTTCGGTTTGTTCGCGCTCTACTACTGGCCGATGGGTCTCGCGGTCGCGGCGTTCGGGGAGAGTATCGGCCGCATCTACAACCCGGTCGTGGTCATCGGGTGCGCTGTGCGGGCGGGGCTGCCGTATCTCATCGTCGTCGGGGCGGGGTTCGCGATCATCCTCGTCGCAACCCTGATTGCGAGCCAGCTCTCGTGGATGCTCGCGACCTTCGTGACGCTCTTGTCGGTGGCGTACAACTCGGGCGCGCAGGGTTATCTGATGGGTCGGCTCGTCGCGTCGGACGCGCAGCTCGAAGCCGCCATCCGCGGCGAGTAATCAGGGCGGCGGCCCGGACGCCGCGCGGCGGACGCGGCGCGAGGTCGGGTCTGTCATGTAGACGTCCGTGATGTTGGCGTCGAGGTCCGCGAGGGTGTTGTCCGACCAGTAGCCGCCGAACTGACTCCGGATCTCGGTGATTCCGTAGACCGCAAAAGCGTTGCCCTCGCGCCGGACGATCGCGTCCTTCCCGGTCGCGGCGGCAACGCGCTGGGCCGCCGCCTGGGCATCCGAGCGCTGGCCGAAGACCCCGTGGGTGGAGATCGTATGGAGGTCCGGGTTCGAGCCCGCGACCTCCAGCTCTCCGATCCGGGTCCCTGCGCGGAGCGCTCCGCTCAACGACGACTCGGCGACCGATGTGCCATACACGATCTGGTTGGGAGAGATCGCGTTGGATCGAGGCAACATGCCTTGCAGCTCGCGCAGCGACATCGTCCTCATGTGCTGCGCGCCGTCGGGTCCCGCGGGATCGTAGTAGCTCACACGATCCCCCTGGACGTCGGTGACCACGAACCAGTGTCGCGTCCCGGACTGGCTCGTCGCGTTGAACGTCGACACGACGGGGACCATCACGCCGCCCGGGTCGGCTGCGAGCCCGCGCGCGAGCTCCGCGGGGAGCGTCGCGGAGGAGACGGTGTGTTGCCCGTACGTATAGAAGCGTCCGCCGGAGTGGCGGAAGTTGTCGTTGAGGATGCCGGCCATCTGCGGCGCTGTCGTGCCTCCGCTCATCGCCATGCTTCGGATCATCGCGTCGGCCTGCGCGTGCGTACGGGTCGGTGCGCGACCGGCCGCGGCTTCGCGACGGTCGTGCATGAACAACGCACAAGTGGGCCCGCAGTCGAGGTTGGTCGTGTTGCGGACGCGCCCCTGCCCGACGCGACCGACCGACGCCGTATCACCGGAGGCATCCGCGTAGAGGCGGGAGCGGACATCGTTCCAGCGCATCTGCCCCGAGCCGATCCCGATGCCGCGCGCGCCGTTGCTCCCGCGGTACTGAAGTCGAACACGAACGCCGCGCTGCGAAACCGCGACGAGCTGCTGGCGCTCGCGCGTGGTGAGCTCTTGCCCCTCGTTCATGATTCGCGTCTGTCCCGCGCGGCGAACAGCCTCGTTGAGCTCGCCGCGTTCGAGGATCCCGTCCTCGTTGCGGTCGAAGCGACGCATCAACTCGTAGTTGCGGTTCGTGACGTCGATCGTCTCGGTCGGCGGAGCGCCCGGGCTCGTGGGCGTCGTCGTCGGGCTCGTCGGCGGCGGCTGCCCGCCGCGGAACGGTCCTGCGCCGACCCGACCGCGAAACACGGGTGCATCCGACCGGGTCGCGGGCGCCGGCCCTCCCGAGCCGGCGCCGAGTCGCTCTGCCCACGCCGCGACCTGCGTGTGCTTGGGGCGCACTTCGGCCGGAGCGGGTTGGTCCAGAACCCGCTTCGGTCGCGACGTCGCAGAGGTGTCGATCAGGGGTTGCGGCCGCCTGCGGACACCGTCGTTGCGTACGCCCATCTACAGGGACGATTCGCAGGTTCCGTGCCAGGCGACGGAGCGTTGGATCAGGAGCCGAGACCCGGGGGCACCGACGGGAGTTGTCGATCGTGCAACTTCACCGACGGCGACGACGGCGCCACAGGAACACGCCGAGGATCCCGGCCGCGGGGAGCGCCGGCTCGGCGGTCGTGGTGCAGCCGCAGCCGTTCACGGTCTCGGGCGTCTCCTCCTCGGCGGGGGCCTCGGGGATCGACGGCGTCTCGGGATTCATCGGTTCCGGCTCGGTAACCGTGGGGGTCGTGGTCTCGGGCGGCGGCAACCACCCCTGCGGCGTCCCGCTCGGTCCCGCGCTCGGCCCGCTGGGCTGGAGGCTCACACACCGCCCCGCGACGCAGCTCGTCCCCTCCGGGCACGGCTCGGACTCGGCGTCGGGCGTGAACGCGACGTCGAGCGTGAAGGCGCCGGGGAGCGGGACCAGGTTCGACACGAAGGAGTCCGCGACGAGGTAGTGACGCCCGGGCGCGATGGCCTGAGAGATGGTGCGGTCGTCGCGCGCAACACAGCTTGCTTCGTCCGGCGCGGTCAGCAGGTGCAGATCGATGTCCACGCCAGCGCCGTCGGTGACCGTCGCCTCGACGACCCCGGGCTGGCAGACGTCGAACGCGTACACGATCTCGCGACCGTACTCCGGCGTCCCCGGCGCACAGGCGTAACGATTGAAGTAGTTGGACGGCGCGGTTCGGGTGTCGTCTTCGACCGTCGCGGGGAGCGTCAACATCTTCGGCGTCGCGCGCATCCCCTCGCGCCGCACCGGCTCCTCGGTGAAGTACGCGTCGACCACGTCCCACAGCTCGGGGTACGCGCCGTCGTAGCCAAGCGCCCACATGCCGATGCCGCCGATCTCCTGCTCGAGCGCGAGCTGGTACTTCGCGGCGAGGCTCTCCTCGTCGTCGTACCACGCTTGCCGCCAGGACCCGCCGGATTGGTAGACGTAGAACGGGTTCTCGCTGTCGCCGTCGTACTGGCGGGCGCGTCCGGCGGCGAGGGCGTCGCGCGCGGCGACGTAGGTGCGCGCGGAGCCGTTGCCGGTCGTCGCGGCGTGCATCGCGCTCGAAGTCACCGGCCAATCGCGACCGTAGTACGGGACGCCGAAGACGATCACCGCGCGCCGGTCGGCGGGGACGAGCGACGTGTAGTGATCGAGCGTGCGCTGCATCGAAATCGACACGTGCGGCCGCCACGACTCCGTGACGCGCAGCTGCCCGATGGGTCCGGGCTTGGAGCTCCGCGTCCAGTGGTAGCCGTAACCCATGATGAAGTAGATGTCGGTGTACTCGGAGAGCGCGAGCAGATCGAACTCACCCGTCCAGTCGACGGCGGGGCCTGCGATACTCACCACCGCGTTGTCATGTCCGCGCGCCGTGAGTGTCTCGCGCAGCTCGCGGATGTACTGCGTGAAACAGTCGCGGGTGCCGTCGTTCACGGACTCGAAGTCGACGTTCACGCCGTCGGCGCCGCCGGCTTCCATCGCGTCGATCATGTTGCCGATGCCTCGCGCGCGGAACGTGTCGTTGCTGCACAGCTGGAGGATCTCGGCGCCGGAGAAGAGCGTGAACGAGACGTCGACCTTCACGCCGTGCTGGTGCGCGGTGTCGACGAAGTCGGTGTCGGGCCAACCGTTCGTCGTGCCGAGCGTACCGTCGCCATTCATGTTCACCGAGAAGTAGGCGATGTGCGTCAGCAGATCCCAGCGCACGTGCTCCCACGCGTCGACCCAGTACGGGTAGTAGCCGTACACCACCCGCTTCACGCGCGGCGTCGCTTCGTCGGCGCGGTGGATGACGGGCGGCGGCGGGAAGTCGAAGGGTGCGACGTTTTGGTGCGCTTCGAGCGCCTCTTGGTGTGGAGACTGCGCCAGCGCGGTGCTCGGGAGGAGGAGGCCGGCGAGGACGAGCGCGCGCTTCACGCCTCTTGGTTCTCATGCGGTGAAGGCGCCGAGAATCAGACGAGGTTCCGAGCGACAGTTCGTCACCCCGAAAGATCCTGACGACAGTTTGTCACCTTTTCGGCCCCTTTTGCGTTCGAGGGGAATGAAGCGAGCGCGGCGTTCCGTTGCACCGATGCGCGGACCGTTCCTCGTTCGCGCCGTTACCAACAACGTTCTTCGTCGGTGCACCAAAACGGTGCGCGACAGGGGGGAGTCTCGTCAGATGAGTTCAGCCACACAACGCAACACGTATCTGGAGCAGGTCGTTCAGGAGAAAGCGCAGCTCGAAGCGGACCTGAGAGTACGGAAGTCGGCCGCGCCGCAGGCGATGATTCAGCGCGGCGGAGGCGGTGTGGCGCCGAGCGGTCCCGCGGCGGACGTTCGCGTGACGGGGTTCTGGCGGTGGAAGAACGTCATCGTGCCCCCGAACGCGTACGTCGTGCACACTCGCCGCGGGCGACCGCACCCGCTGCACATCGGGCTCGGCGTCTCGTTCCGCTTCGACCCGGTGACCGACGCGTTCCTCGTCGTGCCGGCCGCGATGCAGACGATCATCATCCAGGCGAACTGCGTGTGCCGTGAGCGTCAGGGGGTGCTCGTGCAGGCGTACGTGCAGTGGCTGATCGACGACTTCGAGACGGCGTACCAGCGGCTCGATCTGTCGGACCCCGACGAGCCGATGCGCGTCGTCAACGTGCAGCTCCGCGAGCAGGCGGAGGCGGCGATCAAGGACAAGGTCGCGACGATGAGCATCGACGACGTGCTCGCAGACAAGCAGCCGATCATCGAGGAGCTCACCACGAGGTTGCGGCACGTCGCGGAGGGCTCCGGCGATCGGCACCGGGGGCTCGGCCTGAAGATCGTGACGGTGCAGATCAAGGAGGCGGTCGTGTGCTCGCCGACGGTCTGGGAGACGTTGCAGCGCCCGTTCCGCACCGAGCGCGCGCGCGAGGCGCGGCTCGCCGAGCTCGCGAACCAAGGGGTCGTCGCGGAGCGCGAGACGGCGTCGGCGCGCGAGGCCGCGCGGCGCGACATCGAGACGAGGGCGCAGCGCGAACGGTTGGAGATCGAGGCGTCGACGGAGCTGGAGGATCGGCGCCGCGAAGCCGAGGTACGGCGCGCGAAGCTGGAGGCCGAGGCGCTCGAGCAGCGCGTCGCGCACGAGCGTCAGAAGCTCGAGCTCGAAGCGGAGCTGGAGCGGTTGCGCTTGGAGGTCGAGCTCGCGGACGCCGAGGCACGCGCGGCCTCGCGGCACCGCATCGAACGGGAGGCGGCCGAGCTGTTGGCGGCGCGCCGGCGCATCGACAACGACCGCTCGAAGGAGGCGGTGCAGATGGCGTTGGTGCAGGCGCTCCCGGAGGTCGTTGGCGCGTTGCCGCGCGCGGATCAGCTGCGGAGCGTGAGCATCGGTGACGGTGCGCTGCGTGGGTTGGCAGCGTCGCTCGCGGAGATCATCGAGAGCCGGGGGAACTAGAAGGGACCCGATCATGCTCTGCGGACCCTAGCCCCAGCCCCGGCCCCAGCCCTTTCCGGCTCGCCAAGGACCGCAGCACGACCCGCGGCCCCTGCGCTCGAGGGGGCAAGGGCTCGGGCTCGGGCTTGGGCTAGGACTTGGCCCTTCACGGTCGCTCGCTTCGCGAGCCACCTGGACACGGTCTTCGGACCGACCGCTTCGCGCTCGGCCTCAGCCTCGAGCGACGGGCGTCCGACTCACCGGAGGTCGCAGCTCGGATCCGTGCACGCGTTCGTGCACTGCGCGCTGTCGTTGCACACGACGTCGCAGTCCGCCATGCACGCGGTGATCGCGCACTGGCCGGTCCCCATGCACTCCACGTTGCAGTCCCCCGCCGAGCAGACGACGTTGGTCAGGCCGTCGGTCGAGCCCTTCACGGTGCAGCCGCCGCCCGGGCAGTCGACGTAACACGCCTCCGAGTCGACGCAGTCGGCCTCGCATCCTCCCGACGGGCACAGGAGCGAGCAGGGCTGTGAGGAGGAGCAGACACACGTCTCACCCGACAGGCACGACGTCTGAGACGCGCCACACCCCGCGATGAGCATCGTCAGCGCGATGGTCAGGACGGGCCACAGGCGGCACATGCGGACAAGGATGCCCGGGAGCGACGCATCGCGCAAAAGGACCACGTGACGCACGGCGCTGCGGTGTACCATGGAGGGCAGATGGCGACACCCAAGGTGATCATCCGTCAGTGCTCCGCGTACGACGTCCAGAAGATCCGCAGAATCGTTCGCGAGGGTCTCGAGGAGCTCGAGCTCCGGCCGAAGGGGCGCACGCTCCTGAAGCCGAACGTCGTCGCGTCGGGCGAACTGTTCCCGCACGCGTACACGCGACCCGAGTTCGTCGAGGGCGTCCTGCACGCGCTCAAGGATCGGGACGACGGCATGACGGAGCTCGCGGTCGGCGAGCGCTGCGGCATCACCGTGCCGACGCGTTACTCGTTCAAGGGCGCCGGCTACTACGAGATGCTCCACCGCGTCCGCGGAGTGAAGGCGTACCACTTCGAGGAGGTCCCGCAGGTCGAGATTCCGCTGTATCACCAGGGGCGGCTCCGCGATCGGTTCTTCACGCCGGAGCCCGTCGCGCGCGCGGACTTCTTCGTGAACTGCCCGAAGTTCAAGGCGCACCCTTGGACGACGGTGACGTTCAGCATGAAGAACTACATCGGGATCCAGGACGACCGACACCGCCTCATCGATCACGACCACCAGCTCAACCGGAAGGTCGCGGACCTGCAGTACATCACGCAGCCGCGCTTCATCGCGATCGACGGCATCATCGCGGGCGAAGGGCGAATGCTGACGCCGACGCCGTTCGACCTGGGCCTGATCATCATGGGCAACAACCAGGCGGCGTTCGACGCGGTGTGCTCGCGCATCATCGACCTCGACCCGCGCGACATCGAACACATCGCGCTCGCGCACGACCGTGGGTTCGGGCCGATCGACGTCGACGACATCACCATCACCGGCGACGTCACGCTGGAAGAAGCGCAGGTGCGCGCCGAAGGGTTCCGCAAGGGCCTCATCCGCGTGGAGGACTACTTCGCGGACACCGCGATCCGCGCGTACGGCGGGCGCCCGCCGAGCCAAACCCATGCGTACTGCTGGGGCGGCTGCCCCGGCGCGCTCGAGGAGGCGATCGAGCTGCTTCGGGTGTTCGACAAACAGACCGACGCGAAGCTCCCGCCGCTGCACATCGTCTTCGGTAAGTACGAAGGCGTGATCGACGCGAAGCCGGACGAGAAGGTCGTATTCATCGGGGACTGCGCGGAGTACCGCGGGACGATCGCGGACAAGCCGGTGCAGATCGGTTCGCAGTACGTCGACCGCAGCAACAAGAACCCGCTCGACGCGAAGAACGACGACATCTTCGCGAAGATGGCGAGCGTCGGCGCGAACATGTGGAAGAACCGCAAGGAGCAAGTCATTCGGCTCGGCGGTTGCCCGGTGAGTGTGGCCGAGCAGGTGCTCACGCTGGTGAACCTCGGCGGGCTCGACAACCCATACTTCGATCCGAACCTCTCGGTGGAGTTCACGAGCTGTTACCTGTCGAGCAAGACGCGCACGGCGATCCGTAGGCTGGCCGGGCAGCGGTACCACCAGACGGGTCCCACGGAGCGCGGGGCGTCGCGCCCCGAGCAGAACCTCCCGCCGAACGGCGTCGCGACTCCGCTCGAGCTGGCATGAAAGGGAAGTGGTTCGTCGGGCTGGCGTTCGTCATCGCGTGCGCGGCCATCGGTGCGATGGTCGGCCTGCTGCTGACGGGTGAGGATCCGAAGAAGGTCGTGCAGGACCTGAAGGTCAACAACCTCTACGATCGAATCCCGAAGTTGCAGCTCCCGGCGGTGCTCCCGTCGAAGGTTATCTACCTGAACCGCGAGGGCGCCGAGATCACCCACGGCGTCGACGAGGCTTCGAAGAACCGGACGAGCCTGGTCCCCAAGGACAAGGCGGCCGCGTTGATTCCGGCGTTCACCGGGAGCAACTCGACGTGGAACAAACTCGTGAATTGCGTGCGCGAGAAGTTCGAGCGGTACGACGTCGCGGTCGTCGACCGTCGTCCGATCGATGCGGGTTACATGATGGCGGTCGTCGGTGGGAAAGCCGACGACCTCGGTCGCAAGGAAACCCACCACGCCACCGGTCTCGCTCCGTTCAACGGAGAACCCATCCCGAACGCGGTCGTGCTCATCTTCTCCGCCGCGCTGAGGAACAACGTCACCGCGATGTGTGAGACGGCGGGGATGGAGATCGCGCACGCGTACGGCCTCGACCACGCGCGGCACTGCAGCGACCTGATGACGTACATGAAGCGCTGCGGCGCGCGGACGTTTCTCGACGAGGATCTGAAGTGCGGCGAGCACAGCGATCGCGACTGCCCGCGCGGCGAGAAGACGCAGAACTCCCACCAGCACCTCGTGAAGCTGCTGGGCCCGAGCGCGAAGAAGATGGCGTCGCGCAACTGAAGCGCTAATACGTTCGCGCGACGACGCGGAAGAACCACTCGAAGAAGCGCCACGACACCGGGCGGGCGCGCCACAGCTGCAGGTCGATTCGCTGCGAGCGGTTCCGATCCGCCTCGAACTGCTGCTCCATGATCGTACCCACGCGTTGTCCCGCGATGCCGGCGTTGACTTCGAGGTTTCTGAACGAGCTGAGGTAGTCGAGGTTGCTCGAACCCACCGTGCTCCACTCCCCGTCGATCACCGCCGTCTTCGCGTGCAGCACCTTCTCGCGCCACTCGTAGATGCGAACGCCGTTCTTGAGGAACCGTGAGTACAGCGCGCGCGTCGCGTAGAGCGCCGCCTTCACGTCGGTCGAGCCGCCCACCACGATCTCCACGAGCACACCCCGGTTCGCGGCGCGCACGAGGGCCGTGCGGATGACGCGGTCCGGGATGAAGTAGGCGTTCATGATCCGGATCGACGTCTTCGCGCTGGTGATCGCGAGGAGGTACGCGCGGCGGATGAACGCGCGATCGCGGCGCGCGAAGTTGCCGAGGAAGCGGACCTCGTCGCCATCGGGGAACTCGGGGGGACGCAGCGGTGACGACGTCAGGCGCTCCGCCTTCTCGCGGCGCCACAGCTGACGGAACAGTTGTTCGAGATCGCCGACCGCGGGGCCCTGCACGCAGACCGCGGTGTCGCGCCAACCTTCGCCGCCGCGCTCGACGGCGTCGTACTCCGACGCGATGTTCATCCCGCCGACCACGCCGACCTGACCGTCGACGACGAGGATCTTGCGGTGGTTGCGCTGCGACCACGGCCAGACGCGCTTGGACAACGACAACGGCCGGAAGGCGTGGGTCTTCACCCCCGCCGCATCGAGGAACTGCACGAGGTCTTCGTCGAGGTCGATCGACCCGAACCCGTCGTACATCATCGCAACCTCGACACCGGCGCGCGCACGCTCGGCCAACGCGTTCGCGACGCGCCAGCCCGTCTTGTCGGCGGCGACGATGTACGACTCGATGAAGACGTAGCTCTGGGCCGCCTCGATCGCTTCGACGAAGCGGTCGAAGAAGGGCCCACCGTCGATCAGCAGCTCGACCCGATGGCCGGGCCGAAAGGGTGACACCTTTCTGGAGAACCCGCGGACCAGGATGTCGCGCAGCGCCACCGCCCTGCGTTGTAACGTTGCGGGCGCTCCGCCTCTAGACCCTCGTCGTAGAAAGGGGGATCGTTCGCGCGTGATCGTCGTGCTCGGCACGCGGGCCGGTGTCGGCAAGACGCTGGTCGCGATGACGCTCCTCCGTCTGGCCGACGCGCTCGAGGTCCGCGCCGCGGGGATGAAACCCGTGCAGGTCGGGTGCCCCTACTCCGACGACCACGACCTGTGGGCCCGCGACGGCGCCGCGCTGCGGGCCGCCGTGCGCCAGCCGCTCCCGCCGCTGATCACCTCGCCGTACCGCTTCCCTACGAACGACGATCCGGCGACCGCCGCCCGGCGCGCAGGGCTGGCGCTCACGCTCGAGGATCTCGAGAACGCCGTCGCCGAAGCCCAGGGACGAACGGAGCTGCTGATCGTGGAGGGCACCGGGGGCCTCGACACCGCGATCGCCGAGGACGGCACTTCGCTCGACTTCGCCCGGCGGCTCGACGGGACGCTGGTGATCGTGGCCGACGACGCGTCGGGGCTCGGCGCCGTCCCCGACGACGCCCACGTGATCCTGACACGAACGACGTCGACCGACCCGCGCGTGGTCGCGACGCTCCCGGAGCTCGGCGACACCGACGACCCGCTCGACGCGTTCCTCGCCGCCGACCTGGGTACGACGCTCATCCGTCCGCACGTCGCGTGACGGCGTGCGTTTGCTCCGCCGCCGGGGCGGCGGTAGCGTTCGAAGTCCATGAAGGTCTCCGTCCTCGGCGCCGGGAGTTGGGGCTCCGCGCTCGCGAAACACTTTGCCGACCAGGGCTACCCGACCCGCCTGTGGGCGCGCCGGGAGGAGCAGGCCGAGGAGATCCGCACGACGCGCATCAACGGTCGGTACCTGCCGAACCTCCCGATGCCCGACGCACTCACGCCGACGAGTGACCTCCAAGAGGCGCTGTCGGACGCGGAGATCGTGGTGTCGGTCGTGCCGTCGCAGACGACCCGCGGCGTCTGGGCCGAAGCGCGGGACTTCCTCCCCGCCGGCGTCCCGATCCTCTGCGCGTCGAAGGGCATCGAGAACGACACACTCGACATGATGGTGACGGTGCTCGAGAACGTGGTGCCCGGGCACCCGATCGGCTTCATTGGCGGGCCGTCGTTTGCGAAGGAGGTCGCCGGACACCAGCCCACCGCGGTGGTGATCGCTTCGAAGAACCACGACGTCGCAAAGAACGCGCAGGAGCTCATGTCCTGCGAGTGGCTGCGCGCCTATTCGACGGAGGACGTGGTCGGCGTCGAGATCGGGGGCGCGCTGAAGAACGTCATCGCAATCGCGTGTGGCTGCGCGGACGGGCTCGGCCTCGGGTTGAACGCCCGCGCCGCGCTGATCACGCGCGGGCTCGCGGAGATCACCCGCGTCGCGGTGAAGATGGGCGCGAACCCCCTCACCCTCGCGGGCCTCGCCGGGATGGGCGACCTCGTGCTCACGTGCACCGGCGATCTCTCGCGTAACCGCCGCGTCGGGCTCGGGTTGGGCGAAGGGAAGAAGCTCCAGCAGATCCTCGACGAGATGGGCCAGGTCGCGGAGGGCGTGAAGACCACGCTGTCGGCGCACGACCTATCGGGGCGCGTCGGCGTGGAGATGCCGATCACCCAGCAGGTGTACAAGATCCTCTACGAGGACAAGCCGGCGAAGGAGGTCGTGCGCGACTTGATGATGCGCGACCTCAAACGCGAGCACGATCACTGACCCCACCAGCGCTCCCAGCGCTTCACCAACGCGCGGCGCTCCCCGGCCTCGACCGCGGTCGGATCGCCGAAGGTCTGTCCGGTGATCCGCTCCAGGATCGAGATCACCAAGTCCCCCTGCACATTCGGACGGACGAAGTGCCCCGATCCGGTCGGGACCTCGTAGTCGAGCGAGGGCACCGGGAGGATCGAGCCCACGTGGGACATCAGCAGGTCGGCGACCGGCTCGCCCGCGTCGACGAGCGCGTCGATCGCCTGCTGCACCAGCTCCGGATCCTCGGAGCGGAGCGCCTCGACCGCGGCGTCGGCGGCCTCGTGGAAGGCGGGGGCCGCGGCGACTCGCTGCGGGCCGCGGACGAGTTTGGACTCCGCGAAGTCCTCGAACGACGACAGGCTCCCGTCGTCGGCGAGCCGAACGATCTCACGATCCGCGACGAGGATGTCCGCGGTCGTCGTGCTGATGCCGACGAGGAGCGACCCGTGCGGGAGCAAATCGCCGATCGCGTAGCTGCGGACGTCCCCGTCCGTGAGGTCCTCGATCAAGGCGCGGCGCTCCTCCCAGGAGCCGTCCATGATCGTTCGTTTCAAACGAACGCCGGGGGCCCAGGGCGCCGCCTTCACGTCGAAGTCCTCCTCCACGCCGGGGGGGACGACGCGGTCCGCCGCCAGCGGCGCCGCCACCGGCGTCACGAGCGCGGGCGGGTGGACGACCTTGGGGGGCGGCGGCTTCGGTAGCTCGGGCACCTCGATCAGGCTCGCGGTCGCGAAGGCGCAGCCGAGCGCGATGACCAACGCGCCGAACGGGAACGCGACCTTCTTCACTTGGGCTCCAAGGCGTCGATCAGCGCGGCGATGCGGCCGAGGTCGTACGCGTCCGACGACGTCATCAGCCGCGGCAGCGCGTTCGTCGTGAGCGCCTCCTCCCAGAGCATCACGCGCTCGCGCGCCGCGATGTGGGGATCGCGGCGCGGGAGGTCCGCGAGGATGCGGTGCGCCGCGAGCGTGAGTGCGGCGAGCCCTTCGGCGAGCGTCGCGTAGTGGTAGGGGCGCAAGCCGAACAGATGGTCGCGCACGAAGCGCGTGGCTTCCAGGTGGGCGAGCTCGCGGGGGGAGCGGATTTCATTCGCTTCGCTGTTGGTGGCGCCTGCGCGACGCGCGGAGCCTCCGCGGCGCACTCGAATTTCATTCGCTTCGCTGATGGCGGCGCCACCGCGGTGCGCGGAGCCTCCGCGCGGCGCTCGGATTTCATTGGCCTCGCCGATGGTGGCGCCTGCGCGGCGCGAGGGGCCTCCGCGGCGCGCTCGGATTTCATTCGCTTCGCCGATGGCGGCGCCCCCGCGGCGCGCGGAGCCTCCGCGCGGCGCTCGGATTTCATTCGCTTCGTTGATGGTGGCGCCTGCGTGCCGCGAGGGGCCTCCGCGGCGCGCTCGAATTTCATTCGCTTCGCCAACGAGACGGCGTACGTCGCGCCGCACCTCGCGGCGCCTCGGGTGGGCGCCGCCCGCGAGGGCCGCCGCGACGTAGACGTCGTCCGAGGTCAGCGCTCCGAGGGCCTCCGCGAGATCGCCTCCACCGCGGCGCCTGCGCGATGACGGGACTGCCGCCGCCAACCCCGCCACCGCGGCCCGCAAGATGTCGAACGCCGACCCCTCCGACGTCGCCGCGTGCAGCGCCGCCACCGCCGGCGCGCTCGCCATCTCGTTGGTCCGATCCACCCGCGTTCGTTCCGGCACCGTGTACACCCGCCCCGCGCGCCGCGCGCGCGACGCGAGCGCCACGCGCTGCGAGGACAGCGGCGCCCCACCGAACGCGCCGCACGCACACCGGTGCGCCACGGACGCGAACACCGTCCCGCCGAGCTGCGCGAAGACAAACGGAAAGATCCGACACGCGTCCGGATACGCCGCGCGCTCGTGGATCCGGCAGCGCCGCGCGTCGTCGAGGAACGGACACGACCGCTCGTTGTCGAGCGCAAACGTCCACGGCTGCCCGGGCGAAGTCGGCACCATCCCCACCGGATCGACATCGGGCCCCAGCACCCGAAGCGCCGCGCGCCGCACCGACGCCGCCTGCGGAGGTGTCAACGGAATCACGTACCCCTGCTCGCAGCACGTGCCCGCGCCCGTGCAGGTGAAGGTCGCGTCGGGGTGCACGGCGATTGTGAACGCGGGATCCAGCGGCGAACGCGACCACTGCGGCGCCCAGTCATCCGACGCGGCACGCGACACCACGGGTATGGCGGAAGACGGCGCGAGCCGATCCGTCCACAGCCCCAGCGCCCCGACCTGCTCCGAGAACCCCGCGACCACCTCTTCGGTGAGCCCGACGTCCGAAGCGATCTCCGCGACCGAACGCCCGTCGAACGCCTCGGCGAGGCGCCACCCCTCCTCGGGGAACTCGAACTGTCGCCCCGACCCCGGATCGTAGACGAGCCACACCCCCGCCTCGACGGGGTGAGGCCCCGCGATCAGCTCCGGACGCAGCCGGTTCAATGGGCGTTGGAGGCCACGACCGCGACGTCCGAGCCGACGTCGGGCTTGTTCGCGAAGACACGCTCGCGGATCGCCTCCGTGAGCGCTTCGAAACCGACGCGGTCCTGCGCGCTGATCGCCACGCCCCCGGTGACTCGCTTCAGCGCGGACACCATCGGCCGCGGCGTCGCGTCGATCTTGTTGATGACGACGAGCCGCTCGATCGCATCCACGCCCAGCTCCACGAGGATCGCCTCGACCGCCTTGCGCTTCTGATCCACCAGCGAGTCCGATCCGTCGATGACGTGGAGGATCAGGTCCGACTCCACGAGCTCCTCGAGCGTCGCCTTGAAGGCGTTCACCAGATCCTGCGGCAGGTCACGAATGAACCCGACGGTGTCGGTGAGGATGATCTCCTCCTCCTCCGGGAACCGCAGCCGCCGCGTCGTCGTATCCAGCGTCGCAAAGAGTTTGTTCTCCGCGATCACCTCGGCGTTCGTCAGCGCGTTGAGCAGCGTCGACTTGCCCGCGTTGGTGTACCCGACGATCGACACCACCGGCACGTTGTTCGCGTGCCGCCGCTTGCGGCGGACGTTGCGCTGCACCGACAGCTTCTCGATCTGCTGCTCGAGCGCGTGAATCCGATCGCGCGCGCGGCGCCGGTGGATCTCGAGCTTCGTCTCACCCGGACCCTGCCCACCGATGCCACCCGTCAGGCGGCTCATCGCCGTGCTCTTCTCGATCAATCGCGGCAGCGTGTATTTCAGCTGCGCGAGCTCGACCTGCAGCTTGCCGTCCCGGCTCTTCGCGTGCTGCGCGAAGATGTCGAGGATCAGTTGCGTGCGGTCGATGACCTTGAGGTCTGTCTCGTTCGTGATCGCGCGGAGCTGCGACGGCGACAGGTCACGATCGAAGATGATGATCTCCGCCCCGAGCTCCAGCGCGCGCAGCGTGATCTCCTCGATCTTGCCGCGCCCGAGCACGGTCCGCGGATCGATCTGACGCCGCACCTGGATCACCGAATCCACGATGTGCACCCCCGCGGTGCGCGCGAGCTCTTCGAGCTCCGTCATCGAGTCCTCGGCCTGCTGCCGAACCTTCGGCGCCGACGCCCAGACGCCGACCAACATCGCGGAGTCCCGCGCGACGCGCTGCGCGTCGCCCGCGAACAACCGCGACATCTCGGCTTCCGCGTCGAAGACGAGCTGCATCCCGTTCTCGGGGAGCTCGTAGACGGATCGCACCGTCTCCTCGCGCGGCTTCACCGCCTTGTCGCGCCGATCCGGATCGAGGTGCGCCCAGTGCGCCTGCTGCGGGTTGCCGCCCGGGTCGACTTCGATGACGACGACGGCGTCGAGGCGCAGCTTCGAGAGGTCGGCGAGGTCCTCGCGCGTCAGCCCCTGCCCGCGCAGCTCGGTGCGGATCAGCCGCAGACCGCGCAGGCGTCCCTGGCCACCACGGGTGCGGCCGATGTCGGGGAGGTAGAGGCGTGAGGGTTCGCCGACGATGACCCGGACGATGTGACCGCCGCGGTCGATCAGAAGACCGAGTTGGCGGTTCACCTCCCGCGACAGGTCCGCGACGTGGCGGCTCAGCTCGCCGGAGACGAGCTCGTCGCCACGGACCTTTCGCCGGAATGTCGCTTGGATTCGCTTGGTCTGGCGGGCCTTGAGCCCCTGGGTGTGCCCATCGAGTGGTCGCATGTCGGGCTAGTCGATTTGAGCTTTAGGGGATCTTTGGGGAAGGAGGCAAGCGTGCGTATAGTGCCCACCGCATGGTCCTGCGCAGCCGAACGCGTCCGAGGACCTATCTCCTCGAACAGCGGCTCGCCGCCGGTGGTATGGGCGAGGTCTACACGGCGGTCACGCCGGACCTGAACCGCCGCGTCGCCGTCAAACGGATGCTCGACGCGGACGCCTCCGACGAGGACCTGAAGCTCCTGTTCCTGCGCGAAGTTGCGGTGGCCGCGACACTCGAACATCACAACGTCGTCGAGGTCCTCGACGCCGGGCAAAACGGGCACGAGCTGTTCCTGGTGATGGAGTACGTGGACGGGCCCTCGCTCGCGGAGATCGCAGAGGTCCTCCGGCGGCAGGGCAAGATCCTCCCGATCGAGGTGTCCTGCGGCATCGTGTCCCAGATCGCCCGGGGCCTCGGCCACGCCCACACGCGCGCGATGCCGGACGGTACGCCGCTGGGGATCGTGCACCGCGACGTCGCGCCCGAGAACGTCCTGATCGGCACCGACGGCATCCCGAAGATCGTGGATTTCGGGCTCGCGAAGCTCTCCGGCCACAGCCTCACGCAGCCCGGCGTGATCCGCGGACGGCCACGCTCGCTCTCACCCGAGCAAGCCCGCGGCGACCCGGTCGACGCCCGCGCCGACATCTTCTCGCTCGGCGCCCTCCTCTTCGAGCTGACCTCCGGCCAACCGCTGTACGCCGGCGACCAAGTCGCGACGCTCCTGTGGAAGGTCGCGGCGGGTGACTACGACCCGCTCGAGCCGCGCCTCACCCACGTCGACGCCGACCTCACCGCGATCATCCAGCGCGCCGTCGCGGTCGACGCCGACGATCGCTTCCGCTCCGCGCGCGAGATGGAACGTGCGCTCGACGCCTTCCGCGCCGCGCGCGGGATGCGCATGTCGGCGCGCGCGCTCGCTCAGGTCGTCACGATCACCTGGCCCGCCATTCAGAAGATGCGGCAGGAGCGACTCGACGGCACCGCCGGTGAGCTCGAAGGCAGCAACCTCGTCCTGCCCGCCGATCGCCTCGACGGCGGCGACACCCTCGACGGCACGAAGTCCGGCGACGTCTCCGGCGGCTTCTCCGTCCCCGCGAACGTGCAGTCGCCCGCGATACCGGCGCCGCCCGTCGCCGCGCCGCCGTCGCCGCTGACCCAGCCCGTCGCGACGAGGACCTCCGACGCCTACCCGCGTCCCAACCTCGCGCCGGCCGCGTGGACCGAGCTGCCGCGCCCGTCCGCGCCCGCGTTCACGCAAAACTTGGAGCGCCCCGCGGGCGTGGTGTGGCTGGCGTACATCGCCGCGGTGCTGATCGCCGCCGCCGTCGCGTTCGGGTTCGTGTGGACGAGCGAACAGGCTCCGCCCACGTCGCACGCCGAGCGAGCGAACTAGGCTGAGGCCCGGCGCGGAGCGGCGGGTCCGAAGACTGTGCCCAGGTCACTCGCGAAGCGAGCGACCGTTATGGCCTAGGCTCAATGCCGATCACGCAGCGGATCTGGCCCGCCGCACAGGCCGTAGGCGGGGAATGACGTGCCCGACGCACGCTGGAACCGTCGCCCGACGTGGGAGCGCCCCCGCCAGCCCGCGCGGCCCGCGCTCCACGTCGGCAGGAGTCCGGCGGTCGGCTCCGCTCGATGGTCCGCGGCACTCGCAGATGCTCCCATGTCGCGCTCGCGGCGCGGCCATCCCCCAGGTGGATCTTCGCGGCTTTGCCCGCGAGGAACCCAAGCCGCCTTCGACGCGTTCACGAGGCCACTGGAATCAGCGTCGGATGATTGCGCCGACGGCGGTCGAGGGCTGCGATGGACCGGTGAGGTTCGCCGGCTGGTGAGAGGGGATGGCCGGTCGCGCAAGTTGAGTTGCAGAAGAAGTCTTCTTTTCGTTTTCTGGGGG
>JAVJQW010000004.1:0-14122 GCA_040218735.1 Deltaproteobacteria bacterium
CGCTGGGCTTCGCTTCGCTCCTCACAACGCTCCCCGAGGGGACGGACGCGGGCGACCTCTCGGCCTACTTCGTGGCCTCGGTCGAAGTCCCCGCCGAGCTCGCGCGCAGTTTGTCGAACGTCGACGTCACGGCGGAACAGATCCAGCGCCGCTACTTCGAGGTGTTCGGCCGCCGCTCGATCGTCTTTCTCTTCCGCCAGTGGCTCGCGCGCGCCGCCCTGATCTCCACGGTCGCGGCTCTGCTGTTGTGGCTCGCGTTGCGCGCGTACCGCGAAGCGATCTTCGGCGCGCGGCAGCGGCGCGGCGCGATCCTTCGCGACCACGCGGCGCATGAGCGCGAGCGCCGTCGCCGAGGTCGTGCCCTCCATGGACTGGCGAGTGTGGCGCTCGCGGTGCCGCTCGCCTCCGTTGTCTTCGACGCCCCGCCGGCGGAGCTCGCGGTCTACGCGAAGGCCGAGGCGTTCGTCGCAGTTCCCGCGGTGCGGGATCTACTCGCGCCGGAGTGGTCGCCGGACGTGCTCTGGATCGATGGGGCGTTTCGAAGCGGCGAGGCCGCGGTCGTCACGCAGCGTGCGCGGTTCGGTGGACGCTCTGTGCTCCACCTCGTGGCGGGCTACGTGTTCATCGCGGGGTGGGCCGCGGTCGCGATCGCGCTGGCGCGCCGCCAGTGGCGCGTGCGCTTCGGGGGAGGAGGCGACGGCGGCTACCGCCTCGCCGGGGTCGAGCTCGAGGCCGGCAAGGAGTGCTACCACGTGCTCCTGTGCGGCTCGCCGGGCTCGGGGAAGTCGACCGCCTGCAAGGACCTGCTCGATCAGATCCGTGCGCGCGGCGAGCGAGCGATCGTCTACGACCTCAGCGGCGAGTACCTGCGACTGTACTTCCGACCAGGCCGTGACCGGCTGCTCAGTCCGTCCGACGCGCGGTCCGAGACGTGGTCTCCGTGGGCCGAAGGCGACGACCCGGCGACGTACCTCGCGCTCGCGCGCTCGCTCTTCCCAGGGGGCGGGCGCGATCCATTCTGGCAGGAAGCCGCCGCCACGCTGTTCGCGGCGGCGCTCGAAAAGCTCGCCGCTGACGGCTCGAACCAGCGCCTCTACTTCGCGCTCACGCAGGGCAGCATCGAAGACCTCCGCGAGCTCCTCGCGGACACGGACGCCGCGCGCTTTCTCGACCCGAACGGCTCAGCGATGCCGGCCTCGGTGATCGCCACGGTCGCGAGCGGACTCAAGGGCTGGCGCCAGCTCGTCGACCCCGTAACCCCGTCGTCGGCGTTTTCGATCCGACGCTTCATTCGAGGGGAGGGCGAGGCCGACGATGCGTGGCTCTTCCTGTCGACGACGGAAGCGGACCGCATCGCGATGAAGCCGCTCCTGTCGCTGTGGGCGGACGTCGCGGCGACCGCGCTGCTCTCACTGCCCGAGACGCACGCGAGTCGCATCTGGGCGGTCTTTGACGAGGTCGCGAGTCTGCAGCGGCTCCCGGCGTTGCCCGGCCTGCTCGAGCGCGGACGCAAGCACGGCGCGGCGGTGCTGCTCGGCCTTCAGGCCATCCCGCAGCTGCGCGAAGCGTACGGCCGCGACCTCGCCGCAGCGATCGCGGCGCAGCCGCAGACGTGGCTCGTGCTTCGCTCCGTCGAGCCGGACACCGCGAAGTGGTTGGAGTCGGCCCTCGGTACGGTCGAGGTCGAGGAGGCGCACACGTCGTTGTCGATGGGCGTCGATGCGATGCGCGACGGCGTCTCGTTTCAGCAGCACGTGACGCACCGGCCGCTCGTGCTGGCCTCGGAGATCACGACCCTGCCGGACCTCACCGGCTACCTGAAGCTGCCCGGCGCGCCGGACTTGTGGCGGGTCGCGTACGGCATCCGCGAACGCGAAGACATCGCCGCGCCGTTCGTGCCGCGCGCACGAAGGAGGCCGACGTGAACGCCGCGCCGTTCGTGAAGTGGGCCGGCGGCAAGCGTCGCCTGTTGCCGCAGCTGCTCGCGCGTCTGCCTCGACGGATGACGACGTACTTCGAACCGTTCGTCGGCGGTGGCGCCGTGTTCTTTGCGCTCGCGAACGAAGGTCGCTTCGAGCGCGCCGTGCTCGGTGACGAAAACGCCGACCTCATCGAGGTCTACCGCGTCGTGCGCGATGATCCGGACGCGCTGATGCGCGCGTTGAAGCCGATGCAGAAGCACGTCCGCAACAAGGACTACTTCAACCGCGTGCGCGCCTCGTCGCCGCGGCTCCCAGTGCGCCGCGCAGCGCGCTTCATCTTCTTGAACAAGACCTGCTTCAACGGCCTGTACCGCGTGAATAAGGCCGGCCACTTCAACGTGCCGTTCGGTCGCTACAAGACGCCGCCGCAGTTGTTCGACCCGGAGGCGCTTCACGATGCTTCGCGCGCTCTGCAGAACGTCGAGCTCGTCGTCGGTGACTTCGCCACGACACTCGAAGCCGCCGCGCGCGGTGACGCCGTCTACCTCGACCCGCCGTACGCGCCGCGCTCCGAGACTTCGCGCTTCACGTCGTACACGACGGGCGGCTTCGGCGCGCACGACCACGAGCGCCTCGCGGACGCGTTCGCGATGCTAAAGCGCCGTCGCGTTCGCGCGGTGCTCTCCAACGCGAGCACGCCGTTCACGCGCGCGTTGTTCGAGGCGCATGAGGTCGAAGCGTTCCAAGTTGGCCGAACGATCAGTGCGGCGGCGAAGCGCCGCGCACCGGTCGACGAGCTGATCGTCACGCACCGCAGTCGACGAAGGAGGCGCGCGTCATGATCTCCATCTCGAACCTGAAGAGCGCCGCGCAAGCCAAGTCGTACTACGAGGAAGGCGACTACTACCGCGACGGCGCCGAGCAGACGCCGAACCGTTGGTGGGGGGAGGGCGCTCGTCGCCTGGGCCTCGAAGGCGACTTCGATCAGCAAGCGTTCGCTGATGCGCTCGCTGGCAAGCTCCCCAACGGCGTCGAGATGCCGAGCGGTCACGCGGGTGATCGTCTCCCCGGGATCGATGTGACGTTCTCGCCGCCGAAGAGCGTGAGCCTTCAGCTCCTCGTCGCCGGCGACGAACGCATCCGCACTGCGCACGACCAGGCAGTCGAGGCGGGGCTTCGCTACTTCGAGACGAACTTCGCGCAGGCGCGCCTTACGCGCGACGGCGTCACCGAGTCCGAGCGCACCGCGAACCTCGCCGTCGCGCGTGTGCAGCACGAGGTCTCGCGCGAGCTCGACCCGCAGCTGCACACGCACTGCGTGATCCTCAACGTGACCCAACGCTCCGACGGGGCGTGGCGCGCCCTCGACAACCGAGGCCTGTACGACGGCCGCGCGGCAGCGGACGCGATCTATCGCGTGGAGCTGTCGTCGCGCCTACGCGCGCTTGGCTACGACGTCACGCGCACGAACAGCCTCGGACACTTCGAGATCGCGGGCTATGCGCCCGAGCACGTCGAGCATTTCTCGAAGCGCCGCGCGCAAATCGAAGAGGCGATGCAGCAACGGGGCGAGGCCGGCGCGCGTGCGGCCGAGCGCGCGAACCTGATGACGCGCGCTTCGAAGAGGAAGATGCACCCCGAGGACCTGCACGCGATGTGGGCGCGTGAGGCGCGTGCGCTCGAGATGGCGTCCCCACCCATTCGGGAAGTCGCCCCGCGCGATGGCGTGGATGAGCTCGCGAACGCGGAGCGCGCCGTCGAGCACGCGCTACAGCACCTCACCGAACGCTCGACCGTCATCGCCGAACGCGACCTGAAGAAGCACGCGCTGCAGCTGGGCGTAGGTCGCCTCGACGACTCGGCGAGTGTCTTCGCCGCGATCGAAGCGATGAAGCAGGACGGACGCCTCCTCGGCGCCACGCCTGCGATCAAGAAGGACGGCGACCTCGATCGCTACTTCACCACGCCGAAGGCGCTCGCCACCGAGCGCGACCTCGTCGACCTGGTCGAGGGCGGCCGCCAGACCGTCGCACCGATCGTGTCGCCCGAGATTGTCGATGCGCAGACCGCCGCACGCGGTCTGACGGAAGGGCAGGGCGATGCGGTGAAGCTCGCCCTCACCACACAAGATCGCGTGACCGGCGTGCAGGGCTATGCGGGCACCGGAAAGACCTTCGCTTTGAAGACCTTCCGCGAGCTCGCGGAAGGTCAGGGCTTCGAAGTCCTCGGCGCGGCCCCCTCCGCGAACGCGGCGCACCTCCTCGAGGAGGACGCCGGCATCGAGAGCCGCACGCTCGCGCAGCTCCTCATCGACGTGAACCGCGAGGACCCGACCCCGGACCGCAAGCAGGTCTGGGTCGTCGACGAGGTCTCGATGATGGGCAACGACGATGCCCGCCGTCTTCTTCGCGCCGCCGAGCGCCACGGGGCGCGCGTCGTCCTCGTCGGCGACGAGGCGCAGCTGCCGTCCATCGCCGCGGGCCAGGCCTTCCGGCTCCTGAAGCGGCGGGGGCTGACGCACGCCACGATGCAGGAGGTGCTTCGCCAGGAGGAGGGCGTCCTCCGCGAAGCCGTCTACGACACGATCCGTCGCAACGAGGCCGAGTCGCTCGACAAGCTCGCCGGCCGCGTCGTCTCGATCGGCGCGCGGACCGACCGCCTGCAGGCCGTTGCCGATGCCTTCCTGAACCGACCCGAGGCGCGCGACGACACCATCGTCCTCACCCCTTCGAACAAGGACCGCATCGAGCTCAACGAACGCATCCGCCAGGGCCTGCGTCGCGACGGCGTCCTCGTCGGCGACGAGCAGCGCGCTGAGGTCTTCGTCTCGCGCGGCTTCACAGACGCACAGACCCGCGAGTCCGCCTACTACGATGTCGGCGACGTCGTGCGCTTCGGTCGGGACTACAAGCGCCTGTCCGTTCGATCGGGCGACACGCTTCGGGTGGTCTCGACCGACCTCCCGAAGAACGAGGTCCTCCTCGAAGACGCCGCCGGCGGACGTGTCACATGGCAACCGCATCGTCACGCGAAGGTCGAGGTGTACCGCGCCGAGGAGCGGCGCCTCGCCGTCGGCGATCGCATCCGGTGGACGCGCAATGACAAGACGTTCGGTCGGCGCAACGGCGCGCTTGCGACCGTCGTCGCACTCTCGGAGGATGGCCGCGTTGCGGCGGTCGACGTCGCGTCGAAGAACGGCCCACCCGAACGTCAGATGCTGAACCTCGAAACCCAACGGCACTGGGACCACGCTTGGGCGGTCACCGCCCACGGCGCACAAGGGCAGACGCGCGGACGCGCGCTCGTGCACATCGACACCGCCGAGAAGAACCTCGTCGGCTACGAGAACTGGTACGTCGCCATCTCCCGGGCGAAGCGGGAGCTGGAGGTGTTCACGGACGACGTGGACCGCCTCCCCAACGTCATTCAACGACCGATGCAACAAGAGAGCGCGCTCGAAGGGCGCGCTCGTCACTTCGCTGGGCGTGAACGTATGCGCCTCCCGGAGGCACCATGAGGCACGCGATGCGTTGGCAGAGCCTCTTCTTCGCGCTCGTCGTCACGACGGCGTGCGAGCCACTTCGTTACCCGCTCGACGAGCCAGACGGCGGTGAGCGTGATGCTTCGATTCGTGATGCTAGTGCCGGCGACGCGCGTGCGTCGGACGCCGGCCAGACCGATGCGGGCACTCGCGACGCGGGCGAACAACGCGATGCCGGAGAGCTGCGTGATGGCGGCGAGGCGCCCGACGCGGGAGCGCGAGACGCTGGTCCCGCTGTCATGCACACGCTCTCGCTGACCATCGCCGGAGGCGGCGCGGGTCGCGTTGTCTCTTCGCCGCCGGGCATCGACTGCCCCGGGACATGCGACGCCGAGTTCCCCGAAGGTGTGGAGATCCAGCTGCAGGCGAATCCGACCAGGACGTCTCGCGTCGGCGGTTGGTCTCTACCGTGTAACCGCGCCGAGGTGTGCGCGACGATGCTCGGCGCGGATGCTTCGGTAGACGTCTTCTTTCAGGTCAAACCGCGTGTCTTCGTGGGCGACTCTCATTCGTGTGCGCTGAACGAGCTCGGTCGGCTCCGCTGCTGGGGCGAGAACGGCTCAGGGCAGCTTGGCTACGACAATACGACCGACGTTGGGGACGGCGTTGGGCCCTCCGTCCAAGACGTTGGTGAAGTCGACACCGGCTTCGGCGAGGTCGTCGTCGACGCTGCGCTCGGTCGCTTCCACACTTGCGCGGTCTACAACGATGGCCGCTTGAGGTGCTGGGGAGCCGGCTTCCGCGGTGCGCTTGGATACAACGATACGGAGAACGTCGGCGACGACCCGAGTCGTCGCATCACCCTCGCGGGTGATGTTCCGGTCGGTGGCCTTGTTGTGCAGGTCCAAACACACGGCGACGTGACCTGCGCGCTCCTCAGCACCGGGGCCGTCCGCTGCTGGGGAACGAGTGTCACCGGCGCACACGGTCACGGCTCGACCCCCGCGATAGGCAACGGCACGGGCCCATCGATCATCACCGCGGGCGACTTGACGCTGTCCGGCTCTGCAGTGGTCATCACGCATCGCTGCGCGCTGCTCGCGACCGGTGCGATCGAGTGTTGGGACGGCGGCATTGATGGCACCGACCAGACAGTTTTCCGCAGCATCAGCGTCGGCGAGCCCGCCCTCGACCTCGTCTCCGGCGACACCCACGACTGTGCGCTTCTCTCGGGCGGGCGCGTTCGCTGCTGGGGACGCAACGCATGGGGGCAGCTCGGCTACAACAATACGACGAACGTGAACGACGGCATCGGCCCCAGCATCCCTGTCGCTGGAGACGTCCCGGTCGGCGAGTTGGTCTCGCAGATCGCGACCGGGCACAGCCACACATGCGCCATCCTTGCCTCCGGCGGTCTTCGGTGCTGGGGCGACGGCGGCGACGGTCGGTTGGGCTACGGCAACACGGACAACGTGGGGGATGGCATGGGGCTCGACGTCGCGATGGCCGGTGTCGTCGCACTCGGTGCAGCCGCGGCGCACGTCGCCCCATCGACCCTGCCGGGGCGACACACGTGCGCAGTCACGGCGGCCGACGAGGTCTACTGCTGGGGCAACGGCGGCTCTGGGCGTCTTGGGTACGGTAGCGAGGCAAACGTCGGCGACGGCGCTGGGCTGTCGGTGGCCAGTGCCGGTCCCGTCTTGTCCCTGTAGCTCGTTCAGTTGACGGTGAGCGCGCCCAACTGCGTCGCGGAGAACACGAGGCCCCCGTTCGATCCTGCACCGTCGAGGTCGCCATACGAAAACGACGCACCGCCATCGAGCGAGTACCGGAATGTATAGGCGTAGCTCCCGGCGCTCGAGATCGTGAACGTCCCTTGGTACTCGTCGTCGTTGCCGCCGATCATGTTGAAGACGGCCGTCTGCCAGACCCAGGCGGTGGACGCTGTCGGATCGGTTCCAGCCGGCCCGTACCCAATTTCCGCGATGATGCCCGCTCCCGGACCGGGGGCCTCGGTCACGCCGGCTTCGTAGATCCGACCGTAGACCTCCGGCGTCGTCTCGCCGGCGTTGATCGTGATGGAGGCGGGGAACTGCAGGTTGCAGAAGTCGCACTCCTCCGGGGCGTCCGTCTCGTTGGCAACGCCTGGCAGCGCGCCGCCATCACGCGCGGAGCCGGCGTCGCGCGGCGGACCCGCGTCCCGTGCGGGGCCCGCATCGCGAGGGGGGCCAGCGTCTCTCGGCGCTCCGCCGTCTCGGAAGCCTCCGTCTCGGTCCCGACCCGCGTCCTCTACTCCGCCATCCCTGGTTCCGCCGTCCGCGCTCAGACCTCCGTCTCGGAAGCCGCCGTCGACGAGCTCTCCGGCGTCTCTAGCGCCTCCATCTCTCGACCGAGGTCCAGCGTCATACGCCGGGCGCGCGTCCAGTGGAACGAAGGTCGAGTCGTCGTTTTCTCCGCCGTCGCCACTACAACCGACAGCGAGTATCGCGACCCAGAGGGCGCACGAGATCGAATCCACCGCGGGGCGTCGCATGGTGGAGGACGCTACTCGCCGGACCTCGGCACGCCAAGCGGCTTGATGCACGTCGTCGTCCGAGCCCGATTCGTTGTACGCTAGCGCCACTCGGTTCGAAGGCGATGTCCGCAGCAGTCCCCACGAAGTGTTGCTCGAAGTGCGGCAAGGATCTGCCGCTCACCGACTTCCATCGTCGCCGGCACCACGTGAAGGCCGGCGTGCGCGCAGCGTGTAAGGGCTGCACCGCGAAGGACACAAAGGAGCGTCGCACGGGGCGGATGCTCTCCGAGGAGGAGAAGCTCAAGAAGATCGTTCGGCAACGAACCAGTCGGGCGATCCTGCGCGGTGAGCTCGTGCCGCAGCCGTGTCGCGACTGCGGTTCACACGACGTGCAGGCGCATCATCCGGACTATGTCGCCCCCGATGCGCATCTCCATGTCATTTGGTTGTGCGTCGACGACCACCATCGCGAACACGGAGCCAGCGATTGGTGTCGTCAGCTCGACATGTTCCCGGGAGCAGAGCGCGAGACAAAGATCGACCCGCGTGTCGTTCACCGTGTCCCGGCCTGAAAGCGGCGGGACGAGTTCGTTGAGAACTCAATACGACGCGGCTTCGCATTTGATGTTGCGAACGGGCGGCCTCGCGCGAACGCGTTCCAGCTGGGGGCAAGACACTGCGGCCCTTGGGGCTTCCGCGTGGCGGAGCCGGACTTCGGTGCGCCAGTCTTGTGGAGCGGGTAGTGTTGGGCCATGAGGAGCGAGTGCAAGACTCGCGTGACGCGAAGTCGAGAAGCGGCGCGTACGCCACCCGTGAGGACTCCGAGCGCTCGTAAGCAGGCTGCCAGGAAACCGTGCGTGCCGGGAGAAAGTTGGTCAGAAACGTGAGCGTCACCTCGTAGACTTCTGCGTGGGCAGACCTGGCGCGTTCCTTCTGGGATTCTTACTCGTCTCCTCGCCCCGTTTCGCAGCCGCGCAAGAGAAGACAGGCCTTCCCGAGGTCACCTACCTGCCGTCATCACACCAGCTGGCAGGTAGACCGCCGTACGATACGCCGTTCGTCATCGTCGCGAAGTTCCCAATGAATGATACCAAGGAGTTCGGCGCCTCGGTCGTGGAGGCCGACGAGAGGTGTCCAACCAGGGCTCAGTTCTCGGCACTGCCGAATCCGGAGTCCCTCAAGGATCCGAACCTGCGGGAGTTTCGTGTTGTCGCCGGACTCGACGAGGACGGTAAGATTGTCGGCCTCCGACTACGCAAAGCGTATCGGCTTTGCTTCTACTACCAAGCCGATCTCACTCCGGCTCGCGCAAGAGCCTTGTCCGCCGACGCTTTGAAGCGCATCAGCGCGATGATCACGGAGTTCAGCAAGACCTCCACGAAGAATGTTGAGGCCGCCGCCGCGAAGCTCACCGGCCAACTACATGCCGAAGCGAAGAGGCTCATCAGTGCGCTCGACGTCGACGAGACGCACTTGCAGCCCTTGAAAACACACTTGACGGCGCTGGCCCTTGCGCGGCTGCGCTTGCACGAGACTACGAGGACCCTCAGGAGCCTCCGCGACGCTGCCACAATCGGGGGTGGGGACAGCAGCATCGCTGGGCTGGCGTCCAAGCCGCCTGCAGGGCCCGATGGTTCGCGGTTCATGCAGGCCCTCTTCGCGATGAATCCGATGAGCGGCGCCGAAATCTCGCGAATTCTCATCGGCGAATGGGATTTGCCCGCACCGCCGTCGGAGAGCATCTCGTTCACGCCCCGGAAGCGCGGAACAGACGTCTTGTTCCTTCCCGGGGTTTTGGAGGAGCTGTCACGTTCCAACGTGTCGACGGCGAACGAAATACGCGGCGCGTTGGCGGGTTTCGGGCCGCCGCTCAAGGCCCTAGGCAGACAGGAAAAGGCGGTCGACGATGCGAAGTTGGCGGTCTCCAAGCGACTCGTGGAGATGTACTCCAGCAAGGACCCCACTCCACGCATCACGTTGTTCGAGCCCAATCTCAAGCCGAAAGATCGGGCGGATCGAATCAAGTCCTACGTGACAGCTGACATCGGTCTCGCACTCACCGGTTTCGGTGGCGAAGGCGCGCACGTCGTTCCGACGGTTGCGCTGAACCTCTACTTCCGTCCGATCGATTCCACGCTGGGCCGTTGGAGCGACCACTACGACGGCCTCGACTTCTTCTCGATCGTCCTCGGCGTGACAACGTCGCTGCCGGAGGTCGACGGAACGACACTCAAGGGGCTCGTCTCGGACAACGTGACACCCCTAGTCGGGTTGGGCTGGATGCCGTTCCACTTTTCGCGCGTGTCAGCCGGATTCGTTCTCGCGAAGGCGGAAGTCGCCTCCGAGATCTCGAAGGCGACGAAGCCTGCGCCTGGATGGTTCGTGAGGCTCTCGCTCGATGTCGATGTCGCGAAACTTCTCAGCGATGCAAAGAAGGCGCTCATCAACTGAGGTCAAACATGGCAACTCGATTCTCGATCACACCGCGGTTCCCCGCGACATCACCACTACGAAGGCCGTTCGAAGTCGAAATAACGATCGTCCATCCGGAATCCGAGGGCCAACCACACATCTTGTTCACGGGGGAGGGCGTCCACGTGAAGGTGACCAGCCGGGTGCCCACGTCGCTGCCGGCCGGGGCAGGAAAGGTGCAGCACGAGGAGCGAATCACCATGATCCTCTTCGACGAACCCGCGCGACCGTTCCCGGTCGGCGAAATCGCATGGATCACTTATCGCGTCTTCTTCAAGACGGCACAGGATCGCGGCATCGATGGCATCCAGATCGTATGAGCTTCCGGCTATCGTCCTCCTTCTTGTGACGAATGCGTGCCTACCGGATGCATCGCTTCGTCACACGGCGGCCATCAGCGCCCCACTGATGGTCGAACCTGGTGAAGTCTTCACGATCTCGATGACGCTAACGCCTGTCGAAGGCATCGAGTGCGACCAGGTCGACACCAAAGTCACGTTCAACGCAACGGCGGGCAAGTTCATCAACGCCGGCGCAGCGAAGGAGGAGGTCGCACTGGAGTCGTGCTCTGCGACAGCGGCCTTCCAGGCCCCCATGGAGGGCAGAATTGGTGTCTCGGTCGTCGTCGGGAACGAATCGGCCGCGACGATGGTCACCGTCGCCAGCCCGACCCCTCCGGTGGCCCCGCGTCCGGTTCCCGTGGTTACGCTCGACGTTGGCAATGGCAGCCTCCGTGCCGACGGCGTGGCGACGCTAGAGGTTATCGTGGGCGGGACGCTGGACGACATGCCGATTCCCGCCGGCACGTCGATCGTCGTCGGCACCACGGCAGGAACCTTCGTAACGGCGGTGGGCGGTGTCTCGACGACCACACTGAGCGCTGATCAGAACGGTCGCGCGGTGGCGCGGCTCGTCGCCACCTCGACGGGCTCAGCGCAGATCGGCGCAGAGATGATGGGTGCTGTTGACTTCGCAACAGTGACGCTTTCCCTGGAATAGGGACGCCGCAGCGTATCCGTTCAACGAACCGCGTGGTTGACCAGGTCATCTCGCCGTGTTGAGCAGCTGTCGGCGCTGTTTGCACGAGCACCGTCGTCACTCCCCACGAGGATCCAGTTCTTCCGGCCAACCGCCTGGCGCCGGAATTCGCGCTCCGAGAGGTTGTTGTCGAGCGGGAGCCGACCGTCGTCGAGGAAGTTCGGCCACTCATCTTCGCACCACGCGAAGAAGCGCTCGACGACCGGCTTCGAGTGTTTGCGCCGGCTCCTCTCTCTCTTCTTCCGCGGCGCGGTCGCGATCGAACGCTCGACCTTGAAGAGCATTCCAATCATCCCGAGCGCGGCGCGGGCGCGTTCTGGATCGGACCCGAGCGCTTTGAAGAAGTACCGCCGCGCAATGCCAGGTGAAGTCGCTGACCAAGGCCGGCAAGTTCTCCACGAAGAAGATGCCGCAGGGACTCTTCTGGGAGTCCTACCAGGACTTCGTCTGCGGTGCGGCGCTACGCGCCGCTCGAGAGCTGCTCGCCGTACTCCCCATCGAGACCGTCCTGTCCAACGTAACGATCTCGATGCTCAACACTGCGACCGGACAGGACCCCAAGCCTTCGGCGTTGCTCGGCCCGAGGAACCGAGGCACAACCAGATCATGCGTTTCAAGGAACGCTTGGTTGTCCTGCTGGTTCTCCTCGGATTCTCGGCGGCACTGCTCTACAGCGCGAATGCGAGCTTCTCGGAGAGCACGATGGATACGTTGGGTCCGGTCCTGCTCTTCGGAACACTGAGTCTATACGCGCTCGTAGTGCAGCCACGGCTCGAATCTCGGGCGCTCGCTCGCCGACTGAGACCGGTCCTTACTGTCTTCGAACAGGCGGGGCCGATGCACGAGAAGCGTCACGAGACCGCCTACCGCAACGCGCTTCTCGGTCAGGTTCTCGCAGGACTCACCGACACGCAGAAGCCAGAATCGCCGCTTCCAACGGGCACGCGGGTTGATGCTTGGTTCGAACACGACGGAGACGACTGGTACGTCACGGTCAAGAAGGGCATCGACAATCAGCGGCGACTCACTCTGCAGGGCGAAGTCGAGGACATCCTGCTGCACGCACCCGATCGCAAACGGGACATGTGGATTGTGATCGTGCTCGGTCTGGATCCGGGGGCCAATCGGAATCCTGAAACCGCCGCACAGCTGACATCTCTCAGACGCTATGCAGCGCAGCGATCGAGCCAGGTTCTCGAACTCGAATCTAGTCGAAGGCGGTCGATCGAGGTCGTCGAGATAGCCACGAGTTCGGACCCATAGTTGAGTCCGTCGGGTTCACCAGCTGTAGACGCCGCCCCGTCGCTGAAACCGCTCGAGGTCGAACGAGACGCTCTTCCACGCTGTCGAGACGCCAACGTCCAGGATCGGCGCCCCGTAGGAGTGGCCGCCGGCGACGTTATCGAAAAACCGCCCTGCGGGGTCCACCATGGCGTACGAGCCTCGCATCGCGTCGTTGTCCTCGACGACAGGGCTCAAGTCGCGGTGCCTTCGGACAAAGTCGTTCAGCTGCGCCTTCGTCACGAGGAGCGGCTCCACGGTGCCGTCGTTCTGTCCCTTGACCGGGAGGACTTGGAATATCTTCCACCGCTCCGGCTTTGCGCGCTGGATGAGCTCGCGGAAGTCCTCTTCCGCGTTCAAGCGGCTGACGACTGTGTTGATCTTGATCCGAATGCCCAGGGCACGCGCTTGCTCGATGATTTCGAGGTATCGCTCATCCGGTATCGCGCGACCCCGGATTGCTCGACCGAGAGCGACGTGTGTCTTCGAACTAGGGCTGTCGATGCTGAGCGCGAGCCACCCGAGCGAGCCGGCGAGGCGCTGGAGCGCGTCCCGGTCGAGTCGCGTGCCGTTCGACACGAGCATCGTCGTACACCCGCTGCCCGCCGCCTCGTCGATGAGTTCTGCGAGCCACGGGCAGAGCGTCGGCTCCCCTCCCACGAAAGTGATCTTGTCGAACTCGGAGGCGAGTACCCGCGTGAGCCGGAGCGCCGCCGCCCGGTCGAGGTGCCCGGCTGGCAAGACGTCGCGCCTGACGTCAGCGAACACGGCAAAACAGCCTCGACACCGCATGTTGCAGGGCTGCCAGAGGTGGAAGTTGACAGCCGGCGGGAGTGGCCGGCCATTCCGAGAGGTTGAGCTGTCACTTTGCAAGGGTCCTCCTTCGAGCAGCGGGAGAATCTGGGCTGCTCATCGGGGACCACGCGGTCGGCCGTTCAGCGTCTCAGGTTTCTTCGAAGTTTTTCGAACGGGTCCGGGGGCCCTTCGCAGATCCGTTCGTAGGTCTGGCGCATCCGGGCGGTGACCTCGCGGCACTGGCGGTTGACAGTGCTCCTCGACCCGATGCCCCGCGCCTCCAGCTCGCGCGCGCTGAATTCGACGCAGAGCAACAGCAGTGAGCGGCTCTTGGGCGCCAAGGCATCGAGGGCCCGCGATACGCATCGTCGGAGCTCTCGGAGCTCCAGCGCTTCGAGAGGGGACGGCTCGGTATGCCCCAGGCGCACCGCCTCGCGTTTCTCGGCGGCCGCCTGGCGCCGCAGCGCGTCCTTTCCGGCATTCTCGACCGCCCTCCAGTAGAAACCGCGGACCGCCTCCTCGGACACCGCGGCGCGGCTCCCGAATCCGGCGCAAACGTCGATCGCTTTGTCGACGGCGAGATCTCGTGCGTCGTCGAACGTAAGCCGCGCTCGGAAG
>JAVJQW010000005.1:0-48338 GCA_040218735.1 Deltaproteobacteria bacterium
ACGAGAAAATTCGCTGTTGCGGCTTAGCGGTCTGAGGTTTTCGGTCCCATGGTGCGCCTCGCGGTGGGCTTGCAAATCAAACTGTGACAACCGGGCTCATAGCACCGCCCTGGTGCGCCGGCAACCGCGAGCCTACGCCCCCCACCCTAGCTCCGCTTCAGCCAGCGATGCACGGTCGAGCGGTCGACGCCGAGCTTGCGCGCCAGGGCCGAGACATTGCCGCCGCAGGCGTCCAGCTCGCGCCGGATATCGCGCCCGGGCGCCGCGGCGACGGCGCGCGGCGACGGGCGCCGCGCCACGTGCCCCGGTGGCCGGTGGAACGCATCCGGCAGGCTTTCCAGATCGATCAACCCGCCTTCGGCGAGCACGCAGGCAACCTTCAGCACATTCGACAGTTCGCGCAGGTTGCCCGGCCAGTGATGGGCGCGCAGGGCAAGGCGCGCCGCATTGTCCAGGCGGCAGGCGATGCCCGCCTCCTCGCCCGCGCGCTTGAGAATGCGCTCGACCAGAGCGTCGAAATCGAGCCGCTCGCGCAGGGGCGGCAGGGTGAAGGTGGCCGCATTGAGCCGATAGTAGAGATCCTCGCGGAACCGGCCCGCCTTGATCTCGTCCTCGAGGATGCGGTTCGTCGCCGCGACCACGCGGATGTCGACCGGCTCCGTCGTCGCGTCGCCCACCCGCTGCACGACGTGCTCCTGCAGCGCGCGGAGCAACTTCACTTGCAGCGGCAGCGGCATCTCTCCGATCTCGTCGAGGAAGAGCGTCCCGCCGTTCGCCGCCTGGAAGCGTCCGATCTTGTTCGCGACCGCCCCGGTGAACGCGCCGCGCACGTGACCGAACAGCTCCGACTCCAGGAGGTTCTCCGGAATCGCGCCGCAGTTGATGACGATGAACGGCCCCTTCTTGCGCCGGGAGTTCTCGTGGATCTCCTTGGCGATGAGCTCCTTGCCGGTGCCCGTCTCGCCGGTGATCAACACCGAGATGTCCGCGGTGGCGACCTTCCGGACGCGCTTGAACACCTCGCGCATGGAGTTACACGCGCCGACGATCGTCCCGAAGCGCAGGTCCTCGAGTTTGTCCTCGAGCGCCGTCTTCTCCTCGTGCAGCTCGTCGATGCGCTGCGCTTGCGACAGCAGCAAGCTGGCTTGCGCCGAGAAGACACTCATCACGTCCATCGCCGCGTCGTCGAAGAGGTTCGTGATGCGGTTGTTCCCGACGTAGAGCAAACCGAGCAGCTCGCCGCGCGCGAGGAGCGGCGAACACATCACCGAGTGCAGGCCGAGGTGCACGATCGACTCCGAAGCGCTCCACTGCTCGTCCGCCAACGCATCCGCGACGACGACGGGTTTCTTCGTCTCGATCACCTTCGCGAGGATCGAGTCCGACAGTTGGTCGAGTGAGTGCTGGATGTTCGCGCGCTCGACGTTGCGCGCCGCGCGGACCACCGGGTGCTCGTCCTCCAGCAGCACCAGGAACCCCTTGTCCGCGGAGGTGAGCTCCACGAGGGAGTCGAGGATCGTGTCGACGAGCGACTCCGTCGACGCGTTCTCCAGGAGCTTGATCGAGAACTCGTGCACGCGTTTGTACGCGGACTTCACCTCGACGGTGGCCGCCTGCGGCTGACCGGCCTCCGCCGACTTGAACACCGGCGGTGGCTTCGGGACGTCGTCCTCGCTCACGAAGTAGGTCATCTTGAGCCCGCCGATGCGGATGATGTCCTTGTCGTCGAGGGTCTTCTTCTTCTCGCGGCGCCCGTTGATCGTCATGTCGCGGAGCATTCCGACGATCAGATAGTCGTCCCCGTCCTTGCTCACCTGCGCGTGCGTGGGCTGCAGCTCGGCGGTGGTGACGCGGATGTCGTTGTCCTCGGATGCGCCGATCGTCGTGACGGGGCGGATGAGCCGCACCGCGCGCGGGCGCTCGTCGGGGGCCTCCAGGTACAGGCTCGCCATGCGACCCCTACATACCAGGTGCCCGGGCGGTCCGGCGATAGTCCGCGGCCCGCTACCAGGAGAACGTCAAAGCGGCCCCTTTGGCGGGGATCTCGACCGGATCTCGCGGGGTGAGCAGCTCGGCCTCCATCTCGTTGTAGCGCGACAGGCCGAACAACGTGCTGGCGACCCAGGAGCCTCCGAAGATCGCGACGCCCGAGTACATGACGGTCAGGAGCCCGTAGTACCGGCCCGGCGACGTCTCCGTCCGGGTCGGGAGCAGCGCCCGGTACGCGACCACGTTCATCACGGCGCCGAGCACCTGAAGCGCGAGCCACAGCGTCCCCCAGCCCGACTCACCCAGCGTGAACTGTGGCATGCCTCCGGGCAGCGCCATCATCCACCGCGGCGGCATCGTCGCGATCTCGACGCGCACCACCTCCTTTACAAGCGTGTTCACCTCGTCCGGCTCCGTCTTTCCGGTCAGCCGGTCCAGCGTGTCCTTCATCTCCTCGCGGACCCCCTGGAAGACCGCGATGATGTTCGGCGGGATTACGAAGGGGTCCAGCTCGTGGGTGGGGTCGAGCAGGAGCAGCTGCCCGAACTCCTCCTTCGCCTCCTCCTCGCGCTCCAGCCCCGCGAGCGCCACGCCCATCAGGCGGCGCGCGGTGATGAGGAGGGTCTTGTCGAGGATCCGGGGCGGGTGCAGCCAGGGATCGAGCGTCGCCACGACCGTCGCGAAGTCCCGGAACTGAAACGCGTTCTCCGCGAGGCGGACCGCGTGGTTGGCGTCCTCCGCCTCCGCCTGCGCACCGACGGCCGTCATCGCGGCGATCACGATCGCGAGGTGCTGCACCGGCTCCGAGGATGCCTCCGAATCGCACCCGAATCCACATCGTGACCTGGACCAAACCGAGCCACGGGCTGCGTCCCCCCGCGCGGAGGGCCGATGGAGGCCCTGATGGAGGGGGTTCGATTGAAAAAGACGCTGTGGGTGTGTGTTCTGGGGCTGGCGGCGTGCGCGCCCGACAAGATTGGGGCTCCGTCCCCCGACGAGCCCGGCGGGTCATCGCCCCAAGGCCTCGCGGCGCCGATCGTGTCCAGCCCGTCCGACGGCGCGCGGATCGTCAGCCCGGCGTCGATCCGCGGTCGCGGCGCGCCCGGCGCGATGGTCGTCGCCGTGCTCAGCGCCGATGACTTCGCGCTCGGCGAGGCCTTCGCGCGCGTCGACGCCGAGGGGGCGTTCTCCCTCTCGCTCACCTTCGATCCGGCCCCCGAGGGCGCCGCGGTGGTCCTCTCGGTGTCCCAGACCAACGGCTCCGAGACGTCGCCGCCCGCGCTCGTCACCGTGCAGGTCGACACGGCGCCAGCGGCGCCCATGATCCTCGCCCCGGCCGCGGACGCCGACGTCGCGAGCCCAGTCCGCGTCGAGGGTCGGGGACAGGCCGGCGCGACCGCCGTCGCGGTGGTGTCCGCGGGGGACGACGAGCTCGGCCGCGCGGAGGCGGTCGTCGACGCCCTGGGGTCGTTTCAGGTGAGCGTCGCCTACGCGGGCGCCGAGTCCGGTGACGCGTTGATGCTCTCCGTTCACCTGAGGAGCGGCGCCGCGACGAGCCCGGTCGTGAAACGCGGCATCATGCACCGTCCGCGTCGACTCTCGGGGACCGTCGCGCAGCCGCTCGGTCCGTTCGACGGGACCCAGGTCTACGTCCGGCTCTACGAGTCCTCCGACGCCGTCGTCGATCCGCTGCTGGAGGTGCAGCTGACCGTCGCCGAGGATCGACCGCTCGAGGCGACCCCGTTCAGCTTCGACGTCGCCGACGGTCGCTACTTCATCCGCGCCTACCGCGACGCGCGCGGCCCGTGGGGCGGGCAGGCCGACGGGCACCCGACGATCCCGTACGACCCGCAGTCCACGATGAGCATCCCCGTGCAGGTCTCGGGCGACGACAACGACGGCGTCTCGCTCGTGCTCGCCGCGCCGGTCGTCGCGCAGGAACACTACGAGGGCTTCGACGTGCTCACGATGCACGAGTCCCATCACCCGCAGCCCCCAGGGGCCTACGACGAACAGCGCGAAGAGTGGGTCGAGGGGCCGGGACTCTGCCGCGGCTATTACCTCGCGATGCGCGTGCAGCGCAGGAGCGAAGTCGCGACGAGCGCGCCCCGCGTGCGTGCGCCCGACGGCACGATCGTCGAGCTCGCGGACGACGGCGGTTGCGGTGACGGCAACGACAACACCGCGTCGAGCTACGACGATCGACGCGGCGACGGGACGTACACGTTCGGCGTCCCGGAGCCGGCGGCGTCGCTCGCGGGTGCGTACACCTTCTTCTACCGCGACGAAGTCGAAGACCTGATCCACGAGTCCGTCGACATGGTCGCCTCGATTCGACAGCTCAGTCGCATGGTGATGCTCGAGGCCCCGACCGGCGCCGAGGCGGCGTCCACGATGCCGACCTACCGCTGGGCCGAGGTCCGCGGCGCCGTCGCGTACGCGCTGCGCGTCGACGGGGCGAACGGCGACAACTACGTCTCCGCGCTGACGACCAGCGCGATGTTCACCGCGAGCGCGCCGCTCCCGGACGATCGGGCCTACCGCGCCACGCTCGAGATCTACGACGCGAACCCGCTGGAGGGCGGCGACATCGACGCGAGCGCACGCTCGATGACGAGCTTCTTCATCACCGACGAGGACGCCGACAGCACCGTCGTGATCTCCGGGACGATCGTGAACGAGACCGGTCGCACCGGCGCCGTCGGTATCTACGTGGACGGCGACGAGTCTGTTGAGGCGAGCCTGCGCGTCCCCGCGGGGACCAGCAGCTACGCAATTCGCGCCTTCGCGCGCCCGAACGTCCGCGTGATGGCGTTCCTCGACGTGGAGGGCGCCGGCGAGCCCGAGCGCGCCGACGGTTACGTGATCGAGGTCGAGGTCGACGCGACCACCGACGCGACGGCGGACCTCGTGTTCCGCGCGCCGGTCGAGCTCACCAGCCCGGCCGACGGCGCCCGCGGCGTGGGCGCCACGCCGCGCCTCGAGTGGAACGGCTACGGCGACCACGCACCGGCCACGTGGTCCTACGCGGTCTACGTGTCGAACGGCGACGGCGACTTCCCGCAGGTCGTCTACGGGCTGCCGCCCAGCGCGACGTCGTTCGACTTCGCGATGAGCGCGGCGTCGCAGGACGCGTTCGACATCGTGAACCTCGCGACCGGCTCCGCCAGCGCGTCGAACCTCAGCGGCGCGGAGGGGTGGGCGTGGGGTCTCGTGGTGATCGAGTGCGACCACGCAGCGAACGACTACGGCGCGTGTTTGATGGAGGTGCTCGGCGACGACGGCGCCTTCTACGCGCAGTCCCCCGAGTGGCGGTTCTCACCCTGACGCTTTTTTGTCGCGGCGCATCTCGATGACGCGCTTTTCCATCCGCGCCTCCCGCAGGTGCGGGTGGAGCGCGAGCGCCTTGTCGTAGTTGGAGATCGCCTCGTTCAGGTCGCCTTTGTCGCGGTGCAGGCGGCCCAGATAGTAGTGCCACTGGCCGATCAGGATCGGGTCCTTCGGGCCGTCCTTCCGCGCCTTCTCGATCGCCGCTTCCAAGAGCTGCTTGCCCTTGCTGAGCGCGGTGGCGCGATCGAAGTGGCGATCCATGATCATCGACCACGCATAGAACGCCGCGTACTGCGGGTTCGTCGCATCGAGGGTGTGCGCCCGTTCGAGGAGCTCGCGCGCTTCGGGCGCGGCGCCCTTGCGGAGGTGGACCTTCGCCATCTCGAACGCCATCAGCGCGTCCTGCTCGTCCTTCTTCGCATCGCGCGCCGGCTTCGGCTCGGTCTGCTGCAAGTACGCCGCACGGGCCGCCGGGTGGTTGAGTGTTCGGTACGCCTCGTTGAGCGCGGCTTGGAGCTGATCGGCGATCGCGAGCACTTCGGGCGTCGCCGTCGCGCGCAGCGTGTCGGGGTGGAAGCGCCGCGCCCGGTCGAAGAACGCCTTCGAGATCGTCTCGGCGTCGGCGTTCTTCGCCACGCCCAGCAACGCGAAGTGGTCCGGCTTCTTCGGTAGCGCCGCGAACGCGAGGAGCTCTTGCACGACCGCGTCCGTCGCCGGTGCGGGGTTCGCGGGGGGCGCGGTCGCCTGAGCTTCCTGGCCCTGCACCCACGCCTGGTACGCGGCACGAAGCTCCTCGTTGAACGGGTCGAGATCCTGCGCCGACAGCGCGAGCTTTCCGCACTGCTCCGGCGAGATGCGCGACAACTCCATCGCCTGCTGCACGAGCGCCTTCGCGCGCTCGACCTTCTCCGGGAACGCCTGCGTCCACACCTCGCGCAGGTACGTGAAGTCTTCGCCGGCCGCGCGACGTTCGTCGATGCGCAGGTGGCTGTGGTGGAAGTCGTAGTGGAGTCGGCGCAGCGGGTTCGCGACGAGCTCACTCGCGCGTTCAAGCTGACGCACCACCTGCTCGAGGCGCGCGACCTTCGGGGGCGGGCTGTCGGGCGGCGCGTCCGAGAACCGCTCGCACATCGTCTGCACGCGAAGCTCGATCGCGTCGCGCGTCGCGCCGGGCTCGACGTCGAGCGCCGCGTAGAGCTTCGAAGCGGAGAGCGCATCCATGATGCGCTTCGCGTCCGCGATCAGGACGTCGAGCGGCTCGTACTCCCGCTCGACCCCGAGGTCCGCGGAGAGCCGTGCCGCGACGCCGTCGACGTACTCTTCGATGCGCGTCTTGCTGTCGTCGTCGAGGCTGACGAACTGCACGCCGATCCCCGGCGGCTGGTTGAACGCGGCGGCGGACTCCGTCGAGACGACGTGCACGACCTCGGCGTCGAGCTCGAGCATCCCGTCCGGCGTCGACAGGTGGATGGTGAGCTGCGTCCCGAACGCCGGCGGCGTCTCGGTGCGGATGAACATCCCGCCCTTCGAGATGTCGACGGTCCACGCTTCCTTGAGTGCTTCGCGAGAGCCGAAGCCGACCTCGACCTTTCGTTCGTCGATGAAGCGTGGGTGCTGGCGGACGGTGCTCGACACGCTTCGACGATCATGCCCGGACTCGGACCTGACGTCGAACCGCCTCAGTCCTCGGTGGCAGAGGGTGGGATGCGCGCGCCGTCGGGGAGCGTCGCGTCCGGGTCGAGCACCGGGGCGGCGTCGAGGTCGTCGCCGTCCATCATCTCGACGATGCGTTCGAGGCTGCTCTTGATGCGATGCTGCTCATCCGGCTGGAGCCGCTGGAGCCGGTCCACGAAGCGCTCCTGGAGCGGCGAGGGCGCCTGTTCGATCAGCGCACGTCCTGCGTCGGTGAGCCGTACCGTGACCCGGCGGCGGTCCTTGCTCGTGCGTTCACGTGTCACGAGCTGCCTCGCGGCGAGGCGATCGATGATGCCGGTCATCGTCGCCTGGCTGAGCGAGACCTCGCGGGCGATCTCACTCGGCGCCGCCTCCTCGAGCTGGCCAATCGTGCGCAGCGCGACGAGCTGCGGACCGGTGAGGCCGAAGGTGCTCGCCAGGTGTTTGCTGTGGAGATCGATCGCCCGGCTGATCCGCCGCAGCGACCGCAGGATGTCGTCCTCGATCGACGCCAACGTCACGGAGTGTCGCACGACTCGACCCTGTCGGCACGCGGTCGTCGCGCGCCCCACGCGAGCGCGGCGGCACCGGCCGCGAGGAGCACGACGGTGACGAGGTCCGTGGTGTCGAAGATGAGCCGCTTCAGGCCGAACAGCGCCGCGACCACGCCGCCCGTGACGCCGACCCACCGGAGCGCGACCTCGGAGAGCTGCGCGAATGCGGTCGCCGCCGTCCGGTCGGGCCAGAACCCGAGCGGACGAACGCGCGCGATGAACCGCGCGAGCGCCTCGTCGTTCTGCGCCGGACGCACGACGAGCCCGATGACCAGGCCGACCAGGCTCGACGCGGAGATGATCACGAGGCGTAGCTCGTAGGTGACGTCGAGCGTCAGCGCCGCGACCGCCAACCCGACGCCCATCGCGAGCAGCTCCGCGAGCGCGGTGACGCGCCACCACACCCAGCGCAGCGCGGTGGGGATCCCGAGCGCGGCGCCGAGCGCGGCGACCCACTTCCAGGCTTCTTCGATCGTGTCGATGTGCAGGCTCACCACCGCGGCGACGATCGCGAACACCAGCACCGCGGACCGCGCGACGAGCAGCTGCACGCGGGTCGACACGTCGGGGCGCGCGACGCACAGGACGTCGTTCACCACGTACGATGCGCCCCAGTTGATGTGGGTGTCGACGGTGCTCATGAACGCGGCGAGGAGGCTGGTGACCATCAGCCCGAGCGCGACCGGGGGGAGGAGCGCGACCATGAGCACGGGGTAGGCGAGCTCGCGGTCGTCGGCGACGGGTGCGGCGAGGCCGTCGAGCGCGGAGGTTTCGCCGCCGATCGGGACGAGCACGAGCGCCGAGACCGCGACGACGAACCACGGCACCGCGCGCACGAGGTAGTGGACGACGACGAACAACACCGAGGCGCGGCGCGCGTCGTCCTCGCTGCGCGTGGCGTTGAGGCGCTGCATCATGTAGCCGCCGCCGTCCGCGGGGACGTTGGTGTACGACTGCACGAACAGGTACGCGCCGAAGAGGAACGCGCCGAAACCGAGGCCGTCGACCCACGTGACATCCAAGCTCGGGATGAAGGTGATGAAGTCCTGCTCGGCGCCGTAGAGCTGGGTGAGCTTCTCGCTGATGCGCGCGCGCCCGCCGGCGCGCGTCCACGCGGCGACCGCGAGCCAGATGCTCCCGAACATCGCGACGCCGAGCTGGATGAGGTCCGTGAAGACCACACCGCGGATGCCGCCGACGCTGGAGTAGAAGCCGACGATCGCGAGGAGCGAGAGGATCGTCAAACCTTCCGACGGTGTCCCGAGCGCGGCGCCGTCCGGCCACACCACAGCGAACGCGGCGACGAACGCCGGCGTCCAGACGTCCCAGTGAAAGAAGGGCGTCACGATCTTCACCATCGCGCGCAGCACCCATCCGAGGATGATCGCGTTGTAGACCAGGCCGAACAGCACCGAGCGCGACGCGCGCAACACGCCGGCGGCGCGCCCCGAGTAGCGCAGTGCGACGAGCTCGGCGTCGGTGAGCACGCCGCTGCGACTCCAGCGCGCGGCGAAGTACACGACCACGGCGGCGTGCACGCCGATCCACGACAGCCACATCCAGTTCCCGGAGAGGCCGCGGCTCGCGACGATGCCGGTGACGGCGAGGGGGGTGTCGGCGGCGAAGGTGGTCGCGGCGATGGACAGGCCGGCCCACCACCAGGGGAGGGTGCGCCCCGCGAGGAAGTAGCTGGTGCGATCTTCGGACGCCGCCTTGCGGACGAAGAGCCCGACGCACGCGGCCATCACGAGGTAGACGCCGACGACGACCCAGTCGACGGTGTGGAGCGTCAGCCGGTCCACTTCAGGTCCACGTCAGGTGTACGTCACCTTGTTGAGCCCGGCGGGTTGGTCCGGGTTGATGCCGCGCCGGCCCGCGAGCTCGAGCGCGACGAGCTGCGACAGGAACGCGAGCACCACGGAGCGCGCCCAGCGCACGGTGGGCATCGGGATCGCGAGCGCGCGCTGCGCCAACGCTTCGGCGCGGTCGCCGCGGTGGGAGGCTTCGCCGGTCACGGTGAGGTGGGGCGCGCCGCGCGCGAGGAGGCGGGTGGAGACGGCGTCGAGGCTATCAGCGGGTTCGTCGCCGTCCTGGAAGAGGACGACGCGGTCCGTGCTGTCGAGCGCGCCGATCGGACCGTGGAGGATCTCCGCGGCCGACCACGCCTGGCACTTGAGCCCGATCGACTCCTGCAGCTTCAACGCTGCGTCCTGCGCCGCGGCGAGCGCGGGGCCGCGCGCGACCCACACCACGGCTTTGCCGCCTTCGATGAAGTCGGCGAGGCGGACCACCGCGTCGCTCTCGAGGATCAGCTCCATGGCCACCGCTGTCTCGTCCGCGGCGGGCTGCAGCTTGAGGTCGCAGAGCGCCGCGGTGACGAACAGCTGCGCGCCGAAGCTCTTCGTGGCGGGCACCGCGAGCTCGTCGCCGACCCCCACGTCGACCATCGCGTCGCAGACCCGGCCGAGGTTGCTGTCGGGCGTCGCGCCGTTCGTGACGGCGAGGATGCGTGCGCCGCGCTCCTTCAACCACTGCGCGGAGTGGGCGATGTCCGTGCTCTGACCCGACGCGGAGTAGGCGAACACCCGCGCGTCCTCCCATCGGGCGTCGGCGGAGCGTTGGGTCGACAGCCACGGCCGGAACTCGATCGGGTGGCGGCCGCTGTTCACGCCCGCAAGGTAGGTTGCGAACGTGCACGCGTTTCCGGAGCTGCCGCGTCCGACGAGCACGAGGTTGTCGCGTGCTCCGACCCGCTGAAGGGCTTCATGGGCGTCACGCGTCCAGGTGTCGGCTTTGGAGCGGAGCAAGTACGGTTGTTCGACGGTCTCGTCGCGCATGTGGCAGGCGATCATCGGGGGCCTCCTCTTTCGGGCGGGGTGACGTGAGGGCGCGCGCGCCAGTAGAACTCGGCCGGCGAGCCCTTCCACGTGACGTTGGCGAGCTGAGGTTCGAGGGAGCGGTCCGGGCCGAAGAACAGCGACAGCTGGGTCGCGTAGTGTTTGACGAGTCGGACTTTGGTCGCGACGTCGGTGTGGACCGCGAGGCGCGCGGACGGCCGGCACCCGATGCGTTCGAGCGCGCGGGTGGGATCGTCGGGCTCGCCGCCGCCGAACTCGTGGTCGAAGACGTACGGGACGTCCTCGTAGAAGAGCAGGTTGTTGGGGCTCGCGACCTGCAAGGCGACTTGCGCGCAGATGGCGTGGTCGACGTGCAGCCCGATGCCCATCGGCGCCAGCACGAGCACTCGACCCATGTTCTGGACGAGGCGGCGGAGGACGAGGAACAGCTCCTCGACGTACGCGCTGTCGTCGGGCGCACAGAGCGCGAACTTCGTGCGTGAGCGTCGGTAGATCAGGTCGCCGGTGGTCGGGCTGCGTCGGTAGATGCAGTCCGCGAAGCCGAGGTGCACGAAGTCGCAGTCGAGGTCGTGCATCGCGCGGATGTCCTCGCGGCGGCGCGCGAGGGGCGATGCGAACCCGCGACGGTGGCGACCGCTCCCGTTGTTGTTGCGCGGCACTGGGTTGCCGCACGCGATGGTGACGACGAGGCGCGAGACCTTGCCCTTCAACGCGGTGAGGAGCCCGGCGGTGGACAGGACAGCGTCGTCGAGGTGCGGCGAAAGCGCGATGACGCGCTCGAACTTGTCCCAGTCGTACGCGGCGAGGAGGTCGATCGTCTTCATGCGAACATCGGGATCTGGGCGCCGTAGCGGCGCTTCGCGAGCTCCATCATCGTGCGCGCCTTCGCGGTCGACTCGACGAGCGGGTTGTCGGCGAGCGCGGCCGTGGCGGCCTCGACGTCGTGACCAACGGCGGCCTCCGCGGCGCGTCGTTGGTAACGTTCGAGGCGGAGCAAGAGCGGCATCTGATCGGGCGCGACGGGCGGCGCCGACGTGCGCAAGATCTCTTGCTTCGAGACCGAGCAGACCGATTCGACGACCGTCGTCGGATCGAAGATCGGCGCTGCGCCCTGACCGGCGACGTTGAGCACCATCCGCTGCGGGGTGTCGGATCCGAGCGCGCGCAGCATCAGCACCGCCATGTCGCCGAAGCCGCTGCTGCCGCGGTGGTGTGTCAGGACAGGGACGTCGCGGCGGGCCTCCTCCTCGAAGTGGGCGAAATACGTCGGCAGCTTCGCGAGGATGGCTTCGGCGCGCGAGCCGGCCTTCAGCGCGTGGGCGACGAACACGTCCGGCCGCGCGTAGAACGCGAGGTACGAGTTCGGGAAGTAGCCGGGATGCGATCGCGCGAGCTCGAGCGAGATCTCGAATCGCAGCCGGTACGCGCCGTCGAGGTGCGCGGGGACCTCGATCGTGTCGATCGCGGGGAGCGGCGCGCCATCGATTCGGACGTCGTGGTACCAGGTCGCGTGGTTGAGGCCGACGCAGTCGAAGCGTGCTTCGCCGTCGCGTCCGAGCGCGAGCGCGAGGTCGTGCATGTCTTCGTCGGACTGGTCGCAGAGGCCGATGACCCGCACGCCGCGACCGAGGAGCGCCTGCGTCACGATGTTCGTCGGGTTGGTGTAGTTCAGGAGCACCGCCTCGGGGGCGAGGCGTTTCAGGCGGTCGACGATCGCGATCGACGCCGGGACGGACCGCAGCGCGAAGAAGAACCCACCGGGGCCGACGGTCTCCTGGCCGGGGATTTCGACCTCCAACGGGATCGTCTCGTCGTGGTGCCGACAGGTGAGTCCACCCGGACGTGACGTGTTGAGGACGGCGTCGGTCCCTGTGAGCGCTTCGTCGAGATCGTCGTAGGCGCGCACCGTGAACGGCGCGCCCTGCGTGTTCGCCATCTTCGCGCCGAGGCGCGACACGACGTCGAGGTTCTTGGCGTCGATGTCGAAGAGGCGCACCTCACGTAGCTCGAGCTCGCGGCAGTGGTGGAGGAGCGCGGCGAGCAGCCCGGGCGTGTACGCGCTGCCGCCGCCGACGACGGTGAAGGTTCGAATCATGACTGCTCCAACAGATCGGCGAAGACGTCGGCGCGACGCGCGACGCCACCGGTGACCATGAGTTGACGCGCCGCAACCTCGGTTGCGAGGCGGCCCGCGGCTTCGCCGCTGCGTCCGGCGAGCCGACCCGCGACGAACCCCGCCGCGAACGCGTCGCCCGCGCCGGTGTGGTCCGCGACCGCGACCTCGTGCGCGGGCACCGCGAAGCGAACGTCGTCCACGCGGCCCACCGCGCCGCGGTCGTCGAGGGTGACGATCAGGTCGCGGACGTTCGTGAGACCGGAGAGCGCGCCGTCGACCGAGCCGGCCGCAGTGCGCGCTTCGGCTTCGTTGAGGAACAACAGGTCCCACGGCGGCGAGTCCGCCGCGAGGGACGCGAGGCGGTTGGGGGCCCAGCTCCCGCTCACGCTGACCGTGGCGCCCGCGGCGCGCGCCCGGGCGAGCAGCGGCTCGAGCGCGCGTGCTTCTTCCAGCCCGGGCACGTGGATGTGCTGCGCGTCGGGGAGGGCGGGGCACTCGGCGAGGCTCGCGAAGTGCGCCGCGGTGACGAACGCGCGGTCTTCGGGGAACGCGAGGACGAGCGAGATCGCCGGGTCGTCCGGCGCTCGCCAGGTGTGCGCGTCGAGGTCGAGCGCTTCGGTCGCGCGCTGGATTGCGTGGTCGGCGATGCCCATGCCGGCGGGGTAGGCGAGGGTGACGTCCTGCCCGAGCGCGCGCAGGACGGACGCGGTGTTGATCGCTCCGCCGAAGCCGAGCGTCATCGAACGCACGAAGCGCTCGCGGCCGGGCTCGACCGCGAAGTCATCGCCGCCGACGTTCACCTCGAAGAACACGAGGCCGGCGACCACGATTCGGCTCACGCGTTGGCTCCTTCGAGCCCTTCCAGGAAGCCGTCGCCCCAGCGGCGCACGTCGTTGTACTCGACGATCTGCTGCATCCGTCGCTGGCGCTGCCCGCGTTCGTCGTCGGACATGGTGAGTGCGTGCATCAGCGCGTTCTTCATGCTGCTGAGGTCGAACGGGTTCGCGAGGAGCGCGCCGTGCATCTCGACCGCGGCACCGGCGAACTCGGAGAGCACGAGCGCGCCCTTTGTGTTCGTCGCGGCCTTGGCCATCACGTACTCCTTGGCGACGAGGTTCAGCCCGTCGCGCAGCGGCGTGATCCACGCGACGTCACTCGCCGCGTAGTGCGCGACGACGTCCTCGAACGGGAGCGACCGCAGGAAGTAACGCACCGGCGTCCAGTCCATGCGGCCGAAGCGGCCGTTGAGCTGACCGACGGCCTGATCGAGTTTGTCGTTGAGGGTCTTGTAGATCCGCATCCCGGACGCGGGGGGCGTGACGAAGTTGATCAGCACGACCTTGCCGTGGAGCTCGGGGTGCTCCTCGAGGAGCTGGCCGAACGCTTCGATCTTCTCGAGCGGGCCTTTGACGTAGTCGAGCCGCTCGATCGAGACGATCGCCGTCCGGCCCTCCAGCTCGCCGCGTATCTGCTCGATGCGCTGCGCGACGTCGTCGCGGGCGACGAGCTCGCGGATGCGTTGGCAGTCGATGCCGACCGGGTGCGCGCCGAGGTGGACCCGGCGTCCGCCGACGTCGATCGCCGTGGCCATCTGATCGATGCCGAGCGCGCAGCCGTAGGTGACGAAGCGCGGCGCACACGGCACGCGGTCGACGACCTGCGTCGGAGCGTTCGACTGGAGGACGTCGACGAAGTTTTCGAGGTAGCGCGGGATGTGGAAGCCGACGTAGTCACACTGCGCGAGGCTGCCGACGATGTGCTCGCGCCACGGGAGCATGTTGAACACGTCCGACGGCGGGAACGACGTGTGGTGGAAGAAGCCGATCTTCACGTCGGCGCGGAGCTGCCGGAGCATCCCCGGCACCAGCCACAGGTTGTAGTCGTGGACCCAGACGAGGGCGTTGGGTTTGGCTTCTTCGGCGGTCCGCTCGGCGAAGGCGCGGTTGACGTCGACGAAGGTCTCCCACATCGACGCGTCGAACACGGCGCGGCCCGGGAACGAGAAGATCACCGGCCAGAACGCCTCCTTCGAGAAACGTTTGTAGAAGCGGTCGACGTCGTCCTTGGTGAGGGCGATGCGCGCCGCTTCGAGGCCGGCGTACTCGTCCGCGACGGGCACGGTGCGTTCGAAGTCGTCCGGGTCGCGGGAGTCCTGGAGTGACCAGCCGACCCACGCGCCCGCGCGGCCGTTCGCGAAGAAGCCGAGGAGCGACGGGATGATTCCGTTGGGGCTCTTCGGCCGGCGGCGGAACGTCTTGCCGTTGCGTCGGTACTCCTCGAACGGGAGGCGGTGGTAGACCATCACCAGCTGGCTCTGGGCGCCTTCGAGATCGAGCGTCGGCGTGCGCGGCTGCGGGTCGACCCAGCCGTGTTTCGTCAGCGCCTCTTCGATGCCCGCCGCGCCGACGCCATCGGCGACGTGGACGGTGTCGCGCCGCGCGACGTGATCGACGAGCGCGGGCTCCGCGTTGTGAACGACGACGCCGAGCAGCCCGGTGTCGAACATCGAGCGGTCGTTGAGCGTGTCGCCGGCGACGAGGACGCGCTTCGGATCCAGGCCGAGGTGATCGACGAGCGCGAGGAGCGTCGGTCCCTTCGACACCCCCTTCGGCATCACGTCGAGGTAGCGGCCGGCCGAGAGGATCAGGTCACAGCCGAGCGCCTCGACGGTGGCGTTCAGCTCGGGGGTCACTGCGGCGTCGGACGTATAGAGATAGGAGCACCGGCGCTCCTGCGGGACGTCCTGTCGGACGAGCCCTTCGAAGCGCGCGAGGCGATCGATCACCTCGAGTGTGCCGGGCCACCGCGCTTCGATGTTCGCCTGGAGCGGCTGGACAGGGACGAAGCGTTCGTCCACGACCTCCACGATCGTCGCGCCGACGTCGGCGATGACGTACTTCGGCTTCGGGACGAGCGGATCCCAGAACAGCGGACGGACGGTTTCGAGGCCGCGACCCGTAACGAAGATGGTGAGCGCCCCGTCGAGGGTGTCGAGCAGGCTCTGGCGTTCTTCGTCCGACCCTCCGAGGAGGGTGCCGTCGAGATCGGTGGCGAGGACGAAGGGGGGCGCGGGGGTCAGGGCAGCGGGGACGCTCACAGCGGGCGGGCCGTGATGCGCCAGAAGGACGCGCCTTCGTCGAAGCCGACCCGGTTGATGAACCGGACATACCCGGCGTCCTCCAGGCGCTTCAGCCAGTTGGCGGCGCGGTCGGCGTTCGGGACGAGCCGGGCGATCGCCTGCTCCAGGCGTTGCTTACCGGCGATGTAACCCGACGAATTCGTTGGTCCTTCCTTGTCGATGAGTGCCTCGGCGAGGTGGTCGAGCCGTGGCGGAGCCTTGAAAGTCATAGGCTCGTTTATAACTCATATGTTTTGAGGACTAAAGGTTTGAGTAGAATAAATGACGCGATGCGATAGGGGGCGTGAGGCGCGCCAGCGTGCGAGCTGTTCGACGAACCGGTCCACGAACGCGAGATCCCAGCCCTCGATCTGATCGGCCGCGTGCGGGGTGACGAGGACTTGGTCGAGGGACCACAGGGGTGAGCTCGGCGGGAGCGGCTCGGACGCGAAGACGTCGAGCCACGCGCCGCGGAGGTGGCCGTCCACGAGGCGTTCGACGAGCGCGGCTTCGTCGACGAGGCCGCCGCGCGCGGTGTTCACGAAGGGGGCGCCGGGGCGGAGGCGCGCGAGGCGGTCGCGATCGAAGAGGCGGTGCGTCGAGGCGTCGAGCCGCAGGTGCAGCGACACGATGTCGGCGTGCGGGAGTTGGTCGTCGAGCGCTTCGGGGCCGAACACCTTCGGTGCACCGCCACGTTCGGGGTGACGGCGGATCGCTTCGACCTCCATCCCGAGCGCGGACGCGAGCGACGCGACTCGGCCGCCGACCTCCCCGAGGCCGACGAGCAGGAGTCGCTGGCCGCGGACGGTTCGGAAGCGTCGTCGCGACCAGGTGCGCTGGGCCTTGGCTTCGAAGAGTCCGCCGTCGAGCGCGAGCACCGCGCCCACCCAGGTCTCGGCGAGGTAGGGCGCGAGGACGCCGGCGGAGTTGGTGACGTGGATTCGGTCGTCGTCCCACGCGCCGAGGTGCTCGACGCCGGAGCCACCGACGTGGATCCAACGCACGGCTTCGTGTCGGACGAGCGTGTGGAACTCGGGGCCGATGAAGCGCGACGACTTGATCGCGAAGACGACCTCGGGGCGGTGGGTGTCGAGCGCGGGCTCGATTGCGTCGAGTCGATCGACGGCGACGAAGTCCACGTCTTCGACGCGCGCGCGCAACGCTTCGACGAGGCGCGCGGCGTCGGCGTGGACGACGACGACCGGCGTCACGGAACGCGTGTGAACGTCGCGCCGGAGAGGGTCATCGCGCGACTGCTACACGGGTCGACGATCAGCTGCGGCGCAAAGACGTCGCACGTCGCGTTGAACTGCAGGTTGTAGAAGCCCGTGTCCGTCGGCGGACAGCCGCCGCCCATGGCGGCGTTGTCGTTGATGAGGATGACCGGGTCGACGTAGCCGTACGTGCCGCCGATCTGCGGGTTGTTCTCGGCCTCGAACGCCGTCATGCCTGCGCCCCACGTGCCGGCCGCGGTGAAGTTGAAGAAGAACACCGAACCGAAGAAGTTCGTCGAGTAGGTGTCGACGAACGGGCAGTTGTTCACGCCCGCGTCGGGGAGCGGGATGCCGCCGTCGGGGAACGGCGGGATGCCGCCGTCCGGGAAGGGCGGGAAGCCGCCGTCGGGGAACGGGCCGGCGTCGAACGGCGGGAAGCCGCCGTCGGGGAACGGGCCGGCGTCGGGGAAGGGGAAGCTGCCGCCGTCGCGCGGCGGGAAGCTGGCGTCGCGCCCGAAGCCGCCGTCGCGCGGCGGGAAGCTCGCGTCGCGGGGGAAGCTCGCGTCGCGCCCGAAGCCGGCGTCGGGTTGGGGTCCGGCGTCGATGGGGGCGGGCCCGCTGTCGCGGACGAAGGGGCCGCCGTCGCGAACGAACGGACCGCCGTCGCGTGGGACACCCGCGTCGCGCGGGGGGCCTGCGTCGCGCGGGCCGGCGTCACGGGGGCCCGCGTCGCGGGGGAGCTCGCCGGCGTCGCGGGGGCCGCCGTCGCGGGGGGCCTCGCCGGCGTCGCGGGGGCCGCCGTCGCGGATCACGGGCCAGCCGCCGTCGCGCGGGTCGAGCGGTTCGCGGGTCGTCTCACCGCAGGCCGCGAGCGCGAGCGCCGCGGCGGAGGCCATGCTGAGTACGTGTCGATCGCGAGCAGCCCAAGTCACCGTGAACCCATACACCGAACACGCGGGTTTCGGCGGAATCGATTCGAAAAGGTCGCGGCGTCGTCGCGATCACGAGGCCCAGCGCCAGCCGGCGGTCGCCTCGGCCTGCGCTTGATCCGCCGGAATCCGAACTTCGATGAGCCCCGGGGATGCAACCTTGCTCCCGTTGAGGACTTCGAAGAGCTGTCCTCGCTCGTCGACGACGAACGCGCGCTTTTCGAACCGACCCGCCGGCACCTTGCCGGCGCCCGGCCAGACGATCTCGACCTCGTGGGGGCCGACGCCGAGGTCGAACGACTTGTTCACGACGTGCCGCGTCTCGGCGCCGTCGATCCGGACGTTCGCCCAGTGGCGGATCTTGATCCGAAGCCGCGCCGTCACCGGGCGCTCCTCGACGACGGTGGGCTCGGGCGCGGCCCGGAGGGTGTTGCGCGGCGGGAGCGCCTTCGAGGCGACCCGGCGCACGGGGAGTTTGGCGGGCGCCCCGAGTGCGGCGCGAACCTCCGCACCACCCCCCGGTCCGGGTCCCGGTTCCGGTCCCGGTCCCGAGCGACGACGCTGCGCCTTGGCGACGGTGCCGGAGCGAGCGCGCGGTTGGGTGCGGGGTGCGGACTTGGATCCGGTGACGGACTTGGATCCGGTGACGGACTCGGATCCGGTCTCCGTGTCGGATCCGGATCCGGAAACCGAGTCCGTGTCCGAATCCGATCGCGTGTCCGAATCCGATCCCGTGTCCGATCCCGATCCCGATCCCGTGTCCGAATCCGATCCCGTGTCCGCTCGCGCTCCCGCTCCGGATCCCGCGCGCCCCTCACGCCCCTCCGCCGACGCCAGCATCGCCGCGGCCACCGGCGGGTCGCTCGGCGTCAGGGTCGGGTACAGCTGCACCGCCCCGTACGCCACGCCGCCCGCGAGCATCGAGATCACGGCGACGGCCGCGGCGCGCCGTGCGCCGCGCGTGAGTCGCTCGCGGCGGCCGACGCGCGCGACCATCGCCTTGGCGCCTTCGTGGTACGGTTGGATCGCGAGGACGCGGTTGAAGTAGTCCATCGCGCGCGCGACGTTTTTGTCGGCGAGCGCGGCTTCGCCGGCGGCGGCGAGGCGGTCGACGAGCTCGGGTTCGAAAGCGTCGGCAAAGGAGATCGGCGAGCGCAGCAGCTCCTTCACCTTCACTTCCGAGGGCACGAGCCCCACGTCCGCCATCTCCGCGAGCAGGTCGCGCTCCAGCTCGCTGATGTCCTGGTAGCGATCCTCGGGGCGCAGCGCGAGCGCGCGATCGATCGTGCGCGCGAGGCGATTTCCGATCTTCGGCTCGATCAGCTGCGCCGGCTCGTAGCGGCCTTCGAGTATCTTGCGGAACAGCGCGGACGGGTTGGGCGCCGCGAACGGGAGCTCGCCCGTCGTCAGCCAGTACAGGATGGTGCCGACCGAGAAGATGTCGGAGCGGTGGTCCGACGACTGCCCGTCGATCACCTCCGGCGCCATGTGCGCCGGCGAGCCGAGGAGCGTGCCGGTCGCGGTCAGCTTCGTCGCGCCCTCCATGATCTGCGCGATGCCGAAGTCCATCAGCTTCAGCTGCCCGGACTTCTGGATCATGATGTTCTCGGGCTTGAGGTCGCGGTGCACGACCCCCTGCTCGTGCGCGTGGCGCAGCGCGCGCACCAGCTCCGTCACGACCAGCGCACCGAGCTCGGGGAGGCGCGGTTTGCCGCGGTCTTCGATGCACTGCCGAAGCGTCTGTCCCTCGATCAGCTCGGTGACGATGTAGCTCTGTTCGGCGCCCGGCCCCGAGTAGTCGAAGATCTCGAGGATGCCGGGGTGGTGCAGCTTCGCCACCGCGACGGCTTCGCGGTGGAAGCGTCGGCGCGCGTCGGTCTGTTTGGCGAGGAAGTCGTGGAGGACCTTGAGCGCCACGTCGCGCGACAGCTGTTTGTCACGCGCGCGGTAGACGACGCTCATGCCGCCCTGGCCGAGCTCGTCGATCACCTCGTAGCGTGGCAGCTGCGGCGCGCTCACTTCTCCTCATCCAAACTCGATCCCGAGGTGCCGCGCCGACTCCACGAGCGGTCCGTTCGGATCCACCCGCTTCATTCCGGACGCCGCCTCCTCGATCGCGACACCTTCGATCACGCTGCCCTTCAACGCGACCATTTGCCCCCAGCGCCCTTCTTCGACGAACGTCATCGCCGCCGTTCCGAAGCGCGTCGCGAGCACCCTATCGTAACCGGAAGGGCGCCCACCTCGCAGCAAATGTCCGAGCACTGTGACGCGCGTCTCTAGACCGCTGGCCTCCGCGATGGCCTCGGCCGCGAGCGCCCCCGCGCCTCCGAGCCGGGGCATCCCGCCCGCCGCCTGCTTGTCGAGGTAGGCCTGGGCCCCGCCGATCGGGAGGGCCCCCTCGGCGACCACGACGATCGAGAAGAAGCGCCCCGCGGCCTGGCGCCGGCGGACTTTGTCGCAAACCTTCGAAATGTCGTAGGGAATCTCGGGGATGAGGATGACGTCGGCGCCGCTCCCGATCCCCGCGTAGGCGGCAATCCAGCCGCAGTCGCGCCCCATGACCTCCGCGATCATCACGCGGTCGTGCGACTCGGCGGTCGAATGGAGGCGGTCGATGGCGTCCGTGGCGACCTCGACGGCGGTGTTGAAGCCGAAGGTCACGTCGGTCGCGGCGATGTCGTTGTCGATGGTCTTCGGGACCCCGACGACCTTGATCCCCTTCTCGACCATCAGCCGGTGCGCGATCCGCATCGTCCCGTCGCCCCCGATGACGATGAGGCCTTCCAGCTCGAGGATCCGCATCGCCTCCACCAGCCGATCCGAACGATCCTCGAAGCAGAACGATCCATCCGACTGCTTCACCGGAAACTCGAAGGGATCCCCACGGTTGGTCGTCCCGAGGATCGTCCCGCCCCGCCGCAGGATGCCGCGCACCGCGTCGCGGTTGAGCTCGTGCACGTCGTAGGGCGTGCTCATCAGCCCATTGAAGGCGTCGGCGACGCCGAGCACCTCCCAACCCATGTCACTCACGCCGGTCTTCACGACCGCGCGAATGACCGCGTTCAGCCCGGGGCAGTCGCCCCCGCCGGTGAGGACTCCGACCCGCTTCTTCTTCGGCATGGCGAGCCGACGTCTACGCGGTTTTCCTGGCCGGTGTCTACGGTCGGCCGTCGCTCCCCCGCCGAGTTCGCCTTTCGGAGGAAGGACGGTACGGTCCGATCATGAACGCGAGGCAGACTGCTCACGGGACCGCGCTCGCCATCGTGCTCCTCACCGGCGTCGCGAGCGCCCAGACCGGCCCTCGCCGGATCGTCGACGTCACCGGTGACTTCGGCATCATCGGCAACGTCCTCGGACGCCACTGCGCCGACGTCGCCCCGCTCGTCGGCGACGTCATGGGCTGCGTGGAGCGCAACTCGTTCCCGGACGTCAGCCCCGATCTCTACTGGCGCTCCGAGACGTCGAGCGCCGCGGCGGACGTGAGCGTGACGCCGGACCGGATGCGGAGCACCGCCGTCCTCGAGATGCCGTCGGGCGCGCGCCTCCTGCACGCGTACCTCTACTGGTGGGCGAACACCCTCGACACGGACGCCGACGTCGAGGTCACCGTCGACCGGCCCGGCGCCGCACCGTTCACAGCGACGGCGACGGCTTCGCACACGTTCGTGCAGGTCAACGACAACGCGGTCATGCCGATCTACGCGACGACGCTCCACTACCTCGCGGTCGCCGACGTGACCGGAATCGTCGCCGCGTACGGCGACGGTCCCTACCGGATCGCGGACCTCTCGGCCCACCCGCTCGACGATGTGTTCAACCTCTCGCAGGCGGGGTGGGCGCTCGTCGTAGTGTACGCACGCGACGGCGATCCGCCGCGGCATGTCGCGCTCTACGACGGCATCGAACGCATCGTCGCGAGCGCGGTGGAGATCGAGCTCGACGGCTTGATCGTCCCGAACGCCGGCTTCGACGGGAAGCTCGCGATCGTGGGCCTCGACGGCGAGGTGAACGGCGCGCAGCTTCGGTTCGGCCAGAGCCCGCTGGGGCCGGGCGACGCGATCAGCAACGCGGTCAACCCGATCAACCGCTTCTTCAACGGCACACGATCGTACTTCGGCGTCGCGCAGAGCGTCGTCGGCGATCTCCCGCAGGCGAGCGGGATGCCCAACAGCTTCGCCGGGACGGACATCGACGTCGTCGACATCACCAGCCGACTCTCGCCGGGACAGACCTCCGCGACGGCGGGCATCGCCGCGGGGCCCAACGACGGCATCGAGTCGTTGGTCTGGGTCGCGTCGATCACGACGTACAAACCGGATCTCGAAGACGCCGCGAAGACGGTCGTCGACGAAAACGGCGGCGTTTTCGAGGTCGGTGATGTCGTCGAGTACACCGTCACGTTCACGAACAACGGCAACGACCGCGCGCTGGACGTCACGCTGACCGACGCCCTCGAACCGGGCCTCACGTACGTCCCCGAGTCGATGACGGTCACCAGCACCGCGTTCTCGGGGCCGGCAACGGACGCCGCGGGCGACGATCCGGCCGCCTACGATGCATCGTCGCGTACGCTTTCGCTCGCGCTCGCGACCCTCGACGTCGGAGCCAGCGCGACGCTCACCTTCCGCGCGACGCTCGACCAACCGGGACCGATCAGCAACCAGGCGACGATCGGCGCGCGCGGTGAGGGGGGTGCGCCCGAGACCACGGTGCGCTCGGACGGTGATCCCGCGACACCCGGAGATCAGCCGACGACGCTGCAGGTCGCGATGCCGCCGCCACGCGACGCCGGCGTCGACGCGGGTGTCGTGGACGCCGGACACGAGCGGGACGCCGGCGACCCCCGGGACGGCGGACCGCCTCGCGACGCCGGCGCGCCTCGCGACGCTGGCGCACCCAGGGACGCCGGCGCCGCGCCGCGCGACGGCGGCGCGCCGACGATCGAGGCGACCGACGAGGGTTGTAACTGCACCGCAGCGGCGCGTCACGATCGCGGATCCGCGTGGTGGATCCTGATCGGGCTCGCGGTGGTCGCCCGCCGTCGGCTCAGGTGACCGCGCGTGGTCGCTGCACCACGAAGTGCGCGACCACCACCGCGCCCACGCCCGCCACCACCCACAGCGTCGGCTCGCCCAGCTGGTTCACGAGCTCCGCCGGGGCCTCGCGCTCGACGAGCAAGATGATCCCGTTCGTCATCAGGTGGGCGACGATGCCGGGGAGCACCGAGCCCGTGCGGCGACGCAGCTCGCCGAGGACCAGTCCGAGGAGCGCGGTCGGGAGGAGGCGGTAGATGCTGCCGTGGAAGAGGCCGAAGACGATCGCCTGCGCGACTACCGCGGTGCGCGGCGCGAGGGTCCCGCACATCAGGCGGTAGACGACGCCGCGGAACAACAGCTCCTCGCAGATCGCCGGGACCACCGCGAGCGCGAGCACGAGCAGCACGGTGGGCGTCGCGCCGAGGTCGAGCGCCGCCGAGAAGGCCTCGGACGCTTCGGCCTGACCCGGCACGAGCCACGACGTCAGCCATGCGGCGGGGAGTGAGATGCCGAGCCACGCGCCGCCTCCGACGAGCGTCGCACCGAGCAGGCCGCGCGCCGAGGGCCACCGCGTCGCGAGCATCGCGCGCGGCGGAATCGAACGGCGCATCCACGCCGCGAACGCGAGCGCCGCGCCGAAGTGGCAGACCGTCTGCGAGATCACCACGCCCGCGAGCGGCGAAACGTCCGAGGTGAACAACCCCGCGTAGTAGTCGAGGACGAACACCCCGGCCGCGAACGCGAGCGCGGTCTCCAGGCTCGCGCGCGGCGCACGGGAGAACAGCGACTTCAGATCCGCGCGCGGGCCGCCGGTCGAGAAGAGCACCCGCTCGTCCGCGAACACCCGCTCCACCAACGCGAGCAACACCCCCGTCGTCGCCACCGCGACGATCGGCACGATCAACAGCGCGCTCGCGGGCGGGCTCTCGGAGAGCGTCGCCTTCATCAACAGCGCGGCGTTCGCGAGGGGGATCGCGGCGAGCTGCGGGGTCAGCTCGAACGTCGGCATCGCGGAGAGCACCGCGGGCACCGCCGCGACGAGGAGTACCGGCGTGAGCAGGTAGGAGGCATCGCGGAACGAGCGCGCGAAACACGCGAACAAAAGCATCACCGCGGCGAGCGGTGCGGCGATGGAGACGATCGCGACCAAGAACCCGAGCACGGTCATCGGCGCGAAGCCGAACTGGATCGGACCGATCGAAGGGTCCGCCGAGACGACGCGCAGGAACGTCAACCCCAGCACCACCACGTTGAGTAACCCCGCGAGTGTGCCGATCGTGACGACCGCGAGGTACTTGCCCCAGACGATGTGGATCGTCGGCACCGGCGCGGTGAGCAACGTCGCGAGGGTGCGTCGCTCCTTCTCCCCCGCGGTCAGATCGACCGCCGGGTAGAAGCAGGAGATCGCGATGAACACCAACACCAGCGCGGGCAGGATGCTCGCGAGGAACTGGTTCTGGACCGCGTTGTCCGTCGCGACCGAGTGGCGTTCGAGCTCGATCGGATCCGCCGCCGTGGGGGGGAGGTCGGCCGCCTCCATGCGCTCTACGCGGAAGCGGTGGTCCAGGCGCCGCACGGTCTTCTCGACGCGCCGCATGCTCGCGTCGCCGAACGGCTCCGTGGGGTCGTAGTAGATCTCGAGCTTCGCCGTCCCGAGCTCGTCGAAGGCACGGGCCGCGGTCGCGCTCATCGCGAGGCTCACGTCCGCGCCGTCCGCGATCGCGGCGCGCGCCTGCCGGGGGCGGTCCTCGACGTGGCTCCGCGTCGCGCTCGCGGTGCTGAGTCGCACCGTCAGCTCCGGCTCGGCGCCCAGCCCCATGATCAGCGCGGGCGGCAGCGGCGTGACGATGTCGACGGTGACCGTGCGTTCGCGCTGCGCGCGGCGCTCCACGGCGATCGTCTCGGAGGTCACGAGCAGCGCGACGGGGTACGCGACCATCGGCACCAGCAGCATCGCGGCGAGCGTGCGCCGGTCGCGGAGCGTGTCGAGCAGCTCCTTCTTGTAGATGATCCACGCCGCCGATCTCACGCCGCGGACTCCTCGTGCAGCGCCAGGATCAGCTCGGTGAGGTTCGGCTGGCCGTGTTCGGCGAGGAGCGCGTCGTGTGTGCCCTCCGCGCGGATGCGGCCGCGCACCAACAGGCCGATGCGATCACACAGCTCGGCGGCTTCGTTCATCAGGTGCGTCGACAGGAGCACCGCTTTGCCCTCCGCGCGCGCCTCCCGGATCGCCTCGTGGACGAAGCGCCCGGAGACGACGTCGAGCGTCGCGGTGGGTTCGTCGAGGACCAGCACCGAAGGGTCCGTCATGAACGCACGCGCGAGGTTGGCGCGCTGCGACTGACCGCTGGAGAGCGCGCCGGTCTTCTGATCGATGAACTCCGACAGGCCGAAGCGGCGCTCCACGATCTCTACCCGCAAACGCACCGCGTCGTCGTCGAGGCCGGCGAGCCGCGCGAAGTACTGGAGCACCTCACGGACGGTGAGGCGCGCGTACAGGCGCGTGTCGCCGGTCGAAAAACCGAGCACGCGCTTCGCGGCGAGGGTGTCGGTGACGACGTCGTGGCCGAGGATGCTCGCGCTGCCGGCGTCGGGGATGAGCACGCCGGCGAGCATCCTGAGGACGGTGGTCTTGCCCGCGCCGTTGGGGCCGAGCAACCCGTAGACCTCGCCGCGGCGGACGGCGAACGAGACCCCGTCGACGGCGAGCACGTCGTCGTAGCGACGGCGAAGGCCGTCGGCGACGACCGCGACTTCCTCCTCCGCCACGTCCGCGGCGGACGGTAGCGCTTTTGGTGTGACCTCGATACCTTCCCGCCCGCATGGGTGAAACGATCGTCCGGATCTTCGAGGAGACGGCGCGGGCGCGCCCCACGGAGGTCGCGGCGCGTTACCGGGACTTCGATCGAGCGTGGGACTCGATCACCTGGCAGGACTTCTCGAACCGACGCCTCGCCGTCGCGGCTGGCCTGCTGGAGCTGGGGGTGGCGGCCGACGACCGCGTGAACATCCTCGCGAACACGTCGATGGCGTGGATGATCGCGGACCTCGCGATTCAGTCCGCGGGGGCGCAGACCGTCCCGATCTACCAGTCGAACCTCGCCAGCGAGGTCGAGTACATCGTGAACGACTGCGGCGCCGTCGTGGTGTTCGCGGAGGACGCCTCGCAGCTCGAAAAACTCATAGCGCACAAAGACGAGCTGCCGAACGTCCGCAAGGTGGTGGTGATGAACGGCGAGGTCGACGACTCCGGCCCGTCGAACGCGTCGGACTGGACGATGGACTTCGCGGCGCTCGAGCAGCTCGGCAAGGACAAACTCGACGACCACCGCGACACACTCCGCGAGCGCATCGCGGCGGTCGCGGCCGACGACGTCCTCACGATCATCTACACGTCGGGCACGACCGGGAAGCCGAAGGGCGTCGTCCTCACACACGGGTGCATGGCGTACGAGATCGAGGCGAACCGAAAGGTGGGCATCACCGCCCCCGAGGATCTCGTCTACCTGTTCCTCCCGATGGCGCACGTGTTCGCGAAGGTGCTGCAGTCCACGTGGCTGGGCCTCGGTTACGAAGCGCTGATCGACGCCGACATCACGCGCATCAGCGCGAACCTCACCGAGCAGAAGCCGACGCTCGTCGCGTCCGTGCCGCGCATCTTCGAGAAGGTCTACGCGAAGGTCGTCGGCAACGGGCTCGAAGCGCCGGGCATGAAGGGCAAGCTCTTCAAGTGGGCGGTCGACGTGAACGATCGTTACGCGACCAAGTGCATCGCGAAGGAGCCGGTCCCGTTCGGTTTGCAGATGCAGCTCGACCTCGCGAAGAAGCTGGTGTTCTCGAAGGTCGAGGAGCGCCTCTCGGAGCTCTTCGGCGGGCGCCTGAAGTTCTTCGTCTCGGGCGGCGCGCCGCTCCCGAAGAAGATGGCGTACTTCTTCGACAACGCGGGCGTGAAGATCCTCGAAGGGTACGGGCTCACCGAGACCTCCGGCGGCACGTGTGTGAACCGCCCCGAGAAGTACAAGCTCGGGACGGTCGGCCCGCCGCTGCCCGGCACCGAGGTCCGCATCGCGGCCGACGGCGAGGTCCTGATCCGCGGCCCCGGCGTGATGCGCGAATACTACGGGCGGCCGGACGCGACGAAGGAGGTCCTCTCCGCGGACGGGTGGTTCGCGACGGGGGACATCGGCGTGGTCGACGAAGACGGCTACCTGACGATCACCGACCGCAAGAAGGACATCATCGTCACCGCGGGCGGCAAGAACGTCGCCCCGCAGAACATCGAGAACCAGCTCAAGGCGGCGAACCCCCTCATCTCGCAGGTCATGGTGTACGGGGACAAACGCAAGTACCTCTCCGCGCTGATCACCCTGGAGCGCGAGGGGGCGTTGAAGCTCGGGGCCGATCAGGGCGTCGAAGGCGGGTACGAGGCCGTCGCGTCGTCCGATGCGGCGCGGCGCGCGGTACAGGAGACTGTCGACGCCGTGAACGCGCAGCTTGCCCGGTACGAGACCATCAAGAAGTTTGCGATCCTCGAGCGGGACTTCGAGGTCGGCAAGGAGCTCACGCCGACGCTCAAGGTGAAGCGCAAACACTGTACGGAGCAGTACGGCGCGATCCTCAATCGGTTCTACGACGAGGCGGTGGTCGAGTGATGCAGATGCGATGGATGACGCTGGCGGCGATGACGCTGTCGGCGATGAGCGCGCCCGCGTGGGCGGGGCCGTACGCGGACTCCCCGGCGGCGAAGATCGCCAAGAAGAAGGGCCGCACCGTCGTGCGCGAGGTCGCGCTCGACATGAACGGCGACGGCAAGGAGGAGATCGCGGTCGTCGAGAAGCAGGGCGACAACCTCCGCCTGGTGCTCTTGCGCGCGACCGGCGCACCCGACGACGAAGACGGCGGGTTCGCGACGATCCTGGAGCTGAAGCCGCAGCGCGCGCGGCGCGTGATTCGGCTGGAGCCGATGCGCCTCGTAGGGCGCACGTCGCCGGAGCTGGTGGCGGTGATCGAGGAGCCCTCGCCGGACGACTCGGCGCTGACGGTGATCGTCGTCGGCGCGGACGGTGGACCGCACCGCGAGATGTTCCGGCAGACGTTCTTCATCCCGAAGAACCCGCCCAAGGAGGACAACGTCGTCGCGTTCGGCGACGCGACGCCGCACTACGTGGTCGAGGATCTCGACGGCAAGGGCGACGGCGACAAGGAGATCGTCTGGACCCGCGAGGGCCAGAAGCTGAGGCTCACGGACGGGGCGGGCGAGCCGGTCACGTTCGTCATCGGCGCGTACCGAACGATCTACCGCTACGACGAGAACAAGGGCGTGTACCGGGTCGCCGAGGATCGCGAGGTCGTCGACTTCCTCCCGCCGAAGACGCCGTACGAGGTGAAGGCTTCGGCGCAGGTCAAAGAGATCTGGGGGACGGCGCAGGCCTTCTGGGGCACTGACGGCGATCTGTCCACGGCGTGGGGCGTGGATCGGAAGGGCGCGGTGGGGCAGTCCCTCACCGTGAAGCTCGAGCGCCGCGAGGACGTGAACCTGATCCGCGTGGTGCCGGGCTGTGCAGCGGATGCGGAGGCGTGGGAGACCCACGATCGCGTCCGGAAGATGAAGTTCGAGCTGGGCTCGGGGGTGCGCTTCGAGATCGACACGGATCGCCTGACCGAGGTCCCGGACGCCGTGCGCGCCGTGCAGGAATTCCCTCTGGCGGGGGGCTTCGGGACGCAGGTGCTGATCTTTTTGAAGCGCACGCAGGCGCTGCCGTGGGCGAAGGTCGAGATTCAGAAGCTCGAGCGGAGCCGCGCGCGGCGCAAGGACCAGAAGAAGGTCGCCTGCATCGCCGAGATCAGCTTTCACTGAAGCGCGCCCTGCATTCACGCTTGATATCGCGTTCGATTCGTCATGGAATCCCGGCGCGATGCGCATCGTCCCCGTGCTCTTCCCGTGCGACCTCGGTCGTAGCGTCGCCGGCCAATACGAGGTCGGTGGGGAGCACGGCGCACCGGATCTGGTGCTCGACATGCTGGAGGGCGAGGGCATCCGCCTCGCGCGGCCGATCACGGTCCCGGTGGAGGCCCCGGCCGAGCCGGACCCCGCCGACGCGCCTCTGAAGTTCGACGCCCAGGTGACGAAGGCCGTGCTCTCGCTCGCCGAGGTCGTCGAGAACGTCAACGCCGACGCCAACTTCCCGCTGATCCTGGGAGCCGACCAGACCGCGCTCCTCGGTCACGTGCTGGGGCAGTCGCGGCGTCACCGCGAGGGGATCGGCCTGGCCGTCCTCGCCGACGCCTACACCGACCTGGCGACCCCAGCGCCCCCCGTGGGGACCGAGATCGGCCCCGACGAACGGAAGCGCCTGCGTACCGATCCCGAGGTCACCAAGAGCGGCAACGTCCACCGGATGGTGATGTCCGCCTGCCTGAAGATGCTGCCGACCGACACCCAGCTCGGCGCGGCGATGCAGGACAGCGCGGTGACGAAGACCCAGACCTCGACCGTCGGCGTTCGCGCGCCGGAGTGGGCGCAGATCCGCGCCAACGAGAAGAAGGCGGGTATCGAAGTGTGGCGCATGGAGCGCCTGGAGTTCGACGGCGAGTCCGCGTACCGCTCGATGCTCACCCGCCACCTGTCCGCCGGACCGATCGTCCTGTCGCTGGACGCCACCGGCCTCGATCCGCACATGATGACGGCGGTGCGTCGGCCCATCCCGGACGGGCTCGACTGGAGCTTCCTGAAGCGGACGTTCGAGCAGTGCCTGCCGCACGTGGATCGGATCTTGGGGCTCGACATCTCGGAGCTCGACCCCACGCAGGACGACGCGCACCAGGGCGGGCTCACGCGTTTCGCGGAGACCGTTGCGCCGTTCCTGAAGCGCCTCGGGCGCTAAGCCAACTTGACCTGAGGTGCGCCGGACGTTGTTCTCCGTCGCCTCATGACCGAGGCCACGGCACCGACCCCTGAAGTCCTGGAAGCCGTCCAGCGCGACTTCTCCGGACAGCTCGCGGACGCCGGACGCGACGTCGACGCGCTGCAGAAGCTGAGGTCGACGTTCTTTGGCCCGAAGGGGCGGCTGACGCTGCTCTTGAAGTCGGTCGGCAAGCTCCCGCCGGAGGCGCGCCGCGACGCGGGGCGCATGACGAACGAGGTGAAGCGCTCGCTGGAAGGGGCGCTCGTGGAGGTCCTCGACGCGACCGCCGCCGAGGCCCGCGAGCAGGAGCTTCGGCGCGGGCGGCTCGACATGTCACTCCCCGGGCGTCGCGCACGTCCGAAGGGCTCGCTGCACGCGGTCACGCAGATCAACCACGAGATGGTCGACATCTTCGCGCGCATGGGCTTCGAGGTCGCCGGCGGGCCGGAGGTCGAGACCGACTGGCACAACTTCGGCGCGCTCAACTTCCCGGACGATCACCCCGCGCGCGACATGCAGGACACGTTCTTCGTGCGGCCCCCGGACGACCGGCCGCCGGGATCACTCGTGCTGCGCACGCACACTTCGCCGGTGCAGATCCGGTCGATGCTCGCGCAGGGGGCGCCGATTCGTGTGGTGGCGCCGGGGCGCGTCTACCGCTGCGACTCGGACCCGACGCACTCGCCGATGTTCCACCAGATCGAAGGGCTGTGGGTCGACGAGGGCGTGTCGATGGCGCACCTGCGCGGCGTGCTGACGGGGTTCATCAATGCACTGTTCGGCGAGCGCGGCGTGCGCCTGCGGCCGTCGTTCTTCCCGTTCGTCGAGCCGGGCGTCGAGGTCGACCTCGAGTGTGTCTTCTGCGACGGCGCGGGCTGCAACGTTTGTAAGCAGACCGGGTGGATGGAGATCCTCGGCGCGGGGATGGTGCACCCGAATGTGCTGCGGGCCTGCAACATCGACGCGGAGAAATACACCGGGTTCGCGTTTGGGCTCGGCATCGATCGCGTCGCGATGCTCCGCTGGGCCGTCGACGACCTCGCGCACATGTTCCGAAGCGACGTCCGCTTCCTCGAGCAGATCTGAGGCCACCGCCATGAAAGCTTCGCTCAAGTGGATCAAGGAGATCCTCCCGTCCCTCAAGGCCGCACCCGCGGCGATCGAGAAGCGCTTCAACGCGGTCGGCCTGGAGGTCGAAGCCGTGGAGCGCCAGGCCACGCCGCTCGACGGCGTGATCGTCGGCGAGGTGAAGAAACTCGTCGCGCACCCCGACGCCGACAAGCTCCGCATCGCGTCGGTGTTCGACGGTGACAAGACCCACCAGGTCGTGTGCGGCGCGCCGAACGTGAAGGAGGGGCAGCGCGTCGCGTTTGCGCCGGCCGGCCTCACGCTCCCGAACGGCATCACGCTCGAGGAGCGGAAGATCCGCGGCGTCGAAAGCTCGGGGATGATCTGCTCCGAAGCGGAGCTTCACATCTCGGACGATCACGAGGGCATCCTCGTTACGAAGCCGCGCGCGAAGGCGGGGCGGCCGCTGTCGAAGGTCGAGGGGCTCGACGACGTCGTCTTCGAGCTGGGCGTCACGCCGAACCGCCCCGATGTGCTCTCGCACTTCGGGCTCGCGCGTGAGCTCGCCGCGATCTTCGGGTTGGACCGGCCGAAGGCGTCGGTGCGCGTGCGGGAGTCGGGCGGCGACGCAAAGGCGAACGCGAGCGTGAAGATCGTCGACAAGCGCTGCGAGAAGTACGCGGGGCGCGTGGTGCTCGGCGTGAAGGTCGGGCCGTCGCCGACGTGGGTGAAGCGCCGGCTCAAGCAGCTCGGCATCCGTTCGATCTCCAACGTCGTCGACGCGACGAACATCGTGTTGATGGAGCTCGGTCACCCGCTGCACGCGTTCGACCTGCACAAGCTGAAGGGCGGGCGCATCGTGGTGCGCGCCGCGAAGGACGGCGAGAAGATCAAGCTCCTCGACGACAGCGAGAAGACCCTCGTCGCGGACGACCTGGTGATCGCCGACGCCGAAGTGCCGGTCGCGCTCGCGGGCGTGATGGGCGGCGGGGACTCAGAGGTGGGCGACGAGACCGTCGACATCCTGATCGAGTCGGCGGTGTTCGATCCCAAGAGCGTGCGCAAGACCGCGCGGCGGCACGGTCTGCACACCGAGGCGTCGCACCGCTTCGAGCGCGGCGTGGACGCCGAGATGTGCGAGGTCGCGCTGGACCGGTGCGCGCAGCTGATCGTCGAGCTCGCGGGCGGGCAGATCCTGAAGGGGCGGCTCGTGGACGAGAAGGGGTCGCGCAAGCCGATCGTCGTGCCGATTCGTCCGGAGCGCGCGTCGATGTTGATCGGGCAGCCCTTCGACAAGAAGGAGGTCAAGGCGTCGCTGACGGCGCTCGGGCTCCGCGCGGTGAAGAACCCGTCGGCGGGCAAGAAGAAGAAGAAGAGCGACCGGTACGCGGACGCGATGTACTTCTCGGTGCCGAGCTGGCGCCTCGACCTTTCGCTCGAGGAGGACCTCATCGAGGAGGTCGGCCGGCTGCACGGCTACGACAACATCCCGGCGATCATGCCGCCGGGGCGGCGCGAGCCGTTCACCGAGGCGCTCCCGGTGCAGCACGAGCGCGCGGTCCGCGACGTCCTCGTGCGCGAGGGTTACGCGGAGTGCATCTCGCTCGCGTTCGACTCCGAGCGCGACGCGGAGGTGATGGGGCTGGACCTGTCGCAGGCGGTGACACTCGCGAACCCGCTCGGCGAGGAGTCGCGGGTGATGCGGATGTCGCTGGTTCCCGCGCTGCTCCGCGCGGCGCGGTTGAACCAGGACAACCTCCCGAGCCTCACCGACCTGTCGCTCTTCGAGGTCGGTAAGACGTTTGCGTGGGGCAAGCCGTCGGGTGAGCTGCCGAACGAGGCGCTGCGCATCGGCATCTTGCTGCGTGGTCGGCGCGCGCCGGTGTCGTGGACCGAGAAGGGGACGCCGGTCGACGCCTACGATCTGAAGGCCGCCGTGGAGGCGGTGCTCGATCACTATCGGGTCGCCGGGGTGAAGTGGCTGGCGCACGAGGCGTCGTGGCTGCACCCGCGCTCGGCGACGCGGCTCGACCACGAGGGCCGCACCCTCGGTGTGTTCGGCGAGGTGCACCCGGCGGTCGCGGAGCACTACGGGCTGGAGGGGACCCCCGCGTTCGTCGCGCAGCTCGAGCTCGACGCGATCTTGAAGGTCGCGGGGGCGCCGGTTCGGTTCGCGCCGCTGCCGAAGCTGCCGCCGGCGCAGCGGGACCTGTCGTTCTTCGTGCCGGAGGCGATGCAGGCGGGCGACGTCCTCGAGCGCATCCGGGGCGCGGACGTCGCGCACCTGGAGGGGGTCGAGCTGTTCGACGTGTACGCCGGGAAGGGCGTGCCGGACGGGAAGAAGAGCTTGGCGATCTCCCTGGTGTTCCGCGCGCAGGACCGCACGCTGACCGACGCCGAGGTCGACGCGGACTTCAACGCGCTCATCACGCTGCTGGGGACGCTCGACGGCGTCACCGTCCGGACCGCGTAAAACCGCAAGCGAAACGAGGGCTTGTCGAGCGGGGTGCCTTGACGGCGATCGCGGCCGGGGGCAGACTACCTCCCATCCGTTCATGAACGGGGAGAACCAAGGGGGGCAGGTGTTCGACGCGGATGTGGCCCTGAAGGCGGTGCGGTCCGACAGCGACCAGCTCGACCTCATCTCGAGGTCCGGCCGCCCCACATCCTCGGCTGACGAGGGCCGTCGAGACACGGACCTCATGCCCGGGACCGAGGACACCCTGCTCCCGGAGCCGCTCGCAGGGGACGCGACGGAGGGGCCGACCGACGCGGTCGAGGCCGCCGACGCCCGCGAGGGTTCGGACGAAGATCCCACGGAGACGATCGACGACCCGCGCATCCCGCCGAACCAGCAGTTCTTCAAGATCGGCGAGGTCGCGGAGATCGTCGGGGTGAAACCGTACGTGCTGCGCTACTGGGAGAACGAGTTCTCCTGGGTGAAGCCGGAGAAGACCAGCTCGCGGCAGCGCCGTTACCGCCGGCAGGACGTCGCGGTGCTCCTGCAGATCCGGCGCCTGCGGTACGACGAACAACTCACGGTGGCCCGCACGCGCGAGCTGATCCGCGACAGCCGACGCAAGGGCTCGGGGGGCGGACTGCCCACGAGCTACAGCGTCCAGCCGCCGCCGATCACGCAGACGCCGCTGGGCGTGAAGAACGAGCTTCGCGAGATGCGAACGATCCTGGAAGGGCTCCTCGAGGCGGCCCAGCGAGATTGAAAGACGCTCCGCGCGGCGGGGTGAGAAGGTAAGACGACGATGGCAGACGGAACGCCGACCAACTTCAGCTCCGAGGTCGTGGGCAAGACACTGACGAAGGCCGACTTCGTGGAGGCCGTGTACAGCCGCATCGGCGGGCTGTCGCGCCGCGACTCCGCGGAGATCATGGACATGCTCTTCGAGGCCGTGAAGGAGACGCTCTCGCGGGGCGAGGCGGTGAAGATCTCGGGCTTCGGGAACTTCGTGGTTCGGGAGAAGAAGGCGCGCATCGGCCGCAACCCGCAGACGGGGCGCTTCATCGAGATCAGCGCGCGGCGTGTGCTGACGTTCAAGCCGTCCCAGGTCCTCAAGGACCAGCTCAACACCTGACGCGGGTGTTTGACCGTACCCGCGAGTCGGGCTAATCGACTCCTTCATGGCGACGCACTCGGTCGAGAGCTACGAACTGGACTTGCCCGAAGGGTGGAGCACGCGCCTTTTGACGGTGATGGCTCCGATCGAGAAGGTCGGTTTCAAGAACGCGAACTACCCCGTTCACATCGCGATCGGTCTGTCGTCGTTCAAGCGAGGCCAGAGCTTCGAAGCCTGGGCGCAAGAGCAGCTCGACGAGCTCGAGCAGCAGCTCAAGGGCGTACGCATCCTCGCGCAGGAGCCCTTCACCGCGAACGGCGTCGAGGGGCAGCTCGCCGAGTACACGCACCTGTCGCCGGACGGGCAGATGCTCCGTCAGCTCATCGTCTTTTTGCCGTGCGGGAAGAAGGGGCTGTCGGCGTCGGTCGGGGATCTCATGGGCCCGCGCTTCGACAAGATGCGGCCGGGGTACCTCGAGATCCTCGAGTCGCTCCGGATGAAGCCCTAGAGGATCTCGAGAGGCCGCGCCTCAGGAGAGCAGACCGGACGCCGTGCGCAGATCCGGGATGCCCTGTTTCGACACGCCGATCTCCAGCGGGTCGTGGCCGCGGCGCCGTGCGGTGACCGCGTAGCCGGTGTCCGTCGCGCGGCTCTTGCCGGTCTTGGCCTCCGGGGCCAGGCCGGCGAGGAGCGCCTTGACGACGTCCACGGCCTGCGAGCGACCGACGTCGATCTTCAGGGAGTCGACGTCCACCGCGCCGTCGTCGCGGACGTTCACGGTCATGCGGCCGACGCCGGAGAAGATGCCTCCGACGAGGTCCATGCTGACCGAGAAACCTTCCTTCGTGGCGCGCGCGCGGACGGCGGACGGCGAGGGCGGCTCGGCGCCTCCGTCGACGAAGCGCGGGATGATCGTCCCGAGCGTCTGCTGCGCGAGCTTCTTGCCGATGGCGCGGGCGTCCTTCTTGTCGATGCGGGCCTTGTCACCCGTGGCGCGTGCCTCTTCGACGTTGCTCCGGACCTTCTCGATCTTCTTCGCGAAGGTCTGGCCGGCGGGGGAGGCGGCGGCGTCCGCGGGGGACTCCACGATGGCGGCCATGAAGGCGCGCATGTGCGGGTCGATCGCGCCGGCGTTCTCGCCGAGGCGCTCCTGGTGGAGGGCGGCCCGCAGGTACATGTCCGCGTGGTTGCGCGCGAACGCCTCGTCGCCGGGGCTCTCGATCGCGTCCGGCGCGAGCATCTGCTCCGCGAACTGGAACAGCTCGGACTGGACGAACGCGAAGTTCGCGTCCTGCTGACCGTCCACCGGGCCGAAGTTCTCGGCGACGCTGGAGCGGACCGCCGACCAGACGGTGTCGGGGGACAGCGCGGCGGCCTGCAGCTCGAAGAGCGTGGCCTTGAGCTCGGACGCGCTCTGCGGCTTGGCGGCATGCTGCTCGAGGAGCGTCTGGACGCCCGCCGCGTAGTTGTCCACGCCGGCGAACACGGCCGCGAGGTCCGCGTTCGGCGCGGCGTCGCCGCGCAGCTTGGCGAGGGTGGTCATCACGTCGACGTGTTGCTTGGCGAGCCCGACGACGTCGTCGACGCTCTTGGCTTCGACGAGCTTCTCCGGCGACAGGGTCGACAGCGCGAGGCGCGACTCGTCGTCGACCTCCGCCCCCGCCTCGCTGTTGATGCCGTGGGCGCCGACCTTGCGGTCGAAGTTCTTCGCGATGGCGTTGGAGACCGGCTTGGCGGCGAAGAGCTGGTAGAGGACGGTCGCGGCGAACAGGTACGGCGTCAGGAAGAAGCCGCCCGCGAGGACACCCAGCTGGGCGCCGGCGACGGCCACGGTCTGACCCGCGCGAACGAAGCCCGCGCCCTTGGCGGCGGCGTTGCGGGGGCCGATCATCTGGGCCCGGTAGGGCTCGACGGTCGACACGCGGAAGTCGTCGTTGAAGCGCCCCGACTGCCGGAGCTGGTCGAGGAAGTCGCGCTCGATGCGCGAGAGCTTCGGACCGATGAGGGTGGTGAGGGTGTTCCACTCCGGCTCGGTGAGCGAACCCGCCTTGCCGTTGAGGTACTCGGCGAAGCGGCCCATGACGGGGTGCTCCGCGCGCAGCGCGATGGCCTGGGTGTGCAGCTTGCTCGCTGCGAAGTGCTGGCGTTCCGCGTCGGTGAGGCCAGGCTCACGGGTGAGGTTCTGGCTCGTATCTCCGAGGTTTCGAAGATGCGCGTCGAGCATCAAAGTGCTGTCGAGGTCCCTGAGCGCCATTGAAGTGTGTCTCCCCGTACAATCCTAGACCCAGCGCAGAGGCGCCGCATACGAAAAGAGCGGCACGAGGCCGCTCCCATCGAAACCGATTGTCGTTGCGCGCGCCGGGAGTCGAGCTCACCGGCGCTGCGCATCGGCACGTTCTCAGCTGTTCGCCTTGAACTCGCCCTTCACGGCCTGGTACGCCGTGTTGAGGCCGGAGACCGCACCGGCGGTGATGAGCAGACCACCACCGACGATGGCGCCAGCGCCCGCGGCGTAGTGGAGCGCCGGGTCGGCGGCCGCGTTCGGGCCGAAGCTGATCTCGCCGCTGTTGAGCTTGCCGATGTGGTCGACACCCCAGTCAGCCGCGAGGTAACCACCACCGATGGCCGCCGCTTCGACGGTCAGGCGGGGCGCCTTGCCAACGATCGCGCCGACGGCGCGGAACGGGGCCTCAGCGGCACCCTCGAGGCGGTTGGCGACGTTCCCGAAGCTGTACTTGTTGTTGGTGCTGTTCTGAATGGCCATGGCTTTATCTCCTGGTGGTTTGGTTGATGACCCGCTCTCTCCGGGCCTGTGAATCTGCGATCAGAATCTCTCTTCGCTCGGTGTGGCTTTCTGCCCACCATGTCTCGAAGTTACCTACATTATCGGGGAGGGTGGGGGAGCGTTGCGTACATTCCGCTACACCCGCGCTTTTTTTCGGGGACCGGCGCGTGCGGAGGAGACGCAATGGCCGAGAAAGCTTGGACAAAAGGCCCGTTTCGCGGCGACGCGAAAGAGGCGATCTTTTTTTTCGGAGGGGCGTGGGGGCGGCCGAAGCGCGGCCGCGAGGTGTTATTCGGCGCTGGCTTGGGCGGCCTTGGCGGCCGGCTCGACCTCACCCGGCAGGGACGGGGTGGGGAGCTTCTCGATCTCGGCGATGGTCGGCCGCTGGAACTCGATGGCGGCCACGGTGGCGCGCTCGAGGCTGTCCGGGAAGAGGCCGAAGAAGAACAGCAGGACGGTCACGGGGACCAGCACCAGCTTCGCCATCCCGTCGGTGGGGATGGGCGTCGGGTCGTCCGGCTTCTCGAGGAACATCTTCCGGACCACGCGGAAGTAGTAATACAGCGAGATGGCGCTGTTCACGACGGCCGCGATGCCGAGCGCGTAGAAGAGCCCGGAGCCGGACAGCGCGCAGTTCGCCTTCGCCATCATCCCCATGTTCGCCACGACGTCCGGCGCGCAGCGCGCGAGCGGCTCGAAGTCGAACGCACGCTCGAGGGCGGCCGCGAAGAGCTTGTACTTCGCGATGAAGCCGGCGAGCGGCGGGAGCCCCGTCAGCGAGACGAAGCAGAGCGTCAGCACGATGCACACGAACGGGTTCCGCGTGCCCATGCCCTTGTAGTCCTCGATCAGCTCGCTGCCGGTCTTCTCGCGGACCCAGATGACCACGTAGAAGCTGCCGATGTTCATGACGAGGTAGACCGCCATGTACAGCAGCACACTCGCCGCGCCGGTGCGCGAGAACGCCGCGAGCCCGATGAGCGCGTAGCCCGCGTGGGCGATCGACGAGTAGGCGAGGAAGCGTTTGATGTTCGACTGCCCGATCGCGGCGAGGTTGCCGAGGGTCATCGTCGCGATCGACACGACGATGACGAGCACCAGCCAGGGCAGGGTGCTGATGTCGACCAGGAGGTTGTTCGCGAACGACGCCTGGTCCGAGAAGCCGACCACGAAGAACCGCAGCAAGACCGCGAATCCGGCCGCCTTCGGGCCCGTGGAGAGGAACGCGGTGAACGGCGTCGGCGCGCCCTCGTAGACGTCCGGGCTCCACATGTGGAGCGGAACGGCGGCGATTTTGTACGCAAAACCGCTGAACGCGAGGATCATCCCGGCGGTCAGGGCGGGGGGCATCGACGCGAGCTTGTTGAGGTCGCCGAGGCTCACGACGGCGGCCTCGGACGCAAAACGCATCACCTCGGTGTTGATGAGCGACAGCTGCGTCTGGCCGGTGATGCCGTACAGGAGCGAGAAGCCGAACACCATCACGCCGGACGCGGCGCCGCCGTAGATGACGTACTTGAGCGCGGCTTCGGCGCCCTTGCGGTCGTGTTTCCGGAAGCCCGCGAGGACGTAGGACATCAGCGAGACGAGCTCGACCGCGATGAACATCATCGCCAGATCCGAGGCCGAGGCCATCAGGATCATGCCGAGCACGAGCGCGACGAACATCGAGTAGTACTCGCCGCTGGTGGCGACCTCGATCTCGTCGCTCTTCAGGCTGACGAGGATGCCGAGCAGGCCCGCCAGGCACGAGAAGACCCGGAAGAAGTCGACGAACGGGTCGAGCACGACCATCCCCGAGAAGACCGTCGCGCGCTCGCCGGCGCCCAACAGGGACAGCACGAGCGCGCCCACCAAGAGCGCGGCCGCGAACGCCGCGGGGCGTCGCACGGTCTTGGCGGGCTTCGCGAAGGCCTCGAAGACCAACAGGATCGCGGCCCCGAAGCCGAGCAACAGCTCGGGAAGCATGAGCGATGCACCCGCGTAGTAACGGGTGACGTCCAGGACCTGGCCCTCCATGCGCGGCGAGCTATAGCCACATCGCAAAGGCCATGGCAACGATTGTCGAAGGGTTCAGTCGGAGCTCGTCGAGGCCTTCTTGGTGTCCGACCCCGAGCTGCTGGAGCTGGTGCTGCTCGACGTGGAGCTGCTGCTGTCCGAGGTCTTCTTCCCGCCCGACGAGGCGCCGTAGCCGTCGGCGTACCAACCGCCCCCTTTGAGAGCGAACGACGAGCTCGAGACGATGCGCTGGAGGGCGTCCTTGCCACATTTGGGGCAGGTGACCAGCGGGTCGTCCGAGATCTTCTGGTTGAACTCCTGCTCGGTTTGGCAGGCGGTGCACTCGTACTCGTAGATCGGCATCGCGGGCGGGCCTCCTAACCTGGACGGCGCCTTGACGTAAAGACGGAGGCTCGCTAGGTCAAGCCAAGTGTCCGAGAAGCTCGTCGTTTACCAGGTGATGAACTTCGACCGCGAAGAGCTGTTCTACGGCACGACGGCGCTCGAGCTGGACAAGGAGATCGAGAAGATCGCCCGGAACACCAGCGGGCCGGCGCGTGAGTGGAAGAAGGGCGACGTGGTCTCCTGGCGTCCGCTGACGGACAAGCTCGATCCGGCGGGCGCGCACATGCTCCACCGCGAGTTCGAGCAGGGCACGCCCCCGAACAAGTTCAAGGTCATCCCGACCTACGAACGAAAGCCTTGACGAAAGACTTCGCATTCACCATATCTCCCCGTCCTCAGACGGTGCCGTCGCCAAGTTGGTAAGGCATAGGTTTGCAAAACCTACATTCACCGGTTCGAGTCCGGTCGGCACCTTCGACGCCCCTCCCGGCGCGCCCCATCGGGCCCGCCGGGATTTTTGTTTCTGGCGTCGGCCTCCGCCCGTCGTAGGATTCACTCGAACGTGCACTCCAAGCGCGATCTGCAGTTCGTCCGCCTCGCGGGCAAGTGGCGCTGGCTGACCGGCGAAGAGGGCGAGGACGTGATGTTCCTCCTCGACAAGTTCGAGGGGAAGCTCGCGATCGAGGAGATCGTCCGCCGCCGGAACTACCTCGACGAGGATCAGATCCAGCAGCTCGCGGAGGCCACGGATCGCGTCGTCGGCAAGAAGCCGCGCGCGCCCACCGTGGCGCGCCCCGCGATCCCGCGGAACACCGGCCCGAGCGGTGACGTGACGATCATGGGCGGGCTCACCACGATCGGTCGTCCGCCGGTCGCACCCGACGGTCGTCCCGATCCCACGTTCTTCGGGCAGAGCCCGTTTGCGACGATCCTCGACGGCGGCATCCCGCAGGGCGTCCCGGTCCGCGGCGCCAAGCCGGCGCCCACGCAGTGGGACGACACACCCGCGGACAACGCCAACCCGGAGCGCACGATCATCGCGCCGATGCCGGACGCGGTGCGCGAGGCGCGCCGCAAGCTCGAGCAACAGCAGAAGTCCACGCGCATCAAGCAGCCGATGGAGGAGGAGGCGCCGACCGCGACGGATCTGTCTCGGGACGAGCTGCTCGCCGCGGCGCACGCGGCCGGCGTCGTCATCCCGAGCGAGATGGATCAGGAGCCGGCGGAGCGCACGATCTTCGAGCCGCGCCGTTACGCGTACGAGCTGCCCTCGTCCGATGACGAGCCGGTCCCGCTCCCCGCGGACGCGTTGGTGCCGGTCGAGGAGCCGCTCGTGGTCGGCGTCGAGCCGGGGACGGATCCGCTCCGCGAGATCTCGGACGCCGGGGCACTCGGACGACCGACCTCCGAGATCGAAGCCGCCACCGTCGACGGCACCGACTTCGCGAACCTCGCGCACGATCCCGAAGCCGCCGAGCGCCTCCTCGGCGAGTTCGGCGGGTACACGCTGGAGCGCGTCGTCGCGCGCGGTGGCCGCTCCCTCGTCTACGCCGGCGTCCAGACGGAGACCGGCTACCCCGTCGCGGTGAAGATGCTGCTCGCGGAGCACGACGAAGCGAGCCGGTTCGTCATGGAGCGTGGCGACGATCTCCTCGCGGCCGCGCGCGTGTCCTCACCGCACGTCGTTCGTGTCGTCGACGTCGGCCGGGTCGAAGGTCGCTACTACGTCGCGCTCGACTACGTCGAAGGTTGGACGCTCGAAGAGAAGATCGCCGCGGGGGAGCGCCCGCCGGTGCTCGAGGCGCTCACGATCGCGCGCGACGTCGCGCGCGGCCTCGCGGACGCGGAGGTCGTCGGGCTCATCCACCGCGACATCCGCCCGGGCAACGTCATCCTCGGCGCCGACGGCGCGTTGATCACCGGCTTCGGATTCCACCGCGACACGATGGGGCTCGCGGGGACGACCGGGTACATCGCGCCCGAACGTTTCGCCGGATCGCCGTCTTCGACCGCGACGGATCTCTACGCGCTCGGCGTCATGCTGTTCCGGCTCCTCACCGGCGAGCTCCCGTTCAGCGGAGAAGACGCGCAGGCGATCGCGTCGGCCGCCGCGGTCTACGACGCGTCGGACGTGCGGACCTACCACCCGGACATCCCGCCGGAGGTCGCGCAGGTGGTGGCCGCACTGTTGTCGCGCGAACCCGCGGCGCGCGGCGGTACGGCGACGGCCGTGGCGGGGCACCTCGATCGGCTGACGTTCGACGTCGAAGCCGCGGGCCTGTTCGCCGCGGAAGCGGAGCGCGGACCACCGCCCCTCAAACCGATCGCGCTGCAGACCGGTGCGTTCTCCGCCGCGCTGCTCGTGCTCGCCGTCCTGCTCCCGCTCGGCGCGACGGCGCTCGAGCTCGTCGACCCGAGCACGGCGCTCGACGCTGCGCTGTTCGGCGCGCTGTTCTCGATCGCCGCGACGACGTTGCTCACGACCATCGCGCTGATCCGACGCGGTCAGATCCCGCTGACGATGTCGAGCACCTGGCTCGTCCGCGCACAGGAGGCGCTCGGTGCGCTCGGCACCGGGCTGCTCGTCGCGGGGTTCGTCGTCTCGTCGCCCGCGTTCCTCAACGTGTTCGTCTCGTTCCTCGCGGTGATCGTGTTGGTGTCGTGGGTGTTCGGCTTCGTGTTGCGTCGCGCCGTCGCGTCCGCGCGTGAGGACGGTGGGGTGGGGCGCATGCTCGCGGTGCTCGGCGATCCGACGATGACGCGCTGGCGCGTCGTGCACGCACCGCTCCTCGCGGCGCTCACCTGTCTGGCGACGACGCGTTACCTGCTGATCGCGTACTTCGCGGCGGGTTGATTCACTTCGACACCGCGGCCCACGCGCTGGTGCCGTGGCAGTTGTCGCACGCGCCCGCGACCGTCGCGTGGGTCTGCGTAGTCGGCGTCGCGTGGCAGAGATCGCAGGGCTGCTCTTTGACGCGGTCGTGAACGATCTGCGCGCCCCGCCACTTGTCGAGGCCGTGGCACAGGTCGCAGCTCACGGCGTCGGTGCGTGCGTGCGCGTCGCGCGTGGCGCGGTGACAGCGCGAGCAGTCGCTGCGCGCGTCGGTGGGGATCACGGTATGGGAGAACTTCTTCGCGTCGTCCGTCCACGGCTTGTGCTCGACGTGGCACAGGCCGCACTCGTACGCGCGCAGCGCGACGTGGAAGCGGATCGGCATCGCGGGGCCGTCGCGCGGCGGCGTGCCCGTCGCGAGATCGCCGTGACAGCCGGGACCGAGGCACCGGCTCCCCGGCGTACCGACGAACGGGACGTGGCAATCGAGGCAGTCCGCGAGGCGCAGCGAGCCGACCCGCGCGTCGTGGCGACCGGGGCGCCCGATCAGCACGGCCTCGGGCGTGCTGTAGGCCCACCACAGCATCCCCGCGGACAGACCGAGCGCCAGCACGGCCGTCCCCAGCGTGAAGAGCAGCGGTCGCTCCCTCTTCTTGGTTCGGTCCTGGCTCATCGAATCGCGCGCCGAGGGCAGTTCAACCTCGAAATCAGCTCCCAAGGAAGGGGGCACCCCGTTCGGCGGACTTTGGGGGGTACCCAGTGGAGACCCGTCTCGCCATCCAGCGGGCTGCTTGCTAGGATCGCCCGGCGTGAACGATGAGGCACGGTCCTTGCTGCCAATGTCGGTGATGCTCCGCCTCGGTAGGGCCATGATCGTAGGCTTGGCCGCGTTGGGCGCCGGATGTGGCCAGATCACGTTCGGTGGGCCGATCGACGTCGGTGAACGGGACGCGGGCCCGGACCGCGACGGTGGTGAGGCCCCTCGCGATGCGGGGGTTCGAGACACCGGCCCGATGGGGGACGCCGGATGTATGCCGCACCCGCTGCCCGGATTCCCGGATTCGTGGCCGTGGAAGACGGATCCCGAGACCCTCGACAAGCTCTTCATCGAGAGCTTCACCGCGGCCGCGTGTTTCAGCTGCCACGCCAACGGTGCGAGCGGCGCCGAGGTCGTGTTCGCGCAGCAGGGCGCGTCGCCGGGGGACTACGACCTGTCCGCGACCAACCTGTGGAACGTGCTGACGACCTCGCAGGAGGCTTCGTTCGACACCGCGACCCCGGTCGGGCGCCTGTGGTTCCACCACCCGAACTACGTCCCGATGCCGGGCGAGGACAACGACCCGATCTACGATCCGATGGACCCGGAGGAGTCGACGCTGGTCACGCGCATGAACAACCTCCTGCGGAGCGCGGTCGCCTGCAACAACACGCTGTACGCCCAGATGCCGGCCGACGCCGGCTCCAACTGCGGTACGCCCACTTCGCGGGACGGCGGGCCGATGTCCGAGACGGACGCGGGTGAGATCGACGGCGGCGTCCGCGACGGCGGTAGCTCGGGGAGCGGCTCCGGCGGCCTGTGTTACTGCGAGCTGATGCTCAACTACACCCCCGACCTCCTCCTGTACTGCGCCGAATGAACGAACCCATGCGGAGCCTCTCGATCGCCATCGTTTGTGCTGCGACGCTCGTCGCCTCCGAGGCCGACGCCAAGGGCAAGCGCTGCAAGACGAAGGGCAAGGCGCCCGAGGTCTTCGTCGAGGGCAAGACGCCCGTGCGCCGCGGGCCGGGCCTCAACTACGCGGTCGCGAGCTTCCTGGAGCGCGGGCGGTGCGCGCCGTACTCTGAAGTGTCGCTCGACAAGGCGTGGGTCCTCGTCGACGTGAAGGGCAAGCTCGGCTGGGTGCCGACGTCGCGCCTCGCCGCGAAGAGCCGCGAGCGGATCTCGGGCATCAAGGTCGAGTCCGCGCCGGTCGGCTCCGCGCAGTCGCGCGCGTACGCCGACGTCACGCAACAGACGGTGCTCCTCGAACGCCCCGATCCGCGCTCGCCCGCGCGGCGCGTGCTGCCGCAGGGGCTCAAGGTGCTCCCGCTCGCGAAGACGGAGGACGGGCTCTGGGTCCACATCCGCGACGAGCGCGGCGACCTCGGCTGGATCCCGACCAAGGACCTGAGCGCCGGCGGGCTCGCCGAGCTGCCGAACGCCGACATGGAAGCGGTCGCCGCGGCGACCACGACGAGCACGTCCGGCGGGTCTTCGTTCATGACCTCGACGAGCGGACCGGTGCGCAGCGCGCCGACCGAGCTCGCGATCGAGGGTTCCGTGTTCGGCGCCGCGTTGCTCCCGGTGCACAGCCTCGACAGCAACGGCGCGGGGCCGACGCGTCGCTACGACGTCAGCGCGTTGGCGCCTGGCACCGGCATCGACCTCACGGTCTCCAAGCTCGGGCCGCTCGCCATCCGTGTCACGTACATCGCGGCGCTGTTGACCGGGGTGTCGCCGGAAGAGAACCCGAACATCGGGGTCGGTGGGTTCCAGCAGGACGCGAGCCTCTCGATCGGCTTCCCGATCGACGTCGGCGCGGCGCGCGTGACGCCCGCGGTGGGTTATGCGCTCGGCATCTTCGACTTCGACGCGCTGCTGCCCGGGCAGTCGGGCATCACGTTCGTTTCGACGCAGACCCACGCGGGCACCGCGGGGGCGCGTGCGCAGTACTTCGCGACGAAGGACGTGCGGCTCGAGGGCGACGCCAACCTGATGGTCGGCGTGACGTCCGAAGGGCCGGCGAAGCTCGGGCAGGCGGGCCTCACGTTCGGCGGCATCGCGAGCGCCGGGGTCTCCTACTACGTCGGCGAGGCGCTCGCGCTGACCGCGCGTTACGCGCTGAACTACCGGACCACCTCGTATTCGGGTGCGGCCGGCCTCGACGAGACGATCACCGACGCGACCCTCGTGGACTTCACGCACGGTGCGCTCATCGGGATGACCTTCGCCTTCGTGCCCTGACGCGCCCGCGCAACCTTTTCCGGTTCGTATTCGAACGTATGCCGGCCGTGGGCTGGCTCGTTTCGCTCCGCCGACTCCAGGTGGGGTCGCCCCCGTCCGAGTGCGTTCTCGGAGGCCGAATGGTCATGAATCGAGCCCGCCCCGTCGTCCTGGTGGTCGACGACGACAAAATCATGCGGGCGCTCGCCCACGACGCGCTCGAGGCCGACTTCGAGATCGTCGAGGCGTGCGACGGCGAAGAAGCGCTCACGGCCTTCGACGACTTCTGGCCCGACCTCGTCCTGCTCGACGTGGTGATGCCCAAGAAGGACGGCTTCGAGGCGTGCCGCGAGATTCGGCGCCGCGACGGCGGTGACGTCGTCCCGATCCTCATGACCACCGGCCTCGACAACTTCGAGGCGATCGACCGCGCCTACGAAGCGGGCGCGACGGACTTCATCACCAAACCGATCAACTACGGCGTGCTCGCGCGTCGCCTGAACTACATGCTCCGCGGTCGACGTGTCCTCGACGAGCTTCGGCGCCACGAGCAGTGGTTGCTCAACGGGCAGCGCGTCGCGCGCCTCGGATATTTCGAATGGACCGAGGGCGAGCGCTCGCTCGATCTCACGACGTCGTCCGCGCAGCTGATCGGCTGGCCCGAGGACGACCTCCACATCGATCTCAAGGCCTTCCTCCGGCTCGTCGTCGCGGAGGATCGGTCTCAGCTCGCCGATCTCCTCTGGGAGACGTCACACGCACGAACCACGATTCAGACCGAGGTGCGCGTCGAGGTCGACGGAGCGACGCGCTACATGTCGATTCGCGCGGAGCCCTCGTACGATCCGAACCGGCGCGCCTGGCGACACCTGGGCGCGATGCAGGACGTCACCGACTGGCGCCGCACCGAAGAACGCATCCGTCACCTCTCGAGCTTCGACACCGTCACCGGGCTGCCCAACCGCCGCTCCTTCGCGAAGCTCGTCGGCGGGACGCTCCGTCACGCACCCAGCGCTCCGCACGCGCTGCTCTGCGCGCGGGTCACCAACCTCGCAGACGTCGGTCAGTCCCACGGCCCCGTCGCGATCGACGACGTGATGCAGCGGCTCGCGCGTCGACTCGGCGAGGAGGTCGAGGCCGTCACACACATCGGGCGCCTCGGCGCGGATCTGTTCGGAGCGTTCTGTACGGGCGTCGAGGACGACGACTCCGCGTCGCAGGTCGCGCGCGCGCTCGTCGAGCGCCTCGAACGTCGAACGCAGGTCGAAGGCGGCGAAGTGTGGCCCTCGATTCATGTCGGCATCGCGCGCTCGCCGCAGGATGGGGTGGAGGTCGACATGCTCGTCCAGCACGCGATCACCGCCGCGGGCGAGGCACCGCGCAGCGGCGAGACCTCACACATCTTCTTCGAGCCGGCGCTCGACGGGAAGGTCCGCGAACGGGTCGCCGTCGAGAGCGCGCTACGCAACGCGATCGGCTCGAGTCAGTTCCACCTCGTCTTCCAGCCGAAGGTCGACGTGCAGACCGGACGCGCGAGCGGGGCGGAGGCGCTCCTTCGGTGGATCGCGCCCGACCTCGGGTTCGTCGGGCCGGACAAGTTCATCCCGATCGCCGAAGCGTCCGGGTTGATCGTCCCGCTGAGTGAGTGGGTGTTCGAGTCGGCGTGCACGCAGGCGCGCTCCCTCGGACGGTTGTTGAAGGAAGACGTCTCCGTCGCCGTGAACGCGTCGGCGAAACACTTCGTGCACCCGCGGTTCATCGCGTCGGTGGAGCGCGCGCTCGACGTCTCGGGCCTCGCGCCGGAGCTGATGCAGATCGAGCTCACCGAGAGCGCGCTGATGAGTGACGTAGCGTTCTGCGCCAAGCGCCTCGCCCAGCTCCGCGACCTCGGCGTGACGCTCGCGCTCGACGACTTCGGCACCGGCTACTCGTCGCTCGCGTACCTGCACCAGTTCCCGCTCGACACCTTGAAGATCGACCGGTCGTTTGTGTCGCGCATCTTCTCGTCGAAGGACGGCGGGCCGATCGTCCAGACGATCGTCAACCTCGCGCGGACGCTCGATCTGCAGGTGGTCGCGGAGGGGGTCGAGGAGAAGAACGAAGTCGAGTTCTTGGAGCGCCTCGGCTGCGACCAGATCCAAGGCTACTACTACAGCAAGCCGCTGCCCCCCGCGGAGCTCGCGGCGTGGATGGATTCGCAGCGACGGCGCGTCGCCCTGACGGCCTAAGCCCAATGCCGTTCACTTAGCGGAGCTGGCCCGCCTGGAAATGGCGTAGGCGGGGAATGACGCGCCCGACGCACCTTGGAACAATCGCTCGACGCTGGTGCCCGGCCGGCCCGCGCGGCCCGCGCTCCACGTAGGCAGGAGGTCGGCGGTCGGCTCCGCTCGATGGTCGGCGGCACTTGCGATGCTCCCCATGCAGCGCTTGCGGCGCGGTCATCCCCTGGTGGATCTTCGAGGCCTCGCGCGCGAGTAGCCCACGCCGCCTTCGACGCGTTCACGAGACCACTGGATTGCGCCGGCGGCGGTCGAGGGCTGCGGTTGCCGTGAGGTTCGCCGGCTGGTCAAGGGGGATGGCCGGTCGCGCAAGTTGAGTTGCAGGTGCGGTTTCTTTTTCTCTCTTGGGGATTGACGGAATTGGAGGCCCTGTCCGGGCCATCTCCTCGACGAACGCAGTCCGTTTCGAAGTTTTCGAGCTTGGACGCATCGCCGGACGCTGACGGTCCATGGCGTGCGTCCTCGCACGTCTCAGACCGTCATCCTCGAGCCGTGCCGAATCGCGTTTCGAGGGCTCGATGATACCTTCGACATATGAGCCCGAACGCTTGCAACTTATCTTGCATGACCCAGAGCGATCTCCTGAGCGGACTTCGCGAAGCGCTTCGCGCGGAGCTGAAGAGCGGTGTGCAGGCGCTCCGGTTCATGGCGGAGATCGAGCGGCGCAAGCTCTACGTGGAGCGCGGCTTCAGCTCGCTGTTTCGGTTCTGCGTCGAGGGGCTCGGGCTGACCGAGGACCAGGCGTGCCG
>JAVJQW010000059.1:0-42143 GCA_040218735.1 Deltaproteobacteria bacterium
GAGCGGTAACGATCGCGTCGAGGCGACGACGCCCGACACGTTCGCTTCTCGCTTCGACGGGAGCGCCGAAGCGAAGGCGCTCTTGGATCGAGCCAAAGAGCTCACCCCGCCTGGGACGGACATCGGAGAGATCTTCGAAGCGGCGCTCGCGCTGTACGTGAAGAAGCTGGAGAGCAGGAAGAACGGAAAGACGAGTCGTCCGCGGTCGAAACCCGCCGAGGATGCGCCGGCGGGCGCAGCGTATGTCCCGGCCGCGACGCGGCGTGCGGTGGTCGAGCGCGACGGCGCGCAGTGCACGTACGTGAGCCCGGACGGACGGCGGTGCAGCGAACGGTCGAACCTCGAATTCGATCATGTCGGCGGCCGCGCGCTGGGCGCCAAGAGCGTGGTCGGCGAGCTCCGCTTGCTGTGTCGCGCGCACAACCTTCACGCGGCGCGGGAGGTGTTGGGTCGCGCCTTCATCAAGCGGAGGATTCACGCGCGCCGCTCCACCCGGGCCAGGCAAGGCGCGTGTCCAGAGCGTCCTCGGCGTGAAGCGCATCCGACGCCGCCGGCACGCGCGGAGGGCAGTTCGTGAGTTGCGATACCAGCCGGTGTTCGAGACCGCGGCCCTCCTTCGGAGCACTGCTGTCCGGGGACCCCCGTCTTCACCAGCCCGGCGAAACGGCGGCCGAGGGACGAGTCGCTCCGCGGCGCCGGCGCGCTGCTCTACGTCGAGGCGGCCCCTCGCCGCCTGATGGGGGCTCGAGGCAGGCCCGGCCGCGAAGTGAAGGGCATTGGCACTAACCAGCGCGGGAGAGTGCGGCCTTCAGGTCGTCCATCAGGTCGTCGATGTGCTCGATCCCCACCGAGATGCGAATGAGGCCGTCGTCGATACCGCGGGCCTCGCGCATCTCTTTCGGGATCGACGCGTGCGTCATGATCGCCGGGTGCTCGATGAGCGACTCCACGCCGCCGAGTGACTCGGCGAGCGTGAAGACCTCCATGCCGGTGAGGAACCGCCGCGACGCCTCGAGGCCGCCCTTGATGACGAACGAGATCATCCCGCCCGCGCGCTTCATCTGGCGCGACGCGAGCGCGTGCTGCGGGTGCGACGCGAGGCCGGGGAAGATGACCTTCTCGACCAGCGCGTGGCCTTCGAGCATGTCGGCGATCTTCTCGGCGTTGTCGCAGTGGCGATCCATGCGCACGCCGAGGGTCTTGATCCCGCGCAGCGTGAGAAAGCAGTCCATCGGCCCGGGCACGCCGCCCGCCGAGTTCTGGACGAAGTGCAGGCGCTCCGCCCACGCGTCGTCCGCGGTGATCGCCGCGCCGCCGACCACGTCGCTGTGACCGCCGAGGTACTTGGTCACCGAGTGCACGACCATCGTCGCGCCGAGCTCGAGGGGGCGCTGCAGGTACGGCGTCGCGAACGTGTTGTCGACGACGACCGGGACGCCCTTCGCCTTCGCCGCCTTCGTCACCGCTTCGATGTCCGCCACACCGAGGAGCGGATTCGTCGGCGTCTCCAGCCACACGAGCTTGGTCTTGTCGGTGATCGCTTCGGCGTACGCGTTGGCGTCCGTCGCCGGGACGTACGTGAACTCGAGCCCGTGGCGGGTGTGCACCTTGTCGAAGAGGCGGAAGCTCCCGCCGTAGATGTCGTCGCCGCACACGACGTGATCCCCCGCCGAGAGGCAGTGCATGATCGCGTCCGTCGCCGCGCAGCCCGACGCGAAGCACACGCCGTGTTTGCCGCCTTCGAGCGCGGCGAGGTTCGTCTCCAGCGCGTCGCGCGTCGGGTTCTTGGTGCGCGAGTACTCGTACCCGGTGTGCTCCCCCGGCCCCGACTGCACGTACGTCGACGTCTGGAAGATCGGCACGTTGACGGCGCCCGTCACCTGCTCCGGCTCGCAGCCCGCGTGGATGGCCAAGGTCTCGATGTGTCGCTTCACGCGTCCACGTGAGCCAGGGGGGCGAAACCGGGTCAAGCTTCAATCCACGGGCCCCCGGCTGCTATGAGGGCACGTGCTCTCGGCCGTCCTGCTGCTCACCGTCGCCGCCGACTTCGACGCGGTGTCCGGCGTGAAGGTCCGCTGTCTGGAGAACCTCCGCGGCAAGGTGGGCCGCGCGCGCGTCGAGGTCGTGGTCGGCGCGGGCGCGATGCACGAGGCGCCGAACGCCCGCGGCGTCGCCCACCTGCTCGAACACCTCCTGCTGAGACCCCTCGGGTTCGACGACAGCAACGGCGCGACCGGCTGGGACTACACCACCTACTACCGCGACGTCCGCGGCGCCGAGCTTTCGACCGCCGCGGTGGATCTGGTGCAGGCGCTCGGCGACGTGTCGTTCGACGCTGGGACATTCGACACGGAACGCAACGTCGTCCTGCGCGAGCTCGAGGAGCGCGGCGCCGACATCCGCTTCGAGAACGATCCCATGTTCTCGGGCACCGTCCTGGAGCGCGCGCCCGGCGGGACCCTCGCGGCGGTGCGCGATCTCGACGTCGAGGACGCGCGCCGTTTCCACGCGGATCACTACACCAAGGGCAACGTCGCGGTGCTGCTGTCCGGCGCCGTCTCGTGCGGCGCGATCGTCCGTCGCCTCACACCGCTGTTGGAACGAATCCCGGACGGCGACGCCTCCGACGTCCCGCGCGTCGAGGAGAAGGAACCCGGCCCCTTCCCGTTGCCTCCGTCGGAGGATCTGCTCATCCAAGGCTTCTACTGGTTCGACGCGAGCCCGACCGAGGAGGTCCTCTGGCACCTCATCGCGAAGGACCTCGAACAACGCGCGCTCGACGAGCTGCGCAAGGAACGCGGCATCGCCTACTCCCCGAGCGCGCGGGTCATGCGTCGCGGCACCGGCGGGATCATGGAGCTGAAGGTGAAGACGGACAGCCAGGCCAACGAAGCCGCGGCGTGGTTCGAGGAGCAGGTCGAGGCGCTCCGCGCGACGTCGTCCCCCAAGCAGCGGTTCGCGCAGGCGATGGGCCCGGCGCGCGTCGCGCTCGGCGACGACAACGTGCGCAACGCGCTCGCCGCGATCCGTGGCGAACCCGCGCCGACCAAGATCCTCGACGAGCTGGACGACGTCACCGCCGCAGAGTCGATGGCGCGCCTGCTCGTGGATCGACGTTCGTTCGGCACCGCTGCTCCTCAGTCGAGCGTCTGGACGATCATCATCCTCGTCCTGTTCGGCGCGGTGGTGCTCGGCGTGCTCGGCTTCGTCGCCAAGGACCTCCTCGGCTGAGCGCATGCGCGACGTCCTCTTCTGGCGCGGAGTCTTCGCCGTCCTGGGGGCGGTCGTCGTGCTGGTCGTCGCGCGCGCGACGAGGCGCTGGCTCGCGGTGCTGGCGATCCCGCTGCTCGTGGTCGGGGGCTACCTGCTCTGGTACACGAACCGCACACCGCCCGATCCACTGAAACGAACGATTCGCGAGGGCGTCGTCTACGAGCGCTCCGTCGTGGACGGCGCGGTGTTCCACAAGCTGGAGATCGATCTGAAGACCCCGGGCCTCACGTGGCTCGGCACCCCCGCCGACACCTCGGGCGGACGGCAGGCGATCGCCCGCACGACCACGCAGTTCGCGGAGGAGCTCGACGCCGCGGTCGCGGTCAACACGGCGTACTTCGCGCCGTGGCACTCCAACACGCTGCTCGACTACTACCCGCACGTCGGCGACCCGGTGGACTGCATCGGGGCGACGACCACGAACGGCGTACGGGTGTCGCCGTACGATCCGAACCTCGTGTCGCTGTGGGTCGCGCCGGACGGGACGTTGGCGATCGACGATCGCGACCACCCCGACGCGCGCTTTGTGTGGTCCGGGTTCTGGCTCGTCGACAGCAGCACGATCGCCAAGCCGGTGCGCGGTACCGCCGCTACGCAGCGCCACCCGCGAACGGCGGCGGGGCTCACGCGCGGAGGTGACCGTCTGATCCTCGTCGTCGTCGACGGTCGCCAACCGAGCTACAGCGACGGCGCCGCGTTCGAGCCGCTCGCGCGGTGGATGATCGCAGCGGGCGCTCACGACGCGGTGCTCTTCGACGGCGGCGGCTCCACGACGATGGTCGCGCGCGAAGGGGGCGCGGTCGTGCTGCTCAACACGCCGGTGCACGGGCGCCACCCGCCCGGCCTCGAACGACCGGTCGCATGTCACCTCGGGTTACGTTTCTGAGGGGCGTTCAGCCGACGTGTTCGATCGTCCAGGAGCGCCACGTCCCGCGCACGAGGACGTCGACGCCGTCACCGACACACTTGCCGAGGAGCGCCTTGCCGATCGGCGAAGAGGGCGTCAGCACGGAGATCAGCCCGTCGCCGCCGGGGCCCGTGAGCTCGGTGCCCGCGCCGACGGGGAGCACGACGAACGTGCGCTCGGACGCGCCCTGATCGTCCTCGGTCGCGAGGTCGACGACCGCGCCCGGACCGATCGGGCTCTTGCGCGAGAACGGACCGATCGACTGGCGCGCGAATTTACGGAGCTCGGTGAGCTCGGCCTCGATGCGCTTCACGCGGCGCGCCTGTCCCGTCGCCATGCTGCCGTACTCGATCGTCGTGCGCGCGTCTTCGCGCTTCTCGGCCGCGGTCGCGACGGAGCGCGCGGCCTCGCGCGCGTCGAGCTCTTGGCCACGCGCACGCGCGAGCTCTGCGGAGTAGTGCCGGATGAGTTGGGCGACGAGCGCGTTCACGTCGAGCATCGAAGCTCACAGGTACCACCGGCCGGATCGGCCCGGAAGAAATCGGCCGGCGCGCGCGTGACGGGGACATTTCGCTGCCGCGCATCAAACGTCATCCGTTGAACAGACCCCAGGAAACCGACTCCGTCGCCCGTCCGATTGCTGCACAGCAGCATCAACCCGACGCTATGCGTCATGAAGGTGTGGATCACGCTCGCCGTCCTGCTCGCAGCCCCGTCTGCCGAGGCCGCCTGGTCCACACGCACCCTCGGCGGCACCACCGTTCACGTCTACACGCCGGCCACGCCGCGCGGGCCGCTGATGGTGGCGCTACACGGGTGCGCGCAGCAGGCGACTTCGATTCGTGACGCCGGCTGGGACGAACCCGCCGAGCAGTGGGGCGCCGTCGTCGCGGTGCCCGCGGTCCCGAACGGTGGCGTACTCGCGGGGTGCTGGGACTACTACGGCGCGAACCACACGCGCACGGGACGGCACGACGGGCCGGTGCTCCAGATCGTCGCGGCGCTCGAAGCGGACGCGGCGCTCGGGATCGATCCCGACCGCGTGTACATCTCCGGGCTCTCGTCGGGTGCGGGCCAGGCGATGGTGTTGGGCTGCCTCGCGCCGGACGTGTTCGCGGGCGTCGGGATCAACGCGGGCCCCACCGTCGGCACCGAGGCCTCCGAGGTGGCCATCGTCTCGACGACGGTGACCCAGGGCGTCGCGACGTGCCGCACCCTCGCGGGATCGAACGCCGACGCGTTTGCAACCCAACTTGCATCGATCATCTACGGCGACGGCGACTTCGTCGTGAACCGAAGCTACAACGCGCTCAACGCCGACGTGCTCGCGTCGCTCTACGACGCACCGACGGAAGCGGACTTCGACGTCTCCGCGCTCCCCGGACACAACCCCACCGGCACCGGTCAGACGTGGTCGGACGCCGAGGGCCCGCGCGTCTCACTCATCGAGGTCACCGGCATGGGCCACGCGTTCCCGGCGGGCACCGGCCCCGGCGGCGTGATCCCGTTCGTCGCGACGGACGGCCCCTCGTGGCCGGCGTACCTCTTCGACTTCTTCGGCCGCAACGATCGCCGCTCGGACGCGACGCCCCCGGGGCGCGACGGCGGAACGATGGCTCCCGTCGACGGCGGTCCGGGCACCGACGCCGGGACCTCGAACGGCGCCGACGCGTCCGTCGGTGACGATGCTTCGACGCCCGCGGCCGACGGCGGCGGAGGCGGCGGCGGAGGCGGCGCGAATGGCGACGACGAGGTGTCTTCAGGATGCACGTGCACGCCGCGCGGCCAAGTGGGTTGGATCGCTTGGGTCGTGCTCATCGCGTGGTCACTCCGCACACGTCGCGTCTGAATAATTCACAGCGGGCCGCGATCACAATCGCGCCTGCGACGCCGGACGCGCCGCGCGTGGCGTAGTTTCAAGGGACATGTCGAGCCCCGGACCACGCTACTCAATATTACTCCTCGCCTTCATGTTCACCGGCTGCGCGGTCATGCACCGCAGCGCGATCGGTGAACGCGACGCCCCCACCGAAGATCTCCAACCCATCGCCGTCGACGTCAGCGACGTCGGTGTCGACGCCCAAGGCATCGCGAGGTCGGGCACGACGATCGCGAAGGCCGCCGGACGCAACAGCGGGGCGATGAAGAACCTCGCCGGCGGCGTCGAGCTCCTCGCGTGGGCCACGTCGATGTCCCCGCGCACCGGCAACCCGACGTGGGACGACCTGTGGGCCGACAGCATCACGCTCCAGCTCCGGGCGCGTTGCCCCGACGGAGTCATCACCGGAATCCAGACGACGCGTGAGTCCGCGTCTTATCCGTACATCAGCGGCGAGATCGTCCGCGTGCGCGCCTACTGCGAAACGAAGTGAGAACGAAGATCATGTTGAAACGCTCCATCACCCTGCTCCTCCTCGTCTGCGGCTCCGCCTGCACCACCGTGCACAGCGCGTATCTGTCGAACCTGAGTCACCCCGAAAAGGGCACGCGGAACATCGAAGCGACCGCGTCGAAGACCGTGTTCCTCGGGTTCAACTTCTCGAACGACTACGTCTTCGAAGCGCGCGAGAAACTCTACGCACAGTGCCCGAACGGCGCCGTCACCGGCGTCCTCTCCACCTACGAGACGACGAGCTACGTCATCGTCCGCACCCACGAAGTGCGCGCGCGCGGCTTCTGCGTGAACGAGCCGGGCGGCGCACGCATGGCGGACGCCGGGAGCCAGCCGTGAAGCGCCTCGTCATACTGCTCCTCCTGCTCACGGCGAGCTGCTCGCACGTGCACAGCTTCCACCAAGACCAGCTCGACACGACGGCCGGCCGACCGATCGAGGTCGTCGCGGAGAAGCGGGTCTGGTTCAACTGGAACTTCGACAACGACTTCATCGACGACGCGTACGCCGACTTCCGCGCGCGCTGTCCGGGCGGGACGATCCACGGCGTGAGCTCGCGCCTGTCGAGCGAGAACGGCTTCTTCTACTGGTACTCGCGCGTGCGCTTCGCCGGGACGTGCTCCGCGGCCCCCACGCTCGAAGTCGAGACATCCACGACCACGGCGGCGGGTGTGTAGTCCGCCCGAGATCGGCCGATGAAGTCGGTATGGGACCGACGAACCGGGTGGGTGAAGGGAACACACCCTTAACACGACGCGTTGAACGTGGCATGACTACAGTCGTGACGGGGCTGAGCATGTTCCTGACGCTCGCCGTGGCCGCTGCGCCCGCGAGCGCCGACGACACCTCCGCCGAGGACCCGACCGCGCACTGCGAGGCGGTCTTCGGTGACGAATCGGACCACGAAGAGAACCAGCGGATGCGCGAGCAGCGCATCGAGTCGGTGATGCAGGTCGGCGACCACGCCGACATCCTGTACTTCGAGGACGTCGAGGAGCCCTCCTTGATGTCGATCAAGGGGATGACGCTCGTGTCGTCCAGCATCGACGACGGCGTCGCCGAGGTCCGCATCGAGTCCGAGTCGGGCCTGCCGTGTGAAGCCGGCGCGTACACGCTCACGACGGATCAGTCGATCGGCCGCGACGCCCACGTCGTCGCCGTCCTGGACGACGCCGTGCTCCTCGAGTTCGACGGCGAGCTGCGCTACCTGCTCGTCGACGGAGCGCGTGTGGACTGGAACCTCATCTGGCGGTCGCGCTTCTCGATCGCCACCCCGAAGACCGGCAAGGGCCGCGCCGCGCGCCACAACCCCAAGGTCCGGAACCGCCGCGGCAAGCGCCGGTAATCACCACCGATCCAAGCAGGAAGGCGAATCGCCTCGGGTCTGTTAGCCTGAGCGCGATGTTCTTCACCCGCAAGTCGCTCGACCTCCCGACCGAAAACACGGCCCTCCCCGGCCGCGCCGAGAAGATGTCGGTGTCCGGCGACCACCACGCCGGCCTTCAGCGCTTCGTGCCGCCGTGGCCGGACGACGCCGCCCACGCGCTGTTCGGGATGGGGTGCTTCTGGGGCGCCGAGCGCAAGTTCTGGCAGGCGCCGGGCGTCATCACCACCGCGGTCGGCTACGCCGCCGGCCTCACGCCGAACCCGACCTACGAGGAGGTCTGCACCGGGCGCACCGGCCACAACGAGGTGGTCCTCGTGGTGTTCGACACGACGAAGACCTCGTTCGAGCAGATGCTCGCGGTGTTCTGGGAGAACCACGACCCGACGCAAGGGATGCGGCAAGGCAACGACGTCGGGACGCAATACCGCTCCGGCGTCTACACCTCGACCCCCGCGCAACTCGACATCGCGAACCGCTCGAAGGAGCTGTTCCAGCAGCGGCTCCTCGAGGCCGGGCACGGCACCATCACCACCGAGGTCCTCGCGGCCGGCGAGTTCTACTACGCCGAGGAGTACCACCAGCAATATCTGTCGAAGAACCCGAACGGGTACTGCGGCATCGGCGGCACCGGCGTGAGTTGCCCGATCGGGCTCACCTAGAGCCGCGCCTGGAATCCACCTTCGGTCCCTGATATCTCCGGCACAGCCGTGGCGCTGCTGCCCGTGATACTCGCCGCGCTCGCCGCGGCCCCTGTGGGTTCGGACTCCGAGGCGCCCGACGAGACCCGTCGATGGCCGCGCTGGCGCGCCGAGCGCCGGTCGAACGTCGCCGGCACCGACGCGGCCAACGCCGCGAGTGTGGTCGCCGTCGGACGCTCGCGCGTGTGGCACTGCACCGGGACCTTGGTGGGACCACGCCTCGTACTCACCGCGCGACACTGCCTCCCGGCAACGACCGTCTACTTCGGCACGGACACCGAACGACTCGTCCCGTCCCACGTTCGGAGGGTCGCGCACGCGGTGGGTCACGAAGATGCAGCGCTCGACGTCGCGCTGCTCGTCCTGAACGAGGCGCCTCCGAGCGGCGTGCCCATTCAGTCCCTCCGCCGCTCCGCGACGCCGCCTGGGAACGACCTCCGCGCGGTGGGGTTCGGCGGTACGTCACCGCAACGTGGCTCGGCGAAGCTCCGCAACGTGAGGTTGCGAGCCTCGGGATGGGGCTGCGTTCCGGTCCGCGCGCGCCGCCTGGATTGTGACCCTCGCTCGGAGATCCTCGTGTTCCCGTCGGGCGGGCAGGACACCTGCAGCGGCGACAGCGGTGGGCCGCTGCTCGAGCGAACCCCCAACGGCTGGGTTCAGATCGCAGTGACGTCACGTGCATTTCGTGACGCCGTCGTCGACTGCGGCCAAGGGGGCGCCTACGTACGTACCGACGTGTTGACCGACTGGATCGCGCAGATCTCTGAGCGGTCAAAAGAATCGAATCGGAGTGACAGATGAGTTTCGCGCTGGCCATCCCCGTCCTGATCGCGGTGACGACAACTCATCAAGCGCCCGGGGCCTTCGAGCTGCGCGTCACGGATCTGGATACGACGCTCACCTGCCTCGCGCACGAGGGTGAGACGTTCGGCGTGCGCATTCAATCACGCGACGAAGGTGACGGCGTCACGATCGGGAGAGTAGAGCCGTGGCGGCGGGCCTCGGTGTACGACAACGTGGACTGTCCGGATCCGATCCTGATCGACAGTGAACGGGACCGCGTCCTGTTGTCGGACCGCCCCAGCGACAATCGGGGGACACCGCTCCCCAACCACGGCGACGTCATCAGCGGGCTGACGTTTTGCACCGACTCGGACGGGTCGGGCCCCGATCGCATCGTGATGTACGTGGGTACGAAGCTGTGGTGCCCACGAGAACTTCGTCAGCCCAAGGCGAGCGTCCCTCCCGTCGCCTTCGACAACCGAACGCTCCAGGACACCACGCTTGGCGGCGCCGCTCCGGCGCCGGATCTGCAGCTCGACCTCGTAGCGTTCGGCCGCGTACGAATCGATGAGGCCGCCAAGTGCCGCAATGGCGTGTGTCGGATCCCCGGCTTCCCCGCCAACGAAGGACGCCGACCGTCGATCTTCGGCATCGAACACGACGCGACGATCTCGCTCACTCGCTCCGTCGACAGCCGCTACCTCCGTCGCGGGCCCTACGTCGTAACCAACCGACGCGCCCCGCGGATTCTGCTGAACAGTCGGCCGAGCCTCAACGACAAACCCGAGCCCAAGCGCGTCACGGTGACGCTCCCCGAGCCACCCCCCTCGTCGGTCAACTGCCAGTTCGCGGACCACGCCGGCCGCAACGTCGAGTTGCGTTGGGAGCCCGGCGCGGTGGGCGGACTCTCTCGCACCGTCGTACTCCGACCCGACGTCGCACTCGACGCGACGGACGAGTCGGGGTGGAGCTTCTCCTGCGTTGCGACGCCCGTGCTCCAGCGCATCGACACGGCGGACTTTGGCCTGGAGCGCAACATCGGCTGGCTGTTCGCCAACGAGCAGCTCGCCATCAAGTCGCGCGCGCTCGCCGTGCTCCCGGTGGCGATCGTCACCGACTCGAGCCAGTGGACGACCCCCACGCGCCTCACGAGGTCCGTTACCATTCAGATCGAGCGCCTCCGATCGCTCGGCGCCACCGTCGAAGAGCTCTCGGCGGGGACGGGCGGCGCCGGGCGAAGCCTCTCGTTTGCGATCCCCCCCGAGCTCGCGGAGGCGTTCCAACACCTGACGGAGATCGCCCTCGACCGCGCCAAAGCCGGTGCCTTCCGCCTCGTTCGACGCGGGTTGGAGCGCGGGCTGTGTGAAGAGCTGCAGGTCACCAACGCTCAGCTCGATGGTGTCGTGCCGGGCCTCGCAAAGACGCTCCGCACGCAACGCGTGAACCTCGGCTTCACTGCGACCTCATCGGTGGTCGTGCTCCGTCGCTCGTGCGAGACGGTGCGAACGCTTCGACTTCAGGATCTCTACGTCCAGGTGCGTCGTCTCTACCGGAGCGTCCAGTCGGATATCGCGGACCTCGCGTTCGCGGCCGCACAGGCCCGAACCGACGCGCTCGACGACCCGCGGCTGACCACTCTCCTCGACGCGTTCCTCGGCCGCCTTGGAGCATTTGTATCCTCTTTCATCCAGGAGGAGGACCTTGAACCGCACCGCGCGGCGCAGACGTTGATGGTCGGCCTCGCCAAGGACACCACACGACTCGCCGCGGAGCAGAGCGACGTCGCGAGCTGCGGGCTGGCGGTCGCGTTCGGGGCGATGGCGGTGTGTCGCGCCAACACACAATGCGACGCACGCACGATCACGGCGATCCTCGACGAACCCAAGAAGCACTTCCGCCTGGAGTCGTGCGAGGGCCACTGGGATCGTACGGCGGTGGCAGAGCTCGCCGGCGCCGTCTCGCGCGGTGTCGCGCTCCTCGACGTCCCCCGCACCGCGACGCCGTCCGAGCTCATCCACGCGGCCGTCGAGCTCTCCGTCGAGCTGGTCCTCTGGCTGTTGCGCCGCCGCGCGGTCGTCATTCGCGGGGAGGTCGAGCGAGTCGCCAAACTTGTCGACGACACGCTGGAGGCCGCCAAGGCCCTGAAGAGGGCGAGAGCGGTGCTCGACCCGGGACGGATCACGACCTTGGTCAACCGCGAGCGCACGAAGTGCCCCGAGCTGGCCACGGAGCTGTCGTTCGTCCGGCTCGACCGGACCGTCGCGCAGCTCGACATCCTGCTGGACCAGACCGCCGGCCTCCGTCGCGGGGACCCGCGCGCGCTCGAGCAACGCCCAGATCTTCACGCGGATCCTCTCCGCATCGCGCTCGAATCACTCGAAGACGTACCGTGGCCCGCGACCTGTGGCCCCGATCCTCGGCCCGATCTTCGGCGTGCCGTTGACGCGGCCGAGCAGCTCGTGGCCGCCCAAGCCCGCTGGAACGAGGTCACCCGGCTGCTCGCGCACGCTTCGAAGGAACAGCGCGCGTTCATCGATACGTGGATGAAAAGGCTGGGCGGCAACGCACGAATGTCAGCCCAGGACCTGCTGAGTGTGCTCGACCCATCGCAGGCGCGCCGCATCGCTTCGCTCGAAGCGCTCCTCCCGCTCTTCGTCGTCGTCCAGGAGCTCGCGCGCGCCGTCGTGCGGGGCGACGCCGCCGGCGCGCTCCTCGGCGCTTCCCGGCTGCTCGCGTCGATGAAGGACTTCACCGGCAGCGGCGCGCAGATCGCGTTTCGGCGCATGTCCCAGCTCCTCGCGGCCATGACGGCCTACGCACAGACGTACGCGGACGCGGCCAAAGACCTTCCGGCCGAGGATCTGAAAGAGAAGCGAAAGGAGATCATCGAGACCGCGATCGACTCGTTCACCGACCGTGGCGACCGCGGCGGGGACGTCGTCTTCTCGCTCGGAACCGCGGTCGGCTTCCGCGCAATCGGCGGGCACTTCCGGTACGGCACCGACGACGGACGCTACGCCTTCGCACCGCAGCTCGCCCTCCCGCTGGGCCTGGCCGTTCAACAGCTCCCGGGCAAGTCTCTTCTAGGTTGGCACCTCGGCGTATACGCGCTCGACCTCGGCCAATTCGTCGCCTACGGAGACGACATCGACTCCGAGAGCCCGGAGTGGAACGTCTTCGTGACCCCGGGCCTTCAAGCGGGCGCGCTGATCGGGACCGCCGAGGACACGGTCCTCGTCGGCCTCGACGCACACTACGGACGCAGCGAGACAATCGACGATGGATTCATCCGGGTCGGCCTGGTGTTGGCGTACTACGTGTCGCTCTTCGACCTGAACTGAGCAGCTCAGCGCAGCGCCACCAGCGTCACGCCGTCGCCGCCCTCGCTCGGCTCGCCCGGGCGCATCGACTTCACGTAACCCGAACGCTTCAGGTGCTCGCGCAGCGCTTCGCGCAGCACACCCGTCCCGTGGCCGTGGATGATGCTCACGTGCGTGGTGGGCGTGCCGTAGTGGTAGTCGAGGAACGCTTCGAGGCGATCGATCGACTCGTCCACCGTGTGCCCGCGCAGATCGATCTGCTCGACGAGGCGCGCCGGCGCTGACCCGCCCGACTCCGGCGCGGGGGTCTGCGTGAAGCTCTTCGGGCTCGGCTTCGCCTTCTTCGGCGGGCGGGTGAGCGGCGGCTGCAGCTGCGACAGCGCCACGCGCATCTTGATCTTGCCGACGTTGATCGTCGCCTCGCGACCGTCCACCGAAGCGACCTCACCGTCCCGACCGAGCTTCGGCACGTGTACCCACGAGCCCTCCTCGATCTTCTCCAGCTTCTTCGGCGCCTCCGGCTCGGGCTCGACCTTCTCCGCCTCGGCCTTCGCCATCTTGCCCAGCGCGTCGGCCGCCTGGTTCGCGGCGCGCATCGCATCGCGCGCGGTGGCCCCCTCGGAGGCCGACTGGAGCTTCGCGATGATCTCCCGAACCTCCTCGCGCGCACCCTCGATCTCCGCCAGGAGATCTTCGCGTTCCTTCGCGCGGACCCGCTCGATCTCTTCCTTCAGCTGCGCCTCGCGCTTCGCGATCGCCTCGCGCTCGGCCTCGGCCTTGCGCAACGCAGCCTGCGCTTCCTCGCGCTCCGCTTCGAGGCGCTGCGAACGATCCTCCAGCTCGGCCATCAACCGCTGGAGCTCCTGCGCGCCCTCGCCGATCAGCTCTCGACCGCGCTCCACGATCGCGTCGGGGAGCCCGAGCGTCGTCGCGATGTCGAACCCGCTCGACCCCTGCGGCACGTCGAGCGTCACGCGGTACGTCGGGCGCATCGCCTTCGGATCAAAACCGACGCCCGCGTTGCGGAAGCGCTCGTCGACGATCGGCACCGCCTTCAACCGCTCGAAGTGCGTCGTCACCACGACGTGGGCGTCGCGCGACGCCAGCTCCTCGAGCACCGCCTGCGCGAGCGCCTGGCCCTGCGTGGGATCCGTGTCCGCTGCGATCTCGTCGATCAGCACGAGCGAGTGATCGTTCGCGCTCCCGAGCACGTCGACGAGCGACTTCATGTGCGCCGCGAACGTCGACAGGTTCGACGCGATCGACTGCTGGTCGCCGATCGTCGCGTCGACCCGCCCGTACCAACCCATCTTCGAGTCTTCGGCGCACGGCAGGTGCAGCCCCATCCGCGCCATCAACGCAAACAGACCGATCGTCTTCATCGCGACGGTCTTGCCGCCGGTGTTCGGGCCCGTGAGGATCAAGACGCGCTGCGCCCCCTCCAACCCGAAGTCGTTGCCGACGACGTGAATGGGTCGCTTCTCGACGACGAGCGGAGGCTCCTCCCCTTCCGGGACCTCCTCCGGCTCGAACGCCTGCAGCAACAGCAACGGGTGCCGCGCGTTCTTCAGCGTGAACCCGGGCTCGGTCTGCGGGACGATCGGCACCGCATCGAGATCGACCGCGAGACGCGCCGCCGCCGCGATCAGATCGCAGTGTGCAATCACACGCATCATGTCGCGAATCGCGTCCGCCTCCCCCGCGACCATCCGCGTGAGGCGCGAGAGGATGCGGTGCTCCTCCTCGGCCTGTTCGCTCTGCGCGATCTTCAGCCGGTTGCCGAGGTCGACGAGGACCTGCGGCTCGATGAACACCGTCTGCCCCGAGCCCGACGCGTCGTGCACGATGCCCTTCACCTCGTTCTTGAACGAGGCCTTCACCGGGAGCACGTGCCGCTCCGCGCGGATCGTGAAGTACGTCTCCTGAAGGTACGGCTCGATGCTCGGCGACTTCAGCAGCTCGGAGAGTTTGTTGTGGATGGTGTTCTTGAGCGACCGCACCTTCTGGCGGAGCGGCCCGAGCGCCCGTGACGCGTGGTCGGCGAGCTGACCGTCCGGATCGAAGCAGCGCGCCACGTCGTTGGCGAGGCGCGACAGGTCGACCAGCGGGATCGTCCGCGCGTAGAGCGAAGGCGCGACCTCCGCATGCTGGTACAGGTGTTTCTTGACCGCGGACCCGGTCAGCATGGTGTTGGCGATGGCCCGCAGGCCGGTCGCTTCGATGACGACGCCCTTCTCGCCGAGCTCGAGCGCCGAGGCGACGTCCTCCGCCCCCCACACCGGCGGCGGCTCACCGACGTCGAGCAACGCCCGCGCCTCGCTGATGGACTCGATGCGCTCCCGGACCGCCGCGACGGTGGTGAGGAGGCCCAGGGCGGCGGCTTCCGTCCGGCCCAGCGGCGTCTGCGCGCGCGAGCGGAGCGCCCCCTTCACGACGCCCAACTCCAGGAGATCTGCGGCCTCGTCGGTCACCGGCCCCTTCCTACTCTGAAAAAAGTCCGTTGACGAGGCGGCCCGACAGCGGTGTTTAGGGCCCGTGGGTCTCAGGCTCAGCCCAGCGGCGTGGCTCGTGGTGGCCCTCTGCGCCTGCGAGACCTCCAACGGCGTCCACGAACCCCCGCCCGCGAAACCCGCGCCCGCCGCACGACCCGCCGTGGATCCCGCCTGCCTCGCGGACCCGGTGCGCCGCGTGACGCTCGATCTCGAGGCGGATCGCGACTTCGATCGGGCGGACGCTTCCTACGGGATCGGCGAGGAGCTCTTCGACTCCGGCGACTACCAGGCCGCGCTCGAAGCGTTCGCGCGGGCGGTGCAGCTCGACCCGATGCACGGCCTCGCCCAGCTCGCGCTCGCGCAGGCGCACCTGTACACCGACAACGATCACGCGAAGATGTTCTCGGCGCTCGCCTCCGCGGTGCAGCTGCTGCCGCGCAACCCGCGGGCGCACATGCGGTACGCGTCGCTCGCCGCCGACGCGCAGGAGACGGACGTCGCGATCCAGCACTTCGAGTGTGCGATCGCGCTGAAGCCCACGACCACCGAGGCCCGCTACGCGATCGCGAAGCAGTACCTGAAGAAAGGTCGAGCGGAGGACGCCGAGAAGCAGATCCGCCTCGCGCTGGAGACCGACCCGAAGAACGCGCAGGCCCACGTCCTCCTCGGCGATGTCCTCGAAGCGAAGGGGGAGCCGCGCGCCGCGGCGGAGTCGGTCGAGAAGGCGGCGCGGATGATCGAGAAGTCGGCGGTCCTCTATCGCCGCGCGGGTGGCCTATACGAGGTCGCGGGCGCCGAAGCCGAAGCCGCACGCGTGCGACGCGTCGCGGACCAGATCGACCCGCCGAAGGAGAAGCGTGATCTCCGCCCGCTGAGGAAGGCGCGCAAGAAACGGCGCCGCCGGCGGCGGTGATGACCGGTCCGGTGTAGGATCCCGCCGAAGTGTCCGAGCCGCGGATCGGGGAAGTGGTCGGGGGGTACCGGCTGACTCGAGAGCTGGCGACCGGGGGGATGGGTGTCGTGTTCGAGGCGCGGCACGCTTCCCTCGATCGCGAAGCCGTGGTGAAGGTCCTCGCGCCGAAGCTCGCGGCGGACGAGGACTTCGTCTCTCGGTTCAAACACGAGGCGCGGATCGCGAGCGACCTCGACCACCCGTGCATCGTCGACGTGTTCGATCTCGTGGACGTCGATCAACCGCGACGCGTCGCGTGTGTGATGGAGCGGCTCGAAGGACCGACGCTCGCCAAGCTCCTGCTGAAGGGGCCGCTCCGCTACGAGCAGGCGCTCAACGTGACGCTGCAGATCGTGGACGCGATCGGGTGCGTGCACGAGGCCGGCGTGATCCACCGCGACCTCAAGCCGCAGAACATCGTCGTCGTCGGACCGCTGCACACCGACCTGATGGCGGTTCCGAGCGTGAAGATCCTCGACTTCGGGATCGCGAAGATCACGGAGACACCGACCGACCACAAGACACGCACCGGCGCGATGCTCGGCACGCCGGCGTACATGGCGCCGGAGCAGGTCGCGGGGACGAAGGTGCTGCCGTCCACGGATCTCTACGCGATCGCCGAGCTCCTGTTCGAGATGCTCACGGGCCGGCGTGTGTTCCGCGGCGACAACCTCGACATCCTCCGTCGGAAGATGGCGACCGACCCGCCGAAGATCGAGATCGCCGGCTCCATCCCGGGCCACGAACGCCTCGCCGCGCTGATCTCCGCGAGCCTGCACCCCGATGTGGAGCGGCGCCCCGCGTTCGGTGACTTCGAAGACGCCGTCGCCGACCTCCTCGAAGAGAACTCCGTCGGCGCCCCCGACGCCGCGACGGTCTTGGACCTCGGCTCCCAGACCGACGAGCTCACGAGCGGCGACCTTCCGGAGGTCGACGACACCGAGGCGCCCCGTATCGGCGACCCGGGGATGAACACGCAGATGTTCTTCGAGCGGATCGTCGAGGACATCGAAGACGTCGACACCGAGAAGAACGCCGACACCCCGGAGCCGCCGATGGCGCCGAAGGAGGAGGACCACCTCACGCTGATGCGGAGCCCGAGCGGGTGGAACCCAACGCCCGATCCGGTACCGCGTACACACTCCGTCACGCCGCGTACCCACTCCGTCGCGCCCCGAGGTGCATCCGTCGCGCCGCGCGGCGCCTCCGTCCCGCGGGTGGTGGTCGGACAGCCGCTCCCCCCGCCGAAGCCGAAGCGATCGTTGCGCGGGGTGTTCACGGCGCTCGTGGTGTTGGTGCTGCTCGCCGCGGTGGGTGGTGCCGGCGCGTGGGCGTGGTCCAACGGGCTCCTCGAACCGAAGGACACTACCAACCCGCTGCTCGGCGACGTGCGCGCGTGGAGCGCGACCCACGGCGGCTACCACGGCGCCATCCAGCCCCTCGTGGAGCAGCTCCGCGAAGCGTTCGCGTTGGACACCGACGCCGGCTACACAAAGGCGCTCGACACGGCGAAGCAGCTGCTCGTCGTCGACCCGGGGCACCCGACGGGGCTCGCGCTGTACGTCGAGACGCGAGCGTTGTTCGACGCCGAGCACATCACCCGCGCGGAGCTCGACAAGCTGTCGCGTGCGCTCGACCTGGTCCCCGAAGGGATCGAGCCACGGCGTGCGCGGGCCGCGTTGCTCACGGCCGTCGGCCGCTCCGCGGAGGCCGTGGAGATCCTCGAACGCGCGACCTCCCCGGTGGAGCAGCAACGGCTCGCGGAGGCACTCGTGGACGTGGACCCGTCGCGTGCGCTCGCCACGATCGACGGGAGTGATGCCGTGCGTGAGCTCCCGCGCTCGACGACGGTTCGTGGACTCGCGCTGACGGCGCTCGGCCGAACCCACGCGGCGTCCGAAGCGTTGGTGTGGCGAGCGGAGGTCAGCGCTGCGGCCCAGCTCGCGCTCGCGCGCGCGCAGGCGGCGGCGGAGCGTTCCGAGGCGACGAAGACGTTCGAGGCCGCGTTGAAACGAACCGCGGGCGTGGGCATGGCCAAGGCCGCCTTCGGCGCGTACCTCGCGAAGCGTGGTGAGTCGCGGGCCGACGAGCTTCTCGAAGCCGTCGCCGACGACGACGCGCTGCAAGAGAGCTTGCGCGCGGAAGCGCTGCGCGTTCGTGTACGGCGCGCGATCGACGACGACGCGCCGAAGGAGGCCGACGCGCTGCTCGACCGGCTCGACGCGCTGGTCGTGAACGATGCGACGGGTGCGCTGCTGCGCGCCGAACGCCTCCTCGCCGAGGGCAAGCCCACGAAGGCCGCGCAGCTCGTGGGAGGGCGATCAGACGCACACGTCGTCGCGGCGACCGCGGCGCTCTCCTTGGGCGACAAGCCGGGTGCGAAGAAGGCGTTGGAGGCGTCGATCGACGCGGCACCCCGCGACCCGAGGTTACGTGCGCTGCTCGGCGTCGTGCACCTCGTGCTCCAGGACGCCGCCTCGGTGAAGGCGGTGCTCGACGTCCTCGCCGAGCTGGATCCGGCGGCGGTGCGCGAGGACGAACGGTTCGTTCGTATCCCCGCCGCGACCTGGGCGGAGGCGGAGAAGCAGCTGCTCGTCGCGAAGAACGACAGCCCCGAAGGCGAAGCGCTGCGCGCGGTGGTGCGGTACTTCGCGGGGGACGCCGACGCGGAGAAGTCGCTCCGCGCGGTGAAGGACGCACCGTTGGCGCTCCAGATGTACCTCGCGGATCTCGCGCTGGAGCGCGGCGCGACGAACACCGCCAACAGTCGTGTGAACGGGATGCGGCGCACGGCGAAGAAGGCGATCGCCACGAACCTCTACGCCGCGCGCGTTGCGCTCGCACGGCGACGCTACGCGGAGGCGGCGGGGATCTACGATCGGATCCTGGCCGTGGCGCGTTCGCCGCTGATCGAGATCGAGCGCGCCGAAGCGCTCCTCCGCACCGACCGCGAACGCGCGAAGTCGGCGCTCGCGGGGTTGACGAAGGAGGTGCCGCACTTCGCGCGCCTGCGCCGCATCATGTACGCGGCGGAGCTGTAGCGGCGGCCCGGAGCCGGGGCAGGAGCTTTCGGTAGCGCTGCATTCGCGCTTCGTCCCGCGGTCCGGGATTGGCGATGCGCGTGGGATCCATGTTGTCGGTGACGTCGGCGATCTTCACGAGCGTCGCGAGGCGGTTGGCCATCACGCGTGTGTAGTAATCCTCGCGCGGCTCGCCGTCGCGCTGGGAGATCGCGTCGACGGCTTCGACGATCGACTCCGGGAAGCCGGCCTCGCGCAGGTGATCGAGCGTGACGTCGGTGTCTTCGACGGCGTCGTGCAGAACGCCGACGATGCGGGCGCGCGGATCGGCGCAGGCGTTTGCGACGCGGAGCGGGTGGGTGATGTACGGCTTGCCGGCCTTGTCGGTCTGACCTTCGTGCGCCGCCGTCGCGAGCTTCTTCGCGGTGTCGAAGAGCGCGTCCATCTGCCGGCGCCAGATCAGCAGGTGGTGGAATGCGGCGACGACCATGGTGTGGTGGATGACGCCGCGCTGGATGAGGCCGTCGACCTCGGCGAGCGGCACGAGCCGCACCGCGATCTCCTCGGACTCGTCGAGGTTCATCGCCCCGGTCGCGGCGGCCTCGTGCACGAGCACGGTGTGGCACCAGTTGTTCTGGATCGCGGGGTTCGGCGAGACGACGCCGATGCGCTCGTGGCCGTGGCCGCGGTAGCCAGTCTCTTCTTCGAGCTCACGCAGCCCCGCGGCGTCCGGATCCTCGCCCTCGTCGACCATGCCGCCGGGGATCTCGAGCGTGACGAGCTCGAGCCCGTGACGGTACTGCTCGATCATCACGACGTGGTCGTCGTCCGTCAGCGCGACGACGTTCACCCAGTCGACGGTGTCGAGGTAGACGTAGCGCCCGGCCTTCGACGACTGCTGCGACGCGGCGCGACGCGCGTTGAGCCGGAAGATCGGCGTCTCGGCGAGCGTCCCGTCCTCCTCGGAGGTCCAGGGCTTCACGCGCTTCAGGAGATCGTCATTCACGGGAACATCAGTCGCGAATGGAGCGACCGACCGCAACCTCGATCTTGCCCGCCGGCGCTTCGAAGTCCCCCTCGACGGTCAGGAGCGCCCGCCCACATATTTCCATGTCGAGCGAGAAGGTACCGAGGGCGGGCACTTCGAGTGGCCGCGACGCTTCGACCTCACTCGAGCCGAGGGACGACAACGACCACCCCGAGATGTGAAGCGTCCGCTCCCGTCGGTTGTTACATTCGAGCGTCACCGTTTCGCACCCTGCATCGATGACGACCTCTTGCAGCGCTTCGAAGTTGCAGCGCACGTCACCCCACTGCGCCTCGCTCACGAGACGGAAGTCCTGCACGCATTCTGGGCTGCTGCCGATACGGACGTCCTTCACCTCGCGCTCGGGCTTGCTCGGACGATGTAAGACCGCGCCCGTCGCCTGAGTCTGACCGTCGATGATGTGGCCGTTGGAGATGAAGCTCGTCCGCAAGCCCGGGAGCGCGATGCACATCCCGTGGTACCAGGGTGGTCCATCGCATACGCCGAATCGTGGATTCGTCGGGCCGTACTCGACTGGGCGCTGCGCGTAGTTCTTCAAGTGCAGGTCGGCTCTTGCCGTCTCACCCACGAACACCTTCGGCAGCTCGACGGTCTCGGATACAAACGCCAACGGGCACTCGCGCGCCGTCCCCCTCAAGGCGATGCGATACTCCACGAGCCCGTCCGTGAGCACCAAGTCCGCGCGCACCGGCTCGCTCCGCTCCGGGGCGAGGCGCACGTCGACGGTGATGGTCTCGAAGCCCTCGACGAAGCGCGGCATCCACACGTCGACCTGCGTGTCCTCGGGCTCCAGGCGCCAGAAGATCGGCACGGTGTCGGGGCCGGGGTTCTTCACCCGCACTTGCTCCAACACCGATTCGCCCGCGACGACGTTGCCGAAGCGGATCTCCTGTCGGTCGACGACGATCGTCCCGTTCGGAGCGACCCAGGGCTCCTCGGCCCCACCACAGGCGACGAGGAGCAGGCACAGAAGGAGGCGCTTCACGCCTCCCAGTACACCACGTCGGGCCCTCACTCCTCCAGCAGCTCGAGCACCGCCCACGTCGCCGCGGCGACCACCGCGACGGACAGGCCCACGACGGCGCCGGTCTGCATCGCCGACACCTGTGAGTTCGCGCGCTCGCGCTCCGCGCCGGTGCCGTCTTCGGCCGCGCTACGCACCGCCGCGGCGCCGAGCCACAGCCCGACCCCCGCGACCGCGCCGCCCCCCGCGACCCACGGCGCCACGGAGCGCACCGTCCAAGCGTCGTCGGCGCGGGGCATCGTAACTTCGATCCGCTGCTGCGCGGCGAACGCATCGACGTCCGCGGCGGTGACCGGCTTGCCGAACAGCTCGCGGAAGGCGAGGTGCACGGCGCCCTTCTCGCTGACCGTCGCGTCCTGCGCGTCGTTCATCGCGAGCACCAACGGCGACTCGGCCTCGATCGCGTACTCGCGCCGCACCCGAACGCCGCGCAAGAACAGCGGTCGCGAAGCCGGCGCGTAGAGGCGCAGCGTCTCCCCGTCGGAGGGGTGCGCGTCGGCGAGGCGAACGCCGACCGCATCTTCCAGGTACACGTGCCCGAGCGAGGCCTCGGGCGGCACGTCGACCCGCACCCGGTCCGACGCCGGCCACGCGAACATCGCGCTGGCGCGCGCGTCATCGTCGACCTTCGGCGCACGCACGATCGCGTCAGGGCGGAAACGCGGGTTGGGGATCGCGCCGTTCGCGACGGTGATGAACGCGCCCAGCTCCGCGTAGCTGATCGTGCCGTCGCGATCGATGTCCGCGCCACCGTACAGCGCCGAGCGCACCTCGTGGCTGAACACACCGGCGCGGAAGCGCGACCACTCGTGGCTGTCGCGATCCGAAGACGTCGACAACACGAAGCCCGTGTTCGGGAACTGGTCCGGCGACATCACGTCGAGCGAGTGCGGCGCGCGTCGGCCGCCCGGTCCCTTCGGGAACACGAGGAAGTACGAACGACACGCGTCGATCACCACGTGGTTCTTGTCGGCCGGAGAGCGCGCGAGGATCTGCTCGAACAGATCGGTGCGCGACAGGCGCCCGTCCGCGAGCGCGACGAAGCCCTCGCCGTCCTCGACGTCACCGTGTCCGCTGTAGAAGAAGTACAGCTCCGTCGGACGCCCCTCCGCCTTCGCGCGCGCGAGCCCCTCGAAGGCGCGATCGAACGCACCGAGGACCGCGTCGCGTTTCGGCTCCGCCCGGATCGGCGCCTTCGCGAAGAGGGTCTTGGAGTCGTCGTCGAGGTGAACGAACAGCGCGGTGTCGATCCCCGCGCCGCGCAGCAGTCGCTCGGTGAGGACCGCGTCGTCGTCTGCGAACGCGAGCTCGGACACACCTTCGGAGATCGGCGTGTTCACGCCGACGATCACCGCGAAGCGCTCCGGCGTCGCCGCGAGCGCCAACGTCGACAACACCAGCGCGGCGACGCTCACGGCACCTTCACCTCGATGCGCTGCACGTGGGCCTCGGCGAAGCGGCCGCCGTCGTACTGGATGAGCGCCTCCGCCTCGCGCACCGTCTTCGGCGCACGCAGGAACACTGCGTTGATCACGTAACGACCCGACGGGAGATCGTGCGCAACACGATCCGGGAGCGGGACGTCACCGCTGTTGGGACGAATCTGCACCGCCGACGGGTTCGCCGCCGCGTCGTTCCACGCGGGGTAGTACCAGTGCACGCCGCCCGCCTCGTCGACGCCGAAGATCATCAGGTGTGAGTACGGCGAATCGCCCAGGTTCGTGTACGTGAACACGACGCTGTCGTCGCTCGACAGCTCGGCGCTCAGGGGACGCGGCGTCGCGTCGCCGTGCACGACGAACGCCTTCACGCCGGCCCACTTCTCGGCGCCGGTCGATGCGACGCCCTTCGCGCGGAAACCGTCGTCCTCACCCGGCGCGAAGACCAGCGCGACCGACGCGGCCACCGCCAGGGCGCCCGCCGCCGCGAGCCAACGCGACCGACGCGGCGCCTCACGACGGTCGAGACGCTCCCGCACGCCTGCGACGAGATCGATCTCGGCGAGCTCGTCGTCGGGCTCGGCCAGCGCTTCGATCAACGCCCGCTCCTCGGCGAGGCGCTCCGCGAGGTCCGGTGACTCCGCCAGCTCCGCCTCCAGCGCCTTCGCCTCGGCGACCGAGAGGTCCTCCTCCAGGTAGCGGAGCAGATCGTCTTCGTGGCGGGGGCTCACTTGTCGCCTCCTTCCAACAGCGCGCGGAGCTTCTTCATCCCGTGGAACAGACGCGACTTCACGGTGCCGACCGGAATGTCGAGCGCCTCCGCGATCTCCGGCTGCGTCATGTCACCCGCGTAGCGGAGCGTCACCACCGAGCGGAGCGTCGGCGTCAGCTGATCCACGGCGCGCTGCACCTCGCGCTGTTTCTCGCGACGCAGCACCCGATCCTCGGCGACCGCTTCCACCGAACGCTCGGGCGGATCGGTGAGCACCAACCGGCTGCGCCGCGTCGTCCGCGCCGACATGCGACAGCGGTTGATCGTGATGCGGTAGAGCAGCACGCGGAGCTTCCCGTCCGGGCGGTAGCGCGGCAGGTAGCGGTACAACTCGACGAACGCGTCCTGCGCGGCGTCCTCCGCGAGGGCGTTCGAGCCGAGGAACTTCTTGGCGATCTGCAGGACGCGGCCCTGGTGACGCCGGACCAGCGCGTCGAACGCCTCCTCGACCCCGCCCCGCGCGAGCAACATTAGGTCGTCGTCGGACCGATCGCCGTAGGGGACGTCCCGGTCTTCGACCACGACCAGGCGGGGTTTTGAGGCGGAGGGCGCCACGTCACCCACCATAGTGCCGCGAGCCGGCGGAGGGTTCTATCCAGCGTCACGAAGGCGCCGCTCGAGGCGCCGCGCCACCGCGAAGACCAGCTTGTCGGCCCCCCGCCGCCCCGCGATCTGGACCCCGAACGGCACCCCGTCCACGGTCCCCACGGGCAGGCTGGCGGCCGGCTGACCGCTCACGTTGAAGGGCGCGGTGAACGCCCCGAGCGCAGAAGCGGCGCGAAAACAGGGCTCTGCGTCCAACCCGTCCCACTCCCCGACCCGCGGCGCACGCCGCGCGATGGTGGGGAGCACCCACAGGTCCGCGTCCGAGAACCACGCGTCAACGCGGCCCGTCATCTCGTCGTTCAACCGTTTCGCTCCGGCACGGTCGACGGTCCGGCCGATCCCGCGGAGCCACCGGGTCGTCCCCTGGAGGGCACGTTCGTTCAGGATCGGGACGTTGGCCGCGAGCCGGCCGAACACCGGGAGGAAGTCGTCGATGCGACCTTCGAGCGCGTCCCCGTCCGTCACGCGGTGGCCGTCCTCCTCGAGCCATCGCCCGACCCGGCGCACCCCCTCCGCGATCGTCGGGTCGACCTCCACCAGCGCCGAAGTCACGCCGACGCGCACCGTGAGCTGGGGGACGTCGTCGTCGAGCACTGCGCGCAAGTCACCTTGCACCGGCGCACCACACAGCGCGTCCATCGCCGCCGCCGAGTCCTCGACGGTGCGGCTCACGACACCCGCCACCGACAGCCCCACGACGTCGAACTGCCCGTAGAAGTCGGGCGTCAGCCCGCGCGACGCCTTGAACCCGAACAACCCGCACAGCGACGCCGGGATGCGAATCGATCCACCACCGTCCGCCGCGTGGGCGATCGGCAACATCTCGGAGCCCACCGCCGCGCCCGCGCCTCCACTCGAACCGCCCGCGTAGTAGTCCGCGTCGTGCGGGTTGCGCGTGGGCGGCTGAAGGTCGGTGTGCACGACCGGCATCAACGCGAGCTCCGACGTGCTCGTCTTCCCGGTCATCACGAACCCCGCCGCGCGGAACCGCTTCACCACCGGCGAGTCGAACGGCGTCCACACCCACTTCAGCGCGCGCGATCCCACGCGCAGGTGCGTGAAGCGCATCGGGTCGTTGTCCTTGATCGCAAACGGCACCCCCCAGAACGCGGGGAGCGGATCCGGCCAGCCGGCGTGGTTCGCGTCGATGCGCCGCGCGTGTTTCTTCGCGCGATCCAGCGTGAGCTCGACGAACGCCGAGAGCTTCGGATCCTCGCGCCGGATGTTCGCGGCGAACAGGTCGAGCAGCTCCTCGGCGCCGACCTCACGTCGTCGAATCGCCGCCGCGAGCGTCAGCGCGCTGTCCGCCGTCGTGACCACCTATTCCAGTGCGCTCGCGTCGAGCCGCGTGACAGCGTCGGCGACATTCTGCAGCTCCAGCGCCAACGCCTCCGGGAACGCCGCGATCTCCACGCGCGCACCGAGCCGCTTGAGCTGCTTCACGAGCGGCGCGAAGTCACCGTCACCGGAGACGAGGACCACGGTCTTCGCCGCGTCGCTCCGCTCGATCGCCTCCATCGCGATGCCCATGTCCCAGTCCGCCTTCGTGGAGCCGTCCGCGAACGTCTTCGGCTTCTTGATGCGCAGCTCCCAGCCGCTCTTCTTGAGCGTGTCGCAGAACGCGTCGAACGCGGTGCCGCCGTTGTCGACGACGAACGCCACCGCGCGCCGCACCGTGCGCCCCGCCGCGAGTCGGTCGTAGAGCGCCGAGAAGTTCACCTTGCGCCGGAACACCGCCGTCGCCGTCGCCGCGAGGTTCGCCTGGTCCAACAGGAGCATCACGCCGTCGGGCACTTCGTGATCCTTACGCGCCGGCGCACGCTCCTGTTCGGCGAGCTGCTGTCGCGCGCGACGCAGCTCCTCGCGCGTCTCCTCCAACGTGCCCTCGACCTTCGCGCGCGACGCCGACGCCGCCGAGGCCTCGGACGCGAGCTGCGCCTCGAGCTGCTCGACGCGCTTCTGAAGCTCCTGTTTCTCGCGCTTCGCTTCGTCGAGCTCCGACGTGATCTCTTCGACCTTCTCGGACGCACCGGCGAGCTTCGTCAGCCGGCGAACCTTCTGCGCGAGCTCGTCCGCGGTCTGCTTCGCCTCCGCCTCGGAAGACCGCAATCGCTCCAGCTCCTCGTCGTCACCGCCGGCCTGCGCGAGCGCTTCCTCGAGCTCATCGACCCGCGCCTCCGCGGCCTCGCGCGCCTCTTCCTCCTGCGCGAGCACCCGCTGCTTCGACCCGAGCTGCGCGAGGAGCTTCGCTCGCTCGGCCTCGTAGTCGTGCACCTTCGACTCCATCGCGGTGAGCTTTTCGGAGGCCTCCTCAAGTCGCTGCGCCTGGTCCTTCAGCCGCTTCGCCAGCTCGACGCCCTGCATCGACGCGTCCGCGTCCCCGTCGACGACGGCGCGCGCCGTCTCGACGTCGGCCGCCTCCTGGAAGAACTCCGTGATGACGCGGTTCGCGAGCTTGCGCACCGAAGCGCGCTGGTCGCGCGCGAGCGCCCACACCAACTTCGCGCGCTCGCGCTTCAACGCGATCGCGCGGTACGAGCCCACGCGATCGGGCGCTTGCGCCTCGGGGATCGACGCGACGATGTGCCGCTCCTTCTGACAGGAACGATCCAGCTCCTTGATGATCTGGTAGGCGACCTCGTCCGCCGAGAAGAACCCCGCGGTGATCTGCCCGACGAGCTCCGTCTTCTTCTTCGCCGCGAGCCGCGCGCCGCGCTGACCCCGCGCGAACTTCGCGTAGATCTGCTCCGCCGTCCGACGCTCCAAAGCGTCCATCAACGTGATGCCGAGCGAGTGCGCGTCGAAGATCTCCTTGAGGTCCGACAGCGTCGCTTTGAACTCACGCGACTTGAACTTCGGGGTACCGGCCAGCACGGCGCAGCAATTCTACGGGTTGTCGCGGTAATAGTCGTCGCGGCGGAGGTCGGCGTCGAGCCGAGCCTGCTCCACGGCCATATCCGCCGATGCGCGGTGGAGCGCTTCGTCGGCCGCCCACCGGCGATCCGCGTCGTACTCTGCGTTCACGGCGTCGTTGCGCCGGTACATGTCGCCCCACCGACGATCCACCTTGAACTCCTCGCTCTGGTAGAACGAGATGCGATCCAGGAACTGCGACGTCTGGGCCATGTGCCCCAGGTAGAAGCGCAGGAGGTTCCGGTCGAGGTACGTCCCGCCTCCACCGCGCGGAACGATAAGCGGCATCCCGCTCGTGGAGGGCGCACCGAACACCTTGTCGAGCAGCGAATCGACCTCGGCCGACGCGAGCAGAGCGGCGCCGTCGATCTTGTCCCTCTTGCGCCGGCCCTTTCGCCGTGCCCGGAGCTCGTGTGGCGCGACACCGTCTTCGTGACGGTCGCGACCCCGTACGGACGAAGCGGGACCGCTCTCGACCTGCGCACGCTGCGGCTCGACCGAGTCGCGGTAGGAGCGGCTCGAGCGATCCATCTCCCGCATGAGGCGGCAGACGGAGCGCATCTGCGAACGCATCTCGCCGAGGGCCTCTTTGGCCTCCGGCGAGATCTGCACGCCCTGCCTCTTGTTCTCGAGCTTCATCGCTACCTACTACCGGAAGATCTTCTCGATGTTGCGGTTCGAGTTCTCGAGGATGCTGCGCGCCATGTTCATGATCTTGTCGCGCAGCTGGTTGATGCGCTCGAGCTCCATGAACTTGACCTCGCGAGACTTCGGCAGCTCGTCCACCTGACGTGTCAGGTCCTGGACGGTCCGCTCCAGATCGCTCTCGTGTTCCTTCGCGATGTCGAGGTTCTCGGTCGCCGCCTCGAGCGCCGCCTCCGCCTCCGCGATCGCCGCCGGGTCCGGCGGATCGGCTTGGTGCAGCTTCGCGAGATCCGACTCCGCCTGGGTCTTGACGTCCTCGAACGTCTTCACCTTCTCCTGCTGCTCCTTGAGGTAGCCGGTGTGTTTGTCCCGCGCCTCGGCGGTCTCCGCCTGCTTGCGGTCCATCTCGATCATCTCCTTCATCTTCTGCTCGCGCTCGTCGTCCGCGAAGGCGACGAACCACATCATGAAGAAGAAGATCTTGTCCTCGATGCACAGGCACGAGTCCGAGAGGATGTCACCGAGCATGTTGGCGCGGCGCTGATAGAACGGCGCGTCGGCCTGGTCATGCGGGCCGGCCGGCGACGTGATGCTCGCCATTGCGCCGCGCGAGCGCACACCGCCGCGCCCCCAGCTGCCGCCGTGGTCTCCGCCACCCGCGGAGTAGTTACCGCCGCGCGACGGATCCTTCGGACCACCCGGGCCCCCCGGCCCGTTGTTGCGGCCGCCACCACCACCGTCGCCCGCGCCCCCGGCGCCATTCGAGGCGTTCGGGGTGTGAGGCGGCGGGACGTCGCCGACGTTGCCATCGCCGTGGCGTCGTCCGTCCATGACGGTCGCCGCAATGAGTTTGCTCGCGTGCTGGAGGTACTCGAGCGGCTTCGTCGCTGCTTCCTCCATCTTCGCGCGGTACTTCGCCATCTCCATCGACAGCTGCTGGAGCCTCGCGTGGTCCTGACCCGTACCGATGTTCTTGCTCTCCGCGTCGTACTGCTTCTGCGCGTGCTCGTAGAGCGTCCCGAGGTGCTCGATCTCCGACGCGATCCCGTCGAGGCTCTGGTTGATCGGCTCGAGGAACGAAGGGTTCAGGCCCGCGTTGTCGACCAGCCACTGATAGGCGGCGACACACGGCGGCTGCTGGGCCGCGTCGGCCGTCGTGAAGACCTCCGAGAGGATGTTGGCGAAGACGTTGTACTGCGGGCTGTTCTTGTCGAAGGGCGTGCCCGCGATCTGGGTCTTGTCGGTGCAAGCCTCCGCCATCGAGTCCAGGTACTGAACCGCCATGACGCGCGCCTGTGCGAACTGCGGCATGGCCTTGTCGTAGCGCGACAGGTCGACCTTGACCTCGCCCTCGGGACGCGGACGCTTCGCATCGCTGAATCCGCCGGTGGCGATCAGCTCCGAGAGCATCGGGACGACCTGCTCGTTGAGCGAGTCGCGGTGGCTGACTTCCTTACCGAGCTCGAGCCCGACGAGATCCGAGAGCGCCATCGACGCGCCGAGCGCGAGGCACGTCTGTACGTCCTCGCTCGTCGCCGCCTCGGGGTGCTGTTGAACGATCTGCTTGAGACCACCCGACAGCTCGGCGAACGCCTTCGACGCCGGGTCGTCGCCGCTCCGCTCCGCGACCATCTGGCTGAAGCGGTCGAACATGTCGGCGGCGTCGATCGTGCCGTCGTCCTTCTGGAGCTTCTGCAGCTCGCCGCCCACGAGCTCGTGGATCTTGCGCTTCGCGATTCGGTCCTCGCCGGTGTTCTTCGCCGAGTTCTGGAACACACCGAGGTCCCGGAAGACCTCCTTGAGCGTCTTCGCGGTGACGTTCCGAATCTGCTCGTTCTGACCGGTGATGCCCGTGAGCAGCTGCGCGCGGATCGCAAAAGCGTTGTTGATGGAGCCGGTGTTGGCTTCCTTCGCGGCGGTGCGTTCGAGGCCGAGGCCCGCGTTCGGCACGGGGCCGAAGTTCTTGTCGATCGAGCCGGTCCGCTTCGCGGCGTCGGCCTTGTTCATCCGCGGGCTCTCGAGCACCGCGTCGAGGATCGCGCTCGTGCCGGCGCCGATCGCGTTGCCGACGCGCTTGCCGAGGTCACCCTCGGAGGAGATCAGCGCGTCGAGGATCTGACCGCCGACCTTCTGCCAGGTCTCGGGTTTGGTGACGTCCGCGCCGCCGTTGTCGCTGAGGACCTTGTCGACGATCGCGCCGCCGACGGCGTCGTAGCCCTGCTCGAGTCCGAAGCCCTTGAGGAGCGAGCGCAGCGCGCCGTCCGCGAGGCCCTTCACGCCGTCGTTGTCGACGCGGATCTTGCGGCCGTCGATCGCGCCGTTCGCCGCGCCGTCCGCGGGGCCCGACAGGACGTGCTGCTCGAGCGCGGCGAGCTTGAACATCTCGTTGCGAATGCGCTTGAGCATCGGCCGCGGGATCGCGCCGTCCGGCTGCACCGCGTCGACGAGCTCGGGGTAGAGGTTGGTGAGGTACGACTTGGTCCGCGGACCGAGGTCGTCCATGCCGTTGATCTTGATCTTGTGTTGGGACGCCGCGAGCTTCTGGGAGAGGTCGTGCACGAGGCGGTCGATCTGCCGCCGCGCGATCTCGTTCTTCTTCGGTCCCCCGGACTTGTTACCTTCGGACCTTTGAACTTCGTTGACCGTCATGCCTCGCCTCGCCCTGATTGCGTGGGACTATCCCACACGATCGTACGTCTCATTCGGTATCGGAAAGTATGCGGGGAAGTTGCGAGAATCGGCAAATACAGGCTGATTTCAGCCGATGATCGGGGGGGTCAGACGGACCACGTGGACCTCGACCTCGGCGCGGATCCCCCCGTTCGCCCGCGAGATCGCGCTGATCTGGGACCGCAGCTTGTTCGTCAGCGGCTCGACCTCCAGTCGCGGGTTTTCCTCGAAGATCTCGGCGATCCGCTGCCGCATCTGACGCTCTGCGGCGAGGCTCAGGGCCCGCCCGCGCGCCGTGATGGCGACCTGCCCGACCGGGCGCCCCGACGGATCCACCGCGAGCGACACCACGATCAGCCCGCCGCGCCCGATGCGGTTGCGCTCGGTGACGTGTTTCCAGTCGAGCGGGCGGCCCATCGAATCGAGCGCGCAGCGTGAGACGGGCTCGTCGCGCCCGCGCGCGATCTTGCCGCCGCTGAGCACGACCGACTGGCCGTCCTCGACGATCAACGTCTGCTCGACGCCCTGCCCCCGGGCGGTGCGCGCGTGCGCCTCGAGCATCGCGCGCTCCCCGTGGATCGGGACGAAGCTCGCCGGCCGCACGAGGTTCATCAGCTCCCGCTGCTCACCGGCGTGCGCGTGCCCGCTGCAGTGCACGGGCGCCATGCGATCGTGGAAGACCTCGACCCCCATCCGCAGCAGGTGGTTGCGCAGCCGCCCGACGGCGCGCTCGTTCCCGGGGATGGCGCGCGTCGACAGGATGACGCGGTCGCCCGCGACGAGGCGCAGGTTCGCATGCTTCGCGAGCGCGAGCTTGGCGAGCCCGCCCTGCCACTCGCCTTGGCTGCCCGTGGCGAGGATGACGACGCGTTTCTTCTCCACCCTCGCGAGGTGCTCGGGGGCGATGAGGAAGGTGGGGTCGTTCGGGAGCTGCTTCTGCGCCACACCGATCTTCCAAGTGCGTTCCAGCGAGCGACCGAGCAGCGCGACGCGGCGCCCGTGTTTCTTGGCGGCGTCGACCACCGCGCGCACGCGGTGGAGGTGGGAGGCGAACAGCGACACGACGACGCGCTGCGAGGCGCTCCCGATCAGCCGATCGATCTCCAACGCGACCTCCGACTCCGACCGCGCGTGCCCCTCCACCTCCGAGTTCGTCGAGTCCGCGAGGAGCAGCGCGACGCCCTCTTCGCCCAGCGCCTTCAGACGATCGGTGTCCGTCGGCGGACCGTACGCCGGCATCGGGTCGAGCTTGAAGTCGCCGCTGTGGAGGATGCGCCCCGCGCGGGTGTCGATCGCGAGCGCGGCGCTGTCCGGGAGCGAGTGCGTCACGCGGACCAGCTCGATCGTGAACGGGCCGATCGTGATGCGGCTCCCGAGCACGACCTCGGTGAGGTTCGCCGACGCGCGACCTTCGACGTTCTCCAGCCGCGAACGCGCGAGCGCGATGGTGAGCGGCGTGCCGAACACCGGCACGTCGAGCTGGGCGAGGAGCGAGGGGAGCCCGCCGATGTGGTCTTCGTGACCGTGCGTGAGCACGACGCCTTCGAGGCGGCGGCCCTCCGCGAACAGCGCTTCGAAGCCCGGGACCGCCTTCTCCACGCCGGGCGCGTTCTCCACGCCGAGGAGCGCGCCGCAGTCGATGAGCAGCGCGTGTTGGCCGTCGAGGACGAGCGTCGCGTTGAGGCCGACTTCGCCGCACCCGCCGAGCGGGACGACGACGACCTCCGCGCCGCTCGGTGTGATCACTTCGCGGCCGCCCGCCTTCGGTGCAGCCACTCGACGAACTTCGGGATGCCCTCCTCGACCGGCGTCTGCGGGTCGTAGGCCAGCTCGGCCTTCGCGCGGTCGATGTTCGCGAACGTGAGCGGGACGTCACCGGGTTGGTCGGGGTGTTTCTCGATGATCGCCTTCGTCTTCGTCGCGGCTTCGATCTGCTCGATGAGCGACTTCAGCGTCGTCGTGGTGGAGCAGCCAAGGTTGTAGATCCGGTACTCGGACTCCTTCGCCGCGCGGTCGATCGATGCGACGACGCCCTGCACGATGTCGTCGATGTACGTGTAGTCGCGGCTCGACGTGCCGTCGCCGTGCATGCGGATCGAGAGGCCGTCGAGGATGCGCTGCGCGAAGAGGTGGATCGCCATCTCGGGGCGCTGCCGCGGACCGTACACGGTGAAGAAGCGCAGGCCGTGGAACGTGAGACCGTGCAGGTGGTGATAGGTGTAGCCGATCAGCTCGCCGGCCTTCTTGGTCGCGGCGTAGGGGCTGATCGGATCGTCGACGCGGTCGTCCTCCGAGAACGGGGCGTCGCGCCGCGCGCCATACACGGAGGAGCTCGACGCAAAGACGAACGGCTTCACGCCGAACTCACGCGCGAGCTCCAGGAGGCGCATCGTCCCTTCGACGTTGGTCTCCTGGTAGATCATCGGCTTCTCGATCGACGGGCGGACGCCGGCCCAGGCGGCGAGGTGCAGGATGACGTCGGGCGGGTCCTGCTCGAAGATCGCGCGCATCGCGTGCTGATCGCGCACGAGGTTGGCGCGGACGAGGCGGAAGTCCCCCTCGCTCTCGGCCGCGACCTCGTCGATCTCCCCGACGTTGGCCTCCTTGATGGCCGGGCCGTAGAAGTCGTTGAAGTTGTCGAGGCCGACCACGTGATCACCCCGACGCACCAGCGCCTGGCTGACCGAGGATCCGATGAATCCCGCGGCTCCGGTGACGAGCACCCGCATGTCGGCGACGCTCGCCCCATCTCGGGCCGCCGTCAACTTGACAGGATTTCGTCTCCGGGCGACCACGGACATCGTGCGGTGGGTCGTACCGGCTTTGATCGGCCTGATGCTCGCGCCCTCCGCGGCGTGGGCGGGGGACTTCGACTTCCGCCTCAACCGCACCGACAAGGCGGGCGACGGGATCCTGTTCGACTGCTCGTCGGGCACGTGCGCCGTGAACCAGGGCCGCTTCGACGACTTCGCGACGCAGCTCGGCTTCGTGCTCGCGCCGCGCCTCGCCTCCCCCGCCGAGACCCTCGGGCACGCGGGCTTCCACGTCGGCGCGATGTGGTCGGGCTCGTTCGTCTCGAACGATCAGAACTACTGGGAGCTCACGGAGCGCGGGCAGCGCAACACGGCGGCGCCCGGGTTCCTGCAGACGCTGCAGCTCGACGTCCGCAAGGGGCTGCCGTTCTCGTTCGAGCTGGGCGTGAACTTCATGTGGCTCATCGACAGCGAGCTGTTCGCGCCCGGGCTGGAGGTCCGCTGGGCGCTGCAGGAGGGGTACAAGTGGGTGCCCGATCTCTCCCTGCGCGGCGCCGTCAACCACATGGTCGGCAACCGCGACCTGCTCCTGACCACCGTCGCGCTCGACGCGGTGCTGTCGAAGAACTTCGGCCTGTTCGGGATGATCAACCTCGCGCCGTACGTCGGCTGGGGCCTGGTGATGGTCGCCGCTACCTCGCGCGTCATCGACCCGACGCCCATCCAAGAGGACGACCCGCAGCAGAACTTCGTCTTCGAGGAGAAGCAGCTCACCTCGCGCGTGAACCACAAGCTCACGGTCGGGCTGCGCCTGCTGGTGTACGTGGTGAACGTGTCGGTGCAAGGTGAGTTGCAGATGCTCGCGGACTACCCGACGGGCGGTGGGGCGGTCTCGACGATCACGACGAAGCTGGGCTTGGACTTTTAGGATCCGCGGCGCGGCTGCCATGGAGAGGTCGCCCTTTCCCGGAGAGGGCAAGTTCAAGGGCAAGTTCAAGTTCAAGGGTCGGCTGAGATTGGTCGTCTGCTTCTAGGTTTTCAGGCCGAACTCAGCGCCTGCTTGGGCGATCGTCATCCCCTGCGCGAGGCTCATCGCGATCTGGCGCGTGCTCTGCCTCGCGAAGGTCTTGTGGCCGTGGAGGCGCTGGTTCTTCGCGAAGTGGCCGAGCATCCGGCGCTCGGCGGCGGTGAGCTCGGTCTTGCCCGCGAGGGCCTGCTCGAGCTCGGGCTTGGTGATGCCGTCGCCGGTCTTCTGCGCGGCGAGGAGGTCACGCGACAGGATGGCGTGGCCGTTGTTTCGCTTCGGCTGCGTCGTCGTCTTCGGGCAGCTGCCGCCGCCCGTCTCGGCCTGCTTCATGCGCGCCCACTGGCCGCCGCGGACCGTCGTCAGCTTCCAAGCGTTCCCGGAGTGGATACCGCTGCCGTAGTTGGGGTTGTAGCGGCCGCCGTAGCTGGGGGTCTTGTAGGTGCACATGTTCTCGTCCGTCCTTCCTGTGGGCGCCACGTTCCTCGGCGCTAAAAGGGGTATCGGCGGACGACGCGAAGCGTAGCTTGCAGGCGAGTGCAAGTGTTCGTCAGCCCGGCTGACGAGGGCACGCGAACGGGCCGCGGATCGGCTTCGTGGCCATGACCTGGACGTCGTTGGTGTCCTTGACGTCGATCGTGATCGTGAGGGGTTTGTCGGCGATGTCGCCGCAGCTGTCGAGGATCGCGCGCAGGCCGGCCGTGATCCACCAGTCGCCGTCGGCGACGAGGTTCAGCGCCTGCGTCGACTCCGCGTACGTCGCAGTGTCGTCGAACAACACGAGGTGCACGCGCGCGCCCATGGGTTCGATGCCCTTCGCACGAATCGCGAAGTCGATGTGCTGCCCGAGGCCGAGCCCGCCGTTCGTCTGCGGCGCCATGACGACCTCGATCTCCTCGTCGTCGGCGAGCGCCTCGAACGCCGTCGCGCCCTTGCCGATCTCGAGCACACCGTTCTCCTCGCCGTTGGGGTCCGGCGTCACGTTGGGGTTCGGGTCGATGTCTGCGGGTTCCGTGGTGCCGCCACACGCAAATGCGAAGGCGAGCAGGAGCGGTGTGAAACGGCGCATCGTGTCTTGGATACCAAGACGAGCGGGAATTGGTCGCGGTTTTCATTCGCGTCGTTTGCTACGCTCTTCGCGGGTCTCATGAATCTGAGAGGTGCGCTCGCCAAGGTGCCGTGGCCGGTCTGGCTCGCGCTCGTTCCCGCCATCGGAATTGGCCTCAACGAAATTCGCAAAGGTGGACGACTCCGCGTCGAGGTCGCCGGAGCGGGCCCCGTCGCGCTCCTCGCCGAGGCTCCCGCTCCAGACGGGCTCCGCTGGGGGATGGACGCCAATCGCTCCGCGTCGCTCGCCGACACCGTCGCCAACGTCGAGAAGATGCTCGCGCTGCACCCCGGGATCGTCGTGTTCGGGATCGACGCCGACCCGGTCGCGCGCGGTGAGCTCGACGCCGAGCGCGTGAAGCAGGAGCTCGCGAAGCTCGCCGTTCACGCCCACCGCTCCGCGACGGTAACGGTCATCGTCCAACCGCACGCGTTGATCGATCCCACGCCCGAGGGCGCCGCCGCGCTCGAAGCGATCGACGCGTGGTGGCGGCAAGACGTCTGTCGGATCCACCGTCGCCTACGGTGTGTCTCACTCGAAGGCCGCGATCCCGCCACGCTCCGCGCCGCGATGCACGCGGCGATCGTCGACGCCGTGCGGCACCTGGACCAGCTCCGCGCGACGACTCAGGTGGGCCGGTGAATTTCGCAGCGCTGTCGATCGCCGCGTTCGGCGTCGCGCTCGGGCTCCACCCGCCGGAGGCGAAGCGGATTGGCTTCGACCCCATCGAGGCGCTCTCCGAAATTCGTTCGCTCCGCGCCGACGCCGTGCTCCTCCCCGTTCCTTGGAGCACGAGCACCGTCGAGGCGGGTGATCTGTTCCGCACCGAAGAGACGATCGCCGACGATGCGTTGGTCGCGACGATCCGCGCCGCCCGATCCGAAGGCCTCGACGTCGCCCTACTCCCCTTCGTCGTGGTGGCGCACGGCGCCGACGACGCCTGGCGCGGCGTGCTCCGTCCACGCGCCCCCGAACGCTGGTGGTCGCAGTACCGCGCGATGATCCTGCACTACGCCGCGCTCGCCGAGCGCGAACACGTCGCGCTCTTCGCCATCGGCAGCGAGCTCACTTCGCTGCAGGACGACAAACGCTGGGCGGCGCTCGCGCGCGACGTTCGTCGGAGCTACCGCGGACGCATCGCCTACGTCGCCAACCACGATGCGCTCGATCGCACCGCGGTCTTCGAACACGTGGACGTCGCCGGCGTCAGCGCCTACTTCCCACTCACCACGGACATCGACGCCGACCTCGACACGCTGCGCGCCGGGTGGCGCGACGCCGAGCGCCGCATCGAGCAGCTCCGTCGTGAAGTCGAGCGCCCCGTCATCGTCTTCGAGGTCGGCTACCCGTCGATCGACGGCGCCGCGACCCGCCCCTGGGACGACACCCTCGGCGCCCCGATCGATCTCGAGGAACAACGCCGCGCCTACGTCGCCGCGAGCGAGGCGCTCCTCTCCGCGCCGATCGAAGGCGCGTTCTTCTGGACCTGGTTCGGCCCGGGCGGACGGCACGACCGCACGTTCACCCCGCGCCACAAACCCGCCGAGGCCGTGCTGCGGCGCTTCTTCACCGCAGCAACAGAATCGCGACGCCCGCCACCGCGACCACCGCGCCGCCGACCGCGCGCCGCGACACGTGCTCCCCGGTGAAGATCCGCGTCAGCGGCAGCACGAAGATCGGGCTCGTCGAGGTGAGCGTCGCCGCGATCCCCGCGAGCGTGAGCTGCAGCGCCGCCATCGACAGCCACAGCCCGAGGTAGGTCGCGAGCGTCGTCGCGGCGGCGACGAGCAGCAGCGCACGCGGGTTCGAGATCAACGAACGGATCTCGGCGAACGCCCTTGCGCCGAAGACCTGCAGCATCAACCCGGCGGTTCCGAACGCGAGACGCACCATCGTCAGGGTCACCGCGTCGAGCTGCGCGCCGCCGAGCTTCGCCGTGACGCTCCCGACCGACTGACACACCACCGCGATCAACCCGAAGCCGAGCCCGGGCCACACCGCGCTCCCCTCCGTCCCCGCGCCGCGCTCCCGCAACACCCAGACGATCCCGAGCAACGTCACCGTCACTCCGGCCACCGCCCACGGGCCGAACACTTCGTCGAGGATCGGCCACGCGAGCAGCGCCGTCGTCGGCGGGACGAGGGCCCACAACAACATCGCGCGGCGCGCACCGAGGCGATTGATCGCGGCGAAGAACGCGGAGTCTCCGACGGTGAGCCCGACGACGCCGGAGAACGCGAGCCATCCGAGCGACGCCGGATCGATTGCGGTGGGCAACAACGTCCCGTGGATCACGAACACCGTCGCCGCGAGCATCACCAGCCCGAGCAACGTCTTGACGAAGTTGAGCGCAACCGGGCCCGTCGTCCGCCCCGCGCGCGCGAACATGAGGCTCGCCGATGCCCACAGGAACGCGGCCCCGAGCGCGGCGAGCTCACCCATGCACGCGGTCTACCCACGGTGATTGCCAACAGTCCACGCCGGACCGCGGGACCGATAACGCTCAGCCGGCGTTGAGCGCGATGCCCGCGATGAACACCGGGCCGGAGTAGAGGTTGAGCTGCCCCGCGACGGGGACCTCGAAGTCGAACGTCGCCATCAGCGGCGTCTCGGGGACGAGCACCGCGACGCCCGCGCCGACGGTGAGGAACTCGGTGCCCTCGCCGTAGATGAACCCGCTCGAGGTGTCGAGGTCCTCCGACGGGACGATCTGTCCGCGCAAGCGGCCTTGCACGAACGCGAGGTCGAAGAACCGGAGCCCGAGCTCCCCGCCGAAGCCGACCTGGTGGGCGTACCCCTTCGTCCGCAGGTTGAAGCCCGCGCCCGCGGAGACCCAGCCGTCGAGCCAGGGGATCGGAGCGATCGAAAAGCCGCGCGAGACCGCGAGCTGCGACCACACGTTGAACTCACCGTCGCCGGTGGGCAGCACGAGGTTGAGCCCGCTGTCGGTCTGCACCGTCGCGTCGGCGTCGCCGAGCGGGAGCTCCGGCATGACACTCGCCGCGAGGTGGAAGCCGAACAGCCGCACGCCGTACTTGAGCGCGAGCTGCACGTCACCGAACCCCACGGCGGAGTTCGTGTTTGCGTAAGAGTTGATGCGCAGCGCCGGGATGTTCGCCGAAGCCGTGAGCCCCTCGATGATCCCGTACTCGGCGTACACGCCGATGTTCCGCTGCGTGAAGTCCTGTCCGCGGTCGTTGAGTCGACCGGACAGGTCGTAGAAGTCATTCGAGGTGAACGTGCTGAACGCCACCTTCACGAAGAGCTCCCCCTGATTCTTGGTGAATCCGGAGTAGGCCTCGACACGCGCTGACGTGCCGATGATGGGGATGATCGCAACACCGATCGCCAGCGCGTGCCGAAGCATGGGGGGACTCCTCGCTCAGGTCGAAAGTGGACTCAGTTGGAGACGGCCGACAGCCCGCCGACGCCGAAGTTCACGCCGGCCGTCGGGCACCAGATGATGACGTAGCCGAAGTCGGACGGCTCGGCGCCCGTGAAGTCGAACGACATCGCGCCGCTGCTCCCGTTCGCGACGATGCCGACCGAGTCGCTGACGCTCGTCGCGTCGGCTGCGATCTGGTCGCCGGCGTTCGTCATGTCACGCGCGAGGCGGATCTCGGTGTCGCCCGGGCCCATCGCCTGCGCGAAGTCCGCGCCGAGGTCGATCTTGAACTGGCCGACGCCCGTCTCGGTGATCGTGACCATGCCGGTCGCGCTGGGCGTGCCGTCGACGTCCACGAGCGAAGCCGTCCACGAACGGTTGCCCGCGTCGCCGAACGTGCCGACGCCGAAGTTCACGCCCGCGGTCGGGCACCAGACGATGACGAAGTTGAAGTTCTCGTGGTCGACGCCGGCCGGGATCTCGAAGAGGAAGTCTCCCGTAGCGCCGTTCGGGATGATGCCGATCGCGGGCGAGACACTCGCGCCGTCCGCCGCCTGCTGGTCCGCGACGTTGTTGCTACCGGCCGCGAGGCGCAGCTCGGTGTCGCCCGGTCCCATCCCCTGCACGAAGTCCGTGCCGAGGTAGACGAAGCGCTTGCCCGCGGCGTCCTCACGGATCGTGACCGTACCGGTCGCGGACGGTGTCCCGTCGATGTTGGTGAGCCCGGCCGAGCGGAGCACGGTCTGCGGGATGTCGGTGTTGTTGTTGTTGTTGTTGCCGTCGTCGCCTTCGTCGCCGCCGCAGGCGACGAGCCCGATCGCGAGAATCGAGGTGAGCGTGAGCTGAATGGGAGTCTGGAGTTTCATGAGTTCTGCCGCCTTCGTGCGTTAGGAGTTCGAGGCGCCGGCACGCGAAGTGCCCTGCGCATCCACACGTACGCCGGCGATCGATGTCGGTTACGCGAACGATCAGAAGGGTTCGTTCGAATTCCCTGGACGGTGTTGCGATGCTCTACTCGCCTCGACGTGCCGTCGACCGTGCTCGCCCTCCTGGCCATCGCCCCTGCTGCGGCGATCCTGGCCTACTACCTGAGGATCGTGCGCCGTGCCCCCGAACCGTGGCTCCGGGTCGCGGCGACCTGCGTGCTCGGCGGCGCGATCGTCTATGTCGCCGGCCCGCTCGAACGACAGGCCACCGCGTTCGTCACGCGCGACGCGCCTTGGGTCTGGAGCTTCGCGGTCGTCGCTCCGACGGAAGAGCTCCTCAAGCTCGCGGTGATGTTGATCGCCGCGCCGTGGCCGACGCGCTACGAGCGTGTCTCGTCCGGTCTCACGTACGGCGTCGCGGCGGGCGTCGGGTTCGCGTGCGTCGAGAACCTGCACTACGTGTTTGCGTACGGGGCGGAGGCCGGCGTGTTCCGCGCGGTGACGGCCGTCCCCGCGCACGCGCTCGAGAGCGCGATCGTCGGACTGGGGCTCGGCGTCGTGCACCGCTTTGGGCGGTGGCGCTCGGTCGTCGTCGCCGCGATCGCCGCGATCCTCCTGCACGGCGCGTACGACGGCGTGTTGCTCGGCGCGCCGTCGTTGCGCGGGCTCGTCGTCGGCATCGTGTTCTTCGAGGCGGTCGTCGTACGCTTCGCAGTACGGAGCGTGCTCGAGCGCGACCTGCAGCGCGACATGGATCTGCTCGCTTCGGTGCCGCTGTTCGACGGCGTCACCTCCTCCGCGCTCCGCGTGCTCGCCGCCGGGTCGACGCGGGTGCGCGTCGCGAAGGGGACCCCCGTGGTCCGCGTGGGCAACCGCGGCGACGCGATGTTCCAGATCGTCCGCGGCGAGGTCGACGTGTGGGTCGACGACGAAGTGGTCCGCAAGCTCGGTGCCGGTGACTTCTTCGGCGAGCTCGCGTTGCTCCGCGACGCCCCGCGCAGCGCGGACGTCATCGCGTCCAGCGACGCGCTCGTCATGCGGGTCGACCGGCGGGTCTTCTCCAGCGCGGTGCGCGGCGACGAGGTCTTCGCGCAGCTCGTGCTCGATCGCGCGCGCGAACGCTTCGACGCCGACGAGCTCCCGGACCTCGAAACACTCCAACGCCGCGCCCGCAGCGAGGTCGAGCGCGGCGCGACCGGCGCCGTCGCCGCGGCGTTGTCGAGCTCACCGATCTTCGCCGGGTTGTCGACGGACGACGTCGAGTCCCTCGCCAACGCCAGCATGCACGTCCACCGCGGCACGAACACGAAGCTCCTGCGCAGCGGGCACGCCGGGCACGGGCTGTACGTGTTGCTGAGCGGTCAGGCCGTCGCGACGCTCGGCGCGAGGCACCTGACGCTGCTCGTGGAGGGCGACTTCTTCGGCGAGATCAGCTTGCTCACGGGGTGGGCTGCGACCGCGAGTGTCACGGCGACGACGCCGGTCGAGCTCGCGCTGTTGCGGTGGGTCGACCTGGAACCGGTCGTCGCGAAGAACCCGGCGCTCGGGCTTCGGCTGCTCGAAGTCCTCGAGGTCCGCGCCGCGCGCGGCCTCGACGCCCCGGCCGAGACCCCCTCGCTCCGCGACACACTCGGCCGCGCCCTGGTCCGCGCGACCCGCGCGCTGTCCCCGTGGAGCGCGCGCGCGGAGGCGGTGTACCAAGCGCACCCCGACCTCCGCTCGCTCCCGCGCAGCACGGTCGAGACCCTCGCGGAGCACGACACACCGGACGGGTTGGCGGGCGCCGCCCTCGAAGACGCCATCGCCCGCTGCCCGAGTGTGTTGCGCTTCTACGGGCGCCTCGCGATCCGGCGCGCTAGGCCATAACGCCGGCCCGCTGCGCGGGACGGGTGGCACAGGCCTCAGGCCCGCCGCATTCGCGGCGGCCCAATGCCGTTCACTTTGCGTATCTTGCCAGCTGGAAATGCGTAGGCGGCGAAGGACGCGCCCGACGCACCCCGGAACCATCGCCCGACACTGGAGTGCCCCGCCGGCCCGCGCGCCATGTAGGCAGGAGGACGGCGGTCGGCTCCGCTCGATGGTCGGCGGCACTCGCCATGCTCCCCACGTCGCGCTCGCGGCGCGGTCATCCCGCTGTTGCCTTCGCGGCCTCGCACGCGAGTCGCCCACGCCGCCTTCACAAGACGACCGGATTGAGCGTCGGATGATTGCGCCGGCGGCGGTCGAGGGCTGCGATGGACCGGTGAGGTTCGCCGGCTGGGTAGGGGGGATGGCCGGTCGCGCAAGCTGAGTTGCGGAAGGATCTTCTTTCTCACTTTGGGGTTGACGGAATCAAAGGCCCCGTCCGAGCCATCTCCTCGACGAACGCCGTCCGTTTCGAAGTTTTCGAGCTTGGACTCATCGCCGGACGCTGACGGTCCATGGCGCTCGTCCTCGCACGTCTGAGACCGCCATCCTCGAGCTGCGCCAAATCGCGTTGCGAGGGCTCGATGACACCTTCGATGCATGAGCCCGAACGCTTGCAACCTGTCTTGCATGACCCAGAGCGGGTCACGCCCTCATCGATCGGAGGGTTCACGAGCGCCGCTCCACCCGGACCAGGCCAG
>JAVJQW010000060.1:0-76752 GCA_040218735.1 Deltaproteobacteria bacterium
GCCCACTCCGCTCCGACATCGGGCGCGGCGACCTCGGTTCGGCTTGCTTTGCGACCGTCCGGCGCGGGGATCGCGTTGCGACGCTCGGCAGTACCTGGGCGCGTCGGCGGGGCGGTCCGGCTGTCGGAATCGCCGCGCCCGATGTCTGCGCTCCGCTACGCGCGTTGCTGGATGCCAACGCGTGCATTGGCGTCATCTCGTGCTGATGTGAAGTCCACCATGCCTATCCGACTTCACGCCAGCACCAGACCACGGTCGAGCAGGCGCTGAGATCCGGCAACACCCGTAGCGGAGCGCAGGCGGCGGGCGCGGCGATTCCGAAAGCAGAGCCGCTCCGCCGTTTGCAATGCGCCTTGCCGATCGATGGCGATGGGTCTCCGTGTCGAACGGAGGCCCAGCAAGCCGAACCGAGGTCGGCGTGCCCGCCGCCGGAGCGGAGCGATCACCTGGGCGACGTGTCGAACGACCACGAACGACGGAACGAAGCGCCACGGGTCACCCACCTCATCGGATGGCCAGTCGAAGGCAACTCGACACGCGGAGCGCTGGCGGCGGACGGGGACGCTCTGGAGGGAATCAGTTCGGCTCGCCCGCCGCGGCGACCAGCGCAGCCGAGGGGCAACACCAGGCGAGACGAACGGCTTCTGACCGGAGGAGCGTCCCCGGCCGACGCCAAAAGCGAAGCCGATCCTGGGCACTCCCCCCCGCCATCCGATCCCACGTCCAAGCGCCGAGGTTGACCCGTCGCGGGCTTTGGTGTCGGGTTCGGCTCATGGCGTCCCGCTGGATTCGCCCGGTCACCTTTGCGCTCGTGCTCGGCGGGCTCGCCGCGGGGAGCCTCTCCTGCGCAGCGTCGCTCTGCGAGCGGAAGCACAGCTACATGTCCACGCAGTGCTCGGGGGGCGACGTCGCCTACCAGCCCGACGCGATGTGCGAGGCGAAGGTGAAGAACTGCAACGCCGCGCAGATGGCGGCGTTCGAGGGCTACGTGAGCTGCCTCGAGTCGCAGAACATCTGCAGCCTCGACGCGATCGCCCAGTGCGCGGAGCAGCACCCCGGCGGCGTCAACCTCGCTTGCTCCTAGGCGGAGGCCGGTTGCGACGCAACCGATCCGACGACGGTGCCAAGAGCGACCGCGAAGCGGCCGGTCGTTTTCGCGTAGAGGTACGAAACGCGCTGAAGGCCGCCGCGGAGCCCGAGCGGGCGCCCGCGATGCAGGCGTACATGAAGAGCGCGATGCGCTTCTACGGAGTCCCCTCGCCCGCGCTGAAGAAAGCGCTGAAGCCGATCTTCGACGCCCACCGCGTCGACACCTTCGAAGCCTGGACCACCACCGCGCTCGATCTGTGGCGTAACGCGGAGGCCCGCGAGGAGCGCTACGCCGCGCTGAGGTTCTGCGAACACCGCTACTACAAGGCGTTCCACACGTTCGACGCGCTGCCGATGTACGAAGAGATGATCGTGACCGGCGCGTGGTGGGACTACGTCGACTGGATCGCCGGCGGGCGGCTGGGGCCGATCCTCGACAAGGACCCGGTCCGCATGAAGAAGACGATGCGCGCGTGGGCGAAGGGCGACGCGCTGTGGAAGGCCCGCTCCGCGATCCTCTGTCAGCTGAAGGCGAAGGACACGATCGACCTGAAGCTGCTCTACGACTGCATCGAGCCGTCGCTGTCCTCCAAGGAGTTCTTCCTCCGAAAGGCGATCGGCTGGGCCCTGCGCCAGCACGCCAAGACCGACGCCGAGGAGGTCTACCGGTACGTCGTCCGCAAGAAGGACGTCCTCTCCGGCCTCTCCAAGCGCGAGGCGCTCAAGAACACCGACTACGCGATCCCTTGACGCCGGGCCCCATCGGGACCGAAAAGGCGCCTCGTATGTCGAAATCCGCGCCTATCGCGCTCGCGTTCGCCGCCACCCTCGGCCTCGTCGCCTGCAAGGAGGCGGCGAAGCCCGCCGCCAAGACGGACACCACGAAGGCCGCCGAAAAACCCGCCGAGGACCCGGAGGTGAAGGCGCTCGAGAAGAAGGTCGCGCAGTTCGCCGAGGCGAAGCTGACGGCCGACGTCTCGAAGCTCCCCGACAGCGAGAAGCAGGCGCTCGACCTGATCATCGAGGCGTCGAAGCTCCTCGATCCGATCTTCGACCGGCAGGCCTACGGCGACAACCCGACCCTGCGCGAGAAGCTCGCCGCGGACAGCAGCCCGAAGGGGAAGCTGAAGCTGCGCTACTTCGACATCATGCGCGGCCCCTGGGACCGCCAGGATCACCACGCGGCGTTTGCGATCGACCGCGAGCACGTCAAGGGCGCCGGCTTCTACCCGGACGACATGACCGCGGAGAAGTTCAAGGCCTACGTGAAGGCGCACCCCGACCAAAAGGAGGCGCTCGAGTCGCTGTTCACGGTCGTGGTGAAGGACGGCGACAACCTGAAGGCCGTCCCCTACCGTGAGCACTACGCGAAGTGGCTGAAGCCCGCCGCGGCCAAGCTCCGCGCCGCCGCCGACGCGACGAAGAACGAGTCGCTCGCCAAGTTCCTCCGCTCGCGCGCCGACGCCTTCGAGTCGGACGACTACTACCAAAGCGACAAGGACTGGATGGATCTCGAGAGCCTCGTCGAGGTCACCATCGGTCCGTACGAGACCTACGAGGACAAGATGCTCGGCCTCAAGGCGGCGTTCGAGTCGTTCGTGACGGTGAACGATCCGGAGGCGTCGAAGAAACTCGCCAAGTACAAGGCGCTCCTCCCGAAGATGGAGTCGCACCTCCCCGTGCCGGACGCCGTGAAGACGAAGCGCGGCGCCGAGAGCCCCATCCGCGTCGTGGACCTCGTCTACTCCAGCGGTGACGCGCGCAAGTCGGTCCAGACGATCGCGTTCAACCTCCCGAACGACGAGCGCGTCCGCAAGGAGAAGGGCGCGAAGAAGGTGCTGCTGAGGAACAGCATCGAGAAGAAGTTCGACCTCATCCTCCGCCCGATCGCGAACGAGATCCTCGACCCCGCGCAGCTCACGCACCTGTCGGCGTCGGCGTTCTTCAACCAGGTGCTCTTCCACGAGCTGTCGCACAGCCTCGGGCCGGCGTTCACGAAGGTGGACGGCAAGAAGGTCGAGGTCCGGATGGCGCTCGAGTCGAGCTACTCGCCGATCGAGGAGTGCAAGGCCGACGTCATGGGCGCCTACAACATCCTGTACATGATCGAGCTCGGCGAGTTCGAGAAGGACTTCCGCATGAAGCTCCTCCACTCGTACTTCGCGGGGCTGTTCCGGAGCGTCCGCTTCGGCGTCGCGGAAGCGCACGGGCGCGGCGCGGCGGTGCAGATCAACCGCTTCCTCGAGGCGGGCGGTGCGACGTTCGACGAGGCGAGCGGCAAGTTCACCGTCCACCCGGACAAACTCGAAAAGGCGATCGAAGCGCTCGTGCACGACCTCGTCATGCTCCAGCACAACGGCGACAAAGCCGCCGCGGACGCGCTCCTCGGCAAGTACGGCGTGATGTCGCCAGCCATGAAGCAGGCGCTCGACAAGCTCGGCGACATCCCGGTCGACCTCCGCCCCGTCTACCCGCTCGCGAAGTAGCGCGTTAACCTGGAGGACGTGCGGCGCGCCCTCCTCCTCCTAGCGTCCGGCCTGGTCGCGTGCAGCGGCGGCACCGTGGTGCGCGGCGCGCGCGACGGCGGCTTTCGCGACGCGAGCCCGCGCGACGGCGGCGGCGCCTCACGCGACGGGGGCTTCGTCGACGCCGGGACCCCGGACAGCGGCGCACGCGACGCAGGCGCCCGCGACGGCGGACCGCCCCGCGACGCCGGCCCTCCCCGTGACGCAGGACCCCCTCGCGACGCCGGACCACCGCGCGACGGTGGACCGCGCGACGGCGGACCGCCCCCGCGCTGCCCCGACGGCACCGAGGGCTGCGCGTGTACGTTCAGCCTCCAGTGCGTCGACCCCGGGCTCACGTGTTTCGGCGCGAGCCCGATGGGCACCGCGCCGGCGGATCAGATCAACGTGTGCCTGAGGCTCTGCGCCGCGGACGCCGAGTGCGGCGCGTCCACGATCGGCAACGCTCTTTGTCGCCCGGTGCGCACCGACATGCGCGCGTGTGTCGCCGCCGAGGTCACCGAGGGTCTCACGATCGACTTCTCCCGCCGCGTCGTGAACACGATGACCGGCTGCGCCGACGACCTCTTCGCGATGCCGGCGATCGGCGGCTCGGGGCTCGGCGCGCTCGAGGACGACCAGGCCTCGTGCGGTCGCCCCTGCGATCCGAACGCCGTCGCGCCCGCGCCGAACAGCTGCACGGCGACCTACCCGTACTGCAACCCGGACGTGCTCGCGTCCGTCACCACGCCGGGGATCTGCACGTTGCGCCCGGCGCAGAGCGGCGACGTGTGCAGCCGGTCCAGCGTCGTCGGCCTCTGCGACACCGCGTCGGTGAACGGCGTGGCGCCCTCCCCGGTCTGCCTCGGCGTGCCGTTCGATCTCGTCGACCCCGACGACCCCAGCCCGATGCCGGCGCCGGGCATGTGCGTCGTGCAGTGCAACCTCGCGAACCCGAACTGCGGCTTCGCGGACGACCCGATGGCCGGCCCCGCAGTGTGCCGCCAGGTCCGCGCCTCGAACACGACCACCGGTATCTGCAGCAACGACTGCGGCCTCTATCCGAGCCCGTGCGGCCGCGCCGCGGCGTTCGGGCTCGGCTCGACCTGCACCGGCGACCTCAACTTCGAGCCCGCCTTCCCGTTTGCCTTCTGCCGCAACGTGATGCCCCCGACGATCCCGGAGTACAACTTCGCGGGCGCGCCCCCCGCGTCCCAGCGCTGCCTGATGGTCCCCGGCGGCGAGACGCGCTGCGAAGCGAACACCCGCTGCCTCGACGACGGCATGGGCGGCCTCTGCATCCGCACCTGCTCGTCCACGGCGGCCGTATCCGGGTGCCTCGCGACCGGCAACACCGTCTGCGACGACAGCCTCATCGGTACGCCGACCGACGGCCGCGGCGCATGCCGTCCGTAGATCGTCCGAGATCCGGCCCGTTCGACGCAACGTACCGACCGTCCTCGCCGACAACGTCACCATCGCGGCCCTCGGATCGGACGGACGTCTGTCACCGTCTTGTCGCTAGGCAGCGCGAGGGACCGCGAGTAGATGGAGTCCACCGTGTACGCAACCAAGGACATCGTCCGGGACGTGATGATCGCCGTCGCGCTGATCGCCGCGTTTGTCCTCGCCGGCGCCTGACCGGTGGCCTTCTCCGTACGCCCGGCCCGCGCGAGCGACAGCTACGCGTTGCGTGCCCTCCTCCCCCGCCTCGCCGACTTCGACATCCCGCCGTCGCGGTTCTCCGAGGACCTGTGGCGTGGCGACGAGAAGCTGTTGATGGCCTACCTCGCCGGCGCCGCGCCGGACAGCTTCTGCATCCTCGCTGAGAACGACGACCTCGACACCCTCGGCGTCGCGCTCGTCTCGATGGGTCCGGAGCTCCTCAGCGGCGCCCCCTCCGCGCACCTCGATGCCATCGCGGTCAGCGAGGAGGCGGAGGGCCAAGGCGTCGGCGCCGCGCTGCTGCGCGCGTGTGAAGACGAGGCCGCGATCCGCGGCGCGGAGTCCATGACGCTGCACGTGTTCACGCGCAACGAACGCGCGCGCGCGTTCTACGAGAAGTTCGGCTACGACGAAGAGCTCATCCGCGCGACGAAGCCGCTCCGCCGCTGATCTCAGTCCGCCGAGCCGCGGACCTCCGGGTGCGCTCGGAGATACTCCGAAACCTGTCTTGCGGCGACCTGCGCCGCGACCGGCGTCCAGTGCGTGTCATCGCGCCACCACAGATACGGCAGCGACGCGTCCGAAAACGCAGGGCCGAGGTCGAGGACCGCCGTACCCTCTTGCCGCATTCGCTCGAGGACGAGCTCACGCATCGACGGCTCGACGAACGCGCCCTCACGGAGCTCGGGCGGGAATGCGTCGAGGTAGACCTCGGCCTGCCCGGGGATCGGCACGAACAAGAACCCGATGTTCCGTTGCGCCAGCGCGTCCCGAAGGTCGACGAACGTCGCGACGACGTCATCGATGCGTCGGTCCTCGGGGCTCTTCATGAGCAGCTGCGCCTTGGGCGTCATCGCGAGGGCCGAAGCCCCGTCGACCTCGATGAGCCCCGGATGTCCGAAAGCCGCGCGTCGGAGGCGCTGAAAGTGCTCGGCGAACAGCATTCGAAGCCCGTTGTCGCGGTTCGCCGACGCGCGCGCACGGACGAGCGGCGCCCCCACGCTCTGCCACTTCGCGTACGCGACGGAGAGCCCGGACGGCTCGGTGCCCGGGCGCGGCGACGAGGGCGTCGCGGTCGGGAGCTCGGGGATGGGTTTGAGCCGCATCTGCGAGGGCATCCAAAGGACCAGCTGGGGCGGATACTCGACGAAACGTGGATCCCGTAGAAAGTACGGCGCACCCCAGCTCTTCTGCGCGCCGTAGTTGTAGACCGGTTCGCCGAGCTCCTGGCCGAGGAAGTACGGAAACGTCTCGTCGTCCGACGCACCGGCGCCGAGGACGAACGAGTCGCCAATGACCACGACCCGGGCGCGTCCCATCGGCAGGTTGCGGAAGCCCCACCGATCCGTGGTGAAGCGCGTGGACCGTGTCACCCGAAGCTCGGGCGTGTGCTGGTTGAAGCTGAGCACGCCGTACTCGTCCATCTCCACCGCCATCGACGGGAGGAAACGGATCCCGCGCGGATCGACGACGACCTCGTACGGCCGAAAATACGGTGACTCGAACGCGGTGGCCTGCGCGAGCAAGAGCACCCAGATCGCAACGAAAGCGAGGACGAAGGATCTCGAAGACACGGTCAGAACCTGAAGTAGAGGAACGGCGAAGTCCCCCGGCCGTAGCCCACGACGAGGCTGACGACGAAGAGCAGCATCACCTCCGCGAGGCGGCGTGGCGTCGTCTCGAGCGTGCGCTGGTGGGTGTTGGGGGGGATCCAGATCAGGCATGCGAAGCCGGCGATCGCGAGCAGCGTCGCCGCCGCGGGCCATGCACCGATTCCGTCGACGAAGGCCATGGCGGACAGCCACTGCGTCGCGTCCTCGAGGGTCTCGATCCGGAAGAAGACCCACGCGACGAGCACGACGAGGAAGACTGCGGCCCGTCGGATCACGATCGGCGGACTCCAGGTCGTGCGCGAACGCAGGGCGCGCTCGAGCGCCAAGACCCCGCCGTGGATCGCGCCCCAGATGATGAAGTTCCAGCTCGCTCCGTGCCAAAGACCACCGAGGAGCATCGTGAGCATCAGGTTGACGTACGTGCGCGCCGTGCCTCGCCGATTCCCGCCGAGGGGGATGTAGAGGTTGTCGCGCAGCCACGTGGACAGGGTGATGTGCCAGCGGCGCCAGAAGTCGGACAGGCTGACGGCCTTGTACGGCGATGCGAAGTTCTGCGGGAGCTCGAACCCCAGCATCTTGCCCAGCCCGACCGCCATGTCCGAGTACCCGGAGAAGTCGAAGTAGATCTGCACCGCGTACAAGAAGACCGCGGACCACGCCTCGGCCGAGCCCGTCGCACCCGCGCGAAAGATCGGATCACACAGCGAGGCGGCGGTGTCGGCGACGAGGAGCTTCTTGGCGAGGCCCCACACGAAGAATTGGATCCCCTGGGCAAAGCGTTCGAACGAGTGCGTGCGCTCCTCGAGTTGCTCTTCGAGCTCTCGAAAACGGACGATCGGTCCGGCGACGAGCTGCGGGAACATCGACACAAACGCGCCGAAGGAAGCGAAGGACCGCGCCGGTCGAACGACCCCACGATAGAGGTCGATCGAGTAGCTCATGCTCTGAAACGTATAGAACGAGATCCCCACCGGGAGCGCGGCCTCGAGCAGGGGGACACTCGTCAGCCCGGCGGCGCGCAGGTTACTCGTCAAGAAGCCGGCGTACTTGAAGTAGGCGAGGAGCCCGAGGTTCGTCGCGAGGGAGCAGCCCAGCCAGACGCGCCGGGCCCTCGCCGACTCCGAGCGATCGATGCGCTGGCCCACGACGTAGTCGACGACGATCGAGAACATCAGAATCGGCAGGAACGCCCAACTCGAGAACGCATAGAACACGCCGCTCGCGACGAAGAGCCAAGCGTTTCGAATCCGGGACGGGAGCGCGTAGTAGATGACGAGCGTTACGGGCAGGAACCCGAACAGAAAGGTCACCTCGAAGAAGGGCATCCTCGCCCGGAATGTAGTCGTATCGTGTCTGGTAGTCGAACGCGCCGCGCGGTCAGGGCTTCGGTGTCGACGAGCCTCGCTCGACCGCCTGCGCCTCTTCCTCGAGCCCCTGCTGACGAAGCACCTGGACCAGGTTCCTCCGGCCACCCTCGAAGCTCGGCTGCTGCGCTACGACGCGTCGGAAGTGCTCCGTCGCCTCTTTCAGTCGGCCCGCTCGCGCCAACACGATGCCGAGCGCCGTCCGATCCCGGACATCATCGCGGACGTCCAGGGTGCGTTCGTAGAAGGCGACCGCCTCCGAAGTCTTGCCGGCGGCGTCCGCCGTCTGCGCGGCGAAACGCAGGATCTGGACGTTCTCCGGCGAGAGCTTCGCAGCCCGCGCGAAGCTCTTCGCCGCCTCGTCGAAGTCCTTCGACTCCCGGTGGAGCACGCCGAGGTTGGCGTGCGCTGCTGCCATGTTCGGCGCGAAGCCGATCGCCTGCTCGAACCGCTTCTGCGCGTCCGAGCGTCGTCCCTGCTTCTTGTGGACCAGGCCGAGGTTCACGAGCGCGGCAACCGAGTGCTCCCGTACCTCGAGCGCTGCGAGGTATGCCGCCTCGGCCTCGTCGAGGCGCCCGGCAGACTTGAACAGGTTGCCCAAGTTGTAGTGGGCGTTGAAGAGCTTGGGATCGAGCTCGATCGCGCGACGGTACGCCGTCACAGCGTCATCGATCCGGCGCGCCCCCGCGTTCGCGTTGCCGAGGTTGTAGGCCGAGACCGCCGTCCCGTCTCGTTCGAGCGCGCGCTCGTACTTCGCAATCCGCAGCGTTCGGTGCGCCTCCGGATTCGCGACCCGCGCCTCGAACGTCACGTTCCCCATCTCGTCGACAGAACGCAGCCCCGACTTCACGCGAATCGGCGGCCGGTTCGGGTTCCGCGGGTTCTCGGCCGAGTTGTCGTACGTGAAGTACATGTGAATCACCGAGCCGGCGGGCAGCTGAACCGGCTCGCGAAAGACGTACTTGTCCTGCCAACTGAAGTCCCAGTCGTCGATGTGCAGAAGCGGCACTTCCTTCCCGCTCGGTTCGACGGCCCACACCTTCGTCTCCTTGCCGAGGTAGTGGGCGTGAGGAAACGCGCTCAGGAGCTCGACGTTCACGGGGACCTCGAGCGAGTCCTCGATCCGAAAGTCCTTGTCGCCGGGTCCGATGTCGATCGGCTTGTCCCCGACGCGCAGCGTGGTCTGCAGGATCGGCGACGGGCGATCCGCGAAGTAGAGCGCGATGCGGGACTGCACCGACTCACGCCGTCCGGTCGGCTGCAGGTGGAGCTGGAGCACCAGGTTCGTGGTGCCGTCGAGCCGCCAGCTGCGCCCGTCGACCGGCGCGTTCGGCTGGTTGCCGGGAGCCCACACCAAGTAGAAACCGTCGGGCGAAGCCGTCGGCAGATCCATGCCGTCCACGCCGGGCTGGCCGTCGTTCGACTCGAGCGCGGCGAGCATGCCCTCGCGGTCGAGGTTGACGATCGCGTGATGGACCGCGGGTGCGTTACCGGGATCGAAGTCCCACGCCGCGACGTACTTGCGCCCCTCCAGTGCGGAGTCGAGGACGAAGTTCCGGTAGACGTCTTCGCCCTCCGCCGCGAGGACGTACGGCTGGGGCATCTCGACGACGAGGTCCGGAGGGCCCAGACGCCAACCGCCGTCGAACCGCGGCGGAGGTGGCGCATGGCTCAGATCCCCCGGAGGCGCGCCCGCCTTCACCCACGCGACGATGGTCTCGATCTGCGTGTCGTCGAGGCTCCGGTCGTTCGAAAACGCGCCGTAGCCACGCGCGGGACGCCACGGCGGCATGATGCGCTCGCGCACGACCTCCGCGATGTCCTCGGCGTGCGCCTTCACATCCTCGAAGTCGAGGAACGCGAAGGGCGCGGCCTGGTTGGGGCGGTGGCACGGCGTGCATCGGGCGTAGACGATCGGCGCGACGTCGCGTGCGAACGTCGGTGCGGTCGAAGGCGTCCCGCCCTTCGTACACGCGCTCGCGGCGAGACTCCCGGCGACGAGCACCGCGACGCGCGCTGCATCGCGCCCGTTCACGTTGCCGAGCTTGTCGCAGGACGCGCGAGCCCGCAACCAGGTCAGCGCCGGTCGATGTGGCACCCGGCGACCGTCGTCGTCTTCACGGTGACGGGCCTCTTCTCGAGTACCGCCTCGATAGCGTCGCGGAGCTCCCTTCGTGTGACCCGGTTGCGACGCTGGGTGTAGGTCACGAAGCGATCGTCGATTCGGCCCCGGTAGACCAGGGTATCCGTCGCGTCGAAGAGGGCCGCCTCCGGCGTCCGCTCGACCTCCGTCTTGTCGACGAGCGCCTGCTCGCGATCGATGAGCACCGGCGGCTCGATTTTGTAGTCCGCGACGTGGCCCACGACGGATTTCGGTTCGCTCCCCGGGTTCGCGTAGACGAGGAACATCCGAAGGCCGCGGGCGCGGTAGTCACGATACAGACGGTTGATCTCCGGGACGTAGCGGTTCGAGATCGGGCAAGCCTCGGCGACGAACAGCAGAAGGGTCGCGGGTGCGTCTTCGCGCAGCGGATCGACGCGCCGCCCGTTCACGTCGACCGCGCCCTCAGCGCAGCCCAGCGTAACGAGCGCGAGCGCGACGAGGACCGCCCCAAGCGCAGCACGCCACATGCCCGAGACCTTACCTGCCTTCGCCCCGAGGGCGAACGCCCGCCTCGGCTCACTCGAAGAGTTTGTCGAGGTCCTCGACGGTCAGCTCGCGCATGAGCTTGCGGTCGCCGGTGATGATCGCGTCGGCGAGCTTCCGCTTTTCGTTCTGCAGGTGCTCGATCTTCTCCTCGACGGTGTCGCGCGTGATGAGCCGATACGCGAAGACCGGGCGCGTCTGGCCCATGCGGTGCGCGCGGTCGATCGCCTGCGCCTCCGCCGCCGGGTTCCACCACGGGTCGAGGATGAAGACGTAGTCGCTCGACGTGAGGTTCAGGCCGCACCCGCCCGCCTTCAGGCTGATGAGGAAGACCTTCTGCGTCGGGTCGTTCTGGAACGCCTCACACGCCCCACCCCGGTCGCGCGTGGCGCCGTCGAGGTAGCTGTGTTTGATGCCTTCGCGCTCCAGGCGCATCCGCACGATCTGGAGCAGCGTCGTGAACTGCGAGAAGACCAGCGCCTTGTGCCCGTTCTGCACGACGTGATCGATCATCGTGAACAGCGACGCGAGCTTCGCGCTGTCCTCCGCCATGCGGGTCTTGTCGATGAGCCCCGGGTGACACGCCGCCTGACGCAGCCGCAGCAGCGCTTCGAGCACGTGGATCTTCGCCTTCGCGAGCCCGACCTCGTCGATCCGTGAGGTGAGTGTGTTCCGGTAGAAGGTGCGCAGCTCGTCGTACTTGTTGCGCTCCTCCTCGCCGAGGTCGACGTAGAGTGTCTTCTCCGTCTTCTCGGGGAGGTCCTTCAGCACCTGCTCCTTCGTGCGCCGGAGCATGAACGGCTTCAGCGAGCGGGACAGCAGGTCGAGCCACTCCTCGTCCTTGTCGCGCTCGTGCGCGGAGAACTCGTCGAGGGTCCCGAGCATCCCGGGGTTCAGGAACTCGAAGATCGACCAGAGCTCCTCCAGGCTGTTCTCGATCGGCGTCCCGCTGATCGCGAGCCGATGATCCGCGCGCACCAGCCGACACGCCTTCGCCGACTGAGAGCGCGGGTTCTTGATGGCCTGCGCCTCGTCCAACACGATCGTGTTGAACTGCAGATCGAGGAAGTGAAGGATGTCCTGCCGGAGCGTCCCGTACGTGGTGACGATCAGGTCGTAGTCCTCGAGCGCCTCCCGCACCTTCTCACGGCGCGCGCCCGTGTACTCGACGACCTTCAGCTCGGGCGCGAACTTCTCCGCCTCGCGCTGCCAGTTGAACAGCAGGCTCCGAGGCACGACGATCAGCGACGGCCGGTGCTGCCGCGGCATCTCCCCGCCGGGGCGGTGCCGCCCCTGGAGCATCGCGAGGACCTGGACCGTCTTGCCGAGGCCCATGTCGTCCGCGAGGCAGCCGCCGTACTGCGACGTCTCGAGGAAGGTGAGCCACGCGAGCCCCTCGCGCTGGTACGGCCGCAGCTTCCCGACGAACCCGGTCGGCTCCTCCACCGTCTCCGTCTTCGCCTTGTCGAAGAGCTTCTTCAGCCGCGCGTACTTCACGTCGACCGACACGTCGTCGTGCCCGGTCATCAGCGCGTCGATGATCCCCGCCTGCGACGGCGAGAACCGCAGCTTCAACCCGACCTGTTTGCCGGTCTGCGCGAACGCCGCGTAGCGCGTCATCCAGTCGGGGACGACGCCGCGGCTGCCGTCGGAGAGCGTCACGTACGACTCCCCGCGCGTCGCGCACAACAGCAGCTCGGGGAGCGAAGCCGTCGCGTCTCCGTAGTCGAGCACGCCTTCGAGATCGAACCAGTCGATCCCGGAGCTGACCTTCGTGCGCAGCACACCGTTCGCGCGGATCGCCTGCCCGTCCGCCTCGATGTGCCAGTCCTCGTCGACCAGCTCGCGGATCACACGCGACAGGTGCTTCGCGGGTATCTTCACCTCACCGCGACCCCGCTCCTCGCCGTCGGTCGGCTTCACTCCGGCCATGGCGAGTCGCGAGAGGAACCCGCGCTCGGCGCGTTTGTCGCGCGAGAAGAGCTGCCGTCCGTTTTCGTCCGCCACCACGCGACAGCGTGACGACGCGTCGATCACCGCCCCGCCGTAGTCGAACCCCACGCGACCGATCACGTACTTGGTGACGGTCGGATCCTCCTGCGGCGCGAACACCACGCGCGGGCGCGGCTTCACCTTGGCCTTGGACCAGTGCAGCTCCGGCGGCAGCTCGATCTCCGGGAGGTTCGGCATCGCCGCCAGCTCCACGAGGAACTCGTCGCGCGCCTCCATCGGGACCCGCACCTCGCCGTGTCGGCGCAGGCGGAACACCCAGTCGATCGCCTCACCGGCGTCGATGGACTGGATCCGATCCTCGTGTACGAACAGCCCGCTCGAGAGCACGAGCCGCGGCTCGTTGATGTCCAGGCGCTCGTCGTCCCGGACCAGCGCGCCCCACAGCGCCCAGGCGTCCTCGGACGCCTGCGTGACGGAGAGCGTCACCGTGAACGGCTCGCCGGGATCGTAGGTCAGCGGCGTCGTGGGGTGGACGTTCGGCATCCCCCCTTCGACCGAGAACCGCCCCGTCCGACACAGGCGCGGCAGCACCAGCTCGAACATCCCGGGCCGCACCACGCTGCGCGAATACCGCGCACGCGGATCGAGCCGGGCGTAGCTCTTCCCCTCCGCGGAGTTGCCGAGGAGCAAGGACAACACGTCGCGGTCCTCGGGGTACTCCAGCGCGAACACCGCGCGTTCGTCCAGCTCCAGGGGCTTCAGCGGCGCCTCGGCGCCCTCGCGCTCGTAGAAGTCGACGACCAGCTGGTCCCGCATGCGCGTCTCGCGCAGGTTCAGCAGGTAGATGATCTCGGAGGGCGCCTTCTCGACGAGCACCTCGCGCACGGCGTCCGGGTCCGTCGCCGGACCGCGCGACGCGAGCCGCGCGAGCGCGCTCTTCCACTGCGGCTTCTTCCGCTTCGGCGGATCGCGATCCGAGGGATCGGTCTTTCGAGGTTCGACGTGGGCCACGTGATGAAGTCCGTTGGAATTCGGCGCGACGCAACATGCCGCGTCAGCGCGAACGCAACGTATCCAAACGCGGAGGCCGAATCAACGCGACCCGTAGTTGTGCTTCGACGTCTCTTCGTTGCGATCGGTCGCCGGCGGCGGCGCGGGGAAGATCGACGCGATGCGATCGTACGTCGCCTCGTCGAGATCGATCGACGCTGCGGGCAACACCGCTTCCAATTGTTCGAGGTTGCGTGCACCGATCAGCGGCGCCGTGATCCCCGGGTGCGCCGCGACCCACGCGACCGCGAGCGCGGCCGGGTGGTGGCCGAGCTCCTTCGCCAACGCCGTGAACCGATCCGCCGCCTCGAAGTAGACGTCACCGCCGTAGCGCGTCGTGTACATCTTGTCGGTCACGAGCCGCCCCGAGTCGGGCCGCTTCGACGCACCGTACTTGCCGGTGAGCAACCCGCCGCCGAGGGGGCTGTAGCTCATCACACCGATCCCCTCCGCGATCGCCATCGGGAGGATCTCCACCTCCGCCTGACGCTTCACGAGGTTGTACATCGGCTGCGAGCACACCACCGGCGTCCCGCCCGACGCACGGCCGAGCCCGAGGAGCTTCATGGTCTGCCACGCCGAGAAGTTGCTGACGCCGAGGTAGAGGATCTTGCCCTGCCGCACGAGGTCGTCGATCGCGCGCAGCGTCTCGTCCGCCGGTGTCACGTCGTCCCAGCGGTGCAGGAAGAACAGATCGATGTACTCGGTCTGCAGCCGACGCAGGCTCGCTTCGACCGCGCGCACCAGGTGGTACCGCGAGTTGCCGCGCGCGTTCACGTCGTCGCTGGTCGGGAAGTACGCCTTCGAAGTGAGGACGACACGATCCCGCTCGTGCTGACTGAACCGCCCGAGCAGCTCCTCGGAGAAGCCGCCGTTGTAGACGTCGGCGCAGTCGAACACGTTGATGCCCACGTCGCGCACGCGTCGGTAGAGCGCCTCGGAGGTCGCCTCGTCGGCGTAGCCGCCGAAGGTCATCGTGCCGAAGGCGAGCTTGGAGACCTTCACGCCGGTCGGGCCCAGGAATCGGTAGTCCATGGCTTCGGAACCTACCGCGGACCGTCATTTCAGCGGGAAGGTTTTCAACGTCGCCGCGAGCCGACGCAGCTCCCGGTCGCGTACGTGGTCCGCGCGCCAGATCAGCCGGAACACGTCCTGCCGCGGATCGACCTTCGGCATCACCCGGACGAGGCGCTTCGCCTTCAGGTCGGGCTCTACGAAGTACCGCGGAAGCACCGCGACACCCGCGCCCGCGAGGACGCGGTGACGCACGGCGGCGATCGTCCCCATGCGCTCGATCCGCTCGAACGCCCACCCCGGCTCGGCGGGCACCGCGTCGAGGAAGTAGCGCCACAGCGGCAGGTCGGACTGCGTGTCGATCAGGACGTGGTTCGGCGCATCGGCGGCGGACTTCAGCGGGTGTTTGGCGAGGTACTTCTTCGCGCCGACGAAGACGTAGTCCTCGTCATGCAGCGGCGCGTACGCGAGGCCGACCTGCGACACCCGAAAGCTCGAAACGACCGCGTCGATGTTCTGCTCGAGCACGTTCCGCAGCAGGTCCGTCGACTCGCCGAAGTAGTAGTGGATGAACCGCTCCGGCCGCTCCTTCTGAAGCTCCGGCAACGACGGCACGAGCCACGACATCCCCAGCTCGAAGCGCGTCCCGATCACCAGCTCGAACGGCGGCGTCTGCTCCGGATCGCGCGCCGCCTCCCGGGCGATCCGCTCGTGCTCGAACAGTCGCTCCGCGGGGCCGACGAAACGCTCGCCCGCTTCGGTGAGGTGCATCGTTCGCGTCGTCCGTTCGAACAGCGGCGCGCCGAGATCTTCTTCGAGCCGCTTGATACGTTCACCGAACGCGGCGGGCGACAGGTGCACCAGCTCCGCCGCGGCGCGGAAGCTCCGCTCCCTCGCAGCGGCGAGGAAACAGCGGACGGACTCGAGGTCGAGGGGGTTGTTCGGATCCACCGTACAATAGTGTACTCGAAGTTCCGCTTCTCAGCACAACGGCTCCGCGCCATGATGACCACATGAGCTCGCGCCACACGTTGAAACTCAAGGCACTCCGCGCCGCCGCCGGCGTGGCGTTGTTCACCGGGGCCGTCGGGTGCGGCACCGTCGACACCGAAACGCTGGACCAGGCGACCACGATCGACGACGCGGGTGCGGTCGTCGCGCGCGACGCCGGCGCTCCGCGCGACGCCGGGTTCCGCGATGCGGGGTTCGTCGACGCCGGGCACCCCGACGCCGGCTTCGTCAGCTGCGATCAGGCGACGATGACCCCCGAGGACTACATCGCGTGCTGCGAGTCGATCGGCTGGGACTGGAACCGGGGCTGCGCCGCCTGGGGCCCCCCCGCGCCGCCCGCGATGGAGGTGGCGTGATGACCACGCTCGACCTCACGCGCGAGGCCGCCGCGCACCTCGTCGATCTCTCCGGCCCCGTCCTTACCCGCGCGGAGCGTGTGCTCGTGGAGAGCACGTGGCGCGGTCGCATGGCGAACGAGTACGCGTCCGCCCGAGTGTTCGCCGGCCTCGTCCCCCAGTTGATGCGTGCGCAGCTCTCGGCGGCGAGGATCGCAGACCTCGCGACCTTCGTCGCCGATGAGCTGTCTCATGCGCAGCAGTGCGCGGGCGTGCTGGTCTCGCTCGCGGCGCGCCCCGTCGCCGAGCTGCCGACGCTCGACGACATCCCCACGCACACCGACTGCGGCCCCCTCGAGGGCGCGCTGCGGAACGTCCTGAGCATCTGCTGCCTCTCCGAGACGGTCGCGGTCAGCCTGATCAACGCAGAGCGGATCGAGCAGGCCGAGTCCCCGATCGGCGACGTCCTGCAGCGCATCCTCGCCGACGAGGTCAAACACGCGCGCTTCGGGTGGAAGCTCCTCGAGGACCTCGAGATCGACGCCGCGATGAAGGCCAACCTGTCGCGGTACCTCCACGTCGCGTTCGCGCACCTCGAGCGGCACGAGCTCGAACACCTCTCGCCCCTCCCCGCGCCGACCAACGCGATGGCTTACGGCGCGTGTGACGGCGCGCTCGCGCGCGACATCTTCTTTTCGACGATCGAAGAGGTGATCGTGCCGCGCCTCGAACAGCACGGCTTCGATGCGCGCACCGCCTGGCAGGAGCGCTCGTTCACGGCGCCGGCGCCGGCGGCTACCCCGAGCGAGGCCGCTCCAGTTCCTACGTCGGCTCGGGCCCTCTGACCGCCCGCGGTCGAGGGCGCTGGCCTTTCGGCCGCCAAAGCGCCGAGGATAGCGGCATGGCGTCGCCCGTGCCGGTCCCTCCGCGTCCGACCCCCGAGCGCCCGATCGGATTGCTGGTCGCGCTGGCGTTCGGCCCGATCGTCGCGGTGTTCGTCGTGTTGTTCGTCTACCGCGGATTCGTGGGCGACGAGGACGCGCCGCGCCCGAAGAAGTCCGTGGGGATCGTCGCGGTCCCCGATGTCCCGGAGCCGCCCGAGCCACCGGAGCCGCCCGAGCCGCCGGAGCCTTTCGAGGACATCGACGACGACGACATCGAGGAGCTCGCCAAGGTGGAGGGGACCGGCGACGACGGATCCGGCAAGGGGTTCGACGCGGCGCTCTCGCTCGGCGGGCCTCAGATCATGCTCATCGCGGGCAGCGGTCGAAGTGTGAAGAAGCTCTGCACGGCGGAGTCGAAGGTTACGATCACCGGGGATCAGAACACCGTGGAGCTGGTCGGTGAGTGTAACGCGGTGATCGTCTTCGGAGACCACAACACGATTCGGTCCGAGAAGTCGGCGTCACTGCTCGTCGCCGGCGACCACAACCACGTCCGCGTCGCTCGCATCCGGCAGATCGTGCTTCGGGGTAGCCACGGCGTCGTCGAGTACGAGGCGAGCTACGACGAAGGCGGCGCGCCCAGGATCGACAAGAAGGGTCATACGAACTCGGTCCGACAGGTCGCCGCCGCCGACGGATGACGCGTCACACGGCCGGCGCGGGGAGTAGTCCGGAGCGCACCAGCAGCGGATCGAGGCTCGGCTCGCGCCCCATGAAGTCCTGGTAGAGCTTCATCGGATCGTCGCCGTCGCCGCGCGCGAGGACGCGGTCGCGGAACGCACGCCCGACCGCAGCGTTGAACACACCCTCCTTCGAAAAACGCGTGAACGCGTCGGCGTCGAGGACCTCGGCCCACTTGTACGAGTAGTACCCCGCCGCGTAGCCGACGGCGCTCGCGAACAGGTGCCCGAAGCCGCAGATGAACGCGTAGTCCTCGGGGTACGGCACGGGGGCGAAGCGCTGCATGACGTCACGCGAATAGGCGAGGATGTCGCCGTCCTTCTCCGCGTCCCACGACTCGTGGACGAGGAGGTCCACCGTCGCGAAGCCGAGCTGCCGCATCTGCGCGTACGCGGCGCGGTAGGTGCGCGCACGCTGCATCTTGTCGAACAGGTCCGCGGGGATCGGCGCCTGGGTCTCGTAGTGCCGCGCGAACAAGTCGAGCGCCTCCTTCTCCCAGCACCAGTTCTCCATGATCTGCGAGGGCAGCTCCACGAAGTCCCACGCGACGTTCGTCCCCGCGAGGCTGCGGACCTCCACCTTGCTCAGCATGTGGTGGAGCAGGTGCCCGAACTCGTGGAAGAGCGTCTCGACCTCGGAGTGCAGGAGCAGCGAAGGTTTGTTGCCGACCGGGGGCGTGAGGTTGCCGCAGATCAGCCCGAGGTGCGGGGACACGCGCCCCCCTTCCACGACGCCGGAGATCAGCCCGTTCATCCACGCACCGCCGCGCTTCTCCTCGCGCGGGAACATGTCGGAATAGAACGCGCCGAGCGGTGCGCCGTCCTCGTCGACGAGGTCGTACGCCTTCACCGTCTCGTGCCACGTGGGCAGGTCGGTGTTCTCGCGCACCGTCACGCCGTAGAGGCGCTTCGCGGTCTCGAACATGCCGTCGATGACCGCCTCCATCGGGAAGTACGGGCGGAGCGCCTCCTCGTCGAAGTCGTACAGCGCGATGCGCTGCTTCTCGGCGTAGAAGCCGATGTCCCACGGCTCGAGCGCGAGGTTTGGGTCACCTTCGCGCTCGCGGGCGAACGCGAGGAGCGCGTCGTTTTCGGTGTCGAACGCGGGGCGGGTGCGCCCCTCCAAGTCCTGCACGAAGTCGAGCGCGGCCTTGCCCGTCTTCGCCATGCGATCCGCGAGCACCAGGTCCGCGAAGGTCGCGTAGCCGAGGAGCTTCGCCTTCTCGCGGCGCAGCGCGACGATGCGCCCGATGAGCCCGCGGTTGTCACGCTCTCCGGCGCTCGCGCGCGTGTTGTACGCCCGGTAGAGCTGCTCGCGGATGCCGCGATCCTCGAGGTGTGTGAGCGCGGGGATCATGCTCGGGGCCTGCAGCGTGAAGCGCCACCCCGGCTTGTCCTTGCTCTCGGCGGAAGCGCGCGCGGCTTCCTTCGCGCCCTCCGGCAAACCGGCGAGGCGGGACTCGTCCTCGACGATCAGCTCGTAGGCCGCCGTCTCGTCGAGAAGGTTCTGCGCGTACTTCGAGGTGATCTCGGCGAGCTCGCGCGTGATCGCGTCGAGGCGCTTCTTCCCTTCCTCGGGGAGCTCGGCGCCGTGGCGTTTGAAGTCGTCGAGGGTGTTGTCGAGGAAACGGCGGCGCTCGCCCGTGAGGGCCTTCGCCTCGTCGGTCGCGGCGAAGTCCTTCAGCGCGCGGTACAGGCCCGCGTCGAGCGGGAGGCCGGCGTAGAACGAGCTCACCTCCGGCTTCACCTCGTTGTACGCGTCGCGCAGCGCGTCCGTGGTCGCGACGGACTCGAGGTGACCGACCACCGTCATCGCGAGCTCGAGCGGCTCGGTGGCGTCGTCGAGCGCGGAGAGCGTGTTGGCGTAAGTGCGAGCGCCGTCGAAGTCGACGATCGCCTTCACGGCCGCCTTCGCTTCTTCCAGGAGCTGCCCGATCGCGGGACGCACGTGTTCGGCCTCGATTCCATCGAATGGAATGCGCATGCCGAGGCCGAGGAGCGGGTTGTCTGACATGCTTCGGAGACTAACCGGGTCCCGTGCGAATGTTGAGGTCGATGACGTCCGCGGTGCGCGGGAGGCCGAGGGCGTGGACGATCGAGGACGCGACGTCCGCCGGGTCGATGTACTTGTCCGGCTCGTAGGGGGCCCCCTCCATCTGCCGGACCGCCTGCTGCATCGGGGTCGCCGTGCGCCCCGGGTAGACGCTGAGGACGCGGACCCCCTTGGGCTTCACCTCGTGCCGCAGGCTGTCGGCGATCGCCTTGATGCCGAACTTGCTCGCCGCGTAGTGGCCCCAGTTCGGGTTCGCGTTGAGCCCCGCGCCGGAGTTGACGAACACCACGTGGCCCTTCGCCGCCACGAGCTTCGGGAGCATGACCTGCGTGAGCAGGACGGGCGCGCGCAGGTTGAGCGCGAAGTTCGTCTCGAGGTCCTCGATGGGCGCCTCCGCGATCGGGCCGAGCGTGCAGACCCCCGCGCTGTGGATCAGGATGTCGAGCGCGGGGAGCGCGCCGAGCGCTTCGACCTGCGTGCGGTCGGTGAGGTCCACCGCGTGCGGCGTGATCCCGTCGCTCTCCAGCGCGGCGAGGCGCGTGGCGTCGCGGCCGAGCCCGTGCACGGTGGCGCCCTTCTTCGCGAGCTGGACGGCGACGTCGCGGCCGATGCCGCTGGACGCGCCGGTGACGAGGGCCGTCTTCCCTTCGAACATGGCGCCACGAGGTAACACCGATGTCCGCGGGAACGAAGCGTGGCGCTACAGATCCGCGGTCGAGACGTGCGAGGGGACCGGCGCGAGGTCCTCCGACTCGCCGGTGCTCTCCTTTACGCGGAGCACCCGACCGAGCAGCAACACCGCCGGCGCGACGGCGGCCGAGAACAACGCGCCCATCTTGGCGGCGCCGGCGAGGCCCGGATCCGTGAAGGCGACGCCCGCGACGAACAGCGCGACGGTGAGGCCGAGCGCCGCCGTGAGGCCCGCGACGAGGAGCGAGCGCGCGTTCATCCCCTCGGGGAGGCTGAAGCCGACCAGGTGCCCGACGTACGAGAAGCCGAAGATGCCGAGCGTCTTGCCCACCACCAGCGCGAGCAGCACGGCGACGGTCGCGTTGCCGACGTTCGAGAACTGAACGCCCGCGTTGGCGAGGCCGAAGCCGAACAGGCCGAAGTCGACCGGCATCTTGAAGAAGTGCTCGAAGTTGTTGAGCGTGTCGACGTACTTCTTGCCGGAGCTCGCCTCCGCGTAGAGGCCGTCGTCGTGGCCCATGTTCGGCATGAACGGGACGACCGGCACCAACGCGAGCGCGGGGTGCAGGTGCGCGAGGAACAGGCCCGCCCAGGACATCACACCGGGGACGAGGAGGTAGGGCCAAAAGCTCTGCACGTTCTTCTTGCGCAGGCCGAACGCGACCGCGGCGGCGGCGGCGACGAGCACGAGGAAGATCGGCTGCACCGGGTGCGCCGGGTCCGGATAGAAGATCGCGATGATGCCGAGGCCGATGCCGTCGTCCGCGACGGCGAGGAGGAGCAGGAAGCTCACCGCGGGGTGCGAGCCGCCGAACACCATGCGCGCGACGAGCCACGCGAGCGCGATGTCGGTCGCGGTCGGGATGCCCCAGCCGCGCGCGATGGTGGCGTCACCCGTGAACGCGACCCACGCGAAGTAAACCCCGACCGGCCCGAGGACGCCGCCGATGGTGCCGAGGAGCGGGTTGATCGCCTTCTTCGGAGGGTTGAGCGCGCCGCCGGGCAGGCAGGCCTCGGTGATCTCCTTCGCCGCCAGCCCGAAGAACAGCGCCATGAACAGGTCGTTCATGACGAAGTGCAGGTTCAGGTGGCTGTCCGCTCCGAACGGCGAGCCGTGCGTCAGCACGTGGTAGAAGTGCGGCGCGACGTTGGCGAGCACCAGCGCGCTCACCACCCCGGCGATCAGCGGGATCGAGAACTCTTGGAGGATCGCGATCGGACGGGGGACAGAAGAATGATGACTCACGTAGGCCTCGCTTTCTCGGGGTTTCTATCGGCGCATCCGTGGGCGACACGAGAACCGTCGGAGTTTCTTGGGCTTTCGGTGACTCAGGCTGGTGCGGGACGGGGAATCCAGCGGCGTTCTGAGAGGTTGTACGCGTGATGGGATTTGTCTTCCTGCTGATTCAAGGCATCACGATCCTCGTGTTCGTGGACGCAATCGCGAGCTGGTTGGTCGGTCCAGACCAGTTCCCGCGCAGCATTACCGGGCTCATCACGGAGCCGCTGTACCGGCCGATTCGCGCAATCCTGCGCCCCGAGAAGATGGGCGGGTTCGACCTGTCGCCCCTCGTCGTCATCTTCGCGCTGCAGGGCCTGCAGGGCCTGTTGATGCGCATACCGATGGGGTAATTCAACCCGCATGACGCGGCGTATCTTCGTCGCCGGCTCGACCGGCGCCACCGGCCGCACGCTCTTCGCCCGCCACACCGGGCCCCACCTGATCCCGCACGTCCGACCCGCGACCGCCGCCAAGAACGGAACATCCGAACGCGCGCTCGTGGCGGACCTCACGGACCACGACGCCCTGCACGCCGCGCTCGCGACGTGCACCACGATCGTCCAGCTCATCGGCACGATGCGGAAACGCTTCGCGTCCGGCGACACCTACGCGACGAGCGACATCGGCACGACCCAGCAGCTCGTGGACGCCGCGCGGGGCACCGCCGTCGATCACGTCGTGCTCCTCAGCTCGGTCGGGGCGGGGCGCCCGATGGGGGCCTACCTCGAAGCCAAGGCCGAGGCGGAGCGCATCGTCCGCGACAGCGGGATCGAGCACACGATCTTTCGGCCCTCCGCGTTCCGCGGCGAGGGGCACCGTCCGCCGCCGGGGATGGGCACGCTCACGCGCGCGCTCGGCCTCGCGAAGTATCAGCCGATCCCGATCGAGGAGCTCGCCGACGCGATCCATCACGTCGCCGTGGCGCGCGGCCCGATGGGGGTGCTCGAAGGCGACGCGCTGTGGCGGGTGGTCCGAAGCGCGACCGCATAGGCATTGACGCCCCACGGACTCAATCGTATATCGACGATAGACGTGGCGACCCGAGCCAAGAAGGCGGACGCCTGCTGCCCACCCGCGGAGCCGACGCCGCCGGTGCCGAAGCGCGAGCAGGACGCCAACGAACACCTCGCGCGCCTCGCGAAGGCGCTCGGCCACCCTACGCGCGTCGCGATCGTTCGCCTCCTCGTGCGGCAGGAAGGCTGCATCGTCGGTGACATCGTCGACGAGCTCCCGCTCGCGCAGTCGACCGTGTCCCAACACCTCAAGCAGCTGAAGGAGGCGGGTCTCATCCGCGGCGACGTCGACGGGCCGCGTGTTTGTTACTGCGTCGAGCCGGGGACCGTCGCGCTCCTGAAGGCGCTGGTGGCCGCGCTGTGAAGGCGCGACCTCAAAATCGTGTATCGACGATAGGCGAATAGTCATGAGCACCTTCCAACGTTACCTCTCCCTCTGGGTCGCGCTCGCCATCGCCGCGGGCGTCGGCCTGGGCCTCGCCGCCCCGGGCGTGTTCGCGTTCGTCGCCGAGCTCGAGTGGGCGCGCGTCAACCTGGTCGTCGCCGTCCTGATCTGGCTGATGGTCTATCCGATGATGCTCGAAGTGGACCCGTCGTGCCTCGGCGAGGTGCGCCGGCGCCCGAAGGGCCTCGCGCTGACGATCGTCGTCAACTGGCTCATCAAGCCGTTCACGATGGCGGCGCTCGGCGTGCTCTTCTTTCGCTACGTCTTCGCCGACCTCGTCCCCGCCGCCGACGCCGAGCAGTACATCGCCGGCATGATCCTCCTCGGCGTCGCGCCGTGCACGGCGATGGTGTTCGTGTGGAGCCGGCTGACCCAGGGCGACGCGAACTACACGCTGGTGCAAGTCTCGCTCAACGACCTCATCCTCGTTCTTGCGTTCGCTCCGATCGCCGGCTTGCTCCTCGGCGTGACCGAGCTGCGCGTCCCGTGGGAGACCCTCGTCGCCTCGGTCGTCATCTTCGTCGTCATCCCCCTCGCCGCCGGCGTCGCCACGCGGACCCTCCTGATGAAGGACGGCGACCCCGCGCGTGTCTCCGATCTCGCGAAGAAGCTCGGCCCGACGTCGATCGCCGGGCTGCTCCTCACCGTCGTGCTGCTGTTCGGCTTCCAGGCGGAGACGATCGTCGAGCGCCCCGGTCGCGTCGCACTCATCGCCGTCCCGCTCGCCATCCAGAGCTACGGCATCTTCGCCCTCGCCTACCTGCTCGCCCGGTGGCTCCGCCTCCCCTTCGAGGTCGCCGCGCCCGCCGCGATGATCGGCACTTCGAACTTCTTCGAGCTCGCGGTGGCCGTCGCCATCAGCCTGTTCGGCCTCGCCTCCCCCGCGGCGCTCGCGACGGTGGTCGGTGTCCTCATCGAGGTCCCCGTGATGCTGTCCCTCGTCGCGTTTGCCAACCGCACGAAAGGATGGTTCGGCGCCCCCGCGCCGACCTGAGCCCACGTCATGTCCGGATACCGATTCGACTCCGTCCTGTTCCTCTGCGTCGCCAACTCGGCGCGCTCCCAGATGGCCGAGGGCCTCGCGCGGCGACGCTTCGGCGACGCGGTGCAAGTGCAGTCGGCCGGCTCCGCGCCGTCGCGCGTGAACCCGTACGCGATCCGTGCGATGGCGGAGCTCGGCGTGGACCTCGCGACGCACAGCTCCAAGTCGGTGCAGACCATCGACCCCACAAGCGTCGACCTGGTGATCACGCTGTGCGCCGAGGAGGTGTGCCCGGTGTTCCTGTCCAAGGCGCCGAAGCTGCACTGGCCGCTCGAGGATCCGGATCGCAAGGACGAGGCGCTCACGGACGAGGAGCGCCTCGAGTACTTTCGGATCGCGCGGGACGCGATCGACGCACGCCTCGAAGCACTCGCCGCCGAGCGGCGCGCGAAGGACGACACATGAGCTACCACGACGGCCAACCGCCTCCGCTCGCGCGCCCGAAGTTCCCAGAGGTCACGCTGCGCGACGACCCGCCCCGCATCCTCATGCTCTACGGGTCGCTGCGCGAGCGTTCGTTCAGTCGACTCCTCGCCGAAGAGGCCGGGCGCATCCTGGAGGGGCTCGGGTGCGAGGTGCGGTTCTACGACCCCGTCGGGCTCCCGGTGAAGGCGCCGGGCCTCGACGATCACCCGAAGGTGCAAGAGCTCCGCGAGTTGTCGTTGTGGTCCGAGGGGCAGGTGTGGTCGTGCCCGGAGATGCACGGCACGATCACCGGCGTCTTCAAGAACCAGATCGACTGGATCCCGCTCTCCCTCGGCGCGGTGCGCCCCACACAGGGCCGCACGCTCGCGGTGATGCAGGTGTGCGGCGGCTCCCAGTCGTTCAACGTGGTGAACACGCTGCGGGTCCTCGGGCGCTGGATGCGGATGCTGACGATCCCGAACCAGTCGTCCGTCGCGAAGGCCTACCAGGAGTTCGACGAAGACGGGCGGATGAAGGACTCGCCGTACCGCGACCGCGTCGTCGACGTGATGGAGGAGCTGTACAAGTTCACGGTGCTGACGCGCGACGTGAGTGACTTCCTCGTCGACCGCTACAGCGAGCGGCGCGAAGCCCACGCGAAAGCGGCGCTCGACCCGGACAACCCGAAGCACCTCATCCCCGAAGACGGGCTGTGAGGATTCACAGCGAGAAAAATGCCGCGGCGGTCTTCGTGGTCACGTCCGCGACGTGCTCCGGCGTGACGCCCCGCGCCTCGGCGACGGTGTCGCGCACGTAGGTCAGGAACGCCGGCTCGTTGCGGCCGCCCTTCGGGCGCGGACGCATCGTGCGGGGGAACAGGTACGGTGCGTCGGTCTCGATCATCAGACGGTCGTCGCCGATCAGCTTTACGTCTTCGAGCAGGTGCGTGCCGCGACGCTCGTCGCAGATCCAACCGGTGATGCCGACGTGCAGATCGAGGTCGAGGTACGCCTTCAGCTCGTCCCGCGTGCCCGTGTAGCAGTGAATGACCGCGCCCTTCAGCGCGTCGCGGTGCTGGCGGAGGATCGCGACGAAGCGTTCGTGCGCCGCGCGCTCGTGGAGGAACACGGGCAGCTGGAGCTTCGCGGCGAGCTCGAGCTGCGCTTCGAACCAGCGCTCCTGCACGGGCCGCGGGGAGAAGTCGCGATCGAAGTCGAGGCCGCACTCGCCGATCGCGACGACGCGCGCTCTCGAAGCGAGCTCGGTGAGCGTGTCGATCGTCGCGCCGTCACAGGACTTCGCGTCGTGCGGGTGCACGCCGGCCGTCGCGTACTGCGCCTTGTCGTCGGCCATCGCCGCCGCCGCGCGGCTCGCGCCGACGCTCGTCCCGGTGATCACCACGCGGTCGACGCCCGCCTCCGCGGCGCGCGCGAGCACGCCGTCGAGGTCCTTCGCGAAGCGTTTGTTCGTGAGGTTGACGCCGATGTCGATCACTTCTGGCCGGGAAGAGACAGCGTGCCCATCTCCCCCGTCAAGCTCACGGCGCCGGCGCCCTGGTCCTCGTCCGCGATCGACAGCCCGCCCGGCGCGTGCGCGAGGCGCGACTGGATCCGCGCGAGCGCGTCCTCCGCCTTGGTGCGGAGGACGGCGTCGACCAACCCGTTGAGCACACGCCGCAGCTCGGGCACGGCGTCTCGCCCGCCCGCGATGCCGAGGGCCTCCGCCGCCGCGAGCTTCGCTTCCAGACTCTGGTACCTCAGCGTGCGGAAGAGCTGCGGCTCGTACGGGGTCTGACCCTGGGCGACGGCGGCGACCCACCGGCACGTCGCCGCGACCGTCTCGGCGTCGTCGCGTCCGAAGAGGTACGTGACGATCGCGTCGGGGAGCGCGAGACGGTGCCTTCGCGCGAAGTCGAGCGCGTGCAGGCGCGTCGCGCCGTCCTGGTGACGGAGCACCTTGGTGAGTGTCTCGATGCGCGCTTCGGCGTCGAGCGCGGTGAGGAGCCGCGTGAGCGCGAGGAGGCGGACGCGTGTGGGCGCGCGCTTCGCATGGAAGATCGCTTCGACGTGGGCGAGGTCGCTCGGGTCGTGCGCCGCGAGGTGCGTGGCCGCGTCGAGTCGAAGCTCGTAGTCGAAGTGCGCGAGCAGCATTCGCGCGGCGCGGCGCGTCTCGATGTCGTCGCCGAAGTACGTCGTCATCAGCCCGAAGTTCTTGCGACGCACGGCGACGCGCTCGTCGCTCGTGACGTTGTTTGCGAGGCGCTCGACGACGGGCGCGTCGTTGGAGAGCACCCGTACGAGATCGAGCATGCGCCGGACGAACTTTGCGACGGCTTTTCCGTCGAGCTCGCCAGAGATGCGTCCGCGGAGGACGCGCGCCGAGCCTTCTTCGAGTCGCACCTGGCGGTGCGCGACGGTCGCCCCGCCCTTCACGACCACGTCGACCGTGGCGGCGCGCGCTTCGTGGTGCATGAGCGAGAGCGTCGCGGCCTCGGGGCCCATCAGGAACACGCGGGCGTCGAAGCCTTCGTCGCTGGTCTGCAGTCCGCGGAACGGCGCGGAGGTGGAGATGGGTCGGATGGTGAGGTCGGCGAACGTGGGGCCGCCCTGGACCACGACACGTTCGAGGCGGCCGTCCTTCTTGCCCTCGATGCGGACTTCGCATCCGTCGACGACGCCCGCCAGGGTGCGGGCGAAGAACGACTTCGACAGCTCGAGGCCGAGCTCCCAAGCCACGCGGGCGTACGCCTCGTCGGCGTAGTCACTCTGAAAGACGAAGAACGACGTGTCGCTTGCCTCCGGTCCGATCGATGATGCAGAACGCGCCTCGTCAGATCCAGATGGCCCGCGTACGCTTCTACTTCGACTTCATCTCGCCCTACAGCTACCTCGCGAGCCAGCTCGTGCGGCGGGCCCCCTACGACGCGCTCGACCTCGAGTACGTCCCGGTCACGTTCGGCAGCATCCTCGCCAAGCTCGACGCGAAGGGTCCCGGCGAGATCCCGCACCGCCGCAAACACCAGCTGATGGACGTCTTGCTGCTCGCGCGGCACCTCGGGCTCCCCTGCGAGGGACCGCCCACGCACCCCTTCAACTCGGTCTACGCGCTCCGCTCGGTGTGCGCGGTCCAGGACCCGGCGAAGCGCGCCGAGCTGACGACGGCGTACTTCGCGGCGACCTGGGGCCGGGGTGAGGCGCTCGACGACCTCGCGGTGCTGCGGCGCATTCTCGGGGAGGTCGGAATCGACCACGACCCGGAGGAGGTCGCGACCACGCGCGAGCACCGCGCCGCGCTGAAGGCGAACACCAAGGCGCTGCTCGAGGCGGGGGGCTGGGGGGTGCCGACGTTCGAGGTCGACGGCCTGCTCTTCTGGGGGCAGGACCGGCTGGACCTCTTGCTGGCGTATCTGGAGCGAGGTGATGCGCCCGTCGCGGAGCGCGACGCGTTGCTGACGAGGCCTCAGCCCGGGCGCATCACCTGAGCGTCACTCGTAGATGAGGGTGACGGGGTCGGCCTGCGCGTATTGGCCGTCCACGACGAACTCCACCGAGGCCTTGCTGACCTCCGACCCAACGATCGGGAGGTCGCTGATCTTGAAGAACTGCCCCTGGATCGGTCCCGGCGGGATCTCGTGGAGGTCGAAGATGGCTTCCTTGTCGTCGAACCCGACCACGCGGAGCTTGGCGTCCTCGATCGCGTCCGGCGCGTCGTCGGCGATGCCGATGTAGAGCAGCGCCGACGGGTCGTCGCCGAGGAAGAGGCCGCACGTCGGGCACGCGATGATAATCGGCTGCGGGACCATGTGCGGCACCGAATAGGGCGTGTGGAACTGGGCGCTCGGGCACGGGTTCGAGGTGCCCGCGGGCGCGTGGGAGTACAGCGTCGCGTAACACGGAAAGCCCAGCTCCTGCCCCGTCACGGCGCCGCCGAAGTCGAGCTCGGTCATGGTCGTGGCGGCGAAGCTCAGGTTCGTCGCGCTTTGGTCGGCCCCCGGGTCGCCCGCGTCACAGCTCGGAACGTTGAGGCAGTCACCACGCAGGACACACACACGACGCACCGCCCGACAGAACGAGACGCGGCGCGTCTGGGTCGCGCAGGACGTACCGTTACAGAAATCGACACCGACGCCCGGGAGCGGGATCGCCCGGTTCTGGATCAGATCCATCACTTGGTGGCGTGACCACGTGGGCTGGTATGCCCACACCGTTCCCGCCGTTGCGGCGACGGCCGCCGCGGCGACCGACGTACCGGTGAGCGCCGTCGAGTGCGGCTCGCCCACGCGCGTCATCGCGACGTGATCCGCCGGAGCGACGAGCCTCGGACGCGAACCCGCGCGCTCGATGATCAACGGTCGGTCTCGCCCATCGACGGCCCCCACTGCGTACAGCAGCGGCGTGTAGACCCCGGCCTGTGACCCGATGGTGATCCCGAGGGGCGTGCAGCGCGTCTGGTCCGGCGCCGGCTCGGTCTCCCACCCCGCGGGGAAGGCCGGCCCGGTGGAGGCGCCCGCGCGGCCGGGGAGATTGCCGGCGGCGGCGATGACGAGCGCGCCGCGACACGCCGCGTAGGTGACCGCGGAGTACACCGCGCGCGTCGGGGGATCGAGCGTGTTCCATCCGCTCGACACGTCGCCGCCCCAGTAGGGATCCCAACCCAAGCTGAGGTTGACGACGATCGGTCCGGAGCCCTGCGACGCGGCGAAGTCGACCGCCGAGACGATGGCGCGCGCGGTGTCACTCAGCCGACCGACGAAACCGCCGGACGACGTGTTCAAGACGAGCTCGTGCGTCACGCTGTCCCGCTCGAGCGCGATCGCGAGGGTCGAAGCCACGTCGACGCGGCACGTCGGACTCGTGTCCCCGAGGGGGCACCCCAGCTTTCGCCCGATCTCACCCATGATCCGACCGTGATCGAGCTGCCCGGTCCCTGGTTCCGGGAACCCGGTGTTGATCGCCGAGTCGACGACCATCATCCGAGCGCGAACCGGCGGGTTCATCGGCGGCGGGAAGAACTTCACCGTCGGCGGCGTGCGATCGTCGATCTGATCCAGGAACGCGGTCTCGTACGCGGCCGCGTTGTCCTGAGACCACTGCGACCCGTAGGCCGCGACGACGTTGCAGTCCGGCTTGGCGCCGGTGGGGAGCAACGACAGGTTCGGCGTCGGGCCCCCGTGCCAATCGTAGACGCAGTATCGCGCGAGCTCTTCGTCCGACGTCCCTGGGAACACGTGGGCGGCGTCCCAGTTGCCGACGCTCTTGCAGTCATAGGGCCCCGGCGCCGGCAGAATCGCGATCTGACGGGTTCCAGGACACGCCACTGCCTTGGAGGGCGGGTCGCTATAGCAGATTCCGGAAGCAGTACAGGACAACGCGTTCGTCGCAACGGCCAGCTCGTCCGGTTCGGCTCGGCACGCTACGAGAATCAAGGAAGTGAGGAGAAGTGCGTCAGATCGTCTCATCTTAGTCCCTCTATGCGGCGGCCCTCGAAAAACTCACGGCACATAAACTCGAAATGCTGCCCAGTCCGAAGCGCTGTCGGTCGCCAACGCCGACAACTGGGCCGCCCGCAAAGACTTGGAGAGTGCGAGATCGGGATCCTTGTAGAGATTCGACGTCACAAGTCTCGCATCGCCATCCTTGACCTCGCGCGTCGTGGCAATGACGGCATGACTACCCGCGAGCACGAACGCGCGGGCTGGACCGACCTCGTTCGTATGAGGCGGTGCAGTCGTGCAGCCCGAGAGTACGACGCGAGCCGGCACACTCGGCAGCGCCAGGATGTCGGCCACACCGAGGAGCGCACGTCCGGCGAGCGGTAACGCCGCGCTGAACCCAACCTCCGCGTCATCCGTTCCGTGCCCAGCCCAGTGGAGCAGTGAAACACCGCGAATCGAACTTTCGAGGCGTCGGCGTGTTACGGACCGCCCCTCGAGGATCCGTGTTTCGACGCCCCCCGCTCGTAGTTCATCACCTACCGCGCGTGCTTCGTCGCGCGCGTGTGGGAGGTTGCCCGTCGGGTCCGCAACCACGAGCGCACGCCCGTTTGCCTTGTTCGTCGTAGGTACGGCGAACCCGCCCGAAGCGTAGATGATCTCGTAGGACGCAACGAACGGTCGACCGTTCCAAGGAAGAGCGTGAAAGTCGATGTGTTGGGCAAGGTCTCGCGCCACAATTCTCACACGTGTCCGCCCGTCGAGTTGTCGAGTAAACGGTTGGAGCAGCAAGGTCGTGAGCACGGTCGGCGCCGCGAAAACATCGATCGCGCTCCGACGAACCCAACGTCTTGATTCCTCCGTCTCGGCCAGTACGATCCAGCCGTCACCGAGTCGATCAATCGTGAGCACGACCTCCCCGGGTGCGGGAGCGTGACGATCGACCCGACCGCTTCGACCCGGCCCCAACACTCGAAGCGCGGCTGTGAGCGAGGACCGAATCTCCTCCTGTAGTCGAGCGCGCGCCCGCGCCCGACTGCCTCGCGTGGTGTCAGCGTCCGACCAGGCATCCGAGTCGAACCCGTCCAGCTGAGCTCGAAGTGCGTTGTAGGTCATCGCGGCCCGCTCCCATTCGCGTCGGTCCACGCCTCTCAGCGAGGCTATCCGAAAGCTCCGTTCGACGACTCGCTGCGATCGAAGCGCATGGCGATGGAGAACCTCGACGGCCCTCTCCCCGCCCCGAAGCTCCAATGCCAGACTCGCGTGCCGACGCGCGGCACTATTCATCGCGTCAATGTTGAAGCGATGTCCCGGAATGGCGAACGGCACGTCCTTCGAGGCCTCGAGTATCGCCTCCGCGGCTTCGTAGGACTCGAGGGCCCGACGCCGATCCTCGGACGCTTCGAAAGTGCTCGCGCGCCCGATGGACGCACTCCACCGCAGGGTGTCGGCCCCCACGCGTTCCCCGAGCGCCTCCAACCCCTCGTAGCCGGCCAAGGCCTCGCCGAACTTGCCTGCGCGCGTCGCAAGACGAGCAAGGACGATCAGCGACCAAGCATCGACTTCGGTCACGCTGGGTGCCCCGTCCTGCTGCGCCCGCTCGACGTAGCTTCTCGCCCGGTCGTCGTCTCCCGAGTGAAGCGCATCGAGTGCGAGCGTAACTTCGACGTTCCGTGCGTTGATGAGGTTCGGGCAACCCACTTGATAGATCGCAAGGGCCCGTTCCCCATCGGTTCGAGCATCGAAGGACGGGTCGCGTCCGAACTCGTCCGCAAGCACCGCGACCCACGCTCGATTACCTAGAAAGCGAGCAACTGCGCACGACGCCTGGGAGAGAGGCATCTCCGTCGCCATGTGGCGATAGAGCGCATTCGCCTGTTCATGAAGTCCGAGCGTCCCCAAGACGTCCGCTCGAATCTGCGCCGCCTGATGCGCGGCGACATCCTCGAGACGGCGGCCGAAGCTCTCGGAGCGTCGAGCGAGCTCGATCGCACCGCGCGCATCGCCGACCTCACGCGCGAGAACGGCCTCGTAGAGATCGATATAGGCAGGCTCCCCCCCGAGTGTGTGGGGAAGTCGTCGCTTCGCCTCCAGGATGGCGCGTCTCGCCGTATCGACGTCTCGTGTCACCACAGAGCCAATCCAGGCGATTGTCCCAAAGGCGTAGACCGGCCCCGAGATCAGCTCCGCGTACTCCCCAAACGTGGCACTGAGCCTGCGTTGACGGATCGCCTCCTCGAAGCTCGCCCCACTGAACGCGATCCTCGCACGCATCGTCGCCACGTCGGCGAGCGTGCGCACGTCCGCGCCCTCCTCGTTCGCGTCGAGGATCGCCAACGCCGTCGTCGCCGACTTCGTGCGCAGCGCGTCCGCCTTCACGAGCCAGGGCGGGCGCTTCCACACCACGACCGGGAGCGCGTACTTGTCGCGGCCCCTCCGCGTCGCGACCACGTCGATCGACTTGGTGGCCGTCGTGACCTCGAAGGTCGTGCGCCAGCCGCCATCGACCTCCGTCCACTCGACCTCCGTGCCTTCGACCGTCAGCTTCGACTCGGGTGCCGCTTGGACCCAGAGCACCACCTTCGTGTCGTTCTCGATCTCACAGATCGGTCCGCGTCGGATCTGTTCGCAGCCCGCGATGCGGACGTCTTCGATCAGCGATTCCGGGTCGGGTTCGCGCGTTCGTTCTCGGCACGCGACGAGCGCGAACGAAATTCCCAAGATGAGCTCAAGGCGCCGCACCGAGCGGCTGGATCTCAACCGAAAGCTCGAATGATTGCCACCCGTTGCCGGTCGTCACGCCGCCTCGTTCGTCGGGTTCCGGAAATGCATTCGCGCGCCCCACGAACGCAACGAATTTCACCGGTCCTGTCTGTCCTGCGCTCAACTCCCGAGCGACGCCCAGCCACCGCACCGCGCCGTTCACCGAGACCTCGGGCGCCACCGGCGACCGTACCGCGCGGTCGGCGGTCACGACCCACAGCGCACCGTCGATCTTCCCCGAAGCGATCCGCGCCGGCTGCGAGACGATCGACATCTCGGAATCCTCGCGCAGCGTGCGTGACTTCGGCTTCGCCTCGCTACGCCAGATCGCATCACCCGCCTCCGCCTTGAACGTGTACTGCGGTATCGCCTCGACCCCCGCCGTCGAGAACAACAGCACCGCGGCCGCCGCCGCGAGGACGACGCCCACGCCCGCACCGACCCACGGCAGCCGCCGAACCTTGGCGCTCGAGGTTCGTGCCGTCGTCGTCAACTTGGCTTGCACGTCGGCGCCGAGCGGCCGGAACAGCGACACCGCCTCCGCGAGCTTCTCGTCCTGTTCTGCATCGCGGAGCAACGCCGACATCTCGTCGTCCGAGAGCTCCCCCAGCGCGAGGCGCTCCAGACGCGGATCGATCTGTTGCTCCTGCTCTGTCATGAGCTCACCTAGCTGATATGCAACATCGTCGTCAGACATGACGACCCTCGTCCGACTCGATTTCGTTTCGTAGCTCGCGCAACATCTTCGTGAGTCGGCTGCGCCACGCGTAGAGCGCCTGCTTCGTCGTCCCCGTGGAGTCTGCCGCGTCCTGCACCGACATGTTCTCTACGTACAGCAGCGAAAAATACTGCCGCCCGCGGGGACTCAAACGTTCGCGCAGACGCTCCGACAACCGATCGAGCAGATCGCGCGACTCGATACGCTCCATTACGCCTTCGTCCTGCCCGGACAGGTACACCAGCCGATCGTCCATCGTCGGATCCTCGGTCCACGGATTCCGCTTCCCGGTTCGCATCAGCATGCCGACCTCGCGCTCCGCGAGGAAGCCCACGAACCCCGCGAACGAGAGCCCACGCGACGGATCCCACTGACGGAGCGCGCGCCCCTCGCGCGCGAACAACGCTGCGAAGACCTCCTGCACGAGGTCCTCGAGATCCGTACGCAGGTCACGCCCCCGCGACTGCTGCTTGCGCCTCAACATCGCGCGCGCCGCACGGGTGTGCACCACGGGCGCGAGCGCTGCCACCAGCGCGTCCATCCGCTCCGCGTCTCCCTTCAGCGCGCGGTCGACCCACTCTTGGATCTCATCGGCGCTCCTCTCATCGAGTCCGGCCATCGCTTTGGTCACTCGTCGACCTCGTTTTCTGCGGCGCGTGTTCGTCCAGACGCTCGTGGCGAGGCAGGCGGACGCTAGAGCCTCCGCGGGATCGTCGCAACACGAGCAGGTGTCCCAACCTCTCGACACCTCGCCTAGTCGCTATGCAACCGCACCTCAAAACCTCACGCGATCCGCCGCTGGTTCTTCTTCGCGGCCCATCGTGAGATCCGCCGCGCCCTCGGCATATCCCTCCGCGAGCGAACGAAAACCCAACGCTCGAAAGGAACGCACATGCTGAGAACTTCAATCGCGACCGCCGTCGCCTTGGGGACGTTCGTCCTCGCCGCGCCGGCCTTCGCCGTGGGCCCCAACCCCGCGTGCAGCTGGTACGGCTCGATGTCGACCCAGGAGTACGTCTTCTACAACCAGACCGGAATCACCGGCTTCGAGCGCGGCTTCCTCATCCACTCCGGCGACTACGACACCGCCAACAGCCGCATCGACTACACGATCGAATACCTCTCCGACCCGATGGACTGCTCCGGTGAGCTCTTCATCCTCCGCTTCCCGCTGCACGGCCTCGCCGACCACGTCGAGATCGAGGTGTACGAAGCGGCCGGTCCCCTCCTCGGCGGCCTCGTCGCCGACAAGGGCACGCTCCCTACGATTTACGACCACACGAACACCCCGCTCTCCCCTGGCGTGCTCGGCCCGTTCGTGATCACCAACCCGATGATGAACCAGGTCTCGCGCATCCTCCTCTTTCCGCTCCTCGACGCGCGCACCCTCGCCGCCGTCCCCGAGCCCCTCACCTACAACGGCGCCGCGCCCGCGAACTGGGTTCAGGAGCTCTTCATGGGCATGGCCTACCAGTTCGCGGTCGGCCAGCGCTCCGAGCTCTACTCGCTCTTCACCTTCCGCCGAATGCTCGTCGGCATGAACGCGGCCGCGCGGCAGCGCGCGTCGGATGCGATCGACGCCCACGTCTACGACGTCGGTGAGTTCGCCGCGACCGTCTGGGAAGACCACCCGTTCGTGAACCACGGCGTCGCGGTGACGCCGTACGTCGCCGGCGTCACCTGGGGCGGCTTCTTGAACGGCCACAAGAAGTACCTCGAAGCCATGGAGGACCACCTCTTCACGCTCCCCGACGCCGAACGCACCCCGTTCCGCCGCACCCCCGCTTGGAACTCGGACCAGACCGTCCCCGCCGAGTTCAACATCGGCATCAACAACACCACGTCCGTCCAGGTGATGCCCGGGTCGTACGACCCGTCGGTGATCTGCTCCAACTACGACCCCACGACCTACGCGGGCGCGACGTACTACGACCAACTCATCGCGGCCGAGATCGACATCGACGCCGACATCGAGCCCTGGCACGGCAACACCCACGTCGACCTCGGCGGCGACATGGGCAGCGTCGCCACCGCCGGACGCGCGCCGATCTTCTTCCCCTGGCACACCACCATCGACGCCCCCTGGACCAACTGGCGCCTCTGCTGGCCGGCCTGGGATCCCGACGACTACGACTGGTTCTAAACGGAGGACCCCACGATGAAGACCACAGCACTCACCGCCGCGTTCACGCTGCTCGCAAGCAGCGCGTACGCCCAGAACGTCCTCGTGATCATCGGCGACGACATCGCCGTCGACAAAGTCAGCTCGTACGCGGGTGACTACCCGGGCTACGCGCCCGCGTACCTCCCGCAGACGGACGCGATCGACGGCCTCGCCGCCGCCGGACTCCGCTTCACCCGCGCGTGGGCGACGCCGCTGTGCTCGCCGACGCGTGTCTCGTTTCAAACGGGCAAACACCCGTTCCGCACGGGCATCGGCACCGCGCTCGGCGCCAGCGCCGCTGGCGTCGACCCGGACGCGCACCTCATGCTCGCCGAGTCCTTCCAGAACTTCGGCTACGTCACCGGCATGTTCGGCAAGTGGCACATGGGCACGGAGGACGCCGCCGGCGTCACCGGCTACCCGGCGACGAGCCCGTTCTTCGTCGAACCGCACCCACACCGCTCGGGGTGGATGCGCTTCTTCGGGCTCTACAGCGGCTACCCCGGCTTCGGGCGCAGCTTCACCGACTGGCCGCGCGTCGGCTGGGTGGACGCCACGTCGACGGGCTACGCCGCCGACGAGACCGCGCACCACACGAACCGCACCTCGGCCGTCGCCGTGAACTGGATCTCGAACCAGACCGAGCCGTGGATGGCGGTCGTCGCGTTCAGCGCGCCGCACTCGCCCGACACCGGCTCGTCGGCCTGGCAGTACGGCGACGCCGACGTCACGCGCTACCGCACGCCGGCCCTGTCGTGCCTCGCGACGAGCTCGTGTGGCAACGAGCCGCTCTCGGTCTACCAGGGGCTCGCGGAACACGTGGACCTGGAGATCGAAGACCTCCTCAACGGCATCCCTGACGCGATGATGGACGAGACGCTCATCATCTTCTTCGGGGACAACGGCACGCCGGTCGCGGTGCAGGAGAGCACCTTCGCGGTCGGCCGCGGCAAGGGCACCACGTACGAAAACGGCGTGCGCGTCCCGTTCATCGTCACCGACGGCGCCACGTGGCGCACCAACGCGCCGGGCCGCATCACGAGCCCCGGTCGTGACGTCGACATCGCGCTGAGCTCCACGGACATCTACCAGACGCTGCACATGGAGCTGTTGAGCGTCGGCGTCCTCGGCGTCGACTCGAGCTCGTTTGCGACGTGTTTCAGCAACACGGGCCAGTACTGCAGCATCGCGGACAAGCGCTACGGCTACTCCGAGACCTACGTCGCGGGCGCCTCACTCAGCAGCGCGCGCGTCGGGGTACGCTACGGCCACGACAAGATGGTCGCCGAGTACGACCCGGCCGGAGGCTGCATGGCCGCCGAGTACTACGAGACGAGCGGCGATCCGATGGAGCTGTCGCCCACCGGATGGACCGGCATCCGCGCGACGCGGTTGCAGGATCACTTCACGGCGCTGCACGCCTCGGAGCCCAGCTCCTGGGCGAACCTCACCGGCTCGACGATCGGCTTCTGCCCGTGAGACGAGGGCTCATCGCAGGGTCGTTCGTCGGCCTCGTGATCGCCGGCGCGTTCCTCCTCCGTCCTTCGACGGAGGGGGCGCGCCCGGCGCCCGCCGCGTTCGTCGACGAGGCGCGCTGCGCCGGCTGTCACGCCGAAGAAGCGGAGCGTTGGCGTGGCTCTCCGCACGATCGCGCGATGGAGCTGCCCTCCCCTTCGACGGTGCGTGGTGACTTCGACGACGCGGTCTTCGAGGACACTCGCCTGTTGCGCGAGGGCGACGACTACTTCGTCGAGGTCGCGGGACGACGCCACCGCGTCGTCTACACGTTCGGCGCCGCGCCGCTGCAACAGTACTTGCTCGAAGCCGACGGCGGTCGGCTGCAGGCCTCCGCGGTCGCCTGGGACGTCGACGCCGGGAAGTGGTTCCGCGTCCAGGATCCGGCCGTGCACTACCTCGGCCGCTACCAGACCTGGAACACGATGTGCGCCGACTGCCACTCGACCGGCGTCGACAAACGCTACGACGCCGAGACCGATCACTTCGACACGCGCTTCGCGCAGATCGACGTCGGCTGTCAGAGCTGCCACGGCCCGGGCTCGCAACACGCCGATGACCCCGACGTCGCGCTCGCCGTTCGCAACGAGGTCGAAGCCTGCGCACCGTGCCACGCGCGACGCGCGCCGCTCACGGAGCGCGCGGATCCGCTGGAGCCGTTCACCGACCACTACCGACCGATGACGCTCCAGCCGGGGCTGTACTTCGCGGACGGACAGATCCGGGACGAGGTGTTCACGTACGGCTCCTTCGCGCAGAGCGCGATGCACGCGGCCGGCGTGACGTGCACCGACTGCCACGACCCCCACGGCGCGACGAAGCTCGCGAGCAACAGAACTTGCCTGACCTGTCACGGCGCGACGCCGCCGGATCGATTCGCGTCCCTGGCGAAGCGCAAACGCAACCTCGACACCCCCGCTCACCACCACCACGCCGAGGGGAGCGCCGGCGCGCAGTGCACCGCGTGCCACATGCCGACGCGCACCTATATGGGCGTGGACGAGCGACACGATCACCGCTTCGCGATCCCGCGGCCGGATCTGTCTGCGAAGCTCGGCACCCCCGACGTCTGCACCGACGCGTGCCACACCGACCGCGACGCGACGTGGTCCGCCGAGATCGTCCGTGGCTGGGGCGCCGAACGCCGGCCACACTTCGGCGAGCTTTTCGCGCGCGCCCAGGCCGGCAACCGCGACGTCCCGGCGCTCACGCGCCTCGCGAAGAGCGACGCACCCGCGATCGTCCGCGCGACGGCGCTGGAGTGGCTCGCGATGCCGCCCGTTGCGTGCGACACCTCGCTGGTCCGCGACCCGGACCCCTTGGTCCGCAGCGTCGCGGTGACGTGCGCGGAGGCGTTGTCGCCCACCGCGCGCGTGAAGGCGATCGGCGGCCAGCTCGAGGACGCGAGCCGACTCGTGCGCGTCGAGACCGCGCGTGTCCTCGCGCCGGTCGCGACAGCGCTCCGCGGCCCCCAGCGCGAGGCATACACACGCGCGCGGGAGGAGCTCACCCGGATGTACACGAGCCAAACCGATCGCCCCGAGGGCCACTTCAACCTCGGCCTCCTCGCCGAGGCGGAGGGGGATCGCGATGAAGCCGCGCGTCGCTACAAACGCGCGCTCGAGCAGGACCCGCTCTTCCGCCCGGCGCGCGTGAACCTGTATCTGATGCAGCAACGCTGAGCGCCATCGCCCGCCGCGGCGAACGACACACGCCGGTCTTCGTCGTCCAGGCGGCTTTTGCTACCGGCGACGCCGTCGCGCGCACCACAGCGCGCAGAGCACCAGCCCCACGACGAGCCCGGGCGATCGGCGGCGTCCGTGCGTCGCGCACGCGCAGCCCTCGTCGAGCTCGACCTCGTCCGGCGCGGTGACCGTTCCGCCGTCACGGACGACCCCCGCGTCGAGCGTGCCCGCGTCGACGACACCGGCGTCCGGCGCGGGCATCGTGCAGTCCTCCCGCCCCCGCGTCACGTCGACGGTCACCGCGGTCCAGCCCTTCGACCGCGCGCCCTCCCGTCGCTGCGCCACGGCGAGGATCTGCGTCTCGCCGTCGGCCGCCCACGCGTGGCAGCGAAGGATCACGCCGTCCGCGCTCTGTTCCACGACGCGACCGTTCACGAGGAGCGTGAGGTCGAACCGCTCGCCCTCCGCGTCACCGACGACGCCGATCTCCACCGCCCCGTCGATCACGTCGCCGTCCGCGACGCCGATCAGCTCGACGGTCGGCCGGTCCGCGTAGGGCGCCGCCATCGGATCGCCGAGCACGAGGTTGCGCCAGTACACGAACGGCATGCGCTTCAGGTACGCCTCCGCGAGGGTGTAGCCGTCGACGTAGTCGACGAGCAGGTGCCGCGACGGGAAGCAGTTGTTGAGCGGCTCCGCGACCGCCCCGTGCGCGCCCGCCACGCCCTGCTCGACCCAACGGGCGATGGAGACTTGCGCCTCGTCCTCGGGCGCACCGAAGTTCGCGGGGACCGCGCCCAGGCTCGTGAGGTTGTCGACGATCGCGCCCGGCCGAAACGTGTTGCCCTCGATCGTCGTGTCGAGCCGCGCCGTCCCCACGAAGAACGCCGCGAGGGTGTGGCCGGTCTCGTCGCGTGAGAACGCGGGCCGCGAGACGTCCGTGAACCCGCGCGCGTCGAGCGCGGCCATCACCGCGTCGTACTCACGATCGAGCACCCCCCGCGCGTTGTCGGCGCCGTCCATCAGCATGAACGTTCCGTCAGCGCCGCCGAGCGCCTCCGCGGTGGTGGCGCTCGCGATGAGCCGCTCGACGTCCCGCTCCGTGCGCGCGTCGAGCGCGGTGACGAGTCGTAACGACCACTCCACGTTCTGGCCCGTCGCGACGAAACCGGGCTCGAACGGCCCGTCGCGGTACGGGTTGCGCCACGTCGCGGAGTAACACGGGGTGTTGCCGCACATGACCCGCACGCCGGCCGGCTGCCCGACGAAGTCCGCGCCGGTCGAGGTCCGCGAACCGCTCACCCCCAGCACCGCCGCGAGGGACGCGACGCCCCCCTGTAGGTTCACGCGCTGGGGCACGCCGCGCACGAGCACGACCGCCTCGATTCGATCCCACGCTTCGCCGAGGCACGCGACGAGCGGCGCCTCCAGCGCGTCGCGGAACACGGCGACATCGATGGTGGCCTGCGTCGGGAGGTCGAGCAGGCACACGTGCTCCCGTGGGATGTCGCGCGCCGCGCGGTAGCGCTCGGCGAGCCGCACGCTCGCATCGTCGTTGACGTTCGCGACGACCGCGACCGAGTCGGGCCCCGGCACCGCCCACGCGGCGCTCGGCGCGAGCCCGACGACGATCGCGATCAGGCGTCTCATACTTCGAGGAGCAGTCGCGTCGGGTGCTCGACGAGGTCCTTGATCTTCACGAGGAAGGTCACTGCTTCGCGGCCGTCGACGAGGCGGTGATCGTACGTCAGCGCGACGTACATCATCGGGCGGATCACGACCTGCCCGTCCACCGCGACCGGTCGCTCCTGAATCGCGTGCATCCCGAGGATGCCGCTCTGCGGCGGGTTCACGATCGGCGTCGACATCAGCGATCCGTAGACGCCGCCGTTGCTGATCGTGAAGGTCCCGCCCTCGAGCTCGTCGATCGAGAGTTTGTTGTCGCGCGCGCGTTTGCCGTAGTCGGCGATCGTCTTTTCGACCTGCGCGAATGACATCCGCTCTGCGTCCCGGATCACCGGCACGACGAGCCCGCGCCCGCCGCCCACGGCGACGCCGATGTCGTAGTAGTCGTGGTACACGATCTCGTTTCCGTCGATGAACCCGTTGATCGCCGGGAACGCCTTGAGCGCCTCGATCGCCGCCTTCACGAAGAAGGACATGAACCCGAGCTTGATGCCGTGCCGCTCGACGAACTGCGGCTGGTACTGCTTCCGCAGCGACATCACCTCGCTCATGTCGATCTCGTTGAACGTCGTCAGCAGCGCCGCCTCTTGCTGCGCCCCGACCAACCGCTCCGCGATCCGCGACCGCATCCGCGTCATCCGCACCCGCTCCACCGAACGCGGCCCGGCCTGCGGCGGCGCCTGAACCTTCTCGCGGTCGCCGTCGAGATCGTCCATCGTGACGCGCCCGCCGTTGGGCTTGAGGGAAGCGGGGGCGATGCCGCGCTCACGCAACGCGCGCCGAACAGCCGGAGAAGCCTGAACCTCCGAAACACCCCCGGACGTCGGCGGAGCCACGGGAGCCGGCGCTCCCCCGGTCCCGGTACCGGTCCCGGTCCGGGTCCCGGATTCGTCCGAAGCGTCGGCCTTGGGCGCGGACTGGGAATCGGACCCGGAATCGGATCCGGATGCGGATCCGGATGCGGATCCGGAAGCGGATCCGGAAGCGGATCCGGACAGGGAAACGGTCTCGGACTCGGAACCGGAACCGGTACCTGAATGGGAACCCGAGCCCGAGCCGGAACCCGAACCCGAACCCGAACCCGAACCCGAACCCGAACCCGAACCCGAAGCCCCGGCCGAATCGGGACCCGGACCGGTACGGGTACCGGAGGTGGCCTCCTCCATGTAGGCGACCACCTCTCCGACCTCCGCCACGTCTCCTGCTTTTTTCAGGATCTTGGTGATCTTGCCGGCCACCGGGGCCACCAGATCCACATTCGCCTTGTCCGTCTCGATCACCGCCACGGTCTCGTCGAGCGACGCCGAGCTCCCGACGTCCTTCACCCACTCCGCGATCGTGACTTCGGTGATCGACTCACCCGCCGACGGAATCTTCAGTTCGATGGCCATCTACTCTGCTCCAAAGGCTTGCTCCATGAGCAGCGCCTGTTCCTTCTTGTGCGCCGCCGCCGAACCCGTCGCCGGGCTCGCGGAGGCTGCGCGGTAGACGCCGGTCAGGCGTCGACCCATGATCGACTCGCCGTAGGTCAGGCGCAAATAACTCCACGCGCCCATGTTCTTCGGCTCCTCCTGCACCCACACCACGGGGGCGTCGCCCCACGGCTGCAGGGCGTTCACCAGACCGTCCTCGTCCAGCGGATAGTACTGCTCGAGGCGGACGATCGGGACGTCCCACGCCCCCATCTCCTCCCGCGCCTGCACCAGGTCGTAGTAGACCTTTCCGCTCGTCAGCAGCACCCGCCGCGCTGACTTCACGCGCTCGTCGACCTCGCCGATGACGCGCTGGAACGACCCGCGCGTCAGCTCGTCGAGCGTGGACGTCGCCCGCGGGTGACGCAGCAGGCTCTTCGGCGACATCACCACCAGCGGCTTGCGTATCGGACGCACCACCTGCCGCCGCAACACGTGGAAGATCTGCGCGGGCGTCGTCGCGTTGACGACCTGCATGTTGTCGTCCGCCGCCGCCGTCAGGAACCGCTCGAGCCGCGCGCTGGAGTGCTCGGGGCCCTGCCCCTCGAACCCGTGCGGCAACAACAGCACCAACCCACTCATCCGCCGCCACTTGTCCTCACCGCTCGTGATGAATTGATCGATGATGACCTGCGCGACGTTGGCGAAGTCACCGAACTGCGCCTCCCAAATCACCAGCGCGTCCGGATAATCGAGGCTGTACCCATACTCGAAACCCATCACCGCAACCTCGGTGAGGGGTGAGTTGTAGACGTCGAACGGCCCCTGGTCCGGCGCGAGGAACTTCATCGGCACGTGGGTGTTGCCGTTGTCCACGTCGTGCAGCACCGCGTGCCGGTGGGAGAACGTCCCGCGCTGCGCGTCCTGGCCGCACAGCCGCACGCGCGTCCCCTCCGCGACGAGCGACGCCATCGCCAACGCTTCGGCGCCACCCCAGTCCAGCGGGACCTCGCCGCGCCCCATCTGCCGACGCTGGTCGACGAGGCGCTCGATCTTCTTGTGGGGCGTGAAGCTCTCCGGGACCGTCGTGAGCTGCTCCATCAGGTTCGACAGCGTCTCGCGCGCCACGCCGGTGTCGACGTACGGCACGTCGGCGTCGCTCCCGCCGCGGTAGGAGCGCCACCACCCCTGCCCGGTGCTGATGTCCATCGTCTCGAACGCTTCGGAGCGCGCCGCACCCAGCTCACGTTCGTAGCGCTCGCGACGTTCCACCGCGATGCGGTCCGCCTCCTCCTGCGTGACCTCGCCGAGCGCGAGCATGTTGTCGAGGTAACCTTCGCGCACCGACTTCCGCTTGCGAATCGTCTTGTACATCAGCGGCTGCGTGAACGCGGGCTCGTCGCCCTCGTTGTGGCCGTGCCGCCGGTAGCAGTACATGTCGATGACGACGTCCTTCGCGAACTCCTCGCGGAACGCCATCGCCAACCGGATCGATTGCGCCACCGCCTCCGGGTGCTCGCCGTTCACGTGGAAGATCGGGATCTGCAGCATCTTCGCGATGTCCGTCGCGTACTGCGTCGAGCGCCCCTCCTCCGGGTTCGTCGTGAAGCCGACCTGGTTGTTGACGATGATGTGCACCGTCCCGCCCGTGCGGAACCCGGACAGCTCGCTGAGGTTGAACGTCTCCTGCACGACGCCCTGCCCGGCTACCGCGGCGTCGCCGTGGATGACGATGCCCATCCCCTTCGACCGCGCCGTGTCGCCGAACCGGTCCTGCTTCGCGCGCACACGCCCCAGCACCACCGGGCTCACGAACTCGAGGTGACTCGGGTTGAACGTCAGCGACAGGTGCACCGACTGACCGCTCTTCGTGATCCGGTCCGCGCTGTACCCGAGGTGATACTTCACGTCGCCGCGGCCGATCATTCGGTCGGGGTTGTTGTCGTCGAACTCCCGGAAGATCTGCCGCGGGTCCTTGCCGAGGATGTTCGCGAGGACGTTCAGCCGACCGCGGTGGGCCATGCCGATCACGACCTCCTCCACGCCGTGCTCACCCGCCTTCTCGATCGCGAGATCCATCAGCGGGATGAGCGACTCCGCCCCCTCCAGCGAGAAGCGCTTCGCGCCGACGAACTTGCGGTGGATGAACTGCTCGAAGATCTCCGCGTCGGTCAGCTTCGTCAGGATGTCGATCTGCTCGTCGCGCGACAGCTTCACGCTGTTCTGCGTGGCCTCCATCCGGTCCTGGAGCCACATCTTCACTTCGATGTCGTCGATGTGCATGTACTGCACGCCGATCGAGCGGCAGTACGTCTTCTTCAGGTGCGCGATGATGTCGCGCAGCGCGAGCACCGTCGTCCCCGGGATCGTCGTACTCGAGAAGACCATGTCGAGGTCGGCCTGCCCGAACCCGTAGAACGCCGGGTTGAGCTCCGGGTACACCTCGGTCGGCAACCCGAGCGGGTTGAGGCGCGCGATCAGGTGGCCGCGAACGCGATACGCACGGATGAGTTGGTCGACGCGGTCCTGCCGCGTCCCGCTGTCGCGCAGCCGCTGCGTCAGCACCCGGATGATCGCGCGCGACACCGCCGGGCGCTCGTCGAGGATGCGCACGAGGTCGGCGCCCTGGATGCGGAGCATCTGCACGTCGCGGTGCGCGACGGCGTCCGCGGAGCGCGGCTGACGGTCGAGCACCGCCATCTCGCCGACGACCTCGCGCGGCCCCAGCTCCGCGATCACCCGCGCCTTGCGGCGGATGAGCACCTTGCCCGCCGTGATGACGTAGAGGTCCTGGCCCATGTCGCCTTCGCGCACGAAGACGTCGCCGTCGTTGACCCGAACGGCGGTCGCGATGCGCGCGACGGCCTCCAGATCCTCGTTCGGGAGGTCCTCGAAGATCGCGACGCCGCGCAGGAACGGGAGCCGCTCCGCGACGCTCTCGCCGGGCGGCGCCACGACCGTGGGCCGAGCGGCCGGAGCGTGCGCCACGTGGCCGTTGCCGCCGGGTGGGTTGAAGATGCTGCGGGGGGCGAACGAGGGACCGAGGCGTTCCACACCGTCGTCCACGCCGTGCTCCGAGAAGTACTCGGCCCAGGCCGCGTCGACGCTCGCTGGATCCGAGCGCCACGCGATGTACATCGACTCCACGAACGCGAGGTTCTGCGCGGCCAGACCGTCCGGGTCGTTCGCCATGTTCGAACGTGTACCGCTATCAGTGGGTGCTCACAAGCTGGTAGGAAGCGTCCAGCCCATGCGTCGCTGCCCTCGCTGTACCTATCCCCTGATGCTGTTCGTCCACGAAGGCGAGGAGCTGGATCACTGCCGTCGTTGCGGTGGGAACTTCCTCGACCCGGGTGAAGCCGAACGCCTCTTCGGCGCGCACGCGGGCCCCGATCAGTGGCGCGAGAGCTTCGCGGCGAAGTCGAAGGGTGAGACCGACCTCCTTTGCCCGAAGGACCGCACACCCATGGAGGCGTTCGAGGTCGAGTTCGAGAAGGACAAGGTCGAGGTCGACCTGTGCGCGCGCTGCGCGGGGCTGTGGCTGGACGGACGCGAAGGCTTCGTCCTTCAGCGCATCGTGCAGAACGCGGAGGTGCACGCAGAGCAACGCGCGAGCGGACAGATCAAACCCGGCGCGGCGAGCTACGTCTTCCAGCTCCTCACGGGGTTCCCGGTCGAAGCGTGGAACCCCGTCAAGCGAACGCCCTACGTGGTGTACACGCTGCTCGTCGTCCTGGTGGTGACATTCCTCGCGCAGATCACCTTGATGCCGAACGACCCGAAGTGGCTCGCGCAGTACGGTGGGTTCTTCTTCCTCGTCCCGTCCGAGTTCATCCACGGCGAGCACATCTGGACGATCATCACCTGCGCGTTCTTCCACGGCGGGTTCATGCACCTCGCCGGCAACGCGTACTTTCTGTGGATCTTCGGTGACAACGTCGAGGACGAGCTCGGCGCGACGCGTTTCATCACCCTCTACGTCATCTCGATGATCTGCGGGAGCCTGCTGCACTTCGCGTTCAACGCGGACAGCTCCATCCCGATGCTCGGCGCCTCGGGTGCGATCGCCGGCGTGATGGGCGCCTACCTGGTGCTGTTCCCGAAGGTGAAGCTGTACGTGATGATCGTCGTCTTCCGCCTGCGCATCGGCGTGTACTGGTACCTGGGTTTCTGGATCGCGTACCAGCTCGTGATGTTCGCGATGGGCGGCCAAGGCGTCGCATGGCTCGCGCACGCCGGCGGGTTCTTCGCCGGTGCGATCTGCGCGTGGATCTTCAAGGGCGCCACCGACCACGAGACCAAGGTCGCGGTCTGACGCGCCCCGGTGCTACCGTGGCGTGAATGAGCTCCAAGAACGCCGTCGCCGGGGGCGGGCTCGTGGCCGCGATCGGGGCCATGCTCGCGGGCGGCCTCGACGACTGCGCCCGCCTCGTCGCACGCTCCGGCGACGACGTCGCGCGCTTCTCCGCGCGGTCGGGTGACGACGTCCTGCGCGTCGGCGCCGGCGCCTCGGACGACCTCGCGCGGCTGCCGGCCCGCGCCGCCGACGACGTCGTGGTGACCGGCGCCCACGCGGACGAGCTCGTCGCGCTCACCGACGACGTCGGCCGCGCCGCCGACTCGAAAGCGACGCGCATCTTCGACGGCGCGAGCTACGCCTCGGACCTCGCCGACTTCCTCGACGTCGAGCCGATCGGCGACGCAGCACCACCGCAGCACGCTACGGTCGTCGTGCGTCCGAGCGCACCGTACGAGTTCGAACGGACCTTCCAACGCACGCCGCGCGGCCAGGAGATGGCAGCGCTGAACGCGCTCGGGGGCGAACGCGTCGACCAAGCGATGCTCCGTTCGCTCATCCGCGCGGCGTCCGCCACGGCGGTGTCCGGGTTGGTGGTCGTGGCCTACGCGCCGCGGGGCGCCATCGTGTTCCCCGACGGCTCCACGTTGGCGTTCTCGGCGTTGGATGCGATCGCGAAGATCAGCGGGGTGCGGGTCGCGGTCGTGACGATCGGTGAGCCCGACCCGGGTGAGGCGGGGGCGGCCTACCGCGACGCGCTCTCACGCTTGCCGCAGTGACGGCCGCCCCGAGGCGGTCCTAAGTGCACTGGCCGGTGGCCAGGTTGCAGGTCTGTCCGGTGTTGCAGTCCGCGTCCGCGGTGCAGTTCGGGAGGCAGACGCCGATCCCCATGCCGCCCGAGAGGTCCGGGCACTGGTAACCCATCCGGCAGACACCCGCGCCGTTGTTCGACGGCATGCAGCCCTGGAAACACGCCGTCGTGCCCTGCTGGTCGATCGTAACGCAGTACTTGTTCGTCCCGCACTCCGAGTCGGCGCGGCAGCCAATCGCGGTGCAGTAACCGCCAACCCACGGCGTCGCCATGCCACCGTCGTCCGCCAGGAAGCAGAACGCCTGGAGCGTGCCCGCGTTGCAGTCGGCGTCCGCCATGCACGGGTTGCCGGCGTCGGTCTCCTGCGTCTGCACGCAGACCTGCGCGTTGATCTCGGCGCAGCTGAGCGCCGCGACGGCCTCCGGCATGAAGCCCTGCGGATCCATCAGGCACGCGTTCACACACGCCTGCTCGTCGTAGGTGCCGGGGCACTGCATCTGCGCGCAGTTGAAGACGTGGTTGCACGCCTGCTGGCAGGTCGTGCCCATCATCTCCGTCTGGCACTCCGAGTCGCAGCCGTCGCCGCTCGTGGTGTTGCCGTCGTCGCAGGTCTCACCCGCCTCGACCAGGCCGTTGCCACAGACCGCCATACCCTCGGTCTGGCACGTCGACGAGCAGCCGTCGCCGCTGGTGGTGTTGCCATCGTCGCAGGTCTCACCCGCCTCGACCAGGCCGTTGCCGCACACCGCGCCGCCTTCGGTCTGGCACGTGGACGAACAGCCGTCGCCGCTGGTGGTGTTGCCGTCGTCGCAGGTCTCACCCGCCTCGACGGTACCGTTGCCACACACCGCGCCGCCTTCGGTCTGACACGTCGCCGAACAGCCGTCGCCGCTGGTGGTGTTGCCGTCGTCGCACTGCTCGCCGGCGTCGAGCGTTCCATTGCCGCAGTTCGCGGCGTTCTCGAGCTGACAGGCCGCGGAGCAGCCGTCGCCGCCGGCCGTGTTGCCGTCGTCGCACTGCTCGCCGGTCTCGACCACGTTGTTGCCGCAGGTCGCGCTGCTGTTTTCGATCGTGCAGGCCGCGGAGCAGCCGTCACCGTTGGTGCGGTTGCCGTCGTCGCACTCTTCGGTGGACTGAAGGTTGCCGTCGCCGCAGCCGACGAAGACGACGTTGCCGTCGCCGCGGCGGTCGTCCGAGCAGGACGTCAGCGCTATCGCGGACAGCGCGAGCGTGAAGGTCAGGGTTGTCTTGAGCAACATCGGGAGACTCCGTTCTCGGTAGTTCGTCGATGCGGTCGTCCCAGACCGGCACCGAGCGTCGAAAACGGGGGTAGCACCACCGTACCGCGATGGGGAAGGCGTCGATGTACCGAAAGGTTTGGCCCGTCAGACGGCACCCTGCTCGATGAGGCGCTTGATGTCGTGGACCTTGAGCTTGTGGACGAAGGTCCTCAACGGCATCTTGAGCCGCTTCGCCGCCGCCGTCTGGTTGTGGTCCTCGAGCCGTAGCGCCCGCACGAGCACCTTGATCTCGTGTTTCGCCATCTCCGTCTTGAAATCGAGCAGCTCCTCGGGCGCGACCTCGTCGATCGCCGCCTGCACCGAGGGGGCCTCGATGTGCTCGGGCCGCGGCGCCGGGACCTCCTCGGGGGCCTCGAACATCTGCGGCACGAGCGCCCGCAGATCCAGCTCGACCGTCGCCCCACCCTCGCGGATCTGCTCCGGGAGGTGCTCGGGGCGGATCCAGCCGCACGAGGTCACGACGACCGCGCGCTCGATCGTATTCTTGAGCTCGCGGACGTTGCCCGGCCAGTCGTAGCTCATCAACATCGCGACGGCCTCGGGCTCGATCCCCTCGATCGCCACGTGGTTCGCCGCCGCCGCGATCTCCGCGAAGCGGTGCGCGAGCGGGAGGATGTCCTCGAGGCGCTGCCGCAGCGAAGGCACGCGCAGCGTTATGACGTTCAGACGGTAGTAGAGATCCCAACGGAAGGTGCCCTGACGGCACATCGCTTCGAGGTCGCGATGGGTCGCGGCGACGATGCGGACGTCGATCTCCACCTCGGACGTCGCGCCGACGCGCACCAGGCGCTTCGTCTCGAGCACCCGGAGCAGGCTGGCCTGCGCTTCGAGGGGGAGCTCGCCGATCTCGTCGAGGAACAGCGTCCCGTGGTCCGCCGCCTCGAAGACCCCCTTGCTCTGCTGCATCGCACCGGTGAACGCACCGCGCTCGTAGCCGAACAACGTGCTCTCGATCAGCTGCGGTGACATGCCGCCGCAGTTCAGACAGACGATCGGCTGGCTCGCGCGCGGACCGCGCTCGTGGATCTGGCGCGCGATGACCTCTTTGCCGGTGCCCGTCTCGCCGAACACCATGACGGGCACGACGGCCTGCGCCACCTTGTCGACGGTCGCGAAGACCTCCTTCATGGCCCCGCTGGCCGCGATCGGTCGGTGTTCCGGAGCGTGCATCGGTCCGCCCACTCGAATCGGGTCCAGGGGGCGGGCAGTGGAGGGTCGGCCGGGCGGACGGATCGAATTGGGTCACCCGGCCCCGAAGAGAGGGGGTGCGGCGACGACGGCTGGGCCCAGCTCCCAGCCGCCGCCGTCGCGGGGTTTCGCTACAGGGGGTGTAGAGATTGGGTTCAGCGGTTCGCGAGAATCGGGGAGCGCTTCTGGACGCGGACGCTCATCACCACGCGGTCGTCGTTGGCGAGGTAGGCGATGCGGACGGGCTTGTCGAAGCACTCGTTGACGTTATTGCGGGCGACGCAGCGCCAGCGCGGGAGGTCGCGGTCACTCGACTCCGAGCGAATCTCGAAGACGACCTCGGCCTTCGAATCGATCTTCTCGTTCATCGCGGAGAACGTGACAGCCTTCTTGCCGGGTGTGCGCTCACGAACGATGCGGGACTCGTGGAAGTCGTCCATCTCCACGGCGGTGACGCGTTTGTCGCCGAGGTCGAGCTCGGGCGCCGGGCGCTCCGCCCGCGCTTCGGTAGCGACGCCGAGCACCGCGCACATCGACACGGCGGAGGCCACGCCGAGGAGCTTGTTGAGGAGGTTGGTCTTGCTGGGGGTACGGTTCATCGCTTGGTTTCCTTTCGTCAGCGTTGCTCGCTGGGTGACTTGGACTAGAGCAGGCACCGTGCCAACGCCGTGAGGCCTTGTTGCGCGTGTTTCGTGTGTTCTTTTGAAACGAATCGCGGGTAGGGCCCTGTGGTTCGGGCAAGCGCTTGCGCGATCGAGGGGGCAACGCTTTGCGCTCGCACCTTTCTGTCAGGCAAACCAGACGGTGAGCGCGTTGCGCCGAACGGCGGTGCGCGTCGCCGTGAACGCCGACCGTCGGCCCGACGTGGGCACGAGTGGCACAGGGGCCGAGGTCGGCGCAGGGGTTGGTAGGTCACATGTGGCAGCGAGATCCGCGGCGCGAGGTGATCAGCGCGCGATGGACTGGATGAGGTTCTTCGCCGTCTCGTTGTACTTGTCGATGATCTGGCGAAGCATGTCGAACATCTGCGAGCGCTTGTCGATGAGGCGCTTCAGCTTCATCGTCTCGACGTCGATCGACGGGGCCGAGCCACCGCCCTTCCCGCCGCCGCCTTTTCCACCGCCCTTGCCGCCGCTCTGCTGCTGCTGAAGGGCGTTGATGTAGTTCGCCTGCGCTTCGATCTGCTTGTCCATCTGCTTCATGATGATCATGAGCATCAGGGCGACCTTGTCCTCGACGGTGAGCGCGGGGTCGCTCAAGACCGAGCTCGCGCTCCCGCCGCCACCGCATCCGGACGAGGACGGGGCGGAGCCGCCACACCGGTTCGAGCCGCCGCCGCCGCAACAGTTCGCGAGGCCGTTCATCATCGCGTTCGAATAACCCTGCGGCTGCCCTGCGAGCATCTCACGCACCATCTGCCGCGCCGGGCTGCTCCCGACGTCCGGCGACGAGCCCCCCGTGAACGGCTGCACACGCAGCTGTCCGTCGGGGCCGGGCTGGATGCGGCCGCCGAGCATGCGCTCGACCATCTGACGCCCGAAGGGGTCGGCGCGCAGGAAGCGCTGCAGGCGACTCATCGAGCTGGGATCGAGGTCCGAGAACGACGGCGCCTCGGGCGCGTACCCGAGCGGCGTGAACCCGTTCGGCCGGGGCATCCCACGGCCCGGCGCGATGATGCCGCTGCGCATCAGCGAGCGGAGCTGCTCCGGGCCGAAGCCGGAGAGGCTCGCGAGGTTGGCGGAGAGCGCCATCAGATCCTCGGGCCGGCCCCCCTGACCGGCGAGCTGCTGCGCGATCGCGGGGCCGTCGAGGCCCAGCTGGTTGAAGAGATCCGCTGCGGTGCGGAAGCGACGAACGTTGAAACCCATCCTGGAAGTTCCTCCTGGCGTGACGTAGTGCACGCGAGGGGCCAACGGGGGGTGGGGGTTCGGTGTCGTCGCGGTGGTGAACCGGTGGTGAGGTTGTGCGTTTTCTCTGGCCCCGGGTCGGGACCCGGACCGGAACCGGGACCCGGACCGGGTGTGGGGGGCGTCAGTGCGTACGGAGGTACTCGCGCGCGAAGTCCGTGCTCTTTTCGTAGGAGGCGCGGATCTCCTGCCCGATGATGTCCTCGATCTTCTTGCCGACGAGCGCGACCTTCACGATCACCTCGCCGTCGATCTTCCGCACGCACGAGTCCGGCGTGGGGCCCGGCTCGATCACGTAGGTGCCCTTCGCGGTGACGCGATCGGCGAGCTTGGACGGGATGACCTCCCACTGGCTCGTGCGCGACTTCGCGTCGGAGCGCTCCACCAGCTCGTAGGACAGCGCCTTCGCGCCGACGACCTTCGCGATCGGGCCCGGCAGCTCCTTGTCGCTCGTGATGCGCGAGCGCGCGTGCAGGACGCCGTCCTCCACGCGCGACTCGATGGTGACACGCTGCATCGTGCTCCCCTGCCCGACCGCGGCTTCGTAAGCGTCGCTCATGAGGAGCGACCAGGCGGTGTCGGCGTCGCGGGGCAGCTCGTGGACGAGCGAGAACTTCATGGCCGTTCGAACTCCTTGTCGAGCAGGTAGATGTACATGACCGCCATCGAGTCCTGCGGTTCCTTCGTCGTGTTGTTGTAGGTGCTGACGAGCTCGTACTCGTGGTCTTCGTAGAACGGGATGCCCTCCGCGCTCGACAGGTACTCGACGTGCTCCAGCCCGATCTTTTCGGCGTAGTTGCGGGCCTTGCTCTTGAAGACCGTCTTCTTCGCGGTCTTGTCGACCAGCTCCAGCGACTCGGCGAACGGGTGCAGGTGCACCGCGATGTAGTGCGCCGTCGTGTCGTACGGGACGCCGATCAACCGCGTCGCGTCGGTGCGGTTCACCTCGCGGCCGGGTTTGACGACCCAGTGCCCCGTGAAGCGCCGGCCCTGCGGATCGTCGTACTCGTGCTCCGACGCGTTCTCGCGCATGAGGCACCCCTCGCCGTGGCCGTCACCCGGGTCCTTGCCGAAGTGACCGTCGGGGCCTTCGAGGAGCGCGAGGCCGTACGCGCTCTTCTGGAAGAGCGGCTGCATCTTGCCCTCGACCTCCGCGTCCCGCGCGTAGCGCACCGTGACGCGGTGGCGGACCTTGAGGTCCTTCGGCTTCGCGATGTTGAGGTTCAGCACCTGCGTCGTGAGCGAGAGCTTCTCGTCGGAGCGCATCGGGATGCCGAAGCCCTTCGGGAAGCGGATGTCGAACTGCCCCTGCGACAACGTGAACAGCCGCCCGGAGATCCCGCCCTGCGCGTCGAGCGCCGCGGCGTGTTTCGACGGATCGAGATCGAGGTTGGAGTGGCACATGAACTCCTGCGGCATCGAAGAGTTGCCGTCCGCGCCGACCATGTTCGCGCGGTACCCCGTGATCCACACGAGCTCCTTCTTCGCGGGATCACCGAGCGCGACCTCCGTCGTGCTCTGCGGCCCCATCATCGACTTGTACTTCTTGTCGACGGTGTAGACGGGCGACAGCACGTCCTTCTCGCGCTCGCGAAACTTCGCGCGCGGCGCGGCCGCCAACGCGGCGCTGGTGACCCCCGCGATCAACAGACCGCTGATGAGAATCGAACGCTTCATGAAGGCCGAATCATCATCGAAGCGCGGATTGGAGGCAAAGGTCGGATGGTGCGTTCCAATCGGTTTCACGACGCGGGGTTTCGGGTCGGTCGAATGCCGTAATTTGGCGTCACCAGGGCGAAATCGGGCGCGCGATGGTGTTACTTCAGTCCCGGACCGGACGTATCGCGAGCGCACGGGACACGCGTTCGCGAGAAAGTTATCGAGCGAAGAGGACACTGGGGCGGGTCACGACGAAAGAGGGAGAGGGATGAAGATCAAAGCGGTCTTTGCATGGGGACTGGCGACGGCGCTGACGCCGACGATCGCGCTGGGTTTTGCGCCCCCGTCGATGCACGGGGCACACGGTGAGGGACACGACGGGCGCCTGCTGCTGCCCACGGGTTCCGTCCGCGTTCAACCGGCCACCAGCTGGACGACGCCGAAGGCGGCGGGGACACGGTGGACGCAGTTCCTCCAGGCCACACCCGGCACCTGGCGCGCCCAATGGGACGCCGACACCGAGATCCCGACCCGCATCTACGGCTCCGGAATCCACTTCGAAGGCGCGACCGCCAACGCGAGCCAGGCCGAAGCCGCCGCGCGTGAAGTGCTGAACCGTCACCTCGCGCTCCTCGCGCCGGGCGCCGCGCCCGCGGACCTGGTGTTGGTCGCGAACGACTACGACGCCGCGAGCGCGCTCCGCACCGTGGCGTTCGAGGTCCGCTACGCGGGTTTCGAGGTCCTCGGCGCGCACCTCAACGTGCGCATCAAGAAGGACCGCCTCTTCGTGCTCGGCAGCGCCGGCCTCCCGCAGGCGAGCCTGGAGCTCCCGCGCAGCCGCGTCCGCGCCGCGACGCTGGAGCGCAACGCGCTGGCGAACACCGCGGGCAAGGACGTGCGTCTGTACGCGCCGGCCGCCGCGCCGGTCATCCTCCCGCTCGTCCACGACGACGGCCGCGTCTCGAGCCACCTCGTCTCCGAGGTCGTCGTGCACGTCGCGGAGCCGCTCGGTCGCTGGTCGGTCTTCGTCGACGTCGAGAACGGCGCCGAGGTCGCGCGTCGTCAGAACCTGCGCTTCGCGTCCGGCACGCTGCAGATGAACGCGCCGGAGCGGCGCCCGACCGATACGCGCCTCGACTGGGACGCACGCGACATGAACGTCTCGCTCGGCGGTCAGAACACGTCGACCGACGGAAGCGGCGTCGTCACCTGGACGGGCACCGACCCGATCAGCGGCACGATGACCCCCCTCGGTAGCGAGGTCCGCGTCGACAACGACGCCGGCGCACGCGCCACCTTCGACTTCACGGTGAGCGACGGCGGGACCGCCGTCTGGAACGACGCGAACGACGAAGAGATCGACGCGCAGCTCAACACCTTCATCCACGCGCGCGTCGTGAAGGAGCGCGCCCGCATCATCGCGCCGAACAACAACTGGCACGCCGACCCGGTCCAGGCGACCGTCAACATCGGCAACTCGTGCAACGCGTTCTCGGACGGCACGACGATCAACTTCTTCCAGTCGAGCCGGCAGTGCGAGAACACGGGTCGCCTCGCGGACGTCGTCCACCACGAGTACGGCCACTCGTTCCACGCGCACGTCATCATCCGCGGCGCGGGTGCGTTCGACGGCGCGCTCTCCGAGGGCGCGAGCGACTACATCGCCGCGACGATCACCAACGACCCGGGCATGGGCCGCGGCTTCTTCCGCACGAACGCCCCGCTCCGCCACATCGACCCGCCGAACGACGAGGCCGTGTGGCCGGAGGACGTCGGCGAGTCGCACACCACCGGCCTGATCTTCGCGGGCGCGATGTGGGATCTGCGCAAGCAGCTGATCATCGACTTCGGTGACGAGGCGGCCGCGGTCGCGCACACCGACCAGCTCTGGCACCAGGCGCTGCGTCGCTCGCGCGACATCCCCTCCTCGTACGTCGAGGTCCTCGCGGCCGACGACGACGACGGCGACCTCAGCAACGGCACGCCGAACCGCTGCGCGATCAACGACGCGTTCGGGCGCCACGGCCTCGCGGACGTCGAGCTGGTCTCGGTGCCGATCGGCAAGCCGGTCATCTCCGAGATGCTGCGCGTGCAGCTGCCGGTCGGTGAGAGCAACAACACCTGCCCCGGCGCGAACATCGCGAGCGTCGATCTCGACTGGCGCGTCCGCGGCTCGAACGACGGCGGCGCCATCCCGATGGTGTCGACGATGCTCGGCTACGAGGAGCAGATCCCCAGCCAGACGCAGGGCAACGTCGTGCAGTACCGCATCGAGGTCACGCTCGACAGCGGCGAGAAGATCCTCCTCCCCGACAACGCGGCCGACCCGTACTACGAGTACTTCATCGGCGAAGCGACCGAGATCTACTGCACCGGCTTCGAGGTCAACGACGACCCCGAGGGTGAAGGCTGGACCCACGCGCTCCTCGCCGGTGAAGACCGCGAAGGCGCCGACGACTGGCAGTTCGGCCCGCCGATGGCCGCCGCGAACAGCGGCGACCCGCAGGAGGCGTTCAGCGGCAACCAGGTCGCGGGCAACGACCTCGGCGGCGGCAACTACAACGGCCTGTACCAGCCCAGCAAACAGAACGAGCTGCGCTCGCCGTGGATCAACGTCTCCGAGTTCGAGGTCGTCCGTCTGCAGTACCGGCGCTGGCTGAACATCGAGGACGGTGACTTCGACCAGGCCGAGATCCTCGCGAACGACGAGGTGGTCTGGGCGAACTACGCGACCGGCAACCAGGGCGACACCCACCACACCGACAAGGAGTGGCGCTTCCACGACGTCGACGTCTCGGACGAGATCCGCGAGGGCGCGCTCCAGATCGCGTTCCGTCTGCAGTCGGACCGCGGCCTCGAGTTCGGCGGGTGGACGCTCGATGACTTCTGCATCGTCGGCTACAACACGTCGCCCGTCCCGGTGTGCGGCAACGGCCAGGTCGAAGAGGGCGAAGCCTGCGACGACGGCAACGCCGCGAGCGGCGACGGCTGCGAAGCCGACTGCTCGATCACGCAGCTGCCGCCCGCGTGCGGTGACGGCAACCTGGACCCGGGCGAGACGTGCGACGACGGCAACCTCATCTCCGGCGACGGCTGCGAGATGACGTGCACGCCGACTATCGTCGACCCCGGCTGCCAGGGCGCCGACTGCAACCCGGTGACCGACCCGAACGACGAGCTCACGCAGCTCGACGACACCGGGTGCGGCTGCACCGCGACCGAGCGCGCTGACGGCGCCTCCGGCTGGGCGGCCCTCGCGCTGCTCTTCGGTCTGGTCGCGCGGCGCCGCCGCCGCTGATAAGCCAGGGGCATCGACCCCGCCCTCCCCTACCTCCTCGCCGCGCTCGTCGGCGCCGCCCTCGCCCTCGCGGGGGCCCGGCGCTGGCGACGCGCGCGTGTCCATCGCCGCTTCGAACGCGCCGCTCGCGCCGAGCAGGACGCGGTCGTGCTCGCGCGCCGCGCGGGTTACCTCGTCGAAGGCGTGCAGGTGGAGCGACGCTTCACGATCCACGTCGACGGGCGCCCCGAGACGATCACGGTGCGGGCGGACATGGTGCTCGGGCGCGGCGGTCGACGGTTCGTCGCGGAGGTGAAGTCGGGGCGGATCGCGCCCGATCCCACCTCGACGGCGACGCGACGCCAGCTCCTCGAGTACGCGCACGTCTTCGACGCGGACGGCGTGCTCCTCTTCGACATGGAGGCGAAGCGGATCCGCCCGGTGGAGTTCTCACGGGGGCGTCGCAGGCGCGTCTGGCCGTGGCTGGTGGTGGGGCTCGGGCTGGGCTGGGCGCTCGCGCGCACGGACCTCGGGTTCTGGCTGGCGTTCCTGCCCCAGGGGCACTAACGTCCGCGCCCATGACGAAGATTCGTTCTCTGATCTTGGCCCCGGCGCTGTTCGTGCTGAGCGTCGGTTGCGAGCAGGGCGCCGAAAAGCCCGCCGCGAAGGCCGACGAGAAGGCCAAGGCCGACACCACCCAGAAGGGGTTCAAGCCGTCCGACGCGATGAAGAAGGTCGGTGCCGGCGGCGCGAAGCCGATGGCCGCCCCGCCGCCCGCTCCGGCGGACATCCCCGCGCCCGCCGACGTCGCGGCGCCCCCGGCCGACGCCAAGACGACCGCGTCGGGCCTCGCCTACAAGACCCTCGAGGAGGGCAACGGCAAGGCGCCGTCGGCGGAGGACACCGTCGAGGTGCACTACACGGGCTGGCAGACGACCGGGAAGATGTTCGACAGCTCGGTGAAGCGCGGCAAGCCGGCGCGGTTCCCGCTGCGCGGCGTGATCGCGGGTTGGACCGAGGGCCTGCAGCTGATGAAGGTCGGCGGCAAGACGCGCTTCTGGATTCCGGAGAAGCTCGCCTACCAGGGCCGCAAGGGGCCGCCGGAGGGGATGCTGGTGTTCGACGTCGAGCTGCTGTCGATCGTTGAGACGCCGAAGACCCCGCCGGACGTCGCGAAGGCGCCGAAGGACGCGAAGAAGACCGCTTCGGGGCTCGCGTACAAGATCCTGACGCCCGGCAAGGGTGACAAGAAGCCGACCGCGACGAGCGTCGTGAAGGTGCACTACTCGGGCTGGACGACGGACGGGAAGATGTTCGACAGCTCCGTCACGCGCGGTCGCCCGGCGACGTTCCCGCTCAACGGCGTCATCAAGGGTTGGACGGAAGGGCTCCAGCTGATGAACGTCGGCGACAAGGCGCGGCTGTGGATCCCGGAGAAGCTCGCGTACGAGGGGAAGCGTCCGCCGAAGGGGATGCTCGTGTTCGACGTCGAGCTCCTCGAGATCATGCAGTAGCCGATTCGTCCGATAATCGGACGCGGCGGGCGTTCGTCCGGCCGTTCGTTCGATAATCGAACTTCGCGGGTCGCGTCCGCGGCCCGTGCGCCTGGCACACATCCTGATGAAGCGCGCGCCATGCGTGACGCGCTCGACGCCGACGAGGTCGCACGGCTCCTCGGAGCCGCGACGGCGCTCGCCGACAAGCTCCTCCTCGGCCTCTTGCTCACCAGCGAGGCTCCCCTCGGTCTGACGCTCGCGCTCCGCTGGATGGACATCGATCTGGCGGCGCGGCGCTTCGTCGCGAGCGGCGCGCCGATCGCGCCGGCGCTGATACCGTTGATGTCGAGGCTGGCGGCCGCGGCGCGTCCCGTCGACTACGTCTTCCGCCTCCCGCCGCCGCGGCGTCACCTCAGCCCCGGCGACGCGGCGCGGATCGTGACGCGGTCGGCGTTGCTCGCGCGTGTCCCGGGGCGCGTCACGCTGCGGACGCTCGCGGCGACCGACGCGCGGAACGTCGGCGGCGAGATCCCGACGCACACCGTGCTCGCGGCCGTCGAGGGGCCACCGGCCCCGCCCCGCTCGCCGACGATGCGCCTCGCGTTCGAGATCGGCCCGCCGGAGGCCGACGGGAGCGCGCAGGCGACGGTGATCGTGCAGACCCCGCTCGCGCGGGTGCGCCTCGACGGGATCCGGATCGAGCGCGCGTACGAGGCGGTGCCCGACGTGGTGCTCCCGGTGCGCGAGTCGTGGCGTGTCGCGCTGTCGGCGCTCGACCCCGCGACGCGGCGAAGGTTGGAGGCACCTCGGTTCTATCGGGTGGTGGTGACGGAGCTGGCGCGACGCCTCACGGCGCGCGCGGCCTCACGGCGCCGACGACTTCAGCACGGTGCGCACCGTGTTGATCAGGTCTCGAGCGGTGAACGGTTTGGCTAGGACGAGCGGAGCGAGGTCGGGGCGCTCGTCGAGGACGAGATCTTGGTAACCCGTCATGTAGATGGCGGGCACGGGGACGCGCTCGCGGATCTGGCTCACGAGGTCGAGGCCACCCATCGAGGGCATCACGACGTCGGTGATCAACAGATCGAACTTGTCGTCGCGCTGGATGAGCTCGAGCGCTTCGTCGCCGTCGCACGCCTGCGTGACGCCGTAGCCGAGCTTCGTGAGCGCGCGCGACACCAGCGTGCGCATCGCCGGGTCGTCGTCCACGACGAGGACGCGGCCGAGGTTCGCGCCGAGCGGCGCGCCGACGTGCTCGGGCGCCGTCGCCGAGGGGAGCGCGACGGTGACCTTGGTCCCGCGGCCGAGCTCGCTGTCGATCTGGAGGCTCCCGCCGACCTGGCGCGCGAGGCGTTGGACGACCCACAGGCCGAGGCCCTCGTGGGAGGACTTCGTCGTGTAGAACGGGTGCGGCGCACGCGCGCAGGTGATGCTCGACATCCCCTCGCCGGAGTCCTCGATCTCGATCGTGACCTGCTCGCGCGCTTGCGCGAGGACGATCGAGAGGATGCCGCCGTGAGGCATCGCCTCCGCCGCGTTCTTCGCGAGGTTGGTGACGATCTGTCTCAGCTCCTCGGCGTGCAGCGGTACGGACGACGCGTGGCGCGCGAAGTCGATGCGCACGTCGATGTGCTCCGGGAGCGTGCCGCGGAGGAGCGGGCCGATCTCCTGGAGCACGTTCTGCGGGCTGACCGAGCGCCCCGTGCCCGAGCTGCGTCGGTTCGTGGTGTGTTCCTCGACGTTGCGAACGATCTCGTCGACGTGGTCCGGGAGCTCCTCGTCGCCGCTCAACGTGCGGATGTGTTCGACGGCAGCGGCGAGGACGGCGAGGAGGTTTTCTCGGGCCTCGTCCGAGCGCGGTCGCGTGGCCGACGCCGTCGACGCGTCGGCGGGCTGTTTGCTCTGGCGCTGCACGCCGACCACCTCGATGACGTCGTCGGTCGACTCGTCCCGGATGGCGTTCGCCGATGCTTCGAGGGTGACGTAGTGACCGAGCTTGTGTCGCACGCGCGCGCGCACGGTGCCGTCGGTGCCGTCGCGAATCGCGGGGCCGGCGGTGGCGAGGTCTTCGGGGTGGAGCAGCTCCGCGTACGCGCGGCCGACGAGCTCGCCGGGGGTGTAGCCGAGCAATCGCAACACACTCGCCGAGCACTCGCGCAGACAGCCGTCGGGTCCGAGGACGACGACGAGGTCGTCGCCGCGTTCACCGATCGCGTCGAGTCGTTCCTGCGGGGTGGCTTCGAGTTGAGGACGCTTCACGGGACTGCGCCCAGGATAGCGTCACTCGGCAATCGTTGCGCCCGACAAAACGCTGTCGCGATTCGACACGCGCCCGTCAGATCGAGATGTTCACGCGCGGCGTATCCGATCGAGCACGGCGTGCGCCGTGGACGAAAGACCGTCCGGATCCAGGGCGGCTTCCAGCTTCCGCAGCGCGACGGTCTCCTCGAAGGCTTCCCGCCGGCCCTCCTCGTCGAGATCGTGCCACGCCGGCAGGATGTCGATGCGCCCGCCGACCCGCGGGCGCCACGCGGTGGTGCCTTCCTGGATGCGATCGTCGTTCATGTCGACGCCTCTCGGATGTCGACGCCGCCGCGCTCGAGGCACTGCTCGAGCATTCGGCGAGCGCGGGTGAAGTTCTGGAGGAACGTGTTCTTCTGCATACCGAGGCGCTCGGCGAGGACCGCGTCCGAGGCGGCGCCGAAGGACTCGAGCCGGGCGGCGAGCGCCTGGGCGGGTTTGGTGGGGAGCTTCTCGCGGCACTTCGCGATCAGCCGGGCGAGCAGCGGATCGCTCGTGCCCGCGGGGCCCATCGCCTCGGCGAGGTGACGCTCGAGGTCGTCGGGCTCGATGGGGCGCGTCCGGAGTCGACGGGTCTCGCTGATGGCGAGGTTGCGGGCGATCCGGATCGCGAGGCGGAGGAGGCCGTTGTCGCGGCCGTCGGCTTCGAAGCGCGGCGCGACCTGCCAGACGCGGAGCAAGGTCTCCTGGAGGACGGCTTCCGTGTCGACCGAGGCCGCGAAGGACCGGAGGCTGGCGCGGATCGGAGCCTCCGATCCGGCCAGCCAACGGGCGAACGCACGCTCGTCACCCGCCGCGATCGCGGCGGCATGAACGTCGAGGTTCGTCACGACTACGCGAGCCCTCCGAACAGCCACAGGAGCAGCAGCACGAGCAACGCGAGGCCACCGAGGGCGAGCGCGATGAACACGAGCCTCATCGAGGCCCTGCGCGTCGCGAGCGACTTGTCCTCTTCGACCTTCATCGAGCGCGCGGGCTCCGCCTGCACCGGGACGTCGGCCGACGACTGCGCCGGCGGCGGCGATGCGGCCGGGCGGCCGGACACCGGCGCCGAGCCTGCCGCCGCCTCCGACGGTTCGTCCGGCGCGGCCGGACGGCCGGACACCGGCGCCGAGCCTGCCGCCGCGTCCGACGGTTCGTCCGGCGCGGCCGGACGGCCGGACACCGGCGCCGAGCCTGCCGCCGCCTTTGGCGGTTCCGCGGGCGCGGCCGGCTTGGGCGCGGCCGGGCGGCCCCGCGTCGGCGCCGCTTCCGAGGGCGCATCGAGGGCGGACTCAACCCGAGCCTCCTCATCCTCGGAAGGCCCCTGGGGCGCGCCCGCGGGCGGCTCCGACCGCAGCGCGCGCGGCGGCGGCGGCGCGGCCCTCGCGAAGTCCGGCGCGTCGTCTTCACGCGCCCACGCGTCCTCGTACCCGGTGAGCTCGAGCTCCTCGCCCCCGTGCGCGTCGAAGGCCTCCTCCGCTTCGGCGAGCACCTCCCCCTGCAGATCGGACGTCGGCACCTCGCCCTCCAGGCTCGACATCACAACCTTGTCCGTGTCGTCCGGCCCCAGCGCGTCTTGCCGCGGCGCGCCGGGCGCCTCGCGTTTCTTCCCCTTCGCGGGAATCCTCGCCGCGCGGCGCGCCGGCGCCTCTTCGCTGCTCAACCGCATCAGCCTCTCAGGGAGCTCCGCCGTCACCGGAGTGTCCTCGAGATCGACGTCATCGAGATCCGCGAAGCCGTCCTCGTCAGACAGCGCGCCGCCCCCGAAGCCCGCCCCGGTCGGCGCCCGCATGCGTCCCGTCGCGACCCCCGACCGCGTCTGCGACAGCGGCGCGGGCATCGCCGCCCGCAGGCCGACGCCCTCCGCCGACATCCCGTACGGCAACGCGTGGGGCATCGTCGACTGCATCCGATCCAGCTCCGGGTCCACCGTGACGTCGGCCGACACCGCGACCCACGACGTCTTGCGCGTCGCGATCTGGAAGTCGAGGCCGACCCGTTCGATCTGCGCGTCGACGTCCTGGACGTCGCCGCCGGCGCAGCGGTGGGCCTCGAGGTCTTCGACCCACTCACGACCGAACAGCGCGGTCACCGCCTGGTGCCCCTCCCCCAACGCCAGCGGCGCGAGCTCGATGCGCTGCGAGAACGGGCCGTTCGCCGTCTCGCCCTCCACGACGAGCGTGCCGCCGAGCGGCGACAGCTCCACGCTGATCATCGCGGGGCTTGCCGCGTACAGATCCGGGAGCGCCATCGGCACGGTGCGTTCGACGGCGTCGCCCTTCACCTTCACGTTGGTCACGAGCGGGAGCGCCGTCTTGCTCACCAGCCGCGCGGCGCCGCGCTCCGGATCCTCGTCGATCGCGAGCGCGAGGCACACACCACCACCGGCGCGCGCGGCCGGCTTCAGCAGCGCGTCGTTCGGCGCGGATCCCACCCCGACGGTGTGGAGGCGACAGCTCTTCGGGAGCCGCTCGATCACCGTCTCGATGATCTCACCCTCGAAGCCGATGTACCCGTCGGTGACGAGGATGACCTGCCGCTGCGCACCGCTCCGCAGCGGCGTCAGCGCTTCGAGCAACCCGGTCCGCATCTCCGTGCCACCGCCCGCGCGCAGCCCGGCGAGCCACTTGTGCGCCGCCTGTTTGCCGGTGCGTGTCGCGACGACCGGCTCGCCCTTCCAGCGGCTCGGGCGGTTCGAAAACTCGATCATCTCCAGGCGGTCGTGGTCCGCGAGCCCGTCGATCATCGCCGCGAGCACCCGCTTTGCCTGGTCGAGCGGGCGACCGCTCATCGAGCCGCTGGTGTCGATCAGGAAGATGAGATCCCGCGGCATCGCGGCGGCGGCCTTCGGCGCCTCGGGCGGCACGATGGTGAGCAGCCCGTAGGCGTGGCCCTGGTGCTCCGCGGGGCGCGCGGCGTCGAGCACCACCCCCGCCTCCGGCTTGGCGACCGGCCAGCGCACCACGAAGTCGCGGTCGAGCGCCGCCCGGGCCTCGGCGTCGAGCCGAACGCGACGACGCAGCCCCTCCTCCGTCGCGGTCATCGCGTGGGAGGGGGACGCAGGGGTGCGGCCGTTCAGGACAACGTCACCGATCACGAGGTCGAGCGTGAGCGTCGTGGGGAGCGGGCCATCCGCGACGTCGACCGTGACCCGCGCGGCGTCCTTCACCCGCCCGGGCTCGCCCATGTACCGCGGTCCCACGACGGTCGGGAACCGCCACGACCACTGCCCCTCTTCGGCGATCCACACCAGCTTCTGGTCCACGACGACCTCGACGCGCACCTCCTCGTGCGGCGGGATGTTGCCGACCTTCTGCGTGAACGTGTTGGGGCGCTCCTGCTCGAGGAGCGCGGCGCTCTGACCGGCGGCGAGCGCGGCGTCGTAGCGCTCGCGCGCGGCCTTCTTCTTGTCGACCTCGCCCACCGTGCGCTTGCCAGCGACGGTGAACGCAAAGCCGCTCACGGCGCCGTCGGCGGGGAGCGGGAGGAGGTACGTGACCTCGAGCGGGCGGTCGTTGGGGTTGGCGAACGTCTGGACGAGGACGGTGCGCGCGAGGCCGGCCTTGGCCTCGACGTCGAGGTGGCTCGCCTTCAGCGGCAGGGTGGCGCCATCACGCGCGAACAGGCGCGCGCCGGAGGCGGGGGTCGAGGAAGCGGGGGTCATCGAAGCTGCGGTCACCATGGACGAATCTCCTTGTCGGTTCGAGGGTTCGTCGGGGCAACGCGACCCAACCGGATCTGGTGACACTCCTTTTTCGTTTTTTCTCCGGGCCGCTCGGTTCAGCGCTCCAGCCGGGCCAGAGCCCACTGCGACAGGCCCAGGAAGCGGTCCTTGGCGTCGTGGCGGACACGTTGGTGGGTGGGCCCGAGGAGCCGCACGTGGACCCGGGGGGACGGCGCGCCGAGCCAGCCGAGCCACTGCGGCATGCCCTTCAGCCCCACGTGCCGCACGCCCCGCGCGTAGACCTCGGGCTCGAGCATCAACCAGTGCAGGTAGGCGGCTGACCACTGCTCGAAGTCCGGGGCCTCCGCCAGGCACTCCACGTCGAGGTGAGCGCCGTGGGCGTGCCCTACGAATGCGCTGATCATGCGCCGCTCGGAGCCCTTCTTCTGCGGCTTCAAGAAGAGCGCGGAGACCGTCAGTCGGTCGGCGATGCGCCGCAGGAAGTCCCGGCGATCCTCGTCGTAACGCTGGGGCCGAGAGGTCGCCCGGGCGTGTCGATCCCACCACTCGAACGCGGCTTCGAGACCCGCTGCGTCGAGGTTGTCCTCGCGCTCGATCTTCCCGAGCTTCCGCAACGCGGAGAGCTGGGCGCTGTTCGCGCGTTTGTCGAGCGGCTTCGAGACCTCGTCGCCATCGAGGTCGATGCGAGACTCTTCAGTGGATTCTACTCGAACGATTCGGCCCGCGGGCCGACGGCGCCCCGTCCAGTCGGTGGGGGCGACGTCGGGGAGGTCGTCGAGGTGCACGGTGGCTTCGGGCATTCGCCGGTGAATCTCGACGACCGCGCGCTCCGCGAAGAAGCTCCCGCGTAGGGGGCGAGCGAGCCAACCGTGACGCAGCGCGTACGCACCGCCCCACCCGACCCAGCGCTTACCGTCCTCGACGATCGGGAACGCGCCGACCAGCTCCCCGTCCGCGTCGAGCTCGTAGGCGAGGACACACGCCGCGGTGGATCGGGCGCGCCAGGCGGCGATCGCGTCGATGTGGAGGAACGGGGTTGCGAACGTACAGCTCGCCCACAGATCCGCCCACTTCGCGGCCCAGGCGGGATCCGCCTGCAGGTGGTCGACCTCCGGTCCCCGCGCGACAGCGATGCTCATGGGCCTGCCGGGCTTTCGTAGCAGGCCCCCGAACCGCACGGTAGTCCGACACTGGTATGACCAGTTTACCTCTTGACCTCTTACCATCGGGCCATCTAGCCTTCCGCGCATGTGGACACCCGTGCGCCGCCGCTCCGTCTCCGATGAGGTCTTCGACCAGCTCAAGAGCCGCATCGTCCGCGGCGAGATGGCGCCCGGCGCCCCGCTCCCCTCCGAGCGCAAGCTCGCGGAGCTGCTCGGTGTAAACCGCGGCGCGCTCCGCGAAGCGCTCAAGCGCCTCGAGCAAGCGCGACTCGTGTCGATCCAACACGGCGGCACGACCCGCGTGGAGTCGTTCCTCGACACCGCCGGCATGGACCTCCTCACGGAGATGCTCTTCACCTCGGCGGGCACGCTCGACACCCAGGTCGTGCGTAGCGTGATGGAGATGCGCTCGGCGCTCGCGCCCGACATCGCGCGGCTCGCCGCGCTGCGCGCGAGTGAAGACGACAAGGACGCCCTCCTCGATCTCGTGGGTCAGATGGAGCGGCAGGCCCGGGACCGCGGCAAGCGGCAACGCCTCGCGATGGCGTTCTGGGGGACGATGGTCGCCGCGTCGCAGAACATCGCGTACCGCCTCGCCTACAACACGCTCAACCGGTCGTATCAGCAGTTCTTCGAGGTGATGACGGACGTCCTCGCCGCCGAGCTGGACGACCTCGCCGCATACCGCGCGATCGCCGACGCGATCGATCGCGGCGACACCGCGGCCGCCGAGAAACGCACCACCGCGCTCATCAGCAAGGGGGCCGACCAGGTCTTCGAGCTGATGAACGCCCTCGAAGCCGAAGCCACGAAAGGAGACGCGCGATGACCACCGCCGTCGAGAACCCCGCGACCCCGAAGGACGCCTTCCTCTACTTCTGCCGCCACGCGAGCCCGCGACTCATCTTCACGCTCGCCGTCGTCTCGGTCGGCTACCGCGCGACGCTCGGCGCCTGGAAGCTCCAGGACTTGTGGATCGTCCTCGGCATCATCGCCGCGTGGCCGTTCCTGGAGTGGGTCATCCACGTCTTCATCCTGCACTTCAAGCCGTTCGAGCTGTTCGGGCGGCGCATCGATCCGTTCGTCGCCGCGAAGCACCGCCGCCACCACCGCGACCCGTGGCGCCTCGACATCCTCTTCATCCCGCTGCGTTCGTTCGTCGTCTCGGTGCCGCTGACGTTTCTGTTGTGGCCCGCGTTCCTCGACCTCCCGCAGGCGTTCACCGGCATCGCGTTCACGTACCTGATGACGCTCCACTACGAGTGGGTGCACTTCCTCGTGCACACGCGCTACACGCCGAAGTCGGCGTTCTATCACCGCATGTGGCGGAACCACCGCCTCCATCACTGCAAGAACGAGAACTACTGGATGGGCGTCAGCACCCAAATGGGTGACCGCGTCCTCGGCACGTTCGCCGACGGCAAGTCGGTCCCCACCTCCCCGACCTGCCGCACGCTCGGGCAGGAGGACACGCTCGGCGCGTAGCAGCCAAAATGGGGTACGTTCGTGCCGGATGTCTTTGGCCCGGTCGACGTGGCTCCCCGCCTGCGTGACCCTGCTGCTCGCGGGGCTCGTCGCGCTCGGGCCGGCGCCCGTCGTCGACAACTCGGTCGACGCCCTCCTCGCCCACGACGACCCCGCAGCCGCCACCTACGTGCGGTTCGAAGAGGCGTTCGGCACCGACGAGATCATCGTTGTCACGCTGCGCGGTGAAGACATCGACACGCTCCTCGCGCACACCGCGTCCGTCGCCGCGCTCCTCGCCGCCGACCCCGCGACGACGACCACCCTCGACCCCACCACGATCTACACCGACGCCCTCGCCGTCCTCACCGACCCGGTCTTCGCCGACGACGCCGACGCGCGGCGCAGCGCCCTCGCGGATCTGAACGGACCCCTCGGGCGGCGCCTCGATCTGCTCGGCCTCACGCCCCCCCACGCGACGGTCTACGCCTTCACCCGGGTCGTTCCGCCGGCCGAGCGGGAGGCCCTCACGAACCGCCTCTTAGCCGCCCGCCGCGATGCGGAGTCCGCCGGCCTCCGCATCCGCGTCGCCGGGCCGCCCCTTCTGAACCTCGCGCTCGACCGCGCGGGGCGCGACGTCGCGCAGCTCGCGCTCCCGCTCCTCGTCGTGGTGTGCCTCGTGGTGTGCCTCGTCGTCCTCCGGAGCGTGCGCGCCACCGCCGCGGTGTTCGCCCCTGTCGGCCTCACCGTGCTCGCCACCGACCGCGTCTACGCGATGACCGGCCTCAGCACGAACCTCGTCGTCGACATCGCGAAGCCGCTCCTGTTCGTCCTGCTCCTCGCCGGCGCCCTGCACCTCATCGCGGCGTACCGCGCGAAGTTCGACGGCGACGCGCTCGCCGCCGCCGACGCCGCGGTGAAGAGCAAGGGCCGCGCCGCGATCCTCGCGCTGCTCACCACGGCGATCGGGTTCTCGAGCCTCGCGCTCGCCGACGTGGTCCCGATCCGGAGGTTCGGCGTCACCGCGGCGGGCGGCCTGCTGTTCGGTGTCGTCACCGTCGTCGTGCTCGTGCCGGCTTTCGCCGCGCGACTGTGGCCCCGCCCGACGGCCGCCGCGCGGGACCCGATCGCAGGCTTCGCCGTGAGCCTCGTCCGCGCCGGTCACGGACAGGCGGCGGCGAGCCTCCTCCTCGCCGCCGCGACGATCGCCGCCGGCGCGTGGGCGTTCACGTCGCTCCCGACGGAGCCGCACGCCATCCGCTACTTCGCGCCCGACCACCCCCTGCGCATGGACTACGAGGCCCTCGAAGCCGGCGGTCACGGGCTCGCGACGCTGGAGGTCGTCGTCACGAGCACGGGCGCGGTGGTCGACGAGATCACCCAGCTCGATCGCCTCGCCGCGGACATCGAAGCCCTCGATGGAATCGAAGCCGTCGTCGGCCTCCCCCTCCTGCTCCGCGAAGCCACCCACCGCACACGCGGCGCCGACGCCCTCCCCGACGCGACCGCCGCGAGGGCCTTCCTCGCCGAACGCCCCGCGCTCCTGTCGGAGGTGCTCACCGAAGACGGCCACCACGCACGCCTCGCCGCGACCATCCAGACGCTCGACGCCGATCACCTCGATCGACTCGCGACCACCATCCGCCAGCGGGCGTGGCGCGACGGCATCGAGGTCGAGGTCACCGGCAGTTATCGCCTGCTCCTCGGCGCGCAACGCGGCTTGCTGAAGACGCTCACCGAGAGCCTCGTCGTCACCTTCCTGCTGATGCAAGTCATCTTGCTCCTCGCGATCCGAAGGAAACGCATCGGCCTCGTCGCGATCGTCCCGAACGTCTTCCCCGTCGCCGCGACCTTCCTGCTCATGAAGTCCGCCGATATCCCCCTCGACATCGGCACGACCATGACCGCCGCGATCGCGCTCGGCATCGCGGTCGACGACACGCTCCACTTCGTCCTCGCCTACGAGCGCCACGGCCTCGACGACGCCGCGCGCCTCACCGGCCAGGCGATCGTGATGAGCTCGGTCGTCATCGGGGCCGGCTTCCTCGTCCTCCTCGTCACGGACTTCGGCCCGACCCAGAACTTCGGTCTCCTCGCCGGCGCCGCCATGTTCACCGCGCTGTTCGCGGACCTCGTCGTGCTCCCGGCCGCGCTGCGCTGGGTCGACCGCCCCTGAAACGTCGCGAGGTTGCCCGCCGCCTCGATCTCGACCACCGTTCGCTCGTGAACCGGTGCCTCGCAGGTCTCGTCGTGCTCGCCGCGACGGTATCGACGTTCGAGGCCCGCGCGCAGGAGGAGCCCGGCTCGGAGCCGATCCTCGGGGTCCCGCCCGCTGCGCCGCCGCCCGCAGTGACCGACACCGCGACGACGACGGACACCAGCAGCGTCACGATCGACCCGGCGTGGGAGCGGTACCACGACGCCTTCCTCGCCGTGCTCGCCGGCGACCGTGACCGCGGGCGCGAGATCCTACAGTCGGTGATCGACGACTTCGGGACGCACCCCGCGACCGACTTCGCGGCTGAGCTCCTCGCGACGATCCCGCCGAAGGCCCCTCCGCCGCCGCCCCCACCCCCGACCGAGCCGGCGGGCCCGAAGGATCCGTTTGCCCCCGAGGGCCCCTCCCCGCTCGCGCGCGCGGAGCTCGCGACGTTCCAAACGCTCTACGGCATCACCGCCGGCGGCCTGATCTGCGGCGCCGCCGAGTGTGACGACGCACGTGTGATCGTCAGCCTCCTCGCGCTCGGCGGCGGCGGTGGCCTCGCGCTGTCACTGTACGCGACCCGCAACGGCATCACGCCGGGCCGCGCGCAGACGATCAACGCCGCCTCGGGCTGGGGTATCTTCAATGGAATCGCACTCGCGAGTGCGCTCGACATGGAGAGCAACGAAGCCTTCGCCACCGTGCTCCTCGGCCAAGGCGCGGGTGTGCTCACCGGCATCGCGATCAACAGCTTCCGCGACCCCCGCGGCGGCGACGTCTCGCGCGCCACGAGCTTCGGCCTTTGGGCGTCGACGCTCACGCTCTACGCACACGGGCTCGCGGACTTCGAAGCGGACAGCACCACGCTGTGGACGTCGCTCCTGATCGCGGCGGACTTCGGCCTCGCGATCGGCGGCGCGCTCAACTACAAGAACATCGCGCCGATGACCCGCGGCCGCGTGCTCCTCATCGACGCCGGCGGCCTCGTCGGCGGGCTCCTCGGGATGGGCTCGGTCGTGCTGATCAAGGGCGACGTCGGCGACGGCAAAGTCTTCTTCACCGCCGCCATCCTCGGCACCCTCGGCGGGCTCGGCCTGACGACCTACGTGACACGCGCGTGGGACGCCCCCGACGACGTCCTCGACGTCACGGTGGGGATCGCGCCGGACGGGCAAGGCGGAGGGTCGTTCGTGGTCGGCGGGCGCTTCTGAGCAGCGCCCGCCGTCACGTCAGCGCAACAGCGCGCCGTCTTCGTCGAAGAAGGCCGTGATGCCGACGGGGTTCGTGTCCGCCGCCTGATTCATCATCGACTGCAGCACCCCCGGGCGCCCCGGGTCGCTCGCGACCCCGGCCAGCGGCTTCATCGTGAAGGGCCCCGGCGCGTTGTCCGGCTCCGGCTCGACGGTGATGACCATCGTGGCGCCCACGAGATCGATCGGCGGGTTCACGAAGTCTTGCCCGGGGAACGGCGGGGTCGGCTCGGGGCCGGCCTGCGGGCCAGCGCCATCGCTGTCGGCGCCTTCGACGCTCGTGAAACGCCCGGTCGAGATCGGGCCCCGGTCGGTCACGACCCAGCCCTCGTAGACCCAGCCGCCGGGGAGCGTCGGGAGGTTGAGCGTCGGCGCGGGGCCGGCGGGGTCGAGCCACCACACGCCGTTCGCGTAGGAAGCGTTCGGGTCGCTGGGCGCCGCGAGGATGAACGAGCCGGCCGCCTCGCCGAAGAACGTGCCGAGCGCCGCGGGGTGCTGCACGCCGAGGTTCGACACGAAGCCGCTGTAGTCCCCCGCGAGGATGTGCGTCGCGGCCGGTGCCGGGTCGTCGTTGAACTTCGGCTCGATGGTCAGGACGAACGCCGTCGAGTCGCGCGCGTCGGACTCGAGCACGTCGAACGAGAACGTCTCGTCGCTCTGCGAGACCTCGAAGCGTCCGCTCGAGATCGGCCCGGCCGAAGTGATGATCCAACCCTCGTAAACATAGTCGGGGCCCAGCGGCTCCAGGCCGACGTAGCGCATCACCAGCTCGGCGCGTTTCGGCGTCGACTGCTGCGGCGACAGACCGCACCACGCGTCGCGCGCGTCCTTGCCGCACACGAAGCGATCACTCTCGACCACCGTCACCGCGTTCGGGCGCAGGTCGTTCGCGCGGGCCAGCGCGCCGAACAGCTCACTCGCCGCCGACGCGCCACGCGCACCGTGCACTGTGAACTCGAAGCCGTCGACCGAAGTCGACAGGTCCGCCGAAGCGATCTGGCAGAGTGTGTCGTTCACCCGCGCGACACACGCGAGGTACGTGCCGAGCAGGTAGGTGTGGCCGTCGCGCTCGAGGCGCCGGACGCCGCCCGCCGCGTCGAGCACCGCGTACAGGTCCAAGGCGGCGTCGCCGCGGAGCTCGGCCAGGCGGCCGCCGCGGATGTCGTAGAGGGTGACTTCGTCCCCACTGAGGCCGCTCGTCGCGAGCGCGTCGAGGTCGATGACGTCGTCCATCGCCTTGTCAGGGTTTTGACCGCCGCAGGCCACGGCGGTGGCGAGGCCCGCGAGGGCGATCGGTCGGATCCATGCGTTCTTCTTCACGATTGTTCTCTCCCGTCCGCAAGCTGTGCGGAACGAGGGAGGACTTACGCGGAGTCGATCGTTCTAATCCAGAAGAAGAACGGCGATTGATTGCCCAGGTTTTTGGAACGATCGCCGCGCGAGTCACTCGGGGAGCACGGACAGCAACGTCCGCGACGCCTCGGCCTCCGAGGTCCCGGGCCACTGCTCGACCACGCGCTCGTAAGCCTTGCGCGCGTCCTTGATGCGCCCCGCGTTCGACAGCTCGGTCCCCGCCATCATCCACATCCGACGGTGCGGCACGTACTCCGTCTCCGGAAACTCCTTGGCGACGCGGATGTACACCTCGGCCGCGCGCTCGTTCTGACCGGCGCGCGAAAGCTCGCTCCCGTAGCGCTGCAACACGAGCGGCTCGATCTCCTTCGGATCGAACTTCTTCGACGCGAGCTCCTTCACTTCCTTGTCCGTCCGCGGGTTCACCTTCGCGTTGATCTTCTTCCACCGCGCGAGCGCCTTCTTGGCCCGCGGTACGTCGAAGCGCGCGACCGCGAAGTCCACGGCGATCTCATGCAGGTCGTCCGCTTTCGGCAGACGCGCGAGCCCCTCTTCGATCTTCGCGAACGCCTCGCGGTCACGACCGACCCCGAACAATGCCTTCGCCGCGTCCCGGTACGAACGCTCCAGCTGCCGCTCGAACCGCTCCTGCGCGCGCTCCGGATCCCGCGGCGGGCTCCGCCGGGTGTTTCGCTTCTGCTGGCCCTGCACGCGCTTCGTCAGGCGCTCATCGATCTTCATCGACAACAGCTTCGAACACGCGCGATCGCTCGCGTCCGCGTCCGGGTTCCGGAAACAGTCATCCTCGATCGGTCCGCGCACCTCGTGGTCGACGCGATCCAACTTGCGCTGCAGCACCTTCACGTTGCGCTCGGCGCGGTCCTTCGCGATCGCGCCGTCCTTCGTCTTCGACACCTGCGCGACGATCGCCTGCATCGTCTTCATCGACGTCACGTTGCGCATCGCCGAGATGAGATCGGACACCGCGTCGTCCTCTTCCTCCGTCCCCATCGCGAGCTCGAGGAACTTGCGACACGCCTCGATCTTCGGCGCCTCCAGCTGGTGACGACCGCAGTGCATTTCGGCCCGGTACATGTCCGAAGCCTTCTCGATGCCCGCGAGCGACCGCTTGCCCTGGTCCTTCTTCTCCAGCTCCGTGAGCGCGCGCTCCACGCTCATGCGCGTCGACTGGAAGTACATCGAGCTCGGGTAGCGCTTCATGTGCTCGCGGCCGTAGCTCACCACGTCGGCGTTCGCCCGCAGCTGCACACTCGCCATGACGTACAGCGCCAACGCCATCGAGTTCAGCGGCTCACCGCGCGTCCCCATGCTGTAGCGCACCGAGTCCGGCAGCTTCAGCTCGAGGATCTTGCCCGTCGCGCGTTTGAGATCCCGCGCGCTCCCCGGGAGGTTCGTGCTGAGCGTCGTGAGCGCGGGCCCCAGCTCGTCGTAGGGCCCCTTGTTCTTCGCGATCTCGTCGATGCGCGCGATCAACCGCTCGACGTTCTTCTCCACCGTCACCCGCCGCTGCTCCGAGATGCGACCAATGTCCTCGCGGATGCCGGCGAGCAGCGACTTCGCGGCGTCGAAGCGGTCGTCCGCCGCGAGCGCAGCCTGCAGCGCCTTCTTCGCGGCTTCGATGTCGCCGCGGTCCAACGCGGCCAGACCGCTCGACCACGAGGAGAACGCGTCGAACGACTCCGTCGCGACGCGCCCCATCTTCGCCGCCGCCCGCCGCGACGCCTTCACGCCGATGCCGTCGAGCAGCGCGGACGCGAGCTCCTTCTCCAGGAGGAACAGCTCCTGCTTCTTGCCCTCGACCTTCGTGCTGAAGACGACCTTGCTCGTCGCCACCTCCACGACGCGCCCGTCGATCCGCAGCGCGGGATCGATCGAGATGAACGCCCCCGTCACGATGTACTTCGCGCCGAGCCCCTCCCCCATCTTCGACGCCGTCTTGGGATCGATGAACTTCGTCTCCCCCAGCTTCAGCTCGTCCAGCACGTCGTTGAGCCGCTGGCGCTCCACGACCTGGATCGTGTCGACGTGGGACAAGTCCGTAATCAGCATGTCCGCGAGGCCGCGGCCGAGGGGGTCGAAGGCTGCATCGCCGGTGTTGTTCGTGAAGTAGGTGATCGCCAGGGAGGTCGGCGCCGCGTCCGCAACATTCGCGCGGCCGAGCACCGCGACCGTGAGGGTCACCGAGAACGCGAGACAGCGCTTCATCGCGCTGGACCATACCGCATCACTTCCGCTAGCGGATCGCCCCGTGACCGAGGAGCGCCATCCTTCCGCCGTCGCGTTGATCTGGCTGTTCGTGCGCTGGATGCCGGCCGTCGTCATGGTGTCGTTCCTCACGTTGTGGAGCCTCGTGATCATGGGCGGCATGGCCCGCGTGCTCGGGTGGCTGTTCATCACGCAGGTCACGCCGGGCCTCGCGTTCTTCGTCGCGATGTGCGTCGTGATCTACGCGCTCGTCCGCCGACGCATCTCGCGCCCGATGATCGTCGCGTGGGTGCTCGGGTTGTTCGTCATGTTCCCCGCGCTGTGGGGGGCCGGCGTGTTCGGCGTGAAGTATCCGGCGTCGCTCGACGACGAACCGGCCGCGCGCATCCGCGTCCCGAGCCGCGAGCGCATGCGGGTGTACTGGGGCGGCGACGAGCTCGAGAAGAACTACCACGCGCTCTACCCGGACCAGCGCTTCGCGTACGACCTGGTGATCGAACCCGCCGGCACGAAGTCGGAGCGCCTCGAGGACTACGGCTGCTACGGCGCCGAGGTCCTCGCGCCCGCGGCCGGGGAGATCGTCGTCGCGCACGACGGCGAACCGGATCAGAAGCCGGGTGAGATCGTCGACGAGGCGCTCGCCGGGAACCACATCGGGATCGAGCTGTCGTCGAAAACGTACCTGTTGCTCGCGCACCTGATGCCGGGTTCGTTGAAGGTCGCGGTCGGCGACCAGGTCGTCGCCGGCCAACCGCTCGCGAAGTGCGGCAACTCCGGCCGCACCTCCGAGCCCCACCTGCACATCCACCACCAGCGGCAGGACCCGCGCAAAGTGCCCTTCGGATTCGCGGAGGGGCTGCCGCTGTTCTTCGAGCACCTCGACGGCCCCGAGCACCCGCAGGGCGGCATGCGTCAGGACGGCGACACCCTCGTCCTGCTCGGTGACTACATCCGCGACCTCAGGACGAGCACCACCGCCGTGCAGTAAGCTCTCCGTGTGGGCGACGTCTGGGTCACCGGGTTCGAGCCGTTCGCCGGCGTCCCCGAGAACCGCTCCGCGCTCGCGGTCGAGCGCCTCGAAGACGACCTCGCGGATCATCGACTCCGCACCGCGGTGCTCCCGGTGGACACCGACGCCGTGGGGCCGCCCCTCGAAGCGATCTACGCGAGCGCGCCAGTCGCGGTGCTGCACGTTGGCGTCGCGGATCGCGATGCGATCTGCGTGGAGCGCACCGCGGTGAACCGCCGCCGCTTCCGCGTGCCCGACAACGCGGGCCGCGTCCTTCACGACGCCCCGGTGATCGAGGGCGCTCCCGAGACGCTCACGTCGCGGCTCGACGTCAAAGCGATCCAGCGCGCGCTCGTCGAGGACGGGTACGTCGCGCGCATCAGCGACGACGCGGGCACATACCTGTGCAACCAGACGATGTTCACGTCGCTGCATCGACTCCCGGCGTCGGTGCCGACGGGTTTTTTGCACGTCCCGGTGCGCGCGGACGTCGAACGGATCGTGGCGGCGATTCGACGGGTCCTCACGATCACGCTGTGCCTCGTGGCGCTGTTCGCGTCGCCCGCGGAGGCGAAGGAGCTCCCGTTCATGAAGGGCATGACCGTCTCGTGCCCCGGCTACGGTCGTGTGTGGGGGGCGCCGCCGATGCAGGCGAGCCTCGAACAGCTGCGCGGGCTGGGTGTGGAGTGGGTCGCGATCCACCCCTACGCCCGGATCCGTCGCGATGGCTCCATTCAGTATACTCCCGCGGAAGAGACGGGCTACCTCGGCGGCGCGGTGAAGATCGCGGCCGCTGAGAAGATGAAGCTCTTCTGGAAGCCGCACCTCGCCTACTGGGGCTCGTTCGAGTGGCGAGGCGCGATCACGTTCGACAGCGAGGAGGCGTGGAAACGATTCTTCGCCTCCTACGAGCGCTGGATCGTCGACCAGGCGCGCTTCGCCGCGAAGCACCGCGTCCCGGTGTTCGCGGTGGGCACCGAGTACAAGGCGACGAGTGGTCGCGAGGCGTCGTGGCGGAAGATCATCGCGGCGGTTCGGAAGGTCTACGACGGCCAGATCACCTACGCGGCGAACTGGGACGAGTACCGCGCGGTGAAGTTCTGGGACGCGGTCGACCTCATCGGCGTGCAGGCGTACTTCCCGGTGGGCGGCGAACAGCCGACCAAGCGCGCGATCGACGCGGCGTGGGATCAGCACCTGCTCGACCTCGCCCACCTCTCGCGGACGACGAAGCGACCGGTGGTATTCACGGAGCTCGGCTATCCGCGCAGCACCAACGCCGCCGCCGAGCCGTGGAAGCCGGCGACCGACGGCAGCGCCTCCGCGATCGCGCTGCGGACGATGTTGATGGACTCGGCCCTCGAACGCATCGCGAAGGCCCCCCACGTGCGCGGCGTCTTCTGGTGGAAGTGGCTACCGAGCGGGTCGTTCTTCCAGTCGGACTTCTCGATGCGCGACGACGAAGCGCGCGAGGTCTTGAAGCGCCGGTGGGGCGCGACGCCGGCTAGGCCATAACGCCGCTCCGCTTCGCGGACCGCCTTGGCGCAGTCTTCGAACCGGCCGCATTCGCGACCGGCGTCCTTAGGCCCAATGCCGTTGACTTAGCGGATCTGGCCACCTGGAGATGCCGTAGGCGGGGGAATGACACGCCCGACGCACCTTGGAACCATCGCTCGACATTGGTGCCCCGCCGGCCCGCACGGTGCGCGCTCCACGTAGGCAGGAGGTCGGCGGTGGGCTCGGCTCGATGGTCGGCGGCACTCGCCATGCTCTCCATGTCGCGCTCGCGGCGCCGTCATCCCCCAGATGGATCTTCGCGGCCTCGCACGCGAGTAATCCACGCCGCCTTCGACGCGTTCAACGAGACCACTGGAATCAGCGTCGGATGATTGCGCCGACGGCGGTCGAGGGCTGCGATGGACCGGTGAGGTTCGCCGGCTGGTGAGAGGGGATGGCCGGTCGCGCAAGTTGAGTTGCAGAAGAAGTCTTCTTTTCGTTTTCTGGGGG
>JAVJQW010000013.1:0-12440 GCA_040218735.1 Deltaproteobacteria bacterium
ACTCAACGATTCCATCTGATTCCCCTTCACTGCTGCAGCACGTAGCGCTGCATCGCCGCGCAGCTGTCGTCTCGACGCAGCGGCACGGCCAAGAACGACCACCCCAGCGCCGGCGTCACATCGACGCCGACCGGAGGGCCGTAGATTTCGATTTCGCTGACGGAGGCGCGCGTCTCGAACGGACGCTCGCGATAGCGCGCGCTCACGCCGGTCCCACGAGACGCGTACGCAAGCTCACGGCCGACGTGGTGCTCAGGCCCGGGCCAGCGGTAGCGACCTTCCGTCGACACGGAAGCAACCCAGCCCGCCGGCGCCGGCGGATAGGTGGTGCGCCAGTCGTACACCGCGCCGCCGATCGACAGGCGCGGCGCATCAAGCCGCGCGATCAACGTCGCCGCTTCGTCTCCGACGAGGCGCTCGTCGCGCGCGGCCACGGACCGCACGCCGGTGTTGCGCTGCACTTCGAGGACCGACGGATGCAGGCTCGGGTCGCTGAGCGGCCCGCGAACGTCGGCGCTCCAGAAGACGCGCTCGTTCGGAAAGACGAGGCCGGGGCCGATCGCACAGACTGGTGCCAGCGGCGTGACCCACGCTTCGGCGACTTCGTAGCCGCGGTTGTTCAGGACGTCGATTCCGCAGGGCATGGACCAGATCGCCGTCGTCTGCGGGGCCGACCAAGGCCCCACGAACGTCTGCTCGCTCAACGCCGTGACACGACTTCCCAACGTCGGCGCCGTGAGGCGCGCGATCACCGAAGGCGTGCTCGCTACGTCGAGCGCTGTGTCCGAAGGCAGCTCGAGGTGATAGGCGAGCTGACCTTCGAAGGCTGATGCCGTGGAGTTCTCGGTGAAGAGCTCACCGAGATTCGCCCAGCCGATGCGCCCGGACGGATTGCAGTCCGTGTACCAAACCGGCGGCGATCGAATGTCGACCTCGAAGGTGAACGTCCGCGTGCGTGTGACACCTGCGGCGTCACGCGCGTGCACCTCGACGGCGTGAAGCGCCCCCGGTCGTGCGATCAGCTCGGGCCCAAGCGTCGCGTAGGCGACGGGGATGGCGGCGCGCCCGTCAGCCTCGATTTCGATTGCGCGGGGCGCCCCGCGCTCCAGTCCATTGACGACGTAGCGGTAGGTCGCGCCGACCACGTCCGCCGAGAAGGCGAGCTCGAAGACCGGGAGGTTGTCGCTCGCGAGGTCGAGGCGGTTCAGGAACTTTTCGAACCGGAACGGTTGCGGCGCCGTCTCGTCGATCACGAGCTCGCGACCCCCGCCGGCCGGCGCCGTGTACTTCAGGGCACCGCTCGGCTCGAGGTCCACCGCCCAGTCGCCCTCCTGGACGAAGCGCGTGGCCTGCAACGTGATCTGCGGTCCCGTCGCCGTGCACAGCACGTTGTGCTCCGAGGCCTCGGACCGGTTTCCGGCCGCGTCCTCCGCCCATACAAAGAGAGACGCCACGCGGCCGCACGGCAGCGGCGCGATCGCCTCGAACGTCGCGCCCGCGTCCTGCAGCTGCGCAGCCGGCGCACCGTCGACATGGATCACGACGTCGACCCGGCGGGCGTCCTCGACCTCGCCGAGGATCGCGACCGTCGCCGTAGGCACCGAGTTCGGCACCGCGGCGCTCAGGCGCGGCGCGGTGTTGTCGACCACGAAGTCGAAGGTCCGCGCCGTCCTTCGGCCCGCGCGATCCACAGCGGTGATCACGACCCGCCGCGCGCCGTCCTGCAGCGTCCCCGTGTCGACCTCGAAGCGTCCGGTGCCTCCGGGCGTCCGTTGGCGGCCCGCGCCCGCCTCGACGAGAACCTCGACGACGTCGCCGACGTCGTCCGCCGCCTCGACCTGCAGCTCGAGCACGCCGGCGACGTCGGTGCCCGCGACGACGAGGCGCCCGCGGCGATCGCGCAGCTCCGCCCGCACGAAGCGCGGGGGCTCAGCGTCGACCGGCATCGCGGTGCCCGCTGGGAACAAGGGTCCATCGTTGGTCCTGATGGCTTGGGCGAGCGCACCGACCTCGGCGCCGCGCACGCCGCTGAGGTTGTTGGGGCCTTCGGCGAAACGGATCAGCGCCGCCGCGAGGCCGGCGCGAAGCGTTTGATCGTCGAGCGCGATCCCCGCGAAGCGGACCTGCACACCGCTCGCGTCGAGGCCATCGAACAGGCCGTCGCTCAGATCGATCGACAGCTGCCGAAGGAGCGCGCCGCTCGACACCTCGGGACCGAGGTCGAGTCCCGCCTGTTGGCGCAGGCCTTCGCCGAGCTCGACGAGCGCGGCAGCGACGAGGCCGGCGATCACGCCGTCCGAGGCGGGGACGCCTGCGACAGCGCGCACGTCGATCGGTGCGACCCGATCGTGCGCTACGCCGCCAAGCCAGTCGTGGACGGCCGCTCGCGCCGCCTGCAGCGCTTCGGCAGGATCGTCGCCCTGCCCTACCCGTGTACCCGCATAGATCCTCGCCAGGTGCGTCGCCGCGGTGACGCGGACCTGCGAGCGCGGCGCGCCCAACCTGACGTCGTCGACGATCGCGCTCAGCGCGCCGGCCTCGACGAGGAGGGTCCCGTTCGCGATCTCGGCATCGAGCACGAACGCGCCGTCGTCATCGGTGAAGCCGGAGGCGAGGCGCGCGCCCCGCACGCCTTCCGCGAAGTCGTACAGCGCGATCGCTTCACCGACGGCCGCGCCGTCGAAGAACACCGACCCGATGATCGGCGTCGTCACCCTGCCCTCGGGCGCGGACGACGGCTCGGCGCACGCCAAGGCGAGGACGCCCCATACCATCCATGTACGCCGGCTCATGGCGCACCTCTCCCTTTCCGCGTCCGCTCGGGACGCACCTGTCCCCGTGCGCGCCGACGACGGCACGCGGGGGTCCGTGATCAGCGCCGCGCGACCTTCACGATCGCGGCGGCGCGAGGCGGTGACGTCGCGCCTCTACGCGCGCGTCACCAACGCACCGTCGGCCCTCCGCCGAACGTGAAGATCGTGAGCCCTTCTGCGAGCGCGCCACGCCCCAGCGTGGTGCGCGCCTGCAATGTGGCTGCGAGGCCGACCTGCTCGCCGAGGCGGCCCTCGAACACCCAGACATCGACCCCGACCGCTCCGATGACCGTCGGAATGGAGGTGCTGTCCGCGGATCGATCCGTCCGCAGCGGGACACCTTCGCCCTGCCCGCCCGCGATCAACAGCCCCAGCCCCGCTTCGCCCCTGAGTTCGATGCGAGGCGACTCCGAGCCGCTCTCCTCGTAGTAGGCCCATGAGCGCTCCCACAGCGCGTAGCGAAGCGCCGCGCGCGCCGACAGCTCGACGAGGAGGATCGTGCCGTTCGCCTCGTGCTCGTAGGCAACCGGCAGCACCTCGAGCCCCGCGGTGGGACCGACGCGAAGCGCGCCGTCGCCGAAGCGGTAACCCACCGCGGCTCGGAAGCTACTCTGCAACCCCGACACATCACCGTTTCGAATCGCGGCGCCAGCGGCTTCGACCCGGGCTCGCCACCGATACCTCTGCACTTCGAACGGCGGCTCGGTGATCAAGGCATCGGCCGGTGGATCCACGCGCGCCTCGCCGGGTGCGGCCCCGTCGCGCTTGGGATCCACGCCCGGCCCCCGCGGGGGGCCGTCGGGCTCCGGCTCGATCCCGCGCGGGGGCGCCGCCGCGGTCGCGCGCTGCGCGGCGCAGGTCTCTTTGGACTTGGCGATGAGCGTCGGCGTCCGCGAGTCCATGCGGCAGTCGCCGGTGCAGGCGGCGCGGTAGCGCTCGTAGAACTCGACCGCCTGATCGCAGCGATCACTCTTGCGGTAGGCCTGCGCGATCCCGAACAGCAGCGCGGGATCACCGTTCTTGCGGTACGCCTTCGACAACAGATCCACGGCCTCGTCGTAGGCTTCGAGCGTGAAGGCACGGCGGCCGCGGCGCGCGAGCTCCTCGGCGGACGCATCCGGGTCCGTCGACGGCGCGGCTTGCGCGGTGAGCAGCGCGACCAGGGTGAGGTTCATCCAAGACATTCGACTTCGCTCCTCATCTTCAACGACCGGGGTCGTAGCCCTCCGGGAACAGGGCGTCTGGATCCAACGCAGGGCGCTCGCCGGCGTCCGGCTTGGGCGGCAGCTCGTAACCTTCGGGGAACAGGCGATCGAGCGGCGTCGCTCCGCCATCGCGTGGCGGCGCCGTCGCAGGTGACTTCTTCGTCGTGGGACGCGCCGGCGCAGCGCGGACCGGGCGAGCGTTCACGCGGCGCACGACCTGGCCGCCGTCCCGAGACGGCCGCGGCGCCGACACTACGGCCGCGCCCTCGTCGCCGGCGTCGCGGAGCGATGCGGCGACCGACTTCGCAGGCCCCGCGTGATGCATTGCGCCTCCGTCCCGCGCCATCGCCGCGCTGGGCAACGTCCCGCCCGCCTCTGATGCCTCGCCCTGCCCCATGCGCCGCGCCACGAGCATGCCCGTCAGCACGACCACCACCACCGCGAGGGCGTACGTCGCCCACTTCAACAGGTGCGGCTCGCTCGCTTCCCCGCTCGCCCACCCGAACGACTGGGTCGTCGAGCGCATCGCCGCGGCGCCGCGGTCGTCGCGGGTCGGTGTGTCCGCAAACTCGATGCGCCGGGTCGCGTCCTGCGTGCGCAGCCAGACCTTGAGGCGCTCATCGTCCACACCATCCAAGAGCCGGCTCGCCTGCAGCGCGCGGACCGCGTCCACGGCCGTCGGCCGTCGGGCGACGTCGCGCTCGAGCATCCGCAGGCACGCCGTCGCCAGCGCGGCCGGGATGCCTTCGCGGAGCTCGCGCGGGTCGCGGACCTCGCCGTCCAAGATCTGCCGCCCAATGCGCCGATCGCTCAGGCGCTGGCCGTCTTCGTCGTACCCGAAAAGGGCCCGGCCCGTGAGCATCTCGTGCAGCACCACGCCCACGCCGAAGACGTCCGAGCGTCCGTCGACGGGCTGAAACTGCAGCCGCTCCGGGCTCGCGTACGTAAGCTTGCCGACGAAGACGTTGCTCCGCGTCGTATCGAGGCGCTCGTAGACACGCGCGACGCCGAAGTCCGCGATGCGCACGGCACCTTCGCTGTCGACGAGGATGTTGTCGGGCGAGATGTCGCGATGGACGACCGGCGTGGGCTCGCCCGCTTCGTTCGTCCAGGCGTGCGCGTACGCGAGGCCCCGGAGCACCTCCGCCGCGATGTAGCCGGCGAGCTCGGGCGGAAGCGCCCCGCGCTTCTTCAAGACGGCTTTCACGTCGGGCCCGCCCTCGAACGCGCCGCGCACCAGCTCGAAGACCAGGAAGCGCCCCCCCTCGCTCTCGCCGGAGTCGAGCAGGCGCACGATGTTCTTGTGGGCCAACTGCGCGCACAGGCGCGCCTCGTTCACGAACGCCAGCGCGTACGCTTCGCGGAGGTCCTCACGCGGCGGCGCCTTCATGAACTTGAGCGCGACTTCCCGGTCCCAGATGTCCTTGATCTGACGCGCGCGGTAGACGACGCCCATGCCGCCGCCGCCGAGGCGATCGAGCTTTTCGTAGCGCGCATTCATCGCACGTCCCTCGATCCGAACCTGCTATCGTTTCGCGCATGAGGGTGCGCGTCACGATCGACGGTCGCGACTACGACGAAGCGATCTTGCCCCGCCATCGCGGCGTTCGCTGCGGCTCGACGACCCACGCCGACGTGCGTGTGCCTCATCCCGACGGCCAAGCGCAAACCGTCTTCCTGCTCCACCCCGCGACGTCCACGGCCTTCACGCTGGAGCCGCTGGTTCCGCTGCTCCTCAACGGCGAGGCGCCGACCGAGCCGGCGTTCGTCGAGGCGAACGACGAGATCATGGTCGGTGGCGCGCGCGTGCGCTTTTCGGATTCGTCGGAGCGCGGCGCGACGATGACCGAACTCGATGCGCCGCCGGCGGCGCGCGCGCTCGAGCTGTCGTTGCCCGACGGGCGCACCGTTCGCCTCGAACCCGAGCAGCACACCAAGGCCACGCCGTTGGTCATCGGCCGTCGCCCCGCGGCGAGCCACGACCACGTCTGCGTGCTTCGCAACGATCCTGTCGTGTCGCGCGAGCACTGCCACGTCTTCGCCGACGGCCCCTACTGGGTCGTCGCTTCGTTCGCGAAGCACGGCACCATCGCGCACGACCTGCTCATCCCGCACGGGCAGCACCTCGCGCTCACGCGCACGAGCCTTCGCCGACCCGTGATCCTTCACTGCGGTAAGACGCCGCTGCAGCTGCGCCTCGTGCCCGACCCTTGGGAGTTCATGCCGGCAAGCGCCGCGATGAAGGCGATCTACGACCGCATCGACACGGAGCTCGCGTACCACAAGGACACCGTCCTCATCCTCGGCGAGACGGGCGTCGGCAAGACCATCCTCGCGCGACGGATCCACGATCATTCCGTGGGTCGCGACACGGCGGCGGACAAGTTCGTGAAGTCCGAGCATTCCGAGGTCGGCGTCGAGGCGGACCTCGTCGGCGTCAAGAAGGGCGGCTACACCGGCGCGGACGGCGATCGCGACGGCGTGTTCGTGCGCGCCGATGGCGGCACAGCGTTCCTCGACGAGATCGGCGACTACAACAAGACCGCGCAACTTCGCTTGCTCCGCGCCTGCGACGAGGGCGTAGTCACGCCGATCGGCGCGACCCAAGACGTCGCGTTCGACGCGCGCATCGTCGCGGCGACTTGGCGCGACCTCAAACAAGAGGTCGCCGAGGGGCGCTTTCGTACCGACTTGTTGGCGCGCCTGCTCCAGGTCCCGCCGATTCGCATCCCCGCTCTTCGCGACCGACCCGAAGACATCGCGCCCTACGCGAAGAGCTTCCTTTCGAAGCACGACCCTGACCTCGCGCTGACGTCGGACGCACTGTCGGTGCTTCACACGCACCCTTGGCGCACCAACCTGCGCGAGCTCAACGCCGTCTTGAAGGCGAGCACCCGCCGCGCCCTCGCCCGCGGCGCACGCGACATCGACGTGGGCGACGTGCAGGCTGCATTGCATCAGCTCGGCGACGTCGAGGCGGCGCCCCCGGCACCCGCTACGCGCCATCATCGGCGCGTGCCCCGGGCGCAGATCGAAGCCGCGCTCCGCAGCACCGGCGGCAACGTCCGGCGCGCCGCGATGGAGGTCCTCGCCGTGCCCGACACCACGCTGCGACGCTGGCTGCACAAGCTCGAGATCGATCCCGCGCGCTTTGTCGACTGACACCCTCACCAGTACACGCTCAATTCCAAGGGGACCGTCACGAACCGCGCGTAGCGCTCCGCCCCGAACACCTCGGTCACGCGCAGCGCGGCACCCACGAACACGAGGTTGAAGATCCGCCAGTCGACCGCGACTCCGAGCATCACCGTCGCCCCGCCCTGCCCTTCGTCCGAAAGCTCCACACCGAAGCTGCGACCCGTCTGCACCTCGCGAAGGTCCTGCGCCGAGTAGATCGTCCACTGGTAGCCGAGCGCCCCTTCGACGTACGGCGCGACATCGTAGCCGCTCAGCACCTTGTAGCGCGCGCCAGCGTGCACGCCGATCTGTTGCGCCGAAAAGACGCGCACCGCGTCGACGGGCGTCCCGAGCATGACCGCTTCGTTCATGGAGCCCGCGAACTGGGCCCAGTCTGCCCCCAAGGTCAGGTCGAGATCGTCGAGGAGGCCGTAGCGCCCCTGGACACCGACCATCCAGGTGGTGAGCCGAAACGCGGTCGCGTCCTGCGCGCTGAACGCCGGGAACAGCGCGCCGGAGGCGACCCCGGCGACCCACTCCCCGCGCTCCGCGCGCGCCGACGAGGCGCTCGTTAGCAACGCTCCCATACATAGTAAGGCGAGGGCGCCGGCCGCGAGCCTGTGGAGGGCGCTGCGGATCACCGCTCGTCCCCCACCACGAGCACCTCGAAGGCGGTCCCCGCCGCGACCTCGTAGGTCACGCCCCGTCGGTCCGCTTCGAGCTCGCGCTGCGCCTCGGGCACCGTGCCTTGCGCCACGCGGCGGACGACTTTGCCGACCACACCGGATCCCGCGACCTCGCTCGCGATCTCACCGCCGGCCCCCACGGCGCCGCCGAGGCCGCCGGCGCCCACGCGATCTTCGAGCGACGCTTCGCGACGTCGGGCCACGAGGCCCGGCATGTCGCCGTGACTGATCGCGTAGCCCTGCAGCGCGTAGCGCTCTTGGTTCGTCCGCACCTCTTCGAAGTCGATGTACAGGCGCCCGGTCGAAGCGTCGGCGTTCGCGCGGCCCCGAAGGATCGCGCCGGCCTTTACCTTCACGGCCCCGCCGACGCGCACCGGCTCGGTGACCTTCGCGAGCACCGGGCTTCGGTTCGCGCTCGATGCGCCGACGAGGAGCTTCGCCTTCAGACGCGTCCCCACCGGCAAGCCGAGCCCGCGTTCCTTCGCCTCGACGCCGTAGCCTTCGGGCAGCTCGAGCACCCCGCCCGGCGCAAAGAAGATGCTCTGATCCACCGGCGCACGCTCCGCGCCGGGAAGCGGCCGCGGCGCCAGTGCGCGCGGCACGTCGATCGTCGCGTCCGCCATCGGGTCGTAGAGCTCGCCCGGCTGCAGTACCCGCCGCGCTGGGACGTCGTCCTCGACGAGCGCTTCGTCGAGCGCCCGTTGTTCGGCTTCGCGTCGCGCTTCCTTCGCCGCGGCCTGACGGAGGAGCTCGCCGATGTCCTGCTCGGCCACGCCGTCCTCGGCCTCGCTCTTGAAGACCGGGAAGCCCGTGGCCTTCTTCTTCGTCGCCGGCTTCGCCTCGGGCGCGGGTGCCTCGACGGGCGCGCCGAACACCCACCAGCCGAAGAGCCCCGTGGCCACGAGTAACCCAAACTGAAGCCCGCGCCGTTGCTCGAGTCCCTCGACGAGCGCGCGCCAGCCCGTCACGCGCGGCGCGATCGTTCGGTGGTCTGGCGCCGTCGAGGCCTCCGGGTGCTCGAAGCCCACGACCTGCGCGCCCTCGTCCTCGGGCGCAACGATCCGCTGCGCCGCCTCCTCCAGTGTCAGGTCGCTGTCGTCGTGACTCAGCTCGACCGCCTCGAAGGTGCGCGGCGCATCCAGAGGCTCGGCGGCCTCGACGACGGTCGTCGCCCTCGACATCGCGACAACGGCCACCGCGGCTTCGTCCGGCGTGGCTTCGTCGCCTCGCGCCCGCGGCAAACCCCGCTTCTTGTCGTCGGTCTTCAAAACGCGATCCCGTCCACGACCACTTCGCGCTTCGCGCCACCGTCTTCGATCACTGTGAGGGCGTAGGCGCGCGCGGCGTCGCCCTCGATCCCAAAAATCGCCATCCCGAAAACACGCTCGTCGAACGCGAGCGTCGGATCGCCTCGCCACTCGACGAGCGCCTCGACGTTGCCCTCGTCGTCCGAAGCTTCGCGCAGCACTACGTCCTTCAGGTGAAACAGATCGCGGCGCCGGTTGTGCACCTCGAACGCCACGAACGTCTCCGCGCCGATGCGGCAGATGCGATGCACGCGCACGACAAGGAGGTCGTGCATCGCGCGCTCGCGGAGCGACTCACAGTGCATCCGATCGAGCATCGCCCGCGCCATGCGGCGCCGGCTCTGTTCGACGACGGTGTTCGACAGGGCGGCCTTCTCTTCTTCGAAGGCCGCCGTCAGTCGCCGCGCCTGCTCCGCGAGCTGCTCCTTCACGAACTCCCGCTCGCGCACGCGCTCGGGGAACGCGAGCACGACCCGCTGTACGGACTCGCGACTTCGCGCGACCCGAAGATCCACGAGGAGCGTTGCGCCGCTATCCATGAAGATCTGCAGGTTGCCGCGCTGGCCGAGCAGATCCTCGGTCGTGAGGTTTCCGCCCCGAGGCATTCGCGGCCAGACCAGGACACGCAGCGGCTCGGTCTCCTGCGCCTGGTACTTGAAGATCGCCGCGTTCCCGAGCGCCGGTGCGCCCTTCATGCGCACGCCCTCCGGGAACTCGATCGACACCACGTCGCCGAGCGCCGTGTTGATCTTCAGGCGCGTCGCCTCGCCGTAGGCGATGTCGTGCGTCAGCGCCTTGCCGGTGCAGTAGCCCTGGCGGTCCGCGCCGCATCCGGCGGCGGCGACGAGAAGCGCAACGAGCGCGATCATCCCTCGGACTCCTGCAGACGATGGACCTCGAGGTCCTCGGCCGAGTCGAACCACCACGTCTTCACGTGGTGCACCTGCAGCCCGTGAATCGATGCGCGCGAGACGGGCACGCGCTGCAAGACGATCTGCGCGTAGTAGTACTGGCGGTGCTCGGGCGCCTCGCCCTCGGCCCAGCTGTTGTGGATCTTCGGCGTCACCACGACCGCGCCCCACGCCACGGCATAGATACGTGCGTCCACGTCGCCGGGGTCGAAGTCGCCGAGACGGATCTGCAGACCTTCGAAGCGACCCTTGAGGTTGAGGTCCTCGGTCTTCCTGCGCCGCGCGATCTCTTCTTCGTCGGCGAGGAAGATCTTCCGGAGGCGCGGCGTCATCATCGCCGTCGCCTCGGAGAGGTCCTCCTCGACGTCCATCGAGTCGACGAGGCTGAACTTTTCGAGGAAGTGCCGCGTGAACGTGTCGACACGTTCGTTCGCCATCTCCACGCGCGGCCGCACCGTGTCCTCGAAGAGCACCGGCTGCCAGTTCGCGTCGAAGACGACGACGGGGATGGGGCGCGCCAACGCAACAACCGCGACGCCGAGCGCGGCGAGCGCCACGAAGACGAGCCCGCCCACCGCGAACCAGATCTTTCGGTTCACGCTCCGTCGGAAGTCTTCGAGCTCCACGAACTCCGGACGCAGCGACACGGGCGGACTCACGACAGCACCTCGATCAGCAGCCAAACCGCGAGCACGCCGAGCCCCACGAACGTCAGCCACAACGTCCGCCGGGACGAGGTCGGATTCACAGCTGGGAGCATCGACACCGGACGAACCTCGGGCCTTGGCGGCGCCTCCGCCGGATACAGGCGATCGTCGGGCGCGATCGAACGCTCGGCCAGTGTCGGCCTCGGCGGCGTCGAGGGTCGCTCGGGATCCACGATGCTGATCGGCTGCGCGCCCTCCTCGGCGGGCAGAATGATCGACCCGGTGAACAAGACGCTCGCCGACGGTCGTCGTTGCGGCGGCTTCTTCCACGACGGGTGCCCAGCGCCTGCGTCAGCAACGACGCCCGATCCCGAGGGCCTCCGCTCCGATCCCGAAGAGGCGCGCCGCGGCGCCGCGACGGACGGCCTCGGCCCCGGCTTCGCGCGCAACGTCTCCGCCGAAGCATCGAGGCCGTCCCCCTCGGCCGCGACGGCCGCGAGCATGTCGCTCGACGGCGCAAATGGTCTGGTCGCCGACTCGAAGAGGACGGGCGTCTTGTCGTCGTCGTCGAAGCCGGTCACGTCGACTGCGGCGAGAACCGCCTCGGAGAGGACCTCGCGCGTCGTCTCCTCCGTCGGCACTTCGTCGAGCGGTGGCGGCTTGCGAGCGCTCGGTCGACGCACCGGCCGAACCCGCTCCGTCGGTACCGGTTCCGTCGGCGCAGAGGCGGTCGGCACGGACGCGGTCGACGCGGAGGCTTCCGGCGAAGCCCAGCGTTGCGACAGGTTGGCGAGCGCCCACGTTGTCTGCGCCGCCACGCTCACCGTGTCGTCGAGCTTCGCCGCTTCGAGCTCGTCACCGAGGATGAGGCCGAGCTGCTCCTCGAGGATCTGCGCTCGCGCCTCACGCACGACGAGGACCGTGCCGACGAAATTCTTGCGGATCCGCTTCGCGACATCGGCCGCGTCCAGACCAATGCGGTCGCCGTCGATCACGATGACCGCGTCCACCGTCGCGGGCGCGAGGTTATGGATGCCGGCGGCGACCCCGTCGTAGATTTCGACCTCGCCGCTCAGTCGCTCCGCGAGCCACTTGCGCTCCCGGTCGGGCCCGACCAGCGCAACCCGCAGCTTCCTTCCGATGTTTCTCCAGCCCGTCATGTCTTCCATGGCTCCCTGCTACTTCCCGCCGCCGCGATGCTCGCGACGGTCCAGTCCACTCGCTTCGTTGTCGTTCGTGATGCGGAAGACCGGACTCGGCGACGTCGTCGCCCCGCTCCCGCTATGTCCGCCGCTCCCGCCCATCGCGCCGGAGGCCACCCCGGCCCCCGCCGCTCCTGCGAACCGTCCGAGCCCCGCGCTCGCGGCGCCGGTGGCGACCATCGAGCCGAGGCGGATCATCTGCGCGGCGATCAGGCCGCCGAGGACGGCGACCGGGGCGCTGCGCACGAGGAGCGCGGACACCACCGGCGTGAACCAGACCAGCAGGCAGTACGCGATGCAGACCGCCCACCACCGGGTCGCGATCAAGACGGCCTGACTCCCCTCGACCGGATCGAAGAGGGTCGCAAAGTCGATCGTCTGCACCTGCCGCAGGAGCCCCGCGAGCGAGGCGACCATCAGCGACAAGATCACGTTGAAGACGAGCGGCCACAGCGACACCTCGACGAGGTTCTTGATCCACCCCTCGATGCC
>JAVJQW010000033.1:0-277747 GCA_040218735.1 Deltaproteobacteria bacterium
TGCAGCTCGCCGGTCGCGATCATCTGGAAGACCTCGGGCACCCGCCGCGCCGCGCGCACCACGGCGACGCGCCGGCACGCCTGGTCCTCGGTCAGCCCGAGCCCCTCGACACAGAACCGAAACAGCGAGCTGAAGCCCCGCTCCACGTAGAGCTTGCGCCGCTCGATCTCCGCCATGAACCGGAGCGCCTGCACACCGCTATTCAGCTCCGCTCGAAGCGCTTCGCGAAGTCCGCTCAGCAGATCGTTCCGGGTCATGCCAGACAGGTTGCAAGCGTTCGGGCTCATGCATCGAAGGTATCATCGAGCCCTCGACACGCGATTCGGCACGGATCGACCAGCACGGCCCGCGAATCGCGAGGACGCGCAAGACTGCCCGTCAGCGCCCGAAGACGGGGCCAAGCTCGAAAACTTCGAAACGGACTGCGTTCGTCGAGCAGATGGCCCGGACAGGGCCTTTGATTCCGTCAACCCCCAAGAGAGAAAAGGAAGCCTCCCCCGCAACTCAACTTGCGCGACCGGTCTTGTGAAACGCGTCGAAGGCGGCGTGGGGCACTCGCCTGCGAGGCCGCGAAGATCCATCTGGGGATGGCCGCGCCGTGAGCGCTACATGGGGAGCATGGCGAATGCCGCCGACCATCGAGCGGAGCCAACCGCCGTCCTCCTGCTTACATGGAGCGCGGACCGCGCGGTCCGGCGGGGCACTCCAGCGTCGGGCGATAGTTCCAAGGTGAGTCGGGCGCGTCATGCCCCGCCTACGGCGTTCCGCGCCGGCCAGATCCGCTAAGTCAACGGCATTGCGGTTAGCTCAGAACCTCACCCCGGTCTCCAGCGCGAGGTACGGCGACACGACCCCCCGGCGCAGCGGCTCCACCGCATCGAAGAACTCCGGGAGCTCCACCGCCAGCGTGCCGCCCTGAATCCAGGCGCCGGCGGCGAGCCGCAGGTCCACGCGGGACAGCGCGAACCCGACCCACCCGGTCGCTCGCCCCGCGAGCTGCCAGTCCGTCGTCTGCTCGGGGGGACCGCGCCCGCCCGGAAAGATCGCGACGGCCTCCACGCGGTCGTGCGCGACACCGATCCCGCCCGCGAGCCCGACCTGGAGCTCGCCGAGCCGAAAGAGCCCTACGTCGACCTCCGCGATGAGCGACAGCGTGTGCGGATCGGCTTCGATCGACTCGGACGCGACGCCGCAACACCACCGCCGCCACCCGGCGCGCGCGCCGATCCGGATCCCGCCGAGGTCGAAGGACATCGCGACGGACACCCCGGGCATCGGCGTGAACGGGCTGCCCCAAGACACGCCTTCCAGCGCAGCGGAAGCGCGGAGTCGCTTCGGCGCCGGGGGCTCGGGAGGCTCAGGGGGCGGTGTCCACCGATCCATCGCATCGACGAGCAGCAGCGCAGCGACCCGTGTCGCGGCGTCCCGATCCGTCGCGTCGATCGTGCGGCGCTCGAGGACCGAGGTGCCCTCGACGATCTCGAGCCGCCAGCTCGCCCCCTCGGGCAGCACCACGAGCGCGAGATCTGCGCCTTCGTCTCGCCACGCGACCTCGCCGACCTCACGCGCTACGCGCGACCGAATCGCCTCCGTCGTAGACGAGGTCGCGACGACCGAGACCGTGGGGGACGCGGCGATCAGGCTCAGGAGGACGCCCCACATCGACAGCCTCCGACATACCACGCACCGGATCCGTGCCGGTATTCCTCGACAAAGAGAAAGGGCCCCAGCGACCGCGGTCACCGGAGCCCTTCAAGGGCGCTTGCCGCCCGTTAACGCCGTAAGTCCGCAAGCGCCGGCCGTAGGCCGAAGCGCGCAGCGAGCGTAGCGAGCGAAGCGGCGCAGGGCGGCTTGCCGCCCGCTAACGCCGTAAGACCGCCTCTCAGCCGCAGCCGGTCGAGGCGCCGCACTGCGGGCAGGCGTAGCACTTGCCGGCGCGCACGGTGATCGAGCCGCACTCGCTGCAGGGCGGGGCGTCCGACTGGGTCGCGAAGACCTCGCGCTCCTTCTCCTTCATCGGCAGCGCCATCTGCGAAGCGTCGATCGCCTTCGCGACCGCCTTCTCCTGCGCGGCCGAGAGGGTGGAGTCGACGAGGCCGCCGTCCTCCTTCACGAACTTCAGGCCGAGCCACCGGAAGATGTAATCCACGATCGACTTCGCGATCGGGATGTCCGGGTTGCCCGTGAAGCCCGACGGCTCGAACCGCATGTGCGAGAAGCGGTTCACCAGCACGCGCGGCGGCACGCCGTACTGCAGCGCGAGGCTGATTGACGTCGCGATCGTGTCCATCAGGCCCGAGATCGTCGAGCCCTCCTTGGACATCGTGATGAAGAGCTCACCCGGCGCGCCGTCCTCGTAGAGGCCGACCGTGATGTAACCCTCGTGCCCGCCGACGGTGAACTTGTGCGTGAGGGCCGCGCGCTCCGTGGGGAGCGGCTTCCGCGCCACGCGGACCTCGACGATCTTCTCTCGCACTTCCGTCTTCGCCGACTTGCCGTCGCCCGACTGCGCGTCCTTGTTCGTCGCGAGCGGCTGGCTGCGCTTGCTGCCGTCGCGGTAGACCGCGACCGCCTTCAGGCCGAGGCGCCACGACTGCACGTACATGTCGTAGATGTCCTCGGCGGACGCGCTCTCCGGCACGTTGACCGTCTTGGAGATCGCACCCGAGAGGAACGGCTGCGCCGCCGCCATCATGCGGATGTGGCCCATCGGCTGAATCGAGCGCGTCCCCTTCTGCGCCTTGAACGCGCAGTCGAAGACCGGGAGGTGCTCGTCCTTCAGGTGCGGCGCACCCTCGATCGTCTCCTCCTTCTCGACGTACTCCAGGATCTCCGTCGCCTCACGGTTGTCGTACCCGAGCTTTTCGAGCGCGAGCGGCACCGTTCGGTTGACGATCTTGAGCATGCCGCCGCCGACGAGGCGCTTGTACTTGATGAGCGCGATGTCCGGCTCGATGCCGGTGGTGTCGCAGTCCATCATGAATGCGATCGTGCCGGTCGGCGCGAGCACCGTGACCTGCGCGTTGCGGAAGCCGTGCTCCGAGCCGATCTGGATCGCGTCGTCCCAACCGCGGCGCGCCAGCGCGAGCAGATCCGCCGGGATCGTCTCCTCGTTGAGCGCGTACGCGTGGTCGCGGTGCATGTTCATCACGCCGAGGAAGGGCTCCTCGTTCTTCTTGTAGCCAGCGAACGCGCCACGGGCCTTCGCGATGTTCGCGCTGGTCGCGTACGAGTAACCGCACATCGCCGAAGTGATCGCACCGGCGTAGGCGCGACCGACGTCCGAGTCGTACGGCAGGCCGCGCGCCATCAGCAGCGCGCCGAGGTTCGCGTAACCGAGGCCGAGCGGACGGTAGTCGTGGCTGTTCTGCGCGATCGCCGCCGTCGGGTAGCTCGAGTTGTCGACGAGGATCTCCTGCGCGAGCGTCGCGATCTCGACCGCGTGACGGAGCTTGTCCGTGTCGAGCTCGCCGTCCTCACGACGGAACTTCATCAGGTTGAGCGACCCGAGGTTGCACGCCGAGTCGTCCAGGAACATGTACTCGGAGCACGGGTTCGACGCGTTGATCGGCGCCGTGTTCTTGCACGTGTGCCAAAGGTTGATGATCGAGTCGAACTGGATGCCGGGGTCGCCGCACAGGTGCGTCGCCTCGGACGCCTTCATGAGCAGGTCCTTCGCCGAGACCTTCTCCATCACCTCGCCGTCGCGCACCGCGCGCAGGCCCCATTCGCGCTCCTCGACGGCCGCGCGCATGAAGTCGTCCGACGCGCGGATCGAGTGGTTCGCGTTCTGGAAGAAGACCGACGCGTACGCCTCACCGGTGAAGGTGCCGTCGTAGCCCTGCTCGATCAGGGCCCACGCCTTCTTCTCTTCCTTCATCTTGCAGACGATGAACTCCTCGATGTCGGGGTGGTCGCAGTCGAGGATCACCATCTTCGCCGCGCGGCGCGTCTTGCCGCCCGACTTGATCACGCCCGCGAAGGCGTCGAAGCCGCGCATGAAGCTGACCGGGCCGGAGGCCGTGCCGCCGCCGGTGAGCTTCTCCTTGCTGGAGCGGATCGCCGAGAGGTTCGATCCCGCGCCCGAGCCGCCCTTGAAGAGGCGCGCCTCGGTCTTCGCGAGCTCGAGGATCGACTCCATCGTGTCGTCGACGGAGTTGATGAAACACGCCGAGCACTGCGGGTGGTTCTCGACGCCGACGTTGAACCAGACGGGCGAGTTGAACGCGTACATCTGGTGCAGGAGCATGAACGTGAGCTCGGCGCGGAAGGTCTCCGCGTCCGCGTCCGAGTCGAAGTAACCGTCCGCCTTACCCCATGTGTAGATCGTCTCGGCGACGCGGTTGATGAGGCCCTTCACCGAGGTCTCGCGGTCCGGCGTGCCCAGGTGGCCGCGGAAGTACTTCGACGCGACGACGTTGATCGCGAGCTGGCTCCACGCGACGGGCGCCTCGATGTTCTTCTGCTCGAAGACCGTCGTTCCGGTGCCGTCCCCGATCGAGGCTTCGGCGAGGGTCCACTCCGTGGTGGCCCAAACGTCCTGGGCGGGGTTCGTGAACACCCGATCCAGCCGTATCCCGACCCGCGGACGCTGCGCCTCGATGGCGCTGTCCCGGGTGAGATGCTTCACGGTGCCCCCCGCCTTGTGAACGCTGCGGACGTTGGTGCTCTCCCCTACCTGCATTTCGGCCCCTCTTCTTTGACGAAAACGTTACTTGAACGTCGTTCGATTGCTTCTTTGCCCCGGATTGGATTGGCCGGCGGACGACGTCGGCCAAGGAGCCGCAACGTAGAGATGGGCCCTGACCATGTCAATATGTAGTAGCCGCATCGGGAGACACCCACTGTAGGTTGGGGATGTGGACGGGGGTGTGAATAGGTGTGATCGATCTGTGGTCGATCGTGCGTAACCCGCCGCAGCGTCAGGTGCATCGGTGCCGCAGGATCACTGGCACCCCGTTCGCGTGGGCTGTGGAGCGCGGCGAACGTGATCTGCGGGTCGACGAAATCAGCGTCCGTCGTGGTCGGATCCGATCGCACATGATCCGACCTCGCGGATCGTTCGCGCGATCCGCTCGTCGATGATCCCGATCCGTTTCTAGGAAGACGACGCGCGTCGTCAGTCGCCGGTCGCGGCCCGCGCGCGCTCGAGGCCGTGCTCGTACGCCGCCTCCAACCAGTGCGCGACGCGCGTGAGATCCTCGGCGCGCTCGAACCGCACCTTCACGGCTTCGTTCTCCATGAACGGGTGCGCACGCCCGATCCCGGAGGATCGCGCTTCTTCGAGCTTTTCGTCCGTGAGCCACAGATCCAGGTTCATGTGGTCGCGTCGGATCTCGAGCTGCATGAACGGCACGTCGAGGACCGAGTGGACTTCGAGCCCATCCTTGGTCTCCATGGCCACTCCGTCGAGCCCATCCAAACGGTTTCGGAGGGCCTTGAGGAGGGGCACCAACTCCAGGTCGAGGGAGGTGCGAAGCGCCATGCCGCCGAGATTTATCCCTCAAGGGTGAATCGGTTGTCCACCACGTAACGGCTCCGCATGCGCGATCCCTCGGCGCCGCCGTCCAGATCCACGTTCGTCTCGCGCAGGACCTCGACCTTTTGCTCGCCGTTGCGCAAGCCCCCGAGGGGGAGCTCGGCCGAGAAGGGATCGTCCGACAGCTCGAGCTTTTCGCCGTCCTTCACGTCGATCTCCACGCGATCCGCGGCGTCGTCCGCCTCCCACTCCACGAGGAGTGTGTCGAAATCGCGCCGCGCCACGATCGCGTTGTTCTGCGGCCGCGTGATCACGTGCGGCGCCGGGCCCTCCAGGGTCGCCTCCAGATCGTCGTCGCCGGACGTGATCTTCACCTTCAGCGTCCGCACGTAGCCCTCGAGCGTCGTGCGGTAGCTCCCCGCGCTCTTCTGCTCCGCCACGAAGGTCTCCTCCGTGTCGTGGTCCTCGAACGCGACGTTCGCGCCGATCACCGGGTTCCCGCGTGCGAGCAGCTCCACCTCGATCTTGGTGCTGTTCGGCTCGCCGCTGACCTCGATCGTCGCGAACAGCGTCCCCGAACCGGACCCCGAGTCGGTCGGGCTCCCGTAGGCCGCGAGGAGCACGCACAAGGGCGCCAAACGTCTCATAGGAAGAAGATCAGCTGCGCCGTCGTCGTGAACAGCGGCGCGTCGTCGCCCTCGAACACGAACATCCAGAACGCGTCCGCCTCCAACCCGAGGTAGATGTCCCGGGATAATCGTATCTCCGCCCCGCCGGTGATGCCCGGCCCCCAGAACACACTCGAATCGATCGTTTGGTTGAACAGCAGGTTGAACGAGTTCGTGACCCCCAAGAACGGTCTGAACCGGTCCGTCTTGAAGTAGTAGCGCGCGTCCACCGGGACCAGGTGCAGGAGGACGACCGTCCGGTTCGAGTTCCCCTGCTCGCCGCGGAAGGATACCGCCCCCCGCGCCGTGAACCACCAGTGATCGCTCGCCTTGTAGGCCGCGCGCAGGCCCAGGAGGAAGCCGTGCGAGTCCAGCTCGGACTTCTCGCCGAGGAACATGTATCCGCCCTCGAAGCCGATCTGTCCGTTTTTGTACTGCGCCTCCGCGCTGCCGGAGTTCAGGCACGTGGCCAGTCCGAGCGCGAAGACGAAGGCGGTGAGCTTCCCGATGATCCGATGCAGACGCATGTGGCCCGGGTCGGGAGCTTAGGGGGCCCTCGGCCCGTTTGTCGATCCGAATGGGGCCGACGTGGCAGACGTCACGGCGCCCTAGGACGACGCCTACTTGGCTCGCGTCGCCGAACGGGCGAGGATTCGAAGTCCGAATGGCGATGTCTCGGTGGTCTGATGTCCGACACGCGCTCGTGGTGGTCAGCGCGCTCTTCTTGGTGCGCTGCGCTTCGTGCGTCGGAAACGTGGCGCCCCACCCGGAGGCGGTCAAACACCACGACGAAGGCATCCAGTACCTCAACCAGGGGCAGTGTGAACAAGCGGAGGAGAAGTGCCGCCTCGCGCTCGAGTACGGGCCGAACTTCGAGAACCCACACAACTGCCTCGGCCTCGTCGCGCTGTCCTGCCACGGCGACCTCGAAGAAGCGGCGACCCACTTCAAGAACGCGCTCAACGTGAACTCCGACTTCGCGGAGGCCCACAACAACCTCGGCACGGTCTTCTTCCGGAAGGTCCCGCCCGACTACGAGCTCGCGTGTGAGGAGTTCAAGGCGGGCATCGAGATCGATCCCGGCTACCGCGACGCCCGCGAGAACTACGGCATGTGCCTCATGCGGCGCGGGACGATCGTCGGCGACAAGGGCGAGGAGGATCACCGCAAGGAGCTGTACAAGGAGGCGCGCAGTCACCTGATCCGTCTGCTGGAGATGGAGCCGAACAACTTCAACGCGCGCCACCACCTCGGGCTGATGGACCTCGTCACGCAAAAGTACGCGTCGGCGGAGGCGAACTTCAAACGCTGCCTGGAGATCGATCCCGAGAACCCGATCTGCAGCTACAACCTCGGCAACACGTACCTCGCGACCGCGCGCTGCGGCGAAGCGATTCAGGCGTTCATCGGCGCGCTGCGCGGCGGCGACGAGAGCGAGGTCGCGGTCGGCGCGCGTCACAACCTCGGCGTCTCGTACGAGATGTGCGCGAAGACCGACGGCGCGATCAAAGAGTTCCTCGATCGCATCAAACGCGACCCCGGCAACCCGACCCACCACTACGACCTCGGCAACATCTACGCGGAGAAGGGGCTGCCGGAGCAGGCCGTGAACGAGTGGGCGAACACGGTGAAGCTCGATCCGCTGTACTGCCCGGCGTACTTCGAGCTGTCGAGCCACTTCAACAAGCTGCTGGACACGGCGCAGACCATTCGCTCGTGCCAGGACTTCGTCGCGTGTGCGACGGAGGTGAACAAGAACGAGCCTTCACCCAAGTGGCAGGACCGCGTCGCCACCTGCAAAGAGCTCGTCAAGAAGCTCGAGATGGAATGAGGAGCGCGCGCCCGACCATGACGGACACCGCCACTCGGCCGCCGCCGCCCGTCCATCTGTTGGTGATGCTCGAGCTGGAGAACCAGCCGAAGAAGGAGTTCACGTACGACTTCCGTCAGAACGTGATCACCATGGGGCGCGATCCGGGGAACGACATCCAGATCCCGCTCACCACGGTCTCGAGGAACCACGCGCGCATCTTCTACGAGATGGGCGACTACTTCCTCGAGGACCTCGGATCGACGCACGGCTCGCACCACAACGGGCGCAAGATCCCGAACGGCGAGAAGCGCCTCCTGCGCGACGGCGACACGATCCAGGTGATGTCGTTCCGCATCACCTTCAAGACGACGGCGGGCACCGCGCTCGACCGTCGCCCCGGTGAGAAGACCGAGCAGCTCGCGCGCCGCATGGTGCAGGAGGTGTTGTCGTCGCTCGGCGGGTCGACCACCGAGCCGCCGTCGCTGCGCGTGATGAACGGCCCGGACGAAGGCAACCGCTACGAGCTCGCGGAGGACGCGGTCGAGATCACGATCGGCCGCAGTCCGGACTGCGACCTCACACTCAACGACCAGAACGCGAGCCGTCGCCACTGCCTCATCAAGCGCAACTTCCACGGCTTCACCGCGCAGGACCTCGGCAGCAAGAACGGCGTGCTCGTGAACGGCGATCGCATCGAGGGCGCGCAGCTGATCAAGGACGGCGACGAGCTGCAGATCGGCGGCGTGAAGCTGACGTTCATCGATCCCCCGTCGCGGCTCATCGATCAGATGGGCGGCCTCGACAACAAGACGATGGATCCGGAGGGCGTCGGCGAGACCGACGGCAGCGAGCACGACCTCGACGAACAGGGCGGCGAGGAAGAGGCCTTCGACGATCCCGCCGCCGACCTCCCCGAGTCCGACGAAGCCGACGACCCGGATCCGATGCTCGAGTTCTCCGGCGGCGAGCCTTCGCTCGATCTCGGCGAGAGCTTCGAAGCCGACGCGCCGCTCGATCTCGGTGAGCTCCCCGACGACCTCAAGGACGTCGGCAAGAACAGCGGCGTTTGGGAGGTGCTGATCCTCGTCGCGGGCGCGATCTTCCTCCTCGGCGCGATCGGCCTGATCCTGTTCTTCATGATGTGAGTCGTCGCGCTCTCTAAAAGCGGACGAGCTCCACCTGGCTCATCCCCACCCACGCCTGCCGCAACGCGTACAAACCCACGCGCCCCGCCGGGAACGTGCCCGCGGTCGGCGCGACCGCGACGTCGTAGACCACGCTGTCGTCGTCGTCGTCTCGCACCGTGATCTCCATGCGGTCGGGCGCGTAGACGAGCTGGACCTCGTAGTTGCCATCGAACCCGAGGCCCGCGCCATTCGAGCGGTCCAGCACCTGATACGCGGGCGACTCGACCTGCGCCCACAGCTGGTCGCGTACGGCAGTCGCGTCGAACGCGCCGTCGACGCGCGCGAACGTGAAGCCCTCCCGCGCCGTGGCGCCGTCCCAGTCGTCGTCGCCGGGGCCCTTCCAGCTCAGCAGGTACGCGTCGATCGGCTCGCCCTCGGCCGTCGGTGACGCGAGCCCGAGAAGGAACCCCGCGTACCCCGACGACGCGGAGGTGACGTTGAAGCGCGCCGTCAGCGCGAACGCGTCGTACGCGGCCGCGCTCACCAAGAGCTCCGGCGCGGTCGCGGTGTCCACGAGGCGGACGCGCGACTCGGACTGGAACCACTCGCCGTCGCCGATCGGGATCCACGCTTCGAGACCCGCGGGGCGCGACACCGGGACGCGGGGGCCACCAACGAGGTTCGCGTACACATTCGCGTCGGCGCCCGTGCACACGACGTCGAGGATGCAGTCCTCCATCAGCACGCGGTCCGTCACGCCGGCCGCTGCGCAAGCCGCGGTGGCGCCCGCGACGTCCTCGGGGTCGAGCGTCGTGACGTCGTGGTAGGTCGGCGGGAACGAGCGGTCCGTGAAAGTCGACGTGTCGTCGCCGTCGGCGTACGTGAACAGCGACTCGGAGCCCGAGATGCGCCAGGAATCTGCGAGGCGATCGTGGATGTCCTCGAAGGACACCGGGTACGGAATCGTCGTGCCGTCGCGCAGGACGATCTCGTCGGTCTCGTCCTCGTTCGCGGTGCCGATCAACCCACGCACGCGCGCGGTCAGCGCGGGGTCGAGCTCGAAGAACACGTCGATGCCGCGCATCGTCACCTGGCTGCCGTCGGCCCACGCGATCGTCACCTCGTCGTCCGCGGTTCGATCCACACGCCCGTCGCCCACCTTGCGGTTGTCGCCGGCCGCGAGCATCACCTCTTCGTCGTCGATCACCACGCGCAAGTCACCTTGCACGACGTACAGGCTCACGCGGTGGTCACCGACCTGCGTGGCCATCGCCGTGTTCGTCGAGACGCCGCCGCACGCGCGCTCGCGGTACGGCTCCATCCTGACTTGCACCACGAAGGGCGCGCCCTCGAAGGCTTCGACCGCGACGAACTCGCCGGCGCCCTGCAGGTCGTAGCGGAGGCCGTCGAAGGTTTCGATGTGCGGGTCCTGCCGGATCGACGGCGTGTCGCACTCACTCTCGGTCACGGTGACTTCGCAGACGCAGCCCTGTCGGATGTACGAGAGGGTCCTCTCTTCGACGTCCTCACAGCGCGCGGTGATGTTCTTACGTTCGGTGCACTGGTTGAGCGAAAGGTGGCAGGCCTGCTGACACGCCGTAGGCTCGCAGCCGAGCCCGCACCCGACGATCCGCTTGTCGACGTTGGTGCAGAGACACTCGAAGGCCTTCGCGGTCGCGTAGGGCGTGGCGGCGAGCGCGGTGCCCACCAGGGTCAACGACGCCGGAACCGCGGGCGCCGCCAGGACGGCGCCGGTCACCGCGCCCACGATGCCGCCCGCCACGGCGAACCCTTCGAGACAAGCATAACCGTTGAGCCCGCGCGCGGTGCGACCGACGAGGGATGCGCTCTGCACCCCGTCTTCGTCGATGCAGCGCTCGATGTGGTCCGCCATCACGTCGACCCACGCTCGATCCATCAGCGCCCCGATGAGGCGTCGAAGTGTGCCGGAGTCGTTCCAGGCGTCGAAGCCGACCTCGGTGAGCCAAGCTTCGGCCGCGTCATCGCCGCTGGCCTCGTACGCATACATGGCGGTCGTCTCTCGCGCCGCGCTCGTGAGCACGGGGAGATCGGCGTACAGCTCGAATCCCGTGCTCGGGGCCGTCGCGACGTCGGCCTGGCGCACCATCACGGTGCGAGGACGGGCGAGCGGATCGTCGCCGTCGAGGGTCACGCGGACGAAGAGCTCGCGGCCTTCGTGCTCGATCTGCAAGAGGCGTTGCGGCGAAGGGAAGTCGGCGACGTAGTGGGTGACCGCGACGTCGGCGCGTCCTTCGGCGTCCTCGAAGCCCAGGAACACACGTCCGATCTTCTCTTCGGGCGCCTGGCCCTCGAACGTATGGGTGAACGCACGATCCGTTCGCATCCGCAGGCGTCCGAGGTTCCCGCCCGCGTCGTCTTCGAGGTCGAGCGTGAGGTCGTCGGGCCCGAGCTCGACGGTGTAGCGGTAGCGCGCGATGCCGGCGTAGGTCGTCACCTCCGGCGAGGCGTCGGCGAAGCCGGTCAACGGGAGCTCGCAGGTCTCGGGCGGCGGTGTCGTCGAGCCGTCGTCCGACCCTGCCGTGGGGTCACAGGCTGCGACGAGGAGGAAGAGAGGCGCGAGTCGCGCGAAGCGGTTCATACCCCTCTTCACCGGAACGGTCCGGATCGGGGGCCAAGAAAAATCACCGGGCCGCGATCTTCTCCAGCCAGGCCTTCAGTCGGGTCTTCTCCGCGTCGTCCTCGGAGCGCTCCAACGCGGCGTCGAGGTACGGGCCGACGTCCGCGAGCGGGCCGGTGCGACGCGTCGCGCGGAGGTCGGCCCACGCGAGCGCGGCGGCCGCGAACGGCGGTCGTTTCTCCTCCGCGAGCTCCGGGAGCGCGGCGGCGAGCTGGGTGTCGGCCGCCTCGAAGTCCTGCTGGTCGCGGAGCACGTTCGCGTAGCGGTAGGCGGCGACGCCGCGGAAGAAGTGCAGCTTCGGGTGCCCTTCCAACAGCGCGACGAGCTCGGCGGACAGCGCGGCGGCTTCGTCGAGGCGCCCCTGCCGGTGGCGGAGCTGCGCGAGGTGCGTCAGCGAGTACGCGCGGCGCGGGCTCTTCGGCGGGTACACCTCGCGGGACAGCGCGAGCGCGCGGACGAGGTAGGGCTCGGCGTCGTCGAGCGCGTCGGCGTCGCGGAGCACCGCGCCGAGGTTCGACAACGCGCGCTCCACGCGGGGTGTCTTGGCGCCGTAGTGCGCTTCGATCACCTCGAGCGCACGTTCGAGGTACGCGACCGCGCGCTTCGGATCCGTCGCTTCGAGGCCGAGCGCGAAGTCGTTGAGCGCGTCGGCGACCGCGGGGTGGTAGCGGCCGTAGACGTCGACGAGCGCATCGAGCGCCCGTGTCCGCCAGTGCTCTGCGCGGTCCTTGTCGAGCTTCACGAGGATGATCCAGCAGTCGATTCGCTGGCGCGGCGGCGCCTCGGATCGCTCCAGCGCCGCGACAGCGCGATCACGCCACGCGTCGCGCGGCTCGTCGCGCCGCAACCACGAGTACATCTCCGCGATGCGGAGCGCCGCGAGGATCGTCTCCGGTGCGGTCTCGCCGAGGTGTTCGCGGCGCGCTTCGTACGCGCGCGCGTAGAGCTTCCGCGCGTCTTCGTGACGGAAGCGTTCGCTCGTGAGCGTCGCGATCCACACGTCGACATCGGCGCCGAGGATCGGATTCGGCGATTCATCGACCACGCGCCGCGCTCGCTGCGCGAGGCCTTCCGCCTCTTCGACCTTGCCCTGGCGTCGCCGCACCCGACTCAGCGCGAGGAGCGCCTTCGTCTGGGTCTTCACGCCTTCGCGATCCGTGGGCGGTGCCTCCTCGAACGAATCGATCGCGCCCTGGAGGAGAGCGTCCGCCGCGTCGTGGCGGCCGAGCGCGAGCTCCGCGTCCCCGAGCGCCGTCGCGACGGCCCGATGGACCTCGGGCCAGTCACCCAGGTCGGCCGTGAGGCGCCGCGTACCGTCGTCGACGAGGTCTACCACGGTCACTTCGCCGTGCTCCGGGTTCGCGGAGGCGAGCAGTGACACCATGAAGTCGGCGATGCGATCCGCGCGCTCCGCCGAGCGCCGACGTGCGGCCTCGCGTCGACGAAGCTCCTCCGCTTGGCGCTGCAGCGTCATCGTGTACCCGGCGACCGCGATCGCGATCGTCGCGACCAACGCGAGGGGCCAGCGCTGACGGCGCAGTGCCTTGAGCGCACGTGCGCTCCACGACGCACCGGGCGCGCGGATCGGACGATCTTCGAGGTGTCGTTGGACGTCGTCCGCGAGCGCTTCCGCGGACGGGTAGCGATCGTTGGGTTCGACGGCGAGCGCGAGCGCGACGATGGCGTCGAGCTCACCCTGCGCTTCGCGTGCGCCTCGCGCCGAGGGGACCGGCGGCGTCGCGCGGGGCTCGGCGCGTTCGAATGGACGCGTCCCGGTCAGGAGCTTGAAGAGGACGAGCCCGAGCCCGTAGACGTCCGTGGCCGTCGTTGCCGCGCGCCCCTCCAACTGCTCGGGCGCGGCCCACGCCGGGGTGAACGCGTCGAAGGTGTGCGTGCCGTCCTCGTCGTCCAGCGCGCGCGCGACGCCGAAGTCGAGGAGCACGGGCGCGGCGTCCTCGGTGACGAGGATGTTGCTCGGCTTGAGGTCGCGGTGCACGACGAGGCGTTGGTGCGCGTAGTGGACGGCGTTCGCGATCCGCACGAACAGCTCCAGGCGCCGGCGCAGCGGAGGTCGGGCGCGCTCCAGCCAGACGTCGAGCGGCTCACCTTCGACGAAGGTCATGACGAAGTAGGGGCGACCGTTGTCGAGCACCCCTCCGTCGACGATGCGCGTGATGGCGGGGTGGTCGAGCGCCGCGAGGAACCTGCGCTCGGCGAGGAAACGGCGTCGCGCGCCGCGGGCGCCGGTGCGCAGCACCTTGAGCGCGACGCGTTGGTCGTACTGACCGTCGTCGCGCTGGGCCTCGAACACCTCGCCCATGCCGCCGGAGCCGACGGCGCGGACGATGCGCCAGGCTCCGACGAGCGCACCCTCCACGAGTGAGGGGGCTTCGTCGTCGATCGCGGGGCGGTCCGCGACGCCGTCCTCTTCGGCGGCGTCGATCAGCCGCGACAAGAGCGCGGCGTCGTCGGGGGACTCGGCGCGGAGCTCGTCGAGCAGCCGAGCGCGTTCGTCGGCGTCGAGGTCGAGCGCGCGGGAGAGGAGGGCATCGACGCGGTGCCAGGTGCTGTCGCTCGGTGACGTCACGTCGCGAGCTCTGCGGGGTCGTCCAGCGTGACGGCGAGCCACGCGCGTGCGCGTTGCCATCGCCGTTTGATCGTCCGCGGCGACTGCGCCGTGAGCTCCGCGATCTCCTCGACGGTGAAGCCTGCGAAGAAGCGGTACTCGACGAGCGTCGCGAGGTCGGCGTCGCGGTCACGCAGGCGGTCGATCGCCGATGCGACGGAGAGGATCGTGTGGGCGTCGTGGTCGGTGGTGACGAGCGCGTCGTCGAGCGGGACGTGGGCGGCGCCACCCCCGCGCCGTAGCGCGCGGTGGCGTTCCGCCTGGTTCACGAGGAGCTGTCGGATCGCGCGCGTGGCGACCGCGAAGAAGTGCCCGCGGTTCTCGTAGCCTCCGCCCGCGACCTTCATCCACGTCTCGTGCACGAGCGCGGTGGTGTCGAGCGGAGCTTCACCGCGCCAGCGTCGACGTTGTTGCCGCGCGAGGGACCGCAGGTGTTCGTAGACCGCGCGCGCCAGCGCGTCCTCCGCGGCGGAGTCGCCCGAGCGCACGCGTTCCAACAGCGTGGTGATCTCCTCCAAGACACGTGGAGCGTACTACACACGTTCGGGCGGGGTGGGGCGTCCCTCGGCGTCGACGAGCGCCTCCGCGACGAGCGCGCGTCGCGTGGCGTCACGCGACGCGACGGTGCGTGCGATGCGGGTGATGCGCGGCCAGCGGTCCGTGTCGAATCGGGCGTAGCGTGCCCAGCTCCAGAACACGAACAGGTAGGGATCCGCGATCGAGAACGCGCCGGCGACGAACCCCTCGTCGGGCAGGGAAACTTCGATGTGATCCAGCGTCGCCGCGAAGTCACGCCGCCCGATCGCCTGCAACCCCTCCTGCGAGACGCCGGTCTCCTTCGCGACGCGGTCGGGGCGGATCACCATGCGGTAGGCCGGGTGCGCGAGCGAGGCGAGGCGGGACAGCACCTCGTCGACGCGCGCGGCGGGGAGCGGTTCGGACGGTTCGAGCGCCGCGTTGGGCGCGGTGCGCGCGAGGTAGCGGAGGATCGCGGTGGTCTCCGTGAGTCGCTGGCCGTCGATTTCCAGCGTCGGGACGAGCCCGACCGGGTTGATGGCGAGGTAGGCCGGAGCCAGGTGCTCCTCGTAGCCGGTGTGCACGCGCACGAGCTCGTGCGGGTGGCCGATCTCTTCGAGGACGACGTGGGCGGCGAGGGAGCAGGCCCCCGGGGAGTAGTAGAGCTTCATGCCCGTCATGCTGCCGAGTCAGGCTTATGATGAATAACGATGAATGCAGATAGTTCGTTCGATATGATGCATCTGTGGAGACACCGAGCCTCGAGACCCGTGACCTCCTCCTGATCCGCGCGCTCGCCGACCACGGCGGCGTCACCCGCGCTGCGAGCGCGCTCCACTTGTCGCAGTCGGCCGTGAGCCATCACCTCGCGCGGCTCGAGGCGAAGCTCGAGCTCACCCTCTTCGATCGCGTCGGTCGTGGTTTGGAGATGACGCGCCACGGCCATCGACTCCTCGAAGGTGCGGAGGCGATCCTGTCGGAGCTCTCCGCGCTCGAACGCAGACTGAAACCCGAGGCGCCGACGCGGCTCCGCGTCGCGACACAGTGCCACACGGCGTACGAGTGGTTGGCTCCGGTGTTGCGGAGGTTCGAGGAGCGGCACCCGAGCACCACGGTTCGACTCGTCACCGATGCGGCACGAGCGCCGCTCGACGCGCTCGACGAGGGGCGGGTGGACGTCGCCATCGCGCACGCCAAGCCGCGTCGCGCGCACCGGGCGCGGTTCCTCGTCGACGATCGTTTCTGCGTCGTGCTCCCGCGCGCGCACGCGCTCTCCGCGAAGAAGTCGCTGAAACCCCAGGACCTCGCCGACGAGACTCTCGTCGTGCACGACCTCCCGGTCGAAGAGCTTCGCAAGATCGGCCGTGAGCTGTTCGGCGCTCAGCCCCCTCGACGCCTCACGCGGATCCCCGTCACCGAAGGGATCCTGGAGCTGGTCGCTAACGCCTATGGCGTGAGCATCATGCCGGGGTGGGCGGCCGGCCGCGCGCGGACCCGCGACGACCTGGTGGTCCGCCGCCTCGCGTCGACGCACGCGAAGCGGCGGTGGCGGGCCGTGTGGCGCAAGGACGCCGCCGCGAAGGCGACGATCCCCGCGTTCGTCGAGGCCCTCGTCGCGTGGTTCGAGCCCGACGCGCCGTGAGCCTTCACGCGAGGTCGAAGACCAGCACCTCGGCGTCCTCCGTCGCGGTCATCGACAACGTCGTCGCCTCCGTGAACGCGGCGGCGTCCCCGGCGCTCAACGTCTCGTCGCCGAGCCGCACCGCGCCGCGCGCGACGTGCACCCAGGCGTGACGGCCCTCCGCGATCGTGTGCTCGACGGTGTGGTCCGCGTCGAGGAGCGCGACCGCGAGCGACGCGTCCTGGTGGATCCGAACGCTGCCGTCGCGCCCGTCGGGCGACGCCACGACGCGGAGCGCGTTCTTCCGCTCCTCGACCGTGAAGTGTTTCTGCTCGTACCCGGGCTCCACTCCGCGCTGGTCCGGCTGGATCCAGATCTGGAGGAAGTGGACCTGCTCGGCCGGCGAGTGGTTGTACTCGCTGTGCACGACACCGGTGCCCGCCGACATGCGCTGCACGTCACCGGGCCGGATCACCGATCCGTTGCCCATGCTGTCCTGGTGCTCGAGCGCGCCGTCGAGGACGTACGAGATGATCTCCATGTCGCGGTGGGGGTGCGGCGGGAAGCCGCCGCCACCGTCGACGCGGTCCTCGTTGATCACGCGGAGCGCCCTGAAGCCCATGTGCGCCGGGTCGTAGTAGTTCGCGAACGAAAACGTGTGCCGACTCTTCAGCCAACCGTGGTTCGCGAGGCCTCGTTCTTCGCTCTTTCGAATCTTCATGGGCGCAGTATGGTGTCCGTGCATTCGGTCGACAATCAGCCCTGGAGAAACGAATTGTTTCTCCTGGTGTACAATGCCTCATGCTCGACTCGTTGAGGGATCTCGGCCTCTTCGTCGCCCTCGTGGACGCGGGGAGCTTCTCCTCCGCCGCCGACGCGCTGGGGGTCTCCAAGTCCGCCGTCAGCAAACACCTCGCGCGGCTCGAAGAACGGCTCGAGGCGCGCCTCCTCGAGCGGACGACGCGCTCGATGCGCCTCACCGACGCGGGCACCGCCTACTACCAGCGGGCCAAACAGATCGTCGACGCCGCGGCGGAAGCCGAGGCGGAGGTCTGCGAGCGACAGAACACCGCCGTCGGACGGTTGGTGGTCTCGGCGCCCCGTTCCTACGCCCAGGCGTACCTCGCCCCCACGGTCGCGCGCTTCGTCGCGTCGCACCCGCGCGTGGAGGTGACCTTCGATCTCACGGACCGCTACGTCGATCTCGTGGAGGAGGGGTACGACCTCGCGATCCGCATCGGCGAGCTCGCCGACTCGTCCCTCGTCGCGAAGCGCATCTCGACGTCGACGTACCGCCTCGCTGCGTCCCCCGCGTACCTCGAAGCAAACGGTCGACCCCGCCGTCCCCGCGATCTCGAACGTCACGCCTGCCTCGTCTATCGGCAGGCGTCCCGGCTCGACCGTTGGCGGTTCGAGACGAAGCGCGGCCCGGTGACGGTCGCGGTGTCCGGCCGCCTCGAGAGCGACGACGGCGACCTCCTCGCGAAGGCGGCGATCGACGGCGCGGGCGTCGTCTACCTGCCGGACTTCATCGTGGACCCGTACGTCGACGCGGGGCGCCTCGTGTCGCTCCTTCCGCGCGCGTGCCGGGCCACGTCGCCGATCTGGGCCGTGTACCCGAGCCGTCGGAGTGTCTCGGAGAAGGTCCGCCTCTTCGTCGACGAGGTGCGGTCTATCTTGGACTAACTTCCGTCGCCGACCGACGTTCGTCGGCCGGTGCGCGGCGCGCCGCGGAGGAACTTTCCGCGCGTGACCTCCTTCGGTTTCGACGCTTCACATCCCATCCTGGGCACGACGCAGAGATCGAGGTGCGAGCGGAGCGCGGCGTCGTAGCCGTCGAACGCGATGCGGGTCTGTTGCTGTTCGCGGTCGTACTGGTTGGAGGCGAAGAGCCCGACGACGATGCCCGCGACGATCGCGCCCAGGCCGACGCCGATCGTCGTGCGGGAGCTGCTCTCGGTGAACGCGGGTGAAAGCGTGGTGACCGCGCCGCCGGTCATGCACGCCGCCGCCACGCCCCCGAGCACGGAGCCCCAAAGGCGGTGGTTCTTGGCGCGTCGCGCCGCGGTCCACGGCACCGAGCCCTCGTCGACCACCGGATCGAGGTCCTCCGGGAAGTCGACCTGGGTCTTGTCCGCGAGGATCAGGATGGGGCGCTCGCTCACCTCCGCCACAATCCGATCCGTCTGGGACTCCTGCCAGACGGTGACCTCCGTCTGCCGCACCTTCGGGCGCAGGCGGGCGTAGGCCTCGCGGCGCTCGTCCGTCGAGGGACCCGCCGCGGACTTCAGCTCGACGTGCTGTCGCCCGGCGCACGCGACGGTGACGAGGAACGGCAGGAGCACCGCGCTGCGCATCCATCCGAGGTACCGGGGGACGGCCACGCTGGCAAGCGCATCGACATCCGCCCCGCGGGTCGTCTATGACTTCGGCCATGGCGACTTTTCACGGCCGGTACGGCACGCACGGTCGGGTTCTCTCGGTTGATCTCACGGACGGGTCCCACGAGGAGCTCGCGCTCGACGAAGACGTCTACCGCCAGTTTCTCGGCGGCTACGGCCTCGGCGCCTACCTCATGTGGAAACACTTCCCGGCCGGCGCGGACGCCGAGTCACCCGAGGCGTGTTTTGCGATCGTGTCCGGGCTCCTCACCGGCGTGAAGACGCCGTTCTCCGGGCGCATCCAGATCGTCGGCAAGTCCCCGCTCACCGGGACGTGGGCCGACAGCAACTCCGGCGGGAGCGTCGCCATCCAACTTCGTCGCGCCGGGTACGACGCGCTGATCGTGAAGGGCCGCGCGGCCGAGCCCTCGGTGCTGGTCGTCCAGGACGGCGAGGTCCGCGTCGAGCCGGCGGGTGAGCTGTGGGGCACCGAGATCCCCGAGGCGTTCGACACGCTGCGCACGCGCTACGGCAAGAAGAGCGAGGTCGGCGTCTCGGCGATCGGTCCGGCGGGTGAGAAGCGGAGCAAGATCGCGTCGGTGATGAACGACCGCTACCACGCGTTCGGTCGACAGGGCTTCGGCGCGATCTACGGGAGCAAGAACCTCAAGGCGATCGTCGTCGGCGGGACGGGCTCGGTGCCGGTCGCGGACGAGCCGACGTTCCGCGCGCTCTGCGAGGGCGTGAACAAACAGTACAAGCGCGACACCGGCCTCTTCATGCGCATCGCGGTGTGGTTCCTGAAGCCGAAGAAGTGGCTCGGGTTCTTCTACCGCGCGGCGCGGAAGCTCGGGATGAAGCTCGAGACGCCGCAGGCCGCGTTCCGCCAGCTCTGGGCGGACTACGGTACGACGAGCGCCGTGGCGCTCTCCGTCGAGAACGGCGACGCGCCAATCAAGAACTGGAAGGGCGTCGGTCCCACCGACTTCCCGCTCGCGTCGAAGAGCCTGAAGGTCGACGGCGGCGAGGTGAAGAAGATCATCGAGAAGAAACTCTCGTGCGGCGACTGCCCGGCGCCGTGCAAGGGCATCGTGGGGGTGAAGAAACGCGGCCTGACCGACGTGCGTCGCCCCGATTATGAGACCCTCGTCGGCTTCGGCGCGAACCTCCTCAACGACGACCTCGAGCTCGTCGCCGCGTGCCACGACGCGTGCAACCGGTACGGCATGGACGCCGTGTCGTCGTCCGCGACGCTCGCGTGGGTCGCCGAGGCGATGGACGAGGGTGCGCTCACCAAGGACGACCTCGACGGCATCGACATGCGCTGGGGCAACGGCGAAGCCGCGCTCGCGCTCACCGAGAAGATCGGGAAGGGCGAGGGCTGCGGCGAGTGGCTGCGTCACGGCTCCGCCTCCGCGGCGAAACACGTCGGCAAGGGGAGCGAGGCTTACGTGATCGCGGTGCGCGGTCAGGAGCCGGCGTACCACGACCCGCGGTTCTCCTCGTTGATGGGTTTGACGTTCGTCTCGGACCCGACGCCCGGCCGACACACCGCGGGTGGCGCGTCGTGGCAGGAGTGCTTCGGCGCGGGCTTCCCGATCCCGGGCGCGGTGGCGGACGGCGAGACCAAGGTCAGCTGGAACGGCGACGCGGGTAAGGGCGTCGCGCAGGCGCACTTCTCGAACGCGCACCAGGTGATGAACGGCCTCGGGCTGTGCCTGTTCACCAACCTCACCGGCGGGCTGCCCTGGCTCGATCTCACGAACGCGCTCACGGGCTGGGACCTCACCCCCGAGGAGCTCCTCGCGTGCGGCGAGCGCATCCAGCACTTGCGGCACTCGTTCAACGTGCGCGAGGGCCTGACGCCGAAGGACTTCGTCGCGCCGCCGCGCATGTTCGGCGCGGGCGACGGCAAGCTGTCGAGCGGCCCGCTCAAGGACGTCGTCGTCCCGATCGCCGCGCTCCGCCGTGACTATCACGCGGCGATGAAGTGGAACGACGACTCCGGTCGGCTCTCGCGCGTCCGCGCAGAACAGCTCGGCATCGACGGGTTGCTCGAGGGCTACCTCGAGGCGTGAGCCTCTTCGACAAAGCGCGATCGCTCCTCGGCGGTGGTCCGAGGATCCGCGTGCACGTCGTCGTGCAGGGGCGGATCGGTGCGGGGTGGCAGAACATCGACGAACACTTCGCGCTCCCGGAGGGCGCGACGCTCGGCGACCTGATCGACACCGCGGACCGGGGGGGCTTCGACCTCTCCGGCTCCATCGCGAAGAGCCCGCACCTCGCGCACACGCTGATGCTCAACGGTGAGCGCTGCGCGGTCGCCGAGAACCGCGATCGTGTCCTCGCCGACGGCGATCAGGTGTTCCTGCTCGCACCGATCGCTGGGGGCTGACCGCGCCCGTGAGCGCGCCCTGGGTCATCGCAGCACTCGCTGAGGCCTACGGGCGCGCGCCGCACGCTGTGGTGCTGGAGCGACGCATCGTAGAGACGGTGAGGCCCGGAGGAGGCGCGTCGGCGATCACATCGGGCGGTCGGGCATCCAACGAACGCGTCGTGATCTCCGCGAGTTGAGTCGAGCTTCGGGCCGCGCGCCGCGTTCGCTGGCGCGCGCCGTGCACTCGTCGTGCGCCCATGATGCGAACGCACTTCGTCACCACCTCGCTTTGTCTGGGCGTCGTCGCCTGCGCGCCGGATCGTGATCCGGGGCCCGCGATGATGGACCCAGCGAAGGAGATGACGCCGACGGAGCGGGAGCCGCAGCCGACGACCTGGGCGCCGTACGAGGCGCCGGCTCCGATCGCCGCCGCCGACCAGGACTGGACGCCGCGCATGTCGGAGCCGATCCGCGTTCAGCCGCGTTACCGCCCGATGCACGTCGAGGGGCCTCGGCTGCTCGCGGCGAAGGAGGCCTATCCGAAGAAGGCGTTTGTCTTCGACGCCGAGTCGAACGTTCGTGTCGACCTCGCCGGACCGCTCACGACACCCGACGTAGAGATCGACGGTGCGTGGCGCTACCTCGCGGTGCGCGCGACGAGGGACGGGCCGAGCTGGACGCTCTTCTCGCTGACGAACGGATCCACCGTGGCGACGTTCGACAACGCCGCGTACCTGCGGTGGACGCAGGACGGCTCCGCGTTGGTCGGGCTGACCATCGATCACGAGCTCGTCGCGTACGAGGCACCGGACTTCGAACGACGGTCACTCGCGACTGGCGTCGCGCCGTTCTTCAACGTGACCGAGAAGGGGATCATCGCGGAGAAGGACTACCAGCAGTTCTACCGCTCCGCCGACGAAACCGTCGCGCGGGATCTCGACGGCAATGTCGTGCACGTGTCCCCGGACGGCCGGCGGGTCTTGTTGGACCGGAGCATCGTCGACCTCGACACCGGACACACCCACGTCGCGAGTGACTTCGGTCTCGCCTACTACGACGACGCGCTCACCAAGGCCGCCTACTCCGTCGACGGCAGCCTCTACGCGTGGCGCGAAGGGGAGGCCCCGGAGCTCGTCGCCGAGGATCACGACGGCGTGGCCGTCGCGCGCGTGGCCGACGATGGTCTGGTGTGGGCCGAGACGCCGGACGGACCGCACACGGTCTATCGCGATCTGCAGGGCACGCGGACGCAGCTCGCGCGCGGCGTCTTGGATCGCGCGTTCGACGCGAGCGCTTCGCTGCAGCGCGTGGTGTACGCGTCCCGCCTCGAGCGCACGGAGGTCGTCGACGGGAGCGAGCACATCGTCCTCTACGACTGGGATGGCTACGAGGCCATCGGTGACGAACTGGCGACGCTGGTCCTCTACAACGACGAACAGACCGCGTTCTTCGACTTCACTTCGCAGACCGTCATGCCGATCGAGTCCGAGCGGGCTGTCCGAGTTCAGGCCGACGCGGAAGGGTACGTCACGGGCGTCGTTCGCTACGCGAGCCGATACATCGTCGATGTGTACCGCGGCACGCAGCGCATCGCGTCGCTCGAGAACGTCGACCGCAACAGCGTCGAGGTGCGCGGTGGGTTCGTGTTCGCACGCGACGGTCAGGACGCTCTGTACGTGCTCGGCGCCGACCACGACGCGCCCGTGAAGATCGCCGACGACGTGTGGTCGGAGACGGTCTCGGGGGACTGGGCGTACTACGTGGATCGCGACGACGTGCTCATGGCGCGGAAGCTGCGCTGAAGTCGGCGTGGTCACCCCCGCCGCATCCTGGCGAACGTGGCACGCGCAGTGGCGATCAGATCGCCTTCAACGCCGCGTCGAGATCCTCGAGCAGATCGTGCACGTCTTCGATGCCCGTCGAGTAGCGCACGAGGCTCTCCGAGATCCCCATCCGGCGGCGCTCCTCGGGCGACGACTCGACGTGGCTCGTCGTCTGCGGCGGACCGACTAGCGTACCGACGGACCCGAGGCTCGCCGCGAGGTGCGCGAAGCGCAGGCGCGGCAGCACCTTCTTCACCGCTTCGAAGCCCCCGGCGAGCTCGAAGCTTAGCATGCCTCCGAAGCCGCGCATCTGTCGTCGCGCGACCTGGTAGTGCTGGTGGGTCTCGAGGCCCGGGTAGTAGACGGCTTCGACTTTGTCGTGCTGGTAGAGGAACTTCGCAACTTCCATTGCGCTCGCGTTTTGTCGTTCCACGCGCAGGTGCAGGGTCTTGAGCCCGCGCAGCAGCAGGTACGCCGACATCGGGTGCAACGTCGCGCCGGTGATCTCCCGGTAGTGGAAGATGCGTTGGATCAGCGCCTTTGATCCGCACACGACGCCCCCCATCGCGTCGGAGTGTCCGCCGAGGAACTTCGTCGCGCTGTGCAGGACGAGGTCCACGCCGAGCGCGAGCGGGTTCTGGTTGATCGGCGTCGCGAAGGTGTTGTCGACGACCGTGACCGCGCCGACCTTCGCCGCCGCCTTCGCGAGGCGCTCGATGTCGAGGATCTTGAGCGTCGGGTTCGTCGGGGTCTCGAGGTAGACGACCTTGCAGCCCTTCGCGATCGCCGCCTCCATCGCTTCGTGGTCGCCGGTCGTCACCAGGTCGACCTCGATCTTCTGCCGCGGACAGAACTCCAGGAAGATCTTGTTGGTGCCGCCGTAGGTGTCCTTGATCGACACCACACGATCGCCGGGCGCGAGGAGCGTGAACAGGGTGTTGCTCACCGCCGCCATCCCCGTCGAGAAGCTCGTCGCGGCCTCGGCGCCTTCGAGCGCCGCGACCTTCGCCTCGAACGGCGCGACGGTCGGGTTTGTGTTGCGGCTGTAGATGTGGCCGGGGGTGTCGCCGACCGCGACCGAGAACCAGTCGTCGAGGTCGCGGTACCCGAACGTCACGCTGTGGACGACCGGGATCGTCGTCGGCCCCTCCGCCGTGCTCTCCTCACCGGCCCACACGGCCTTCGTTGCGAGTCGTGCGTCCTTTGTGTCTTCGTGATTCGTCACTTCGTTGTCTCCTCAGGTGTCGATGTCCGTACCCCACCCGCGCTCGACGAGACGCCGGTGGGCCATCCGCGCGATCATCGTGTCCTGGACGCCGGTCCCGGTGAGATCACAGACGGTGATGTCGTCGGGGCGCATGCGTCCGGGGACCGCGCCCTTGGTGAGCTGGCCAAGCTCCGTCGCGTCGACGTCTTGTGCGTTGCGCAGCTCGCCGAGGCGGCGGCTCTGCGCGACGACGTCGACGACCACGCGGTCCGCGCGCCGGAGCACGTCGGCTTCGAGCTCTTGTTTGTCTTCCGCGTCCGAACCGATCGCCGTGACGTGCACGCCGGGGCGCAGCCACTCGGCGCGGACGAGCGGCGCCTTCGCGGGCGTGGTCGTCACGAGGACGTCGCTCTCGGAGCACACCGATTCGATCGACGCGGGCTCCGCGGCGACGTCGTATCGCTCGCGGACCTCGGCCGCGTACGCGGAGGCCTTCGCCGCGTCGCGCGCGAACACGAGCACGTGTGAGAAGTCGCGGACGAGCCGCAGGGCTGCGAGCTGCAGACGCGCTTGGTTCCCGGCGCCGACGATGCCAACGGTCGTGACTTGCTCGCGCGCGAGGTGCTTGGCCGCGATGGCGCCGGCGAGCGCGGTGCGGACGTCGGTGAGGTAGCCGTTGTCGAGGAGCACCGCGATCGGCGCGCCGGTCTCGCTCGACAGCAGCACCATCAGGCCGCCGCCGGAGGGGAGGCCGCGCTGTGGGTTGTCGAAGAAGCCGGTCGACATCTTCACGGCGAAGCTGTCGAGGCCGCGCACGTAGGCGGACTTCACGTCGAGCTCGCCGTGGTGGTCGGGGACGTCGATGCGGAGGATCGGCGGCTGGGTCACGCGCCCTTCGGCGAGCGCCGTGAAGCCCGCTTCGATCTCGGCCATCACGTCGAGGTCCGGCTCGACGCAGCTGCGGATCAGGGTCTCGGTCGCGACGCGGATCATGCCGTCACCTGAGACGCCCGGTGTCGCGCGACGATGTGCGCGAGGCGATCGGGGTCGACGTTGCCGCCGCTCGCGACGAGGGCGATACGACGGCCGAGCGGGTACCGCATCGCGGCAGCGAGCGTCGCGGCGCCGGCGCCTTCGAGGGTCTGGCCTTCTTCGAGGTACGCCCACGCCATCGCGCGTTCGATTTCGGCTTCTCCGACGACGACGTGTTCGTCGACCAGGTCGCGGACCAGCGCAAACGTGTAGCGGTTGGCGAGGCCGACGCCGCCCAGGAGGCTGTCCGCGACGGTGGGCTGTTCGGCGCGTTCGATCGGGTGCCCGGCGGCGAGGCTGTCCACCATGACCGGGGTCTGCGCCGCGGAGACGCCGACGACGCGGACGTCGGGGCGCGCGGACTTCACCGCGAGCGCGATGCCGCCGAGCAAGCCGCCGCCGGAGAGCGGCGCGACGACCGTGTCGACCGCGGGCCACCGCTCCAACAGCTCTACGCCGATCGTGCCTTGTCCGGCGATGACACTGGGGTCGTCGAAGGGGTGGATGAGCTCGAGTCGTTCTTCCGCGGCGATGTGTCGCGCGAACACCTCGGCTTCGTCTTGGCTGTCGCCGACGACGTGCACTTCAGCGCCGGTCGCTTCGAGCGCCGCGACCTTGTTGGCGGGGACACGGCGCGAGATGCACACCACGGCGCGCACGCCGAGCTCTCGTGCGACGTGGGCGACGGCGCGGCCGTGGTTTCCGGTGGACACCGTGACGACGCCGCGGGCGTCGGGCGCGAGATCGCGGAGGCGGTTCGCCGCGCCCCGCACCTTGAACGCGCCGGTGGGCTGGAGGTTCTCCAGCTTGAGGCGCACCTCGCGCTCCGGGGCGCTCAGGGCGGAGGGCACGAGCGGCGTCGAAGTCACGACTTCGCGCGCACGGTCGATGGAGCTCGCGTCGATCACGCGACCTCCGCGCTCTCGAACGCGGCACCGGTGACCCACCCGACGAGCCGCGACAGTCCGAACACGGCGAAGCTCGCCGCGATGCCGGGAAGGATCTCGAAGACACTCGCGCCGAGTCCGACCTCACGCCAGACGATGACCGTCGTCAGCCCGACCACCATCTGCAGCAGCGCCGTCTTGCCGCCGACCTCGACGTCGTAGAGGCGCAGCAAGAGGATCGGTCCGAGGCTCGCCGCGAGGCCGGACCACGCGATGAACACCAGCTCGAGCACACTCGACGGACCCCACAGCGCGATCGCGAGGCACGCGATCGTGATGAACAGCGTGCCGGCCTTGGCGAAGATGTAACCCTTGCCGAGGCGCGGCGCGATGTCCTGCGTCAGCGCGGCGGAGCAGGAGAGGATGAGCGAGTCCGCGGTCGACATCGTCGAAGCGAAGATGCCCGCGAGGATGATGCCCACGAGGACCTCGGGGAGGAGCTGTCCGGCGAGCGTCGGCATCGCGAGCTCCGGGTCGAACGCGGCGGTGTCGGGGATGAGCACACGAGCGTAGAGCGCGACGGCGACCGCGGCGATCGAGAAGGGGATGTAGCCGGCGAAGTAGACGCGGCGGGCGCGGCGGATCTCGGAGGGGTCGCGGATCGCCATGGAGCGGACGAGCACGTGCGGTGCGCCGACCGCGCCGAAGCCGCCGGCGATCCAGCCGAGGAAGTACAGGCCGAAGCCGAGCGCGAGGTCGTCGGGGACGATGTCGACGAGCGCGGGGTCCATCGCGGCGAGCTTGCCGTACAACATGGCCGGGCCGCCGACGTCGGCGACCGCGTAGCCGAGCATGAGGATCATCGCGGCGATCATCACGACGGCCTGGACGGCGTCGGTCCAGATGGAGGCGCGGATGCCACCCGAGAAGCAGTAGACGAGCACGACGATCGCCCCGAGCACCGCGCCGACCGCGTGGTCCCAGCCGAAGAACACCGTGAGCGCCTTGCTCCCGGCGGAGAGCTGCGCGGCGCCGTACACACTCAGGAAGACGAGCGTGAGCAGGCCGGCGGCTTTGACGAGACGATGGTCGGACTTGTTGCCGTCGTGTCCGAGGAGCGCGGGCACGGTGACGGCGCCGACCGCTTCGGAGCGCCGACGCACGCGCTCGTGCACGAAGCGCCACACCATGTAGTCGCCGACGGTCCAGCCGAGCGTGAGCCACAGCGCCGACAGTCCGAACATGTACGTGAAGCCGATGAGCCCCATGAACATGTAGCCGGAGAAGTTCGTGGCCACCGAGGACAGCGCGGTGAGCACCGGGTGCACGCCCCGGCCCGCGACGAGGTAGTCGTCCACCTCCGTCTTCTTCTTCACCACGGCGGCGGCACCGACGGCGGCGAAGGCGAGGAGGAACAGGCCGAAGCTGATCATCACGGTCATGGCAGACAGTGGTATCGCCGCTGGGCCGGGGGAGTTGCGTTAGTTGTGTACATCTGGCCGCGATCTGGGGCGAAAAGCCTAACGGGTTTAACTGTAGATCGGTCGATTTCGTATACAAATGCGGCGGCGCGCCGATAAGACTGTACCCATGAGCGCCGCCGCCGCCGCTGTCGACCTCCTCTCCGGGAGGGAGCGCCTCGACGCCATCCACCGCGAGGTCCGCCGCCGCATCTGCACGCTGCAGTACGCCCCCGGCGAAGCGCTCAAGGAGACCGCGCTCGCGGAGGAGTTCGGCGTGAGCCGCACGCCGATGCGTCAAGTCTTGCAGCGGCTGGAGTTCGAGTGGCTCGTCGAGAGCAAACGCGGTGTCGGCACACTCGTGACGCGCGTGGAGTTCGACGCGCTGCAGGAGGTCTACGAGCTCCGCATGAAGCTCTCGGAGCTGATCGGCGAGCTGACGCCGCGCGTACCGACGCCCGCGGACGTCGCCGCGATGGAGCGGCTCGAAGCGCGGTGCCGCGCGCTCCGCGACGACCTCGACCCGCACGCCTTCGCCGCGCTCAACTTGGACTTCCACGAACGTCTGATGTCGCTCGTCGGCAACGCGCCGCTGCGGGAGACGTTGAGTCGCCAGTTCCACCGCACCGCGCGGATCTGGATGAGCTGGGGCGACGCGATCGACTGGGCAGAAGAGGTCGACCGGTTCGAACGCGAGATCGGCGAGCTCCTCGTCGCGCTCCGCGTTCAGGACGTGCGGTCCGTCGGTTACGCCCACCGAAACCACATCTCGATGAGCTTGCTGCGCATCCGACGTCACGTCGAACGCAGCCGAACAGGAGAGAACTGATGCGAGAGCACGACGGACTGGTCTTCACCATCGACGAATATCGGCGCCGCCTTGGACGCGTGCGCGAGCGGATGGCCAAGGCCGAGCTCGACGCGTTGCTGGTGACCGGCCCGGAGAACATCACGTACCTCACGAGCTACCAGACGACCGGCTACTACTACATGCAGGCGCTGGTGATCCCGCTCGAGGACGAACCGTTCATGGTCACGCGTCTCCTCGAGAACACCAGCGTCACCACGCGCACGTGGATCGAGCACAGCTTCCCGTACACCGACACGGAAGACGCGATGGGCAAGCTCGTCGTCACGATGAAGGAGAGGAACCTCGGCACGAAGCGCATCGGCTACGATCGCAACGGCTACTTCCTCCGCGCCTTCGAGCAAGACGCCTTGCACGACGGCCTCCCCGACGCGACGCTCGTCGACACCTCCGGTCTCGTCGAAGCCGAGCGCGTCATCAAGTCCGACGAGGAGATCGCGTTGCTCCGCCGCGTCGCGCGGGTCACCGAGGTCGCGATGCAGGCCGGCGTCGACGCGGTCGCGGCGGGCGTCACCGAGAATCACATCGCCGCCGAGATCCACCACGCGATGTTCGAGGCGGGCGGCGAGTACCCGTCGTGCAGCCCGTTCGTTTGCTCGGGCCCGCGCGGCGGAATCGGTCACGCGACGTGGGAGGGCCGCACGGTCAACGCGCAGGAGTACGTGTTCCTGGAGCTCGCCGGGTGCATCCAGCGCTACCACACCGCGATGATGCGGACCTGCTACGTCGGCGAGGTCACCGACAACGCACGCCAGGCGGCGGCGCTGGTGGCGCGCGCGGTGGAGGCGTCGATCGGCGCGATGAAGCCGGGCGTCTCCGCGCAGGAGGTCGACCGCATCAACCGCGAGATCCTCGCCGACAACCCGTTCGGCGCGACGCAGACCACCCGCTCCGGCTATTCGATCGGCATCGCTTACGCGCCGGACTGGGGCGAGGGCGGCATCCTGAGCCTGAAGGGCGACGAGCCGCGGCTGCTCGAGCCGAACATGGTCTTCCACCTCATCCCGTGGGTGCAGATCCCCGGCGAGGCGAGCATCGGCCTCTCCGAGACGGTGCGCGTGACCGAGGACGGCTGTGAGTCGCTCTTCGACTTCGAGCGGGTGTTGTTCAGCAAGTAGCTACTGGAAGCGGATGCGCTGCACGAGCGACTGCCGCAGGCGCAGGCTGAACTGGATCAGCTCACCCTCTACCGCGACCACCAGCGGGGACTGCGCGCTCGCGCGCTCGAAGACCAGGTCGTACTCACCCGGGCCACCTTCGCGCTGGATGAACTCGTCGAGCGCGCCGGCGCGCACGGCGATCACCGCGTTGCCCTGCGAGCCCTCGGTGTCCGTGCAGAACAGCTCGGTGCGGTTGCCCGTGATGCGCACGATGACGCGCTCGAAGTTGTCGTTACCCGTCGACACGTAGGTCCACGTGAACGTGAGGTCGGCGGTCGCGGGGCGCGTGACGTCGATGCGCGCGTTCATCAGCGGCACGGTGTCGTTCGTCGGCGTCAGCTCGAACGGGGAGTGGAAGCCGCGGAAGTTACCTTCCCACACCGGCCAGGAGCCGTCGGTGAGATCCGAACCCATCGACGTGAGCGTCACGAACTGCTGCGTGACGGTCTCGCCGAGCTGGGAGGCGTTCAGGAGGCGGCCCGGCAGGTTCATGTCGCGGGAGACGACGTACCGGCCGAGGTCCTCGTCGAACTGCGCGATGAGGTCGTCGCGCATCCCGTCGTAGTCGTCGAGGTCCGTGAGGCGGATGTCGCCGATGTCGCGGTCGCGGCGCCCCTGGACCGTCGTCGTCGAGGTGTAGCTGCGAACGATGCACGACTCGATGACCGCGTCCTGATCGATCGGGTCGGCGATGCGCGGCGGGTTCAGGTCCGAGCGCCAGCTGATGCCGTTGCCCACCCCCCGCACGTCGTACACACGCAGCGAAGTCGACGAAGTGTGCACCGCCGTGCCCGTGCGCAAGTTGTCTTGCTCGTACACATCCCAGAACCCGGTGACCGTGATCTCCGGGTCTTCGATCGGCCCGTTCACGCCGCCGTCGCGGAGGCGCTTGATCCCGGGGAACACGTACGTGCTGCCGTCGAGCTCCTCGAAGCCGCCGTCGAGCGGGTAGGGCGGGCGCTGGAACATGTTCGGCGCCTCCACCGGGTCGGGGTACTCGACCTCGGGGACGTTTTGGCAGAGGTTCAGCTCGGGGACGCAGGTCTCGAAGTCGTCACACGCGGAGCAGAACCCGTCGATGCAGCTCGGGAGCGCGCCGCCGCACGCCGAGTCGTTGTCACACTCTTGGACGCGCTCCTGCCCCGCCGAACACGAGCGCACGCACTCGCCGAGGTAACAGAGCTGCCCGGCCGGGCACTCGAGCGCGGAGGATGGTTCGTTCGGCTCGGCCGTCGTGCACGGCGCCGCCTTGCAGCCCGGCGCGGACGCGAGCCCCACGACCATCAGGCCGGTCGCGCTGAACGTCACCGTGGCGGCGATCGTCAGCGTGAGGTTCCGGTTGCGGTCTGGGCTGCTCATGGGTCGCCTCTCTCGGTCTACTGGAAGATCTCGTCGTCCCGGACCACGCGCGTCGAACTTTCGACGATGTCTTGCAAATCGTACGAGAAACGGAGCTCGGCCCCAACCTGCAGGGTGCTCACATTCCGCACCGACCCCAGAGGATACCCGAGCCACAGGGCGGGCTCGAGGTAGTCCAGGAACCTCCCGCGCGCCCCGAGGTACGCAAAGAACTCCGTCCGCTGCGGCCCCGCGAACAGGCTCACCGCGCGGGCCTCGGCGAAGAAGCCGACGAGATCACCCCACGGCAGGACGCCGAACGAGGCCCCGTAGGAGAGCGTCATGAACGAAGTGCGCTCCTCCGCGCCCTCCACCGGCGTGTAGTAGTCGAGGTACAGCTCCAGGCCGAACTCGAACATGTCGTACTGCCAGGCCGCGCTGCTCCCGAGCCCGACGGCCGTCTTCTCCAGGAAGAACGCGTAGGTGTCTGCGAAGTGGGCCTCCCGCGAGAAGTGCTCCGCGATGAAGTCCGTCAGCGGGATCTGGTGCTGCGGAGGGACCGGGACCGCCCAACGACCGCGCAGCGTGACCACCGGCGCGCGGCCCTCGACCTTCGGCAAGTACAGCCGCCACTTCGCCGCGAGGAGCGGGTTGCCCATCACGAACACGGAGGGCGCACGCGGGAGATCGACGTTCACGTACTCGGTCGGAACGGTGACCTCCAGACCGAAGAAGCGGGTGATGGCGATCTGCCCGTCGAAGAACATCGCCGACGCGATCGCGGACGCGTTGAGCTGCACCGTCGCGAACGCAAAACGCAGCGCGCCGCCGTGCGCGATGTTCGGATCGTCGAGCGTCAGGCTGCGGAAGTAGGACGGAATGTACGTGACGCGCCGCCGCGTCCGCGAGCCCAGGATGTCGTCACCTTCGTTCACCACGACGCCGCCCGTCTCCGCGCCCGTCGCGCCGTCGACCTTGGGTTGGTCACCCGGCGCGGACGCATCCGCCACGACCGGGCCGGTCGGTGGCTTGGTCTTGTCCGGCTCGGGGCGCGGCCGGCTCGAATCCGGGAGCGACTCGGGGCCCGTGCGATCGCTGCCGGCCTCGTACGTCCCGACCGGCGCCAACGTGCCGTCCCCGCCGACCCGCGCGGGCGGAGGCGGAGGCTCCACCGGCTCGGTGCGCGTGGGCTCGAGGGTCTCGACCTCCGCCGCCGCCACCGTCTCGCCGCCCCCCGAACCGGGGACGATCGCGACGGACGGCAGACCGGAAGGGGACTTGTCGTCGAGCTTCGAAAGATAGGTGCGCGCGAGCGACGCGATCTGCGGGTTCGGGCTCTGCAGCGCCGCGACGAGGTGCCGGTGCGCCGACCACACCCGCATCCGGTAGCGCGTGAATCGCACCGCGAGCGACGCCGTCTTGGGCGCGACGCGGTCGAGCGGCGGGAGGCGTTTGTTGTCCTGCGTCGACAGCTTGGACAGGCCCTTCTGGCGGAGCATCCGCGCCGCCTTCTTCATGCGTGGCGCGTAGAACCGGTACCCCCAAAAGTCCGCCGTCAGCTGCTCGGGCGTGGGGTTGGCCGGCCCGACGTCGAACCAGTGGGTGGTCTTCTCCTGGTGCGCGGTGTTCGCAAACCCGGTGCGCTCGACGAGCGACAGCGTGACGCGCGCGCGCCCGCCCGACTTCGCGTTGGCCTCCGCGTGCACGACGTAGCGGAACGTGACCTTCTTCTTCGGACCCGCGTCGACGATCTCGAACTCGTCCATGCGCTGATGCACGACGATCCCGTCCGGCGCGACGATGCCCGTCACGAAGGCCTCGTAGTCGCGCGCCTTCTTCTTGATGCGGCTCGCGGGGACCTCGACGGTCCGTTCGACGATCAGCGTGCCGCCGGCTTCGAGCCTCATCTTGGCCGCGTAGGGCTCGATCGGAGCGAGGCGCTGCTTGATCGCCTCCTTCTCGGCGTCCGTGAGGGATTTGCCGGCCGCGGCCGCGGGGAGGAGCACCGCGCTCCCGAGTGCGATCATCGCCCAGAAACGGGGGTGAAAACGCCGGTCGCGCAAAGTGTCGGGGATGGTAGCAGCGGCCCGAGACGGACCGCAACTCGCCGCGCTTGCCACTGAAACCCCCGGCAGGCATGAGGCGTTCGCGATGAAGCTGTCGCTCTACACGGACGACCTGCGTGACGCGATGGCGGACGTCGTCGCCGTCGGCGTCTTCTCGGACGAGCCGGATCGGGGTCTCGCCTTCTCTGCGCTCAACCGCGGACTGGACGGTGCGCTCGAACGCGCCTGCCGTGACGAGTCCTTCAAGGGCAAGGCAGGGCAGACACTGACGTTCAACGTCGCCGGCGGCATCGCCGCGACGCGCGTGGTCGTCTTCGGGTTCGGGACGCGCAAACAGTATGGGCCCGAGCGTGCGCGCGCGTTCGCCGGTGCCGCCGCGCGGATCGCTTCGAAGGTCGGCGCCAAGAGCCTCGCCTTGCAGCTCACGGTCCCGGACGACGGCGCGTACGACGTCCTCGCGCTCGTCGGTGCGCTCGCGGAAGGCTCCGTCCTCGGACCGTACGTCTTCCGCGCGCACAAGACCGTCGACGCGGGCACCGACACCCTCACGGACGTGCGCATCGCATTCGTCGCCGAGGACGTGCAGGGCGTGAAGGGCACCGCGCTCCGCGGCGCGCTCAAGCGCGGACAGACACTCGCCGAGGCGGCCAACTTCTCCCGTGACCTCGTGAACGCGCCGCCGAACGTGCTCACGCCGGTCGAGCTCGCCGATCGTTTGAAGCGAATGGCGAAGACCGCGGGCCTGTCCTGCAAGATCCTCAGCATGCGCGACCTCGATCGCCAGGGGATGCACCTGCACCTCGGCGTCGCGCGCGGGAGCACGAACGAGCCGCGCCTGATCCACCTGACGTACACGCCGGAGGCGAAGACGGATCGCTCCGTCGCGCTCGTCGGCAAGGGCCTCACGTTCGACGCGGGCGGGCTGTCGCTCAAGACCTCGGACGGGATGCTCGAGATGAAGTCGGACATGGGCGGCGCCGCCGCCGTGGCCGGCGCGATGATGGCGATCGCCGAGCTGAAACCGGAGTGTGTGGTGCACGGGATCGTCGGCGCCGCGGAGAACATGCCCGACGGCAACGCGATCCGCCCGAGCGACGTGCTCACCTCGAAGCGCGGTCTCACCGTCGAGGTGATCAACACCGACGCCGAAGGGCGCCTCGTCCTCGCCGACGCGATCGCGTACGCGCAGGACCAGAAGGTCGAGGAGCTCATCGACGTCGCCACCCTCACCGGCGCGTGCATGGTCGCGCTCGGCAAGCTGACGGCTGGCGCGTTCGTGAACGACGAGCGCATGGCGACGCGCCTCGAGCAGGCGTGGAAGAACAGCGGCGAATCGTTCTGGCGGATGCCGCTCGACCCACAGCTCGACGCTCAGCTCGACAGCGACGTCGCCGATGTGAAGAACCTCGGCGAGCGCTGGGGCGGCGCGATCACCGCCGCGCTGTTCCTGCAACGTTTCGTCGAGCGGCCCTGCGCGTGGGCGCACCTCGACATCGCAGGCCCCGTGCTCTCGGCCGAGGCCGTCGACCACCGCCCGAAGGGCGCGACCGGCTTCGGGGCGCGCACGCTCGCCGAGTACGTGATGATTCCGAAGAAGAGGACCTGAAGCACCGTTTTGTCCGAGCTCGGCCCCCTCCTCACCTTCGCGATTGTCCTCACGATCGGCCTCCTGGGAGGGGAGGCGGCGGCGCGTGCGCGGATGCCGCGCGTCACCGGGTGGATCCTGACGGGCGTCGTCCTTCGCGCGGTCGAGCTTCCGATACTCGCGCCGGATCGCCTCGCGGCGTTCGGTCCCTTCTCGCAGCTGGTGCTCGGGTACATCGCGTTCACCGTCGGCTCGCACCTGCACATCCGCAGCCTGATCAACGCCCACAAACGGCTCGTGCTCCTGGTGCTGACGGAGATGATCGTCACGCCGCTCGTCGTGTTGGCGGCGATGCGTTTCATCGGGGACGTCAGCCTCGAAGAGAGCCTCCTGTTCGCCGCGATCGCCGTCGCGGGAGCGCCCGGCACCACCGTGATCGTGATCCGCGAAGCGCGCGCGCGGGGGGTCTTCGTGAAGACACTCATCGCCGCCGTCGCGCTCATCGACATGGTCGCGGTGTGTTTCTTCGTGATCGTCGAAGAGGAGCTGAAGGCCGGCCCCGCGAGTTACAGCTTGCTCGTGAACGGGTTGCCCGCGGTGTTGCGGACCGTCGCGATCGCCGTCGGCGTGGGGCTCGGTGCGGCCGGGGTCTCGATCGCGATGACCCGTGCGATCGTCGGGCCTCGGTTGCTCGGTGCTTCACTCGTTGCGTCGATCCTCCTCGCGTGGGGCGTCGCGGAGTGGGCGGGGGTGTCGAGCATCCTCGCGGTCACGTTCCTCGGCGTCGCGCTCGCCAACCTCATCACCGACAAGGAGCGCGCGGGCGAGGCGTACCTCAACACCTACGGGAGTGTGTTGTTCACCGCGTTCTACACGTTCGCCGGGCTGCGGCTGAACTTCACGCACGTCCTCCCGCTCGCCGCGTTGATCGCGGTGTTCTTCGTCGGCCGCCTCGTCGCGAAGTGGATGTCGGCGTACCTCGCGATGACACTCGCACAGGCGCCGAAACACGTGCGCTACCTCCTCGGCCCGGCGCTCCTCCCGCACGGCGGCGTCGCGGTGGGGCTGATCATCGCGGTGCAGGCGGATCCGAACCTCGCCGCCTACGGGGACAACATCCTGACCGTCGGGTTGTCGGCGCTCGCGATCAACCAGCTCATCGGACCGTCGGCGACGCGGTGGGCATTGTTCAAGGCGAACGAGGCCGGGCTCGATCGACCGCGGCTCCTCGACTTCATCCGCGAGCAGGACATCCTCGTGGGCCTGCGGAACAAGTCACCGAAGGCGGCGCTCGAGCGGTTGTCGCTGCACCTCTTCAAGACCCACGATCTGAGCGCCGACCGGGAGACCTTCCTGAAGGGGCTCCTCGAGCGGGAGGAGGAGGCTTGGTACCTCGGCGAGGGGCTCGCGATTCCGCACCAACGCATCGACATGGGTGAGGACATGGCGGGGGTGATCGGCCTGTCGAAGGAGGGCTTCGACTGGGACACGCCGGACGGGAAGAAGGTCCACGCGATCGTGTTGCTGGCGAGCCCGACGAACCAGCGCGATCGGCACTTGGAAGTCATCGCCGCGTTCGCGCGGATCGTGTCGCGCGAGGCGAGCCTGCGCGACCAGTTCTATCACGCCAGCTCTGCGGCCCACGCGTACAACATCCTGCACGCGGAGGACGTCGCGGAGTTCAACTACTTCCTCGACGAAGCGCTGGACGAAGACGACGAGACGACGTCGGCGCGCGAAGCCACCTGACTCGGCCGGTTCGCGTAGCGGTCCGAGATCGCGGCGAACACCGCGAAGAGGATGATGTAGCGCGACGTCAGGAGCGTCGCCTGGAGCTGGGACACGGCGATCATCCCCAGCGTTCCCGCCAGGAGCGCGCTCGGGATCCACAGGCGTTCGACCGCGCCGCGCGCCGCGAAGATCGCGCGGGCCTGGAGCCACAAAATCGCGAGGAGGAGCCACGCCGCGGCGAGGAAACCGAGGGTCCCCGCTTTCACGAGGACGGTGAGCGGGGCGTTGTCGACGGCGGGTTGGTAGCCCTTCTTCCGGGTGCTACCGGGGCCGCCGAGCTGGTTGGCCCAAGGCACGCGCAGGAGCGCGCCCATGCCGTGACCGAAGGTGGGCGAAACGGCCGCGTCCTCGAACGCAAAGCGGTAGGAGCGGACGCGGCCCTTGAGCGAGACGTCCTTCTTCGTGGGGTCGGACGAGAGGGCGGAGAAGCGGCGAGCGACGTCCGAGTCGGCGACCGTCACGGCCGGTCGCGGTCGCGCGGTCTCGATCGCCTGGTAGCCGACCGCCGCGACCACGACCGCGGCGACCATTGCCGACACGGGCCGCCACCAGCGGCCACGGTTGCGGCTCGTGAGGACGAGGACACCGGCGGTGAGGAGCGCGACCGCCGGGACCAGCACGATGAGCGAGCGGGTGATCGAGACCCACGTCGCCCAGATGAGCAGCGGCGCCGGCGCGGCGCGCAGGAAGCGGCTCGCCAGCGAGCGCCCCGCGATCGCGTAACCGGTGACGAGGGGCAGCACCGTCACGAACACGAAGTGGTTGTGAAAGTAGATGCGCGCGCTGCCGCGCCAGTGATCGAGGATGACGGAGCGCGGCCACGTCGTGTCCGGGAGCGTTGACACCACACACGCCGCCACGGCGTAGAGCAGCGACCCCGCGACGATCACGCCGAGCGCAGCGCGGATCCGGCGCTCCGTCGACAACTCGACCCACGCGACGGGGAGCATCAGCCAGAGCGCGGCGTTGCGCAGGTCGCGGAACAGATCCCAGGTCGCGTGGCCGTTCACGACGCCGACGAACACCGACAGCGTAATCGCGAAGACGACGGCGAGGATCGGGGGCGCCAGCGACATGTGGCCGCGGAGCCGGTCGAGGCGGAAACGTTCGAGCGCCCAACGACCGAACCACGCGGCGAGGGAGCCCCAGTAGAGGAGGTCGATCGGGTGCAGCGGCACGCCGAGCTTCTTGCGGAACCACAGGTCGCCGAGGTTCCCGTGCGGTACGAGCGCGACGACGAACCACAGCAACAGGAGCAGCGCGAAGGGGCGTTTGAGCGCGAGCGTCAATCCCAGCGGGACGATGACGATCGCGGGCAGCACGGGCGCGCCGAAGCGAACGACCAGGACCGCGCCGACGAGCGCGAGCAACGCGCAGCCGACCGCCATCCACGCCGTTCGCGACACGCGCCTCGCGTTAGCGCGCGCGCGTGGCGTGTGTCCATCACCCGGCGGGGCGTCGCGCGACCAGGCCGATCGAGAGCTGCAGCGGATCGAACAGCGACCAGCGCGACGGATCCGCGCCGAACCGCTTCGCGAGCATGTCGAGGCGCGTCAGGCCCCGGAGGTGTCCGAGGTGTTCGCCGTACCAGTCGTCGACGATCTCCAATCCGGCGGCGGTCATCGCGTGACGCCAGGTGTCGGGCGGCGCGACGGAGATGTGGCCAGGGTTTCGGTCGGGGATGCCGAACACGGGGAGGCGACGGAGCGCGTAGCCCAGACCGTCGTTCGGGGTGGTCATCATCAGGACGCCACCGGGGGTGAGGAGGCGCTTGGCGTGGTCGATGCCGAGGCGCGGCGACTCGAGGTGTTCGAGCACGTCGAACATCGCGATGACGTCGAAGCTTTCGTCCTCGAACGGCCACGGCTCGGCGGCGTTGCCGACGAGGACGGTGTCCTCACCGAGGTGGGTGTTGGCGCGCGCGGCGAGGGAGCTCTCCAGCTCGAGGCCGCGGACCTGCATCCCGCGTTCGCGCGCGGCGAGGAGGAACGCACCGTAGGCGACGCCGACCTCGAGGAGGCGGCGCCCCGCGAGGCCTTGGAGCGCGCGCTCGATGCGGTCGAGCCGGCGCCGGTTCTTCTCGTCCTCGTACGCGGTGTTGCGCCCGAAGTACGCGTCCTCGTCGTGGCTCAGGTGGCGCGTCACCATGGCTCGCGGAAGCTGGCACGGTGAGATCGGGCCTCGCAACGTCGCGTTGACACACGAGGCCCGATTTCATTAGCGTCCGCCCGCTCTGAACGATTCCCCGCCGCTCTTGGAGCCCCCTGCGCCCACCGATGGGGGGATAGGGTGGCTGGTCGCCGCTGTCTGGCGCCGCCGCTACCTCGTCGCCCTCGGGTCCCTCTTGTGCGGGATCGCCGCGGGTGGCCTGTCCATGCTGCGACCGAAGACGACGCAGGCCGTCGTCCAGATTCGTATGGGGGCGATCGCGCCGATCGGGTTCGTCGAACAGGGCGAGGAGATCGTGCAACGCCTCTCGTCGCTGTCGTCGGCGCTCGACCTCGCTCAGATGAAACCCGCGGACGCGGCCACGGCGGCGGGTGTCGACAGGAAGGACCTCCGCGCGGTGCTGGCGCTGAGCGCGACGGTGCATGGCCAGGGGCGGCTCGTTCAGTTCGTGGTCGAGGCGCCGAACGAGGAGCTCGCGCGCAAGGTCGCGCTGCAGGCGTCGCAGCAGCTCAAAGAGGAGCACGACGCGATCTTCGACACCACGCACAAGGAGAACCTCGCGCGCATCCAGCAGCTCGAAGAGATCCTGGAGCGCATGAAGAAGGACGAGGCCGCGGTGGCGCGGAGTCCGGAGGTGGCGCCCGAGGTCGGTCGGTGGACCGCAGTGGCGCAGCTCGCGAAGGACATCTCGTCGCTCAAGGAGGCGAACCTCCCGCCCAAGGCGTTCCGCACGCGCATCATCGCGGGTCCGGACGTGAAGCCTTCGCACAAGGGGCCGTCGCGGATCCTGACGGTGTTGTTCGGCCTGTTCACGGGCGCGGTGCTCGCGCTGATCCTGATCGTGGCGGCCGAGTCGGCGGCGCCGTACCTCGAAGCGAAAGAACGATAGGCACTGGCCATGCGCGTCGGGATGATCCTCGACAAGGAGTATCCGCCCGACGTTCGGGTGCGTCGTGAAGCGCGCGCGCTCGTGGCGGCGGGGCACGAGGTGCTGCTCGTCGCGCGGAACCGCAAGGGGGCCGCGCGGGAGGAGACGATCGACGGCGTGCGGGTGCTGCGACTTCCTCCGCTCGACTTCGCGGGGCCGCGCGCGGCGCGCTGGATGAGTTTGCCCGTGCCGGTGAACCCGTTCTACCTCGCGGCGATCACGCGGCTCGTGCACGAGGAGAACGTCGACGTCCTGCACGTGCACGACCTCCCGTTGGTCGTCGGTGCGGCTGCGATCGCGAAGACACGCGGGGTGCCGGTCGTGTTCGATCTGCACGAGGACTACCCATCGATGATCGCGGACGAGGTGAGCTCGCGCGCGGGGAAGATCATCTTCCGTCGGCTGCGTGCGTTGCATCAGCTGGAGCGGGTGAGTTTGGCGGCGGCGGATCACTGCCTGGTGGTGGTCGAGGAGCAGCGGCAGCGTTTGATCGGATTGGGGGTGCCGCCCGACCAGGTGACGGTGGTGCCGAACGTCCTGGACCTGTCGGACCTCCCGCCGGCGCCCGAGTACGTGGAGCCGACGGAGGAGGTCGTGTTCCTGTACACGGGCATCTTCGGGCCGACGCGCGGGCTCTCGCAGCTGCTCGACGCGTTGGCGAAGTGGCCCGCGGAGCCCGCGGTGCGGGTCGTGTTGGTCGGTGACGGCGAGGAGCGCGAGCCCCTGGAGCGCCAGGCGCGTTCGTTGGGGTTGTCGGACCGCGTGACGTTCGCGGGGTGGCAGCCGCACGACAAGTTGGGTGAGTTCATGGCGGCGGCGGACGTGGGTTTGATTCCGCACGTGAAGACGCCCCACGTCGAGACGACGATGCCCAACAAGATTTATGAGTTCCTCGCGTATGGGTTGCCGGTGGTGACCTCCGACGCGGCGCCGCTCGCGCGACTGGTGAACGAAGCGGAGTGTGGGATCTCGGTCGACGTCGAGGACCCGGAGGCGTTTGCGAAGGCGTTGTTCACGATGGCCTCCGACACCGACCTTCGGCTGAAGTACAGCGACGCCGGGCGTCGGTACGTCGTGAACCGCCACAACTGGTCGAAGCTCGGCGCGCCCGCGTTGCTCGGCGCGTACGCTACTCTGTAACTCATGCGAGGTGCGCTGAGCACGAGCGCGGGGGTCGGCGTGGTGATGGTCGCCGCGGCGCTGTCGCAGTTCTTCGCGATGATCCTGCTGGGGCGCACGTCTGAGGCTGCGCTCGGACAGGTGTCGCTCGTGCTGTCGACCGCGACGGTGGTCGGGACGTTTGCGTTGGTCGGGCAGTCCAACGCCTTCGCGCGGATCCTGGCGCGTGGCGATGCGGCCCAGCTTGCGTGGCCGGTGCAGCTGCGACGCGCGCTGCTCGAGTCCGTCGTGCTGTCGGCGGCGATGGGGTTGGTCGCGTCGTGGGCGCTGTCGATGTCGTGGATGGCGACCGGCGTGGTGGTCGTCGCGGCGGCGGGGCTGGCGGTGTCGGAGCTCGTGGCGTCGGGCGTGCTGCGGCCGCTGGGGAAGTTCTTCTCCGCGTCGTTGCTCCTGCGGTTCTGGTCGTTGGCGTTGGGGCTCGCGGTGGTCGGGCTGTTCTTGGCGGAGGGGCTGACCAAGGACTCCTCGCTGTTGGCGTTCGGCGCGGTGGCGGGCGTCGGGGTGGTGCTCGGCCCTCTGGCTTTGATCCGCGCGCCTTCCGGGGAGGAGCCGCTGCCGTCGACGTGGCGGCGTACGGGCTTCATGTTCTGGTCGATCCAGCTGTGCCTGATCGCGACGCGGCACCTGGATAGGTTGGTGCTCGGCGGCGTGCTCGGCGAAGAGACGCTCGCGAAGTACCAGGCGGTGCTGACGCTGTTGATGGCGTTCGATCTCGCGTCGACCGCGCTCGGGTTCGTGTTGTTGCCGAAGCTCGCGCGCACGGCGCGCGTGAACGCGCCGCGGCTGGGGTCGATGGTGGGCGCGGTCGCGGCCGCGGGCGTGGTGGGTTATCTGCTGCTGGCGGAGCCGGTGCTGCACTGGGCCTACGACGGCCACTTCGACGACTCGGCTTTTTTGATCTCGTGGTTCGTGGCGGCGGGTGTGCTGAAGGTGATCTACGCGCTGCCCTCGGCGCTCTTGGGCGGCCGCACGAGTGACCGCGCGCTGGCGTGGTTCGCGGGGCTCAACGTTCCGCTGGTGGTGGTGCATGCCACGTTGACGGCGTACCTGGCGCACGTCGACGGCGTGCGGGGGGCGGCGATCGCGCTGGTGATCGCGTGGGGGCTGCGGTTGGTGGTGTCGATCGGGTTGGTGTGGCGGTTCTGGGAACCGGAGCGGGTGAGTTAGGGTTCGGTCGGTGGCGGACGTCTTTCTGCGTTACGCGCGCGCTGATCTGGAGATCGCGCAGCGGGTACTCGGTGTTCTGGGATACGCGGCTTCAGGCGGGGGAGTACTTCGACGAGAAGATCGAGGCGGAGCTGGAGGCTTGCGTGTGTGTGGTGGTGCTGTGGAGCGAGCGCTCGGTGAAGCGGCGGTAGGTTCGGGTCGAAGCGCGGGAGGGGGCGGAGCGGGAGATCCTCGTGCCGGTGTCGGTACACGGGGCGCGCCCGCCGCTGGAGTTTCCGGGGATCCAGACGCTCGCGATGGACGAGGCCTCGAAGGAGGTGCTCGAGGCGCTGTGGGGCGCGGTGTCGCGGCACGTGGCGCCGTCGTCGGGAGCCGAGTCGGACGTCGTCGCGAAGCACGGTGGTGAGGTGCTGAACGCGATCGAGGTGCTTCAGGGGCGCTCGAGGGATGACGACATCGAGACGGCGCTTCAGCTCGCCGGGGGGGAGGCGTTCGGGAGGACGGGCCTCCGCAGCAGCGTTCACGCTTCGTCGAACCCAAGCGGGTCGCGCGGGGGTCGCGGTCTCGGGGCTCCGCGGGGTGGGCGTTCGATGAGGCGACGGACGGGTTGGGACGTAGCGCGGTCGTGCGGATCGGTGACGTCGGGTTTCGGATGCGGTGGATCGAGGCCGGGACGTTCCAGATGGGATCTCCGCCGGAGGATCGGGAGGCCTTCGACCGCGAGCGACCGCAGCACGTCGTGAGGCTCTCCGAGGGGTTCTGGATCGCCGAGGCGCCCTGCGAGCAGCGGCTCTGGGAGGCGGTGATGGGGTCGAATCCCAGCCAGTTCAAGGGGGGGAGCCGGCCCGTCGAGCGGGTCTCGTGGGACGTCGTGCAGGCCTTCCTCGCCGCGACGCCCGCGGCGCTGGGGCTCCGCCTGCCGACCGAAGCGGAGTGGGAGTACGCTTGCCGCGCGGGTTCGACCGCGCCGCGCTACGGTGAGCTCGACGCCATCGCTTGGTACCGAAAGAACGCGGGCGCCGGGACCCACGCGGTGAAGGAGAAACAACCCAATGTGTGGGGCCTCTACGATACGTTGGGCAACGTCTACGAGTGGTGTGCCGATGGCGCCGATGGCTTGGTGGGTGATCGGTACGCAGCAGGGGTCCGCGCGAATCCGGTCGGCCCGTCGGGCGAGCGCCCGGGCCGCGTCTTGCGTGGTGGCTCGTGGGACGCCGACGCGGGGTACGTCCGCGCAGCGTGCCGCTTCGCGGCCCTCCGCGACCTTCGCCGTGGCGTCGTCGGGTTCCGGCTTGCCCGAGGTCGAGCCCAGCCCAGCCCCGGCGGAGCCGGTTAGCCCCGCGGAGCGGGGCAGGGAGTGCGCGGGACGCGCCCGTGACGTGTCCTGCTGACGACACCGAAGTCGACTCCCCATGCACGTCGTTCGCGTCGCGTTCTCCGGAAACAGCGCGGAGCACTTCGGCGCCCGCATATGCGGGATCGGCGGAGCCCGGGAAGCGCGACACGCCTCGCGGGCCCCACGCACATCGCGGTGCATCCTCCAGAGCCCGGAGACAGCGTTGCTTCGCACGTCCGTCGTGCGCTTTTTTCATTCGAGTCTTGACGGATTCGGAGGCCCTGTCCGGCGATTCTCATCGACGAACGCCGTCGCATCCGAGTTTTTCTGAGTTTGTCCGGCCTTCGCGCGTTGGCGGGCCGTACGGTGCGTTCTGGTCGATATTGGGTTGTGATCCTCGACGAGCGTCGAATCGGAGCCCGAGTCCTCGATGATACGATCGTTGCATGAGTTTGATCGACCGCAAGTTGTCTTGCATGACCCAGGACGATCTCTTGAAAGGCCTTCGAACTGCGCTGCGCGCCGAGCGCGAGAGCGGCGTTCAGGCCCTCCAATTCATGGCCGAGATCGAGCGCCGTAAACTCTACATTCCGCGAGGCTTCAGCTCCCTGTTTCGGTTCTGCGTCGAGGGCCTCGGTCTCACCGAGGACCAGGCGTGTCGGCGTGTCGCCGTCGTTCGCGCGGCGGCCCGAGTCCCCGACGTGTTGCCGCTCCTGGCGTCCGGTGAGTTGCACATGACTGGCGTCGCCAAGCTCTCGAAGTTCATGACAGACGACAACGCGCACAGCCTCGTCGAGCAGGCGCGCAATAGATCCAAGGCCGAAGTGGAGCTGATGATTGCGACCGAGTTCCCGGGCGCGAAGAGTACGGACGACCGCGTCGAAGCCGCGACGGCGGAGACGTTCAATTTCCGCTTCGACGGGAGCGCCGAGGCAAAGGCGCTTTTGGATCGAGCGAAGGAGCTCACGCCGCCGGGCACGGACATCGGGGAGATCTTCGAGGCCGCGCTCGCGTTGTACGTGGCGAAACTGGAAAGGCGCAAGAACGGGAGGACGAGCCGCCCGCGTTCCCTCGCTACGAACGACGCGCCGGCGGGCGCCGCATACGTTCCGGCCGCGACCCGGCGCGCAGTCGTGGAGCGCGATGGTGCACGGTGTACCTACGTCGGCTCCGACGGCCGGCGCTGCAGCGAGCGCTCGAACCTCGAATTCGATCACGTGGGCGGACGGGCGTTGGGCGGCAAGAGCATCCCCAGCGAGCTGCGATTGCTCTGTCGTTCGCACAACCTTCACGCAGCCCGCGAGGTGTTCGGCCACGAATTCGTCGACCGCAGAATCCGCGAGCGCCGATCTACCCTGACTGGTCAGGGTAGATATTCCGGACGCGCCGGCGCAGTAGAGTGCGAGCCGTCGGGGGTGCACACCCAGGGGCGGGACTGAGGGCGTCGATGCCCGCGTTCGAGCGTCCCCTCCACCTCGGTCATTTAGCTCGGGCGTGCCACAACCTTCGCGCAGCCGCGACTTGCCGACCGCAGGATCCGAAAAGCACCGCTCTGCCGGGCCCGGTCAGGGGCGGACACTCCGGGCGAGCGGTACGCAAACACACACGTTCGTGGAGAGGTACCGCCGGTCGGCCTCTCGGATTCGTCCATGCCCGGCGTCGGCCTCGGCCACACCGGCTCATCCGGGGGTCCGGAGCGGCGCCGGTGCGCCGTGGCGACTCGTCATCCGCGCCGTAGCACCGTCGCTCCGCTCATGACGCGGCGCGGGCCAAACCCCTTCCCGTCACCAGCCGGCGAACCACGGGCGAACGCCGAACTAATCCGTTGCGACGGCGCTGATCCGTACGATCCGACGCACTCGCCGCGTTTCGTACCTGCGGTTCCCCAGCGTCCGCGGCACCGGCCGCCCGCAGGTCCGGCATGGCGTTGGTCCTCGAGGCCGCATCATGCGCGGCCCGCGGACTCCTGCCCTCGGATCACCCCCAGCGCCACCCAGAACACCAGCCCCACCGTCGCGTGATGCAGCGCGAAGTGTGTCAGGCCCACGACGAATACCACCACCAGGGTCGACAGCGCCCAGCGCGCGAGGTGCGCGTCGGCTCCTTGCCCTCGCCCCAACGAGCGCGCGTTTCGCACGGCGATCCACAGCGCGCCGAAGAACATCATCGAGAAGCCGAACAGCCCCACGATCCCCGTCTCCGCCAACACCTGCAGGAACTGGTTGTGGGGCGACGTGTGGGTCACACGCGCGAGGTTCGCCGGCATGTGCGGGCCGACGACGCTGCGGTAGACGCCGTGGCCGGCGCCGAAGATCGGGTAGGCCTTCGCGACCTCCACGCCCGCGGACATCATCGCCTTGCGGATGCCGGCGTCCTTCGTGAGCGACGACGTCACGCGTTCGCCCTGCGGTGACGCCAGCACCAGCACCACCGTCACCACGCCCACCGCGGCGAAGGCCAAGATCGTGCGCAGGCGAACGCGGATCAGACCGAAGGTCACGGCCAACCCGGCGACCAACGCCACGAGCGCCATGCGCGCGTACGCGAACAGGACGCCAGCGCCGCTGATCACCAACGCGCCGCCGGCCAACAGCCGCCACTTTCGATCCAGCTTCCGATCGATCACCAGCGGCACCAGCATCACCAGCACCACGGCGCCGACGTGCGCGAGCTTCAGCCGGTTGTAGAACAGCCCGCTCGCGGCGCGAGTGATGCGCGGCCACCCCGGCGTCCAGATCTGTCCCGACCGGGGGTTGCTCAACAGGTACGGGTCGAGCGGCAGCTCGCCGACCACGCGCTGCAACAGGCCGTAGGCCGCGTTGATCGTGAACGCCAAACCAAACGCCAATGCCACGCGCCCCAACACCCGCGGCGGCGCCTTCGCGATCGTGAAGCCGACCAGCAGGGCGACCGCTTGGATCGGGCGGGTGAGATCCGTCGAAGACGCCTCACCCTCGAACGACAGGTGCCCCACGCACCCCGCCAACGCCCAGATCAGGATCCCCAGCTCGACGAAGCCCGGTCGGTACCCGCGCAATGCCCCCGCCGCGAACGCCACCACGATCGCGACGACACACAGGATCTGCGCCGGTCCCTCGAACAGGGCGAGCATGAACACAAACCCGATCTGCGCCGCGGGGAGCGCCCGGGCGGCGGTTTCGGACAGACCAGACGAGCGCACGGCGAAGACCGCGTGCGCTTTGACGCGAGCGCGCGTTTCACGTCAACACGGTCGAGGTTTTCGCGATGCGACGTTCTGCAACGCGCAGCCCCTGCACCGGTACGCCCCCGCGTTGGCCCGCCCCGTGCACTCCCGTCCGGGCGCGATGCAACTCCCTCTGCTCCAGCAGCTGAAAGGCTACGACGCCTCGACCGCCCGCTCGGACGTGCTCGCCGGCCTCACCACGGCGATCATGCTCATCCCGCAGGCGATGGCCTACGCGATGCTCGCCGGGCTCCCCCCCATCGTTGGCCTCTACGCTTCGGTCGTACCCCTCGCGGCCTACGCCCTGTTCGGGACGTCGCGGCAGCTCGCCGTCGGCCCCGTCGCGATGGTCTCCCTCATGGTCGCGGCCGGCGTCGGCGCGCTCGCGCAGGGCGGCACCGAACGCTACCTCGCGCTCGCCGCGCTCCTCGCGTTGATCGTCGGGGTGGTGCAGCTCGCGATGGGCGTCCTCCGCCTCGGCTTCCTGGTCGACTACCTCTCCCACCCCGTCATCGCCGGCTTCTCGTCCGCGGCGGCGCTGATCATCGGCTTCTCGCAGCTCAAACACGCGCTCGGCGTGAACATCCCGCGCAGCCACCACGTCCACACGATCCTCCTGAACGTCTTCGAGCACGCCGACGAGATCAACCGCGTCACCGCGGGCATCGCGGTGCTCTCACTCGTCACGCTCTTCGTCCTGAAACGTTTCGCGCCGCGCTTCCCGCGGTTCCTCCTCGTTGTCGCAGGCGGCACCGCCGCCGTCGCCTACCTCGGGCTCGACACCGCGACGGTGAAGGACGTCCCCGCCGGCCTCTCGACTCCGTCGTGGCCCGCGTTCGAGCTGTCCGACGTCCGCGCGCTCCTCGGGACCTCGATGGCGATCGCGCTCGTCGGCTTCATGGAGAGCATCTCCGTCGCCAAGGCGTTCGCGAAGAGGAACGGCTACACCCTCGACGCCGACAAGGAGCTCGTCGGGCTCGGGCTGTCGAGTGTCGCCGCCGGGCTCTTCGGGGGCTACGCCGTGACCGGCGGCTTCTCGCGCACCGCGGTCAACGCGCAGGCGGGCGCCAAGACGAACATCGCGAGCCTCGTCACCGCCGGTATCGTCGCACTCACGCTGCTGTGGCTGACGCCGCTGTTCTATCACCTCCCCAAAGCGGTGCTCGCCGCGATCATCATGTCCGCGGTCTTCGGTCTCGTGGACATCGCCGAAGCGCGCCACCTCTGGAAGATCTCCAAGCCCGACCTCGTCGTCATGGGCGTCACCTTCGTCGCCACGCTGACGCTCGGCATCGAGCTCGGCATCGGGGTCGGCGTCGGCGCGAGCCTCGTGACCTTCCTGCGCAAGATGAGCCGCCCCCACATCGCGCGCCTCGGTCGCCTCCCGGGCACCGAGCTGTACCGGAAGGTCGACCGCAACCCGGGCGCCGAAGAGGTGCCCGGCGTCCTCGCCGTGCGATTCGACGCGCCGCTGTTCTTCGCGAACGCCTCATACCTGGAGTCGACGCTCGCCGAGCTCGAGGCGGCCTCCAGCGCGCCCATCCAGCGGGTCGTCCTCGACGCCACCGCAATCTCTGGCCTCGACGCCTCCGCGCTCGGCGCGCTCGAGGAGGTCGTCGGCAAGCTCCAAAGCCGCGGCGTCGAGCTGTGGATCGCGTCGATGCGCGGGCCGATCCGCGACGTCATGTCGCGGGCCGGGCTCGTGGAGCGCATCGGCGCGGACCGCTTCGTCGCCCGGGTGCACGACGCGATGCCCGCCCCCTCGGATGTGCCGCAGCTGAGGCTCGCGACCTGAGACTGGGCGCCGCGAGGGGGCGGCTAAACCCCCGCAACTCATACGCGTTCCGAACGGGCCGTCACCTACGTCGTAGAGGGGGGATGCCTCCCGTAACGGGACGGTAACGTCCGGACCCGCGGCGCTTTCGGCGTGCGATGGTACGTGGGGTGCATTGGGCGCGAGCGTGATGAAGCGCTCGAAAGCTCTCCCGCTCTCCTTCGGTTTGATGTTTGCCGTCGCGTGCGGCGGCAGTGACGGTGCCAAGGGTCCGGCCGGCGATCCTGGCGCGCAGGGCCCCGCCGGCCCCGCGGGTCCGGTCGGCGGTACCGGCGACCCCGGTACGGACGGCACGAACGGCAACGACGGCCGCGACACGATCTTCTCAGGCCCCGGCCTCGCGTTCGAGATGATGAACGCGTCCCTGACCGGCACGACCGCCACGGTCGAGTTTACGGTCGCCGACGGTGACGGAACCCCGCTCGACGTCGACGGTCGTTACACCGAAGGCGCCGTCTCCGTGAGCTTCGTCCTCGCGGCGCTCGAAGAGGACGCCGACGGCGAGGGCGTCGCGTACCACGCGTACACGACGCGCGAGCAGACGAGCCCCATCACGATGGAGACCGCCGAACAGGCGTCGACCGACAGCGGCGGCACCGTCGAAGTACTCTCCATCGAGGAGGGCCGATACCGCTACACGTTCGGGACGCCCGTCAGCGTGATGGACGAAGGGTGGACCCACACGATCGCGGCCTACGCGACGCGCACGTTCGAGGAGGTTCGCTACGTCGCGAACCACGAGCTGAACTTCCGCCCGGACGGCGCCGCCGTGACGGTCACGCGCGACATCGCCAACGACGACGCGTGTGCCTCCTGCCACGACGACCTGTCGGCGCACGGCGGCTCGCGTCGCGACGTGTTGCTCTGCCAGACCTGCCACACGCCGGACACGGTCGACCCGGACACCGGCAACACCGTCGACTGGAAGGTCATGATCCACAAGATCCACCGCGGCGCTTCGCTCCCGAGCGTCGAGGCCGGCGGAACCTACGAGATCATCGGCTTCAGGCAGTCGTCGCACGACTACTCGGACGTGCACTTCCCGCAGCTCATCGAGCGCTGCGAGGTCTGCCACACCGGTGAAGATGCGGATCGCGCGCTGACCGCGCCGGCCCGCGACGCCTGCCTCTCCTGCCACGACACCACGTCGTTCGTGGACCCGCCGCCCGCCGGCATGGTCCTGCACGGCGGCGGCGCGCAGCCGGACGGTGCACCGTGCAACGTCTGCCACGCGCCGACGGGGAGCATCGCGGGCGTCACCGAGAGCCACCTCACCGCGCTCCTCGATCCGGCGAACCCGAGCGTCGGCCTCGAGCTGATGTCCGTGTCGAACAGTGGCCCCGGGATGACGCCTACCGTACGCTTCCGCGTGACGGTCGACGACATGCCGCGCGACATCATCGCGAACCCGCTCGACACGCTGCGCCTGACCTTCACCGGGCCGAACACCGACTTCGCGACGACGTGGCAGGCGACCGTCGCGGGCGGCGGCCTCGCCGCGGTCGACGCCGCGGACGGTGTCTTCGACTTCACCGTCGGCGCCGCCCAGGCGGTCCCGGTCGGCGCGAGCGGCAGCTACACCGTCGGCATGGAAGGTTACCTGCGCCCCGGCTCGGATCGCTTCGCGGCGTTCAGCCCCGTGATGCCGTTCGCGGTGACGGACGCGGCCGCGGTGCCGCGCCGCACCGTCGTCAGCAGCGACAAGTGCAACGCGTGTCACTACGACCTCGCGCTGCACGGTGGGCAACGCAAGAACCCGGGCGTGTACTGCGCCACGTGCCACAACGCGAACCTGACGAACGCAGGCCGCTCGCCGAAGCCCGAGGGTGAAGACATCTACGTCAACACCACCGACTTCAAGCGCATGATCCACAAGATCCACGCGGGCGAGAACCTGACGCAGCCCTACGCGCTCGGTGGGTTCGGCGGACCGATCGACTTCGGTCACGTTCGCTACCCGGCGACGCTGTCGAACTGCGACGTCTGCCACGTCGACGACTCGCACCAGCTGCCGGTCGCGGCGGGGGTGTTGCCGTCCATCGAAGAGGTGCGGACCTGCCTGGAGGCCCCGGGCGCCGACACCAACGACACTTGTGACTCCGCGATGTGGGTCGTGACTTCGACCATCGTGCTGCAGCCGGAGACTTCGGCGTGCACGAGCTGTCACGACTCGCCCGCCGCGCTCGCGCACGCCAACATCATGACCACCCCGGATGGTCGTGAGAGCTGCGCGACGTGCCACGGGTCGGGCGCTGGCTACGACGTCGACGTCGTGCACGGGAACTGATGCAGAGGTCGGCGCTCCTCCTCGTCCTGCTCCCGCTCGCCTGCTCCGAAGCGCGCGAGCGGGAGGCTCGGGGGGACTGTGTGAGTTACGTCGAGGACGTCGCGCCGCGTCTGCGTCAGTACTGCTCGACCTGCCACGCCGAGGATCGCGCCGAAGGCGACTACGTCACCGCCACCTACGGCGCGGTCCTCCAAGGTGGCTCGGATGACGTCCCCAACGCCATCGCCGGGGACGAGGAATCACGGATCCTCCAAGTGCTCGCCACCGCCGAACGCCACCACCTCGAGGCGACCGCGATCGCTGGGCTGCTGCGCGAGTGGGTCGTCGAGTGCGAGCTCGCCCACCGCGACTCGTTCGTCCACGAGCCCGGCATCCTCGATCCGGCCAGCGACGCGTTCCATGGCGCGTCCCTCGCGGGTACCGGCGACGTCTACGCACCGTGCCGCGAATGCCACGGCGATCGACTGCGCGGCGGCGGTACGGAGGTCTCCTGCCGGACGTGTCACCGCCCGGACGCGACGGACTGCAGCGTCTGCCACCGGCCCGAGAAGGTCGACGCTCCGCACGCGCGCCACGCTGCGTTCGACTGCGAGAGCTGCCACGCGGTCCCCGAGCGCTACGACGCGCCCGGGCACCTCGACGGCACTGCGGACGTTCGCATCGTCGCCTTTGGGCTGGACGGCGCGTTCGATACGAGCGCGAAGACCTGCGAAGCCTACTGCCACGGCGAGCAGCGCCCCGCGTGGGGGTCGGGGGAGGACGCCCCGTGCGGCACGTGCCACGGCAACCCGCCGACGTCGCACGCGTTCGACGACTGCGCGCGCTGCCACGACACCGCGACGCACGTGAACGGGGCGGTCGAGGTGTTCGAGGACTGCGACGCCTGCCACGTCCCGGCCGAGACCGGCAAACACCGCGAGCACCTGTCGCCGCGGCTGCGCCTCACCTCGTCGATGCAGTGCAGCGACTGCCACCTCGTACCCGAGACGGTGACGGCGCCGGGGCACCTCGACACGCCGGCTCCGGCGGAGGTGTTCGTCGAGGCGATCCTCGGGGAGAGCCTCGCCGCCGCGCGCGGCGCGAACCCGACCTACGACGGAGCGACGTGCTCCAACGTCTACTGCCACGGCGACGCGACGCTGTCCTGGGCGCCGTCCACGGAGCACGTGGTGTTCTGCGGGACGTGCCACGGGCTCCCGCCCGAGACGTCGCCCCACGAATCGTCGATGACGATCCGAACCTGCGTCGACTGCCACGCCAGCAGCGTCGATGGGTTCGGCAACATCATCTTCGTCGACGGAGAAAGTGAGCACCTCGACGGTGAAGTCGATCGCTGATCTCCTCGTCCTCGCGACGATCGTCTTTGCGCTGATCGCCGGAGCGATCATGGTCTGGTACCTGATACGCCAACCCGCGCTCACCGCTGCAACCAAACTTGCGTTGCTCGCGGGCATCTTCGTCTTCCCGCTGCTGTCCGCGATGTCCGGCAACGTGTCCGGCTACGAGACCACCCAGAAGCGTCACTTCTGCGGTGGGTGCCACGTCATGATCCCGTACACCGATGACGCGGAGAATCCGAACAGCACTTCACTCGCGTCGCTGCACGCGAGGAACGAGCTGTTCGGTGATCGCAACTGCTACCGCTGTCACGAGGACTACGCGATGTTCGGCGCCGTCACGACGAAGGCGACCGGCCTCGTGCACGCGTATCACTACGTGAAGTCGTACTGGTCGATGCCCGCGGAGGACGCGCTCGGCAAGATGCACCTGTACAACCCGTACCCCAACTCCAACTGCATGCACTGTCACTCGACTCGGCTCCCGGGGTTCGAGGAGCTCGCGGATCACAAGGGCGCGCTCGAGTCGATTCGCGAAGGCAAGGAGAGTTGCGTGAGCTCGGGGTGCCACGGCCCGGTGCACCCGTTCTCCAAGAAGAAAGAGGAGGAGGCGCAGCCATGACGGCGCTGTCCTCGCCGTCCGCGCATCGCCGCCTCCGCTACGCGTGCTGGATGACCATCGCGGCGCTCGCGATGTTCGTCTGGTCCGTGATCGACCCCGGCGTCATCCCGGTGATGATCGCGATGAGCGTCGGGCAGGTGCTCGGGACGCTCGCGACGATGCTGTTCCTCTGGGTCGTGCTCTCGGACCTGCGGCGCGCACGGGTGTTGGATCGGGAACGCCGATGATCCCGTTGCTCCTCCTCGTCGTCGCGCAGGCTGCGCCGAGTTATCGGTTGCGCGCCGACGTGCTCGCGGCGAGCCAGGCGCCCTCCGGCGTCATCGCGCTGTCGGGGGAGGCGAAGCAGGCTTCGTGGGTCTCCGCCGAGGCGCTGCTGTGGGCGGGCGACGAGGAGATCGACGCGCTGATCGCGTCCGTGCGGCTGGTGCACCCCGACGGACTGGGCGAGCTGCGCGCCGGTCGAATGCTGCTCGCGACGGGGGCGCTTCGGCCCGTGCACTTCGACGGCGCGGCGGGCCTCGTGCGTGCTCCGTGGGGTACGACCGTCGAGGCGTTCGCGGGGTCGCCGGTGGTGCCGCGTTTTGCGTACCGCGGCGGTGACTGGTTGGTGGGCGGGCGTGTCGTGCAGCGCGTGAGCGGCCTCGGCCACGTCGGCGTCGCGATCCTGCGACGCACCGACGACGGCGCGCTCGCGGACCAGGAGGTCGGCCTCGACGCGGTGTTCCTACCGGCGGAGAGCGTCGACGTCGCCGCGCGGGCCGCGTACGACCTCGTGACCTACGGCGTGAGCGAAGCCTCGATCGGCGGCGGCGTGACGCTGTCCCCGGTGCGGGTGAGCGTGCTCGCGCAGCACCGTTCGCCGTCCCGGATCCTGCTCGCGACGTCCGTGTTCTCCGTGCTCGGCGACGTGCCTTCCAACGCATTCCTCGTCACGGCCGACTGGCGCGCGGCGCCGCGCCTCGACGTGTCGCTGACCGCCGGCGCGCGGCACGTGGACGGGTGGGGCGACGAGGTTCGCCTCGCCTCCACGTTACGTCTCGACGACCGCGGGCACGGGGCCGTCGGCGTCGTCCTCACGCGCTACGGCGCAGGGGGCGCGAGGTGGATGGGCGCGCGGGTGTTCGTGCGCCAACCGATCGTCGATGCGTTGATCGCATCGCTCGAGGCGGAGCTCGCGCGCACGGAAGACGGTGACGTCTGGCCGTGGGCGCTCGGTGCGATCACCTGGCGGTTCCTGCCGCGGTGGGACGCGGCGCTCGCGGTGGAGAGCAGCGCGTCGCCGACGTACCGCTACGCAGTGCAGGCGATCGGACGGGTGGGGTACCGGTGGAGCGGACCGTGAAGCGTTTGTTGGTGTTGTTGGCGCCGGTTGCGTTCGCGGCGTGTGCGACGTTGCTCGGGATCCGTCCGCCGGAGGGCGGGCCCTTCGAGCACCGCGCGCACGTCTTGAACGGCATCGCCTGCCTCGACTGCCATACGTCGATCCTCGCCGCGACGTCCTCCTCCGCGGTCGCGCTGCCGACCCGCGATCTGTGCTGGAAGTGCCACGAAGATCCGCACGACAAAAAGCCCTGCCTGACCTGCCACGGCGATCGCGACACCGCGCGCCGCACGGAGATGGCGCGTTACTACCTGAGCTTCGATCACTCGACGCACACGCCGCGGCTCGACGGGCAGTGCGTCCGTTGCCACGTCGACGTGCGCGAGGAGCGCGCGAGCCTGATGCCGAAGATGGGCGTCTGCCTCTCCTGCCACGCACACGAAGACGACTTCGAGGTGCGCGACTGCGACCGCTGCCACGTCGCGCTGGAGGCGGAGACGGTGCGCCCCTCGAGCCACGCGGTGCACGCCGACGACTTCGTTCGGTCGCACGGTCCGCAGGCGTCTTCGTCCGCCGACCTCTGCCGGACCTGCCACAGCGAACGCGAGTGCGCCTCCTGCCACGGCATCTCCGTGCCCGCGTTGTCCTGGCGCTTCGAGCTCGACAACCCGCGGCGCGCGGGGCTGCACCGCGCGAACTTCGTCGCTCGCCACGCGACGGAGGCGCGCGTCGACGCGAGCGCCTGTCTGTCGTGCCACACCCGCGAGACGTGCCAGAGCTGCCACGCGCGCGAGGACGTCGCGACCGGCTCCACGAAAGTGAGCCCCCACCCGCCGGGGTGGGTCGGCGTGAATTCGAACCGCCACGGGATCGAGGCGCGGCGGGATCCGCTGGCGTGTGCGTCGTGCCACGGCGGCGCGGGCGAGATGTTGTGCGTCGACTGTCACGCGGTGGGCCGCTTCGGCGGATCGCCCCATCCGCCGGGTTACCGCAGCGCGAAGAACCGCGCGCGCGACGTGCCGTGTCGCTGGTGCCACGTCCCGTGAAGCGTTGGGTCGCCGCGTTGTTGTTCCTCGTCGCGTGTGATGCGCCGACGCGCCCGTCCGTCTACGTCCCGGAGTCGTGGAAGGAGTACCGCAAGGGCATCGGCCACCTCGTGCACCTCGAGGCGGAGGACATCGCGTGCGCCGACTGCCACCCCGCGGAGGGGAGCGGCTTCGCTTCTCCGGGTGATCTGATCTGCGAGCGGTGCCACGAGGACGTCCTGGATCGGACGCACGTGTCCGCCGAGGCGCCGAAGAGCAAGTGCCTCGAGTGCCACGGCTTCAAGGAGGTCACGGAGGTCGCGCCCGACGCCTGCGCGCGGTGCCACGAGGACGCCGAGGTCCACACGGACAAGTGCACTTCGTGCCACCAGCCCCACGGCACCAAGCCGCGCGCCCGCTGCGAGACGTGCCATGAAGAGGTCAGCTCGGCGCTGCACGTCACCATCCGCGATCCGATCGAACGCTGCGAGGCCTGCCACGAACCGCACGGTGACGTCCGTTCGTGCGCGAGCTGCCACGAGGACAAGAAGGCGGCGCCCGGTCACGAGGGTTGCTCGGACTGCCACGTCGCGCACGACGAGCCGAAGACCTGCGCGAGTTGCCACACGAAGCAGTCGGACCTCGGGCACGAGAAGTGCTCGGACTGCCACGACCCGCACCGCGAGTCGAAGCCCCTCGACGCGTGCGCGACGTGCCACACCGACGTGTTAGTGAACCACGCCGACAAGAACGCGTGCGCCGACTGTCACGCTGGGCACGCGAAACCGACGCTCACCTGCACGAAGTGCCACGAGAACGCCCCGTCCGACCGCGCGCTGCATGCGAGCAAGACGGATTGCAAGAGCTGCCACCAGCCCCACGGGATGCAACCGCTCGATTGTTCGCGCTGCCACGCGACGGTGCTCCCGATCGCGCCGCACGAGGACTGCGCGTCCTGCCACGACACCGCGCACGCTCCGAAGAAGGACGACGCGGCGTGCGCGACGTGCCACGAGGTCGGCGGCCACGAAAAGTGCGGCGACTGCCACGAGCCTCACACCGGGCGCACTGCGAAGAAGGACTGCGCGTCGTGCCACGACAAGGTCACGGCGCACGGCAAGAAGGCTTGCGCGACGTGCCACGATCAACACGCGAAGAACGAGCCGCCGGCGTGTGTCTCTTGCCACGAGGTGCTGCCGGCGCTGCACGGCGACCCCGGGCACCGCGACTGCAGTGGGTGCCACGAGGCGCACGGACCGCGCCCGGTGTCGGACCGGCGAACGTGTGGCCGTTGCCACGAAGGTCTGGAGACACACGAGCCCGCGGCGTCGTCGTGCCGCGGCTGTCACCCGTTCACGACGGCCGCCGTACCACGATGATGTTGCTGTGGTTGAGCAGTCGGAGGTCGTGGGTGAGGACCTCGAAGCCGGCGTCGCGGCACATCGGTGGGAAGGAAGCACCGGTCGTCGCGGAGAAGCCGGCGTCCTGCGCGCCGGGGAGCTGGGCGGCCTGCTTGGTCTTGTCGGAGTACTGGAGGACGGCGATGCCGCCCGGGCGCAGCACCCGGAACGACTCGCGGACGTAGGCTTCGACGACGGGCACCGGGAGGTGCACGAGGGTGCCGAAGCTGAAGACGAAGTCCACGCTCGCGTCGGCGACGCCGCGCATCTCGTCGCCGCTCGTCAAGTAGAACTCGAAGCGCGGGCCGAAGCGGTGCTCGAGGTATTCGCAGAACTCGGGGACGATCTCGACGACGATGATCTTGCGGGCGCGCAGGAGGAACTGCGTCCACCGCCCGCCGCCGGAGCCGATCTCGAGCACGGTGCTGCTCGGGCGGACGTAGGGGCGGATGTAGCGGTCGACGACCCGGCTGAGATCGCCGGGGATCTTACGTCGCCGGGCGTAGCGCTCGACGAGGTAACGCAGCGTGCCGTGGCGCGGGTCGCCCCACTGCGTGCCGTACAGGAAGGGGTCGTCGGCGGCGAGGTGGGCCCGGATGAGGGCGCCGTACTGGAGCGCTTCGTCGTGTGCCACGGGCGAAAACGGGGGTAGCAGCCCCGATTCGGGTGTGTCGAGTGGCGCCGGATGTCGTGATTTCAGAGGGTTGGCGAGAACGACGAAAAAACATGGAACCGACCGAAACCGCGCGTGGTCCGTTCTAGAGTTGATGGTGCGCGCCATGGCGAACCCCCGGCCCACTGCCCCCGACGTCCAGCGGCCGCAACAGAAGCTGGAGTTGGCGAAGCCCGCCGAGCCCAACGGAGGTACGACCTCCGGTGTGGAGGACGTCGCCCTCGTGGAGCGCATCGCGGGCGGTGATGACGCCGCCTTCGAGCAGCTCGTCGAGCGGTACCAACACCGCATCTTCTCGTTCTGCGCGCGGATGCTGCAGGACCGACAGGAAGCCGAGGACGTCGCGCAGGACGTCTTCATCACGCTGTACAAGAACGCCGGGGAGTTTCGAGGGGAGTCGCAGTTTTCGACGTGGCTGTTTCGAATCGCCAAGAACCAGACGCTCAACCGCATCAAGTACCTGGAGCGGCGCGGTCGTTCGAAGAAACGATCCGTCGACGAGCTCGCGGACGACGGACCGGGGGCGCTCGCCGACCCGCAGGACGTCCCGGCCGACGACCGCATCGCCGATGCGCAGCGCGCGGCCCTCGTCCAGGAGGCGATCGGGACGCTCGCAGAAGATCACCGTGCAGTCGTCGTGCTGCGCGACATGGAGGATCTCTCGTACGAAGAGATCTCCGAGATCACCGGCCTGCCCATTGGCACGGTGAAGAGCCGCATTCACCGCGGGCGCAGCGCGCTCGCGCGTCGGCTCAAGAGGATTTTTGGATGAATCTCTTCGAACGAACACGGTTGCTCTTCTCTCCTCACGCACGCGCGGAGCGGTTGATCGATGATCACCTCGACGCCGCGCGCGGCGAGGCTTCGCTGCCGCCGTCGGATCAGGCGTGGTTGGAGCAGCACCTCGAGGGTTGTGTGTCCTGTCGCGCCGTTCGCGACGAGCGCCACGCGCTCCTAGAGGCGATGCGCGCCGCGCCGACCGAGCGTGCGCCTACCGGCTTCGCGGGCCGCGTGCTGATGGCCGCGAAGGCGCGGGCGGATGTGGAGCCGGAGGTCGTGGTTCCGGAGCGTCGCTTCGGGCTCGGCGGCGTCGCTGCGTTGGCGATGGTCGCGGGACTTTTTGTATTCGCCGCGATCATCCCCACCGGGAAGGACGGCGGCGGTGGCGTGCAGGTCAGCGGTCACGCGACCGAGCTTCAGGACCGGCCGCACTTCGTCGTGCGCGCGCCGGGGGTCGGGGCCGCGAAGGTCCGCGCGCAGATCACTTCGATCGTCACGGCGCACGAAGGAACGCTGGAGGCGGCTGGAGACGACGTCCTGGTGCGCATCCCACGCGCCGAGTTGATCGGTGCGATGCAGGACCTCGCGCAGCGCGGTCGCTTCAAGGTCAGCAAGGCCGACGCGGGGGAGATCGGCCCCGGCGTCGAGACGATCGTCATACGCTTCGAGCTCGACTGAATCGGTCGGGCAGCTTCAGCTGACATCGGCGCTCCGCTCTCTCGGATCGCCTATACTGGTTCTGCGGCGTTCGCGCCGTTCGAGGACCATGAGCACCCGTCGCCTCCCGCCTTCCCACGCGCCGGCCCACGGGCGGCGGCGTCAGGAGGGCGGCACCACGGTGCCCGGTGGTCCGGGTGCGGCGGACGGGACGGCTCCGGGGCGTCGGGTCGGACAGCAGGGGCGCACCGCCGAGGTCACCAAGGGCCTCGCGGAGACCGACTCTTCCGCAGAGGACCGCGCGAAGAAGCGGCGTCGCACCGAGGAGGAGCACCGACTGTTCGTCGCCGAGCGGCGTGAGGTGCACACCCGATCGCGGCGGCGTGTGCTCCGCTCCGTCGAGACACACCTCGACGATCGGCGCACCGATACCCGCGAGACCGGCGACCGCAAGACCTTCGAGTCGCGGGCGCCCGACCGACCGATGTCGAGGTCCGACGCCGTGCAGCGCGCGGCGGGCGCGTTCGAGCGGTGCGCCGGGTACATGAGTCGCGGGCTCGCTTCGGAGGCATCGTTCACGTTCCGCTCCGAGGCGATGCAAGCGCGCAGCGCGGCGTCGGCGATGGGGCCGCGCACGACGGAGGGTCGGACGCTCGAGGCGATGGCGGCGAACATGGAGCTTCGTGCGGACGCCCTCCGGGCGATGCCGCCGGGGCACGCGCGGAAGCTCGCGCACTCGATGGATCGACTCGCGTCCGGGACGCAGGCGCGCGCGGAGCGGACGCCGGGCTTCGACGGACGGCTGCTCGCGTCCGTGGCGATGGACACCGCCGCGCTCGCGGCGCTGCTGGAGATCGGCGCGGACAACTGCGAGGCGTTCCTGTCGAAGGGGCTCCTCCGTGCGTTGATGCGCCTGGCCGACAAGGGCGTCGACCTGATGAAGGGTCGGCACGTCCCGCAGCTCGACGGGGCGTCGGATCCGAAGGCGGAGGGTCGGGATCTGCAGAAACTCGTCGGGCGCGTCGGCCGGGGGATCGAGGACGCGCGGATACCGCTGCACCGACTCGGCGCTCCAACGGTGGACGGACCAGTGCCCGGCGCGGACCTTCGCGCGCTCGCGGAGCACCCGCTGCTGAAGGATCTGTGGCCGGCGCTCGTCGCGCTGTCGGGTGCGTTGGCCCAGGGGGATCCGCGCAACGTTCAGCGCGCGCGCGGCGCGCTGCTGGACGGTCTGCGGCAGCACCCGCAGCTCGGCGTCGCGAAGAACCACCTCGGACTGTCGCTGCCCGCGAACCCGAAGGGCGTGAGTGATCGCGTCGCGTCCGAGCAGATGCTCCCGACGCTGCTGCTGAACGGGATGCTGAGAGGTCAGGTCGCGAACATCCTCGCGCCCGACAACACCAACCCCATGTGGCAGTGGATGAAGAACGCCGCGGCGCCGCCGCCGCAGGGGGTGGATCTCACCGCGAGCGAGCAGATGATTTCGGATCTGTGGAACCACGGCACGACGGCGTGGCCCGCGCAGGCGCTCGGCCGGAGCGAACACATGCTGCAAGCGAGCTACGGGTGGCTCCGCACGGCGGGGCAGGTGAGCCAGTCGATTCAGTCGCTCACCACGAGCGGCGTGCAGGCCCACGTCACCGCGTCCGACAAAAACGCGCTCACGAGCCTCCCGCCGATCGGCGCGCACGAGAAGGCGGTGCTCGTGGACAAGAACGGCGTCGTGCTCGTGCGTAGCGAGGACGGCCCGCGCTTTCACCAGGGGCACCTCGTCGACGCGTCGGGGGAGCGGCACTACTTCGATACGCATCCGCTGCAAGCTGGGTTGCAGCGCGTGGAGTACACGAGCGCGTCGAACGCGACGAACCGGACGAACCGCGTGGAGCTGGAGGTCGCGGGGGACCGCGCGCAGCTCCTCGAACGCGAGGCGGCGCAGCGGAGTGTCTTCGTCGGCCCCGGCGTGGTGGGCGGTGAGCTCGAAGGTGTCGAGGCGGCCGAGGACGACGACGCCGCGCCGACCGTGAAACACCGGACTTGGTCGACGCAGGACGGGGAGTACGAGGACATCGCGGCTGTCGCGATCTTCAACGCGACACCCACGGCCACGGGCTTCCGCGGGGTGACGACGCGCCACGCTGCGCGGCTCGCGGCGGACGCGATCGATCGCATCAACGCAGGCCTCCCGCGAGACCTGCGGCAACCCCATCTGTACCTCGAGTCTGCGTCCGACGCTGCGGTGCGACTCGCCGAGCTCGGCCACGATCACAGCGACGTGTTCCAGGAGCACGTTCGTGTGTCGCTCCTCGGCATCGACTGCAACCCGTCCGCTTCGGCGCTGCTCGTGCTCTTCGCGACCGACGCCGAAGGCGAGGCGCGCGCCGAAGGGATCCTCGACGAGCTCGACGGCCGTGCCGACGTCGTGGCCGGAGGCACCTGCGCGCCGTACGTGATGGGCGACGATCACCTGCGCGACGAGCGGCTGATGGTGGATGGTGTGCTGCTCGTGCAGCGGCCGGGCGCGGCGATCATCTCCTAGGGAGTCACGGTGAGCACGAACTGCGCGCGGTACGATCGAATCGGCTTCGGCTACAGTCGTTTCCGGCGCGAGGACCCGCGACTCGCGGCGCGGATCCACGCGGCGCTCGGTGATGCACGAACCGTGGTGAACGTGGGCGCGGGCGCGGGGTCCTACGAGCCGAGGGATCGCCACGTGGTGGCGATCGAACCGAGTGACGTCATGGCGGCGCAGCGTCCTCGAGAGTTGCCGCCGGCGATCCGCGCGTTCGCCGCGGACCTACCGCTGTACGACGACGGCGTCGACGCCGCGATGTCCGTGCTCAGCCTCCATCACTGGGACGAGGCGCAGGAGTTGGGCGTCCGCGAGCTGAGGCGCGTCGCAAAGGGCAACGTGGTGATCGTGACCTACGACGTCGAGGTCGGCGCCCAGATGTGGCTCCACGCCGACTACTTCCCGGAGCTCGTCGCGCTCGACCAAGCGACGTTCCCCGCTCCGAAGAAGATCGCCGAGTGGCTCGGTGGCGCACGCATCGAGACCGTGCTCATCCCGTCGGATTGCTCGGACTGGATGTTGGGCGCGTGGTGGGCGCACCCCGAGCGCGTCCTCGACGCCGACGCGCGCGCCGCGACGTCCGGCTTCGCGCGCCAGCCGGTGGAGGTCGTGGAGCGAGTGGTGCGCGATGTCCGCCGAGATCTCGAGGACGGGACGTGGGACGAGCGCCACGGGCACCTCAGATCGCTCGACGCCTACGACGCCGGGCTCAGGATCATCGTCGGCGAAGCGACGCGCTGAAGGCTCAGCCGCCGAGCGCGGCGAACACGGCGGCGCCGATCGCGGCGCCGGCACCGAGCCCGAGGACCAGCCCGAGCCAGAAGCCGTTCGACTTGGCGGGCGGGGCGTGCACGACGGGCACGGGCGTCGCCGGTCGCGGTCTCGTCTCGACGACCGGCGGGGTCTCCGGCTTCGCTTCGGCGATGGGCTTCGCTTCGGCGACGGGCTCGGCCTCGGTGACGGGCTTCGCTTCGACGACCGGCTTCGCCTCGGCGACCTTGGCCTCGGCGACCGGTTCGGGCTCGCGTCGATCCTCGACCGGCTGCGGCGCGGGCTCCGGCTTCACCTCGACGGGCGCAGCCTCCGGCTTCGCTTCGACCGGCGCCTCGACCACGACGCCGTCGTCGGCGCGGAGCTTCGGAGCGCTGCTGGCGTCGGCGGTCGCGGCCTCGGAGGGCTCCGCCTCCGGCTTGGCCGGGAACGTCGGCAGCGCGGCTTTCTCCTTCGGCGGCGGGAGGCGCGACGGCGGGCCGGCTTCGAACAGCGGCGACGGCTCACGCACCAGCGGGTTGTGACCGTAGGCGGCGTCGGCGCGGCGGAGGATCTCCGCTTCGCTGTTCGCGTCCCAGAGGAAGTCCGGCAGAGGGGTCTCGGCCGCGAAGGGGTCCATGTCCTCGAGGTCCGACAGCTCCGTCTGGAGGTCCGCCGGCACCGAGAACAGATCCACGCTCTGCTCGTCGCCGAGGAGGCGGTCGAGCTCGAGGAGCGTTTCGTCGAGGTCCTGCGGGACGACGCCGAGGTCGCCGCCGCCCATCGTGATCGCCTGCTCGAGCGTCGGATCGATCTCCGGCACGTCCGGGTCGTTCTTGAAGTAGTGGCGGACCTGGTAGCCGAGCGTCGCCGCGGGCAGCGGACCGCCGCGCTTCGACAGCTCGTTGAGGACGTCCGCCGCCATCGACTCCGCGGTGCGGTAGCGCTCGCCCGGGTCCTTCTTGAGGCAGCGGTCGAGGATGCGCGCGATGCCGTCGCCGTACTGACGCAGCTCCTCGTGGAAGTTCGGCAGCTCGTTGCGCGCGACGGCGCCGAGCGTCTCCTTCACGCTGGGGCGCGCGAACAGCGCGCGGCCGGTGAGCAGCTCGTAGAGCACGACGCCGACGCCGTAGATGTCGGCCGTGTTGTTCACGCGTTTGCCGGCGAGCACCTCGGGCGCGACGTAACGCGGCTTGCCCTTCAGTACGCCCTTGCGCAGACCGCCGTCACGCGAAGTGACGTAGCTGATCCCGAAGTCGGTGATTTTCACCTCGCCGAAGAACGACACCAGCACGTTGCTCGGCGTCATGTCCTGGTGGACGACACCCAGCGCGCGCCCTTCGTTGTCCTTGAGGCGGTGCACGAACGCGAGCCCGCGCAGCACCTCGGAGATCGTCGAGAGTGCGAACTGCCCCGACAGCTCTTCGCCGTGCTGCGACGCCGCGCGCACGACCTGGTCGAGGTTGCGCCCGCGGATGTACTCCATCGCGAGGTACGGGATGCCGTCGATCACCGGCTGGTCGAACACCTTGACGACGTTCGGGTGCTCCATGCGCGACATCACTTCCTGTTCGACGTCGAACATCTGGATGTGATCTTCGCGCTCGGCGTCGGCGCGCAGTCGCTTGAGGACGACGAGCTTCTCGAACCCCTTCGTCCCCTTCACTCGGGCCAGGGCGATCTCACCCATGCCCCCGCGGTTGACGACGCGCAGGACCTCGTATTTTCCGCGCGCTTCGTCGCGTGGGCTCATCAGGGTGTCCATGTCGGCGCCCGAGTCCTTCTTGTTCCCTATCATGGCGCCGTCACGTATGGCGGAAAAGAACGCCGCGCTCGGGCCGCGCCGCCGTGCTGATTTCGCCTTCTCCGCTTCTCGTCCCACTGCTGTGTCGCCTCCATCTCCGGAGTTCGGCGCGCGCAGTGAACGGCATCAGTCACCGTCCCAATTCGAGTCGCTCTTCGACAGGCGCCTCGACACCCACATCGCAGTATCTGTGGAGAACCCCCGGCGCTCGAGTTTCCGCGCCGCTTTGCGCGGATCCGTTTCGCGCCCCACGTAACAGAGCGCCGCCGCGTGCTCGTCCCATCCCGCGAACGCTTCCTTCACCGCCGCGCGGACGACGTGCCGATCGAGGCCGCGCTGCTCGAGCTTCTTCTCCGCCCACGCCGGGGTCGTATCGGGTCGCCCCGCGATTTCTTTGGCGTGGCGCAACGCGATCGCTTCGTCGTCCTCCATCAGGTGAAGCGATCGGGCCTTCTCGATCGTCTCGTCGATCTCGGCGTCGTCGAACCTCCGGTCACGCAGCTTGCGGACGAGCTCCGCCTGCGTGTGCGCGCGCCGGGTGAGGAGATCCAGCGCCGTGTCCCAACACGACTTCGCCGGACGTTTCTTGGTTCGAAAACCCACCGAGTGAAACTAACGCCGACCGACCGTGCTCGGGTTGCGCCCCGTGCCGGAGCTCCCGCGCGCCGCGGGCTCGCTGCCGGAGGGGCGTTCGAAGTCGTCCCACTTGCTGTCGGACGCCGACTCGATGCCCTGCACGCGGAGCGCGAAGTTGCTCGGGTTGGTCGCCTGCCGCATCGCTTCCTCGTAGGTGATGGTGCCGTTCTTGTAGAGCATCATCAGCGCCTGATCGAACGTCTGCATCCCGTAGCTGACGTGACCATCGGCGATCGCGGTCTCGATCTCCTTGGTGCGATCCTTGTCCTCGACCATCTCGCGGACACGCGGCGTCGCGCGCATGATCTCCAGCGCGGCGGTGCGGCTCTTGTTCTTGGTCGGGACCAGGCGCTGGCAGATCACCGCGCGGAGCGTCGCACCCAGCTGCAGGCGAATCTGTCGCTGTTGGTGCGGCGGGAACACCGAGACGATACGCGACACCGTCTCCGTCGCGTCCAGGGTGTGGAGCGTGGACAGGACGAGGTGACCGGTCTCGGCCGCGAGCATCGCGGTCTCGATCGTCTCGAGGTCGCGCATCTCGCCGACGAGGATGACGTCCGGGTCCTGACGCAGCGCCGACTTCAACGCCTGTGAGAACGACATCGTGTCGACGCCGACCTCGCGTTGATTGATCACCGATCGTTTGTCGCGGATGAGGAACTCGATCGGATCCTCGACGGTCATCACGTGCACCGTCTTGTTCGTGTTGATGTGATCGATCATCCCCGCGAGCGTCGTCGACTTACCGGAGCCGGTGGTCCCGGTGACGAGCACCAGGCCGCGCTCCTCCATCGCAATCGTCTTGAGGATCGGCGGCAGCCCGAGGTCGTCGAGCGAGCGCACCTTGAATGGGATGACACGCAGCACGATCCCCACCGTCCCGCGCTGCTGGAACACGTTGACGCGGAAACGTCCGAGCCCCGGCACGCCGTACGCGAGGTCGAGCTCGTTGAACTGCTTGAACCGCTCGCGCTGGTAGTTGTTCATGATCGACAACGCCATGCGCGACAGCTCCTCGGGGGAGATGCGCTGGCCGTCCTTCAGCGGGACGAGCTGCCCGTTGATACGGAACATCGGCGGCAAGCCGGCCTTCAGGTGAATGTCCGACGCGTTGCCCTTCAGCGCGATGTTGAGGACCTCGTTGAGCTCCATGAACCCGGTCAGCGTAGCACAGAAGAAACTTTCTACAGCTTCCAGGGGCCGACCGGGACGATGCGCAACGCGATACCGACGACCACCTCGACACCGTCGTCCGCCATGCGCCCACCGCTTCGCACGCCGTGCAACACGTCGACGTCGAGATCGATCGTCGCGCGATTCACCCAGAGGCTCCACAGCACGTGCAGACGTCCTCCGACGCGATGCGTCCCTTCCCTGTCGAACCCGTAGAGCGGGCCGACGAACGCACCGACCGGCAATCCACGGCGCACGTCGAACACCCCCTCGCCGTACCAACCGACACCGATCGACGTCGCAGTTTCGATGCGGTCGTCGACATCGATGCGAAACGAGGACGCCAACCCGAACGACGTCGCCCAGTCGAAAGTCGCCCCCACGCGGAACGCGGCCGGCGGACCCGCGTCGCGCGTGCGCAACGCACCGCCGATCCGGAGTCCAGGGTAGAGCGCGGGCGGTCGTGCTTCCGCCGGGGCGGTCGACGCGGTGACGAGGAGGAGCGCGAAGAGCGCGCGTTTCAACGGAACTCGATGATCGCGGCTTCGACCGCCGACTCCTCGACCTCGGGCGGCAGCTCGTCGGCGCGCTCCGGGTGCTGCGGGCACTGGCGGCAGTGGAAGCTCTTCCAGCGCACGCGCGCGGCGAAGCTCAGACACGACTGGTAGTAGTCGCAATCCATCTGCCGGCGCGTCTGCACCTCGTCGTAGTCGAGATAGGCGATCGGTGTCGGGCGCGTCCCACGGGGGAGCTGAACGAGGTCGATGATGTCCGCGTCCTGGCGTCGAGCGTCGGTCTTGGAACGCGCGACTGCGAGCGTGGAACCGCCGCTTTTCGAGGAACCCGTCACCTTCGCGAACGAGTCTATCACACGCTCTGCGCGCGCCGACTGCACGCGCCGCATGTTTTTTGGAATTCGAAAGTGTTCGCGCGAAGTGCGCAAAAGCGATCGATCGATCGGGGTCAGGCTCTTGACTGGCGGGCCAGGATCTCTTTGATTTCCTGGTTCTCTCGACCGAGTCGCGTCATCTCGTTTTCGACCGCGGCGAGACGTTCCGCGAGTTGACTGTGCATCACGGCGAGGCTCTTGAACTCGTCGAGCACCATGTCCTGACTGATCTTCATCGGCCCCGGACCCTCGCGCGGCGGCGCGGGTGGCGCTGCAGGTTGTCTTGCATTCGCGTTGGCGCCGAGGCTCGTCTTCGGAATCGAAGCCGACCAGCTGCCCGGCTTCACCGACGGCGGACGCTGCGCAGCCGCAGCACGCGCCGCCGGGTGGTTCGCAGCGGGCGCAGCCGCGGGTGACGACGCCGGCTTCTTCCCCGCCGTGTTCGGGATGACCTTCCCGCCGGCCTTGATGTGATTGAACACGCCGAGCGTGATGTGACGCAGCGTCTCGAGCACGCCCGTCCCCTGCGACGCGACCGCCGGGAGCGACTTCACGCCGCGCTCGTTGAGCTGCGCGGCCAGCTCCGCCTCCGGGATGAGGTGCGGGAGGTCGCGTTTGTTCCACTGCATCACGAGCGGAATCGAGCTGTAGTCGAGCCCGTTCGCGGCGAGGTTCGTCTTGAGGTCGGCGAGGGACTGGCGGTTCTCGTCGACCATGTGGTCCTGCGAGTCGGCGACGAACACGATGCCGTCCGCGCCCTTCAACACGAGCTTGCGCGTCTCGGCGTAGTAGACCTGTCCGGGCACCGTGAAGAGGCGGACCATGAACTTCATGCCGCTGATCGTCCCGAGGTTGAGGGGCAACAGATCGAAGTAGATCGTTCGGTCCGTCTCGGTCGCGACGGACAGCAGCTCGCTGCGCGTCTCGGGGCGCATGCGCGCATGGACTTGCTGGAGGTTGGTCGTCTTTCCGCAGCGACCTGGCCCGTAGTACACGATCTTGGCGATCAACTCGCGCGACTTGTAGTTATACGTCGGCATCCAGAACCCGCCCGGCAGTCTCCAATCGGCAGGATTTGTGGTCAAGTTACGGGATGTCGGGCCGTTCGAGGCGTCGTGCGGCCTCGGTGAGCACGACCTGCGCGCGTGGGTCCGGGAAGGCGATCAGCGCACGCGAGAGCGCAACGCGCTCGGCCGGGGGCGGAGCGGGCTCGGTCCGAAACGCCTCCATGAGCGCGGGGAGGGTGGCGGGCTCCGCAAAACGGGTCAGCCGATCGACGATCTCCAGGCGCAGGGCGAGGAGCCCGGGGCGCTCCACGTCCGTCCACGGGTTTGCGCGCAGCATCGCCGCGAGGTTCGGCGCGGGGTTGTCACTCCGCGCGACGAGCGGGACCGCCGCGCGCTGAACACGTGCGTCGGGGTCGACCCGCAGCATCGACACGCTCGACTCGATCGTCGAACCGAAGTGCTCCGCGAGCACGCGGTACGCGAGCCCGCGCGCGAGCGACGAGCCCTTGGGGTCCTTCGCGAACGCCAGCAGGCTCTCCGCCTGATCCGCGCCGCTGATCCGACGCACCGCGCGACGCGCCACAGCGGCGATCCGGCGGTCCTTGCTCTGGGTGTGCACCCGGACGTCCTGCAGGATCCACGGCGGCGCGATCATCGCGAGGCGCTCGAGGCCCCGGACCACCGTCGCGCGCTGGGAGGCGTCGAGCATGTCTCGCGCGGCCTGGATCTCTTCGGCCAACCGGGCCTCGGAGCGGCCGGTCTTGCGGCGTCGGTACTCGGCGCCGAGGCGCTGCGTGACCTCGTCGCGTGGTTGTCGGTAGAGCGCGGCGCGCCACGGCGGGGTCTCCTTCGCGAGGAGCAGCTCGCGGCCGAGGCGGCCGACGCCCATCTCACCGTCGTGGCCCTCCGCGAGCTCTTCGGCCGCGCCGGGCAGGGTGAGCTTCGCGAAGTCCCACGGTGACCGCGCGCGCTTCGCCTGCTCGATCGCGGACTCGATCGAGATCATCCCGACCTTCGCGCGCTTCGCGAGTCGTTCGACGACCGCGGGCAGCGCCTTCAGCAGACCTTCGCGATCTTGCACCGGCGCGAGCGCACGGTTGGACCGAACCGGCGGTCCCTCTTCGGTCTCGTCGGCGAAGACAAATCCGTGCAGCGCGCACACGTAACGGCCGACGCCCTCCGCGTCGATCGTCAGCCGCGACGACGCGCCCTCGTCGAGGATCTGCAGCAGGTCGAGCTCGCGCTGCATGAGATCCACGGTGATGTTGCGCGACTGGTACTCGGGCGCGATCTCGTCGAAGCCGCGGTGGATCTCGAGCGAGCCGTCGCGTCCGTAGGTGAACGCGCGCGAACCCGTCCACACCGGCCGGCCGTCGCGCGCGACGCCGACCAGCGTCAGCTCCACGGCCTGGTCAGGTGCGAGCTGCACCTCGATGACGTACGTCCGAATGCCCGGGAAGCCGGGGGCGAAGAGGCGCGACAGCCCTTCGAGGCCCGCATCCACCCCGAGCATTCGGCGTAGGACCTCGCGCGCAGGCCCGTCGATCGCGCTCCCCTTGCCGACCCCCTCCAGCAGGCGGTGGGCGCTCGCCTGGGCGCGGGGTGCGGGGACCGACATCCGCCCATTCGTCTAACACGTCCGCCTCGGTTTGTTTGGCTGATTTCGCCGGCCCAGCTAGGGTGAGAGGCCGTGAGTCTTTGGCACGACGCACGCGCGCTGTTCGAACGTGCGCGTGAATACTGGCTCCAGGACATCTGGGCGCGCCGAGACTACGAGAGCCTGCCGTTCCTGACGCGCCTTCGAATCACCGCGTCGCGCGCCGTGTACATCGTGGTCGCGAGTTTCTTGCGCGATCGCATCAAGCTGCGCGCCGCGGCGCTCACGTACGTGAGTCTGTTGTCACTCGTCCCGGCCTTGGTGGTGGGTGTGTCGTTGTTCTCCGCGTTCGGCGGCCTGGAGGGCGCGGAGGCGAAGCTCAAGTCCTTCGTCGTCGACACGATCGCCGTGCAGTCGCAGCGCGAGGTGCTGCTCGGTTACATGAACCAGCTCATGGCGAAGGGGCAGGCGGCGAAGCTCGGCGTCGTCGGCATGTTGCCGTTGTTGCTGACGGTGGTGTCGCTGCTGTCGAACATCGAGCTGTCGTTCAACGACATCTGGGGCGTGCAGAAGAACCGCTCCTTCCTGCAGCGGTTCCAGGTGTACTGGCCGCTGATCACGCTGCTGCCGATCCTGTTCGGCGTCTCGATCTCGGCGACGTCCGCGTTCGAGGAGTCGATGGTCGGGCAGGCGATCTACGCGATCCCCGGGATGAGCCTCACGACGCACCTGGTGCGGGTGGTGCTGACGTGTCTGTTCTTCACGTTCCTCTACAAGATCATGCCGAACACCCGCGTGCGTCTGCGCAACGCGGCGGTCGGCGGGTTCGTCGCGGGTTCGTTGTGGTTGATCGCCGAGAACCTCTACGCGGTGTACGCGGCGAACGCGATCACGTACTCGGCGCTGTACGGCTCGCTCGGCGCGGTGCCGCTGTTCGTCATCTGGGTGTACGTGTCCTGGATCGTCACGCTGCTCGGCGCGATGCTGACGTTTGCGATTCAGTCCGCGAAGACCTACGAGCCCGACCGCGCGATCGCAGTGCTCGATCGTGAGTACGTCGCGGTGCGGTTGATGGTCTCGGCGGCGGAGCGCTTCGCGAAGGGCGAGCACGCGGTCACGGCGCAGGAGCTCGTCGACGAGGTCGCCGTCCCGCCGCGCGTCGCGCGTCAGCTGCTCGGCGTTTTGGTGCGCCACGGTCTCCTCGCCGAGACGGTGCACGACGAGGACGTCGGCTTCGTCCCGGCGCGACCGCTGGAGAACATCTTCGTCGCGGACGTGGTCCGGTCGCTCCGCGAGGACCGCGACGTCACGCGGATTCAGGTCCCCGAGAACGACGCCGTGGGGACGAAGGTCTTCGAGCAGCTGTCGAAGGCGAACCAGGACGGGGAGCGGGATCTGACGGCGCTCTCGTTGTCGGCGTTGCTCGAGGACACCGGCAAGAAACACCTGCGGGTGCACGAAGAGCCGAAGGCGCCGCGCGCCGCTTCTTCCTGATCAGTCGATCACGGCGCTGCCGTGCAGCGGGCCCGTGTACATCTCGGGCTGCGGCACGCGCGGCGTGGCGTCACCCGTCACCGTGGGCACGTCGCTCGTGCGCCACAGGCTCGGGTGTTGTTTGCGACCGGACGCGCCCGCGCCGCTTTCGTTCCCGTTGACGGAGCGCTGCTTGCGGACGGCGGTGCGGCGGGCGGTCGCGAGGGTCGCGATCGACGGCGCCGGCGTGGCGATCACGATCGGCGCGCGCGTGCGGACGAAGCGCTCGGCCGTAGCCTGCGCGTCCATCCCCGACTCGGACTCGAAGCGCTCTTGCGCGCGGACCTTCTGACGGGAGGCGAGGGCGCGGTCGCTGAGGTCCGCCTCGAAGCCGGCCTCCTCGCTGTGGAGCGCGTCGGTGCGGCCCCCGACGGCGTCGCGGCCGCCGACGGCTACGAGCTTCCCCTCGGGATCGACGAGCGTCGCCGCCCCGTCTTCGTCGACGGTCGGCATCTGGTCGAGCATCGCCCGCCAGCGCGCGAGGGCGAGGTCTCTCCGCCCCCCTCTCGTCAGTGCCTGTACCAAGCCATCGCGTATTATCGGCGGGCGCTCCCGTGTGTTGCTCAAAAAAGTGACACGTGGGCTACTGCCCCGCGATGGCGAGCGCCGCAGCGTTGACGGCAGTCTTCTCCAGCCTCCTCGCGGTGCCCACGCCGATGAGGCTCACGGCCGACGTCGAGGACGCCTACGCCCTCGACGTGAACCCGGCCGCGCTGGGGTACGTCGAGGACTTCCAGCTCCGCCTGGTCTACGGGCGGGCCGACGCCGACGTGTACCGGCCGGCGACCGTCGGCGCGACCAACGGGTTCGGCGCCTTCACGGCGATCCCCCTCGCGCGGGGCTTCACGCTCGGCGGGAGCGTCGAGGTCGACGTCGACCAGGGCGACCGCACCGCCGCGCGCACCGCGATCGGGATCGGCTACGCGCGCCGCGGCTTCGGGTTGGGCCTGTCGTATTCGAACCGGCCCCGGTTCGACGCGGACAGCAAGGGGATGGTCGACTTCGGCCTCTCGCTCCGCCCGTCGCGCTACGTCGCGTTTGGCCTCACGGTGCACGACCTCGTGCAGCACGCGCAGCGCCGGGAGTGGGACATCGGCCTGGCGATCTGGCCCCACGAGGTCCTGCGGCTCTCCGCGCAGTGGCGCATCACCCAGGACGAGCCGCTCAACCAGGACACCTTCGACCTCCGCTTCCTCGCGACGGTGAACCCGGTCGACGGCCTCTACGTCGGCATCGGCGCGGACGTCGACGCCGCGGTTTACCTCAGCCTCGGCCTCGACTTCGGCGGCATCGGGATCGGCAGCGCCGTCAACGGCGTCAACGGCGATCCCGCGTTCGTCGCGGAGCTCGTGTACGACGCCGACGAGCAGCCGGCGCTCATCGAGCCGTCCGCCGTCGCCGTCGTCGATCTCGCGGGGGAGCTGAAGCCAGAGCCGGAGGTGAAGCTCCTCGGCGGCGCGTTGTTCCACGCGTACGGCGCGGCGCCGCTCGTGCTCGACGCGCTCGCGAAGAGCGACCGCGTGGACGGTGTGTTCGCACGCATCGGCAGCCTCGACATCGACTGGGCGACCGCCGTCGAGACGCGGAAGGCGCTGATGACGCTCAAGAAGTCGGGGCGCCGGGTCGACTGCCAGCTCCTCGGTCGCGGCGACCTCGCGATGTACCTCGCGTCGGCGTGCTCTTCGATCATCGTGACGCCGCCGCAGCAGGTCGAGATGAACGGCATCGCGGCCGACGTGTTGTTCTTCGGCGAAGCGCTCGAGGACATCGGCGTGCAGGTCAACGTCGTGCGGCGCGGCGCGTACAAGAACTCGCCCGATCAGTTCGCGCGCTCCGGAATGAGCGTGGAGCACCGCGAGGCGCTCGGCGCCTACCTCGACACGGTGTTCGACACGTTGGTCGAGGGGGTTGCGGAGGGCCGCAAGCTCGAGAAGGCGAAGGTGCTCGAGCTGATGGATCGCGGCACGTTCACGTCGAGCGAAGCCGTCGATCTGAAGCTCGTCGACGAACGGCTCTACCCCGACGAGGTCGAGGAGCACGTACGCAAACACTACGGCGGCGGGGCCCGCTTCGTGCGCGCCGGCGAGTTGATCCCGCGCTACGTGGACCGTTGGCGTCGCCAGCCCGGTATCGCGATCATCCACGTCGACGCCGCGATCACCGGCGGCTCGTCCCGCGACATGCCGCTGGGCTTCGGACGCACCGTCGGTGCGCGCACGTTGATCCAGGCGATCGAGGCGGCCGGCTCCGACAGCAACGTGCGCGCCGTCGTGCTGCGCGTCGACAGCCCCGGCGGCGACGCGGTCGCGTCGGACCTCATCGCACGCGCGGTGCGTCGCCTCGCCGAGAAGAAGCCCGTGATCGCCAGCTTCGGCGACATCGCGGCGAGCGGCGGCTACTACGTGTCGGCCGACGCGACGACGATCTTCGCGGAGTCGACGACGCTCACGGGATCGATCGGCGTCTTCTCGATGTCGTTTGGTTTCGAGGAGCTCCTCGCGAAGCTCGGTGTGCACTCCGCGCTCTTGGAGCGCGGCGCGCGCTCCAGCGCGAGCTCACCGTGGACGAACCCGGACGCCGACGACATCGCGATGGTTCAGCACGGCGTCGACGACGCCTACGAGCAGTTCCTCGCCGTCGTCGCGCGCGGGCGGAAGATGGAGGTCGAGGAGGTCCGCAAGATCGCCGAGGGTCGCATCTGGAGCGGCCGCGACGCGAAGGCCAAGGGCCTCGTCGACGAGATCGGCGGGTTGATGGATGCGGTGCGCGCCGCGAAGGCCGCCGCTGGCTTCGAGGCCGACGAGACGATCTCGGTGCGCACCTACCCGAAGAACCGCGCGCCGCTCCCGGAGCCGGTGCGGACGATCGCCGCCGCCATCCTCCCGAACGAGCCCGAGCTGCCGCGCTGGCTGCCGGACGGGCTGCGCGCGTGGGTCACGTCGTGGCTCGTTCCGTTCGCGGACGGAAGTGCGCGGAACGTCGCGCTCGTGCCCTGGTCCGTGCGCGTGCGCTGAGCGACGCGTTCGGCCGACGTCAGCGCGGGTCGACGTCGAACGCCCGACGCACGGGCCGCTCCAGGTGCCGAGCGATGCTCTCGCGAATGTGCGTCCCGTCGTCGTCGATCACGAGGGCGTGGACGTAGAGCGTCCGGCCGTCCGCCGACACGTCGAGGCTCAGCGTGCCTGGCGTCAGGGAGATCAGGCTCGCGAGCATCGTGATCTCCACGTCGGACGTCAGGTGGATCGGCACCGCGACCACGCCGGGGCGCACCGCCAGCTTCGGTCGCCACGCCTCGCGCGCCACGCTCAGCGCGGACTTCACCAGCTCCAACAGAAACGCCGCGGCGAGCACCAAGAGCCCCCACGGCCTTGGACGCACCCGTCGCTGCAAGTGCCCGTCGCCCGGCGGAGCCAGGCGCGTCGTCAGCGTCAGGATGATCGCGGAGACCACCGCGCCCGCGGCGATTCCGCGCAGGTCGAGTGACGCAAAGAGCGCCGTCCACACGGCGGTCAAGAAGAGCACGGTGACGACCTGACTCACTCGAGCACCCCCTTACGGTACGCCTCGACGTCGGACAGCTCCGCCGCCGCGCGGTCCGCGACCGCGAACAGCGGACCCGGCGCGAACGAGACGACCGCGACGATCGCTACCAGCAGAACGATCGGCACGAGGCGCCCCCACGCCACGACCGGCGTCGCGGGTTCGGCTGGCGCCTGCTTCCAGAGACCGAGCGACCACGCCTGCGCGACGGACGCGAGCACGAGCGCGCTGCCCGCGAGCGCTGCGATCACACCCGGCCAGCGACCGACGGCGGTCAGGGCGTCGAGGATCGCGAGCTTGCCCCAGAAGCCGACCAGCGGCGGGAACCCAGCGACCGAGAACGCGGCGACGATGAATGCGATGGCGAGCAGCGGGTGGCTTCGGTACAGGCCCCCCATGTCCATGAGGCGACGTCCGCGCGTGATGCGCTCGACCTCGCCACACACGAGCAGCAGCGTGGTCACGACCAGCATGTCGGAGAGCAGGTACGCGATCGTGCCCGCCCGGCCGCGCTCGGTGCCGGTCGAGATGCCGATCAGCATGAAGCCCACGGCGAAGACGACGGAGTGAACGACGGCGCCGCGCAGCGTGACTTGCGCCAGCGCGCCGAACGCTCCGACCGCCATCGAGACGAAGGCGCACACGAGGAGGAGGTCGTCGAACCAGGGCACGACGTCGTCGAACATCAGCGCCCCCGTGCGGAGGAATGCGTAGACGCCGACCTTGGTCAGCAGCCCGGCGAGCAGCGCAGCGAGGCCCGCGGGCGGGCTGCCGTACGCGGTCGGGAGCCACAGCCCGAACGGGAACATCGCGGCCTTGATCCCGAAGCCGACGACGAACAGCACCGCGATGCTCGAGACGAGCGGCACGCCGCCCGGCTGGTGCAGCGCGATGGACAGCTCCGCGAGGTTGAGCGTGCCGGTCGCCCCGTACAGCAGCGCGATGGCCACGAGGAAACACGTCGAGGACAACAGGTTCAGCACGACGTACTTGGCCGCGGCTTCGACCTGCGCGCGTGCGTTGCCGATTGCGACCAACACGAAGGACGAGATCAGCAGCACCTCGAACCAGACGTAGAGGTTGAAGAGGTCGCCGGTGAGGAAGGCGCCCTGGACCCCCATCACCAACGTGTTGGCGAGCGGCCAGAAGTCGGAGCGTCGTCGGTCTTCGTCGGCGTTCGCGAGCTGAAAGCCGGTCACCGCGAAGTGCACGATGGACGTCACCACCACGAGCCCCGCCGAGAGGGTGTCGACGTAGACGACGATGCCGAACGGCGCCGCCCACGCGCCCATCTGCAACCGCGCGGGGCCGCCGCCCCAAACTTCGAGGAACAGCACCGCGGCGACGACCACGTGCAGCGTGGCGCCGAGGAGCGCGACGCTCTGCTGCACCCGTCGATTCTTGCGGGAGGAGAGCGCGAGCACCGCCGTGGCGAGCGGGACGACCTGCGGGAGGACGGGCAGGATGTTCACGCCGCGAGCTCCTCTTCAGCCGCGCGATCCGGCGTGTCGTCGGCGACGGTCTCCGCTTCGGAGAGGCGGTCGGTGTCGAGCGTGCCCAGCGTTCGGTACACGCGGAAGGCGAGCGCGAACGCAAACGCTGTGATGCCGAAGCTGATCACGATCGCCGTGAGGATGAGCGCCTGCGGGAGCGGATTGGCGGCCTGCTCCAATGTCTGGGCGCCGGCGGGGATGATCGGCGGCATCCCGCGGGTGAGCCGGCCCGAAGTGAAGATGACGAGGTTCGCCGCGTTCGAGACGAGCATGAACCCGATCACCATGCGGAGGAAGCTCCGCCGAAGGAGCGCTTGGAGCGCGAGCGCCAGTACGATGCCGGCGCATATCGCGAGGGACACCTGCATCGTTAGTCGTCCTCCTTCAAACGCGAGGGCTGCAGCTCGAGCGTGAAGACGAAGAGGAGCACCGTGCCGACGACGACGAAGTACACGCCGAGGTCGAACAGCGTCGTCGTGCCGATGTCGTAGTGCCCGCCGCCGGGGAGCGGCAGATGGAACCACAGGCTGCGGAGCATCGGCTCGCCGAGCAGGGCCGGGAGGACTGCGGCGATCGCGGCGCACCCCAGACCGAACGCGGCGAGCTGCGTCGGAGACACGGGGAAGCGGGCGCGGGCCTCCCGGGCGTCGCCGGAGACGATCCACAGCACGAGGCCCGCCGCTGCGACGAGGCCGCCGACGAACCCGCCGCCCGGATCGTGGTGACCGCGCAGGAACACAAACACCGAGAAGAGGAGGATGAGCGGCATCAAGAGCCGCGCCATCGTGCGCAGGAGGATCGAGTACATCAGGAGGACCTCCTGACTTCGTTGGTGCGCGCGCGTCGCCGCAGCAACGCGAACACGCCGAGGCCCGCGATGGTCAGCACGGTGATCTCACCCCACGTATCGAACCCGCGGAAGTCGACGAGGATGACGTTGACGACGTTCCGTCCGTGGGCGTCGGGGACGGAGTGCTGCAGGTACCACTCGCTGATGCGCGCGGGGAGCGGGCCCGCGAGGTTCGACAGCAACAGCGCGCTGACCATCGTGCCGACGCCGGCGCTGATCACGAAGTCGCGCGCCGCGGAGTAGGGGCGTGGGCGCTCGAACGCGAGGTCCGGCAGGTGCAGCAACGTGAGGACCACGAGGATGACGGTGAGGGTCTCGATCGCGAACTGCGTCATCGCGACGTCGGGCGCGCCGAAGAGCAGGTAGACGATCGCGACGCAGTAGCCGCTGATGCCGACCGCGATGATCGCGCGCATGGCGGGCTCGGCGAACGCGGCGACGGTGGAGGAGACGACGAGGAGGATGAGGAGCGCGGCCTCGTGCACGTGGATCCCGTCGAACCCGGGCCAGACCAACGCGTCGTGGGTGCTGGTCGATACGACGAGCCCGACGACCGCGGCGCCGAGCACGACCATTACGTAGCGGCGTAGTTTGCCCACGTAGATCGCGTCGGTGATGCGGTCCGCGATCCGCACCATCGACAGCAGCGCGCGCTCGAAGACCTGCGGGGGGAGCTCCGTGAAGGGGCGCACCCACGTGGCGAACGCGGACGAGTGCCGCAGGCGCACCGCCAAGAAGGCGACGCCGCCGCCGAGCGCGTAGGTGCCGAGGCTCGCGCCGAGCGCGGGCGTCAGCCCGTGCCACAGCGACAGGTGCACGTCGGGCGCGCCGGCGAGGATCGCGCCGGCCGCGCCGCCGACGGGGCCGTCGAGCCACGCCGGCATCAGCCCGGCGACGAGGCCGAGCGCCGCGAGGACGACGGGGGGCGCCGCGAGGAGCACGTCATCGTGGGCGTGTTTCGCGGCGTCCGAGGGTGCGCCGAAGAACGGACGCACGCCGACCACGTACGCGCCGGCGACGAGCGCCGCATTGGCGACGACGCCGACCGCGAGCGCGACGAACCCGAGCGCGCCCGCGCCGAGGTTCGCTTCGTACGCGACCTCCTTCCCCACGAACCCGAGGAACGGCGGGAGCCCGGCCATCGACGCACACGCGAGGACGGCGGCGGCCGTCGTGATCTTCATGGTGCGACCGAGGCCCGAGAGGGCGTCGAGGTCACGGGTGTGCGCGCCGTGATCGACCGAGCCCGCCACCATGAACAGCGCCCCCTTGTAGAGCGCGTGCACCACCAGATACGTCATCGCGGCGACGACGCTGGCTTCGTCCCCGAAGCCGAGCAGCAGGACCAAAAGGCCCAGCGCCATCGTCGTGGTGTACGCGAGGACACTCTTGAGGTCCGAGAAGCGCAGCGCCGACCACGCCGACAGCAGCATCGTCGCGCTCCCGACCGCGACGAGGGTGTACGTCCACGGCGCGGAGCCCGACCACAGCGGCGACAGGCGCGCGAGGAGGAAGACGCCGGCCTTCACCATCGTGGCGGAGTGCAGGTACGCGCTCACCGGCGTGGGGCCGGCCATCGCCGCGGGGAGCCAGAAGTGGAACGGGAACTGCGCGGACTTGGTCAGCGCGCCGAGCAGCACGAGCGCGAGCGCCCACGTCGACAGGGGGTGCGCCGCGATGGCGTTGGCGCCGTCGATCCACGCGCTCAGCGCCCAGGTCCCGGTCATGTGGTGGAGCAGGACGAAGCCGCCGAGGAGCGCGAGCCCGCCCGTGCCGGTGACCAGCAACGCCTTGCGCGCGGCGACGCGCGCGGAGCGCTCCTCGTGATCGAAGCCGATCAGGAGGTACGACGACAGGCTCGTGCCCTCCCAGAACACAAACAGCGTGATGGCGTCGTCCGCGAGGACGAGCCCGAGCATCGACGCCATGAACGTGAAGAGCAGCGCGTAGAACCGACCGAGGTCTCGGTGCTGCGCGAGGTAGCGCCCGCCGTAGATCACGATCAGCGTTCCGATGCCGAGGATGAGTACGGCGAAGAGCGCCGAGAGCCCGTCGACGCGCAGTGCGAGCTCGACGCCGAGCGGCTCGACCCAGGGGCGTCGCCACTCGGGCATGGGGTCGAGGCCCACGATCATCCGGACGAACCGAAAGCAGCCGTAGGCGGGGGCGGTCGCGAGCACGAAGGGCGCGACGCCGCGCGCGCGCGCGACGAGCGGGCTCACGAGCGCCGCCACGACGAGAGCGAGGAGGACTTCGATCACGAGCGACTCCCGTCACGCTCGGAGGCGGTCGGAGGCGGCTTCGCGCCGAACAGATCGGTCGGCTCGGGGTACGCGTCGGCGAGATCGTCGACCTCGGTGTTCGGTGCGCGGGGGGCGCCGGCGAGGTACGCCGCGCGCCCGATCATCTGCGCGGACGCGGGGGCGGTGAGGAGCGTGAAGACGATGACGCCGACGGCGCGGGTCACGAGGGAGATGTCGTCGCCGAAGTGCACGGCCGCGGCGGCCATGAAGAAACCTACGCCGAGCGTGCCCGCCTTGGTGATGGCGTGCATGCGGGTGAACACGTCGGGGAAGCGCAGCGCGCCGAGCACGGCGCTCGCCACGAAGAAGACGCCCACGAGGAGGAGCACCGTGCTGACGACCGCGGCGGTCACGCCTTCCTCCGGTGGACGCGCTCGAGGAACCGCGCGAACGCGACGGTCCCGAGGAACGCGAGGAGCGAGAGCACGAGCGCGACGTCGAGGAGCGGACCTTCCTCGACGAGCATCGAGCCCGCGCCGATGATGCAGACGGTGATGTAGGCGACGAGGTCGAGGGCCACGACGCGGTCCGCGAGGTGGGGACCGCGGACGACGCGGACGACCGCCCCGGCGAGGGCGATCACCAACAAGGACACGACGCCCATCAGGACGCCTTCGAACCAGCCGAGCGGCACTGCGCTGGAAGCGGTACTACCCCGTGTCCCCGTACGTCCACGCCCAAGTCGGTGGGGGCGTGGCCGCGCGTTTGAGCCGCGAGGGCTCGGCTGCTACACGCGGGCCACGATGGCCAACAACCAGACCATTCGGGTCGCAGCCGCTCAGATCGATCCCGTCCTCAAAGACGTGAAGGCGAACCTCGACAAACACCTCGAGTGGATCGAGCGGGCGCGCGCGGAGGGGGTCGAGCTGCTCGTGTTCCCGGAGCTGTCGTTGTCGGGCTACGACGTGCGCGACGCCGCGATCGACATCGCGATCAGCGTGATGGATCCGCTCGACGACCCGACCCTCGTCAAGATCGCGGAGGCGGCGGGGGACATGTTCGTGGTCGTCGGCTTCGTCGAGGAGGGCTTCGGCGCGCAGATCTTCAACGCCGCGGGTGTGTTCCACCGCGGCGAGCAGGTGTTCGTGCACCGCAAGCTCAACCTCGCCAACTACGGCGACATGCAGGAGGCGAAGTTCTTCGCGGCGGGGCGGTACATGGAGCCCTTCGAGCTCCCGAAGCAGTTCACCGGCGCGATCCTGTGCTGCAGCGACAGCTGGAACCCCGCGCTGGTCCACATCGCGGCCCTCCACGGCGCGACGATGCTGACCATCCCGACGAACTCCTCCCTCGACGCGGAGAGCGGTGACGTCTCCAAACCCGAGCGCTGGGACACGGTCCTGTCGTTCTACGCGACGCTCTACGGGCTGCCGGTCGTGTTCTGCAATCGGGTCGGGCGCGAGGGGGTCCACACGTTCTGGGGCGGCTCCCGCATCCTCGACGCGCACGGCGCTCAGGTCGCGCGCGCGAGCGGCGAAGGCGAGGAGCTCATCGTCGCCGAGATCGCGCAGCGCGACGTCCGCGAAGCGCGCTTTCGTCTCCCTACGGTCCGCGACAGCAACCTTTCTCTCATTCACCGCGAGATCGATCGCCTCGCCCAGCGCGTCGGCGTGCCGAAGGTCGTGCGCAAGACGTGAAGCCGCGCGTCGCACGGACGCGTTGTGCACCGCCGTACGCGAAATGATGCAGGGCAATACAGGTGCGACTGAGTGGAGTGATGTCGAACGTTTGTCGGCCTTGCGGCGCAGCATCGCCCTTCCGCTGAATGGTGGACATGCTGCGAAGGACCTCGTTCGGAATCATCTCTTCGGTGTTGCTGGCGGTCGGGGGGTGCCGCGATGCGCCGCTCGACTGGGACCAGACGGCCTCCGCCGTGGGGCCGGGGCAGTCGTCGTGGCAGGGGCAGACGATCGCGGGCATGAACGTGCGGCTGTACGTCCCCGCGAGCTCGGGGCCCCGTGGGCTGATGGTGGTGCTGCACGGATGCGCGCAGCAGAACACCGCGATCGGTGACTCCGGGAACTGGGGTGACACCGCGGACCGGTTCGGCTGGGTCGTCGCCGCGCCGAACGCGCCGGGCGGCGGAGTGCTCGCCGGGTGCTGGGACTACTACGGGACGAACCAGTCGCGGACGAACAAGTTCAACGACGACGTGCTCGCGCTCGTGCAGTCGCTCGTGAACGACGGCGCGCTCGCGATCGATCCGGACCGCGTCTACGTGAGCGGGCTTTCGTCGGGGGCGAGCCAGGCGATGGTGCTCGGGTGCCTCGCGCCGGATGTCTTCGCGGGCGTGGGTATCAACGCCGGGCCGACGGTCGGCACGACGTCGGGGCAAGTGAGCTCCGTCGCGACGAACGTGAACAGCGCTTCGTCGTTGTGCCGCTCGTGGGCGGGGAGCAACGGCGCGCACTTCACGACGCAGCTCACTTCGATCGTCTACGGCAGCAACGACTTCGTCGTCGCGACCGGCTACAACACCCTCAACGCGCAGGTCATGGCCGACGTCTACGACGTCCCGGGACCGCAGTCGTTCTCGACCGCGAACCTCGTCGGCGCGAACCCCGCCGGCTCGGGGCAGGCGTGGAGTGATCTCGACGGCCCGCGCATTCGCCTGATTCAGAACACCGGCCTCGGGCACAACTGGCCGTCGGGCGCGGGCGGCTCGCAGTCGGCCGGCTTCGTGAACCCGAACAGCGTCGACTACCCCGAGGAGCTCGCGTCGTTCTTCGAGACCTACAACCGCCGCACCGGCGGGGGGGCGCCGGACGCCGGTGTCCCGAACGACGCGGGACCGGCGCCGGACGCCGGCTTCGTCGACGCGGGCACGCCGCCCGACGCGGGCACATCCGACGCCGGCGTCCCCACGGGCGTGACCGCGACGCTCACGCAGCACATCCAGGCCGGGCGGCTGACGTGGGCGCAGTTCGGGACGTACTACCTCCAGTACGGCACCGCGCCGTTCACGCTGTATCAGCAGCCGGACGGGAGCTGGTCCGACACGCCGCCCTCGGGCCCGCCGCCGGACGCGGGGGTCCCGGCCGACGCAGGAACGCCCGACGCGGGCGCGCCGCCGCCGGACGCGGGTTCGTCGCCGTGCACGAGCTACACGTCGAACAACTACCAGCACGTCCAAGCGGGACGCGCGACAGTGTGTAACTTCTCGTACGTGTGCGCGGTGGGCTCCGGCGATCAGCTCGGCCTGTACAACGTGTTCTACACGTCGACGGTGCGCGAAACCTCGCCCGGGTACTACGAGGCGGGCGCCTGCCCGTAGGCTCGGGCCCTCGGCACGTGCGCTGCTCCAGCCGACAGGCCGGGGAGACGGTGCGCGCGAGAGTCTCGGGTTCGGGCGGGAGATCTTCCGTGATTCGCGAGGCGTCCTACTCAGAGGCTTGGATACTGTTCTCGCGAGCGGGGTGGGCGTCGGAGGAGGGGATGTTGGCGGGCTGTTCTATTGAGTGGAGCCGAGGCGCCGTGCCCTTAGGGCGAGGTCTGGGGCGAGGGCTCGGGCTGGGGACGAGCTGATGTCGGCGCCTGCGCGTCGCGCGCTACCACAGCGTACCGTCCTTCCACTCGCGCACCAGCACGACCAGCAGGAAGAGCGTCGACACCGAGGACAGCGCCACCGCCGCCCAGAGCGCGATCGTGAGGAGGCCTTCGGGGACGAGGGTGCTCATGACGTGGCTTCCGGCGCGCGGAGGCGCTGCATTTCGGACCAGTCGAACGCGCGCGGCGCGACGAGGGTGGAGACGACGACGCAGACCATCGAGACGCCCGCGCCCGCGAGCGCTGCCGTGTAGAAGCCCACGGTGAAGTAGGCGGTCAGGCCGGCGACGATGCCGAGCACCATGCCCGCGACCGCGCCGTTCGGGTTGGTCTTCTCCCAGTAGAGCCCGGCGGCGATCGGCCAGATCGTCGCGCCGACGAACGCTCCGGTGAATTGGATCATCTCGGCGAGCGTCGTGACGCGGCCCCAGCACAACGCGATGGCGAGGACGCCGAGCGCCACGATGATCATTCGGCTTGCGCGTTCGAGCTGCGCGCTCGAGGCCGTCGGCGCGATCAACCCGCGGTAGACGTCCTCGACGAGGAGGTCCGCCGTCGCCGCGAGGAGCGAGTCGAGGGACGACGCGAGCGAGCAGAACACGATGACCAGGATCAGCACCGCGCCCGTCGTTCCGAGGAGGTTGCCGATCACCATCGGGCCGACCATGTCGAGCGCGGGGATGTTGAGTCCGAGCGCCGGAGCGGCGAGCGCGATCGAGCCCGCGACCACCGGCACCGGCAACCACGCGACACCCGCGAGGAAGTATGCCTTGAAGCCGACGCCCTCGCGCAGCGCGAGCGCGCGCGACCACCACACGTTGCTGTGGAAGATCTCCCCGAGCCCGAACAAGAGGTTGTTGAAGAGGAACATGATCGAGGCAGGCGCGAGCATGTCGAGCAGACCCACGCGCTCGGTCTCGAGCGTCGTGAAGATCTCGCCTATACCCACCTGCGTGTAGACCGCGATCGCCGCGACGATCAGCCCGATCAAGATCACCACCGACTGGATATAGTCCGTCCCGATCACCGCGTGCAGCCCGCCGAGCAGCGTGTACCCGACGCACACCACGGTAATGACGATCATCCCCACGTGGTACTCGATGCCGGTCAGCGCGTTGAGCAGCACACCACCGGCCATCCCCATACTCACCAGCCAACCCAGTCCGTAGAAGAATGAGATCAAGAGGAACACGAACCACGCCGGACGACCGAAGCGCGTCCGCACGAAGTCACCGCTCGTGTACCCATTCGGCATCAGGTGTTTGATGCGCTCGGCCATCGGCGCGAACAGGATCAAACCCACCGCGCCGAGTGAGTAACCCACCATCCCCCAGACCCCGAGCTGATAGGCGAGCTGCGGCGCCGCCATCGTGGTGTTCGAGGTGATCCAGGTGGCCATCGCCGTCGCCATCCCGAGCGCGAGGCCCACGTTGCGACCCGCGAGCATCCGGTCGTCGAAGGAGTTGGCGCGCTTGCCCCAGAGCCACCCCAGGAACACCCACGCGACCGAGAAGAACGCGAGGACGATCCACCCCGTGCTGGCGTCGAGTGTCCTCATCCGATCTCTCCTCTTCGGTGCTGGCGGTGCCCGCGAACGACGAACGCGATCGTCGACGCGGAGATGGCGAAGCCCACGAGGAACAACGCGAAGGTGAGCCCCATCGAGGGCGGCGCGACTTGCACGGTGCAGGACGCCTTCGCGTCCGCGACCGCGAGCGCATATTCGTAGGTGCCTTCACGCCGGCCGCTCACGGTGGTGGCGGCGTCGGGGCCTTCGTAGATCTTCGCGCCGTCTTCGGTAAGGGTGACCGTCGCGCCCTCGGGCACGGTCCACGCGATGCGGTAGGCGCCGGTGTCGTTCGGCGCGGTGGGGCAGTCGAGTTTCAGCTCCGGCACGCCGTCAGCTACCGCTCTCGGCCGTGCGGCGTTTGATGCCGTCCATCATCACCGGATAGTCGCCGAACATGTCGAAGACGCGGCGCCCACCCATCTCGCCGAAGTGCTCGCGCCAGATCTTGAAGTAGTAGTACGCCTCCTTGGAGACGAGCTGCGCTTCGGGGTGCTCGCGCTTGGCGGCTTCGAACTCGTCGTCCGTGACGCGGCCGTTGACGACCTCGATGATCGAACGCCCGCCGCTGCCCTGGTCGAACGGCATCTTCTCGCGCCACAGCAGGTCGTGCGGCAGCAGGTCCTCGAACGCCTCGCGCAGGATGTACTTCTCGACGAGGCGCCCATCGACCTCCTTGATCTTCACCTCGGCCGGCAGGTTGAGCGCGTACTCCACGAGGTCGCGGTCCATGAACGGCACGCGCGCCTCCAGCGAGACCGCCATGCTCATGCGGTCGAGGCGCTGCAGCTCGGTCTTGTGCAGGTTCTGGATCAACGTCCACGTCGCCTGCTCGAGCTCGGGCCACGGCATGTTCCGCAGCGCCTTGTAGCCGGCGAAGATCTCGTCGCTCCCCTCGCCACACAGCACGACCTTGATGCCCATGTCCTTCGCGAAGCGCGCGGCCATGAGCGTGACCACCGAGCCGGTGACCATCGACGGGTTGTAGCTCTCGACGTGCCAGATCGCCTCCGGCAGCAGATCGAACATCTCGTCGACGGTGAAGGTCCGAACGTGGTGCCGGATGCCGAGGTGCTCACCGAGCTTTCGCGCCGCGATGACGTCGGGCCGCCCCTCCATCCCGACCGTGAAGGCCTGCAGGTTCGGGTTGTACTGCGCGGCGATCGCGGTCACGAGGCTGGAGTCGAGCCCGCCGGAGAGGAACGTCCCGACCTCGACGTCGGCGACCGTCATCCGCTTCTGGACCGCGTGGTCGAGGAGCGTGCGGACCATCTTGGGGTTCGGGAAGCTCTTGTGCGACGCGCGGTAGTAGTACTGCTCCGGCCCACGCTCCGTGAGGCGGTAACCGGGCGGTAGGCTGCGGACGGTTTGGGGCTCGACGCCGGCCGCGAGGAGGGCCTTAGCCTCCGAGGCGAAGTACCAGCGCTCACCCTCGCGGGCGTAGTAGAGCGGTTTGATGCCCAGCGCGTCGCGCGCGGCGAGGAAGCGGCCTCGGTTCTGGTCGTAGAGGACGAACGCGTACATCCCGTCGAGGAGCTTCACGCAGTCGTCACCGTGATCTTCGTAGAGGTGGGAGATGACCTCGGCGTCGGAGCCGGTCCCCAGCTCGTGAGTGGCCGACAGGTCCATCCTCAGCGCCTGGTGGTTGTAGATCTCCCCGTTGCAGACCACGTGGACGTCGCCGGTCTCGTTGTGGAGGGGCTGATCCCCCCGCTCGAGGTCCACGATCGACAGCCGATTGATGCCCAGGCCGACCCGCCCGTCGAAGAACTGGTACTTCGTGTTGTCCTCGCCCCGGTGAACCGTATCCGAGAGCATCGCGACGAGCGCCTGCTCGTCGCTGTGGTTGAACATTCCGACGATGCCGCACATGGTTCCGTGCGGGGTAACAACTCGGGTCGAGGCCCGCAACCGAAGGTCCTCGGAGGCGCCGGCCCCGAAAGGCGCGGTTTGTCGACGTCAGCCCGAATCGCGTGGTACTCCAGTCAGAGTAGGGGGGCGAGTCCGTTCGGACCCCGCTTTTCGTAGCGATGCCGCATCGAGTCCTGGTCGTAGACGACGAAGAGTCGATCCGCTCACTCATCAAGGACTACCTCGAAGGGCAGGGGTATCGCGTCCTCGTCGCACCGGACTGCGACAAAGCGCTCAAGATGTTCGAGAACGATCGGCCGCACATGGCGATCGTCGACTTCCTCCTGCCGCCCAAGAACGGGTTCGCGGTGGTCGAGTCGATGCGGTCTGCGCAGAAGAACGCACGTCTACCCATCATCATGATGAGCGGCGTCTTCAAGAACCCGAAGACCGCCGTCGAGGCCCGCGAGAAGTACCAGGTCGTCGAGTTCCTCTCGAAGCCGCTGGACCTCGAGCAGCTCTCGCAGATCGTCTCCGAGTCCCTCGAGGGGATCGAACCCGACGACTACCAACCCGAGGCCCCCGCCGCGATTCGGCCGACGTCCATCTCACCGGACAAGAGCGCCTCCGCACCGCGCCGCGGGCGCTCCGGATCCAAACCCCCACCCCGCGGGCTGTCGTACGGCGGTGGCGGACCAGCGCCGAAGGCCGAGGCGGGCGGTGCACCGCAGCCTCGCGCGCCGTCGGTGGCCGAGCTCATCCAGGACGGCATCTACATGGGGCGCCCGTTCCCCGAGCTCGACGAAGAGGGGGAGATCGAGACGTACCCCGTCGCGCTGCTCCTCTCGACCATCCGTTACGACGGCTCGACCGGCATGCTCGACATGACCGACTCGGGCACCCACCGGCGCATCTACATCACCGAGGGCAACCCGACCTTCATGCAGTCGAACGCCGAGGGCGAAAACGTCGGCGCGCTGCTGTTGCGCCGCGGGCGCATCACGGAGCCCGACTTCGACCGCTGCCTTCGTTACATGAAGGACAAGCGCCGAACGCTGCAGCAGTCGCTCCTCGAGCTGAAGCTCGTGAACGAGCCGGACCTCGCGACCGCCTACAAGCTCCTCGCCGGGCAGCTGCTCCCGCTCGCGCTCGGGATGAGCGGCGGCACTTTCAAGTGGCGCGTCACGGATGCGTTCGTGGGGCGCGTGCCCGAGGGCCGCTTCGACGCGATGGCGACGCTCTTCGACGGCATCAAGCGGCACGTGCACCCGCCGCAGATCCTGAAGTTCTTCAAGGGCCGCGAGGACATCCCGCTCGTGAAGACCACGGAGTTCGAGAAGCTCCAGCCGTACTTCAGACGCACGTTCTCCGCGACGAACATCGTCAGCCAGATCGACGGCGGCACGACGTACCGCTCCATCACGCGGTCGATGTCGGACGACGCGTCGACCGTGATCCCGCAGCTCTTCGCGCTCGCGACGAGCGGCATGTGTGTGCTCCCGGAGCTCACGGAGTCGAACGCCATGGAGGTCGCGGTGAACGCCGCGGCGGCGGACATCCAGTTCGGCTCCGAGCTCGACGGCTCGGGAGACATCGACCTCGGCCTCGACGACGGAGGCTCGGACCTCTCGCCGGAGGCGAAGAAGGCGCAGGCGCGCATCGAGCGTTACTACGACGACATCATGTCGCAGGACTTCTTCCGAATCTTCAACGCTGCGCCCGACACCGACGAGGACACGGTGAAGGCGGCGTACTTCGACCTCGCGAAGAAGTGGCACACGGACTCGTTCGCGAACCTCGGCTTGTCGAAGTCACTCCTGCGCAAGGTCGACGAGATCTTCCAGCGCATCACCGAGGCCTACGACACGATCACCAACCCGCAGCGTCGCGGCGAGTACATGGTGTACCTCGACCGCAAGCAGAAGGGCCTCCCGACCGACGTCAACGAGATCCTGCGCGGTGAGCAGCTCTACGATCAGGCGCTCGCGATGATTCGCCGCCGCGACTTCTCCGGTGCGCAATCCGTGTTGCAGGAAGCGACGCGCCTCAACCCGGACCCGCTCTACTACGCGACGCTCGGTTGGGCGACGTTCAACGTGAACCAGAAGTCACAGGTGCACGTGACCGAGGCGGTGCAGCAGCTCAAACACGCGATCAGCGAGCAGGAGAACCTGCCGGTCGCGTACCAGTACCTCGGTCAGATCTGCTTCATGCGCGGGCAGAACAGCGAAGCCAAGAAGTGGTGGTCGCGCTGCCTGGAGTGGGAGCCGAACAACATCGACGCCGCCCGCGGCATCCGCATGGTCAACTCACGCGGCGAGTCCAAGGGCAACAAGGGCCTCCTCTCCAAGTTCCTCAAGGAGAAGTGACGTCGCGGCGCGTCGCGCGCCGTAGCGAAACGTCACGGACGGTCACGGATCGCCACGGACGGAACCCGCGCGCGCCTCCGCCCTCCGTCGGCACGTGTCCTGCGTGTTCGATCGGGCATGTACGAATCGCTGAAACACCCCGGCACCTCGAAGATGACGACGATCTACGTGCGGCCCGAGCGTGAGGGCTGGGCCGTCCTCGGTGAGCACGGCCGCATCGCGGTCCGCGTGAGCGAGGAGGGCGCGTATCGGTTCGCGCTCGATCTGGCCAAGGCCGCCCGGCCGTCGCGGCTCGTGTGGCACCGCGCCGACGGCGAGAGTGTGGTGCGCCGCTTCGGCCCCGAGCTGTGGCCGCCGAACCCGAAGCCGCTCGACCGCTACGACGGCGCGCACGGATCCCGCGGGCACGAAGCCCGCTTTCACTTCGAGCCGGAAGGCGCGCGGTTGGATCTGCGGTGGTCGATGAAGGACGCGATGGCGTAGGCGGCCCGAAGGGCGGGGCGACCTACTCCTCTTCGTCCTTGATGATGATGGTGCCGCCCTGGAGCGGTTTGATCGGGCCGCGGACCTTCACGCGCTTCCGCTTGGGCCCGGCGCGTCGCGCGACCTTCGCGGGCGACGCGTCGACCTCGTTGATCGTGCTCTGCGAGCGGATGCGTTTTTCGATCGTGGCCACCGCGGAGGCGCCTTTGAAGGAGCGCACCGACTCGTCGATCGCGCCGACGATCTGGAACACGTCGGCCTCCGCCGTCAGCAGCTCGAGGTCGAACGCGACGACGTTGAGGTGCTGGACGTTCCCGGTGCCGACGTCGACGACCAGGGTGTGCATGTTGAAGTGATCCTCGTCCTTCGCCATGCCGCCGGCGACGACGTACTTGGCGCCGGCCACCTTGCCCGCCTGCACCGCGCTCTTCACCGCGGACTTGTCGAGTTTGTTGGCCGCGATCGCGTCGGTCACGTCGCCGACGGAGTCGCCGCCGACGCTGCCGCCGAAGCTGACCGTGAACGTCGTCTTCTTGCCGGCCTTCACGTCGACGATCCCGCCGTACTGCGGCACACCTTCGACGACGGCGGTGAGGAGGTGCTTCCCGGGCACGGTCTTCTCGAGCACGACCGGCGCGACGTCCATCTCGCGGCCGTCGAGGAACACCTTCGCGCCGGGCAGCCCGCTCTTCACGAACAGCTCACCGCGCTTGTCCTTCAGCGCTTCGGTCGCGGCCGCGCGGAACCAGCGGCGGTAGTGGCGTGAGAACTCCTTCGCCGGGAGCGCGAACGACGGGCGCATCCGCGCCGCGACGTCCATGACCTTCTTGGCTTCGGCGTCGTCCGCGGCCCACATCAACGCGCGCGCGAGATCGTGGTGTGCGCGGATGAAGTCGTCGACCTCTTCGATCGCGCCCGCGTTCTTCTCCATCGCCGCGATCACCTTTTGGCGCGCGGCGATCGCCGCGCGGATGTCGCGGCGCGCTTCGGCTTCGGTGGCTTCCTTCTGCGCGGCGGTGGCTTCGTCGAGCGTCGGTCCGCTCTCCTTCGCCCCGTTGGCGACCGCGCCGCGGATGACGACGATGCCGTCCTTTTGCTGCAGCTCTTTGTTCAGCAGGTTCGTCGCGGTCGCGGCCTTCCGCTGCTCCACCGACCGGAAGATCGGTTGGTACGGCAGGACGAGCACCTTCTCGCCCGTCTTCTCCGCTTCGGCGGCTTTTTCCGCGGCGGCTTCGGCCGTCCCGTTGGTGGAGGGCTCCGCGGACTCTGCGGCGGCCTCTCCGGCTGCGAACGCGGGGGTCGACGCGAGCGCGAAGACGCTGGCGCCGAGCAAGAAGGCGTTCCGTCGGACAAGTTGGTTCATCATGCGCGCTCCCGATTCAAAACGTGCGATCCGGCCGGGTCAACGTTTACGCTCGACACTGTTCGAGCACCGTCTCGACGTACGACGAAAGCAGCGCCTTGCTGCCGCGTACGACGAACTTCACGACCCTGAATTCCGGATCCGTGGCCACGTCCTGCCCACCGGGACCGCGCACGAGGAGCGCGCCATCGGCGTCCTCCGCGTCGCTCCAGCTCGTATCCGGGGCTTCCGTGACCAAGGTCTGCACCACAAAACTCGTCAGAGCCCGCACCGCCGCCGAGTGAAACACCATCCGACCGCGCACCTGGCTCCGCTCCTGCAGGATGTGACGCTCCAACGCCCCCAAACTTTCAAGTCCTGGGGCGATCAGCTGGCGAAAACACGTCCTGGAGGCGTCGACGACGGCCTGGCCGCCCTCCGCGAGGATGTCGGCGTACTCGCCGCGCGGGGTGTCCTCGATCAGGCACTCCTCGAAGCTCCCGAGCGTCGCCGACGCGTCCTGGGGCCTGAGGTAGCCGGTCCGCCACTTGTCGAGCGTCGACCGCTTGTTGCGCGAGAACCGCGCGAACATCGACCGGTCCTCGCGCCCTCCGCCCTCCGTCTCGACCGGCGTGAAGCCGAGGCTGATCAGGCCGTCCTTGAGCGGCTCGGGGATCGGGGAGCGCGAGACCACACACGTGGCGAGGGCGAGGTTGTCCGGATCCAGGATCGTGGGATCCGTCATCGCCTGGTACTGGTGCTCGAAGATCCGCTCGTTGACCGCCGCGACGAGCTCCTCGGCCGATACGGCGTGCGGATCGACGAGGTTCGCGGTGAGCTCCACCACGCCGTCCTTCACCGCGATCAGTAGGCCCTCTTCCAGCGGCACCGCGGGCGGAGGTTAGCCGACCCTTCGGCGGCGAACCAGTACCCAGCTCGTCAGCGCGAGCGCCGGCGCGTGGACCACGAACCGCACCCAGCCGAGGTCCGTCCAGCGCCCGGTCACCAGCTCCAGCCAGGACGGGTGATGGAGGAGCGGCGCGGCCACCACGAGCCACAGCACGGCCGGGGTGAAGCGAAAGCCGGGCGCCGCCAGCGCGAACGGGACGAGCCACAGCACGTACCAAGGGTGGAAGGTCGGCGCGAGGAGGAGGAGCGCGAAGATCAGCGTCCCGGCGCGCTCGGGGACGGCGTCGACCGCGACGCGGCGGCGCAGCGACACGACCATCACCCCGAGGAACAGCACCCCGGTGAGCCCGCGCGCGACCTGGTGGCGCGTGAGCGTGACCGTTCCGAAGCGGCGCCAGTCGCCGCCCAGCCCCAGCTCCGCGACCTCCAGGAGCACCGTGAACAGGCCGTCGCCGGCGCGCCAGCGCGAGGCGTAGGCGCCGAGCCCTTCGCCGGCGTGGCTCCCCGCGAGGAGGAAGGGCACCGCGAGGAGCGCGAGGCCCGCGAGGACCCAAGTCCCGCGCCGTGTGGCGCGGAGGGCCGCGGGGAGGGCGACGAGGCCGTTGAGCTTCGCGAGCGCGGCGAGCACGAGGCCGCCGTAGCCAGCCGCCGGTCTCAGCTTCGCGAAGCCGAAGACCGCGACGGCGAGGCCCAGCGCGGAGAGCCCGTCCGCGTGGCCCTCCCGCGCGACCTCGACGAGGCCGATCGGGCAGAGCCACCACGCGATCGCCGCGCGTGGCCCGGCGACGCGGTGGAGGATCGCGGTCGTCGCGCCGTCGGCGATCACCAGGAGCGCTTTGAGCCAGTACAGGGCGTACGTCCCGGTGAGGGCGGCGAGGCCGCCGGCGAGCGCGAAGACCGTCTGCGCGAACGGCGGGTAGATCGTCGCGAGCTCGGGGTGGTTGATGCGGAGCCAGGCGCGGTCGAGCAGGGCGGGATCCACGCCGAGCGCCGGGGCCTCCGCGGGGGCGTGGGCGAACGGGAAGCCGAGGCCTTCGGACCAGACGACGCGCCCCTCGAAGACGTAGCGGAAGACGTCGTCCGAGAAGGCCGGGGCGAGCGCGATCGCCCAAATCCTGAGGAGGGCGCCCGCGACGAGCGCGGCCTGCGGTCGGCGTCCTTCACCGCGGGCGAGGAGGATCCAGCCGATCCCCGCGATGGCCATCGCGACGAGGTGAGCGAGGAACCGCCGGCGTGGATCGTCCAGGCTGAACGACGCGGCGGTGCCGAGCACGATGGCGGCGAGCGCGAGGTCTTCGCGGTGGAGTCGCATGAGGAGGTTTCGAACCGGGATCCGCTTGTTTGACAGCCTGTCCGGAGAATGCGATTTATCCGAAACTGCCGTGATGCGTCAGCTTTTACGCGCTTCACTCCTGACGACCTTGTCGTCGTTCGTGATCACTTCGGGGGCGGTCGAAGCAGCGCAGGTGCGCGGCTCGGTCCAGGCGCCGCCGAAGCCGGTCGAGGTCGGCAAGGAGGGGGGCTATGCGCGCACGCAGGTGTCCGCTCCGGCCAAGAGCCTCGAGGAGCAGAAGCAGGACGTCACGCTGTTCCTCTACAGCAAGGAATCCCTCCCCATACCGGCTCCGGAGGCGCACCAGACCGTCACGATCCGCGGGCGGCGCTTCACGCCGGACGTCGCGGCATGTGCAGTCGATGCGGAGATCGTGTTCGACAACCAGGAGCGGGACGCGGTGACGGTCGTCGTGAACGCCACCAAGATCGGCCCGATCCAGCCCGGCGAGAAGGCTTCGTACACGTGCGCGGCCGGCGAGCCCGAGGACCCGCGCGTCGTTCGGGTCGAGGGCATTCGGTTCATGTCGGGCCTCGTGTACGTCGGGCAGATCGGCGTCGCGGCGCGGCCGAACGAGGCCGGGTACTTCTCGATCAGCGCGCCGCAGGGCACCTACGAACTTCAATATTTGACCAAAGCGGGGATCGTGATGCGCAAGCCCGTCGAGATCGAGCGCTCGGACGTCAACGTCGGCGCGGTGAATCTCGCCGAGTCCAGCGAACCCGAGGGTACGGACGGCGAGTGAGCCCATGGCTTTTTGGATCCGGCACATCATCCTGATCGTCCTGTGCGTCGTGTTGCCGCTGGGCGCCGCGCTCTACTTCGACACGGAGTCGGAGAAGGACCGCGCGCGCCAGGTCGGCGCGTCCACGGTGCGCGCGGCGACGCGCGGGCTCGACTCGGCGCTGTCGCTGCAGGCCCACGAAGCGGTCGCACACGCGGTGTCGGTCGCGCAGCGGCTGTCGGACAACGAAGTCCTGAGCGAGATGGCGCGCAGCGGCTCGCGCGGTGAAGAGGCGTTCACGCGGACTGTCGCGATGCTCGACGAGGCGGCCGAAGGCGGTCGCTTCGCGTGGCTCGTCGACGCCGAGGGCAACATCGTCGCGCGCAACGGTGCGACGGCGCGTGACGAGACACCGGAGTCGGTCGTCGGTCACCCGATCTTCGTGGCGACGCAGACCGGCAACGCGCTGGACGGCATCTGGGACGATCGCAACGGCGTCGTGAGCGTCGCCGGTGCGCCGATCGTGGACGACGGTGCGGCCTCGGGTGCGCTCTTGGTCGGGCAGCAGGTCGGGTCGAAGACGGTCAAGGAGCTCGCGGACAAGATCGAAGCGCAGGTCACGCTGATCGCCGGCGAGAACATCCTCGCGTCCAGCCTCGAGTCGGCGAAGGCGCAGGAGGTCGCGCTGCCGGCGAAGATCGACGAGACCTCCTACGGCGGTCGCCGCAACGCGCCGCTGCCGCAATTCAACTTGCCGATGCTCCCGCTGCTGATCGACCACCGCGCGGACGGCATCGCGTTCGCGTCGACGGCCGTCCCGGTGCGGGGTTCGGTGCCCGCGGTGCACTGGGTGGTGTCGGTCGATTCGTCGAGTGGGTTGGAGGGGCTCGCGCAGCGGCAGGAGATCATCTTCGGTGTGCTCGCGGCGTCGATCCTCTTGGCGCTGCTCATCGGGTTGGTGAACCACCGAACGTTCGTGCGTCCGATCGACCGCGTCGCCGAGCACCTCTCGGAGATCCAGCTCGGTCGCGGCGACCTCGAGCTCCCCGAGGCGCGGGTGAGCAGGCCCTTCAGGCGCCTCGTACGCCTGATCAACATGACCGTGCAGCGGATGCCCGCGCGCGGTTTGTCGGGGATCGGCACGGCCGACGTCAGCCTCTCCGAAGCACGCCCGGTCTCTCGCACCGGGAGCTTGATGGTGCACCACACGCCCGTGCCGGAGCCGGCGCCCGAGCCGCCGCCGCCCGCACCCACGCCCGAGGGGCTCTCGGAGCTGGAGCTCCCCGAGCCCGAGCTCCCGCCGCCGCAGCCGCCCGCCGCCGAGATGCCGTCGCCGGCGCCGCAGTTCGCCGACCTCGGGACGCCGCAGCCCGCGGAGGTCCCCGCGGACATCGAGCCGAGCCTTCCGCCCCCGCCCGGGACGGGGCTCGGCGGTGACGACGACGTCGACGAGGCCGCGGCGATCGCCGAGGCGATCGCATCGCTCGAAGCCGGTCAGGCGCTGTCGGCGCCGCCGCAGCCCGCCGCGCCCTCGCCGCGTCAGGCGTCCCAGATCCGCGGTCGTCCGATGGGCCTCGAGGTCCCCTCCGCCGAGGAGGAGATGCCGGCGCCGTTCGCGCCGTCGCAGTCGACGTTCCTCCGCGAGGGGATGTCGTTGTCGCTGCCCAGCCAGGACGACCCGGCGCCGCCGGAGCGCCCCGCACCCGGGGTTCGCGGCGGTGGCAGCCTCGATCTGTCGGGGTACGCGGGCGTGCAGGACCGCGACAGCGCGGACGTCGATGGCGAGAGCTTCGGTCCGGAGGCGACGGTGGTCGCGCCGGTCGCCGAGGATCTGCTCGCGAAGTCAGCGCGCGACGACCTGACGGATCACCACCACGTCATCAACGGTGACGAGAAGCCCGACATGACGGTGGTCGCTTCGGTGCCGGCCGACCTGCTCGCGCAGTCGGCGGGGGAGGCGCCCATCCCGGATCCGCCGCCGCCGCCCTCGAACGAAAACGGCCTCGACGCCGCGGACCGCGCGCACTTCGAAGAGGTCTACGAGCGCTTCATCGACATGCGGAGGCGCTGCGGTGAGAAGACGGCGGACCTCGCGTTCGATCGCTTCCTGAAGAAGCTCACGAAGAACCGCGAGAACCTCATCAAGAAGTACCACTGCCGCACGGTGCGTTTTCAGGTCTACGAGAAGGACGGCAAGGCCGCCCTCAAGGCGACGCCCGTCCGCGCGCGTTGACCGGGCCCCATTGACCGCGCACGCTGACCGCGCCGCTCAGTTCAGAAACGTGCCGCTGGGCGGGGGTGTATTGCTGCCGCCGCCGGCTTCGATCTGCCCGAACTTTTGCTCGAACCCACGGATGGAGTCTTCCAGCGCGCGCAGCAGGCGGCGCGCGTGTTTCGGGCTGGTGATGATGCGCGCGCGGACTTTGCCCTTCGGCTCCTGCGGCTGCACGTAGATGAAGTCGAGCGTGAACTCGGTCTCGCTGTGGTTCACCATCGCCATGTTGGCGTAGCTGCCCTGCGCGGTCTCGGGATCGAGCTCGATCTTCACTTGGACTTGGTTCGGCGGGTTCTTCGGGTTCGTCATCACATGGCCTCGAGCTTCTTCTTGGTCTGGCGTGCGCCCTTTTTGTCGCCCGCTTTCTTCTGCGCTTCGTACAGCCGCTCCCAGAGCGTCTTTTCCTTGGGGAACGCCTGCGTGAGGGCGTCGAGCTGCGTCGCCGCCTCCTTGTAGCGCTTCGCCTTCATCAACACGATCGCGTACTCACTCGTCAGCGAGGGATCCTTCGTGGCTTCGACGAGCTTCGCGTAGGTCGACAGCGCGTCGTCGACGCGGCCGCCGAGGTAGTACGCCTTCGCGAGCTGGCTCGCGGCGTCGAGATCGTCCGGCGTGATCCGGTGCGCACGTTCGAGCTGGGTAATCGCGCCGGGGACGTCTTTCGACGCGAGGAGCAGCCGCCCGTGGATCGCCGCGCAGCGCCCACACTTGTCGTCGGCGCTCGCCTGCTTGGCGAGATCGAGCGCGGTCTTCATGTCACCGCCGAGCCCCTTCGCGTAAGCGAGGTGCGCGAGGACGTCGCTGTTCTTGCCGTCCGTCAGACCGCGCGCGCGCTCGTAGTTCGCGACGGCGTCCGCGTTGCGACCCTCCTGCAACGCGAGGAAACCGGCCTCGGCGTGGAGCGCGACGGACGTCGGGAGCGCGGCCATCCCGTCGGCGTAGGCCTGACGCTCGCAGTCGGCGTCGTCGTTCAGCGAACACGCGCTGCCGAGGAGCAGGTAGGCCTGCTCGAGGTTCGGGTTCTTCTCGATCGCCGCGCGGCACTGCGTGATCGTGGTCTCGAGGTCGTTCCGCTTGGCGGCGGCGATCGCGGCCTCCAGCTCCGGTTTCCCGGCGGACTTGCTGCCGAACCCGATCGGCCGAGGGCGCCGTTTCTTCGGCGGCGGCTTGGCCGCAGACTCCTCGGGGGGCGGCTGACTCGCGCAGGCGAACCCGGCGACGGCGAACAGAGCGAGCAAGATACGCATGGCGTGCCGCGGACCCTACCCCGCGCGCGCCAACACGTCACGCCGCGCGCACCACGCTGGCTTGACTGCGCTGACGTGACCGACTACCCCGAGCGCCGATGCTGATGCAGCCGGAGGGGGTACCGGTCGTCTCGCTGTGCGGGGTCCGCATCCTCGCGGTGACCGAAGCAGAGTGTGTCGATCTCATCCTCGACGCCCTCGACGAGGGCCGTGGCGGCTGGGTCGTTACACCCAACCTCGACATCATCCGGCAGAGTGTTCAGCAGCCGGAGCTCGCGGCGATGCTCGCGCGGGCGGAGATCCTCGTCGCGGACGGCATGCCGCTGATCTGGGCGAGCCGACTCCAGGGCACGCCGCTCCCGGAGCGCGTCGCAGGCTCCAACCTGATCTCGAGCCTCTCCGCAAAAGCCGCGCGGCGACGGCGGTCACTGTTCATGCTGGGCGGGGATCCGGGCGTCGCAGAGCAGGCCTCGCAGATCCTCACCGACCGCAACCCCGACCTCGACATCCGAGGCACCTACTGCCCCGAGTTCGGCTTCGAGAAGGACCCGGCGCAGATGGACGCGATCGTCGAGGCGGTGAAGGCGTCGGGCGCCGACATCGTGTTCGTCGCGCTCGGCTTCCCGAAGAGCGAGCGCCTCACCGAGAAGATCCGCGGCGCGCTCCCCGACGCCTGGTGGATCGGCGTGGGGATCAGCTTCAGCTTTCTGAGCGGCGACGTGAAGCGCGCGCCGCCCTGGATGCAGCGCGCGGGCCTCGAGTGGGTGCACCGACTTCAGCAAGAGCCGGGGCGCCTCGCGAAGCGCTACCTCGTACACGATATCCCGTTCGCGGGGCGGCTGTTCGCGAGCGCGGCGCGCGGGCGCTTCAAGAGCGAGTAGGGAGCTTCTTCGACACCGCGCAACGGTCGCGCTCGGTCTCGAGTCGCTTCAGTAGATCGTCCTTGTTCACGACTTTGATCTTCCAGGCGGTGACGTCCGGTCGAAGTCCGTCGAGCGCACGGAGCGCGCACAGGTGATCCTGTCGCTCCTTCTGTGTCTTCGTCTTCATGATCGTCTGCACCCACGCTTCGGTCGCCTCCGCGAGCATCAAATGCGCCGCGCCGTTGAGACCACCTCGAACCATGCTGATCCTCATGTGCTTGCGGCGCTCCGCGTCCGTCGAGAGCTCCGAGCCGTCGGGCACGGTGATCCACCCCGCGAGGACGTCATCCTTGGAGAACACCATCATGAGGCCGCCGCTCGAGAGCGCGTTCGTCGAGGTTGGGACGAGCTCTGGGTTGTTCTCGAGCTCGTCGTACGCGGAGTGATGAATGAGGAGGGTGAGCTTCGCGGAGAAATCGAGCCTCCGCGCGTAGCGCTGAAGTGCGAGCCAGTGTTGCTCGTCGTTCATCGTGTCGATCGGCGCGTCCTTGGGGAGCCAACGCAGCGGGACCTTCGAATAGCCGTAGGCGCGCTTCGCGACCTCGTTGGCTTCGGCGGCGAGATCGTTGGCGTACGCTTCGAGCTCCTCGCTCGCGTGCGGCGTGAACAGCCGCCCGGAGCCCTTCACGACGCCCATGTACTTGCCACCCGAGGAGTGGCCACCGCGCGTGAACTGACGAACGTGCACCAGCTCGTGCCGCACGACGCGCGGCGAAGGTGTTCCGGTGAGCACCGAGTGATGATCGATCAACATCGCGCCGTCGCGGCACACGGCGACGCGGTGGCGCAGCGCGGTGGGGGCGTAGACCAACGCGAAGTCGTATTGGGTGCGAAGTTCGTAGGCGAGCCGCCCGAGGGGGTTGTTGGCGGAAGGGAGGATGTAGAGCTCCTCGTCGTCACGCACGTGTTCGACGCCGAGCGCGCGGAGGTGGTCCGCGCCGCGCTCGACGATGACGGCGCGACGGGACTTTGCCTCGTCCGCCATGACCTGGAACGCCGTCAGGACCGCGTCGGCGACCTCGACGTCGTCACCTCTCGCGGCGAGGCGTCGGGTGGTCTCTGCCTTGGCGTCTTCGGCGAGGCCCGGCAGGGTCGCGCGGTCGAAGCGTGTGATGGCGTCGCGCAGGGCGCGTTCGGTGACTGCGGGGTCCGGCGGGGGCGTGGGCGGGACCGTCGCGCAGGCGATGAGGAGGGGGAGGCCGAAGAGGGCTGGGATTCTCAACTGTGTGTCGAAAACCGTAGGCACGCCCCGCGAGGCGACCAGCCCTATCGTTCCTTCGAGATGGGCGTTTCGTCCGCTTCGACCTCGTCCTTCACGGACGCCGCGGCGGCGTCGAGTGCCTCGTCCATCTCCGAGTCCTCTTCGGGGACGGCGCCGTGCGGCGCGGGTGGGAGCAGGATCACGAACGACGCGCCGCCGACCGGAGAGCGGCGCAGCGCGATCGAGCCGCCGTGTTGCAGCACGATCTTCTTTACGATCGCGAGGCCGAGGCCGGTGCCTTCGGTCTTGGTCGTGTAGTACGGCTCGAAGACCTTCTCCGCGACGTCCTGCGGGACGCCCGGACCGTTGTCCTCGACGCGAATCTCGACGAGCCCCGTCGCCGGGATGCGCGCGATGCGGATCCACAGCTTGGCGTTCCCCTTGCCGGCCGCCTGGATGCCGTTCATCACGAGGTTCGCGAGCACGCGCCGCATCAACACGCGGTCCACCGCGATGGTCAGCGGGTCCGCCGGGAGGTCGACCTCCACGGCGGCGTCGGGTTCGAAGCCGTTGTATGCGTTGAGGAACGCGTGCACGAAGCGCGACGCGTCGACGGGGGACGGCGTGACCTCCGGGAGGCGCGCAAACTGCGAGAACTCACCGACGAGCCGCGTGAGCGCGCCGATCTCCTCTTCGACGACGTCGCTCGCGTCGTCGACGAGCTTCTTGAAGCGCGGCTCGCTGTCGGGTGCGCGGCGTCGCAGCTCCTGGATGGCGAGGCGGATGGGCGTGAGTGGGTTCTTGATCTCGTGCGCGAGGCGCCGCGCGAACTCCTGCCAGCCCGAGACCTTCTCCAGATACACGATGCGGTCGCGCGCTTCCGCGACCTCTTCGATCATCCGGTTGAAGCCGTTCGTGAGCTCGGTGATTTCGTCGTCTCCGCCGAGCGGGACGGTGAAGCCGGACTCCCCCTTCGCGACGCGCTCCGTGGCGAGCGCGAGCTGCGAGACGCGGCGCGTGACGCTGCGGGCGAGGAGGTAACCCACCGCCAACGAGAGGAAGAGCACGAATGCGGAGATGGCGATGTACGTCAGATAGAAGGTGCGCGAGCGCTGGTCCTCGGTGCGGAGCGACGCGTCGTACAGGCGCGCGATCTCCTCCGCGTGTGCGCGGTCCGCGAGGTACTTGCGCGAGAGGATGAAGACGATCTCCAGCTTCGGGGCGTCGCCGAGTCCGAGCGGGAGGACGATCGTCTTGGGGACGAAGCCGTCGCCCATGCGTTCCTCGGGGCCGTCGAGCGCGACGAGGATCTCTTCGTCGAAGGTGATCACACGCGCCGATCGGATCTCTTCGTTGTCGGTGAGCACCTGCGCGAGCCGCACCTTCACGTCGTCGACGCTGCCGTCGCGCGCGGCGCGAATGAGGATGGGGTCACTCGCGATCGACTGCGCGCGCGCGGAGTATTCGCTCTTCTTCGCGTCGAAGAAGTCCTTGTAGAACAGCGCCGAGTCCTCGAGCTGCTCGCGGACGCCGGTGTGCATCGACAGCGCGAGCCGGGTCTCGATGATCTGTGGGATGAAGATCACCGAGATGACGAACGGCACCGTCGCCGCGAGGAAGATCGCGATGATGATCCGCCGCTCGAAGCGTGAGACTTTCGGCATCATCACGGCGAGGCCCTCGCGGGGCGCGAGAGCGGCCCCGATCGGAACACGAACGCGTCCGCCTTCGCACCCGTCTGCGAGCGGAAGAAACGTGCCACCGCGCCGAAGAAGGCCCGAGGCCGGCCGCTGGAGGTCCCGCGCGGGTTCGACATGAACTCGCGGCTCTTCTCCATCAGCTCCGGCGAAACCGGGTTGAGCGCCACCTGCACCATCACGCGATAACCCGAGGACCGGCGCATCAACGCGCTGTCGACCAGCGGCACCTGTTCGACGACACCACACGCCCGCAGCGCATCTTCGATCAACGGGAAGCGCTTGCGTTGGATGCGAGGGCCGTCACTCGTCCTCAGGTGGACTACCTCGTCCCAGATGTCGAAGCGCATCTCGCAGCGCCGCGTGCGCTTCACGATCGCGTCGCCGCGCTGGTCGAGGAGCGCGACGTTCATGAGGACGAGGCTGGTGAGGCCCCCGGAGAGGCGCTTGCGGAACTCTTCGGTGAAGGTGCTGGTGACGTCGAACGACATCTGCACCACGTTGCGGCGGCGGCTGAGCGCGACGTCGAGGCCGGCGGGCTCGTCGTCGGCGAACGCGGGCGTGGTGCCGCCCAGCAGGGCGAGGCCCGCCAGGAACGTTCGCACGCGCGCTGTCCGCATCGCGCGCATCGTCTCAGAGCACCACGTTCATCATGTAGGCGAGTGACAGGCTGAAGTTGCCGATCGCGGTGTCGAACTTGAGGCCGGCGTCGAAGGAGAGCGGGATCTGACCGCCGGTGCCGCGTCCGCTGGCGTCCTCTTGCAGCTCGTCGAGTGATGCGGTGGCGGTGAGCTCGAGGCCGCCGTACAAATACATTCGATAGAGCAGGTCGCCGCCACCGGCGATCGGGACCGCATAGATCGCGCCGGTGCTGACGATCAGATCGTCGTAGTCGTTGCTCTCGGAGAAGTTGACGTCGACGTTGCGGGGGAGGGCGTCGCGGTTCAGCAGGAAGTAGGCGTAGTCGGCGCCGTAGAACTGGTTGAAGAACGGCGTCTGCCCCTGAACCATGCCGCCGAAGAGGCGCAGGATCAGGCTGTGGTCCTCGAACACCGTGATCGCGTGTTGCAGCTCTGCGGTGTACTTCGAGAACTCGTACCCGGAGAGGATCAGCGACGTGCCGACCTCCACGGCGAGCGCGATGCGGGTGCCGACGCGCGGGACGAATGCGTCGTCGCGCGTGTCGATCTCGTAGGACGCGGTGAGCGTCGACAGGACGGAGTCGTCGAACTGGATCGACGGCGCGCGACGAAGGACGGCGGGGTCGAGGTTGGGGAGGCGGTTCGCGTGCACGCTCTCGAGTCGGTAGACGAGGGAGATGCGCTGGGCCGGACCGACGCCCAGGCCGAACCCGAGTGAGCCGCCGCGTCGCGCGTAAGTGAGGGCGGGGCCGGTCGGGTCGTCTTCGTCGAGGATCTCGGCGCCGGAGAGCAGGATGGCGGAGCCGGAGAGCTGAAGCGGTGTGTTGGCGAGGTTCGGAACGAACACGCGCATGGTGAGCGCGCGACGATCGCGGCCCAGCACGAAGCTGCCGCCGACGGTGACTCCGCGCCCGAGGAAGTTCGTCTCCGCGACGCCGAAGCCGCCGAACACCGGTGACACTTGCGAGTAACCGAGGAAGAGCTCGTCGATGAGGATGGTGTTGCGTTCTTCGACCTCCACGACGAGGAGCGCGCGCCCGCGACGCGAGCCGCGACGGAGGCTGAACTCGACCGACTTGAAGAACCCGGTGTTGAGGAGACGCAGGCGTGACTGAACGATGCGGTCGTCGTCGACGAGGTCGCCGACTTCGACGACGAGGCGCGAGCGGATCACCGCGGGGGTGGTCTTCTCGTTACCGATGATCTCGATGCCTTCGATGAAGAGCGCGTTGGGATCCGCGCGCAGGCCGACGCCGAGGACGTCCGGGCTGGGGTCCTTTCCGGCCTCGAGGAAGGCGTCGAACGCCAGGTCGTCCACGGCGGTGGTCGCGGTCGACGTCGTCTCGGTCTGCTGAGCCCACGCCGGCGCGGCCACGCACGTCAGGGCGACGGCGAGATTCGCTCGGATCATCAATCGATCTCTTCTCGAAGTTCGACGCGCGAGCCCGTCGGACATTCCTGGCGTATACCCCGAGCGCGGCGATCGCGCCCGGGTTCGGTCGGATTTCGCGCCGACGCGCGGGGCGGGATCGTGAGCGATCGCACGTGTGCCAACGCCGCGGATCACGGGGCGATTCCCGCGGCACCGACTCGTATCGAGGCACTCGGGGTGAACGCTCCGGCGGTGCCTCAGGGCTGGCCCCGTCGAGCCGATCCGACATTGAGGCCGTCGTGTTCGCGCGGGGCCGTTGGGGTGAAGGCTACATGAGCATTCGAAGCTACGGGGCGGCGCTCGTCGTCGCACAGTGCGCGGTCGTCAGCACCGCGTTCGCGCAGGTCGACGAACCAGGGACCTTCTCGGGCGAGCGATTCGAGCTCGCCGTGGATCCGGACGGCGTGCTCAACGTGGACGCGGCCGTCGTGCCCGATCACCTCGCGTGGGACCTGAGCTTCTGGCTCGGCGGCGCCCACGACCCGCTCGTGCTCTACGACGAGCGCGACGGCTTCGAACGACAGCGCGGTGACCTCGTCGGGACGCGCATCGGCGGGAGCATCGGCGGTGCGGTTTCGCTGTTCGGCGTCGTTCAGCTCGGGCTGTCGGTGCCGCTGGTCGCGTTCCAGAGTCGGAACCCGCAGGCCGACGGTGCGACGGCGCCGCTCCCGGATCTTCAGGTCGTCGGTGTCGGCAACGTTCGGTTGTCGCCGAAGGTGGCGGTGCTGCGCGACGCGTCGCACGGGTTCGACCTCGCGGTGATCCCGCGGCTCTCGCTGCCGGCGCTCTCGTCCGGCAACTACATCGGCGACGACGCGTTTGTGTTCGCGCCGACGGTCGCGGCTTCGAAGGACTTCACCGTCTTCCGCACCGCGTTCAACACCGGTCTGCGGTTCACGAAGACCGACGAGTGGCTGGGGTTGGTGCGTTCGCACGAGATCACGGCGTCGGCAGCCGTGTCGGTACGCCTCGAGGAGCTCGGCGGGCCTCCGCTGGATCTCGATGCTTCGCTCGCTGGCGCGACTTCGCTGTCGCGTCCCTTGGCTTCGACGCAGAACTACTTCGAGGGGATCGGCGGCGCGACGTACGACTTCGGCGGCCCGCTCCTCGCGTTCGCCGCCGCGGGTCTGGGGACGGGTGCGGGGTACGGGACGCCGGACTATCGCGCGTTGGTCGGCGTGCGTCTGAGCTCGCGGGTCGACGACCCCGATCAGGACGGCATCGAAGGCGAGGACGACGCGTGTCCGAAGGCCGCGGAGGACTACGACGGCTTCGAGGACCTCGACGGTTGTCCGGAGGAGGACAACGACGGCGACCGGATCGCGGATGCGCTCGACGGTGCGCCGAACCACGCGGAGGACATCGACGGCTTCGAAGACGACGACGGGATTCCGGACCCCGACAACGACCAGGACTCGGTGGAGGATGCGCGCGACGCGTGTCCGACGGTGGCCGGAGTCGTGGACAACGGCGGCTGCCCCGACGTGGACGGCGACGGTGACGGCGTTTGGGATCGACTCGACGCGTGCGTCGACGAGCCGGAGGACGTGGATGGGTTCGAGGACGCCGACGGGTGCCCGGAGGCGGACAACGACGGCGACACGCTGCTCGACGCGGCGGATGCATGCCCGGACGAAGCGGGGCCCGTTGCGAACCGGGGCTGCCCGGACGTGGACACCGACGGCGACGGCATCGTCGACCGCCTCGACAACTGCCCGAAGGAGGCGGGTGCGGTGGAGAACTACGGGTGCGTGGCGAAGCAGATGGTCCGTCTCACGGACCAGAAGATCGAGATCGCAGACACCGTCTACTTCGAGTTCGGGAACGCGGCGATTCGTTCGGTGTCGTTCGCGATGCTCGACAACATCGCCAAGGTGCTCATGGAGCACGAGCGAATCTCGCGGCTGCGCATCGAAGGTCACACGGACGACGTGGGGCCGCGTGAGCTGAACCTGTCGTTGTCGGCTGCGCGTGCCAAGGCGGTCCTCGACTACCTCGTCGCGGCGGGGGTGTCGCGTGAGCGACTCGAGAGCGCGGGCTTCGCGTTCGATCAACCCATCGCGGACAACGGCACCGAGGAGGGGCGCGCTGCGAATCGGCGCGTCGAGTTCGTCATCGTGGAAGCGCCCGTGGGCGCGGAGGTGGTCGAGTGATGGGGCGCTTCGTCGTTGGGTTGGTTCTTTCGTGCGCCGTGATGGCGCCCGCCGCGGCGTGGGCCCAGGACCTGGATGGGGATGGGTTATCGCTGGCGCAGGAGCTCGCGCTGGGTACGAACCCGGTGCTCGCGGATTCCGATGTGGATGGGATCGATGACTTCGTCGAGACGAACGGCGGGTCCGCGGTGGATACCGACGGCGACCTGGTGATCGATGCGCTGGATCTGGATTCGGATAATGACTTGGTGCTCGACGCGGTGGAGGGCGTCGTGGATTCGGACGGCGACTCGACGCCGAATTTCCGGGATGCGGATGACGACGGCGATGGGATCTCGACGCTGACGGAGGGGGTGCTCGATACGGATTTGGATCTCACGCCGAATTATCTGGATACGGATTCGGACGGCGATGGGTCGCCGGACTCGGTTGAGGGCACGGGGGATGTCGACGGGGATCTGATCCCGAACTACATCGACGCGGATGATGGCGACGGGCCGTTGGCGGACGTCGACGGGGATGGGCTGACGAACGCGGAGGAGCTGACGCTGGGTACGAACCCGGTGCTCGCGGATTCCGATGTGGATGGGATCGATGACTTCGTCGAGACGAACGGCGGGTCCGCGGTGGATACCGACGGGGACCTGGTGATCGATGCGCTGGATCTGGATTCGGATAATGACTTGGTGCTGGACGCGGTGGAGGGCGTCGTGGATTCGGACGGCGACTCGACGCCGAATTTCCGGGATGCGGATGACGATGGCGATGGGATCTCGACGCTCACCGAAGGCGTGATCGATACGGACCTCGACCTTACGCCGAACTACCTCGACACGGACTCCGACAACGATGGCAACCCGGACCTCGTCGAAGGCACCGGCGACGTCGACGGCGATGTGATCCCGAACTACATCGACGCGGACGACACGAGCGGGCCGCTTGCGGACATCGACGGGGATGGGCTGACGAACGGGACCGAGCTGACGCTGGGGACGAACCCGCTCCTCGTGGACTCGGACGTGGATGGGATCGACGACTTCGTCGAGACCAACGGCGGCAGCGCGATCAACACGGATGGTGACCTCCTGATCGACGCCCTCGATGTCGACTCCGACGATGACTTGGTGCTGGACGCGGTGGAGGGCGTGGTGGATTCGGATGGCGACTCGACGCCGAACTTCCGCGACACGGACGACGATGGCGATGGGATCTCGACGCTCACCGAAGGCGTGATCGACACGGACCTCGACCTCACGCCGAACTACCTCGACACCGACTCCGACAACGACGGCAACCCCGATCTCGTCGAAGGCACCGGCGACGTCGACGGCGATCTGATCCCGAACTACATCGACGCGGACGACAGCAATGGCCCCCTCGCCGACCTGGACGGCGACGGCCTGAGCAACGGCGACGAGCTCACCCTCGGCACCAACCCGCTCCTCGCCGACTCGGACCTCGACGGCATCGACGACTTCGTCGAGACCAACGGCGGCAGCGCGATCAACACCGATGGGGACCCTCTGATCGACGCCCTCGACGTCGACTCCGACGATGACTTGGTGCTGGACGCGGTTGAGGGCGTGGTGGATTCGGACGGGGATTCGACGCCGAACTTCCGGGACACGGACGACGACGGCGACAGCATCCCCACGCTCACCGAAGGCATCATCGACACGGACCTCGACCTCACGCCGAACTACCTCGACACCGACTCCGACAACGACGGCAACCCCGACCTCGCCGAAGGCACCGGCGACGTCGACGGCGATCTCATCCCGAACTACATCGACCCCGACGACAGCAACGGCCCCCTCGCCGACCTCGACGGCGACGGCCTGAGCAACGGCGACGAGCTCACCCTCGGCACCAACCCGCTCCTCGCCGACTCCGATCTCGACGGCATCGATGACTTCCTCGAAACCAACGGCGGCACCCCCGTCGACTCCGACGGTGACCTCCTCATCGACGCCCTCGACCTCGACTCCGACAACGACACGATCCTCGGCGCCGTCGAAGGCACCGTGGACTCCGACGGCGACGGCATCGGCGATTGGCGCGACCCGGACGACGACAACGACCTCATCCCGACGAGCACCGAGGCCGCCCACGGCCTCGCCTTCGGCGCCGACGTCGACAACGACGGCCTGCCCAATCACCTCGATGTCGACTCCGACGGTGACGGCACGCCCGACGCCGTCGAAGGCGTCGGCGACGCCGACCTCGATCTCATCCCGAACTACCTCGACGCCAACGACGCCGACGGCCCGCTCGCGGACCTCGACGGGGACGGCCTCAACACGCTCGAAGAAGTCACCCTCGGCACGAACCCGCTCCTCGCCGACTCCGACGGCGACGGTAAGGACGACTTCCTCGAGACCAAGGGCGGCACCGCCGTCGACTCCGACGGCGACCGGATCATCGACGCCCTCGACCTCGACTCCGACAACGACTCGATCCTCGACGCCCTCGAAGCCAGCACGGACTCCGACGGCGACGGCGCGGGCGACTGGCGTGATCCCGACGACGACGATGACGGCATCCCCACGCTGCGCGAAGCCGCCGACGGCCTCGTGTTCGGCGCGGACGTCGACGGCGACCTCATCCCGAACCACCTCGACCTCGACGCCGACGGCGACGGCAAGTCGGACCAGTCCGAAGGCGTCGGCGACGACGACTTCGACCTCACGCCGAACTACCTCGACGCCAACGACAGCGACGGCCTCAACGTGGACGCAGACGGCGACAACGTCTTCACCGTCACCGAGCTCGCGATCGGCACCGACCCCTTCGACCCGGACTCGGACGACGACGGCATCGACGACGGTGTCGAGACCGACGGCGGCAACCCCGTCGACACCGACGGCGACGGCACGATCGACGCCCACGATCTCGACTCCGACGACGACGGCCTGCTCGACGCCGACGAGTCCGCCTTCGACTTCGACGGTGACGGCGTCGGCAACTGGCGCGACGCCGACGACGACGACGACGGCCTATCCACCGAACTCGAGCTCGCCGAAGGCAGCGCCCACGGCCTCGACCCGGACAACGACGGCCGCCCCGCCTACTTGGACCTCGACTCCGACGGCGACGGTCAGCCCGACAGCGTCGAGGTCGCCGACGACGTCGACGGCGACGGCGTGCCGAACTTCCTCGACGCGGTCGACGATGACGGTCCCCTCGCCGATCTCGACGGCGACGGCCTGACGAACGGCGTCGAAGCTCAGCTGCGCACGAACCCGAACGACGCTGACACCGACGGCGACGGCCTCGATGACTTCCTCGAGACCGACGGCGGCCAACCCATCGACACGGACGGCGATTCGATGATCGACGCCCACGACCCGGACAGCGACGACGACGGAATCCCGGATTCCATCGAAGGTGTCATCGACAGCGACGGCGACGGCGTCGGTGACTGGCGCGACGACGACGATGACGACGACTCGATCGCCACCGCGGTCGAAGTCACCGACGCCGCGGACTTCGGACCGGACGTCGACGGCGACGGCTTCCCGAACCACCTCGACGTCGACTCCGACGCCGACGGCAAGTTGGACGCCGTCGAGCTCCGCGTAGACGCCGACGCCGACGGCATCCCGAACTACCTCGACGCCAACGACCTGGACGGGCTGACGCTCGACACCGACGGCGACGGGCTCACCAACGTCACCGAGCGCAACCTCGGAACGGATCCGCTCCGCGCCGACTCGGACGGCGACGCGATCGACGACTTCGTCGAGACGAACGGCGGCAACCCCGTCGACACCGACGGCGACGGGGTGCTGGACGCGGTCGACGAGGACGCGGACGGCGACTCCGTCGAAGACGCGGAGGAGGGCACCGAGGACACCGACGCGGACGGCGTCGCCGACTGGCGCGACACGGACGACGACGGCGACGGCATCGACACCGCGGCGGAGCACGTCGCTCGCTTCGGCGACGACGTCGACGCCGACGGCCTCACCAACTGGCGCGACCTCGACGCGGACGGCGACGGTGTCGCCGACGCCGACGAGGGCACCGTCGACGTGGACGCCGACGGCATCCCGAACTTCCTCGACCCGGACGACGGCGACGGCCCCGACGCGGACATCGACGGCGACGGTCTGAGCAACGGCCTCGAGACCGACCTCGGTACGAACCCGCTCGCGACGGACAGCGACGACGACGCGATCGGCGACTTCGCCGAGACCGACGGAGGTGAAGCGATCGACACGGACGAAGACGGCACGATCGACGCGCTCGACGCCGACAGCGACGGCGACACGATCGCCGACCGCGAAGAAGGCGAAGGCGACTTCGACGGCGACGGGCTCGCGAGCTACCGCGACCTCGACAGCGACGCCGATGGGATCGACGACGCCGAAGAAGCCGGCGACGCCGATCTCGCGACGGCCCCCGTCGACACGGACGAGGACGGCGCGCCGGACTACGTCGACACCGACTCCGACGACGACGGCGCGAAGGACGGCGCGGACAACTGCCGCCTCCTCCCGAACGCCGACCAGCTCGACACGGACGAGGATGGCATCGGCGACGTCTGCGACGACACCAGCGGCGTCTGCGAGGATCCGAACGGCTGCGATCCGATCGTGGACCTCGACGGCGACGGCGTGGCCGACGCGATCGACGTGTGCCCGTCCGTCGCGGATCCCATGCAGCTCGACGCGGACGGTGACGGCCTCGGCGACGCCTGCGACGTCGACGCGGACGGCGACGGCTTCGAAGACACACTCACCGCCGGCGGCGCGGGGGTCTTCGGCTGTGCGACCGTCCCCGGCGCGCCGCGCAGCGAGGGCGGCCTCGTGTTGTTCGTCGTGCTCCTCGGGGCGGCTGCGCTCGGCCGATCGCGACAGAAACGTCGCGGTCGTCGAGGACGAACGGGCACGTAGCGAGCCGGATCCTAGGGCACGGTCGTTGCTCCCCTTCGGCGCCGATGCGCCGCTCCCTCTGCGCCGGTCTCTTGCTCCTCGGCGCCTGCGAAATCGAGTACGCCGACAAGGACGAGCCCGGATTCTCGCCGCCGATCTGTGGCGTCAACGCCTCCTGCGTCAGCTGCACCGACCCCAACGGCTGCGACCCGTCGCGCCTCGTGCTGTCGGGCGCCGACACGGCCGACGGCCTGTCCCTCATGCACTTCGCCCTCCCCACCGCGGTCGGGGGCCTGCAGACGATCGACGTCCAGACGTTCACCACGACGATTCCGCTGTACACGCACCTGTCGAGCGGAGGCGCGGCCGAGGTCGTCGACGTGGGTACCGACTACGTCGTCGTTCGGGGTGTCCGTCCGGGCCGCATCAACCTCATCGTGCGCAACGGGCTCGACGAGGGGCAGATCGAGCTGGAGGTCGAGCCGATCGAGCACATCGAGGCCGGCCTCGTCGACCCGACCAGCGGACTGCTCGGAGTCGGCCGTGAGCTCGCGTCGCGCGCGGTGGCTCCGGGCGGCGCGACGCCGGTGCACGTCCGCCTCTTCGGGACGAGCGGACGTCGCGTGGTCGACGAGGGCGTCACCTCCGCGACGTCGAGCGTGACTTGGCCGCAGGACGCTCCGCTCCGCTGGGATACGGTGCTCGCCTCGGTGCGCGAGGCGAGCGAAGGTCCGCAGCTCCTCGTCGTGCTGACCTCCGACGGCCGTCTTTGGCCCAGCACCGTCGAGCCGGCGGGCGTCGATGAGATCCGCCTCGAACCATCGCAGGAGCGGCAGACCACTCGGGGGGAGCGCCTCGTCACGTTGTGTTTCTCCGCGCGCTGGCGAGGTCGTGTCGTCTCCGCGCCGAACTGGGGGTTCGAGGTCGCCGGGGAGACGCTGTTCCGGTTCGCCGGCGCCCCCATGCACTTCGGCCACATGACCTGCGTGCCCACGCGCACCGCCTCGCTCGGTCCACGCAAGATGCGCGTGACCGCGGGTGGGCACGAACAGGTCGTGGACTTCGTCTACTGAATGGAATCAGAACCAGACGCGGTAGCCGAGCTCCGCGCGGATCGTGGTGAGGTTACCCTCGAAGCGCGTCCCGCCGGGCGCCGACAACCCGTTGGCGCTCGCACCCAGGCCGTTGAGCGTCGCGCCGAGGAAGAGCGCGCCATCGCCGAGGCTGATGCCGCCCTCGACCGTCGCGCGGCCGCCGATACCGGTGTTGCTCCCGCCGCCGAGGTTCGAGCCGGACACCGAGACACCGCCGCGCTCGATGCGAACGGCGACGCCGGCACGCACGAGGAGCTCGAAGTTCTTCGAAGAGACCACCGCGAACCCGAAGTCGATCGGGAGCAGCAGCCCTGACACCGCGGTGCGGGTCTCGAGGCGCGACTCACCGACGACGAGTCGCCCGCTCGTGCTCCCGTAGACCAGCTCCAACCCGGCGCGCACCGCGAGGCGGTGGTCGAGGAGAGGCAGGCGCAGCTCGCCCATGAACCCGCCGCCGACCGTGAGGAGTGAGTCGAAGGAGCTGCCGATGAGCGCCGCGCCGGACACACCGAACTTCGGCGACAGCCCCGCGCGCCGCCGCGTGCTCGGCAGCTCGACCTTCTTCTTCTCTTCCTTCGTTCGCAGCGCCGGCGGGGTGCCGGTCAGCTCGACCGACGTCGTCGCGCGCACCAACTCCAGCGCCTCCCCGGCGACCTTCGGCGCGGCCGGGAGCTCGGCGTACACCTCGACGGTCGCGCCCGGAGCACCCGGCGTCCCCGGCGGTATCGACGCGCGGTAACGCCCCAGCCCCGTGCGCGTCGGCTCCAGAACGGCGCCGCCTTCGATGCGCACCTTCGGCACCGGGTGGTTCGTCAGGTTGCCGGAGGCGTCCTGCACCTCGATCGTGATCGCGCCACGTTCGTCGCGGTCGACCGCTGCGCGCTGGACGTTCATGCGGCTCCCGAGCGCCGCGCCGAACTCGACTTCGCCGACCGCCTCCTCGTCCATCAGGATGCGCACCGACTTGGCCTCCGTCGGGCGCTCCAACACGAGCACCTTGGCCGTCGGCGAAACGTCGTCGGTCGCGACGAGCTTCGCGCCCTCCACTGCGATCTCCGGCCAGTAGGGGTCCCCGCCGAACGGCGCAGGCGGAATTGCGACGACGATCGACGGCCCGATACCCCCGTCCGCGACGTTCTGGCCGGGCAGGGCCATCGCGGTGCCGAGCGACACGAGCCCTGTGGGGAGGATGACGGAGAGCTCGCGGCGCTCGCCGTCGATCTCCTCGTACGCGCGGACGCGTTTGCCGTAGCGGACGATGACGTCCTCCATCACGGTGCGTCCGTCGGCGAGTGCGGTGACCGGCTCTTGTTCGATCTCCGCTCCCTCCACCGCGAGCTGCGAGCCGGGTTCGATCTCCACGCTCACCCGCACGGGCGCAAGCACACTCACGCCAGCCTGCTCGAGCGCGTAACCGGTCGCCGACGACGCCGCGGCGAGGACGATGATGTGGCTCGGTGCGTCCGGCGGAAGGTCCGGCAACGCGAGGGTGGTCTGGACACTCAGCTGACGATCGCTCCCGTCCGCGAAGGCGGGCGCCAGCTCACCGGCGTCGGCGAAGAGCTCGAGGCGCTCGACGCTCTCGCCGCGGGTCGTGGCGGCGACGCCGACGTCGGTCGGCTTGGCGACGTTGATCGAGGCCGGCGAAGCCTGCAGCTCCAGGTCCGGCGCACGCGGCGGCGGGATGAGCAGCGTGAACGCCTCCGAGACCCGGTTGCCGTTCGACATCGTGAGCGAGATGTCGAGGATCTCGTCCACGGCCGCTCCGCGCGCGGGCGGCGTGTAGAACATTTCGACCCGGCCGTCGCCGATTACGCGCACGCCCGTGACGCGCCCCTCGCTCGCCACGATGCGCGGGCGTTTCACCGTCGGTCCGCCGGGGCCGGACAGCACCACGACGTGCAGCGGGATGCGCGATCGCCCGTCGGCGACGAGGTACCCCGCGCCGGGCCGCACCACGGAGAGCGTGGGCTGCTCGAGCTGCGCGGCGGCGACGGTCGGGAACGCGAGCGCCGCCGCGACGATGATCGCGGCGCGTCTCACGGGATAGTGCTCGTCGTTCGCACCAGGACTTCGTACGACTCCTGATGCAGGTCGCGGCGTGCCTCGACCACGATGTTTCGTCCCAGCTGTTCCTCGAGCTTCACGAGTCGCTTCGAAGTATCCTCCCAGAGGCGGGCCGCGACCTCGGGCATCGCGCTGACCAGGATCTGACCGTCGGGGTGGAGCTGCGCCTGTCGCTTGATCTCGCGCAGGATGTCCTGACACAGCGTCGCCTTCGAGCGGATGCGCCCGCGACCGTCGCAGTAGGGGCAGGGCTCGGTGAGCGCCTTGCCGAGCGAGGGCCGCACACGTTTGCGCGTCATCTCGATCAACCCGAAGTCGCTCATCGTCGACACGTGGGTCTTGGCGCGGTCCTTCTCGATCTCCTCTACGAAGCAGCTGAAGACCTTCTCGCGGCTCTCGGGGAGCTGCATGTCGATGAAGTCGACGATGATGATGCCGCCGAGGTTCCTCAGGCGGATCTGCGCGGCGATCGCCTTGGCCGCTTCGAGGTTCGTCTTGAGGAGCGTCGCTTCGAGGTCCTTCGACCCGACGAAGCTCGCGGTGTTCACGTCGATCGCGGTGAGCGCCTCCGCCTCGTCGACGACGATCGCGGCGCCGCTCGGCAGCGTGATCTCACGGAGCAGCGCGCGCTCGACCTCCACCTCGAGCCCGAAGCGATCGAAGATCGGCTCCGGCTCCTCGTAGATCTCCACCCGCTCCGACAGGTGGGGCGCCGACCGGTTCAGGAGGCGCTTGATACGCTCGCCCTGCTCGGCGCTGTCGACGACCAGCGCTTCGACGTCGTCGTTGAAGAGGTCGCGGGTCGCGCGCAGGACGAGGTCGAGGTCTGCGAGGAGGAGCGCCGGGACGGGCTGCGTACGTGCGGCCTCCTCGACCTCGCGCCACAGCGAGCGAACGAACTCCATGTCCTTCGCGATGGTGTCGCTGTCGAGGCCCTCGCAGACGGTGCGAACGATGAAGCCGCCGTCCTCCGGTTGCCGGAGGGATTCGACGAGCTCGCGGAGGCGCTTGCGCTCCGCGTCCTGCGTGATCTTCCGCGACACGCCGACCTTCTGGATCGTCGGCATGTACACCACGTAGCGCCCGGGGATGGTGACGTAGCCGGTGACACGCGCGCCCTTCGTGCCGAGGGGGGCCTTCGCGACCTGAACGACGATCTGCTGGCCTTCGCTCAGGAGCTTCTCGATCGGCGGGCGCTCGCGCGGCGGGGGGACGTCGACGCTGTTTTCGATGTCTTCCGCTGCGTCGCGGGCGAGGTCTTCCTCGGTGACGATGTCGTCCACGTAGAGGAACGCTGCGCGCCCGAGCCCGATCTCCACGAACGCCGCCTGCATCCCGGGGAGCACGCGGGTGACCTTGCCGCGGTAGACGTTGCCGACGACGCCGAGGTGATGGTCGCGCTCGATGTAGATCTCTTCGAGCACGCCGTCCCTGAGGAACGCGACGCGGGCTTCGCCGGGGGCGCGGTTGATGACGATCCGTGCGGACATCCGCTCTCGGACCGGGACCCTAGCTCACATTTCGTGCTTCGTCGTCTTCACAGCCGAAACAGGGAGACCACGAGGTTCACGATGCCGTTCTCCAGCGAGAGCTCGCCGCGATCGTAGTAGTCGTACCGTCCGGCACCGGACCGCATGGCCTGTTGCTGGGCCATGGCGGCGTCGATGCGGGCCATGCGCTTCTTGGCCTCCAGATCCTCCAGCTCGCGGCGGCGGGATTCCTCCAGGCCCCCGCCTCGGATGAACTCCACGATGGCCGGGAGCTCGCCGGCGTCGAACCAGGCGCCGTGGGCCTTGCACAGGTCGATGATCACCCCGGACCGGCGCGCGTAGTTCTTCGGGGTCATGAGCTTTTCGCACTGGGGGCAGGGGATGTAGCCGTGCTGGGCGACGTCCTGGCTGGGCTTGGGCAGCTCGGCGAGGGAGAGCATCGCGGGGGCGGAGAGGGACTCGTTCTCCTGCATCCGCTCGAAAACGGTGTGGTCGAGCCACAGCCCGCCGCACTGGGTGCAGTGGTCGATCAGGACCTCCCCGGCCAGGAGGCTCTCCAGCTCGGAGGTCTTGCAGCGGGGGCAGGGCCACGACTCCTCGCGCTCCGACTTCAGGTGTCGGACCGCGGGCGCCTCGACGCGGACGCCGCAGTGCTGGCAGTGCCGCGCGCCGGCGAACATGCCGCCGAAGCAGCGCGGGCAGCGGACGACGGCGAGCGGGCTGTCGCAGTGGGCGCAGGCGCTCTGGGTGCTGTTCGTCGCCGCACCGCACTGGGGGCACTGCATGGTGTCGGCGGCTTCGGGTGGGTGGGGGAGGGTGAAGGTGACGCCGCAGCGGCAGCGGCCGCTGGTCCCCGGCGGGCGCCCCGAGACATCGTAGCGAGCGGAGCAGCCGGGGCAGTCGACGATCATGGAGCGAATGATAGGGGCCGGGGGCGCCCGGTAAAACGTCGCGCGCGCGATCGAAACGTGCGCACCCCATGACGCGCTGTGCAGGGTTCTGTACAACCGAGGGGGGCGTCGGTTGGGGGAGGCTCCTGGCGCGGCCCCTGCAAAAGGACTCGGCATGACCTTCACGCTGCCCCTCCTCACGCTCTTGTCCGTCGCGGGCCCCGCGCCCGAGGAGGGGCCGCAAGAGCCGGTCGCGGTCGATGACGCGACGCGGCTCGCCTCGGGGCTCGAGCCGGGCGGCGAGGCGCCCGAGTGGGGCGACAGCCACGGGCTCTCGTTCTACCTCGAGTCTGCGGCGGTCTACCTGACGGGCGTGAACGTGGAGTACCGCTACCGCTGGTTCGCGGCGCGCGCGAACGTCACCACCATCGTCGTCGGCCGGCCCCCCGTCCTCGTCGGCGGCTCGCTGTTCGGCCTCCTCTTCGAGGGCAACCACCACCTCGAGCTGGGCCTGAGCGTCGGCGTCTTCATCACCGACGAGAACATCGCGATGGTCGCGCCGTCGGTGGGCTACCGCTACCAGGCGCCCGACGGTGGCATCCTCGTGCGCGCCGGATTGTACGCCGCGAACGTCCCGTTCTTCGAGGAGCGCCGGTTCTTCCCCATCCCTCAGGCTTCGATCGGCTACGCGTTCTGAGCTGGTCTCGGGGCCCGGTGCGATTTTTCTCGCCGCCCGGGGATCATTTCTCGACGACGCCGGTCTGTCTGGGCAACGGGGACGACCATGGACCGGCGTCAGGCGATCGCGAAGGCCCGTAGGGGGCGACAGAAGGGCTTTTCGTGGCTCTTCACCGCCTACCGCGGGCGGATCTTCGCGTTTGTGCGCCGGACCTACGGGCTGGACGACGCACGCGCGAGTGACGTCCTGCAGAACACCTTCGTGCGCGCGTTCAACGCGCTCGACCAGCTCGAAGACCCGGACGCTTTCGAGCCGTGGCTCCTCAAGATTGCGCGCCGCGAAGCGCTCCGCGTGATCACCGCGGCGTCGGGCCGACGTGAGACGGCCGTCGAGATCGAGGTGGAGTGCACGCGGCAGGAAGAGCTCGCGGAGCAAGCCGAGCTCGAACGGCTGCGTCGCCTGATCCGCGAGGTCGCCGACTCGATCGAGCCGCCCGAGATCCGCGAGACGGCGCTCGCCTACTACTTCGGCGAACGCAAGACGACGGAGGCGCTCGCCGCCGAGCTCGGCGTTCCACACCCCACGGTGCGCAAGCGGCTGCACTCGTTTCGCAACAAACTCAAACGACGCCTCGCGGAGGAGACGACATGAACGACCTCGATCAGCGAATCGACCGCGCTTTGGAAGACGGCGAGACGGAGCGCGCCGCCGAGCTCCTCGCGGCGCAGCGGGCGCTCGCGGAGGATGTGACCCCGAACCTCGCGTTCGAGGACTTCGCCGGGCAGCTCCCTATCGAGCGCCGGCGCGCGTGGTGGTGGCCGGCCGCCGGGCTCCTCGCGGCTGCCGCAGCCGCGTTCCTCCTCGTGCCGCGCGGCGACGGTGTGAAGGGCCCAGGCGACGCGTGCACGCCGGTCGAGCTGCGCGTCGCGCACGAGGGCACGCAGCTCGCCCTGCACCCGACCGTGGACGATCGGTGCAGCTTCACCGTGCACGCGTTCGAGCTCGACGCCGCGCGCTGGCGGCCCGTCGGCGCAGGAGAAGCCGACGCGCTCCAGCTCGGGCCGGGGCGGTGGGTCCTCGTCGTGATCGCGTCGCGCGACGCGATCGAGCCCGAGCGCGCCGACGTCGTCGGGGTGCTCAACGCGGTCGGGCGGGGCGCCCCACCCACGATTCGGGGCGAACCGGTGTTCGCGGACGTATACGATCTGGGGTCCCGTTGAAGCTGCTCCTCGCGATGTTGCTGGCCGCCCAGGCGAGCCAGGGCAAGAAGATCGCGCTCGTCGCGGGCATCGACACGTTCGCGGACGACGCGTGGCCCGCGCTGCGCTACGCCGAGAAGGACGCTCGCGATGTCGCGACCGCGCTCGCCGACGACTTCGACGAGGTGCGAACGATCGACGGCATCGTCACACGCGGTCGGCTCGAAGCTGAGCTCGCCGACCTCGAAGCGACCAGCGACTACGACACCGTCGTCGTCTACCTCTCTACCCACGGCACCCTCGCCTACGACGACGCCGGGCAGCTCGACCGCGTGCTCGTCCTGCACGACACGACGAAGAGCGACCCGCGGCGGACGGGCCTCGCCTACGGCGCGCTCACCGCGAGGCTCGAACGCATCCGCGCGCGCCAGAAGCTCGTCATCCTCGCGGCGTGTCACTCCGGCGCCGGGAAGTCGAAGCTCGACCCCGGCTTGGCCGCCGAGCTGTCGACGCTCAAGGACGGGTTCTTCTCCGAGCCGCACCTCGTGACCGGTGAAGGTCAGATCATCCTCGCCGCGAGTGCGTTCGGCGAGACCGCGCGCGAAGACGACAAGCTCGAGAACGACATCTACACGCACTTCTTCCTGAAGGCGCTCGACGACGCCTTCGACCTCGACGAGGACGGCGCGATCACCGCCCTCGAAGCGCACCACTACGCGCGCCGCGAGACGATCGCCTACACCGGCGGCAAACAACGGCCGACGCTGACCGCCGAGGTCGTCGGTGTGGATCCGATCGTCCTGCGCGGCCGACGTGTCCGCCTCGGCCGCCCGATGATCGCCGGCTTCAGCGGCCCCTTCGTCGGCGCGCGCTTGGAGGTCGACGGGCGCGAGAAGGGCGTCTTGCCGGGGACGTTCGTCGTCGAAGATGGCGCGCGTCGTGTGCGGGTCTTCAGGCCGGGCGCCGCGGAGCCCATGTTCGACGAGCTCGTCGACGCTGACGCGGGCGCGGTGGTGGTGCTCGACGATCGCGTTCGTCGCGAGGCAACGCCGTGGCGCGTGTACGCGGGGGGCGGCTACGCCGCGGTCCGAGGTGAAGTGGGCCGGCGACACCTCCCGGGGTACTTCGTGGTCGGCGCCGGCGCGCGGTACGCGCTCCAGGAGCGCGTCGGGGTCGGCGCGTCGGTCTACGGTACGCAGATGGGGCAGAACATCCGTTTGCTCTCCGGCGACGGCGTCGAGGTCACGGCCCCGCAGACGATCGGGCTCGTCCAGGTCAGCGCCGACGTCGCGGTTCAGTTCTACTCAGTGGAGTGGGCCGATGTCGCGGCTCGAGTCCACGCCGGGTGGATCGCAGGGCGTCGACGCGTGGAGGTTTCGACGGTGTCCGATCCCGATCGGCTCGTCTCTCACCCGTTCTTCGGAGCGGCGATCGAGGGCACCGCGTGGCCGCACCCGATGTTCGGCGTTCGCGCCGAGATCGCCGTCGATCTGTCGCTCCCGCAGGTCGACGGCGAGTTGCGCCCGACGTTCGGCGATCGCTACGGTCTGGGGGCCGTCGCGCGGTTTTGATCCGCGCGCGGGATCATTTTCGATGGAGCTGGGTCTTCAGGGCATGAGACGAAACCAAACCCTCCTCACCCTCACCTCCCTCCTCGCGCTCGCCTGTGGAGACCTCGGAAACGGCGGCGAACGTGAGCGTCCGCTCCATGACCTGAGCCGCTTCGCGCTCACGCAGGTCCCGGCCCCGTCGGTGGGCAACTATCGACTCGCGGAAGCGTCGAACCCCCGAACCATCCTCACCGTCGACCAGCTCTTCGAGAAGGACGGCGACCTGTGGTCCTTCACGCGACGCTGGCAGCAGGACGAGCTCATCTTCGCGCGTCACGACGCGAGCGGCGCCGTGATCGACGAACACCGCTTCACCGAGTCCGCCTACGGGCTCGTCGTGAGCGCCACCGCCGACGCCAACGGGAACATCTGGATCGCGGGCGGCGGTGTGGTGCAGGAGCTGAACCTCGCGACGGGGGTCGTCGGGCGGAGCTACACGACCGTGCACGCTCCGGTCGTGGTGAGCGACGGGACGAACCTCTTCCTCGGTGCGCCCGGGCTGCTCCGTTCGATCGATCCGGCGACGGGCGTGGTCGTGCGGGACTTCCAGTCGACGATTGACGAGATCGTCGAACGACACGACTGGCAGATCAACACGATCGCGTTCACGACCAACCTCATGTTGATCGGGCTGCGCTGGCAGTTCTCGGACATCATCGCGATCGACCGGAGCACCGGCCGCTTCGTGGGCTTCGTCGGCAACGTGCCGCGCGGTGGAAGTGAGCGGGGCGTGTTGCTGGGGCGAGGCGGGAGCCTCCTGGGGATGTTGGACGACGTCACGCTCGTCGACGTCGCGCTCGGGGCGCCGCTCCCGGAGGTGTCGGTGGACAACGCGATCGCCTTCGAACACTCCGGCGCGCGGGCGATCACGGCCGTGGGTAACGAGCTCTGGGTGCTCTACGCGGACAACGCCGGAGCGAACCTCGTCGGCTACGACGCCGCGACGCGCGTGCCGCTGTCGGGGTACGCGCTCGACCCTGCGCTCGCGCAGGAGTTGTACGACGAGGACGACGACGTCTCGCCCTTCGGGCTCACTTACGCGAACAGCGAGATGTACGTCGTCGCGATGTCCCCAGGCCTGGACTATCTGGGGAGCCGCGTCCGCGTCATCGATCACACGACGGGCAACCTGGCGCGTTCGTTCGACGTGCCGCAGATGATGACGGGGCTGTGCCACGACGGCACCACGTTGCACGCGATCGAGACCCCCGGCGGTTTCTTGAACCCGGGCATCGCGCCGCCCGAGCTTCACGAGCTCGACGACTCGAACGGCCTGTCGCAAACGTCGCGCACCGTGGACCTCGACACGCAGGCGCTGCCTTCGCTCGTGTGTGAGACGAACGCGGTCACGGTCGGCGCTTCGGACACGCGGCTGCAGGTCCGGCTCGCGACGACGTCGACGGCCGTCGACCACGCGTCGTTCCCGCTCCTCGAGGCCGGCTCCGGCGTCGAGATCGGAGCGAGCCTGTTCATGATCGCGCCGTCGCGGAACGTCCTGTTCGATGCGAGTCGGCCGTAGGCCTCAAGGGCACGCCGACGCGTCCACCACGATCTCGCCGAACAGACGAATGCTGTTGTTCGGGATGTCGACGTCGAACGGGAGCAGGTCGACCCCCGAGCCCGTCATCGGCTTCACGCGCGCGTAGACGTTGTACGTCCCGTCCGGGGTCCCCGCCGGGACGCGGAAGACGCGCCCGATGATCTTGCTGCTCATGGGCGGAACGTCGAACGTGCGTGTGTCCGGTGATTGAAGATCGGCGGCGGCGCCGTTCACCTCGAAGACCTGGTCCTCGGAGAACCACAGCTGCTCTTCGGTGATCAGGTTGATCGTCGAGCGGTTGTTCAGCGTGTAGCGAACCTGGACGTAGTCACCCGCGCAGACCTCGTAGCCGCCGATCGGAAAGGCGCCCGCCGGGAGGCTGGGATCCACGCCGCAGTACACCGCGCCCGCGTGAATGTCGGCGTAGGTGTCGAAGCGCGGCGACACCTTGCAGTTGTAGACCTGCTTCGCTTTGTTCGTGCCTGCTTCGGCCGCCGTCTCGAACCAGGTGTTCGACACCGTCAGATCGATCGCGCTCGTCGGGTTCGCCGCCTCGTACGTCACCTGGAGCCCGAGGAGGTCGTCCGGGAACAGCTCGGCGCGCGGCACTTCGTTCGCGCCGCGCGTCCACGCGTCGACGCCGTACGCCATCACCGAGAGGTTCTCCTTCGCGTGCGCGAGCCCGAGTGTGTGTCCGATCTCGTGCAGGAGGATCGCGCGGAACGAGGACCCGCCGGGGAACCCGATCGCCGACAGCCCGAGGTCGTCCGGCGGCCCGAAGATCCAGTTGAAGGACTTGTTGAAGCGTGCGTGCGCCTCGACGTAGGTGCAGCCACCGAGGTCCGGGTCCGTACCGCCGACCGCGGCCTTGTTGATGTTGCTCGTGAAGCCGACGACGATCGAGTGGTCCGGATAGCTGTCGTCCTTCTTGACCGAAGCGAGGTCGATGTCGCCCGTCATGAGGTCACCCGCCTCGAGCCGGATGAAGGTGTTGTTCGCGGTGTTGTACTCCTCGATCACCGCGTCGATGTCCGCCATCAGGTAGAGGAGGTACACAAGCGACTCGACGCCCGTGATGCCCACGCCGTCGAGGTAGTCGAAGAAGCTGTCCGTCGCGACGTGGACCTGCACCGGCGTGGAGAAGTCCCAGCTCGCGCCGCCCTGCGGGCAGTCGGACTGAAGGCGGCGGAACGCGTGGGCGGGGGTCGCCGCGAGCGACGCGGCGATGAGGAGTGCGCAGGAGATGGTTCGCGTCATGTGATGATCTATGCGCCGACGGCGCGAGACCTCACGCGACGGCTCGATCCTCGTCGTATTCGACGAGCCTGCCGCCTCCAGGTATTCAAGGGAGTCGCGATGTCCATTCCCGACTAGGGAAGGAACCTGACGGGGTACGCGTACCCGGCGGCTGAACAGTTTCAACTTCGGTCGTCGGCCGAGCTCCAGTGATACGCGGCAACGAGACATGCATCAGTGCGATGAACTACTTCGTGCGTGCGGCGTTGTCGGCGTCGGGGCGCGCCGGTTGACGGACACGGAGGCGAGCGCGTTCGTGGCGCGCGTTGTCGAGCGCTTTAGGCCGACGAAGATGTCGGGGCACCTGGCGATCGGTGACGACTCGGCCTTGCTGGCTACCGATGCGTTCGAGTTCAGACTGGGGGCCGCGCTGACCGAGGAGCCTGTTCGGGTGTTCTTCGATCAGGAAGGTCCGAATCGGCGATCCGTCGTGGAGCTCGACGATGGACGTCGACTGGGGGAGGTCATGGAGGAGAGCTTCGGGATGGAGTACTTCGTCGCGGACGTGTCCGCGTCGTTCCTCATCTCGGTGAATTGGTATGCGATCGAGTTTGCCGGAGCAGCGCTCGAGTTGCGGGCGAGGCTCCTTCGGGAGGGCAGGTAGTCGGGGCACGATCTTCGAGGCGCGTAACGCCCGAGCACGAAGCCGGACGCCACCGCGTCCGGCTCCACACGTCCGCTACAGCTTCTCGATCAGCTCCGGCACGACCTTGAACAGGTCGGCCACGAGCCCGTAGTCGGCGATCTGGAAGATCGGCGCGTCCGGGTCCTTGTTGATCGCGACGATCGTCTTCGAACCCTTCATGCCCGCGACGTGCTGGATCGCGCCGGAGATTCCGATCGCGAAGTACAGCTCCGGCGCGACGACCTTGCCGGTCTGGCCGACCTGCATGTCGTTGGGCACCCAGCCCGCGTCGACGACGGCGCGGCTGGCGCCGATGCCGGCGTTGAGCTTGTCGGCGAGGGGCTCGATCAGCGCCGGGAAGTTGCCGGCCTCCTTGAGGCCGCGACCGCCCGAGATGACGACGCGCGCTTCGGTGAGCTCCGGACGCTCCGACTCGATCTTGTCGAACTTCACGTACTCCGTCTTGAGCCCGCCGAGGTCGACGGAGAGCGCCTTCACCTCACCCGCGTCGCCCGGCTGGGCGGCGTCGAACTCGGTGGGGCGCGTCGTGATCACCTTCGTGTCCGTGGTGATCTCGACCGTCGCGATGACGTTACCCGCCTGCACCGGACGGCGCACCGCGAAGCCTTCGTCGCCCGCGAAGCCGAGGATGTCCGAAGCCATCCCCGCGCCGAGGAGCGCCGCCGCGCGCGGCATGACGTCCTTGCCGTGCGACGTCGCCGCCATTACGACCACCGTCGCGCCCGCGGCCTCCGCGCCGGCCTTGATGACCTTCGCGTACGCCTCGGCGAGCGGGTTCGCGAGCGCCGCGTCGTCCGCCACGTGGACGGCCGCGCCGTACTTCGCGAGCTCACCTGCGGCTTCGCCGATGCCCGAGCCGATCGCGAGCAGCTGCACGTTGCCGCCGCTGCGCTTCGCCGCCTCGTTCGCAAACGTGACCGCGGTGAATGTGGCGCCCTTGATCGCGCCTTCCGAGATTTCGCTGACGACCAGTACGTTCGACATCACAGCACCTTCGCTTCGTTCTTGAGCTTACCGAGCAGCTCGTCCACGTCCTCGACCTTCACGCCCGCCTGCCGCTCGGGCGGCTCGGCGTACTTCACGGTGCGGACCTTCGCGGAGACGTCGACGCCGAGGCTGTCGACCGCGATCTCCTTCACCTCCTTCTTCTTCGCCTTCATGATGCCGGGCAGCGAGGCGAAGCGGGGGTGGTTGAGGCGAAGGTCGGTCGTGACGATCGCCGGGAGCTTCAGCTTGAGCGTCTCGAGGCCGCCGTCGACCTCACGCAGCACGGTCGCGTGACCGTCCGCGACTTCGACGCCGGGCTTTTGCGCCTTCTCCTCGTCGGAGTCGAGCGCGGCCGTCTTCGACGCAAACGTCGCCTGCGGCCAGTCGAGGTACCCCGCGAGGAGCTGACCCGCCTGGTTGGCGTCGTCGTCGGTGGCCTGCTTGCCCATGATCACCAGATCGGGCTGCTCGTCTTCGACGATCTTCTGCAGCAGGCGCGCGACGGCGTCGGGGTCGAGCTCGTCGCTGAGCACGAGGATGCCGCGGTTGGCACCCATCGCCAGACCCTGTCGGATCTGCTGCGTGGCGTCTTTGCTACCAATGCTCGCGACGACGACTTCGCCGCCGTGGGCCTTGGCCAGGCGCAGCGCTTCTTCGACGGCGATTTCGTCGAAGGGGTTGGCTACGAAGTTCATGCCGTCGGTCACCAGGCCGGACCCGTCGGGCGCGATCTTGACCTTGCGCTCGTAGTCCGTGACCCGCTTGACGGTGACGAGGATCTTCATGGACGTCTCCTATCGGTTGAGACCGGCTGCACCCCCGCTCGGAATTGATGCGGTGTGTCAGTCGGTGGTCCGCGGTTTAGTGTTCCGTTGACTCGCGTGTCAACCGTTGCGAGGTCGGGTCCCGCGTGCTACCCGCCAACGCCAACGGACTCGTGGCCCGCATCATCGCCATTGCCAACCAAAAAGGTGGCGTCGGAAAGACCACCACCGCGGTGAACCTCGGGGCGTCCCTAGCTGCGGACGGCCGGAAGGTCCTCGTGGTGGACATCGATCCCCAAGGGAACGCCTCCAGCGGCGTGGGCGTGCCCATGGCCGAGCTGGAGCAGGGGGTCTACGACATCCTCATCAACGGGGTGGCCGCCGAACAGATCGTGCGGTCGACCGACATCGAGACGCTCTGGGTCGCCCCCGCGAACCGCGACCTCGCGGGCGCCTCCCTCGAGCTCGCGAGCCTCGAAGCCGCGCACACGCGCCTGCGAGAACAGCTCGCCCCGATCCGCGACCGCTACGACTACATCGTCATCGACTGCCCGCCGTCGCTCGACCTCCTCACGATCAACGGCCTCACCGCCGCCGACTCCGTGCTCATCCCGGTGCAGTGCGAGTACTACGCGATGGAGGGGCTCTCGAAGCTCGTCGAGACCATCGAGATGGTGCGCGACAGCTTGAACGAGCAGCTCACGATCGAAGGCATCCTCTTCACGATGTACGACCCGCGGAACAACCTCTCGGGCCAGGTCGTCAACGAGGTCCGCGGCTACTTCACCGACAAGGTCTTCGAGACGATGATCCCGCGGAACATCCGCCTCTCCGAGGCGCCGTCGTTCGGGCAGCCCTGCATCCTCTACGACATCGCGAGCCGCGGCTCGCAGTGTTACCTGCAGCTCGCCCGCGAGCTCGAGTCCCGGCACCCCGCCGAAGCCGCCTAGTCACTTTCTCAGCGCACGCCGCAAGAGGCTCCGGCAACGTCGGACCGTTGGTCCGCGCGCGCCGAACGCTTCTCCGTTGTCGATACACGCGTTGACGGCCGTACGCTCTCCGGTCCCCGCGGCGAGCCGTGCTTCACAGAGGCGTCGCATCGTCCGCAGCGCGTCGAGCGCGGCCTCCAGGCGCTGCTGCTCCGACTGGAACGGGTCCTCCGCCTTACGGATGCTCGCGTCGATCCGCTCCCAGGCCTTGGCGTCTTCTCGTGACGACGCGAGGTCGCGGCGCGTGTTCGCGACCATCGCGCGGACCTTTTCGGCGTCCTTCGCGTTGGGTCGCAGCTGGAGGTAGCGCTCGTAGTGCTCGATGGCCTTCTCGTGGTCGTCGTTTCGTGCGTGCAGCACGCCGAGTGATCGGTGGCTCGGGGCGTGGTTCGGGTTCGCGCGCACCGCGGCCTCCAGTGCTTCCTCCGCGCGTCGGAGCTCGCCGAGCAGGAGATACCGATTCCCCGCGGTGTAGAGCTGCGCATCCGAGGGGCGCGATGGTTGCGGTGCTCCCGAGGCCTCGGGCGCCGCGCCACCGTCCCGTACGATGCGCTCCGCCTCGGCGCGGGGGGCTGCGCCCGGGCGCTGGATGACGCCGGGGCTTCGGGCGGGCCGACGCTCCGGCTCGGCGCGAGGCTGCTCCCGCACGGCGACGCGTGTCGCCATCGCGACCAACAAACCCATCGCAAGAGCGATCAAGACGTAGAGCCCGACCTTTCGACGTCGGCGCGGAGGCGCGCGGCGGACCGCAGGCCTTCGGGGCGGCTTGGGCTTGGCGTTACGGACGTCGGTGCGCGTCGGCTCGGCGGGACGTGCGACCGGGTCCGTGCGCGTCGCGTCGACCTCGAACAGGTCTGCGTTCACCTGCCCGGTGGTTTCGAGCGCTCCTTCGGACGCGGCCGTCATCGCGTCGATCCACGACCGCACTGCGGCGCGGGAGACCTCCAGACGGACGGACTCGACGGCGGAGGTGAGGTCGAGGCGAAACGCCTCCGCGCTCGCGTGGCGGTCGCCCGGCGCGGGGGAGAGGGCTCGCTCCACTACGCGGGCAACGAGGGGCGGCACGCCGTGTGAAGTCGGCTTCGGGTAGGCGCGCTGGGACTGGGCTTCGATCAGCTCGTCCACCGGGGAGCGGCGAAACGCGCGCTGCCCGGTCATCGCCTCGAGCGCTACGACACCCATCGCGAACACGTCGGACGCGACGGTCGCTTCCGCGCCGCGGAGCCGCTCCGGCGCCAGGTAGCGAAGCGTACCCACGAACTTCTGGTTGACGGTCAGGCGCGTGTGTACGGCGCGGCGAGCGAGGCCGAAGTCGATGAGCTTCGTCGAGCCGTTGGTCAGCACCATCAAGTTCGACGGTTTGAGATCACGGTGCAGGAGGCCGAGCGCGTGCGCGGCCTCCAACCCCGCGCACGTATCGGTGACGATCTGCAGGACCGCGGGCAGATCGACGCGGCCCCGCGCCTGCTGGATCAGCGCGCCGAGCGCGACGCCGTCGAGGAACTCCATCACGATGTAGGGCGGGCTCTCGGAGAGGTCGAGATCGAAGAGCTGCACCACGTTGGGGTGACGGAGGCGGTGGAGCGCCTCCGCTTCGTGTCGAAAGCGGACCAGCGCGGTCTCCTCGGTGCTCGGGAGGATCGTCTTGAGGACACAGACGCGGTCGAGCGCTCGGTGCGTCGCGAGGTGCACCGCGCCCATCCCGCCGCGCGCTACCTCGCGCAGGATGACGTACGGACCGATCGAACCCGGCTTCACTTGGATCCCGAGGCCCACGTCGACGAGCGGCTCGATCCCCACGGACAGGTCGTCATGTTGGACGCCGATTCGGCTGCGGAGCCCGGGTGCGACGTGCACATGCTCCGCGGGATCATAGCCGAGGATGCGTCGGCTACCGCACGACCACGGGCACCGAGGTCGCGGCGCCCCCGTAGCGCACCCGCACCGTCGTCTCGCCGGGGGCGAGCGCTCGCAGCGTCCCGGGGGTCGCGCAGGGATCGCGCTCCACGACCTCGAGTACGTCGGGATCGTCGACGGCGACTTCGCGCTTGCCGTACACGACGCGCTCGTCGGCGTTCGTCGCCGACAGGCTCAGGATCGCGTTCGTCCCGCGCGTCAGGAGGACCGTGCCATCGCGGGTCTGTCCGCCGTCGATCGCGACGTCGATCGCCGTGACCGCCACCGACTCGAGCTCGATGCTCCCGAAGTAGCCGACTCCGCTCATCTCGACGATCGAGACGCCGCTGCGTTCGGCGCGCAGGGTCGTGCCAGCGAGGAGCTCCCACGCCTCTCCCGAGACCACGTTCACTTCGAGCGTGGCCGGCGTGGGCTCACGACACGTGGACTGGCCGAAGGACTCGCAGCGGACGTGGCTCTGGAGATCCACGGTCGTCCCGACCGCGTACGCCTGACGGGGCGCAAAGTCGCGCCCCTGTTGGCACCCGCGCGCTCGCGCCGAGACCTCCACGTTCTGTTGGCCCAAGGAACACGCGGGCAGCAGCGCGACGAAGACGAACCTGTGCACCATGCAGCGTGAAGAGACCAAGGTTCGTGCCACGGCGACCACGCCGCGCGAGCGCGCGTCGCGTGTGCCGCCGCCTGCACACTGTGCAACCCGGCGTACACGGCTGCCGCGTCAGAGCGATAGGCCCGCGCCGATCGCCACCTCGATCCCGAGCGCCACGCGATCGTTCACCACCGGACCGACGCGCCCGCGCACGCCACCGAGGACGTGCACGACCTCGGTGACGTCGAGGAGCCCGAACAGCTCCGCGAACAGGCCGTAGCGGGTGATGGCGTCGCCCTCGATCGTGCCCCTCGGATCCGCGCCGATGCGCCAGCCGTCGATGAACAGGCCGCCGCCGGGGCGGATGTGGAAGTCCGACGACGAGTAGCGGTCGTAGCGTACGCCGAGCTGCACGCCGAGGTACTCCGGGGAGCTGAACGCCACTTCGACGGCGCGGTCCCCGTTCACGAACACCTCGGAGTAAGAGCCCGGCGCGAACCCGATCGGCACGCCGACGCCGATGGTCACGCCGCCCGGGAAGCGGGCGTCGAGGTGCGGCGTGAACCGAAACGTCCCCGACGGCGCGAGCGCGTTGGTGTCGATGCGGACACCTTCGCCCGCGCCCTCCACGCGGGCGCCGATTCCGTCGAAGCCCCAGCTCGCATCGACGCCGACCAGCACCTTGGTGCGATCCACCGCCGCGAGCATCTTTTCATCTTGCTCGACGTCGATCGCGTCGAGCTTCGCGCGGGTCGAGGCGTCGCCCTCGGTTGCGCCGGGGAACTTCGCGAAGGTCTTCGCCGTGAACGCCGCGGCCGACGCGTTCGCGAGATCGTCGTGCGGCCCCACGACGCCGTACTCGAGGAGCGCGGAGTCCGGGTTGAGCCAGGCCTCGGAAGGGAAGTCGACCGCGTCGCGCGACCACAGCCGCAAGCCGGTCTTTGCGTCGAAGACGTACGCTTGGCCCACGAGGAGCCGCCCTTGGCGCGGCTCGAGGGGAGGCTTCTTCGACGTGGCGCCCTGTCGCGCAGCTTGCAGATCGTAGACCGTCTGCTTGGAGACGTAGAAGCGATCGACCGGCTGCACCCGGACCACGATCACGAGGTCGGCCTCGGCGCCTGCGATCGTCGGGCCCTCGAACGGGGTGACGGCGTAGCCCTTCGCTTCGAGCTGCTTCACCACGGCCGACGCGAGCGCCGCGGTCATGGCCGGGTCGGTCGCGTCGAGCGCGAGTGTCGTTTCACGCTCCACCGGTCCGGGGCTCTCGACACGAAAGTGCTCGCCGCTCTCGGTGGCCGGCGCCGCGGCGACGAACAGGGCGACGCTCTGCTTGGGGAGCTTGGCGAGGCCCTTCCGCTGGTACGCACGCCCCTGCGTCGATGCGCAGCCGAAACAGAGCAATCCAAGGGTTAGGGCCGCCCGCATAGAAAGACCACGCCCTCCACCTGCACTTCCTTCGGCCGGTACTCGATGCACGCGCCCCCGTCCGAGCACGTCATGTCTTCGTCGCAGCGCTCCAAGCACGCGCGTCGACCGGTGATCACGTTGACCGCGCAGGCCTCGCCCGCGCCGCAGTCCGTGCCCTCGCTGCATACGTCTTCGCCTCCGCCGCAGCCGAGTGCGAACACAAACACGATCGTGATCGCTCGCTGCACGTCGGATCGATAGCGCACTCCGTCGCAGCGCGCATCCTGGACGGTGGCTCAGGTCGCGCCGCGCCAGGCGTCGCGATCCGCGAGGACGACGATCGCGAAGACACACCACATCAACGTGTGGGCGAGCGCGGGTGTCACATCATCGGGGAGGGCGCGGTGTGAGTTGAACAGGTGCATGCCAGCATGCACGAGCACCATCGGGAGGAGGTGTTGGTCGGTGCGGTTGTAGAGCCAACTCATCCCCACGCTCCCCGCCAGGATCATCAGGAAGCCGAGGCCCATCGCGCCCACCGACAACCCGGCGAGGTAGAACATGAGTACGTGCCACACGGCCCAGACCGCGCCGAGGATCAGCGCGGCGGTGAGGCGCGAGTAGCGGCGCTGCAGGCGAGGGAGCGCGAAGCCGCGCCACCCGATCTCCTCGACGATCGGCACGAGCGCCAACGCGACGAAGTGCTGCGGCAGCGTGGGGAGGTGAAGATACGAACGGTCGCCCCAGGCGCCGAACGCTGCGAACGCGGCGCCCCCGATCACGAGCAGCGCGCCCGGCAAGACCAACGCTCCGGCGTACCACGCGAGCCAGCGCGACCGAGGTCGCAGTCCGCCGAACAGCGCGCGCAGCGACGCATCGCGGTCGCGGACCGTGAAGACGATCGCGGCGACGAGCGGGCCGAAGCCCCCGAGCCCCGCCAGTGGCACGAGCGACTCGAACGGCGTCGCGATGATCCCGGCCTTCGCGAGCGCGGCCGGGAGCTGGAGCCCGAGCGTGAATACGAGCGTGAGGGCGAAGAACGGGGCGACATTCATCCGCGGGCTTCGACACTCCAGCCACGCGTCGGGTTCCCACATCGGACGGACGACGTACACCTTCCACCGAACCAAAAGTTCCTGAACCCGATAACCGTCGAGTGCCCACGCGTGTGAATCGGCCGCGGGTCCCGACGGGGCTCGTCGGCCTGGACGCCGTGGAGCGCGACGCGAAGCTGCGCGCGAAGAACCCGTCCGCGCCGACGCTGAACATCCCCCTTCAGTTCGGTGAGAACGTCCTCAACTTCGGCCGTGCGCTGGTCGTCTCCGACCCGGAGCCGGTGGACGGGCGCCCGGGCTTCTTTGCCCGCACCACCGAGTTCGCGATGTCCGGCTCCGCGGGGACCTTCGTGCCGGTGCCGGTCGCCGGCTACCTCTACGGCGGCGGCCGGCGGGACACGTCGGCGAAGGTCGAGACGATCCTGGCCTCGTCCGCGCCGCTCGCGAAGGTGCCCGCGTCGGCGGAGGCCGTGTTGGCGATGAAACCTCACGAGTCGGTGGCGATCGAGCGCACCGGGCTCACGAAGCTCTTCGGCGGCAACATGAAGTGCACGCTCGACGAGTCGACACCCGACGGATCGTGGATCGCGGGCGGCCCGATCGCCGCGGACCTCACCGTGACGATCGAAGGGGAGACGCGCACGGAGATCGAACGCGGCGAAGGCCGCGAAGTCACGGTGCGCGTGCTCGCCGACACCGAGAAGTCCGTGGACGGCACCGTCGGTGCGCACGTCGGTTTCTACCTGTCGTGGCCGGGGCGCGTGGCGTGGGAGGTCGTGCGCCGCTTCCGCGACGCGGAGAAGACGGCGACGGAGATGGCCGCGATGCCGACCTGGCGTGAGCACACGTCGGGTGCGTTCGTCGGGGTGTCGCGCGGTCGCGGTCGCTCGGTGATGGCGGAGCTGAAGCTCGATCTGTCGAAGGCGTCCGCGCGCGAGGCGTACGTCGCGGCGGTGCGCGGGGATCTCGAAGCGGGCCGACGCCTCGCGGAGGTGCCGGGCTCAGGAGTGGTCGTCGACGACGCGTACACCACGGATATCCAGCGTCGCGCGGTGCCCGTGAGCTTCGGTCTGTTCGGTCTCGGCGTGAGCTGGGATCACGTGAAGGAGCGCCACGAGACCGTCGGGTGGATGGAGGGCCAGCCGTACGATCAGACGCGGGACGTCGACACCAAGGAGAAGTCGACGACCGGGCTCGACCTGTCGACGCACCACCGCACCGCGACGCTCGACGCGATCACCACGCGCATCGCGGGCGCCGCGCCGCGGCTCGACGCGCGCGTGGGGTTCACTTCGACGACGTCGGATCCGCTGACGAGCAAGGAGGAGCTCCTCGAAGAGATCGACTTCGTGCGTGCGATGCTCGACGACGACCGCGAGCCGCCCGAGCTCGCCGAATACCGCGCGCAGATCGACGCGCTGGATCCGTCGCGGTTCATGTGGCTCGGTCCGCGCGACGAAGGCGGCAAGACGTCCGCGACGATCGACGTGAAGCTCCCGCGCGGCGCCGCGCAGACCCTCGCCGCGATGCCGGAGCAGACGCTCTACGCGACGTGGGCGGAGGTGTTGGGTGGTCGTCCTGACTGGATCGATCCGGACGTCCGCGCGCGCTACGACCGAGAGTCGACGGACGGGCGCCTCGATGCGCACGAGCTTTCGCCGCAGTACCTCGATCGTCGCGCGGACTACTTCGCGGCGCGGCAGGTCGTGCGTTCGCTCAAGGCGCTCGGCAAGGGCACGGCGCACCAGCGCAACCGTGCGTTACGCGACTTCGTCGGGACGGGATCGAACCGACGACCGCGCCTCGCGCTCGTGGGGCGGCTGTTGGACCCGGACGTTTCGCTCTCGGTCGACAGCAACCGCGGACCCGCGGGGCGGCTGCTCGACTTTACGTTCACGGCGAAGGCTCGCGCCTGACCTCGCTCGTCGAGAGCTGACCCGGTGACGAGACGGCCGCTCGCCGGCCCTCGACGCGCCTGCTCGAACCGCGGCCTTCGGCCGCCCTTTCGGGCCGCTCGGTCCCTGGGACCCACCCAACTCCCTCCGCGGCGGCTCGACCGTGCGCGCCGATGACTCGACGAGCGCCTCCCTCGTCACCGGATCAGCTCTCTAGCGCCGCTCCTGCGCGGCGACCTCGCGTTCGAGGCGGTCGAGCTCCCGCGCCCACACGTCCTGCTGACCTTGGTACGTGAACAGGTTGTTGATCTCCGCGACGAGCGCGTCCGCGCCGGCCGTCTGCAGACCTCGCGCGCGCGTGAGCAGGCGCTTCGTCGCGGTGGGGAGGGCGACGCGCTGAGCCTTCGGAGGAGCCGGCGGCGGCTCCGCCGGGGCCGGTGCAGGGCGCGGACGCGCGCGGGTGCGCTTCGGCTCCGGCCTGGGTTCGCGCGCCGGCTCCGCTCTGGATTCCGGAGGGGGCTCGGGCTCGGGCGCGACGGCGGCGACCGGGGTCGGCCGCGGGGTGATGCCGGGCGCCGCGGTCGGCTGCGGGCTCACGGCGACGGGCGGGGCTTCGACCGGTGCGGGCTGTGTCAACTCGTCTTGCAAGACCATCCCGCCACCGACGGCGCCGGCGAGCAGCGCGATCTGCAGCGCGATGCGCCCCGCGCGAGACTTCTCACGGCGCTCCGGGAGCGGGGTCTGCAGGAGCGCAGGGGTGTTCTCGAACGTCGGGTCCGCGGGGACTTCGACCGGAACCTTGGGCTGCGAGAGCTTGGTGTGCCCGAGATCGAGCCGGCCCAGATCGGTGACTTCACTCTTGGAGGCGGCGAGCTCCTCCCACAGAAGCTGCCCGGCGAGGAACCACGCGGCGCCGGGTGCTTTGCGTTCCCCCGCGATGCGCTCGAGCGCGCGCTCGAACTCGGCCGCGTTGGCGAAGCGCTGTGCGGCGTCGTGCGCGAGCGCCTTCGCGAGGACGGTGTCGAGCGCGGAGGGGAGCTCGGAACGAACGCTCGACGGCGCGCGCCACGGCGGCGCCGCGCACGCGAGGACACGATTGCCGCTCGCCTCCGTCTTCACGAACGGCTCCTGCGTCGCGAGCTCCCACAGGATCAACCCCGCGAGGTACACGTCCGTGCGCTGGTCGGTCGCCTCGCCGAACACCTGCTCCGGCGCCATGTACCCCGGCGACCCCATCACGACGCCGGGCGCGGTGCGCCACTGCTGCATCACCGAGCGACCGAGGCCGAGGTCGATGATGCGCGCGTGGGCGTCCTCGCCGAGCACGATGTTGCGCGGGGAGAGATCGCGGTGGACCGCGAGGAGCGGCGTGCCGTCGTCGAGCGCCGCGGTGTGGATCGCCGCGAGGCCCGCGAGGACGTCGAGCCCGATCTCCGCGGCGGCCTGGAAGGTCATCCGGATGTCGGCCTTCGCGAGCTCCTCGAAGAGCCGCGCGAGGGTCCACCCCGCGACGTACTCCATCGCGATGTACGGCGTGCCGTCGACGAGGCCGGCGTCGTAGACCCGCGCGACGTGGGCGCAGTCGATCTTCAGCGCGAGCCGCGCCTCGTGCGCGAAGCGTTGGCGGACCCGCTCCTGGTCCACGAGGTCGGCGTGCATCCGCTTTACGACGACGACGCTCGGCCAGCCTGGCTCCGGCTCCAGCACGCGCGCGATGTGGACGTCCCCGGTGGCACCGAGCCCGATGCGCTTCAGGAGGGCGTAGCGCCCGAAGTACTCGACGTCGTGCACGCGAAGGACCGCCCCCTCCAAGGTACAACAAAACCCATTAGACTACGGGGGTGCGGTCCCTGGCCCCCGTGTTCGTCGCCTTGTGCGCGTGTTCGTCGAATCCGCGACTCTCGGTGCCCCCGGAGCTGTCGGACGGCGACGCGGTGGTCTTCTACATCGCGGTCGAGGACGAGGATCCGGTGCTCTACGCGGCCGACGTCGCGGGGGAGGACATCGTCGTCCCGATCGACCTCGAGCCCGGCCAACGCGTCGAGACGGAGCTCGCGATCTACGACGACCGCGCGCTCACCGAGCTGCAGCTCCCCCCGGGGCTCGTCACGTTCGAGACCGAGGGCGCGCCGCTCCCGGAGCCGAGCGCGCACTATGCGCTCACCACCGACGGCCCGCCCGCGGGGGCGCCGTTTTCACCCCTGGCGTGGTCGAGCTCGCGTCTCGCCGAGGCGCGTCTGTCGCGGTCGTTGCTCGCGTGCCTCGAGGCGCGCCGCTGCCTCACGGCGGAGGGGCTGTGTGTGGCGTGCGCGGGGCCCGAGCAGATCGATCCGCCGATGTCGCCGAGCCCGGTCGAGGTGACGTGCCCCACCGGGTGGACGGTGAACACGATCGCCAATCAGGACCCGCCGATTCAGATCTGTGACCCACGCATCGCGCAGGACCGGTTCGACTGCCCGCTCGGCGAGGCACGCAAGCTCGGCGACGACGCATGTACGCGCGTGGGCCGAGCCTGTCCTGCGGCGGGCCGATTTGCGGAGGGGGTCACGGGTTTGTTCGTCGATCCCACCGCGGCCGCGGGCGGTGACGGCACGTTGGCGGCCCCCTACCGGACCCTCGACGAGGCACTCGACGTCGCGGACGGGAGCGCGCCGATCCTCCTCTCCGTCGGCCGCCACACCTCCGCGACGCGCAACGCGCTCTTGGACGCGGGCACCGCCGAAGCGCCGATCACGATCCGCGGCGCGTGCGCGACCGAGACGACGCTCGCGGGTGGCTTCGACGGGATGCGTTCGCACCTCCGCCTCGAGGATCTCGCGGTCGACGCGAGCGGCGCGTTCTACGTCGGTGCGGGCGGGAGCGTCGCGCTGGAGGGCGTGGCGCTCGAGTCCACCGTCGCGCCGATCCCGATCTACCAATCCAACGGGGCGCTGCTGCTGCGTGACGTCGTCGCGGACTCGAGCGGTGGCTTTGTGCATGCGGTCGAGTCGTCCGTAGTCGTCGACGGCGTCGTCGCGCGCGCGGTCGACGGGCACATCGTCGAGGTGACCGGCGGTCCGTCGGCGACGGTGCGCGACGCGGTGTTCGTCTCGGGGCGCCGCGAGCGACCGCTGTTGCGGATCGACGAGGCGACGCTCGTTCAGCTCCAGCGCGTCGCGTTCGAGGAGGCGGTCTGGACCGCCGTGCACATCGACGGCGGCGAGAGCGCATCGATCGAGGACCTGTTCTTCCGCACCGAGTCCGGTGTGCGCTTCCCGACGGTGTTCGCGGTCGTCGCGCACCGCATCAGCGCGAGCCTGCGACGCGTCTGGGTGCAGGGGGCGCTGGGGTTGTTCCACCTCGAAGCGCAGCTCGACGTCAGCGACGTCGTCGTGAACCCGGACAGCCCCGGCACGACGCAGGGGAGGCCGGCGGCGATCTGGATGGCCAATGCGTCGAGCGGCGCGCTGCGGCGCGCGGTGGTCTACGACGCGCGCCGCCGCGGCATTCAGCTCGAGGCGTCGAACGTGGTGCTCACCGATATTCGCGTGCAGGGCGTGACGCCGGAGGAGGGCGCCGACCCGCCGGACTTCCGCGAGGGGACCATCGGCATCTACATCACCGGTGAGCCGGCGACGGAGCTGTCGCGCGTCGTCATCCAGGACGTGGAGGGCGTCGCGCTCGCGCAGGCCACGGGCATCGCGTCGATCGGGCGCGAGCTGCGGATCAACGACCTCAACGTCAGCGCGTCGGGACCGACCAGCTGCTACGCGCGCGTCGGAGGATTCATCGCGGGCGCGACCAACTACGTGATGACGCGCGCGCGGCTCGCGGACCTGCGTGGTCCCGCGATCGGCATGGACCTCGTCTCGGTCGGCGGTGTGCCCGCGCTCGCGGCGATGGTCGCGGACCACATCACGGTGTCGGGCGTGACGCGCATCCCGGAGTGCCCCGATCTGCCCGGCGCGATCGTCATCGCGGAGGGCGCGCAACTCGACTTGCGGAACTTCGAGGTCGGGTCGGCCGCCGCGCCGGGGATCGTGGTGCGCCCGAACACGGTGAACGCGGTGGACTACACGCTACTGGACGGGCGGTCGGGGCGGATCCACGACGTGTCCGTGGGGATTCGGTACGAGGTCGCAGACCCGCGCCTGGACGCGCTGGTGGACGTGAAGATCGAGCCGAGCGACGGCGGCGCGGTGATCGAACACATCGCGCCCTAGAGCCTCGTCAGCGCTCACACGCGCCGGTGCCGACGGGGAGGCAGAACCGGTAGCTGTCGTCCCGGTTCGCCACCAGCACCCCCGCGGCGACGCCCACGACCGCGACGCCCACGCCGATCCCCACCCACGGCCAGGGGGACGACCACACCGATGTCGTCTCCAGCGCGACGTCGACGATCAGCGTCTGTCGCGCTTCGACGATCACCTCGCGTTCGAGCGGCGCGTAGCTCTCGGCCGTCGCGGTGATGACGTAGCGCCCGGCGGGGACGACGACGCCGTCCGGGGGCACGACCTGTGCGCCGAGGGTCACGACGGCGGTCGGGGGTTGGACCTGTGCGCGAAGCACGCCGCCGCGCGGGTGGCCGGCGCCGTCGAAGATCTCCGCGAAGCGATCGGCGAGGCCTTCGACCGTGGGGCCGCGCGCTTCGAACGCGGTTTGCACCGTGGGTTTCGCGACGCCGGCACGCACCATCGTAATCGAGACGAGCGGTGGGGCGACTTCGAGGTTGGCGACGACGAGCACCGCGTGGGCGACGCCCGCGGTGCGCAGGCGCGATGCGATGCATCGCGTGTCGGCGCGGCACGCGCGCAGCTCACGTCCGAGGGGGCGACCGATGCCGCCCGCGAGATCCTCCGGGCTGAGCGCGCGCAGCGACGGGACGAGTTGGATGGCGTCGCGCATCGCGCGGTCGAGCGAGGGCTCGTCGAGCGCGCGCGCCTGCGAGCTCACGACGCGGACCACCGTCGCCACCGGCTCGGGGGTCGGGAGCGCCGCGGCGAGGAGGAGAGCCGGCAGCACCATCACGCGTCGTACTGGTCCGGTCGTTGGTCCTCGACGAGCTTCCAGCCCGAGGGGTCGGGGCGACGGAGCAGCTCGAGATCGACGTCCGCCAACACGAGCCCCTCGTGGCTGCGGTCGTTCTCGATCGGGCCGTTCGGGCCGGCGACGTAGCTCTCCCCGAAGTAGTGCACGGCGAACGGCGGCTCGACGCCGTAGCGGTTCGAGCCGGCGATGAAGAGCCGGTGGCGCGCGGCGTCGACGAGGAACTCCATCATCCACATCCGCTCGGACTTCTCGCCGAACGTGACGGCCGGCGAGAACACGAGCTCGGCGCCGCGCCGTTTGAGCGTCCGCATCACGCCTTCGAAGTGACGGTCGTAGCAGATGGCTACGCCGATCGTCGCGTAGCGCGTCGCGAAGACCGGGAAGAGGTCGCCGTCGGCCTCGTCGGCGCGGCCGTAGTAGAAGCCTTCGAAGAAGGTGCCCTTCTCGTTCGAGCCGTGCGGGATGTGCGTCTTGCGGTAGCGGCCGAGGTTCTTGCCGTCGGCGTCGAGCACGACCGCGGCGTTGAAGCGCCGGCCGTCCGGCGCGAGCTCGTAGATCGGCGCGACGATGACGATCTGAAGCTCCTCGGCGAGCGCCGACATGCGTCGCACCGTCGGCCCGTCTTCGGCGGATTCGGCGAGCGCCTTCCACATCTCGATCTTCGTCGCGGCGAAGTACGGCGCGGCGAACAGCTCGCCGAGGCCGATCATCTGCACGCCGGCCGCGACCGCTTCGCGAATCAGGCGTTCGTGGTGGTCGAGGTTGGCCTCACGGAGCACCTCGAGGTGGGGAGCGAGTGACTCCAGGTCCTCGATACGCGCGGGCATCGGCGCGTACGCGTTCCGGGTCTCGGTCATGGCGATGCGTAGGTTCATCTCGGGTGCGGTCCGCGGACGCTACCTCGGGATCGTCCCTGGATCTACGCGGTCGGCGTCCGCTATGAGCGAGGTGATGAAGGCTCTACGCCGCGCCGCGTTGGCGTCGATGGTCGCGCTCGGATGCGCCTCGAACGGGAAGGGGAAGGACGTCGTGGCGACCTCCGCGGCCGGGCTCGACCCGGCGCAGGTCGTCGCGATGTACATCGAGCGGTCCTTCGAGGAGCACCCGGACGTCGCGCGCGGCGCCGGTCTGCACGACTACGACGGGCGCGTCGAGGAGGTCTCGAAGGCGGCCGTCGAGCGGCGGCTGGCGCGGGCGAAGGTCTACGTGGAGACCGTGAACGCGATCGATCCGGCGTCCGTCGAGGATCCGGTCCGCCTCGATCTCGAGCTGACACGGCTCGACGCGCTGCAGACGATCTTCGGAATCGAGCAGACGGAGGAGCACAGGAAGGTGCTGAGCTACGCCGGGCTCTTCGATACCAGCGGGTACCTCTCGCGCGACTACGCGCCGCTCGAGGTCCGCGTCGGCAAGTTGCTCGACCACGCGGCAGCCGCGACCGTGCGCGTCGACGACGTGCTCGCGATCCTGGATCCGAAGCAGCCGCGGACGCACCTCGCGACCGCCAAGGGGATGCTCGGGGGCTATCGATCGTTCTACGAAGGTGACGTCGCGACGCAGTCGAAGCCGGCGCTCGACGCGGAACCCGCGTTGGCGAAGCGCTTCGCGGAGGTGGTGCCGGCGCTCCTCGCGGCCGTGGACCGGCTCATCGCGTGGATCGATGCGCACGAGGCCGAGGCGACCGATGACTTCGCGCTCGGCGAGGCGAAGTTCCTCGAGATGCTGCGCGTGAACGAGGACCTCGAGATCACGCTGCCCGAGCTCCAACGAATGGCCGATGCGAACTACCGAGCGAACTACGACGCCTACGTAGCGACGGCGAAGCGGATCGATCCGAACAAGTCGGTGCAGGAGGTCGCCGCGATGGTCGCGGCGGAGCGGCTCCCCGCCGACCAGGTGATCACCACCGCGGCCCAGCAGCTCGACACGCTGCGAGAATATATCGAAGCGAATGACATCATCACCATCGGGAGCGACGAGCGCGCGACGGTGAAGGTCACGCCGCCGTTCCTCCGCTTCAACTCCGCGTTCCTCGACATGGCGGGCCCGTTCGAGAAGGCGAAGGGCAGCTTCTATTACATCTCGCCGCCGGACCCGTCGTGGCCGAAGGCCACGCAGGAGGCGTACATCCCGTGGGCCGGTGATCTGCTCGGCACTTCGATTCACGAGGTCTACCCGGGTCACTTCGTGCACGGGCTGCAGTTCAGGCGCGCACCGACGAAGGCGCAGAAGATCTACGGCTCGTACGCGTTCATCGAGGGTTGGGCGCACTACACGGAGCAGATGATGCTCGACGCCGGGTACGGCGACGACGACCCGCGTCTGCGCCTCGGCCAGCTCTCGAACGCGCTGCTCCGCAACTGTCGTTTCCTCGCGGCGCTCGGGTTGCATACCCAAGGCATGACGGTCGAAGCGGCGGAGACGATGTTCCAGGAGAAGTGCTTCGTCGATCCCGGCAACGCGCGGCAGCAGGCGTTCCGTGGGACCTTCGATCCGGGGTACCTCAGCTACACCCTCGGCAAGCTCGCGATCCTCGACCTGCGCGAGAAGTTCTTCGCCGCGAAGAAGACGAAGAGCCTGCGCGCGTTCCACGACTGGCTGCTTTCGTACGGCGGCGCGCCGGTCGCGCTGATCGCGAAGCGGATGTGATCAGCGCTGGCGTAGGAAGGTGATCAGCGCGTCGCGATCCGCCGGCGAAAGCTCCAACCCGAACCGGTGACCCGGCACCGAACGCTCCGGATCCAAGAGATCCTCGAGCCCCTCGACGCGCCCCATCGACAGGAGCCGCTCGCGCTGACCGACGCCGAGCAAGGAAGGCACACGCCACGTCCCGGTCGTGCGCGCCGGGGACCGCGCGACGGCGTCCGGCGTTCCGATCTCCTCGATGGCGCGGGGCGCGTTCGGCCGACCGTCCGCGCCGTGGCAAGTCGCGCACTCCGCATCGAACGTCGCGTTCGAGGTCCACGCGGGGAGGGTGTCGGCCATGCGCCACAGGTACAGCGCGAGTGCAAACGCGACGACGCGCGGCGGGCGGCGCGCCTCCGACACCGAGGTGAGGAGGAGCGTCTCGAGGCGCACGGCGAGCGCGATGGGATCGTTCTTCAGCGTCGCCGCGCGGTGCAGGTGCGTCTGGTGTTGGATCGGTCGGAGGTCGGGGATCGCGGTCGGGTTGTCGACGCCGTCCGCGGTGACGTCGAGCGCGCCGAGGCCCCACGCGCTCTGTTCGGTCTGCGTGCCGTAGAAGTCGTCGTAGAGGCGCCCGAGATCGAGCCGGTGGTTCGGGACGCCCACGGCGTCGGGGCGCGCGTGACACGTCGCGCAGGTGAAGGCGGGGAACACGCCGTCGCCGAGGTCGACTTCGACGTACGAACCCGGCCACACGCCGTAGTCCTCGACGTCCGCTTTACCGAGCGCGTCCGCGAGCTGCACCGGGTACGCGAAGAACGCGCGCTCCCCGAGCGCGAGCAGCGAGGCTTCGTCGAGCGCGGCGTCCCAGGTGTCTTCGTCCCAGGTCGCGGCGCCCGGCGTACGCACGCGCGGCCGCCACTCGTCGAGCGCACCCCACACATCCTCGCGGTATCGCTCCAACCGGCGCGCGCTGTAGCCGTTCGTCGGGTCGACGATCGACGCCTCCAGCGCTTGCCGACCCGCGCTCATCGACGCGACGTAGGCGCTCCCGCGCTCCATCAACGACGGCGTCGCGTCGCTGCGCTCGCCGCCGCAACCGGCGACGAGCACGAGGCAGATCAGCCGGCGCATTGCGCGTCCGAGCACGACCAGCGCTCGCCCACGCGATCGTAGCGGCAGTACCAGCCCGCCCCCGGGCAGTCGCTGTCGTTCACGCACTCGTCCTGCTCCGTATGGCAATAGTACCCGACGGTGCCGAGGTAGCTGCCGCAGTCGCCGAACGTCGGCGAGCAGAAGTTGCCGGTGCCGCAGTCTGCGTCGACGAGGCAGTTGCCCTGGCGCATGCAAATGTTCGCGTCGGAGCCGAACCCGCCGTTGCACTGGCAGACGTTGGACTCGCAGTCGCTGTCGACGAAGCACTCGTCGTACGTGCAGACGTAGCCGAAGCGCATCTGCAGGCAGCGCCCGTTGTCACCGTCGGTGCAGTCGTCGTGCGCGGCGCACTGGTCTTCCGGGTTGCCGCTCGGGACGACCTGTGGGCTCGGCCGCGTCATGTCGCAGTCGATGCGTTCGGGGCGGTGTTTCTCGGGGGCTTCGACGCCCGCGTCGGGGAGCGTCCCGCCGTCGCGTACGAACCCGGCGTCGCGCGGCGGCGTCGTGGATCCGCCGTCGCGGTCGAGGCCGACCGTGGTGCGCGCACCGCAGCCTGCGGCGGCAAGTATCAGAAATCCGAGGGTGATTTTGCCCGTCCACATGTCCAACGGGCTATAGCGGATGAGGCGGGACCTCGGCGCGTGAAATCCACGCGCCGAGGGACATCTGTCGTTATCGGCAGGTCTTCGAGCCGTTGCGGCCGCGGCACTTGTTCGAGCAGCAGTCGCTGTTGCTCGTGCAGGCGTCGCCGGGCTGACCGAGGTTGCAGCCGCCGCCGGTGTTGCAGTCGGAGTCGGCGGCGTCGATCGCGCCGTCGCAGTCGTTGTCGAGGCCGTCGTTGCAGCTCGACTCCGTCGTCTCGGTCGGCGTGCAGCCGCTGCCGCCGGCGAGGATGGCTTCCGCGGCCGAGGCCTGCACGAGGCCGAAGCCGTACGCGTTGTCGCGGCCGGCCGGGCCGAGGTCGAGCGCGGACTGCGTCAGCGCGTTGCGCACGTCCGTGTTGGTGCGCGACGGGTAGTGGCTCCAGATCAGCGCCGCGACGCCCGCGACGTGCGGGGTGGCCATCGAGGTGCCGTCATAGAAGTCGTAGCCGCTTCCGGTCGTCGAGAGGTTCACGACGTTGCCGCTCTGCCCGAGGTTGTTGTTCACGATCGCCTGGCCGTCCGCCTGCGAGAGGCTGATGGCCGGGATCGAGCTGGTGTTCCCCGCGCCGAGCGTGCCGGAGAAGGGACCCGCGACGTTGTTGTAGATGATCGCCGCGGCGGCGCCGCCGGCCTGGGCGTTCTGCACCTTGTCGTTGAACGCGATGCTGCCGCGCTCGCACATCACGACCGCGCCGGACCACGAACCCACGCTGTCACAGAGGCCGCCGTCGACGACGGGGCCGCTCGCGCCGGAGCTCTGCGCCGCGAACTCGATCGCGCCACCGGAGTACGTGTTCCCGCCGACCGTGATCGTGTGATTGCCGATGTACGGGACCGTGCTCTCGACGCCGACGCCCGGGGCGGCCAGCTCGACCTGGTTCGTCTGCTGCGAGAAGCTCGCGACCTGCATGTTGGAGTCGATCGCGGCGACCGACACGACCGAGTCGTAGGACGCGGGGTACGAGTGGCGCGTGTTGCCGTCGTTACCGGCGGCGGCGATCGAGAGGATGCCGGCGTTGTTCGCGTCGCGGAAGGCGCGGTTCTCGAAGTTGCTCTTCTGCGCGCCGCCGAGGCTCATGTTGACGACGATGTTGCCGCCCTGCTGCGCGCACTGGTCGAGCGCCGCGACGAGCGAGGACGAGTACGCCCACGCGCAGTCGTTACCGAACACCTTCACGATGTGGAGGTTCACGTTGCCGTTGCGGTTCACGCCGACGACACCCGTGGAGTTGTTGAGCGCCGCGACGGTCCCCGCGACGTGTGTGCCGTGTCCGCAGCCGTCGACGTACGGGTTGCCGCTGCCCGAGTCGGGCGACGCCGTGACGTTTGCGCTCTGAAGATCTTCGTGCGCGCTGTAGTAGCCCGAGTCGATGATGCAGACCGTCGTGTTGCCCGCGGCGGTGTCGGCGACCTGAAGCGCCTGCACCATCGTGATGCCGTAGGGCGTCGTTTGGGCCATCGGCCATCGCGGTGCGTCGGCTTCGATCGACGCGACCCACTTGTTGTGCCGGAGGCCTTCGATCGCGCGCTCCGGGATGTACGCCGCGACGGTGTCGTACTTGGGGAAGGCGTGCACGACGTGGGCGCCGATCTCTTGGAGCGCGGCCGAGCCTTGTTTCATGTCCTTGAAGGTGACGATGAAACGCGCGCCGCGTTTGTCGGTGAGGTTGGCCGGGCTGTTGAAGCGCTTGCCGGGCGCGGCGATGGCGACGGTGGACGTCAGCAAGGTCGCCGCTGTCGCGACACCGAGCCAGGTTCGAATCTTCGGCTGCATGGGTTCTTCGAGCTCCTTGTTGCACCGCGCGGCAGAAGTGCCGAACGGTTGGGGCAACACTGTGCGGATACGTGCAGCTTCTTGAAGACTCGAACGCACCGACGGACGCATGTCGCCGTATGCGTCGAGATTGCGTCAGACCGGTTGGTACTCAGTCGAGCGCGACGCGGTAGACGTCGGCCTGGCTGTTGTCGCGGAACACGACGTCCTCGCGGACGATCGGCTCACCGAAGCGGAGGTAGTTCAGGCCGCGGAGGTTGTTCGTGATTGCGCCGTCCGTCGCGGTGAACATCCCGTCGACGCCCATCGAGATTCCGGCACACCCGTTGTTCGTGAACGTGAAGCGTTCGATGAACGCCTCCGTCTCCGAGAGCGCGAGCTGAGAGCTCCACGCCTCCGCGAAGAACGCGGAGCCCGGGCCGCGGAGGTTGCCGCCGCCGCGGTTCTCCGAGCAGTAGATGTCGCGCTCGAGCGCGTCGTCCGGGACGTTGGCGCCCGTGCCGTCGACCGTCAGGTCTTCGACGTTCGCCAGGGCGCCCCACACGTACAGACCGTACAGCTCGACGTCCGCGATCGCGGCGCGTCTCAACGTCAACGTGCCGCTGCGGATGATGACGCCGATGCGGCCGGACGACTCGCCTTCGACCGTGAGCCCGTCGATGTCCACCGCTGGCACGAGCGCGTCCTCGGCGCAGTTGCCGCGGCAGTCCGCGCCGATCGCCGTCATGGCGTCGCGCACGACGACGTTGCGGATCGTCGCCGTGGTTCCTGCGCACGGTGCGATGCCGGTCGTGAGCGGGCCGAGCAGGGTCAGGTCGTCGATCGTCATCGTCACGCGGCTCGGCGTCTCGGGGGCGAAGCCTTCCAGGCACACGTTCGAGACGCCGGGGAGCGGCGCGACCTCGGTGGAGCGCGCGGCCCCGGCGCGGACGCGGCCCGAGCTCGCGACCCGGTCGAGATCCAACGTCGAGGTTCCGAAGAGATCCACCAGCGACTCGACGCCGGCCGCGTCGACGTCCCGGAGGACGACCTGGGCGGCGCCTTCGGCTTCGACGACATCCCCCGCTGCGCCCTCGACGCTCACGCGATCCAACGTCAGCGAAGCGCTCCCCTCCGCAGAGAACAGCGTGCCGCGCGACGTGTGACGGATGCGGGCGCGCACGAACGTGAGGGTCCCCGCGACGGACGACGCGACGGGCCCGTTCACGACGTCGACGTCGGTGGCGCTCAGCTCGGCGCCGGCGTTCACCGCAGCGAACGAGTGCGTCACGAACGCGGAGTCGCTCACTTCGACACGGCCTCCTTCGACGACGAAAGCGGGCGGCGTGTTGGCGGCGTCGAGCCACACGCGGGACACGTCGGCCTCGCCGCCCGTGACGCGCAGCGCGGGTGCGTCGAAGAACACGGCGCGCGAAACGTTCGACGTCCCGCCCGTCACGGTGATCGCCGCCGCGATGGTGGCTTCGAAGACGACGTCGTCGACCGTGGCCGCGCCAGCGCTTTGCAACGCGCCGGCGACGAAGTGCGTGCGCTCGACGACGAGCGCACCCGTCGACGTGATCTGTGGGCCATCCACGACGGTGTCCACGACGCGAACGTCCCCGGAGGTCGTGAGGTTGTTCGTGGAGAGCAGGACACCATCGAACGTGACGTCCGCGCCCGCGCCGATCGTCGGCGCGCCGACCAGCGTCGTCTCCGCTGGGCACGTCCCGCGGAGCACGATGGTGCCGTCGATCGCGGGGACGGAGTGCTGGCCCGCGGAGAGGAACAGCGTCGCGGGGCCGGTCGTCGCGGCGAGCGCGGCGGCGATCGAGTCGTAGGGCGAGCCGGTCGTGCCGTTCCCATTCGGCGCCGCGGCGAGGTCGACGTAGACCTCCGCCCCCACCGGGTTCGCGGTGCCGCGCCACGGCGTGCCGGGGCAGGCGACGAGCGGTGCGCACTGCGCGTCTTCGAGGCGCTGGACTTGGCCGGCGGGGCACGTGCGGCGGGACGCGGGCCGGCAGCGGCCGGAGCCGTCGAGCGCGAAGCCTTCGGCGCAGGCGTAATTCCACGCGGTCGGGCCCGCGACGGCGGGGGGCGGTGCGACGTCGGTTGGCGTTGGGCAGGGCTGCCCGCAGACGAGCCGGTCGTCGAAGAAGTGCCAGCACGCGTTGGCGGCGTCGCAGGTCGACGGTTCCTCGAGCCGCAGGTCGTCGATGAAATCGGGCCGCGGAACGATCTCGTTCCACTGTCGCTCCACGCTCTGCCAAACGTAGGTGAGCGCACCCGCCGGAACGGGGCGCCCCGCCTCGGGGTCGACCTCCGCCGTCACCCGCCCGGGTTCGAGTCCGTAGTCTGCGAGCGCGCCCGGGTAGGCGATCAGCACGACGTCCGCGCCGGAGCCGATCCCGAGAGGCGGCGGTCGTTGTCCGGGTTCGAGTGCGAAGAGGATCGGGAAACCCGTGCCCTCACGCACGATGAGGAGCGACGCGTGGTCGGGTTCCACCGGGAGCTGCACGGGGATCGACTCCGTGCAGGCCATCGCGAGCGCGACGGTGATGTAGGCGAAGCGCCGCATGCGTCGAAACGATCCGACAGTACTCGAACCTCGATTTTCTCGCGATCCGGGGTGCGCCTGCGCACGTATTGGATTCGGAGGACTACACGATCACCGCCCCCACTCCACCCGTCATCGCCGGTCGCTACCGGTGTGGCCGCGTCCTCGGTACCGGCGCGACGAGCACCGTGTACGAGGGCCGAGACGCGTCGACGGGCGCGGCCGTCGCGATCAAACGCATCTTCGCCGAAGTCTCCGCGTACCGAGACGGCGGGGACCTCCTTCGACGCGAGGTCGGCGTGGCGGACCGTGTGCGCCACGAAGGCCTCGTGCAGGTGTACGACGCAGGTCAGGATTCGGACGGCACGTTTTTCATCGTGATGGAGCTTTTGTCCGGTCGCACCTTCGAGGAGCAGCTGGAGAGCGGGAGCGCTTCGGTCGCGACCTCGCTGGACGTGGTCGAGGCGGTCCTCGAGCCGCTCGCCGCGCTGCACGCCCACGGGGTGGTCCACCGGGATCTGAAACCCTCGAACATCTTCCTGACCGACGACGGGCGCGTGAAGCTCCTCGACCTCGGCATCGCCAAACACGCGCAGGACGCGTCCGTCACCAAGACCGGCGCGGGCGTGGGGACCCCGAACTACATGGCGCCCGAGCAGGCGGTGAGCGCGCGCGACGTGACCCCCGCCGCCGACGTGTGGAGCGTCGGCGCGTTGCTCTACCGCGTCCTGACCGGGCGCCTCCCGTTCGAAGGTGAAAACGCGTACGAGGTGGTCCTCAAGGCGTGCACCGAGGTGCACGCGCCGGCGACGCGGTGGACGCCCGACGCCGACCCGTCGTTGGTTGCGCTGATCGATCGGTGCCTCGTGAAGGCGCCGGAGCACCGCATCTCTCAGGCCTCGGAAGTCGCGGTCGCGCTGCGCGAGGTGCGGGCCGGGACGTACGTGCCGATAGAGGCCGCCGCGTTCGTGGATCCCGCGCTGGCCGCCCTCGCGCGCGCCGCGACCGAACCCGGCGACGGCGCAACCGCGGACGCTCCGACGCAGCGCGCGTATCGCGACGTCTCGATCGAGCTGCCGCGCTCGAGGCGCACGAAGTACGCCGCGATGTTGTTCGTCGTCTTCGGCCTCGGGGCCGCTGCGGGGGTGGGGTGGTGGTGGTCGGCGCCGATGCGGCGAGCGCCGGTGCGATCTGTTGCCCCGGAGCGTGGCGGTTACGGCGAAACAGCGGGGGGTACGCGAGCGCTGATCGGTTCGGACGCGGACACGGGTTCGGACTCGGTGACGGGTTCGGATTCGGTTGCGGGTTCGGATTCGGTTGCGGGTTCGGACTCGGTGACGGGTTCGGACTCGGACACGGGTTCGGACTCGGACACGGGCCCGGATCCGGTCACGGGCTCGGACTCGGTGACGGGTTCGGGTTCGGTTGCGGGTTCGGACTCGGTGACGGGTTCGGATTCGGATACGCGTTCGGGTGCTGCGTCGGGTTCGCGTACCGCGCGGCGTCCTCGTCGGGCGCCGAAGCGCGCCTCCGCGCTGGGCGCTGCGTCTGATTCCGTCACCGAGCCCGACTCTGCATTCGCGTCCGACTCCGAATCCGCATCCGATCCCGATTCCGATTCCGATCCCGGGTCCGACTCCGAATCCGCATCCGATCCCGATTCTGATCCCGTGACCGAGTCCGAGTCCGAGTCGGACTCCGAGACCGAGTCGGACTCCGACACCGCGTCCGACTCCGCCGCGGCCGACGCCCCGGACACCACGCCGCCCATCCGCACCAACGACGCCGGCGTCCGCGCCGCGCCGCCGACCACAGTGGCGCCGCCGCCGCCCCCGCCGCCCAAGAAGAAGAAGGAGAAGAAGTCGGCCCCGTTCCTCACGTTCTGACCTCGGCCTCAGGAGAGCCCCCGCCCCCATGACCCGCACCGTCGCCCCCCTCGCCCTGTTCATCCTCCTCGCCCCCAACCTCGCCGTCGCGTCCCCGTGGACTCTGCCCGCGGATCGCATCGCGGTGATCGGCGGCTTCGACTACGGCTTCGCGAACCAAGAGTGGCTCGACGAAGGCGGCGTGCGCGGGTTCCCGCTGCGCGGCAACTTCACGTCGTCGACCTTCTCGATCGGGACGCGCTTCGGCTTCACCGATCGCCTCGAGTTCTCGGCGCAGCTCCCGATCACGCTCGTGTCCTACGACGCCGACGCCGTGATCCTCTTGCCGGCCCCCGGCGCCGACCCCGGCGCCGACTTCGACTACTACCAACAGAACATCATCGAGCTGACGCAGACCGCGCGCGGCGTCGGCGACCTCCGCGTCGCCGGCCGCTACCGGTGGTTCCTGCAGCCGTTCGCGCTCGCGACGGAAGTCGAAGTGAAGGCACCGACGGGTTACCGCGGCCCCTCCGGGACGTTCGGCGACCGGCCCCAGACCGCGGAGGAGTTCCTCGCCGATCCCGGTCGGTTCGTTCGGCCCGAGAACATCCAGGACGACGTGACCCTCGGCGACGGCCAGCTCGACGTCGCGGTCTCGATGTTGTTCGGCTACGTGTTCCCGACGAACACGTTCGTGCGCCTCGACGCGGGTTACAACTTGCGCCTCAGCGGCGCCGCGGACCAGGTCGTGGGTTCGGTGCGCCTCGGTCAGGTCATCGCGCCGGGGCTCCTCGCGTTCGTCGGCGCGCGCGGCGCCTACTCGATCGAGGACGGTCGTGTCATCGGTATCAGCGTCACCGCCGAGGATCCGGAGCTCCCCGCCGCCGAGTACGCGGGCCTGAACAACCTCGGCTTGCGCGAGGTTCGCCTCTACCGCGACCGCCTCGCGGTCGACGGCGGTGTCATCATTCGCCTCGCCCCGGGCGTGGAGCTGAACCTCGGCTACGGACAGACGGTGTGGGGCCGTAATACGGCCCTGGTGCGGCGGTTCTCGGCGAGCATCGCGATGTCGACCTCGATCGCCGAAGAAGACGACGAGTAACTCACCAGCGAAGCTGCACGCCGAAGCCCGCGGGCTCGATCGCGATCCGGCTCGTCTCTTCGCTCCGCTTCACGGGCTCCCCGCACCCCTCGAGGAACTCACTTCGGTACTCATCCCAAGCGCCGACGACGCCGGTGGGTTGGATGAGTATCCGCCCCTGCCCGATGAGTTGGCCACCGATGAGTTGGGTGATCGCCGCGCGCTTGCGGTCGAACGCGAGCCACAGCACGAGTGAGGCGCCGACGCTGTACAGGAACGATGCGGTGTGCGCGATCCACGACTGCGCGAATCTCACCTTCTTCGAGCTCTTCTCCAGGAGGTACTCCAGCACCGCGAGCCGCTCCCCCTTCGTGCTCGCGCCCGCGAGGTGATGCGCGCTGTCGATGATCGGCGGTCGCCCCGTCTGAAGTGTGATGATCCCGAGCGCCGATCCGATCGCCGCGACGTACATCTCTTTCCGCACGCCGTCGTCGTCCGACACGTTGGCGATCGTCACGGCTCCGGCCATGACCGCGGAGTGCACGCCCCAGATGCTCGAGAACCACAGATCGAGCGCGCCCTCGTGCCGATCGATCATCGCCTCGGCCGCCTCGATGCGCCGGTCCATCGCCTCCGGCGATAGCTCGCCCGAGCGACAGGGGTTCGGGTTCATCACGACACTGAGCGCAGCGAGGACGGCGACGTTCACGTGGCGCGCACGCTACCAGCCCCCGCGCCGACGCGCGACGCGTTACACCGGATCGACGAAGAAGGTCGCGACGAGGATCAACCTCAGCGAGACGTCGCCGCGCGGTTTCTGCTTCTGGTCCGCCGTGTCCAACGACAGGCGCGTGCGGACGCGCAGCGCCATCTCCTTGCACTTGAGCGGATCCGCGACGCCGCCGTCGATCATCTGGTTCTCGAGGCACCGCTCGTCCGCGAGCTGCGCGTTGAGGAAGCTCTCGCCGCCGCGCGCCCACTCGAACTCGAGGTCCGCGACCTCGCCGGGTTCGACGGCCGGTGCCCCCGCGGCGCCGCCGTTCCGTTGGGCGCAGGTCGGTGACAGCTCCGTGCCGCCGACGGTGCCGACGGTCCGCCACGCGCGGCGGTCCTCGGTCTGCGCGTCGATCTGGTCCGCGGCCTGGACCTCGATCGGCGGCAGCCCGACATTGAGTGTATTCGTCTCGACGCGCACGACGAGGCGGTCGATCTCGATGCGGCTGATCAGCCCGTCGTTGATCGGTTGGAACAGCTCCGCTTGCTCCGGATCCTCGGCGGGGTCGGGCGTCAGATCGATCTGGCCGCCGTCCTCGGGGTCGGTCGCGATGAGCGCGTCGTAGCAGACGTCCGGGAACCCGTCCGGCCACACCTCCGGTAGCCCCGGAGAGCCGGGCGGGAGGAGCTGCGTGGAGACGCCGTCGATCGCGTCGTCGAGCGTGAGGTCGATGACGAACTCGTCGAGCCGGAGCTGAATCGGCACACCCGCGCCGCACGCGGTGGTCAGGCAGAGCAGAGGAAGGTACGCGAGCTTCTTCACGGTTCGATCCTCCCGGGGCCGCCCATCGCCGCGGTCGACAGGAACCGCAGGATGGCGTTCACCGCCTGCGGGTTGCGGGTGCCGACGAAGTGGCCGTCGTAGTCGAGCTGGCCCATCGTCATCGATGGCGTATATTGAAGCGAACCAACGGAGGCGCCGCCGATGTTGCCCACGGCGGAGGGCACCGTCGGCACCCCCTCGACCGGCGCGAGCGCCGTGCCGACGATCGGATACATGCCCGCGCGGATGAGCGCGGCCTGGGTGACCTCGGGCGTGAATCCGTCTTCGAGGCCGTAGACGTGCAGGAAGTCGACCGCGCCGCGCGCCGAGGGCGGGTCGATCGCGATATTCGCCGCGTACGGGGTCGCGTCGGAGGGCCCGAAGAACATCGACATCAACCCGATCATCGGGTGCATCCGCGACACCGTCTGGTCGCCGAACAGCGAGCGCGTCAGCGCGGCGATGTCGTTCGGGCGGCGTTTGTTCACGAGCGTCAGCCCGATCTCCGCGCCGGCGCCCGTGAACACCGCGGCGTGGAGGTTCGGTTCGGCGGCGACGAACGAAGCGCCGACCACCGTGCCCTGCGAGTGGCCGTAGTACATGACGCGCTCGGGGTCGAAGCGCCCGGTCAGTCCGACGACGCCGATCGAAGCGAGGTCGACGTTGCGCGCGAGCTTCACGAGGTTGTGCACGTCGCCGCCGCCCTGCAGCACGTTGTCGCGCGCGGCGCGAGGGTTGGCGGCGTTGAAGAACGCGCGCCCGGCGTCGAGGCGCGCCGCGGGCGGGAGGCCCTGGCGCGGGCCGTGTTGTGAGCCGTCGAAGGTGATGACCGCGATGCCGCGCCCCGCGAGGGACTCGGCGACCTGGAGCAGGCCGCTCGTGAAGTCACCGCCGGTGCCGTGCCCGTAGATGACGACCGGGTAGCCGTTCGCGGGCATCGGCGAGGTCGGGACCGCGATGCCCACGCACACGTCCTCGCTCCCCTGCACGACGATGTTGCCCTGCACGTCGATCTCGAAGGCGCCGTCGAAGGGATCGTTCTGCGGGTTCAGGTACGGACGCGTCCCGCGCTGGAGGACGGGGTTCGAGACCCGCGCGTGGATCTCCTCGAACGCCGGGTTCGGCGCGCCGGGGCAGTTGCGGAGGCCGTCCTCGGCGCACGGCGACATCGTCGCCGCGAGGCAACGCACCGCGTTCGAGACGACCGGCGCCGGTGCGGTCTCGATCGCAGCTTGCACCGCGAAGCCCACCGACGACGGGTCGCCGGTCGTGAACACCGCGGCGACCGCGATGTCCTCCGCCGCCATCGCGCCGGATCCGATGTACGCGCGCAGCGGTTCGTACGCCTCGTGCGCCGCCGCAACGTCCGGGTCGCTCGGCGTGGCGTCCTCGAGCATCGCCCTGAAGTCCGCGTCGTGGATCGGCGCCTCGCCGCGGATGTTCCGCACCGAGGACTTCACGATCACCGCGTAGGTCCGGAGCGGATCCAGCGCGACGCCGTCGATCGGCGCGACCGCCAACGCGCTGTGGCAGATGAACTGCCCGGCGTCGCGGTTGTAGAGCGTCTGGATCGGGACGCGGCTGCCGTCGTCGAGCGCGACCAGCTCCACGCCCGGGGGCGTCGCGGTCGCGGTGACGGTGGATGCGTCGAGCGGGTCCGAGAAACGAATGAACACCGGCTGCGTGAGGCCCCACCCGTTGCGATCCTCTTCGAGCGCGCGGAGGTAGAGCTGGTCGAAGTCGATGCCCGAGATGTCGCCGGGTGACGGGTGACCGGCGAGCACCGGGCGGCCGTCCACGAGGCGGACGTCGCTCGGGAAGGGCTGTCGATAGAACTCGTCGAGCGGTGCGCCGCCGCGGGGGACTTCGAAGTAGGCGCGGAACGCGGCGAGGTCTTCTTCGGAGCGAACGCAGGACACGCCGGCGAAGAACGGCGGCGACTCACACGTGTTCTGCGCGCTGCAGATCAGCGGTCGCACGCAGTCTTTGATCTCCCCGCACTCCTGTCCGAGGCCGGCTTGGCCCTCGGCGTTCGGATCCGGAACTGCGCAGACGCCGGAGCCGTCGCAGACCAGGCCGACGTCGCAGTCGGGGCTCAGCCCGCACTGTTCGCCGGCCGCGGCGCCGCACGCGCCGCCGCCGAAGGGCGCGCGGCACACACTCTGGTTCCCGCAGCACAGGTCGGCCATACAGTCGCCGGATCCGGTGCACGGATCACCCGCGCGTCCCGCGGTGTCCGGAACCGGGAGAGCCACGCAGACGCCGTCTTCGCAGCCGAGGCCGGCCATGCAGTCGGCGATTTGGCGGCAGACGTCACCCTCGGCCTGGGTGCCGATCGAGATCGGATCCGCTTCGGTGCATCCGGCGAGCAGGGCGACGCCGGCGATGATTCGCGTCAGGTGTCGCATCAGTCCTTGAACTCCCATCCGAGCTCCACGTCGACGAACAGCGTGTCGACCGACTCGAAGATGCGGTCGTTGGTGAAGAAGGGCGAGACGTTCTCCGCGTCGTCGACGATGTTCTCGTTACCGAGGTGGAACTCACGACCACCGCCGCGAACGATCCTGTAGATGCGTGAGTACGTCGCGTTGATGAAGAGGATGGGGAGGAGCTGCACTCGCGCGCCGCCCAGCAGGACGAGGTTGTCGACATTCGACGACCACACCGTCGAGATGTCCGCGCCGTTCGTGCGCATGTACGTCGCGAAGAGCTGCACGTATTTGATGAACGGGACCTCGGCGTGAACGTAGAAGTTCGTGTCGTCGGCCTTCGTCGAGTCCTGAAGGCCGAGCGCGACGGCGACCTGTTTGCCGCTCCGTGAGTCCACGAACCAGGCGTACTGGAACTCGAGGTTGTAGCCATACTGCTGGCCGTCGTCCGGCGGCGCGAAGCCATTCTCCGGGTCGCCGAACACGGACTGATATTTCGTCGGGCCGATCTGGTACCGCGGGTTCGTGCTGCGAATGGTCTGGTACTTCGTGATCTCGTAGAGCGTGTCGAAGTACGCCGGCTGGTAACGCGAGGAGAACGTGCGCCCCTCGGCGCGGATGCGGAACGCTTGCGTGGAGAGATCACCGCGCAGGTTGAAGCGCCCGAGCGCGCCGCCGGCGATGCCGGAGCCCGCGTCGATGAAGTTGTGGAACGTGCCGTAGACCTTGATGTCCGACGCGTCCGACTTCATCACTTTCAGCTCCGCGGACGCACCGAGCGCGTGCACGGTCGTCTCTTCCACGTAAGGCCGGCGGAGATCCGCGTCGGTGCGAATGAAGGTGTCGTCGCGGCTCTGACCGGTGAGCGGATCGAACCCAGCCGCGTGCCCCGAACCCTGCACGCAGCGCTGCTCGGCCTCGGAGATCTGCACGCAGCGCGGCGCTGCGAAGTCCGCGGCGTACTCCACGCCGAACGACAGCGACGACAAGATCGGGTTGTCGAGGAAACCGAGCGGCTTCACGAACGCGAGCGCGCCGACCAGGCGATTCGAGAACGTCACGTCGTTGAGTTGCAGCTGGAACCCACCCCATCGGTTGTACGCCTCGAAGACCGCGCCGGTGATCGTGCGGTCGAGGTCGATCGAGGGTTGGTAGTTCTGAATGAGCTCGCCGTGCCCGAGTGAGTACGGACGCAGCGAAGTGATCGTGAAGTAGAGCGGCGACTCCTTGCGCCCGTAGGTGATGAAGCGAATGACCTTCGCGAAGTCCGAGACCTCGTCCCAGTCCTCGCGGCGGATCTTCAGACCACCGAACTCATTCGTACCGGCCTCCAGCGCGAGGAGGTTCAGCGGCACGTGGAAGGAGAACGCCCAGGGCTTCGGATAGAACGCGACGCCCGGCGCCACGCCGAGGAAGATCTCCTCGGCGATGATCCTCGGGCCCGCGCGCACGCCCACGTGGTCGAACCGCGAGACGAGCTCGCGCGTACCGACGTGGGCGAGGTCGCCCTTGATGAACGGGATGTACTCGTCCTCGTCGTACTCTCCGTCCAGATCTCCTGCGACGACCGTGGACGTGGCGACGGTGCTCGAATCCACCTGCCCCCACGCCGTCGTGGGCCCCACAGCGAAGACCACCGCGACCCACCCCACCCAACAACGCACCCTTCGTTGGTCTGCGAAACCCGACTTCACGTCAATGTCGCCTCCGAGAGCCTGTTCGGCCCAACCGGCGGAAGTTGAAGTCGCACCCGACTCGCGTTCCAGGGGGTTGATGACGAACAAGTGCCCGGATTGACAGGCGTTCGGGAGATCTCGAACCTCACGAGAGGATGCGCAAATTCTCGTTCGTCGTGCTGTGGACCCTCGTTGCGTGCACGCCCGACCCGCTGACGATGGTCGACGCGCCTCCGCGCGACGCGGGATCGGAGGTCGTCGAACCCGAGCGCGACGCCGGTTCCTCCGCGCGCGACGCGGGCGAGAGCGAGATGAATCCCCCCGACGCCGGCTTCGTCGACGCGGGGATGACGGAGCCGCCGCGCGACGCCGGCCCGCGCGACGGCGGACCCGACGTCCCGCCGATGCCGGGGGACCCGCCACCGTTCCCGACCTACTCGGGCGGCGCGTGCCCCACGCTGACCGGCGGTCCGACGTCCGCCTCCGCGGTGAACTCGGGCTTCCCCACCGGCACCGACGAACGTTCGTTCCGGCTGATCGTCCCGATGAACTACGACCCGTCGACGCCGACCCCGGTGGTGTTCGCGTGGCACTGGTTGAACGCGTCGAGCAACTCGTTCGTCCGGGAGGGTGAGCTCGAGACCGCGACGGAGCAGATGGGTTTCATCGCGGTGCTCCCCGACAAGAAGCTGAAGCCCGACGGCGACAAGGCGTATCTCTTCGACTGGCCCTTCGTCGAAGTCAGCAACGCGCCGAGTGAGCTGCTCTTCGTCGACGACCTCCTCGCGTGTGTCTCCGAGCAGTTCAACGTCGACCGCCACGGCGTCTACGGCATCGGCGTCAGCGCGGGCGCGCTGTGGCTCACGTACATGTCCTCGCAGCCGCAGATCGATCACTTCGCGGCGGTCGAGAGCCTCTCCGGCGGCATGGGCGAGGTCGCGGGCGTGTGGGGCATCGGCTTCACGCCGCGCCCGCACAAGTTCCCGGCGCTCGTCCTGTGGGGCGGCTCGCGCGACTGGCTCGGCCTCAACTTCCACGAGGCGTCGCTGCGCTACCGCGACGCGCTCGTCGACGACGGCCACTTCGTCGTCGCCTGCACCCACGACTCGGGCCACTCGATGCCGCCCATCGAACCTCCGAACCCCGGCCAGACCCGCTTCGTCTCGCTATGGCGCTTCATGCTCGACCACCCCTACGGGATGGCGCCGGGTGACTCGCCGTACCTGACGAGCGGCCTGCCGCCGGAGTTCCCGACGTGGTGTGAGATCCCGTAGCGGTTGCGACGGTCGGATCGAACCGCTACGAACGCACCGCCTTGCGCCGATCGGTCCTCGCCCTCGTCTTCGCGCTCCCGACCTCCGCCGTGGCGGCGCCCGAGGTGCACGTCTATCCCGACACGATTCGCTTCGACCTCGCGAGCGGCGCGCTGTTGATGGATCCGGACACCGCGCGGCGGGACGATCCCTCGGCGTGGCGGTTCGGGCAGGCGCCCCTGCGGATCGCGGGGGCGCGTGACGAGGTCGTGGCCGTGCAACTCGTCTGTCGGGGCGCAGGGACGTTCGACGTTCGTGTCGAGGGGTTGGAGCAGGTCCGGACCGAGGTGTTCGCGGAGCTCGGCATTCGGATCGACTCACCGTCCGAGAGCGGCGCCGTCACTTCGCTCGGGCCGGGGCTCTACCCGGATCCGCTCGTGCCCACGTCGACGATCACCGTCCCCGCGGCGCCGGGCGTCGGCGTGGTGTGGATCGACATGCACATCGACCGCGACGCGAAGGCCGGTGGTCACACGGGGACGTTCATCGTTGGCGAGACCCAGGTCGACATCGAGCTCACCGTCCTCGACGTGACGCTGCCGGTCGCGGACCGCGCGAAGCTCGGGACCGTGAACTTCGGCTCGCTCCTCGAGAAGGAGCGCGCGGGTGCGCTGTTGCCGTGGATGCAGATGGCGCACGCGCACCGCGTCGACGTCGAGGTGATGCGGATGACGCCGAAGATCGAGGACGGCGAAGTCGATTGGCAGGGGTGGATCGATCGCGTCGCGCCGTACATCGAAGGCACGGCGTTCACCGCGGAGGCCGGCTACCGAGGCCCGCGCGCCGGGACGCCGGTCGCGCGGTGGATCATCCCGCACACGGACTGGTGGCCGACGAAGCCGACGAAGGACAACCGCCCCGCGGATCCCGACGCCTGGTCGAAGTCGCTCGCCGAGTGGGAGCGGCGCGTGGAGGCGATGGGGTGGTTCGGGCGCCCGAACGGCACGGAGTGGATCCTGTTCGTGAACGGGCTCGACGAGCCGAAGACCGTGGAGGAGCTCGACGCGCTCGCCTCCTACGAAGCGCTGCTCGACGCTGCGAACCTGAAGGACCGCGCGCGGGTGTGGTTCCGCGCCGACGGTAACTTCGGTCCGGACTTCGGCGGGCTCTCGGACGAGCAGATCGCCGAGCGCATCGGCGGCGCCGTGGATCTCTGGAACATGCACGGCGCGTCGAACACCGCGCCCATCGCGCTGCTGGATCGGCGCCGCGCGCAACACGGCGAGCGCGCGATGTTCTACGCGTCGAACTCCGGCGGTGAGCCGTCGATCCCGCCGCTCGTCGTCGACGCCGACATCGTCGGCGCGCGCGCCTGGGCGTGGTTGGTGTACCGCTACGATCTGTTCGGCGCGCTCAACTGGGAGATCGACTACCACCAGCCCGGCTGCGTGAAGAACCCGAAGTGCTCCGACGGCAACGCGATGAATCTGGACGCGACGCTGATCTACCGCGGCGAAGAGCTCGGTCGTCGGGAGCACGAGCCGATCGCGTCGATGCGCTTGAAGGTGCTTCGACGCGGCGCGCAGGACGTGGCGATCGCGTCGCTCATCGCGCGCAAGAAGCCGTCGGTCGCCAAGGGGATCGCGCGCATCCTCGTGCCCCACGCGCTCGGGGACGAGGTCCCCGACCACGGCCGCGGGATCTGGTCGCTCGACGCGAAGGCCTACGACCGCGCGCGGGCGTCGATGCTGACCCGACTTGGCGGGGGCACGGACATCCCGACGAGCACCATCCGTACCGACGGCAAGGCGACGCTGCGGCCCGAGTGGTGGTCCTATCTAGGCGGAATCGGGGTGGTGATCGTGGTCGCGCTCCTGTGGTGGCGGTTCTCCCCGGGCGCTCGCCCATCCCCCCGAGATCGGGAATAATGTTCGGCAGCCGTGTGGCTGGGCATCTTCTTCATCGGCCTCATCGCCGTCGTCATCTTTGCGCTGCGCGACTCCATCTGGTGGACGATGGCGGCCTGCTACGTCTACTTTGCGATCCCGATCGTGGAGTTCAAGGCGCCCGGCGCGCCGTACCAGGCCGGCTTCTTCGGGCTGGGGATGCTGTTTGCGTTCCTCTACTACTGGAAGTTTCCGAAGTGGTCCGAGGAGGAGATCTACGACGTCGGCTTGAAGGTCGCGCGTGAGGCGATCGAGAAGACCCGCGAACCCGCGGGCGAGGCGATGGTCACCGCCGTCCTCCAGGACCGGATGCCCGGCGAGATCCGCGGCGCGATGTCGGAGGCGAGCGAGCCGAAGGCGGTCGAGCACGTCGATGCGCATTGCCCGCAGCCGATCGCCGTCGTCGTCCGGCGCGCGGTGCAGAGCACGCTGAACCAGGCGATCTTCGACGCGGAGGCGGAGGTCGTGAAGATCCTCGACCGCGTCGACGTCCGCACGAAGGGCAACCTGCGCGTCATCCTCGAGCAGCGCGCGCTGCCGGTGCTGAACGAGGGGCTCGACAAGAAGCTCGACGATCAGGTGCGCGAGAACATTCGCGAGCTGTTGGAGATCGACAAGAAGGAGAATCCGGACCGGCCGACGAGCCTCGGTCCGCTCGACTTCCCGATCCCCCGCGGCGCGATTGGCGGCGTGCTCGTCAACATCGGCATCTGGGCGCACGTCGCGTTCACGCTGATGACGTACGTGTTCGGCAAGAACGCGCTCTACGACAAGCAGCTCGCGCTCTCGAAGGTCGCGACGTGCATCCTGCTGTTCATCCCGCTGATCGGCATCGTCACCGCGGTGCGGACGGTGCGGCACTTCTGGATGGTGGCGCTCGCGTGGATGTTCGGCACTTGGCACATCTGCATGAACGGCGTGTCGTGGTGGTTGCAGTACGGCGGCCGCGCGGACAACGCGGGCGGGCAGGGCGGTGAGTCGAACTTCCTGGCCGGGATCATCTGCATGGTGGCGCCGATCGCGTTCGGGCTGGCGTTGAACGCGAAGGAGAAGTGGCACCGCATCCTGGCGCTCGGTGTAGCCGGGATGTACGCGCTCGGCGTGCTGGCGTCCGGCTCGCGCGCCGGGCTCCTCGCGCTGGTCGGGGGCATGGGTTACTGGATGATGGAGACCAACCGTCGGTTCCTCGCGGTGGGGCTCATCATGTTCGCGGCGATGGGTTTCGGTATCGCGGCGCCCAAGTCGTTCTGGAAGAAGATGGCGACGATCGTCGAGCCGTCGGGCGCCAACCCATGGGTTCGGCACATGGTCGAGCCCTCCAAACACGAGCGCCAGGTGCTGTGGGCGCTCGGGCTGAAGATCTGGAAGGAGCATCCGATCACGGGCATCGGCCCGCTCAACTACGTCCGAGTCTCCGCGGAGGAGACGGACTTCACCGACGCGTACAAGGGGCAGCGCGGTCTGCAGGCGCACAATACCTGGGTTCAGCTGCTCTCCGAGTATGGGTTGGCGGGGGCGTTCGTCTGGGGCGGAATGTATTTCTTCTCCATCTTTTGTTACCGGCGGGCGAGAAAGAAGATGGCCCCCTACCAAGGGTATGAATGGTTCGGGGCGTTATGCCTCGGCTTCGAGGCCGGGGCGCTCGCGCACGCCGTCACGCTCGTCTTCAATTCGTTCCAGTGGTACGACTACATCTACTGGCACTTCGTTTTCGGGCCGGTCGCTCTCGAGGTGGCCACCCACACCGTCGCGAAGCTCGAGTGGCTCAAGCCGGGTGACTTCGTCGAGGCGCGTCCGCCGCCACGCTACGGCCCTCCGAAGTCCGACGGCCTGGACCTCGACCGCATCGACCTCATCGAGGTCTCCCCGCTCGAAGCCGGCTCCCGTACGGGTTGAGACCGAGAAGTTCGGCTGATGCTCAAGAAACTCGCAGGCTACACGGCCTACATGTTCGTCGCGACGAGCGCGATCCGTTTGATCACGTTCGCGGTGAGTATGTTGGGCGCGAAGATTCGCACGAAGGAAGACTTCGGTGACTACGGGACGTACGTCCTCCTCTATGGGTTGATCCTCAGCGCGACGACGATGGGTCTGAATCAGACGATTCAGAAATATTCGGCCGACGACGAGGAGAACCGCCGCAAGTTCACGGTGCTCCTCTACCGTGGGTTTGTGATTTTGCTCGTGCTGGGGAGCGCGGCGGCGATCCCGGTGGGGATGTTCTGGAAGTGGTCGATGTCGCTCGCCCTGGTCGGGGCGCCGTGGGTCGTGATGTCGACGCTGGGGCGATTCATCGTGCGCACGAAGCTCGACGCGAAGATCGAGTCCAAGCTCGTGATCGTGGGGAGCCTGACCAACTCCGGGTTCATCTTCGCGTTCCTGGTCTTCTCCGACTACAAGGACGCGCTGATCTACGGTGACTTCGCGGCGCTGGTGGTCACGGGGCTCGTGACGATGTTCGTGCTACCGAGGATCACCGAGCTGAAAGCGGCGGCGATCTTCACGATGAAGATCCCGGGCAAGTTCCTGCGCGAGTGTGCTCGCTTCACGGCGCCGGTGTGGGGGGCGGGTGCCGTCGGAACGGGCGGTCACTACGCGACGGGCGGTTACACCCGCGCGGCGCTCGGCACCGGGCCGATGGGCGTGTTCAACCTCGCGGAGCAGCTCTGGCAGTTTGCGTTCGTGCCGATGGACCTCGTGGGTCAGGCGGCGCTGCCCGGGCTCGTGAAGGAGAAGGAGGACCGCCCGCGTCTGTTCCGCGAGCTGGTTCGCCTGTGCCTGATCGCGTTCCCGTTCATCGCGATCTGCGTGGCGGGCGGGATGCCTTTGCTCCTGCAGGTGCTCGACCTCGACGAGAAGTGGTTCGAGGTCCCGAACGTGTTGCTCATGCTGGTGATGAGTGTGCCGCTGCGCTCGTTCCAGATCGTCGCGAACCACTACACGATTGCGGAGGGCCACTCGCGGCTCGCGTTCTACACGGCGGTGGTCTACCTCGTCGCGGTCGCGATCTTCTTGTACCCACTCACCGAGATGTACGGCCTTTACGGCGTCGTCGCGGCGGACATCTTGGCGTCGGGCTACAACTCCGTCTCCTTCGCTGTGTTCATGTGGCGGGGCTACAAGAACGACATGAAGACCGGGATGATCTGGTCCTTCGCCTCGCTCGCGGTGTGCTTCGTGTCGGTGCTCCCGCTGTACATCTACAAGGACTGGACCTGGCGCTGGACCCTCGCGCTCCCCTGCGGCCTCGTGTACCTCGCGCTCTTGTTCGTGGTGCGCGTGGCGCAGCCGTCGGACTTCGCGCGGCTGGTGAACGCGTTGAAGGAACGCTTCGGTAAGCGCTGAGCGTTTTGACTCGACGGTGCGGGGACGCGTAGCTTCGATCCGTCGTGTTGCCCGTTCTCCTCTGCGTCGCGCTCGCGGTGCCCGCGGACTCGCCCCAAGAGGCGCCGCCGGCGGCGCCGCACCGGCCCGACCCGGGCGTCGCGATGCTCGTCTCCATCCTCGGGACGGCGGTGCCGATCGCCGCGGGTTTCGGGCTGGTGGTGTCGGACGGGTCTGCCGACGTTGGTGTGGCTTTGCTCGCTGGCGGGCTCGTGGTGGGGCCGTCGGTTGGGCACTTCTATCGGGGCGAGCGTCTGCCGGCGCTGGGGTTCATCCTCGGGCGAACCGCCGCGTACGGGCTCGGCGCGTATCTGTTCTTGGACGGGGTACGACGGTCGATTCACGAGGAGCGTGGTCGGGAGGCCAGCACCCTCTCGGGGAGCCTGCTGCTGCTGAGCGGCGTGGTCCTCAGCCTCGTGGAGATCGGCTTCGTCGCGGAGCGCATCGAGGCCACGGTCGCCCCGGTCGCGGTCCAGGACGCCGCCGGTGATGTCGCGCCGGGCTTGGCTTGGGCGACGCGCTTCTAACGAACGAACTTGGCGACCGCGACTTCGACGTCCGGGAAGCGTACGAGCGCGATCGTTTCATCGCGTCCGTACGTCGCCATGGAGCGGTAGCGCCCGTCGCGGGGATCACGGCGCACCTCCACCTCGCCTGCAGCCACGTCGACGATCCAGTACTCGGGGATGTCGGCGCTCGCGTAGAGGTCGGCTTTGGTTCCGCGATCGAAGTCGCCGGACGTGACCGCGACCTCCACCACGAGGTGGGCGGTCGAGGCGAGCTGGTCGGGGCTGCTGGGGAGCGGGAGGAGCGCGACGTCGGGCTCGGGGCGCGAGTCCGCAAGGGCGAGCGGCCCTTGGCTTTGAACCTTGGCTCTACCGCTCAGCGCGAGGACCAGCAGTTCGGTCAGTTCGTTGATCGTCCAGATGTGGGGCGCGCCTTGGGGACTCATCGTCACGAGGTGGCGGTGGATCAGCTCCACATGCTCGCCGGCGAAGAAGCCGTCTGCGACGAGACGGTCGTACTCCTCCGGCTCGATCGGGCGAAGGATCGCCGGGTCGACATGCGGGCGGGACACCACGATCGTGATTATAGGACGAGCGATGGCGGATGGGCGACAGGGATCAGTCGGCCGGGAAGCCGCACTTCGTGAAGTCGAGCGTGAGGTTCAGCTTCGCGAGGACCTCCTGGATGTGGTTCAGATAGCCGAACGTGCCGTCCGAGCCCCAGTGCAGGCCGACGAGGCGCATGTCGCGCGCGCCGCCCGATTGGGTGCGGAGCACGGCGGCCTGGCCCGAGTCGCCGAAGTTGCTCGAGTACGAGTCCCACTGCCACATGTACTGCTTGCGCATCGTGAGCGCGCCGCAGCAGTAGGCGTTGGCCGGGACGTTGACCGTCGCGTTGACCGCGCGGATTCGGCCGGAGTTGAAGCCGGTGGTGCGCCCCGAGAGCTCGATGCGCCAGCCGGGGACGTGCACCTTGCCCGTCACGTCCTTGGGGGTGCCGATGTCGCGGATGGTCTTCGAGGACTGGAAGAAGGCGCTCGTCACCTTCGTCGCGTCGACGCGGTTGTCGGGCGCGCCGCAGACCGGCATCGCGTGCCCGGCGATATCGCCGATGACGACGCCCGAGCCCGGGATCACCTCGTCGGCCGGGCTGGTGTGCTGAAAGTCCTCGCCGATCGGCGCCATGAAACACGTCGTGTTCAGGTCCGCGCAGTGTGCGTTCGTCACGAGCACCGACGTCCCCGAGTCGAGGTCACACGCCTTGAAACCCATGGTGCACGCGGTGGCCTGAACCCACGCACCGGAGTTCCCCATCTGGACGGGGAGAGGGAGCTGGTCGCGGTGACACGGCGGACCGGCGCCTCCGTTGCACGCAGGGCCACCGTCCTCGAGGCGGGGGAGGTGCGTCACGTGGACGTCGAGCGGGATGCCCTCGAACTTCGTCGGGAGCTGATCGACGAGCCGGCGGTCCGCGACGGCGACGACGAGGGTGGGTTCGAAGGCAGAGTCGAGCCCGATGCCGACGGCGACCGCGCCCGGGTGTGCGAAGAGAATCGGCTCGAAGCGAGCCTGGATCGGTTCGACGCGCCGGAGGATCTCCGTGAACCGTTGCTCCTGGTCGTCCAGCTCGGCGTCCGTCTGCGCGAACGCCGACGAAGTCGCGAGGGTCAGAACCGCGGCAACGTAGGTTGCGAAATGTCGTGAGGGGGTGCGCGACATGCGCGTCGTGTTGGTCATCTGCCCGGTGCGTGCCGCCGGGCTGAAGTCTTTATCCGACTTTTTCGGCGAGTTTCTTCACTCGATGGAGGGCGACAGGGGGCGCTCGAGTCGACGACGCTGGGACTTGCTCTACGGCCGTCCTTACCGGCAAAGCGCCGGCAGTGGACCCGCGACCGGGTGCTACGAGAGCGCCCGAGCTGCTTCGCGCAGACGGTCGCCCGCCTGTCGACTACCTTAGGACCGTTAATATTGCTTGTGAGCGTGGTCAGTGGGGAGCGCGTCCCCGTCCCCTCACCTTCGTCCCGCAATTCTCAGCGTCAACCGCGAAAGCGCTTCTTCACCGTCGCCGTCAGCGCCTTGCCCGCGAAGGGGGCCCACCTCAGCGACGGCATCGCCAGGGCGGCCTGCGCGATGATCTTCAGCGCCGCGTCCGGTCGCCCGTCCTCCATCACCCACCGGGCGATGCGCCACTGGTACATCGCTTCCCACTCCCCGGCGATCTTCCTGAGGTATGGGTTCGAACAGTGGATGCGGAGGTGCTGCGCCGCGAGCACCGTGATCTGATACCGCTCCAGGTCAGACACCGCGCGCGACGCCGACCCCTTCTGGGTGGGGACATTGTGTAGCGCGACGTTCTCCGGCCGGTACAGACAGAGCTGCGCCCGGTCGAAGATCCGAAACGTCAGATCCCAGTCCTCGAGGTACCGCAACCGCTCCCAGAACCCACCGAGCTCGACCACGAACGCACGCCGCATCACGCAGATGTTCAAGTGCGGGAACCGGAGCTCGGACAACGTGGCCTCCAGCCGCACCCGATGCACCGGCGGATCGTCCATGACCTGCGGCTCACGGATCATCGCGTCGTTGGTGTTGAACCACATCGGCTCGACGACCTCGCCGGCCTTCTCACTCCGCTGACTCGCGAAGAAGAACTCCGCGCCCGTCTTCTCCAGCGCCGCCACGGCGACGGCGAGGTGGTCGTCGCGGATCCACACGTCGTCGTCGTCGCAGAACGCGAGGTACCGCCCGCGCGCCGCGTGGATGCCGCGGTTGCGCGCCACGCCCGGTCCGGAGCCCCACGGCGTCGGCGCCGGCGGTCGCTCCACCCGGAAGCGGTCGTCGAGCTCGGAGAAGATCGCCTCGTACTGCGCGAGCGTCTTCTCGCTCGAGCCGTCGTCCACGACGATCACCTCGAAGTTCTCGAACGTCTGCGACGCGATCGACCGGAGTGTGTCCGGGAGGGTCGCCGGGCGGTCGCGCGTCGCGACGATCACCGAAACGATGGGCGCGGTCGACTCCAACGGGCGCCGACCCTACCACGCACCCAGACAATCGGCGCTCCCTTGACGGTGGTGACGGGCTGCGGTTGGGTGCCCTCGTGCAGAAGGCACGGGTGGTCGTCGGCGCCGTACTGGTGCTCCTGGTCTTGGTCCTCAACCCGTGGGTCATGGCGCCGCTCCTCCTCGACGACACCGAGCTGTGGCCCGTCACGCGCCAGCTCCTCCTCGTCTTCGACGCCATCTTCCTCGCGCTCGGTGGCTACATCCTCGTGATGCGGAACCGCCCCGCGAAGACCGTGCGCGGCATGTACGCCGACGTCGCGCTCATGACGCTCAACGGGTTGCTCGCGTTCTTCGTCGTCAACGTGCTCGCCGCGCTCTGGCTCCAGTCCAAGGCCGACGACGCACCCAACGCCGAACGCCACTTCCACCAGCCGCGCCACAAACTCCGCGACGATCCGGAGTTCATGAAGAAGCTCTACCCCGGTCTTTCGCTGGAGCAGATCGCCGAGGTCACACACACCCCGAACGTCATCGCGCACCCGACGATCGAGTTCACCGAGCGCCCCGTGAAGTCGGAGTTCTACAACGTCGGATTCGAGAACATGCGCTACACCGGCTTCGTCAACGAGGCGAACGCCAAGGAGAAGATCAGCGGGAGCGTCTGGGTGCTCAGCGGCTCGACCGGCTTCGGTCACGGCGTCGCCGACGACCAGTCGCTCGTGCACTACCTCGACGAGCTCGACGCCGACGCCACGTACATCAACTTCGCGTTCCAGGGCGCGATGCAACACAACGAGATCGACAAGGTCCTCCTCCTCCTCAAGAAGGGGTACCGCCCCAAACACATCATCTTCCTCGACGGCCTCAACGACACGATCTCCTGCCTCGGCACCAACTTCGCGCCGGAGGAGATCACACGCTTCCCGTGGACCGCGTACGGCTACACGTACAACATCAAGGCTTACTACCAGCAGAAGAGCATGTTCGGGATCGTCGGCGAGCTGCCGATCGGGCACGTCCTCGAACAGTGGCGCTCCGGCCTCGGTCCGGAGGTCGTGCACATCTCGAACGGGTACTCACGCACCGACGACCCCGACGATCTCTTCGTCACGAACCCGCGCGCGCACTTCGCGAAGACCGATTACATGTACGTGAACAAGGTCGAGCACCTCGACCTCTACAAGAAGAAGATCCTCGACTACTACCGCGCGAACCTCGAGCTCATCCAACGCCTCGCCTTCGCCTACCGGTTCCGCGCGACGGTCGTGTTCCAGCCGAACGGGATGATCCTCGACACCAACGCCTTCATCAAAGACGTCGAGGCCTACAAGAAGGAGGAGATCCATCAGCTCCTCGCGGGCATGTACGCGGCCGTCCGCGAGGCCCTCCGTGACCGCAAGATCCCACCGATGGTCGACCTCTCCGACCTGCACGACGGGTGCACGGACTGCTACGTCGACCTCGCGCACTACCACCCCTCGTTCAACAAGAGGCTGGCCGCCGCGATCCTCGAAGCGACCACGATTCGGCCGATTGTCCCGCCTCCCACCGAACCGTGATCTGACAGATCCGATTCGAGTCGTTATCCTACGAACGCTGAGCGGCGCCGCACACTTCCCCGAGCGATTCGGGCCCTTCATCCTGCTCCGCGAGCTCGGCGCCGGCGGGATGGGCTCCGCCTACCTCGCGATCCACCCCGACTCCGAGGCGCTCCTCGTCGTCAAGCGGATGCACCCGGAGCTGATGCGCGACGACACGATCTTCAAACGCTTCATCCACGAAGCGGAGGTCGCAGCGCACGTCCGCCACCCCAACGTCGCGGGCCTGGTCGCGATGGGCACCATCGACCGCGAGCCGTTCCTCGCCACGGAGTTCGTGTTCGGGATCCAGGTCAGCCAGATCGTCGAGCGCGTCGAACAGGCGATCATCGATCCCATTCCGCTGCACGTCGTGCTGTTCATGGCGCTGGAGCTCCTCGCCGGGCTCGACGGCATCCACGAGGCCTGCCACCACGAAACCGGCGCGCCGCTCGGGCTCATCCACCGCGACGTCGGCTCGCGCAATGTGCTCGTCGGGTTCGACGGTCGCGTGCGCCTGATCGACCTCGGCCTCGGCAAGTCGATCCTCTCCGACTGGCAGACCGCCCACCAGGTGCTCGCCGGGTCACCGGACTACATGCCGCCCGAGCAGGCGATGGGCGCAAAGGTCGACAAACGCGCCGACGTGTACGCGTCGGCCGTGACGATCTGGGAGATGCTCGCGGGGAAGAAGCGCATCCGCGAAGACGGTGTCGCCGCGCGCCTCAGCCGCGCGGTGGGCGCACAGCCGGAGCCGCTGCTGCCGTTCCGCCCGGAGGCGACGCAGCGGTTGGAGGCGATCCTCAAGCAGGGGATGGCGACGGACCCGGACGTCCGCACGCCGACCGCCGGCATCCTCGCCAAGACGTTGGAGGAGGAGCTGCGTGCCTTGAAGCGTCGCGCGGAGCGCCAGGAGGTGATCGACTGGCTCGACGCCGCCTGCGCGACGGTCATCGCCAAGGAGCGACGGTTGTTGGACGACGCGGTCGCCGCGTCGCGCAACCTCGGCGCGCCGCGCAAGAACCCGCACACGCAGATGTTCGTGCAGGCGCGACACGGGCCGTTCAGCGAGGCGAACGCGTATCGCTTCTACGACGCACCGAACGCCGCGCCGGATCCGAGCGACGCGATCGGCGAGCCTTCGAAGATGTCGCTGACGTTGGACAAGATCGGCGCGAGTCAGACGCTCGGTGCGCTCGCCGCGTTGGTGGATCCGACGAACCTGAGGAACGCGCCGCTGTGGGTGAAGATCGCGGGCGGGATGCTCGCGTTCCTCTTCGTCGTGCTCGTGAGCTCGGTGACGTACGTGCTCCTCGTCCCGTCGGCGCCGACCGCGAAGCCGTTGCCGAAGGCGCCGAAACCTCCGCCGGTCGTCGTCGCGCCTCCGCCGCCGTCCGACGTCGAGCTCGTGGCGCCGCCGCCGGTGGAGCCGCCGCCGCCGGTGGAGCCGCCGCCGCCCCCGGTCGAGCCCCCGCCTCCGCCGCCGTCGACGACCACCACGCGTGTCAGCTCCGACGTGAAGCGTCGGAAATCGCAGCTCGTCTCGCGGATCCGCGACCTGCGTCGCGTGAAGTACGACGTGCGTTGGCAGAAGCGGCTCACCAAGCTCTCTGCTCGTCTGAGCTCGGCGCGGTCGAACCGATCACTCGACAGCATCGAACGTTCGATTCGTCAGATGGAGCGCGAGTAGCTACTCGCCGGGCGCCTCGGGGCTCTTCAGCGCGCGCCGCGCGACCCTCGAGAGCCACGCGACGATCGCGCCGACCGCGACCAGGCCGACGATCAGCAGGATGCGCCGCTCGTCGGACGCGGCTTCGTCGAGGCGCGTGAAGTCCTCGACGATCGTGCCGAGCTGGAGCGCGAGGACCTGCGCGGGGAGGATGCCGATCAGCGTGCCGATCGCCATCGCCCTGGGGCGGACGCCGGACGCGCCGAGCACGTAGTTCTGGACGGAGAACGGCGCCCACGGAGCGAGGCGGCTGAGGATGACCGCGCGGAGCTCCTTGTTCGCGACCTCTTCACGGATCGCGCGCAGCACCGGGCGGCGCTCGATCATCCGGACGACGCGGCCGGCGAGGATCGTGCGCGCGAGGAGCACCGCGATCACGCCGCCGAGCATGGCGGCGGGGAGGGTGAGCGCGAGGCCGACGGCCGTGCCGTAGACCATGCCCGCCGTGACCGTGAGGAAGAACATCGGCACGACGACAATCGTCGCGAGGACGTAGACGAAGAAGAAGACCACCATGCCGACGGTGCCGGCTTCGCGCAGGTAGAGGACGCCCTCCGCCGCGAGCGCGCGAACGTCGATGAAGACGGACGCGACCAGCACCGCGAGGAGCGGGATCGCGAGGAGCCACTTCGAACGATTGGGTGCCGGCGTCGACAGGGTGGGGGGAGTCTAACGCAGCCGCGAGGCGATTCGGTGTCAGAGACCGCCGCCGACGGAGCCGCCGCCACCGCCGCCGGAGCCGGAGCCGCCGCCGCCGGAGCCGCCGCCGCCCGAACCCGAGCCGCCGTCGCCGCACTCCGCGGGGGCGTCGATGCGGTAGGCCTCGCCGTCGTCGACCGCGACGCGGCCCGATCGGTCGTGCTGGACGCGAACGGTGCACACGCCTTCGATGGTGTTGTCGTCGTCGTCCCACGCCCGCCAGCCGAGGTGGTAGACGCGGCCGTTCTCGTTGCCGCTGCGCTCGGCGCGCAGCTCGACGCTGCCGCAAGTCAGGTTGCGGATGTCGGGTTCGTGGTTGCCGTCGCCGAGGCCGTTCACGACCTCGTCGCTGCTCGCCCACAGGAACTCGACCTCGACGTCTCCGTCACAGTCGTCCGTCACCGTGACGCAGTCGTCGACGTCGATGGTGTGGAACTTGTGGTTCGGCGGCCAGAGGCTCACCTCGTGCTCCGCGACCGTCGGCGTGCTCGTGTCTTCGACGATCAGCGTCGCCGTGCAGATCTCGGCGTCGTTGTCGGCTGCGTCCGTGACGACGATGGTGTGCTCACCGACGTCGTAGGGGCCGGGGTCGTTCACTTCGAGCGTCGCGCCCGCGCAGATCGACGCGTCGAGCGGCACCTGGATCTCGTCGAAGGTCGTGCCGTTCTCGGAGGTGCATTCGATCGTGTGCGTCTCGCCGCACTCGAAGTCCTCCGCGGGCAACATCACCGTGGGGTCCGCGCAGACGGCCACCAGGTTGGCGGTCTCGGAGCCGGTGGGTCCGTTGCTGCAGGCGACGAGCGCGAGGGCTGTGAGGGCCCATGCACCTTTTGTATACGTCCGGTCTGCGAAGGGGGTTCGGAGCGCCTTCGACCCCGCAAAAGCCGGGTTCGAGGTGCTCGGTGTGGATGAAATCTCGAATGATTTCGCGGTCACGACAGATCATAGCACCTCCGCTTCGCGGTGCATCCGACGATCTTACAGGGCGTCGACGAGCACCCGCACCGGAGACGACGCGAGGCCCTCGGCGCGGGCTTCGAAGATGTGGTCGCCGGGCGCCAACGGCCACCGCGCGGTGAACGGTCTCGACACGGTCTTGAACGGCACGCCGTCGACGTACCAGACGAGCTCCTGCACGCGCGGGTCGGCCTCCGCGACCAGCGCCATCGTGGACGCGTGGGCGGGGGACTCCGGGTCGCGCATCACGCGCGTGCCGGGCGCGGGCCGCAGCACCTTGGGACGCTGCCGACGATGCACGTCGATCGAGGGCGCGGGTGGCGGCGTCTCGAACGATTGCGTCGCCGCCCACGACGCGTACCGCGCGGGGAGTTTCACGAACGTGCGCGGTCGTCCGTCGACGTGACCGCGGACGTGCACGCTGCACGGCTCGCTGGGCGCCTCGCCAGGGGCGAAGTGTTCGACGAACGCCTTCTCACAGTGGTGCGTCGCGCGCTGGCCCGACATCGCGCAGACCTCCGCCGGCGTGTGTCCGTCCGGAGGCGGGAAGGCACGGTCCGCGAATCCGTCGAGGTCGTCGGTGTGGAGGTGCTCGACGACGCGGCGCACGACGTACGACGCGGTGGTGCCGCCGACGTGCCGCATGGGTCGGGCGTCGGGGCGCCCGAGCCAGACGCCGACGACGTAGCGCGGGGTGTACGCGATCGTCCACGCGTCGCGGTAGCCCTGCGATGTGCCCGTCTTCAGCGCCACCGGGAACGCGTACTCCGAGGCGCCCATGCGGCGGAACGTCGGGAGGCGCGCGAGTGGGTCGGCGAGGTACGCCGTGATTCGACGCGCCGACGCAGCCGACAACACCCGGCGCGAAGGTGCTCGCGAGGGCGTGAAGTGCGCGGCGGTGAACCGCCCGTCGTTGGCGAGCGCGGCGTACGCGGAGACGACGTCGAACAGCGAGACCGGGAGGAGCCCGAGCGCGAGGCCCACGCCGTAGTGATCGGCGGAGCGTTCGTGGTCGTGCAAGTCCAGCGTCGCGAACAGATCGTACGTGGTTCCGAGCCCGAGCTGATCGACGAGGTTGGCGGCCGGGACGTTGCGCGAGTTGGCGAGCGCCACCCGCGGGAGCAACGGACCCAAGAAGCGGTGGTCGGCGTTGTGCACGCCGCCGCGCGCGCGGAACAGATCGTCGACGATCGTCGCGGGGGTGATCACGCCGCGGTCCAGCGCGAGCCCGTAGACGAACGGCTTGAGCGTGCTCCCCGGGGGTCGCGGCGTGGCGGCGAAGTCGATCGCACCCGCCGCGTCCTCCTCGAAGTAACCGGCGGACCCGACGTACGCGACGACCTCCATCGTGGTGTGGTCGACGACGACCAGCGCGCCGTTGTCGACGTTGCGCTCGGTGAGGTCGAGGACGGCGCCCGAGAGCTCTTGTTCGAGCGTCTCTTGCAGCTCGAGATCGAGGGAGGTACGGACGATCGTCTTGGGCACCGCGTTCCGCATCCGCAGCAGCGCGTGGAGCGTGGAAGTGGGCCGCACCGGGCGCGCGGGGATCGCGATGCGTTCGATCTGTTCGTGCGCGAGTGAGAGGTCGGCGCCGGAGAGCACGGCCGCCTCCGCGAGCCCGTCGAGGATCTCGTGCCCGCGCGCGATTGCCCGCTCGCGGCCGCGCCAGTCGTACGGATTCATGCGCGAGGGGGACTGCGGGATGGCGCTCAGAAACGCGATCTCCGCGAACGACAGATCCGTGGCCGGTTTGTCGAAGTAACGCCGCGCCGCGAAGTCGATGCCACGCACGCGATTGCTGTACGGCGCGATGCGCAGGTAGTGCTCCAGCACCGCGTCGCGTCCGAAGCGGCCGACCAACATCATCGCGGTGAGCGCTTCGATGGCCTTCTTCGGATACGTGCGCGCGCCCGGGTCCTGCATCCGGGCGACCTGCATCGGGATCGTCGATGCACCGGAGACGTGGCGACCCGAACGTACGTTGGAGACGAACGCCCGAACCGCCGCCACCAGGTCGACGCCGGGGTGCGACCAGAAACGTTTGTCCTCGATCGCGATCATCGCGGCCGCCACGCGCGGCGGCATCGGGTTCACCGGCCAGTAACCCATCGGGGCGTCCGGGTTCGCGAGCTCCCCCAGGAACCGCCCGTGCCGGTCGACCACCAGTCGCGTCGGCTCGGGCGCGACGAGCTCGGCCTTCGACCACGCGACCGCCGCCGCGAAACACACCGCCGCACCGAGGGCTCCCCCGATACTCAGTAGAATCGCTTCGCGGCGCGTGGTTCGACGCAACGCCTACTCCTTCGCCTTCACCACGACGCGCGCGCCGGGCGAGCGCCCGAACACAGTGCCGTCGTACATCATCGACGTCTCCGCGGGCGGCTGTGTGAACGTGCCGGTCGTGGAAGCGCGCGTGCGGAAGTAGAAGTCGTAGGTCCCCTTGGCGAGGGTGTCGAAGTAGTACGTCACGTGGTCGTCCATGAACGCGAGGTACGTCGGCGCCACCGTATTGGCGGTCGACGGCTTCGCCTCGGCGGGGGCCGTCGCGAGGTTCGGGTTCATCGGCTCCAGACCCGCCGCGAGCGGTACGCGCACCGCGACGTAGGCGCGGTCCTGCGGGTTCACGACCTGCACGTGCTCCTCGACGACGTCCCCGACGCGCAGCTCCAGCGTCTGGTTCGCCTCGGCGATCGGACGTTTCTCCGCGGGGCCCCCCTCGCGCACCAGCAGGTGCCGCCGCGTGGTGACGAAGCCCTTCGACTTGGCGTCCACCGACGACCCCGACTTCGCCGGCACGTGCCGCGTCTCGACGCGGACGAGGATCGGCGTGCTCCCGCGGTTCACGATCGTCATCGCCTCCACGCGGTCGGTGGCGAAGTGCTCCACCGGTTGCGCCCCGCCGATGCGGACCGTCTTCTTGGTGCGGCCCGACTGGATGTCCACGCGGTGGGACGGCGCGCCGTCGTTGGCCTTCAGCACCTCGCTCAGCGCGAGCAGCGCCGCGGCGTCGGCGTTCGTCGAGCCCCACCCGTCACCGCGTCCCAACGTGGTGAGCGCAGCGACGAGCACCGGGAGCTTGGCGCCGTCGCGGTCGATCATCGCTTGCGCACGTGTGATCTCCGCGAGCGTACGGGTCTCGCTGGGGAGGATCAGCGACGGCCCCGCGCCGTGTCGGTCCTGCAGTCCGCCGTAGATCTCCTTGCCCTGGTGACGCCGGACGATCACGCCGTCCCACATCGTCTTGTTCAGGCTCTCGATCGTCGGCTGGTGTTGCTGGCCGGACAGCATGAACGCCTGCGCGACCCCGGCGACGCTCTCCAGGCCCAGGAACTGCGACTTGTTGGACAGCTCCGCCGCGTAGGCCGCGTCGAAGCGCTTCGCCCGCGCGAGCGCCGCCAGCGACATCACCCGCTCCGACCACGCCGCGCCGTTCACGAAGCTCGCGTAGTCGGAGCGCAAGGCGCGTTGCAGCGACGAAACGTAGCGCGACATCAGCTGTTGGTTCACGACGAAGCCCGCCGCGCGCGCCTCCACCATCAGCTCCAGCGCGTCGGCGGTCAGCCACACGTAACCCGTCGATCCCGGCCACTGCCCGACGAGCCCGCCGCCGGTCGTGCATCGTTCGACGAAAGCGAGCGTCTCGAGCACGCCGCGTCGGGTGACCGAGATGTCGCGTTCGATGTGCAGCAGCTCGACGAACTTCTGCGTGGCGACCAAGGCCCGCGCGCGGCTGATCTGCGCCTCCGCGTTGCCGTGCGGGTACCGCTCCAGCGCGTTGAGCGAGGACGCCATGTGCACCAACGCCGGCTCCGTCGACACCAACACCGTGCGCTGCGCCGTGCCCGGCCGCGCGGGCGCCGCGAGGCCTGGGATGTCGCGCTTCTTACCGGGCTCGATGATCTCCAGGATGCGCCCGCGCTCCTCGGAGCGGTCCGGCCGAAGGGGGATCTGCACGGCGAACGCGTCCCGCGCGTTGTCCGCGTTGCGGTTCACGGCGAGCGTCAGCTTCACGCTCGGATCCCCCTTCGCGGCGAAGTCCGGGGAGGCGGCCTCCATCGAGAACAACACCGGCGTCGGCCGATTCTTCACGAGGGTGACGGAGCGTTTCTTGGCGCCATCGACCTTCACGTTCTCCGCCGCGAGCTCGACGCGCCCCGCGCCGCCTTCACCCTCGACCACACGCGCGATCCCGCCGCCGTCGAAGCGGTCGGCCGCCCGGACGAAGCGCGGCAAGCTGGGTTGCACCAACACGGGGAGGCGCACGGAGATGGTGCTCTTCGCGACGCCGAACCGGTCCGACCCGCTCACGGCTTTCGCGCGGATCTTGAAGTTCGTCAGGTTGTCGGGGAGAGGGATGTCGATCGTGACGACCCCGCTCTTCGGGACCTGCACCGCCGGCAGGTACACCGGGACTGTCTTGAAGTTCTTCCGCACCGTGACCTTGTCGAGGAGGCTGTCCGCGGCGCGCATCTCGTCGTCCGCCTCCGCGCCGTCGCCGCCCGGGTTCTCGGCGTAGGTCCGCCGCCCGAAGACCGCGTTGCGCGTGTCGGCGATCGAGAGGTACGTCTCGGCCCGCGTGATGAACGCGCCGAGCGGGTCGAGCTTCTGCTCCTTGCCCAGCGCGAGCACGGCCTGGTCGACGAGCCACAGCGTCACCTCCGCCGGCTGCCCGCGACCCTTTCGGTCGGTGACGCGGATCTTCATCTTCACCTTCTCACCGGGCTGCGCGCGCGCCGGGTGGTCGAGCTCGACGTTCACCTGGTGCTCGACGGGCCGCACCTCGATCCACTTCGTCGACGCCAACGTCCACGGCTTGAGTTTGTCCTCCAGCGAAGACTGCTTCGGCGGCGCCCCCGCGCGCCCTCGCATCAACACGAAGTGCACCGGCAACCGCGGGACCTCGTTCTTCTTCACGACGTGGCGGTAAGTCGCCGCGCCGGCCTTCACGTCGATCCACTCGTAGCGGTTGCGGTCCGGGCCCTCGACGACGACCAGCGCTCGGCCGTTCGCAAACGGGCTCTTCAGGAGGAACGTCGCCTTGTCGCCGGGCTCGTACGTCGCCTTGTCCGTCGCGACCTCGAACGTATCGTCCTCCGGCTTCTGCCACGTCACGGTCTGGTCGCCGCCGACGTACAGGTCGACGGACACCACCTGCGCGCGCCCCAGTCGATCCCGCCCCGCGACCTCGACCACATAGACGCCGCCCGTCTCGATCGGTAGGTCGATCGCCTGCGGCGCGGCGCCGGACTTCAGCTTCTTCTCCATCACCGGCGTGTCGACGACGTCGGTGATGTACTTCGCGACGCCGTCCGAGAAGTCCGACGCCATCAAGTGCGAGTGCCACGTGCGGTGAATCAGCTTCACCGTCAGCGGCTGTCCCGCGACGAGCTTGCCGTTCGGATCCACGGCGACGACCTGCGGCCGAATCGACTTCGCGCGCTCGATGAAGCGCGGGACGTTCACCCCCACGACGAACGGCGGCACGGCGCGCACCTGCTTCGTCGCGCTCACGGTCTGATCGTCGGCGCCGGTCACCGTCGCCTCGACGACGTACGTGCGCGGCTGCGCGGTGGGCTCCAACGCGGGGTTGAGCTCGAGCTTCGCGGCGCCGGTCTCGTCGGTGCTGTCGTTGCGCCCGAGGTTGGGCGTCGACTCGAACCGGCGGTGGATCGAGTAACGGCTGTCCGTGGAGTACACGAAGCCCTTCAGCTTGGACGGTGGGTTCCACGCGTACGGGAACTGCGTGACGCGCCAGCGGATGGGGCGCCCCGCCACGGGCCCGCCCGCGTAGTAACTCGCCGTGCCCTTCAGCGTGAACGAGCCGTCGAGCGGCGCGACGTCTTCGCCGTGCAGCCGAACCTCGAACTTCGGGATGCGGTACGCCTCCATCGAGAAGCTGACCTGGCACATGCGCGGTTGGGTTGGCGTGCCGAACGACGCCGTGAGCATCCCGGTCGGCAAGTTCTCTTGCGCGAACTTCACGTAGAAGCTCCCGCTCTTCGACAGCTCGATCGGGTACGTGTACTTCAGGTCACCCGCACCGCGGACCACGAGGCTGTAGTCGCGGTTCTTCGGGAGGCTCAGCTCCCCCTCGTGCCGTGTGCGCACGAAACCCTTGAGGTGCACGGCCTCGTCGGGACGGTACACCGGGCGCTCCGAGAAGACGTGGCAGAGCGTCTTCGCCTGGTCGCCGCGACGCTCCGGGTGACTCGCGATCATCCACGACAACAGCGCGCCGCTGCGGTTGTTGGTCCACCGGTTGTGCGCGAAGCGCTGCGGCGGGTCGTTCGGATCGATCACCAGTCGGTCCTCGCCGAGCTGGACGACGACGCGTCGAATCTCCGCGTTGCGGATGTAACCGGGCGCGCTCCAGCGCGCCGAGCCGGCGCCGTCCGTCTTCCCCGCGAAGAAGGTGTGCCAGGACTTGTTCTTGCGCCCCTCCACGAGCACCCGTGCGCCCGCGACCGGTTTGCCGGACGCGAGGCTCGTGACGAAGAAGCGCGCCTCGTGCGGCTCCTCGGCGATCGACACGGCGAGGTCCGTGACCTGCAATCGCATCCACGCGCGCTGCGGCGCACCCGTGATGTGCCGGACCCCGACGAGGTAGGTGCCGGGCTGCTTCGCGCCGGCGATGGACGCGAGGTGCTCGGACAGATCCAGCCCGTAGGTCGCGGCGTTGTCGTCGCGCCCGATCGGGAGGCGCACGATCCGAGACAGATCACCCGTGCCCATGGTGCGGAGCAGCTCGCGAACGCTGGAGGTCGTCGGCGTGAAGCGCGCGTTCACGTCGAGCTCGATCTCTTCGCCGGGGCCCGGCGGGCGCTTCGACTCGTCGACCGCGACCACCTGGCGCGGGAACGGCCAGAACCGACGGTCGAGCGGGTCGACGCGGTGAATGCGGAGGTCCACGCGGTCGTGTCCGCGCGAGCCGATTGGGATGGTCTGAGGGCCGAGCCGCTCCACGGTGCCGTTCGCGTCCTGCAGAGAGAGGTACGGGTTGTAGCGCGGGTAGTAGAACGACATCCGGCTGGTGCCGTGAAGGTCCAGCTTGCGCCCGGCCGTGTCGGTGAGCGGCGTGGGGTGCACCGCGAGCTCGTAGCGCTTCTCGACCTCGAAGCGCCCCTCGATCATCAGCGTGCGCCCGCTGCGGACGACCTTCACACCCTCGACCGGCGGCGTGAAGCGCACGAAGTTGTTGAGCAACACCTCGTCGATCGCGGACGGCTCGCTCGACAGCTCGAGCTGCACGCGGCGCCCGCCGCCCTGGCAGCGAAGCGCCTCCTCGGCTTCGTACTGCGACCCGGCCGGGGTCACGGGGAGCCGCACGCCGGAGCAGCCGAACGACAGCAGACGGAACGCGTCGAGCGTGGAGAACGAGAAGCTGTGCGCCGAGTCTTCGTGGTCGTCGTCGAGCGACAGCGCGAAGTGCACCGTCGCGCGGGTGCTCTCCGGGATCGGCTCACGGAGCTGAAGGACGTACGTCGCGGCGTCGCTCGGAGAGCGCCGCTCCATCATCTTCACGACGAAGTCTTGTTCGTCGAGCCAGTGCGCCCGCGAGGCGTCGAGGCCGGGGCGCGGTCGCAGCTCGATCGTGGTCATCTTCGCGAGCGCTTCGAGGGGGATCGGCTCGCCGAAGGTGAGCGTGATCGCGTCGAGCGGTTGCAGGTTGTCGGCGCCGGGGCGGGGCAGCGTGCGGCTCGGTGGGTTGATCAACGTGACCAACCCAACGGAGCGCCCCGCCTCGGGGCGGACACGGACGCGCTCCAGCGCGGGCCAAGGCTCCGCCGGGACGAACTGCAGCGTCTTCGCGTCGACCCAGGTGTACGCGCCCGGGTGCGACGGCTCGATCCGCACGAAGCGCTCCGGCTGGTCCTCCGGTCCGGGGCGCCCGACCGCGCCGGGGAAGAAGACCGTGACCGGGTCCCAACGGCGCAGGAACTTCTCGGGCACGACGACCGGTCCGTTGTCCGTGGTGGGGCGCGCGATCGAGAATTGCGCGCCGACGGCAGCGAGGAGCGCGAGCGCGCCCAGTCCGAGTGCGAGGCGCGTTCTCATGAGTCCTCTCCTTCGAGTTGGATGTAGCGGTCCACGACTTCACCCGGTGGTCCCGTCGGTGGTGGTTTGGTCCCGACGATCGCCGGACGAACGCGCGCGACCTTCTCGCCGGTGTAGACGAGGAGCACGTAGGTGCCGGCTTCGAGTTTGGGCATCTGCGCGACGCCGTCGCCGATGACGCCGCGTTTCGGATCGAGGAGCGCCATGCGCACCTCGGCGTCGCTCGCGCGTAGGCCGACGCCGATCTTCGTGGCGTCCTTCACGTCGAACGTGAAGGCGCGCGCGTGTCCGGGGCCGATGACGACCTGCGGCCCGATCCCCTCTTCGAGGTGCGGCACTTCGGTGCGGACGAACGCGGCGCGACCGAACAGCGGACCGCCGCCCACCGCGCGGAGCGAGAGGCGCCCGCGACCGGACGAGAGGAACAGCGGCATGGCGAGGCCGCGTCGACCGACGACGACCTGCGGCGCGGCGCCCGGCGTCTCCCAGCGCGCGACGACGGGGACGTCGGCGCGTACTTCGAACAGCGTCGCGGCCTCGGCGGAGAGGTCGAACGCCATCGCGCGCCCGGACAACGCGACGCTGCCGGGGGCCTCGACGGCCTTCGCCGACGGGTTGCGGTCGAAGAGCGCCGCGTAGGGGTGCTCGGGGACGTCGGTCCACGCGAGCACTGTCTCGGCGCCGTGGACGATGCGCACCACGCCGCCGACGCCGGGGACGTCGAACGTGTCCCCCGTCGCCGTCTTCCCGTCCGCGCCGAACCATGTGACCGACTCCGCGCCGACCACACGGAGCACGCGCGCGTTCTTCACCGCCGGCAACGTGAGCTCGAAGCGGCCGTTGGCGACCTCCATCTGTTCGTAGGGCACGCGTTTGTCGCCGGCTTCGACGACGTCGATCGCGTACTCGACCGGAGACGACGACGGGTTGAAGACGACCACCCGGTCGCTGTCGCCGTCGAAGCGCTCGGGCACCTCGTTCGCGAGGACGACGCGTTGCACTTCGTCGCCCTGGGCGATCGCGGCGACGCCGCCGCGCGTGAGGAGGACGTGGTGACGGGAGGCGCCGGCCTTCTTCTCCAGGATGACCGCCGCGCCGGGGGCGACGCTGCCGCGCGTCGCGGTGGTCTTCGTGACCTCGTCGAAGCGCGCGACGCGCAACGTGGCGTCGAACGCATCGACGCCCGAGGTCGCGGACCAGACCTGAACGCCGCGCGCGCGACCGCCGAGGGAGACCGCGGCGGCGCGACCGTTCGCGGAGACGTCGTAGTGACGCGGCGCCGCGATCTGGTTCGGCCCCAACACCGTGAGGCCGAGCGGCGAGCGGGACGTGTCGATCGTCGCGACGACCATCGCGTCGTCGACGACGTCGACGCGCACGCCCTGATCATCGATCACGATCGGCAACGCGCCGCCGTCGAGCGCCACGCGTTTGCCGCGCACCGTCCCGCGTTTGGCCTTGTCGAGCGCCTGGACGATCCAGAGCTGACGTCCCGCGGGGTGGGCGAGGCCGCGGTCCGGCGCGGCGGCGGCGACGCGGTCGGCCCAGCGGACGTTCTCCGGCTCATCGAACGTGAACGAACCCGGCGTCTCGAGCGCGACCGCGGCGAGGCCGATCGGCAGCTTCCCGATGCGCGACACCACGTGGCCGCGCGCGAGCTTCGCCTCCGAGATCGGCTCGGGCGCGACCGCGTGGACTTCGAGCTCCACCGGCGCACCGCGCTCCTCGGTCGACCACACGTTCACGCGGTAACGATCGCGTTTCGCACCGAGCGCCAACGGCACCTCGATTCGCGCCGGGCGCCCGACGTGCTGCGCCACCGCGCGCCAGCCGCCGACGTTCTCCTCCACCGCGATCGCGGTGGTCTCCGGCGAGCGGGCCCACACGACGAGGAACCGCGCGCCCTCGGGGAGCGTGAGCGGGATGACCTCGCGCCGGTCCTCGACGTTCACCGTCTTCGTGCCGGGGACCGCGAAGGGCTTCGACGCGTGCGCCGCGCGCGTGAGGACGCGGACACGGGTGTGCGCGCGTCGACCGGCGACCGGATCGATGCGCAACGTGTAGCGCCCCGCCGCGAGGCGGCGGGCGAGCAGAAAGTTCCAGTCGTCGGGGCGGTCGTCGGAGCGCGCCACAACGCGGCCGTCGGCGTCGATCAAACGCGCGGCGACATCCGCCCCGCCGAACGAGTTGATCTCCACGACTTCGTCCGTGCCGATCGCGAGCGGGAGCACCTGCGGCGCGCGCACGTTCCAGGTCTGGCCGACCACGAGCTGCACCGTGCGCACGGCGAGCGCGTAGGGGACGTCGGTGGTCTTCTGGAGGTTCTCGATCTCGAGCCGGTACCGCCCCTTCGTCAGCGCGCCCGACCACCCGCGCAGCGGCGGCACGTAGGCGACCTTCTCGCGCTGACCTTCGCGGAAGAGATCCCCGTGCATCTTCCCGCCGAGCTCGAGCTTCACGTCCACGTCGGCCGGCACCTCGAACGACCACACGTCCTTCTTGGTGTCGTCGCCCTTGCGAACCCAGGTGTGCTCGATCTGCTGGTTGAGCGGGATCGAGTGCGGCCCGTGCCCTTCGAACGTCAGCGGCGGCTGGTGTTTCTCGAGGAGCGTCACCACGCGGACGTCGACCGACTCCGGCAGCACGATCAGGCGGTAGCGCCCCTTCTCGAAGCGCCGGTCGAAGTCCGCGTCGACGTTCGGCGTGACGAGCGGCCACCCCTCCGCGTCTTCGAGGCGGGCCTTCAGCGTGCGCCCTTGTCCGAACGCACGCAGGCGGTACGAACCCTCCTCTTCGATCTCGAACGGGTAGACCAACGTCTCCCCCACGTGGATCGTCGCGCGTGCGGGCACGCCGTCGATCAGCGGCGCGCGGCGGCTCTCCTTCGTTCGTTTCAAGCGAACGCCGAGGTGCCCCTTGCTTCGCCCCTGCGTCCCGACGGTGAGCTGGTAGCTCCCGACGCCGAGATATTGCTGCACGAGGAAGTTCCGGCCCACGCCGTTCTGCGCGACCGTCACCAACGACGGCACGACACGCGTGCGCAGGCGCCCCTCGGTCGCGAGGAGCCCGGTCGACTCCAGCTGGTAGAGCCCGGTCGCGGTCGCCTCGACGAGGTAGCTCCGCTGGCTGCTGCGATCGAGGTCGAAGAAGACCGGCTCGCGATCCGAAAGGCGCGGCAGCTTCGGGATGTTCGCGAGCCGCGCGTCGGGCATCGCGGGCAACGGCGTGTCGGGTTCGAGGCGGCGAGTCTTCAGACCGACCGTCGACACCGAGATCCCCGGCGCCCCCTTCACGCGGATCTCGTGACGCCCCACCGACGGACGCAGCGACGTCCCCCAGCTCCCCCCGTCCACGGACAAGAGCAGCCGCGCGCCGTCCTCGGCCTCGGCGTAGAGCACACCTTCCTCCGCGATGTTCGTCGAGAGCGTCGCGACCTCGTTCGGCCGCAGCGCGATCGACAACGGGTCGCGCAGATCGAGGGGGAGCTTCCGCGCGAGGATTCCCGTGCGCACACCGGGTTGCTCGTTCACGTACAGCGTCAGCCCGTCGGACGGCGCCGCGAATCGCTCGAAACGAACCGCCGGTCGCGGCGGCTCGATCTCGATCTTCGCGTTCGAGCCGAACACCCGCCCGAGCCGATCGCCGAGGCCGTCTCGGCTCAGCGCGACCTCGATGACCCCCTTCTTGTCCGGGTACATCGTCAGCACGTAGAGCCCGCGATCCACGCTCCACGTGGCGGGGGCCTTCTGGGTCTTCGGCGTCCGGTAGTCCTTCGGCGGCGTCACGAAGAACGGCTCGAGCCGGAAGTCCGCGCGCGCGTCGCCGCCCGCGACGAGGCGGTAGGTCCCGCTCTCGTGGATGTCGAGGAGGATGGTCGCTTTGTCGAGGAGGTTGAAGCGGCGCGCCCACCCGTCGCCGTCGGCGGGGCGCGGCGCCTGCCACACCGTGGCGTCCCAGGGCTCCTTGTTGCGCACGACGATGCCCGAGGCATCGAGCTCGTCGGCGGGGTGACCGGAGTGCACCGTCGCGACGTAGTACTCGCCGCGCGGGAGGGTGACGCTGCGACGCTGGTCGAAGTGCTGCAGAAGGTACGGCCGCCCCGCGGGGCCGCGCACCGTGACGACGCGTGCGCTGTTGTCGCTGCCCAGGAAGAGCTCCGCGATCGGCGGCACGGACTTCTTGGTGATCGCCGTCCGCCGGTCGCCGCTCCAAGGTGAGTGCGCCTGGTAGCGCCCGACCTCGAGCCCGAGATCCAGCGCCTCCGCGAGCTCGATGCGGTAGTAACTCGCGCCGGTCACGACGAAGCGGTCGTACCCCAGCGGCCCGATCACCATGCGCTTGCGGAGCACGGAGGGAAGCGTCGGGATGCCGAAGCGGAGGTGGAACGGGTGGCTCTTGTCGTCGTCGGCCCACGCGCGCGGCACGCCGCCGTACGCGGTGAGGAGGTAGAGCCCCGGCTCGAGGTCCGCCGTCAGGCGCCGCACCGCGAGCGGGCGCCCGGTCTTGGGCTCCGTGGTGTCCGACTCCGGTGTGCGGTCGACGAGCCAGGTGCCGTCCTTCCACAGGCGCAGGTCCGACAGGTTGCGCCCCGCGGCTTCGAAGGCGACCCAGCGGCGCTTGGTGATCTCCACCCAGTAGGAACGCTGCTCGAAGTCGCCGAGCGTGGTGTCGATCGGTTTGTGCTCGACGATCTTCGGCGGCGCCGGCGCGTTCTTCTCCGCGAACGCGTGCACGCGCAGCGACGCCTTGCCCTTCGAGGCGCGCGGGTCGCCGAACGTCTTGATGCGGTAGGTGCCGCGGTCGAAGAACGCGTCGAGGCGTCCGTCCTCTTCGCCGGCGCGGCCGTGCACGGGGCCGGGGCCCGCGACGCGATCCACGATCTGCAGCGCGACGCCCGTCTTGCTCTGCGTGGTGATCGCGTAGCGCCCGAAGGCGTCGATGTTCACGTGCGCGGTGTCCGGCGCGTCGGCCGGGACGGAGCTCTTGTAGACGGTGGGGGCGGCGAGGGCCGTGGAGCCGAAGAGGAGGATCGTGAACCCGAGAGCGCGCGCCATTACTGGGCGACAACGACGGGGCGCGCGCGGATCTTCACTTGAGTGGGGCACGCGGCGGACGGTACCGCGGTTGGGCACCCGGTGAAGGGGCGTCACTCCTCGATGTCGACGATCATCTCGCCCAACTCGTAGACCGGCTCCGGCGGCTCCGGGACGGGTTCGGGGTCGACGGCGATGTCACCCATGATCATCGGGTCGACCCGGATGCCGCCCGCCACCGGCTGGGGGACGGGGTCCGGCGGGGTGATCTTCTCGATCTTCTCGATGGTCTTCGTCACGACGCTCTCCGGCCCAAAGACCCGATCGTCGCGGAGCTGCCGGTAGGCGAGCAGCGACAGCATCGACGCCGACAGCGTGATCGCCGCGGCGGCCATCCGGAACGTGCGACGCTTGGCCTGCTGAAGGACGCGGGCGAGGCCGACCGGGCAGTCGTCGGTGAGGACGCGCCCGTCGCGGCGCTGGAAGAGGCGCCCGCAGAACTTCCCTTCGGTCTTCTCGATGAGGTCGACGATCTCGACCGGCGTCATCACCGTGAGGTCGTACACGTTCTTCTCGCACGACTCGCAGAAGCGGCGGCGCTGGTCGCCGACCATGTCGGCCCACGCGGCGCTGCAGGGGCTGGCGATCTGGAGGTTGTCGAGGACGGGGAGGCTGCGGTTCATGGGGGATGAAAACGCGCCCCCCGCGCCGAGGATCTGAATTTTCTCGTGCGTTTGCCTACGCGTTACAAACGACTACAGGCCGACGGCGGCCCAGTCGTAGGCCGCCTCCACGTAGGCGAGCTCCTCGGTGTAGTCCTTGTGCACCTGCTTCCTCAGGTTCGAGATCGTCTTGTGCGGGATCGACTTCGACGCGAGGTTCACGAGCCACTTCGGCAGTGAGCCGCCTGGATCCGCCATGACCTCGTAGGTGACCTCGGTCTTCTCCGGCGAGACGGCGATCAGGCGCCACTTGAGGTCCAGGTTGGGCATCCGGACCACGCCGTCGACCTCGGGGGCGAGTTTGTCCGCCGTGTTCTTGGCGTACAGCTCCACGCCGCGCTCCTTTTGGAGGATCTTGAGGCTGGTCTGGACGACGACGTCACGGTCGGAGATCAGCGGCACCCCCGTACCGGTGCGGTTGTAGACGACGCGCCGACCCATCCCCTGGAACCGCACCGGGCGGTTCTCGACGCAGCTGTCCATCCACTCCGTCTTCCGCTTCCAGTCCTGGAGGACCGCGAGGATCTTCTTGATGCTGGCGTCCACCTTGCCCTTCCCACGGAAGCGCACCAGCGAGGTCCCCTCGACGGGCTGCTGCCAGACCTGGATGCCTTCGTCGTGGGAGATCTCCTCCCAGTCGGCGCCGAACGCCGAAGCGGGCGCGAGGAGGGCGAAGCAGAGCGGGAGCGACCACACACGCATGCGTCGGTGATTGTACGAGACGGGGCGCGGCCTCGCATCCGCAGATCGGGGGGTTGGGATCTTCCATGACGCGTTGCGTTTTCGTTGACCTGGGGTGGCCCGAGGCGCCACTCCCCACCCCGTGAAGAAGCTGCGATGGGCCACGGGTCTGTTCCTCGTCACCGCCGCGTGCGGCGGGAGCGAGCCGGCGACGTTCACCGAGGTCCAGGACCAGGTGCTGACGCCGGCCTGCGCGTTTTCGTCCTGTCACTCCACCGCGAACGCCAACAACGCGGGGATGCTCGATCTGACCGCCGGCGTCGCCTTCGCGGAGCTGGTCGGGGTCAACGCCGTCGAGGCGCCGGACCGCGTGCTCGTCGTGGCGGGCGACGTCGCGGGCTCCTACCTCGTCGACAAGATCGAGGACACGAACCTGCCGGCCGGCGCGCGCGAGATGCCGCCGGGCCAGCCGCTGTCCGCGGAGCGTATCGAGCTGGTGCGGTCGTGGATCGAGGCCGGGGCGGCGAACGACTGAGGGGCGTGTTAACGTCCGGCCGAATCAGCTCGTGATCATCGAGGCGTCCATCGTGGTGGAAGCGCCACCGACCGTGGTGTTCCGCTTCTACGAACAGCTCGACCATCTGCGGTATGTGAGCGCCGAGCGCCGCCGGGAGTGGTGCAAGGCCCACGACCAGCGGATCGACGTGGGGCGCGAGTACGAAGTCCACATCAATCAGGGTCGTCACTCGATCATGCTGCGGGTGCGAACGGTGCGCATCGACCGCGACCGCTGCATCGAGGACGAGTTCCTGAACTGGCCGCTCAAGGGCGCGCGGCACGTGCAGAGCTTCGACGCGCACGAAGATGGCCGGTTCACGACCGTGCACGAGCTCAACCACTGGGAGCCGCCCTGGTACGCCAAGCCCACGGTGAAGAAACACGAGTGGGAGCAGACCCGGTTCTTCGAGGAGAAACTCGCCAACGGGAAGCGGGTCATCGAGGCGGTTTACGCCGTGCGCGGGGATGACGCGTTCACGCGGTCGGTCGTCGAAGAAGCCCGCGCCGTCGGGGTGGATCCCGTGATCGACGACGACGGCTAGCTTTCACAAAACGTTGACCCTCTCTCACGGACGCGCCAAACCGCGCGCATGGCTCGCGCCTCGTACTCCGTAGTCCTCCTTCCCGGCGACGGTGGCGGCGCCGAGGTCGCGGCGCAGGGGCGCCGGGTGCTCGACCGCGTCGCTTCGATGACCGACACCACGTTCGACGTCGACGAGATCCCGTGCGGCGGGAAGTACTTCCTCGAGCACGGTCGCGACTGGCCCGAGGGGTCCGAGGCGAAGTGCAAGGCCGCCGACGTCATCCTGCTCGGCGCGGTCGGGTGGCCGTCGCCGAACGGCAAGGGCCCGGTGACGATGCCGGACGGGAACATGGCGGGGTGGTCGCCGGTGATCGGCAACCGCTTGAAGCTCGACCTGTACGCGAACGTCCGCCCGGTGAAGCTGTTCGAGGGTGTGCAGCACCGCATCAGCGGGCAGCACCGGCAGGTGTGGGCGCCGGAGAACGTCGACATGGTGTTCCTGCGCGAGAACACCGAAGACCTCTACTGCGGGATGGGCGGGACGCTGCGCCCCGGGGGTGTGGCGCAGGTCGCGACGGACACCCGTGTGATCACGCGGCGCGCGTCCGAGCGCATCATCGAGCTGGCGTACCGGACGGCGATGGAGCGCGGCGGCAAGAAGAAGGTCACCTGCGTGGTGAAGAACAACGTGCTCGAGGGGTGCCGCTTCTTCCACGAGGTGTTCCAGGAGATCGGCGAGCGCTACCCCGAGGTGGAGCAGGACGTCGCGATCATCGACGCCTTCACCCAGTGGCTCGTCTGCGAGCCGGAGCGCTACGACGTCGTGGTCACCACGAACATGTTCGGCGACATCATCACGGACCTCGCCTCCGTCCTTCAGGGCGGTATGGGTATGGCGGTCGGCTGCAACGTCGGCGACGACCACGCGATGTTCGAGCCCATCCACGGCTCGGCGCCGCAGTTCGCCGGGAAGGACCAGCTCAACCCGAACGCGATGATCCTCTCCGTGGCCGAGGCCCTCCGGTGGCTGGGGCGGAAGAAGGACGACGCCCGGCTCGTCGAGGCCGGCGACGCCGTCGAAGAGGCCGTGAAGGCGGTCCTCGCCTCCGGGGAGGCCCTGACGTTCGACCTGACCTCCGACTCCCCCGCAACGATGTCCGCCGCGACCGACGCCGTACTGGGCCGCCTCTCCTGACCAACGGTCAGCTTTGAGGCTTCCGCGCCACAGGGGTCCGTAGTTTGACGGAGGGCACTTGTGGAGGCGATGCCACACCATCGTGAACGTGCGGCGCGTAATGGGTCGAATTGGTCCCTGGGCGGTGGCCTGTCTGATCCTGACGGGTTGTGAGAAGGACGAGCTGTCCCCCGTCTCGGACTTCATGGGGACGGACTGCGAGGACGTCACCAACTGCGGCGAGGGCTCGTACAAGCTCGACTCGGGTGTCGTTCAAGGTGACGTTGACGGCGGCGTGATCGACGCCGGCGCGGATCGCGACGGCGGTGGAACGCTGGACGGCGGAGTCGGTCGCGACGGTGGTCCGCGCGACGGCGGTCCCCGGGACGGCGGCGTGGTGCCGTCGACCTTCATCAACGTCGTCGGCACCTACCAGGCGGAGTACCTGTTCGACCTCTCGGACTACGCGTTTGGGCTGGGCGGCATCGCGAGTGATCTCGACCGCATCAACGAGCTGCTGCAGGGCCGGTCGCACCTCGGGCAGCCCTGGGAGTTCATCGTCGATCCGATTCTGCGGCAGATCGTCGACGACTACATCCCCGACTGGTTCGTGCAGTTCTTCAACACGATCAACAACATCGCGAACCTGTTCACGGACATCGAGGCCGACGCGATCCTGAACGTCCAGCAGGACCTCCCGCTGAACCCGACCGACACGACGACGGCCATCCACGGCAACGAGACCTGGTCGGCGTTCTACCTGCGGTGGATCGATCAGTGCCCGCAGGGGCGTCAGACGACCTCGCCGATCCCGTACCCGCAGTGCGCGCAGGTGCCGATCCCGATCCTCAACCGCCCGACGCCCATCCCGGTCGGCGGCACCGGCGGCGTCGAGGTCGCGGTGTACATCCCGCCGTTCGACGGCACGCTGAACGCGGGCGTCCCGGAGGCGGACCTCGTCTTCGAGGACCGCGAGGTCGAGATCGAGATGCGCAAGTTCGTGCTCCTCGTCCTCGACACCGTCACGAACATCGTGACGGGCGGCGCGCAGCCCACGTTCCGCGGCGCGCTGCTCAACGCCGTGCAGTGCCAGCAGCTCGCGAACCAGATCGCGCAGAGCAACGCCGCGGCGGCGGCGGCGCTCAACGCGCTGTGCGTCGGCCTGATCAACGGCGCGGTCGACGCCATCGCGGACATCGCCACGGACGTCGATGCGCTCGAGTTCGACCAGTACGGCCACGCGGTCGACACAAACCCGCAGGACGGCCAGAACCGCGCGGAGATCCTCCAGGTGCAGTCTGCGCCCGACACGATCGACGGCCGCTTCCGCCTCGTCGGCTCCAGCGACCTCGGCGGCGTCTGGGAGGCGTCGAAGTAACTACCGCTCCACGCGGCCCTTGCCGTCGTCTTCGATTCTCCGCATCGGCTCTTCCTTCGGCTTCCTGCGTCTGTCGGATGCGCGCGTGAGCGCCTGGACGATCCGACGCTGCACGGCCCACATCGGTTCGCGCGAGGTTTCGTACGCTTCGAGCTCCCGGATCGCGAAGACCTCCCCGCCGCGCGCGCGGGGTTCGAAGCCGAAGGCGGCCTCGTTCGTGGGCGGCTCGACGGCGCACAACAGATCGACCGCGCAGGTGCGCTGCATGACGAAGCGGTGATCGCGCGTGCCGCGGCGGATGGTCGACTTCGGGCGGCGCTCGACCGTCTCGCCGACGACGCGGACGAGGTGGGTGGTGAGGCCATGCTGAACGAGCACGAGGCGGTCGTCGACCTCGGGCTCGGCGAGGGTGTCGGCGTCCTCTTCGGTGCAGTGCAGGTCGAACACATCGCCGCGACGGATCGGCTCGCGGTGGCGCACCGTCGGATCTTCGCCGACGTACGCGAGCTCGTCCTCGTCGAGCGCGACGCTCTTCACCCAACGAATGCGGCCGAAGGGGATCACGAAGTGAGATTGTAGCCGCTGAGCTCTGAACGCTACAGCGGCGTCACACCCGCGTAGGGCACGCCGGTCAGGTAGGCGACGTCGCGATCCCACGACGTGAGATCCCCCGCGCTCAGGTCCGCGAGCCGCGTGTGCCCGCACGCGCGCGCGAGGATCTTCATCAGCTCCACCGACGCTTCGAAGTACCGCGCGAGGCGCTTCGCCGACTCCTCGACGATCAGTCGCCCGCGCAGGTGCTCCTTCTGTGTGGCGATGCCGACCGGGCAGTTGTTCGTGTGGCACGCGCGCATCCCCAAGCAGCCGATCGCCTGCAGCGCCGCGTTCGACACCGCGATGGCGTCCGCGCCCAGCGCGAGCGCCTTCACGAAGTCCCCCTCCGTGCGCAGCCCGCCGGTGATCACCAGCGTGACGTCGTCCGCGCCTCGCGCGATCAGGTGCCGCTTCGCGCGCGGGAGCGCGGCCATCGTCGGCACGGAGATGTTGTCCTTGAAGAGGTTCGGTGCGGCGCCGGTCCCGCCGCCGCGTCCGTCGAGGATGATGTAGTCCGCGCCCGCTTCGAGCGCGAAGTCGATGTCGGCCTCGATGTGCTGCGCGCTCAGCTTGAACCCGATCGGAATGCCGCCGGTCGCCTCGCGCACCTCCTCGGCCACGGCCGCGAAGTCCGCGACGGTGTGCAGGTCCGGGAACGTCGCGGGGCTGATCGCCGGCGTGCCGGGGGTGAGCCCGCGGACCTCAGCGATCTTGCCGACGACCTTGTTGCCCGGCAGGTGCCCCCCCGTGCCGGTCTTCGCGCCTTGACCGCCCTTGAAGTGGAACGCCTGGCACTTCTTGACCTTGTCGATGCTCCACCCGAAGCGGGCGCTCGCGAGCTCGTAGAAGTAGCGCGAATTCGCCGCCTGTTCCTCGGGGAGCATCCCGCCTTCGCCGGAGCAGATGCCGGTCCCGGCGAGCTCGGCGCCCTTCGACAACGCGACCTTTGCCTCTTCGCTCAGCGCGCCGAACGACATGTCACTGACGAACAGCGGAATCTCGAGGGTCAGCGGTTTCTTCGCACGCAAACCGATCGTCACGGCAGTCTCGACCGCGGCGTCGTCCAGCAGCGGCTTCTTCGCGAGCTGCGCGGTGACGATCTGCAGGTCGTCCCACGAGGGGAGCTGCTGCCGCGGGACCCCCATCGCCGAGACCTCCCCGTGGTGACCGAGCTTGGAGAGGCCCTCGCGCGCGAGGCGCTGGATGTGTTGGTTGTGCGGCTCCTCCGGCGCGCCGTGGGTGTCGGCGTACAGGCCGAGGTACGACGAACGGTCGTAGGGCTGCGGGTGCACGCGCGCGAACGCGGCGATCTCGTCCTCGTCGACGTAGACCTCGTCGTCTTCGACCCACGCCGTGAACTTCTCGAGCGCCTCCTCGTTGTTGTACTCGCTCACGCCGGTGTCGGCGCGGTAGTCCCAGCCGTGAACGCCGCAGATGAGGTTGTCCCCGTCGAGGTGCCCGTCGGCCATCAGCGCGCCGCGGTGCAGGCAGCGCCCGTAGAGCACCGACACGGCGTCGCCGAGGCGAATGACGACGAGGTCGACGTCCTTCACGAGCGCGTAGGCGGGCTTGCGATCTTCGAGCCGGGAGAAGCGCGCCACGCGCGCGGGGTTCTTCGTGTTGGCGAGGCTGGCGGTCATGACGAAGGAACTGTAACCAAGACGCGACGTCCCGTAACGAGGAAGGCCGCCACGATGTATCGCTTGCTACCGAACCCGCCCCCCGAATTCATCGAAGCGCGACTGAACGCGCACTACGCATCGCAGCTCGTCGCAGCGCCGGGCGTCGCTCGGGTGCCTCCCGCCGAAGACTTCAGCCACACCGCGCTCGTCTGGAACGCCACCCACGCCGTGCTCGAAGGCGCCGCGCTGCCCGGCACGTCGCTGCGCGCGGGGCTGCGGGTGTCGTCGCTCGAGCTGGTCGTTTTGGACGAAGAGGTCCGCGCCACGATTCCGCTCGCCGGTCGAACGCTCGCCGAAGGGCTCGCGGCGCTCGAAGCCGCGCTCCCCGAGGGCGCGGCGTTGGTGATGCCCGAACACGAGCTCCCTGCTCATCCGCTCGCCGAGGGCGCGAGGTTCGAAACCGACGCGACGCTGGCGCAGCTGGAAGGGTGGTTCGAGAACGCGGCCGCGATCCTCGAAGCCGCGCGCGCGGATCAGCCCGCTTCGCCGGTGCGCCTGTGGCCGCACCACTTCGACATCGCCACGCTCATCACCTTCGACGAAGGTGTCGACGCCGAGGCCGCGCGCTCGATCGGCGTCGGCCTGAGCCCGGGCGACGGCAGCTACGCCCAGCCGTACTGGTACGTCACGCCGTGGCCGTACCCGAAGGACCCGTCGCTCGCGTCGCTGCCGCTCGGTGCGTGGCACACCGACGGGTTCTTCGCGGCGATCCTCACGGCGCGTACGCTCGTCGCTGCGGGTGATGACCAGGCGGCGAACGTCGCCGCGTTCCTCGACGCGGCGGTGGTCGCGTGTCGCCGATACCTCGGCCTGGACTAATACGTCGCGTAGCAGAGGTCGGCGGTGCCGCGGTGGTGGAACGCCGCGTGGGTCACGCTGCTCGTGTCGACGGCGATCGCCGGGTACCAACCGCTGTCACCGTCCGTGACGAGGTCTTCGACGAGCCACCCGGCGCCGTCCGGCCGCGCGATGCGTGCGGTCTGGGCCGTGTGGGACTGGAAGACCACGCGGGGCTCGGTGCCCACCATCGCGAGGTCGAGCCCGCCGGAGGAGCCGTACACCGACGATGACGTGGTCTCCTCGATCGTCGAGAACGTCCACGCGCCGGCTTCCTTCTTCGCGTAGCGGACGCGGTCGGGTTCGTTTTGAACCGTGTGGCTGTACGCGAGGTGGTAGATGCCGTCGCGATCGATCGCGAGCGCCGTCTGCATTCGGTCGTTGAAGCTGATCGCTTCGATGCGCTCGATGGTCCACGCGCCGGCGGCATCGCGCGTCGCGACGGCGACGTCACGCGTCTCCATCGTGACGAGGACGGCGCGGCCGAGCCCGTCGTACGCCACCGACGATCGCGCGCTGCGATCGCCCAGGGTGCCGACGATGTCGATCACCCACTGCGTGCCGTCGTACTCGGCGAGCTGGTTGCCGAACACGATCGCCGGGCGGCCCTCGGGGTCGAGCGCGATGCGCAGCTTCGTGTCCGCCGAGCCGGCGGTGATGACATCCTGTGTCCAACCGAACGGCGCGAGGCGCGACAGCACGATCTCCCGACCGCGGGTCTGACAGTGGCGGGTGTACGCGACGAGGATGTCGCCGGTCCCGTGGAGCGCGACGTCCACCGACCCGGGCAGCGCTGCTTCGATCTCACACACGTCCTCTGCGGGGCCCAGGGGCACCGGCTCCGTCACGAACTGCGTTCCGTCGAAGCGCGAAAGCTCCAGCGTTCGACTCGCCAGCTCGATGCCCGCGACGACGGGGCGCTCGTCCGCGTCCAGGGTGAGCGCCGCGGCGAACCCGCGGAGGCCATTCGGCGTGAGTGTCTCGCGTGTCCAGGTGCCGTTGGCGTCGCGTATCGACGCGACGACCTCCTTCGAGGCGAGGTCCAGATAGACGAGCAGCTGTCGGTCGTCGTCCGCGGCGAACGCGATTCCGGCGCGCGACAACGGGCGCTGTTCGAGCACGTAGTCCGCGTCGTTGCGGGACGGGTCACCGACGTCGGCGACATCCGATTCACACGTCGCGGCGACCGTCATCACGGCGGGCGCCCAGCCGTCCGGGTTGCCGAGGTAGTCGAAGAATCCGAACGCGACGGTGCCGTCCGCGAGCAACCCCGGTGAGTACCCGAGGCGTCCATCGTTGAAGCCCGCGCAGGTTTGAACGTCCCACCCGGCGCCGGTCTCGCGCAGCACGTGGAGCCGCTCACCGGCGCCGTTCATCGCGTAGACGACGAACGAAGGCCGCCCCGCTGCGTCGGCGAAGAACGCGGAGAGCCCGACGTTGCCCGCCGGCGTGCTGACGACCTGCGGCTCGCGCCACGCGTCGTCGACGTTGCGAATCAGGTAGTGGTTGTTGAAGTCCGTGAACGCGAGCATCGGCGCGCCGAGCGCGTCGACCGCGATCTCCAGCGACCGGACGTACGTCGCCGGTGCGATCGCAACGGTCTCCGTTGTCCACGCTCCGTTGTCGAAGCGTGCGGTGTGGATCTCGGTGTCCTGGGGGGCCACGACGACGACCGCCCCCGACGGGAGCACCGCGAGCTGAGGCCACGTGAGCTCGTCTTCGGTGCGCGGCAGCTCCGGGTCGATCGTCTCGACGGTCCACCGCCCATCCGCGCTCCGACGCGCGACCTTCAGCGCTTGGACCTCCGGCGCGAGGGGCGCGTGGCGCCGGTAGCGATCGAAGTATGCGATGACCGGCTGCCCGTCCGCGTCGAGCGCGAGGGAGCCGACGTCGCCGTGTGCGTCGACCACTTCGACGCTCCAGATGCCGCCCTCGTTTCGCGCGTACCGCAACGCATCGCCGCCGAGGGCGACGTGCGCAACGCCGTCGTCGTCGAAGGCCGCGGCGTGGCGGGACACGGTGCGCACGGTGGGGCCACCCGAGAAACAACCGTCGGGCGCGGGGGCTCCGCCGCCGTCGGCTCCGCCTCCTCCGCCGTCGCTCACGCCTCCATCGCGGTCGGCGCCGCCGCCGTCCCTGTCACCGTTGCTTTCGCCGCCGTCGCGGTCGGCGTTCGTCCCGCCGTCGCGGGGGCGCTCGAGGACGCAGACGTCCGCGGAGCACAATAGCCCCGCGTTGCAGCTTCCGTTGCCGTAACACGGGCCGCCGAGGGTGCCGTCCGGCGTGGCGGGGGTGGGATCCGACGAGCAGCCGACCCCGCAGGCGAGGGCCCAGGTGAGGGCGGTCGGTCCGAGGAGCCTGACGAGAGCTGACGCACGCATCCGCAAGGGAGTACGCGCCTGAGCCCCCGATCTACCTACATTCTTCCGAAGGCTTTCACCCAAGGCGGGCCTTCAGGATCTCGCGCATCGCGTCGAGATCCGCGGGCTCCTTCACCGGGAAGAATCGCCCGCGCTCGCCTTCGCGGGGAACGCGCAGGAGCGAGAGGGGGAGCAGGGCGCCGCCGTCGTTGTCGCAAACGCCGCTCGCCTCGCAGGTGATCGACTCGAGTTGGATGGCCGCGCGTCCGTCGACCTTCTTCTTCACGACGTGACGCTGCAGGCCGATCGGGCGATCGATCGCGGCCGCGTCGAAGAGCATGTTGTTCGTCGAGAAGTCCGGGAGCGTGTGTTGCTCGAAGTCCGGCGGGAACCGGAAGCCCTCGACGAGCTGGAGGAACCCGGCCACGCGCGCTGGCGCGCCGCCCTTGTCCCAGGCGCCGGACGCCGTCCGACGTTTCTCGGTGACCTCCGCGGTCATCGGTCTGCCGCCGAGGATGTGGTGGCCGATCACGGCGGGCTCGACCGTCGCGCCGAGGTTGTCGACGTTGCTGAACAGAAGGATCTGTACGCCGCGCGCGCGGAGCTTCTCGAGGACACCCGAGCGACGAATGCACGAGAAGAAGTCGCCGTGCCCCGGCGCGTGGTAGCTCGGCTGGCCGTCGTCGCCGATGAAGAGCCCGAGCTGTTCGTCGAGCCGCACCGAGATCGACTGCGTGAACGAGAGGAGGTCTTCCTCCGCGAGCCCGAACCTCGACGCCGCGTTCACGTGAGCCCAAGTCGCGGCGTCGGTGGCGAAGCTGTTCATGAGCACCAGCGGGACCGGCCGCCCGTACTTCTCGTGCGCGCGCTTCGCGTCGCGTGCTTTGAGCGCGATGAAGGTCAGACCGTCGAACACTTCGACGACACCCTTCACGACCCCGCCGAAGCGCGTCGCCATCCCGCCGTTGAGCACGACCGACGCGACCTTGCCGGCCTTCAGCGCGGCCTCGCCCGCGGCGCGCGCCTCTTCGTTCGTGAAGTCGAGATCGACGACGGTGTCGGCGGGCTCGATCGGGTCGGTGACGATCGCCGTCTCGGGCGAGAGTGTCCCGGCCCGCATCGCCGCGTACTCGCGTTCGAACCGGTCGCGTTCGAAGCCGAAGCGCTCCAGCAGCACGAAGTCGAGGCGCGGATCGTCGAGCACGTTCATCGCGCACCTCGATCCGATTTTTTGGGGCGGGCAGTCAAGGATCAGCGCATGCGGCGCCGGATCTCGTGCGCCACGCGGTCGATGCGCTGCGCGGAAGCCTGTAGCAGGCGCTCCAGCTCCTGCGCGTAGTCGCCGCGCACACCGGCCAGGCGCAGCGGCGCGAGGTCCTTGGCGATCTCCACGATCTCCTCGGGGACCATCGAATCGTCGAAGGCCACGACCAGGCGATACAGGTCGCGCGCGCGTCGAAGGTCGGCGTTGGCGAGCATCAGGAACCGCAGGTCCGAGCGACACTCGGGGAGCACGTCCGCCGCCATGCCGAGCAGCTCCGGAACCAGCGGGCCGGGGAGGTCCGCGATGATTCGGATCGCGAGCCACAACAGGTGAATCTCGCGGAGGCCCCCCGCGCCGAGCTTCAGGTTCAGCGTTTGAGGGAGCGCCGTGCGGCGGTCCTCGAGCTCGTCGAGGATGTCGCGCACGAAGGCTGCGCCGTTGTGCTTCGACACCAGATCGCGCACCTCCTCGTTGTACCCGCGCGCCACGACGGGGTCGCCGAGGAAGAAGCGCGCTTCGAGGATCTCGGCTTCGTCGATGAACGTCTCCGACGAGCGGTTCTTGAAGTAGTCGACCAGCTCCGGGATCGAAACCACGTACGCGTTGAAGTGTTCGGTGAAGCGGTTGTGCGGGTGGAGCCCGCGGCGAGTCATCGCGCCGGAGACACGCTGGAGGACCTTGCCGAAGAACTTCTTCAGCCCGCGGTCGTCGCGGTCGACCACCGCGAGGTAGTCCCAGTCGCCGCCGAACGCCTCGCCGCGTCCGTAGCCGCCGGTCGCGTAGACCGCGATGCGCGATCCGGGGCGGTAGTGTTGGAACATCGGCGAGCGCTGGCGCACCTCGCGGAAACACGCCTTGAAGAGCTCGCGTACGTAGATGTCGACAGCGCCCGTGAACTCCTCGTCGCGCGCGGCGGGGGCGCCTTCGAGGATCGCGATCAGCGCAGCGCGGAGGACCGCGACGTCGAACGCATCTCCGAGCAGCTCGATCTGCTGCTGCGGCCGTCGTTCGTGCGCCGCCTGCTGGTTGATCTCACTCGCGAGATCCTTGAGGCGGCGCGCGTCGCCGAGGCGTGTGAGGAAGTCGGGCGCCCGCGCGAGGACCCGCGTGCTGATGCGCCCCACCGCGTTGGAGCGGTGATACGCGAGCACGATGACCGAACGTAGCGCGCGCACCACCCGTGCGCCGCGGGTCGAGGTGTCCGCGGCTTCGATGGTGTCGGCGAGCTTCGCGATCTGGCGCGGCGAGTAGGCGACGGCCAGCCGGTACAGCGCGTCGGCGGTGGCCTCGGTGTCGAGCCGTTGCGTGAGGCGCTCGAGCGCGACCTCGCTCGACTCGAGGTGCGCCATCATCGCGCTCCACATCCAGGTCGCGGTTGCCGCGTCGCCCTCGATGCCCTCTTCATGATCGCGCTGCGCGACGTAGACGAGGAACTCGATAAGCGCGGCGGCGTCCTCCGCCATCATGTCGACGTAGCGCTGCGCCACCTTCGCTCGGTGCGCGATGGGGATCCGGCCGAAGTCGTCGGTGAACCGCTCCGCGGTTCGGCGGCTCTGCGCGATCAGCTCGACGACCTCGTCCCAGAACACGCTGCCCTTGTAGTTCTCGAGCGCGGAGAGCAGGCCGAGCACGAAGTTCTCCTCCGAGCCCGCAGTGAGCGCGCGGTCCTTCTCGACGATCTGACGGAACGTCGAGACGCGCATCAGGTGCGTGTCGATCTGCTCCTGCAGCTTCGCGACGCAGTCCAACGCGCGCCCGCGAATCTCCGTGTACGCGCCCATCAGGCGATCTTCCGCGGAGCGACGCGCGGAGGCGCCGAGCCCGAGCAACAACGCGACGCGGTGGGACGCGGTGCGGATGTCGTCGTCCGACAGGTCGAACTCGTCGGCCTGGAAGACGTACAGCGACATCAACGTGCGCAGGATCTCGTTCTGCACGAACGCGTCCGCGAGCTGCGTGTACGTCTTGGCGTGTTCGACGTCGACCTCCGCCATCTTCGCGAGCGCGTGACAGGGGAGGGGATCGTGCACGCCGTGGATGACGCGCATGGCGCTCGTCGCGAGCTTGGTGGGGACGTAGATCTCACGCTTCGGCGCGAGCACCCCGGGCACCATCGGCGGCGACAGGTAGTACCGCAGCTCGTGCATCACGGATCGCAGGAAGCCTTCGTGGGCGATCGGGCGACCCTGGCCGGCGTAGTAGTTGATGATGACGCGATCGTCGAGCGAGCGCGCGAGCGCTTTGTCCCCGCAGAGGAACTGCGAGCCGAGCAGCTGCATCACCGACACCACGCTGCGCGTCGGACGTTCGAGCAGCTCCGCGTACTCGTCGAGGAGCGCGCCGGTGCGCGGCGTCGAGAACTGTTCGGTGAGGAACAGCTGCACCTTCGACGCGTAGCGGAGGAAGGTCTTCGCGACGAGTGAGAAGCCGCGCGCCAACGCATCGCGCGCTTCGATCGAACGCACGACGATCGCGAGATCAACGTCCTCGTGATCCGTCAGCGCGCCGACGTTGAAGGCGACGTAGTCACGCTTCGATAGGTCCGGCGCTGCGGCCGCGATCGAGAGATCGAGCAGCGCCGCGATCCAATCGCGACGCGTTCGCTCCGCTTCGACGTAGATGCGGTGGCAGGTCAGGACGCGGTGCCCCGGGTCGGTGTTGAAGCTCTCGCGCAGGAGGTCGCGCGCGGTCTCCGCCTGCGTGCGGAGGTAGTGGTGCGCGAAGTACGCGCCGAACAGCGCGGTTCGGTTCTCGCGATGCACGCGTGCGAACTTGTCGATCGCCCGCATCGCGCGCGCGGGGCTCTCGGGCGCGGCGTCGAGGGGCGCGGCGCCCTCGCTCCACGCGGAGGCGGCGATCAGCTTCTCACGGTGACGCTGGCTCGCGCGGAGGAGCTTGCGGGTGTGGTTCGCGAAGCGCTCGATCTCGCGGCCGAGCTTCTTGAAGCAGGGATCGAACGTGAGTGGCTGCTCCGTCACGAGTTCTTCTCGATGTAGATCGCCGAGAGGTGGCGCCCCGTGACGCCTCGGTCACGACGGTGCGAATAGAACCGCGATTCGTCCTGGAAGGTACAGGCTCCCGCGACGTCGACCTGACGACGCTCGATGCCGAGGCGCTCGAGCTGCATCACCAACAGCTCGACGAGATCGAGGTGCGGGGTGTTCTTCGGGGACGTCCCGACCGGCGGCGCGTCGCCATCGAGCGAGGCGCGCGCGGCCTCGACGACCTCCGGGCCCACCTCGAAGTGGAGCTTGGAGATCGCCGGTCCGATCGCGAAGAAGAGGCGGGACGGCGCTGCGCCCTTGGCGAGCAGGGCCTCGACCGCGACGCGCAGGATCCCAGCCGTCGCGCCTCGCCACCCGGCGTGCACCGCCGCGACGGCGATGGGGGCGAGCCGGGCGTCGACGGCCGCGATCAGGACGGGGGCGCAGTCCGCCGTCCGCACGCCCACGGCGACGCCGGCGCGCGCGGTGATCAGGCCATCCGCGTCCGCACCTCGGGCGCCTTCGGCGTCGAGGACGGTCGTCCCGTGGACCTGGTTGACCTCCACGAAGGCCGCCGGATCGTCGAGCCCGATCGCCGTCGCGAACTGGCGCCGGTTGGCTTCGGGCGCACCGGGCGCCAGATCCAGGGAGGCATACGGTCCCGTCGAAACCCCACCGAGTCGAGTGGAAAACCCGTGAGAAACGTACCGAATACGAGCAAGGATCGGGCTTTGTAGGGCGCTGTCATTCATCGGTGTGGGTATTGACCGCAAAACTGACCAAATCGAGACGCGTATGCTGATGACGAATTCATACAAACGTTGCGCAGTCCGCGACCGCAGCGTTCGTGGGGCCCACGTCGAGAGAGCTGACCCGTCGGTTGGACCGCGCGTTGCACTTCACGCCCCGCGATGACGACGCCGGCTTTGCGAGACTGTCGCGATGATAGCGCTGGGTGTGATTTCGAGACAGCCCCCAAGGCCGACCTCGATCGCCTGCTCACCGGGCGCGCCGTCGACCGTGTCCTCGAGCGCCGCCGCCGCCTCGGGGATTCCTCCGTCGTCCCCGTCCTCACCGTGCGCTACGAGCCCCCGCTGTCCGAAGCGGACTGCGCCCGCCTCGAAGCCGAGCACAACGCCGCCACCAAGGCCTCGTGGGTGGGCTCGGTGCGCATCGAATCGGCGCGGGTTCGCATGGAGACCATCGAGCTGACACTCGCGCCGCTCACCGCCGAACACGTCCCGCTCGAGACCCTCCGCCGCCACGCCCGGGTTGGTCTCTCCCCCGAGCTCGCGGTGAGCTTCCTGGTCGACGTCGCCACCGCGATGTCCGGTGCTGTGCACGGCGGGCTCCACCCGCGACGCGTCGTCGTCCTCGCTGACGGGGAGGTGAAGCTGGTCGGTACGCGTTCGTCCGGGCTCTCGCGTGTGCTCGCGCCGGCCCTCACGAAGAACGAGGGCGATGTGTGGCGCGCCCCCGAGCAGAAGTGGGGCGCGACGCCCGACGAGCGCAGCGATGTGTACGCGCTGGGGCTGCTCCTGTTCTGGCTCCTCAGCGACGACCTCGACGTGCCGTCCCTCGTGCGGCGCGCGCGCACCGCGAGCCACGAGACGACGATCCCGCTGGAGATCGCCGAAGCGATCATGTGCGCGGTCTCGGAGGACCCGGCGCTGCGTTACCCGGAGCCGCTCGCGTTCTGCCAGGCCGTCACGGCGCACGTCATGCCGACGAGCGACCGCACGATCATCACCAACGCCCTGCGTTACATCATCGACGCCGGACGCGGAGGCCTCGCCGCGATGCTCGGCGCGGTGGAGATCGAGGCGAAGGACACCGCCGACCCGTTTTCGCCGCTCGCGGACGGCCCCGCGGTCGAAGACTTCGACGCGCTCGAGCCGGAGGAGGCCGCCGAAGTCGTCGCGCCCCTCGGGCTCGACTCGCGCAGCATCGCCGTGTCCGTCGCGCCCGTCGCAGGCTTCGAGGGCGCGAAGCCCAACGCGACGGAGCGGCTGTCCGTTGCGCCGCCCGTCGAGCTCGGCGTTCCGCGTGTGATCACCGAGAAGTCGAACGTGGAGATGATCGAGGAGCGCCCCGCGCAAGAGCGCGCGCTCCCGCTCCCGGTGCGCGACGTCCCGGAGCTGATGCCGCCGTCGCCCGTCGCCGACGCCGCGCCGATCGTCGACGTGAACGACTACTCGATCGCACCGGCGGAGGCCGCGCCGCGACCCGAGTCCCAGACGCCGAAGCCCCCGTCCGCCGACCTCGACTTCGAAGATGAGCCGTGGAGCCCGACGCACCTCCCCGATGCTTCGGTCCCCGCGCCGAAGCGTTCGCGCCTGCCGTACGCGATCGGCGGCGCGATGATGGGCGTCGCGGTGGTCGCGAGCCTCGGGTGGGCGTTTGCGCCCAACGCCGAGCGCGGCGCCGAGGAGATGGAGCGCGTCGCCGCCGCGCCGGTCGCGCCGGTCGAAGCGCCCGTGGCGAGCCCGGCGGAGGACGTCGCGGCGCCGGAGCCCGAGGCACCGGCCGAGGCCGCCGAAGCCGGCCCGGAGATCGTCGAGGCCGAAGCGACGGTCGTGAACGCGGAGCCGGCGGGCGTTCCGCTGGACCTCATGACGATCATGAGTCATCCGTCCGGCGCGACGGTCTCGATCGACGGGCGCATCGTCGGCCGCACGCCCTTCGTCACCAAGCGTGCGCTCGAGCCGCGCGAGTACCGCGTCGAGGTCCGGCTCCCTGGCCACGAGCGGTGGCAGCGCATGGTCACGCCGAACGCCGACCACGGCACGATCAGCCTGGTCGCGCAGCTCGTCGAGCAGCCCGAAGTGAAGACGGCGTCGGCGGAGTTTCCGCTCGAGCCCTGACGGGATCACTCGCCGCGTCGCAGTGACTCGATCAGGGCCCCGAGGTCTTCGGGGATGGGGGCTTCGAGGGCGACCTCGGAGCCTTCGATCGGGTGGGTGAAGGCGAGCCGATACGCGTGCAGCGCGGGGCGGCCGATCGCGTGCGCCTGACGGCCGTAGGTCGTGTCGCCGACGAGCGGGTGCCCGCGGTCCGCGAGGTGTACGCGGATCTGATGCGTGCGTCCGGTGTGGAGCTGGATCTGCACGAGGCTCGCGGTGTCGAACGATTCGAGGACTTCGTACTCGGTGACCGCGCGTTTGCCGGCGGCGACGCGTGAGCTGAACTTCTGACGCTGCGTCGGGTGGCGCCCGTAGAACGTGTCGATCGTGTCCTTGGGCGGGCGCAGCTCTCCGCGCGCCACGGCGAGGTACGTCTTTTCGATCCGCCGCTCCGCGAACGCGGCCGCGAGCAGCTCGTGGGCGCGTATGTGTTTCGCGACGACGATGACGCCGGTCGTCCCGCGGTCGAGGCGATGGACGATCCCGGGGCGCACGTCACCCTTCGCGCCCTCCAGCGTTCCGACGTGGTGGAGCACCGCGTTCACGAGGGTGCCGCTCGGGTGTCCGACGGCCGGGTGCACGACGAGGCCGGCGGGTTTGTCGACGGCGAGGTAGTGCGCATCCTCGAAGAGGATCGACAGTGGGATGTCTTCGGGCTCCAGCTCGATCGGTTCGGGCGGCGGCGGCGTGTAGACGATCTTCTGCCCGGCTTCGAGCTTCGTCTTCGCGCCGCGGGCGGGGGGCTCACCGTCCACGAGGACGGCGCCTTGTTCGATGTGTTTTTGGAGGGTCGTGCGCGAGCTGCCGGGCACGAGCGCGGCGAGCGTGCGGTCGAGGCGGTCGCCGGCGTGTTGCGCTTCGACGACGAGCTCGATCGTGTCGCTCACCAGATCTTCGACTTGATGTGCCCCTTGCTCTTCAGGATCACGTCGACCACCGCGCGGTAGTAGAAGTTCGAGGTCTCGAAGAGGTCCGGAGCCACGCGGCTTCGGTAGAGGTTGAGGCCTTCGTCGAGCTCGTCCGTGAGGACGTCGAAGAGGTTGTCGTCCTTGATCCCTTGGATGATCTTCTCTTCGTTGTAGAGCGAGATGTCACTCGCGATGGCGCGAGCGAGGCGCATGGCCGCTTCCGGCGTGTCGATCAGGGCCACGAATCCCTCGTTTAGGAGCAATCGGACGCAGCGTCAAGGCTCCGCCCGGCTCGCCATCCAAGCCTCCCAGCGGGGCACGTAGGAGGTCGAGACGGCGTCCTCGTCGAGGCCGATCTCCCGGGCGATGCACCGCACGAACCCGCGCACGTACACGCGGGCGTTCGGCATGTCCTCGTAGCGTTCGTCCTCGAGCGCCCGCAGGATCTTGCGGCTGATCTTCGTGCGCGCGGAGAGCTCGTCGTGTGACAGCCCCTTCTTCTCGCGCTCCTTCTTGATCCGCGCGCCGTCGAACGAGCCGCCCGAAGAGGCGGCCTTCTTGGCCTTCGCCTCTTCCTTCGGCGCGTCGTCCTTGGCCTCCGCGTCGTCCTTCTTCTTCTCGGGCGTCTTCGAGCTCTTCGCCACGGGCCGAAGCTACTCCTCTTTGAGCTCGGTGTTCCAGTAGCTTGCGTCGATGAAGCTCAAGAAGGGCCGCCAGTCCTCGTACGGATACGCCCCGTTCTTGCCGCGCTCGAACGGCGACCACCGCGGGCGGGCCGGCTTCTTCAGCAGCCGCATGTTCGCCTCCGCGGGCGTGCGGCCCCCCTTCTCGAGGTTGCACTTGATACAGCTGCACACGACGTTGTCCCAGGTGGTCCGCCCGCCCTTGCTGCGGGGGATGACGTGGTCGAGGTTCAGCTCGGAGCGCGGGAGGCGCTTGGCGCAGTACTGACAGGTGAGGCGGTCGCGCAGGTAGATGTTCTGTCGCGAGAAGCGCACGTGCAGCCGCGGGAGCCGGTCGTAGACCTGCAGCATGATCACGCGCGGGACACGAATCGCCGTCTGCACCGTGCGAACGACGTCCTCGTCGCTGAGCTCCGCCGATAACGCGGCCCAGGACTCGAAGTCGAACGTCTGGAACTCCTTGTCGATCGCCTTGGCGGTCCCCTGATACAGCAGCGCGAAGGCGCGCCGCACCGTCGTGATGTTGATCGGCTGGTAGAGCCGATTCAGCACGAGGACGCTGGAGTCGAGTACGGTCATTTCGGTACCTCCAGAAGAACCCCTGAACGTCGGCAGGCATTCTCGACGAGCGGGCCGAGCCCGCTCACATCGGATGGATCTACGGTTCGGGCGTCGATTGCGGTGCGATCCTCCACGGTGCGCGTGATGATCGCCGGGGTTTGCCCCCTCAGCGCCGCCGCGAGCGCGCGGCCCATTTCGCCGGGCTCTCCGATCAACACGAGACGCGAGCGGAGCGTCGCGAGCGGGAGGGTGCCGCCGCCGGGGACGGATTCGCCGTCGACGACGTCCACGCGCAGCGCGATGCGCTCCCGGATGCTCGCCGCGATCGCGTCTGCGCGCGTGGCGATCTCCTCGAGCGGCGTGGCCAGCGCGCGGATCGTCGGGATCTCGCGCGCTCGCCCCGCGCGGTAGAGCGCGAGCGTGGCCTCGAGCGCGGCGATCGTGAGTTTGTCGGCTCGCAGCGCACGGGCGAGCGGGTGTTTCTTCACCGCGTCGAGGAGCGTACGGCGGCCCGCGAGCAAGCCAGCTTGCGGCCCGCCGAGGAGTTTGTCGCCGGAGAACGCGACGAGGTCTGCGCCCTCCGCGAGGAGGCGCTTCGGACGCGGCTCCACGCCGATCGCCGCGGCGGCCTCGCCGAGCTCCTCGTCCGTCGCGAGGAGCCCCGAGCCGACGTCGACGAGGAACGGAACGCCGCGGGCCTTCGCGATCTTCGCGAGCTCTGCCGTGGTGGGCTGGTGCGTGAACCCGACGATCGCGAAGTTGGATCGATGGACGGAGAGGATCGCAGCGGTCTCGTCCGTGATCGCCGCTTCGTAGTCGGATGCGTACACCTTGTTCGTCGTACCGACTTCGACGAGCTTGGCGCCCGATGCCTTCATCACGTCGGGGATTCGGAACCCGCCGCCGATCTCGATGAGCTCTCCGCGCGCGACGATCACCTCGCGCCCCTGGCAGAGGCCCGCGAGCATCACGAGCACGGCGCCCGCGCAGTTGTTGAAGGTCAGCCCGCCGTCCGTGTCGAGCAGCCCCGCGAGGATGCGGTCCACGTGAACGTGTCGGTCGCCACGCGTGCCGGGGCCGAGGTCGAGCTCGAGGTTGGTGTAGCCACGGCCGGTCTGGGTGACGGCTTCGAGCGCCGCGTCGGCGAGGGGGGCGCGGCCGAGGTTGGTGTGCAGGACGCAGCCGGTGCCGTTGATGACGCGGACGAGGGAGCGCCGGCCGAGGTCGGCGAGGGCGGTTTCGACGTCCTGCGGGGACACCTCGGCGGTCGAGCCCGCGAGGATGCGTTGGCGTGCGCCGTCGATCGCGGCCCGGACGGCGTCCGTGACCAACGTGCGACCGTGCCGCTGGATCAGCGGCTCGATCTCCGGGGCCGCGAGGAGCGTCGTCACGGCGGGGAGCCGCGCCAGGGCGGCCCGCCCGGCTGGGTCATCCACGGATCGTGATCCTAGCACAGGCCCGTAGAGGACGCAGAACCGCCCGAAGTGGCGGTCGGGTGACGGTTTGGCGTTGACTCTCAATTGGTAACCTGAAAGTTACCAATGCATGACGAAGCCCATTCCCGACGGATCCCACACCATCACCATGCACCTCATCCTCTCGCCGGCGGCGGAGGCGATCGCCTTCTACGAGAAGGCGTTCGGCGCGGAGCAGCTCGCGAAGATGCCGACCCCGGACGGCAAGATCATGCACGCGATGCTGAAGATCGGTGATTCGCAGCTGATGCTGAACGACCCGATGATGGGCGGGAAGTCGCCCAAGGAGCTCGGCGGCACGAACGCCACGGTTCACCTGTACGTCGAGGACGCGGACAAGGTGTACAACCGCGCGGTCGAGGCCGGCGCCACAGTGCTGATGCCGATCGAGGACGCGTTTTGGGGCGACCGCTACGGGATGGTCGTCGATCCCTTCGGCCAGCAGTGGGCGATCGCGACGCACCAGGAGGACGTGACCCCGGAGGAGATGGGGGCGCGCGCGGCCAAGCTGTTCGGCGGTTGAGCTAGGCGGCGAGCGCCGCGACCCACGCGTCGATCTGGAAGGCGACGAAACGCTCGAACTGCGCCTCGCCGATCGTGCTCCGCCCCTGCGCGAGCGCGAGCGCCGCGGCGGGGAGGGCCAGGAACGCGGCGGTGGGCACCCGGCGTCGCACGACGCCTTTGCGTCGCAGTCGCGCGAGGAGCGCGGCGAAGAAGCGGTCGTCGTCGCGGCGCGCGGCCTCCAGCGCCCCCGGGGGGAGGGCGCGGAGGAGCCACGCCATGTCGGTCGGATCGGCGAGCGCGCGCAGGAGGGGGTGCACGGTGACGGCGTCGAAGAGCGCAGTGAAGAACGCCCGGAGCGTCGCGGCGGGGGGACCGTCGTTTGTGTCGACGATCCGATCCAGCTCCGCGCGTAGCTCGGTCTCCGCTTCCTGGAGCAGCGCCATCCACAGCGCCTCCTTGCTCTCGAAGAAGGCGTAGAACGCGCCCTTACTGATCCCCGCACCGCGCGTGAGCGCGTCGATCGACGTCTTGCGGAAGCCGGTCGACGCGAGCCGTTCGCGTCCGACCTCGAGCAGGCGCGCTCGGATGCGACGGTCATCGTCCTCGGTGAAGGCTCTCGGCATCGTGTTCCTCCAACATCTGCGCGAAGGTCGCGCGAAGATCTGCTCGGCCGCCGATTCGTTTCAGCACCGCCCACAGGCCCCACTGAACGCGCGACAGCCAGATCCACTCGGGTGGAAAGCCCACGTGTCGCGCGTTCTTCGCGGTGGGTTTCGTGAACGCCTGGCCGCGCGCCCACCACGCGTCCGTGAATGCGAAGCACGGCGTGCGGACGGGTTCGTACTGCCAGGCGTACTGCGCGAAGAGCGCATCGAAGTCGATACGCTCGGGGCGCGGGGCGAGGCCGAGCTCGATCGCCGCTGTACGAAACGCAGCGCGATCTTCGTCGAGCACCGCGCGTGAAAAACGCGCGAAGCGAACGACGAAGTCGGGGTCGAAGGCACGCACGCAGCCGAAGTCGAGGAGCGTGACCCGCTCGCCGTAGCGTTGGTTGCCGGGGTGCGGGTCGGCGTGCAGCCAGCCCCGCGCGAAGAAGGGGGCGAACGCAAAACGCAGCAGCGCGTCCGACGCGCGGTCGCGGGCCTCGGAGGTGGCGACTCTGCAGAAGTCCTCGAAGTCGTCGCCCTCTGCCCACGCGGTGGTCAGCACCGTGGGGCAGGAGAGCGCGTCGAAGACCCGGGGGACGACGATGCCCTCGGTGTTCGCGAAGAACGCGCCGAACCGACGCTGCCATTCGGCCTCGCGCTCGTAGTCGCACTCCTCGGCGACACGCGCGAACAGCTCGGCGACGAGGGCCTTGCCGTCGACCGCGCTGAACTTGCCCGCGATCGCTGAGAGCCGATCGAGCTGCGCGAAGTCGGCCTCGAGAGTCTCGCGGACATTCGGGTAGAGCACCTTCACGGCGACGGGATCGCAGTCGAGCGTTCGGCCTCGGTGTACCTGCCCGATGCTCGCGGACGCGATCGGTTCCGGCTCCAGCTCGGCGAAATGCGCATCGACCGACGCCCCGAGCCCCGCTTCGAGCGCCTCGACGATCACGTCGAAGGGCAGCGGCGTCACGCCGGTGCGGAGCCGCGCGAGCTGGGTCGTGACGGGCTCCGGGAACCCCACGTCCATGTACGACAGGATCTGCCCGACCTTCATCGCCATGCCCTTGAGCTGATCGAGCTCGGCGAGGAGCACCGCGCCGAGCGCCTCGTCGGCGCGGTCGCGATCGCCGAAGACCTTCGCGCTGCGCAAACCCACCTGCAGCGCGATGCGTCCCGTCGCCCGAGCGCGGGAGAGGAGCCCGGTCGGGAGGTCCTTGGGGAGTCGGCGGGCCATGGCTTGGTTTTCGACTATGACTCAAACGAACTGTTTGGTCACTGCGTTTCGTGCCCGAGGGACTGGCTTTCCGCACCGATCGCGGTGCAAGGTCTGGGCGTGTACCTGCTCCTCGAGGAGGTCGGGTCCGGTTCCAGCGGGACGGCTCACCTCGCCGTGCGCTCCGACGAGCGGACGGACGAGCTCTTCGTGGTCAAGCAGCTGAGGCCCGCCGTGGCGGCGGTCCCGGAGCATCTGAGCCGGTTCAAACACGAGGCGGCGATCGCGGTGATGGTCGATCACCCGAACGTGGTCGACGTCGTCGACGTGGGCCTCGCGGCCGAGCGGCCGTACATCGTGATGCGGTACGTCGAGGGCCCGACGGTCTCGATGCTGATGAACGCGCTGCTGCGTTCGAAGTCGCGGCTGTCCGTGGAGGCGGCGGTCGGGTTGGTGCGGGAGGCGTTGGCGGGGATCGAGGCGCTCCACACGGCGCGGCACCCGCGCACGGGAGAGCCGCTGGGGTTCGTGCACCGCGACCTCGCACCGAAGAACCTCATCGTCACGCGCGACGGGCGCCTGAAGCTGATCGACCTCGGGCTGGGGCGTTCGCGGCTCGGTGAGTGGCAGACGGAAGCCGGGCGCATCATGGGATCGATCGGCTACATGCCGCCCGAGCAGCTGCGGGGGGAGGCGGTGGATCAGCGTGCGGACCTGTGGTCACTCGCGTGTGTCCTGTTCGAGCTGGTGACGCTGAGGCCCTACGTTCCGGGGCGCGGGCGTGAGCGGCTGCTCGCCACGTTGAAGACCGAGCCGCGCTCGATGCGTGAAGTACGGCCGGACGTCCCGGTCGCGCTGGACGAGGTCGTGCTGCGCGCGCTCTCCACCACGCCGGCGGCGCGCTTCGAGTCGGCGTCGGCGCTGTCGCGCGCGCTCGAGCAGACCTGCGCCGCGCCTTCACCGAACGAGATCGCGCTGCACGTCGAAGGGGAGTTCGGTGAGGCGCTCGACGAACGGCGGCACCGGCTGCGCGAGACCGCGCTGACGATCGTCGAGCCGCTGGAGATCACGGAGCACTATGAGCGCATCGCATCGCGCCCGGGTGCGGACGTGCCGATGTTCGGCACGTACGATGCGACGAAGGTGATCGCGGCGCCGACGCGCATCGACCGCCCGCCGTCGGTGCCCGAGCCGCGGCGAGCGCCGCGCCCGTCGGGGTATCGGTGGGGGGAGCTCGCGGCGATCACGGTCGTGGTCGCGATGATCGTGGCGGGTGGTGTGTACTTCGGGCTTCGACCTGCGCAGGAGCCGCCAGCGCAGATCGTGGCGCCGACACCGAACGTCGCGCCCGCCGCGGTGGCGACACCCAGCGCGCAGCCCCGGAAGGTCGAGGCGGCGCCGAACGCGGTGGCCGAGACGACGCCACCGAAGCCCCGGCGCGATCGCCCGAAGAAGGTGCGCCCGCGGACGCCCCGTCTCGACAAGAAGGCGCCGGAGGTTCGTGACGAGCCCGTGATCGCACCGCGGGCGCGTGCGGCGCGTCTGATGAAGCGGCTCCAGGGGATGCGCGCCGACGACGTCGCGGGCGCGGAGGCGCTGATCATGGAGCTGACGGCGCTGGACCTGGTGCAGGATCCGGAGCGGTACACGGAGCGCCTCGGGCAGCTCGAGCGCCGCGCGAAGGCGTTGGCGCCGTAGTCGACGGCGACTCAACACCCGGGCGGGCACATGCCTTCGCCGACGCAGGCGCAGTCCACGCCGGCGCCGCTCTGCGTGATGACCACGGCGGCGCCGACGGAGGCGGCGACCGCGGCGCCGACGCCGATCCACAACCACGGCGACGCCAAGACCGAGGACGCTTCCTGCAGACGCACCTCCAGCGTTTGTGACTCACCCGGCGCGAGCTGCAGGGCGCGGCGATCCGGTTCGTAGCCTTTGCGCTGAACCTCGATCTGCACCTCGCCTGGGTTCACCCAGAACGTCCCGTCCACGTCGCGGCGAACGGCGGGGACGAGGCGGACCGTGGCGTCGGCAGGGTCGGCGCGGATCGAGAGGCGGGAGAGGCGGACGAAGTGGGCGCGGTCGAGCGCTTCGTCGACCTGGAGCGCGATGCGATCCAGCGGCGCCCCCTCCTTGCCGCCGACGGCGCGGTGCACGAGTTTCTGCTCGTCGACGTCGATCAACAGCGTGCCCACGATCGGCGGCTGCACGGTGGTGTTCGCGATGACGACGACGAGGTAACGCGCCGAGAAGTTCCTCGCTTCGCGGGCGAGGCACTCCGCTTCCAGCGCGCAGTCGCGCAGGCGATTGACGACGTCGCGGGGCGTGGTGAGGAACGTGGTTCGCGACATCACCGACACACCGGCGCGCGCTGCGACGGTGGCTTCGACGCGCTCGTGGACGCCGTCCGCCGTCACTTCGCCGAAGGACGCCTTCACCACCGGGAACACCGCGATCTGCGGCGCGGTCGCGGCGAGCAGCGCGAGCCAGGCGACGCTCATCGCGGCGTCACCGAGACCACGCGCTGACCCTCGCCCCCGATCATCACGAGGTCGTCCGTCACGGCGTACCCCGTGATGTACGTGAACGGCGTGGAGTCGCGTGGGCCCGCGCGCGGTTCGACGGTCCCGTCGTCGTAGAGGAACGCCACCGCGTCGCCGAACCGAAGGGCCCCCAGCGGCGTGACCCACGACAGCGGCTTGGAGAAGTTGTGGAACCGCTGCTCCGCGGCGGACGGCTCGGGGAAGGGGCACAGCCCGAACGCCGCCTCCGCACAGAACTCCGGCTCGCGGCCGAGGACCCACGGGGAGACCGCCTGCGTGAACGTCGTGCCCTCGATCTCCGTGACGCCGAGGACGACGCCGCGGTCCGCGCACGAGAGGTCGAGGGTCTTCGGGACGACTTCGCCGAACGGCTCGCCGAGGCGACGGTGCCAGAACCCTTCGACCGCGAGGGTTCGGTCGGCGCGCCACACGACGCGCCCCACGAGGTCGCGCCCCACGAGCCACGCCGTGCCGTCGCGCCCGGCGAGGTCGGTCCACTCCGGATCGACGACGCGCGGTTCGACCACCTGCGTGCTCGGGTCGTCCCACTCGACGTCGAGCTCGACGAACGCGCGGTCGATCATCGCGAAGACCCGGCCGAAGCGATCGAGGAAGACGAACACCCCCGACGCCAGCGCGGCGCCCGCCACGAAGATCGCCGGGTCGTCGACCGGCGGCGCGACGCGATCGAGGACGCGCCCCTCGTCGATGTCGACGACGAACACGTCCACGCGATCGGGGAAGGTCGGCGGACACGGGATCCGCGTCGTGCCACGGCTCGTGCAGCGGTAGCGCGGCGCCTCGTGCGTGGTGACGACGAAGCGACTGGCGACGTCCGGGTCGGCGACGGCGAGGTCGGGGAGGGTGTTCTTGGACGGGGGGAAGCCGTCGACCTCGAAACGCGAGCGCAACACCACGCCGTCCTCGCGCGAGAACACCGCGGGCCCTCCGCTGAACGTCACGATGGAGCCGTCGTCGCGCGGCGCCATCGCGGCCATGGGGCCGTCGCGCCCTCCGCGTGTGCCGTAGATCTGGACGTACGTGTCGCTGTCCGGGCCGCGACGGAACAGAGAGCGCTCGGCGGTGACCGCGAGCTCGTAGTCCCCGCGCTCGAGGAGATCGAGCACCGGGCCGTGCACCTCCGGGAGCACCTCCGGCGTGGAGCCGTCCCACGGTCGTCCGATCCCGTTCGCGCGAAGGGTGACCTGGGTCCCCAGCACGTCGACCACCGTTTGGCCGAAGCCCCAGATGGTTCGGACACGTCCCGTCTGTGGATTGACGGAGAGGGAGTGGCACCGCTCGAACGTCGTCGAGAGGGTCGCGACGGTGAGGGTCTCAGGGAGGTCCGCCGCGGTCTCGACGCCGGTCAGATCGATCGACCACAACACCGAGCTCGCTCCCGTCGAGTTGAACCCGCGCGAGCAGAGGTTGAGCCGCCCGTCGGGCGCGAGTCCGTAGTCGTCGACGTAGTCGTGGGTGTAGAGGACGTCGTCGTGGAAGTACTGCCGCCCCTGCAGGCCGACGTGGCACGTCCACGCGGAGGTGGCGGCGTCCCGGACCACGAGCTCGCCGTGGTTCCCGACGATGACCACCGTGGGCGTCGTGATGCCGTTGGAGAACCGGAACGAGGACAGGTCACAGTCCGCCCCGAGCACCGTCTCCTCCGTACAGACGTACGTGTTGGGATCGCTCGGGCCGCAGCGGAAGATCTGTTTCGTCGCGTCGACATCGAGTGACGTGCCCGCGACGTAGAGCGCGCCGTCCGGACCCGCGAACATCGCTTGGACCAGCAGCGCGGGGAGGTCGACCCGGGGCTCGAGGCCACCTTCGTGCGTGACGACGCGGTAGATGGTGCCGTCGCCGGTCGGCTTCGGATCCGCCATCGCGACGAGGAGGCCGTCTTGGATCGGCGTCATCGCACGCACGTGGCCTTGGGCGTCGGTGAACTTTCGCTCCACGACCTGACCCGCCGCGTCGATCGTCACCGCGTAGGCCGGCGTCAGGCCGATGACGCGTCCGTCGTCGAAGAGGTAGCCCGAGCGGGTCGCGATGGACGAACCGGCCTCCTCCGAGACGATGTCGAAGCTGGCGACCTCGCGGATCGGTGCGTCGGGTGCACACGGGCAGGCGCCGGGCCACGTGACGAACACCCGCTTTGCAACTTCGCTTGCGAGGGTCGGGACGTTGACCACGGTCGGGCCTCCGACGTTCTCGTAGGCCTCCGCGGCGACGAACGCCGGGACGTGGCAGACGTCGCCGGGGCCGATGCGCTGAGGGGACGAGACGGCTTCGAAGGTGCAGCGGCCGCACCCTCGAGTCGGTTCGGTCGTGGCTGTCGCGGCGGCGAGGGTTGCCTCGTCGAGGGGGTGACCGGCGCGGTCGACGAGCGCGCCGGCTTCGAAGCGCCAGACGAACAGCGTGCTCCCCTGTGGGAAGTCGATGCGGGTCGCGCGGCCGTCGACGAGGGTCTCGGCTTCGAGTCGGTCGCCGTCGAGCACGGCGATGACGGCGAGCTCTCCTGGGTCCAGCGCGACGGGGACGGCGTGCTGTTCACCCCGCGAGCAGGCCAAGACGAGCAGCAGCGCGAGCGTGATGGAGCGGCGTCCCACCGAGGCGAGAGCTTAGCTGTTCGGCGGGTACTTGGCACTCAGCGCGGCGTACACGACCGGGGGCACGTAGCGTGAGAAGTCGCCGCCGTTCATCGCGATCTCCTTGACGAGGGAGCTGGAGATGTACACGTGCTCCGACTCGGTGAACATGAAGACGGTCTCCACGCTCGGCTCGAGGTCGCGGTTCGCGAGGCCGAGCTGGAACTCGTACTCGAAGTCGGTGAGGAGGCGCAGGCCGCGGACGAGGACACCGGCGCCCAGGCCGCGGCAGAAGTCGATCAGCAGCCCGGAGAACGACTGCACGTCGATGTTGTCGACGCTGCTGAGTGCGTCGCGAAGCATCTCGAGCCGTTCTTCGGTGGTGAAGAGGCTCTGCTTCGCGGGGTTCACTCCGATCGCGACGGTCACGCGATCGTACAGGCGCGCGGCGCGTTCGATGATCGCGGTGTGCCCGTACGTGACGGGGTCGAACGAACCTGCATAGACGGCGTGTCGATAGTTGGGCGACGCCTTCACGATGCACGCACGCTGTCTCGCGCCGTTTTTGGATGTCAACGAAAGGAAGGTCTGATACCTCTTTCGCGCCATGTCGCTCCAAGACGTTTCGAGCACGGTCAAGGACCTCCAGGCGCGTTTGACCGCGCTCAAGGAGTATCTTTGACGTCCCTGGCAAACAGGCACGGGTCTCCGAGCTCGCGTCACTGAGCGCGCAGCCGGGGTTTTGGGACGACCAGGAGAAGGCGCGCGCGTTCGAGCGTGAGCGCTCCAACCTCGAAAAGCAGCTGAAGGACATCGCCCGCGAGGACAAGGCCCTCGAGGACGCCGAGGTCCTGATCGAGCTCGGCATGGAGGCCGGGGACGACTCGGTCGAGGACGAGGCGCGGGCGTTGGTCGACGGCGTGTCGGCGTCGCTCGCGAAGTTCGAGCTGCGCCGGATGATGTCCGGCGAGCACGATCAGAACAGCGCCATCATCGAGATCCACGCGGGCGCCGGCGGGACCGACGCCCAGGACTGGGCCGAGATGTTGCTGCGCATGTACACGCGGTGGTGCGAGCGGAGCGGGTTCGACGTCGAGGAGGCCGACCGGCAGCTCGGCGAAGAAGCGGGCATCAAGGGTGCGACGATCTTCGTGCGCGGTGAGTACGCGTTCGGGTGGCTGCGGGCGGAGGAGGGCGTGCATCGCCTCGTGCGCATCTCGCCGTTCGACGCGAACAAGCGGCGCCAGACGGCGTTCGCCGCGGTGCGCGTGACGCCGGAGCTGGACGACGACGTGAACGTGGACGTCGACTGGGAGAAGGACGTCCGCGAGGACCGCTACCATGCGAGCGGGGCGGGCGGTCAGCACGTCAACAAGACGGAGTCGGCGATTCGCCTGACGCACCTGGAGACGGGGATCGTCGTGCAGTGCCAGTCGGAGCGCAGCCAGCACAAGAACCGGGCGACGGCGCGCAAGATCTTGGCGTCGCGGTTGTTCGACTACTACCAGGCGCAGCAGGACGAGGAGCGCTCGAAGATCAGCGGCGAGAAGCTGAAGATCGAGTGGGGCTCGCAGATTCGCTCGTACGTGAACCACCCGTACCAGATGGTGAAGGACCACCGGACGGACCAGGAGTCGTCGCAGTTCGCGCACGTGCTGGACGGGGACCTCGACGCGTTCATGGAGGCGTACCTGTTGTCGACCGCGGAGAAGGCGAAGCACTGATGACGTTCGTCGACCGCATCGTGGTCGAGACGTCGGGGCGCTCGTTCGTAGACGTGACCTCGCGGGTCGCTCAGTGCGTCGCGTCGAGCGGCGTGCGTGACGGCCTCGCGAACGTGTTCATCCGCCACACCAGCGCGTCACTCGTCGTGCAGGAGAACGCGGACCCGGACGTGCGCCGCGACCTGGAGCGCTTCCTCTCGGACCTGGTCCCCGACGGCGACCGCCGCTACCGCCACACCGCCGAGGGGCCCGACGACATGCCCTCGCACGTGCGCGCGGTGCTGACCTCGACATCGGTCAACCTGCCGGTGCGAGACGGCCGATTGGCGCTGGGGACGTGGCAGGCGCTCTATCTGTGGGAGCACCGGCACGCGGCGCACCGGCGCACGCTGGACGTGACGATCGTGTAGACCTTGCAGCCGACGCGGTGTCCGGGTAGCGATCGGACCATGGACGTCGGTGCTCTGAAGGCGCTGCTGAGCGCATCGGGTTACGACGTCCGGTTCCGTCGCGACGCGTGGGTGGAGTGTCTGCTCCTCGCGTCGGGCGAGACCTTCGTCGGACGAGGCGTGGACGACGACGCGGCGTTGCTCGCGGCGGTCGACGCCGCGTTCCCGTCTTCGTTGGCGAAGGCGTTGTTGGTGCAGGCGTTGGGCGCGCCCGTGGCTTCTGCGCCGCGGCCCGCTCCGCCGAAGCCGGCGGTCGGGCACCGCGCTGCGGAGCGCTCCGCGCCGCCGCTGGTGGACAAGACGTCGAATCGCCCCGCGCGTAACGATCATCAGCGCGCCATCGACGAGCTGCACGTGCTGAACGAGCGCGTCCGGGACTCGCGCGAGGAGCTGGGGTTGTGCACTTCGGAGCGCCAGCGCTTGGCGATCCTCGCGTGGATCTGCGAGGCGCGCGCGCACACCGACGTGTTCCCGGGCGACGAAAAGATCCGCGACGAGGTCGCGCAGGTTTCGCGGCAGCTCACCGAGATCGGCAAGGCGTTCTGGCCGGGGTCGGTGACCGCGCTGCAGCTCCAGATGCAGCCGAAGGATCTCCCGCGGCACCTGCTTGGCGGGACGGCGGCGACGTGGACGAGCGCTGCGGAGCTCGCCGAGCGTGCGCTGCACAGCATGGAGCACGCGGACGAGCGCCGCGGGCACGACGAACACGGCTGGGCCGACTACGCGTACACCCAGCCGCCGCCGTCCGACGCGGACGCTACGCTCGCAGAGCTCGTCGCGGAGTTGGAGCGCTACGGCGGTTCGATCGAGCGCTACGCGGAGCCCCGCGACGCTTCGCAGAAGCCGGACGAGGAGCGATTCCTCCGCTGGGTCCGAACGCTGCGCTGGCTACGCGGGACCCACGTGGATCCGAACCAGTGGGCGCGCGCCACGGGTCGGCTTCGCTGGTGGGCCGGGCGCCGCGATCCCAACCTGACGCCGCACGGCAAGGAGCTGGACGGCGGCTTCGTCCCCACACGGCCCTGGGCCGAGCTGCTCCACCGCCCCGGCGCGCCGTCGCCGACGAACGGCCCGCCCGCGAAGCTGGTGACGCAGGCGCAGGCGCGCTGCGCCGGGAAGCGCATCGTGATCGTCAGCCACCGAAGGGACCCGGAGCTTCAGCGTCGCGTCGAGGGTGCGTTGGCGGGGGCATCGATCGACTGGGCGGTGTCCGAGCCGAAGCGCCTGGAGGCGCTCGCGCAGACGATCGGTGACTACGATCTGGTCCTCGGCGCGTTGGGGCTTCAAGCACCGCGCCCCGACTGCGCGCTCGCGCGCGCCTGCCGCGTCGCGGACACCCCGTACCTGCGCGTGAACCGCGGCCGCCCGGTCGCGTGCCTGCGGGCGATCGCGCGCGTCGGCGCCTGAGCCGGAATCGAACCGGTCCCACGTCTCGCGGGTTGGCGCCCGAGCGGGGAACTTGTTAGCGCACGCGTATGACGTGGCGACGCAGTGGTTTGGGCCTCGCTGTGTTGCTCGCTGCGTGTTCCGAGGCGCGTGAGGCTCCGCCGCTGCGCGTCGAGGTGATGGGGTGTGTCGAGTGGCCGCGGGGCGAGGCGTGCGCGCTTGGGACCGCCCCGCTGACGCTGTGGATCGAGCGGCCCGCCGAGGTCGCGATCGACGGCGAGACGGTGGCCATCAGCGAGCGCGTCCCGGTGCAAGGCGGCTTGCGCCTGCGGGTCTCGGTGCGCCCTGGACGTCTGACGGTGACCGCGAAGGGGCGGCGTCCCTACGTGCTGCCCCTCGTCGCCGCAACCCCCGATCCGCGGTTCGCGGCCGTCGCCCGCCTGCGGCGGAGCGGTGCGCTGACGGATGCCGAGACGCTGGTCGCTCAGATCACCGCGACGTCGACGCCGAGCGGCGCACTCGCAGAAGCCGCACGCAACGCGCTCGCGGCGGGACGAGAACACGAAGCCATTCGTCTGTTCGAAGCGAGCATCGCGGAGGGGGAACGTGAGGGACGGCCGCGGGCAGTGCTCCGCGATCGGACGGCGTTGGTCTACGTGATCATCGAGGGCGGGTTCCCGCCGGGTCGCGCTCGCCGAGAGCTGGATGCGCTCGCGCCGCTCGCGCAGAGGCACGCCGAGGCTGCTGCAGACCTCGCGTACTCGCAGGCCTACTACGCGAGCAAGATGCGTGCGCCCAGGCCGGGGCTCGCCGCGGTGCGTGAGCTCCTCGCACGAGCGGAGCGGTTGGGGCTCGACGAGAGCGAGCTCGACGGCCGCCAGATGCGCGTTGCGTTGTTGGTGCTCGCGGGACGCTGGGCCGAGGTCGCCGAGGAGTTGAGCCGGGTTCGCGCGACGTTGTCGACGCCGTGGTCCGCCTGCAAGCGCGGCGAGCTGCTCGCCAACCTCGGCTGGTACCAGCTACTGGGATACCGAGCGTCGCCAGAACACTTTCCGGAGCCACCGCAACCGATCCTCCAGCAGGCGGTGGTGGCGCTGAAGAAGGATTGCCCGCGCCCGACGCTCCTCGCGACCGCGGAGGTCAACCTCGGCTGGGCAGCGCTGTTCGCCGGACAACTCGACGAGGTTCGCGTTCGCCTGGGCGCGGCCGAAGCTGCGGACCCGACGCCCTCGCCGCGGGCTCGCTTGGACCGGCAGCACCTCGAGGCCGAGCTCCTGCTCGCCGCCGAACAGCACCGAGGCGCCCTGGATGCGTTCGTTGCGCTGGAAGCGCGCGCCGCGCAAGTCGGCTTGCCGTTCATAGGATGGCGCGCCGCCGTGGGGCGGGGGATGGCCCTCGAGGGCCTCTCGGACCTGCCGGGAGCCATCCGAGCCTACCAGGACGCCGAGCACCGGCTCGCCGCGCTGGCCGAGCGCGTCCCGCTTGGCGAAGGGCGTGACGGTCTGCTGTTCGAGCGCGGTGAGAGCGCCGAGCGTCTCGTCGACGCATTGACTCGCGCGGACCGCGGGGTCGAGGCCATCGAGGCCATCCGTCGTGCACGTCGCGGTGTCCTCTCTTGGTCACGCGGCGAGCGGGCGCTGCTCCTGCAACCCGTGGACGAGGAACGCGACGCCACGCAAGCTCGCTTGCGAGCGGCGCGGGCCGCCCTCGTGGACGCGGTGGCGGAGTCCTGGGCGTTGCCCGCGGACGCGCTCGCCCGCGACCGCGCCGCGCTCGATGCGAAGGCCGCAGAGGCGCGTGCTGCGCTCGACGCGTTCTGGTCGAATCGGCGCGATGTCGTCGGAGCGACCGCGCTGGGCGCTGCGCCTACGCCGCTCCCAACGCCGCGGCCGGGTGATGCTTCGCTGTTCGTGCATCCCGTGGGGCAGGGGATGGTCGCGTGGCTGTGGACCTCGACGGGTTTGTGGTCGGCGACATCGACCCAGGCCACGCCCGCGCAGCTGCGGCCGCTCGCCCCGCGCCTCGCGGGCATCACTCGGCTCGAGGTGTACGCGTCCCCGGTGCTCGAGTCCCTGGACTGGGCGGGGTGGCGAGTCGATGAAGCTCCGCTGTTTCGGCGAACGGAGGTCGTCTTCCCGTTGGACCTCGGCCGCGTGGAGCCCGTAGCAGCTCCGGAAGCGCGGCCCAGAGCGCTGGTCGTCGCCGACCCCGCGGGCGCTTTGCCTCGAGCCCAGGACGAGGGCCGCGCGGTCGCCCGGGTGTTGAAGCGCCGGGGATTCGACGTCGTCGCTCTGATCGGGCCCACGGAGCGAAATCGGGTCCTCGAGGTGCTCGGCCAGCCGTGGGATCTGATGCACTACTCCGGACACGGCGAACAAGACGGCCTCGACGGCGTGGAAGGGGGGCTCGTCATGCAAGCTGGCTTGCGGATCTCCGTGACCGATGTGCTCGCGCTCCCGCGCGCGCCGCGGCGTGTGATTCTGGTTGCGTGTGACTTGGGGCGACGTGGGTCGCGTGAAGGGCGCCCGGGTCTGGGGATGACTCAGGCCTTCGTGCTCCGGGGCAGCGAACAGGTCGTGGCGGCTCTTCGGCCCGTTCGTGACCAGGACGCGACGCAGTGGTTGGGCGCGTTCCTCGACGCCTGGTCCTCGAGCCAGGACTTTGGGCCCGCCGTCCGCGCGGCGCGCGCCGCGTTGGCCGAGGACCGGCCCGAGGTGGATGCGGCGGCCTTTCGTGTTTGGACGTCCCGTGCAAGAACGAGGGCATTCGCCGCGAAGGACGAGTAGAGGGCCGTAGAGCCCTCGGGAAGCGAGGCCGTGAATGGCACGATTGAGGGATCGGTTCGGGGGGATGTGGCGCGTCACCCTCGTGATGTTTGCGCTGATGGGCTGCAAGACGACGGCGTCCAGCCCCGCCGCCGAGCCCCCCGCATCGAGCGCAGTGGCGTCGGATGACGACCGCGAGGTCACCGGCCCCTCCGAACGGCTCCGCGCCGAGGGGACGATCCCGGAGCCGGAGGTTGGGCCCTGTAAGAACTGCTCCGTCGACATTGCGCGGCGCGTGCAAGGCAGCTTTCAAGACGTGCCGAAGTGCGGCGCGTCCGGTGAGCCCGTCGTGTACCCGATCAGCGCGCCGCGGATCGTGGTCCTCGCGGGTGACCAGCAGGGGGACACGTTCGATCTCGACGGCGCACCCGCGACGTTCGAAGTCGGCGCCCCGCTGGAGGGTGAGCTGCCTCCGGAAGCCAAGCCCGAGGGCTGGGTCGAAGCGCAGATCGTCGTGACCGACAGCGCCGAACGAACCTGCAGCTCGACCCTCAAGATCCTGCAGTGACGCTCACGGACAGACCCAGATCTTTCCGGTGACGTAGCCGCGTCGCGGCGTCTTCGGATCGGCCGTGCTCCACACGGCCGCTGACCACGGACCGCGACCATCCTCGTCGAGGATGAAGACGTCGTCCCAGCGCCAGCGCGTGGGGCTCAACCACCGAATTTGTTGTGGCGGGACCTCGATGTCGACGCGGGGCGCCTGCACCTTCAGCGCGAGATCACGGTTGTCGAGGCGACCGTCGAGCGCAATGACGAGTCGCCGGAAGTCGCCCTCCATCTTCGAGGTCGACACGCGAAGCCGCACCGGCGCGCCCCCCGGCAAGATCGGGAGCCGCGCCGACGCGCCGAGGGCGACACAGAGCGTCTCCGCCCACGGGACGTGCGCGATGGGCCAGCCGTAGTTGACGTTCGGCAGCGCGCCGCCGTGCACGGCGATGATGTGCTGGGTGCGACGGTCGATCAGCGCGGCACCACTGTCGCCACCCTCGGTGTCGCAGTCATGGAGGATGCGGCGCCGACGGCGATCGTAGCGCGCCGTGCAGGAGTCGTTGACGCGGAGGATGCCCTTCGAGAGGCCGTAGAGTCTGACCTCGCGCTCCCGCACGCGGGACCAGTCGAAGGTGTAGTCGACCGGGAACGCGGGGAGCTCGGCGACGGCGCTGGCGTCATCGACCTGGACGAGGGCGTGGTCGCGGTGTTCGTCGAACGCAAACGTCACGATCCTGCAACCTAGCTTGCGGCCATCGAAGAGCGTGAGTGGTGAAGGGCACGGCGCGCTCCGGAAGCCGCGGAAGCCGGGCTCCTCGCTGATGCAGTGGCCGGCGGTGAGGAAGAGTCCACGGCCCACGTGGGTCGCCGTGCAAACGCCGAAGCGCGCGAACGCTTCGCCGTAGTCGACGCCCTCCGGGTTGCGAACCTTGGCGCCGGGGACGATGCGTTTTCGTCCGTCCGGCCCGATGACCTGGCGCCCGTCTTCGATCGGTTCGGCGCCGGAGCTGGGATGAATGCCGGGGATGGCGCGCGGAGTCTCCGCGACGGCGGAGCGGTCGAGGCGCTTCAACCCGGTCGCTCCAGGAGGAGCAGGGGTCGAGGGCGGCGTGCTCGACAGGCTGAGCAGCAGGAGCACCGCGTTCACCGGACCAACCTCACGGCTTCGGACTTCGCGCGACGCCCGCGGAAGGCGGGTTGTAGATCATCGGCGCGGTCCGGGTCGCTGACACGATTGCCGAGGATGCGCACCGCCTCCAGCCGATACTGATCCGTCCGTAGCACCGAGATGAGCCGCAGGACCTGCGCGATCGTGACGCTCTTGCCGCGCGTTCCGGCGTCGACCGCCTCCATCTGGCTGCGGAAGTCGCGGGCGGCGTTCACGCGTCCGCGGAGCGCCTCCAGCTCGGATGTGCTCAACGGCGGTGCGACGCCGAGGGTCCTGAACATCTTGCGGACGGCGTCCTTGGACGAGGCGAAGGAGAGATCGTCCAGCACCGCGTCGAGCGACTCGGGGTCGCTCACCTGCCGTCGCAGCAGCTCGATGACTCGAACCTTGTCGCCCTCGAGATCGAAGTGCGCGATCAGTCGACGGACCTGCGCGATGGTGAACGCCCGGTCGCGCGTGCCGAACTCCAACACCGCCATCTTGTCTGCGCTGAAGGACTCGGCCTCCAACATGCGTTCGAGCGCCGCGAGCTCGCGGTTCTGCGCCGAATCCAGGCTCTGAGCGATCGGTGCGCCGCGGGTGCGCCCTTCGATCGTCTGCGCCGGGACCGCGAGCGGAGCGGGGTCCGGCGGGGGCGCGCCCCCGTCGGTGGGGACGAGCACCAGCTCGGCGAACAGCGACGTTGCTTCCCACGGGAGCTGCCTCGCGCCACTACCCTCGTAGACCTTCCGCCGCACCGAGCGGAAGATCTGATCCACCGTCCAACCCGGCGTGGTGATCTCCTGAATCAGCACCCCGGTGTACGCGCTGTGTCCGCCCGGTGCGCCGTCGGCGGCCGCGTGCCCGGGCGAGGTCGCGTAGGCGATGAGTGTGCGGGGCGGCGCTTCGACGAACGTCTGCCCGACCGCGTCCCGCGCCGGCGCTGCGTGAGGCGGCGTTCGACACGCGTCGAGGATGACGATGCGGACGGCGTCCTCGGCTTGACTCAGCTCCGCGAGCACATCGTTCAGGCTGACGGCCTTCTTCGCGAAGTCGGGCCCGAACGGGGTGCTGCGGATCGGCATGAGATAACTCAGCTCGCCGTCCTGCAGGCCGTGTCCCGCAAAGTAGAACAGCCCGACGCCCTTCTTCTTGCGAAGCTCGAAGGCAAAGGCGGAGAGCGCGTCCTTCATGTCGATCGCTTCGAGGTTGCGGTGCTCGGTGACTTCGAAGCCGATCGTCTTCAGCGCGGCCGCGAGCGCGTGCGCGTCGTTGAGGGGGTTGGCGAGCCTGGCGTCACCGTCGTAGCTCGCATTGCCGATCACGAGCGCGAGGCGGGGTCGTGTGTCCGCGGAGCCGGGGACCGGCGCGGGTCCTGCGGCCTCGCTCGACTCCGCCATCACCCTCGGGTTCTTCTTCGGGGCAGGCGACCCGTCCTCGGTCGACCCGCCCGCCCGGGCAGGCTCCTCGAAGTCGGCCGGAGGTGGAGTGTGGGCTCCGGGCGTTGCGCAGCCGGCGGCGACCGCCACGGCGAGCCCGAACACACGTCGCACGAAGGTTCGCGCCGTCATCTCGCCGGCACCCTAGCGCCGACCCGCCCACCGGTCGAATTCGGCCGGCCCCGCTTCCACGAACCTACGCACCCAACTCGACGAGCTCTGCCTCAACGGGGGGTGACCTCCGGCGCGCGCGTCGCGCTCAGCTCGAGCCAACGCTTCCCGCCCGTGCACGACCCATCGGCGCGCGGACGTTCGGTGCCTGCGCAGACGCAGATCCACTCCACGGGCTCGCCCGCCGCGGGGCGCTGGTTTCGGTAGGTCGAGCCCGCCGGGACGGTGTCGTCGCACTCCGGGGGTTTGGCGTTCGTCCCGTAGAGCCGCCGGGTCACCGCGTTCGTCGGGCCCTCGTACCGATCCCCCGCGCGGCCGATCCATGCGCGGCCCGGCTCGAGCTTCGAGCCCTGCGCCGACTGCGAAGCATAGCCGGTGACGGCAAGCGCCCCCGCGCCCGCGCCGCCTGCGCGCCAGCCCCACGTCTTCGAAAGGTCGTCCCAGATCAGGCGCAGGTTCGTGTTGCGGTCGCCCTGCAGCTCCACCGCGAGCGCCGCGTTCTTGCCGACGTCGCCGAGGTGCACCGCGCCGTTGTGATCGCCGCGGCCGAGCACCTGGAGCGCGCCGCCGACCGCGCGACCCCGCCAGTGCGCGATCCCCGCGGTGCGCGGACGACTGATGCCACCGATGATCTGCGTGTTGCCGAGGTACACCGAGCCGCGCCCGCCGGTCTCCTCGTACGGGTTCAACAGGAGCGTCACCGCCGTCTTGCTCTCACCCGTGACGTAGCCCGGGTGGTGCGCCAGGGGATCGTCGGCGCCCGCGTCCGCGTCCCAGAGGTACGCGACGTGCGGCGCCACGAACGTCGTACCGAAGCTCGAACGATCGCGTACCCCCCAGCACGATAGCGGCCGGGTCCCGTCCCACCGCCCCGCGCGCCGACACACCTTGGCGACGTTCAGACCGACGGCGGTTCCGTTGTTCGCGTCGGCGCCTTCGATATAGACGCCCCAACCCCCGAGCTGGATCGCGCTCAGGTTGTAGACCGCCCAACCGTTCGCATTGCCGTTCGGGTGCGCGGCCGTGACGTGGAGCGCGTGACCGAAGCGCTGCACCGTGACCCGCTCGATGCGCACCGGCGTGCGTGCGATGAGCGCCGTGCTCTCTTGGTGTTCCTTCCCCCCGCGCAACTCACCTTGCAGGTAGACGTCGGAGATCGCGACGAAGCCGGCGGAGACGTGATCGTCCGGGGTGCTGGGGCAGCGGTTCTTGCCGCCCTTCACCGAGTACCAGGTGCGCAGGCCGTCGACGCCGTGGGCGAAGGTCAGCGTGGTGCCACCGTTGGCGTGGCCCTCGCCGCACCCGCGGATCGTCACGCCGCGGCAGAGATCCCAGGGGCGGGTGAAGCGGTACTCCGCGCAGCCGAGCTGAATCGCGCACCCGCGCCGCTTCTCCGCGCCGCTCCCCTTGGGCGCGCAGGTCGGCGACGAGAGCAAGCGATCCACCTCGTCCGACCAGTCGCCGCGAGGCCCGTACGCCGGGCAGCGGCCGCCTTCGCAGAGGTCTTCGAGGCGGAGCGCGGTGGGCGCGGGGGTGCTGGCGAGGAGCGCGAGCGCGACGACGAACATCGCGGCGGATTGTGCGTCAGATCGAGCTACTCCGGGAACACGACGGCCAAACGCTCTCGCATTCGAGGGTCCGCGTCTTCGAGCGCGACGAGGTCCGCGTCCAGCGATGCCGCGCGCCGCTGCGCAAACGGCACCAGCCGATACGACACCACGCCCGACGCACCGAGCTCCACCACGAACACCCCGCCCAACCGCACCGGCCACCCGACACGCTCCAGCGCGGGGCCGTTCAGGTTACCGAGGCTGTAGAGGCACAGCCGATCCCCGAACCGCTCCAGCGGCATCAACACGTGCGGGTGGTGGCCGACGATCACGTCGAAGCCCGACTCGGCGAGGCGCCCCGCGAGAGCGCGCGTCGACGCGCGCGGGAAGTGCCGGAACTCGTACTCCCAGTGCGGCGTCGCCACGAGCACATCGACCGAAGCGCGAAGCTCGGCGAAGTCGAACGCCTCCACGTCTCGCGTACGAACGATGTTCGGCCAGCCGGGTAGCCGCTGCTCCGAGTTCAGCCACTCGGACCAGGCTACGACGCCGATGCGTTTCCCCGCGCGCTCCACGATCCGATACGGCGCGGCCTCCGCGTCCGCGAGCGCGCCGACCGCGACCGCCCCGTGTTTCTCGATGCGCTCCACCGACCCCACCAAGCCGTCCACGCCCTGGTCGGCGATGTGATTGTTCGCGATCGACAGCACCGCCTTGTCCGCCGGGACGCCGAGCCGCTCCAAGAAACCGAACAGGAACGCCTCCGCCATCGCGAAGTGCCCGACGTAACGCGCGTACGGCCGCAGCTCCTCGAACATCACCGGCGCTTCGCAGTTCGCGAACACCAGATCCGCGCTGCGCAAGGCATCTTGCACGACGTCGGGCACCTGGGGGATGCGGTCGTTCTGCATGCACATCAAGTCCCCGAGGAACGCGAGCGTCAGCTCGACGGGTTCGTCGCGGATCCGCCCCGACCGCGGCAGCGGAACGAGGTCGGTCGGGTTCTGGGTCGAAGGGTTGAAGTAGTCGAGGAGCCAGCGGAACCCGTAGTACCAGGGGTAGGGCGAGCTCATCGCCGTCGCCTTCTCCTGCGCTTCTTCGGCTTCGCTTCCTCTTCCATCGCCTTCATCGCCTCCGCCTCCAGGGCCTCCTGGGCGATCAGCTCCGGCGTCTTCTCCAGCGTGATGTCGAGGTCGATCGGCTTGCCGCGCTCCGGCGTCAACGTCTGCTCGAACGGGACGTAGCCGAGCTTCTTCACCGCGATCTTCGTCTCCTTGTTCGTCCGCACGGACATCGTCGCGGGCGTCAGCGCGACGTTGTTCCCGTCCATCCACAGCTCCGCGCCGACCGGCTCCGACTTCACCGCGAGGTTCACGACCGCCCCCGGGAACACCAGGTTCATCGTGCGCTTCGCGCCGGCCTTGATCGCGACGGTGCTCGTCACCGGCGTCTCACCCTCGATGTTCAGCTCGATGTAATGCGTGACCACCGACTCCAGGTTCTCGATCGTGAGCGGCGTGCGCTTGCCCGTCTCTTCGTCGTCGAGGGTCACCAGCGCGCCCGGCGGGATCGACTCGATCGTGATCGTCCCGCCCGCGTTGCGGCCGACGAACGCCTCACGGAGCTTGCGCGTCACGAGCCGCTGATTGCGATCCGACCACAGCGTGAACACCGCCATCGCGATCACCAGCGCCGCGACCGCCGAGATCACGATCTTGCCGAGCGGCAGTGAGCGGTCGTCCAGCGGCGGCGGCGATCCGACCTGCGCGGTCTGGGCGCGTGCCTGCGCCGGTGACATCCGTGGCAACGAGGTGTCGGCCGGAGGCCCGCCGTACATCGGCGCCGGCATGTCCGTCGGCGGACCGCCGTACATCGCGGCCACGATCGGTTCGTCGGCGGCGACCGGCTCGGGGTGCGTGGGCGCCGGCCGACTCGAAGACGCGTCGACGAAGCCCGCGGGGCGCATCATCGTGTCCACGGGGGGGCCGCCCGTGCCGGAGAGCTCACGTCGCGCGGCGGTGTCGGCCTGGCGGTCGACGCCCGCCTCCGAGCCGAGCACCATCGCGAGCAACGTCGCGAGCCGCGTCGAGGAGTACGTGGGGTCGCCGCCGTAGAGGATGCGCGCGAGCTCGTCGCGGAAGACGGCCGCGGACGCGTGGCGCTGATTCGGATCTGCGAGCAACGCGCGGTCGATGGTCATCGCGAGCGCGGGCGGGACGTGGGGCGCCGCCTGCACCAGCGGCTCCGCGCGGTTGGGATCGGGTTCGCGGCCCGCGAGCATCGTCCACACCAGGCGCGCGACGGCGTAAACGTCCGTGCGCGCGTCGACGATCCCGCCGTTCAGCTCGGGGGCGATCGTGCGCGGTGAAACCGGGGGCGCGGGGCGGGTCGACGACTGCGCGTAGAAGAAGTTGCTCAACCGCACGCGACCGTCGTGTCCGATGACGACGGCGTCGGCGTTCACATCGCAGTGCACGACGCGGAGGGGGCCCCCCTCCGGGGTGCGCGCCTGGTGGACCGCTTCGAGCCCGGCGAGGAGCTCCATCGCGATGAACGTCGCGGCGCTCGGATCGATCGCGACGCCCGAGGCGCGCGACTTCTCCATCAGCACCGAGAGCGGGCGTCCGGCGATCGCCGTCTGCACGACGTAGACGCCGTCGGCGTCCTGGTCGATGTCGACGACGCGCGCGACGACGTGGTGATCGATGTGCGCCGCGATCGTCGCGCCTTCGACCAGCGACGACTCCGCGTCGCGGCCGAGCCCGCGCAGCAGCTCGACGTCGCGCACGACGCCGCCGGCCACTTCGTACGCGCGAAACATTCGCGCGACCTCGGTTTGGCGAAGCTCTTCGAAGACGTGGTATCGGCCGACGCGCTGCAAGGCGCCCGAATCCTAACCGGCCCCGGGGATTGGCGCCAAAACGCCCGGGAGGGTGGGGGCGGGCGCCCCCGAGGGGGTGGTCTTGGTCGGCGCGGCAGGGCAAGTTGCTGCGCGTGTTCCTCCTGCTCGAAGAGGTCGGGTCGGGCGCCGCCGGCACCGCCCACCTCGCGGTCCGCTCCGACGTGCGGACCGACGAGCTCTTCGTGGTCAAGCGGCTGCGCCCGGAGGTCGCGGCGCAGCCGGAGCACCTCCAGCGCTTCTCCCACGAGGCCCGGATCGCGGTCATGGTCGACCACCCGAACGTCGTCCAGGTCGTCGACGTCGTCATGGGCGCGCAGTGTCCGTACCTCGTCATGCGCTACGTCGAGGGCCCGACGCTGGCGGCGCTGCTGCGCGAGCTGCGTTTGTCACAGCAACGGCTCTCGGTACCGGCCGCCGTCGGCCTCGTCCGCGACGCGCTCGCGGGGCTGCACGCGCTCCACGAGGCGCGGCACCCCGAGACGGGGGAGTCGATCGGCTTCGTGCACCGCGACCTGTCACCTCGCAACCTGATCGCGACGCGCGACGGGACGGTCTGCCTGATCGACCTGGGCCTCGGGCGCTCGCGGCTCGGGGAGTGGCAGACGGAGGCCGGCCGCATCATGGGGTCGCTCGGGTACATGCCGCCGGAGCAGATCCGCGGCGTCGCCGTCGATCACCGCGCTGACCTGTGGTCCATCGCGTCGGTGTTGTTCGAGCTCCTGACGCTCGAACAGTTCGTCCCGGGGCGCGGTCGTCAGCGTGCGCTCAACACACTCGAGACGAGCCCGCGCTCGCTGCGGAGCCTTCGCGACGACGTCCCCGAAGGGCTCGACGAAGTCGTGATGCGCGCGCTCTCGATGACACCCGCGGCGCGCTTCGAGTCGGCGGCGTCGTTCGCGCGCGCGCTCGCGGAGACCGTGCCCGAGCGTGCGCCCGCCGAAGTCACTTCGGTCGTCGACTTCCACTTCGGCGAAGAGCTCGACGAACGCGCCCGTCGCCTCCGCGAGGTCGCGCTGACCGTCGTCGCGCCGAGCCCGATCGCCGAGAGCTACGAGCGCATCGCTTCGCGGCCCTCCGCGGAGGACCCCACGGAGTTCGGGGTCTTCGACGCGACGCAGGTGCGGCCCGCGCCTACGCGCGTGGAACGGCCCAGCACCCCCTCCGAAGTGCTGCAGCCGTCGGTCGTGGCTCCGCGTCGGTCGACGCCGTGGGCGGCGCTTGCCGTGCTCGCCGCGATCTTCAGCGTCGCGGCGGTGGTGTACCTGTGGAGTCGGGCTCCGGCCGAGCCGGCGCCGTCGGTGCCGCGGACCTTGGTCGAGGTGAAGCCGCGTGCGCGCGGGGTGCCGAGCGTCGTCGCGCCCGAACCTTCGCGACGGGATGTCGCGCGCGCCACGACGTCGAGGCAAACACGTCCGCCGAGCGCGAAGGCGCCTCCGCCCATCGCACCGGTCGACGCCGGCGTCGCGCCCGCGGTGGAGCCCCCCGCGCCCCCCTCACGGCGTGAGCGCGTCGCGCGGTTGTCGAAGCGACTCCAGTCGTTGCGCGCCGAACACGGCGACGCGGCCGAGCGCCTGATCATGCAGCTGACGGCGCTCGATCTGGTGACCGACGAAGTCCGTCACGCGGAGCAGCTCGCGCGCATCGAGCGCGAGGTCGCTGCGCTCGACGGGCCCTGAATCTTCAGCACCCGGGCGGGCAGTCGGCGGGTCCGACGCAGGCGCACTCGGCGGGGTCCTGTCGGCTCACGAAGACCGCGGCGCCGACGCCCGCGGCGACCGCGACGCCGACGCCGATCCACAGCCACGGCGACGTGAGCACGGACGCGTCGCGGCTCAGCTGGATCTCCACGGACTGATCACCACCCGGTGCGGCCACGAGGGTTCGCTGCTCCGGTTCGAAGCCTTCGCGTCGGACGTCGAGGGTCACGTCGCCGGGTGCGACCCAGAACGTGCCGTCGGCGTCCCGTCGTGCGGCGGTGGTGACTTGGATGTCGGCGTCCTCGGGCTCCGCGCGCACCGTCAGCCGAGCGAGGCGTTCGAAGCCCGCGGCGTCGAGCGCGTCGTCCACCTGTTTGTCGACGCGTCTCAGCGGCGGGAGCTCGCCGTCGCCGAGGCTGCGGTGAACGAGCTTCTGTTCGTCGACGTCGATCAGCAGCGTGCCGACGAGCGGCGGATCCACCGTGGTGTTCGCGATGACCACGACCAGGTAACGCGCAGTGAACGCCCGCGCGACGCGCGCGAGGCAGGCCGCCTCGATCGCGCAGTCCCCGAGGGCCCGGATCGTCTCGCGCGGTGTGGTCAGGAACTGCGACCGTGACACGACCTCGATCCCCGCGCGCCGCGTGGCGATCGCTTCGACGTGTGCGTGTACGGCGTCGGCGCTGATGTCCCCCGCCTCGGTCTTCACGACCGGGAACACCGCGAGCTCGGAGGCCGAAGCGACGAGCAGCGTGAAGACGGCGGTGTTCACCGGGGCTCCACCGCGATGATGCGTTCACCTTCGCCACCGATCACGGCGAAGTCCCCGGAGACCGCGTGCCCCCCGACGTAGGAGAATGGCGCGAAGTGGCGCGGTCCACCGCGCGGTTCGATCGTGCCGTCGTCGTAGCGATAGATCAGCGTCCCGTCCGAGAACCGCAGCGCGCCGGTGGGGCGGATCCAGTTCAGGCGTTTCGAGAAGCCGCGGGCTTCGGCTTCGGTGCTGTCGATAGCGATGGGGCCGACGCGGAGCGAGGGCCCGCCGCCTTCGAGGCGGGAGGGGCGAACGGCGAGGCGCACCGATCCGCTGAGCGTCGTCCCGATGCCCATCACGACGGCGCGGTCGGCGCACCAGGCGTCCACGGTGAACGGGACGACGCGGGTGCCGTCGTCGGGGGTCCAGGTCGCGGCGATGCGGTCGTCCCAGAACCCCTCGACCACGAGCTTTCGCTCCGGGCGCCAGGCGACGCGACCCACGAGCCCGTCGCCGACCAGCCACGCGACGCCGTCCGTTCCGTCGATCGCTTCGAACGTCTCGGGGCTGGGTTGGAGCTCGATGACCGAAGTGCTCGGGTCGTCCCACTCGACGGTCAGCAGCTCGAGCGAGGATCCGATCAGCGAAAACACGTTGCCGCGTGAATCGAGGAGCACGAAGACATCGTCCGCGAGCGCCGCGCCGCCGATGAACATCGACGGGTTCGCGATCGGCGGGATGTACTCGTCGACGACGCGCCCTTGTTCGAGATCGATGTCGAGGATCGATACACGATACGGCGCCGAGGGGGGGAGGCACGGCGTCCGCCACGTGCCGCGGATCCGGCAGCGCCACAGCAGCGCGCGGTGCGTCGCGACGAGCGCTCGGTTCGGCGCGCCCGGGGACACGAGGGCGAGGTCCGCGTGGCTGTCCGGGGTCGGTGGGTAGCCGGCGATGTCGAGGGTCTCGCGGGTGATGTCGCCGCGCCGGGTGTAGCGCTCTGCCCGAGCGCCGAAGGCGACGATCGTCCCGGGCTCGGTCGGTGCGAGCGCCGTCATCGGTCCGCGGCGCGCGGTGCCGTTGGCGTAGACCGGCGCGAAGGTCGTCATCCCCGGTGCGCGTCGGTACATGTCGCGCGACGCGGTGACCGCGAGCGCCCAGTCGTCGGACGTGTAGAGATCGAGCACCGGATCCGCCGCCTCGTCGAACAGCTCGGGCGCGTCCCCAACCCACGGCTGCCCGAGGCCTTCATGCCGTGCGGTCTCGGCGCCGGCGACCGTATCGATCGCGAAGTCACCGAAGCCCCACAGCGAACGTGCGCGCTCGCCCTCGGCGGAGATCGACGTGCACAGCGCATCGATCGCCTTCGCGGTCTCGAACGCTGTCAGCGGCGAAGTGAAGTCTGCCGTCGATCGAACGCCGGCGAGGCTCGTCGACCAGAGCACACCGGTGACGTGCCTCGAGGAGGCCCCTGTGGGGCGGGTGCCCGTCGAGCAGACGTACAACATGCCGTCCGACGTCAGCGCGACACCATCCACGACGTCGTGCGCGTACGCGTTGTCGTTGATGAGGAAGTTGAAGATCGAGAGCCCGGGGTGGCACTCCCAGCGGCCGTCGGCGGTGTTGCGCGCGTAGAGCTGACCGCGGTCGCCGATGAAGAACGAGGTGCCGACGGTGCTCGTCACCGCGACCCCGCGGGTGAAGTCGAACGTCGTCTCGTCGCAGGTCCCCGAGCCGGAGGGTTGCTCCGTGCATTCGTACTGCCCGGCGGCCGCCGTGGTGCACCGGTAGAAGCCGTGTCGCGGCGCGCGCTCCGGTTGGACGACGCCGGCCAGGTACACGTCGCCGCTCGCGTCCGCGAGGAGGGCGGGGCCGCCCAAGCTCGGGAGACCGTCCGCCTGTGTCACGACGAGGTCCTTCGCGACGTGAACGTAAGTGGCCTCCGCGGTCGCGCGGTCGGGGTCGTCGAGCGCGAGCAGCAACCCGTCGTGCACCCGGGCCGACGCGAGGACCTGCCCGCCGAGCTCGGGTACGGCGGCGGAGCGGACCGTGCCGTCGGCCGTGATGGCGGCGACGTGGCCCGGGGTGATCGCGAGCGCGGTGCCGTCGTCGAACAGGTGATGAACGGAGGCAGCGATGCGGGGCTCGTCCGCGTCGATCTGCACGATCTCGAGATCCTGCGCGGTCTTCAGCGGAGGATCCTCACAGCCGCACGCGCCGGGGGTGCGGACGAAGACACGGGCCGCCGTTTCGCGCACGACGTCTGCGTCCTCGATCGTCTTCGGCCCGTCGTCGTTCTCGAAGACTTCGACGTCGGCGAACGGCGGGACCGCGCAGACGTCACCGGGCGACAGGCGCTGCGGCGAGGTCAACGCGTCGTAGGTGCAGCGACCGCAGCCACCGACGGACGACGTCGAGACCTCCAGCGCGGCGAGCGCGGCGTCGTCGAGCGGGCGACCGCTCGCGTCGACGAAAGAGCCGGCCGCGAACCTCCACACGACCATCTTGGCGCCGGGCGGCCACGCGATGCGTACCGAGGTCTGCGCGTCGATGCGGGCGACTTCGAGCGTGCCGTCGTCGACCACGGCGACGACCAAGACCTCCCCCGGCTCGGGTTCGAGGGGGACGCGGTGTTGAACGTCGGAGCACGCGGCGGCGACGAACGCGAAGAGCGCGATGGACGAACGGTAGAGCACCGGCGCGTTGGCGAGCGTACCGGACCGATTCGTGGCGGTCACGTGATCGCGCGCTGCTTCTCGCTCAGCAGCTGGCTCAGCTGGTCCTTCACCTGCGTGATGATCTCGCGCGGGTCCTCGAACGGCGACAGGTAGACCATGAGTTTGCCCTCGGGCGTGACCTTCCGGCGGCGAGCGTCCTGCTGCACGTACTTCACGAGGGCCGCGGGGCTCAGCTCGGTCTGGCCTTCGTCGAACCGGACCACGAAGCGCGGCGGCATCGCCTTGGTCTCGGCGCCGTAGTCGAGGCCGATCGCGCCGACCCGCCAGAGGCGTTGCTTCACGAGCATGACCTCCGCGAGGTTCTCCACCTCGGCGGGCGGGTTGCCGTAGAGGTCGGTGATCTCCTGCAAGAGGTCGTAGGTGCGCTCGTCGGTCTCCGCGTTGTTGAAGCGCTGATAGAACGACAGCCGCTCGCCCGGCGCGGGCACGTAGGCGTCCGGGATGAAGGCCGGCACGGGGATCTGGATCTCCGGCTCCTTGAGCGACTTGCGCGCCGAACCTTGCAGCTCGTCGATCGCCTCCTTGAGGAGCGCTTGGTACATGTCGAAGCCGATCGCCGCGATGGTGCCGGCCTGCTGCTTGCCGAGGATGTTGCCGGCGCCGCGGATCTCGAGGTCCTTCGACGCGACTTGGAAGCCCGCGCCCAGCTCGGTGAACCGCTGGAGCACCGCGATCCTCGCGCGCGCCTTCTTGGTGAGGTTACCCGCCGGGATGAGGAAGTGCGCGTAGCCGCGGGTCTTCGAACGGCCGACGCGACCCTTGAGCTGGTAGAGCTGCGCGAGCCCGAGCCGGTCGGCGCGGTTGATGACGATCGTGTTGGCGTTGGGGATGTCGATGCCGCTCTCGATGATCGTCGTGGAGAGGAGCACGTTGGTCTTCTTCTCCATGAAGTCGACCATCACGCGCTCCAGGCGGTCCTCGGACATCTGCCCGTGACCGACGCCGATGCGCGCCTCCGGGATCAGACGCTCGAGCATCTTCGCGAAGGCGTAGATCGACGACACGCGGTTGTGCACGACGAAGGCCTGCCCGCCGCGCCGGAGCTCGTCGATGATCGCCTTGCGGATCACCTCCTCGGAGAACTTGTGCACCTCGGTCTTCACGGCGAGGCGGTCCTGCGGCGCCGTGGCGATCATCGACATGTCACGCACGCCCATGAAACCCATGTGTAGCGTGCGGGGGATGGGTGTCGCGGAGAGCGCGAGCACGTGGACCTGCGCGCGATACTTCTTGAGGCGCTCCTTGTGTGAGACGCCGAAGCGGTGCTCCTCGTCGATCACCAGCAGGCCGACGTCGTTGAACTTCACGTCCTTGTTCAGGAGGCGGTGGGTGCCGATGACGATGTCGATCTTCCCGTCCTTCAGCGCCTCGAACGTCTTCTTGATCTCCTCCTTCGACTGGAAGCGCGACACGATCGCGATCTCGACGGGGTAGTTCTCGAAGCGCTTCTTGAAGACGGAGAAGTGCTGCGCGGCGAGGACCGTGGTCGGCACCAGGATGGCGACCTGCTTGCGACCGAGCACGGCCATCATCGCCGCGCGCATCGCGACCTCGGTCTTGCCGTACCCGACGTCGCCGCAGATCAGCCGGTCCATCGGGTGCGGTTTCTGCATGTCGGCGATCGTGTCCTCGATCGCCTTCGCCTGGTCCGGTGTGGGTTCGAACTCGAACTCGGCCTCGAACTGCCGGTAGACCTCGTCCGGTGACTCGAACGCGTGCCCCTCTTGCGACGCGCGCACCGCGTACAGGCGCAGCAGCTCCGCCGCCATCTTGAGGAGGGTGTCCTTGACGCGCTTCTTGGTCTTCGCCCACGACGTGCCGCCGAGTTTGTCGAGCGCGGGGCTTCGACCCTCCGACGCGGTGACGTACTTGGAGATCAGCCGGAGGCGATGGACGGGTAAGTAGAGTTTGTCGCCGCCCTTGTATTCGATCTCCAGGTAGTCGGAGTCGACGCCGTTCACGGCGAGCTTGGTCATCGCCTTGTAGTGACCGATGCCGTAGTCGACGTGCACCACGTAGTCACCGGGCTGGAGGTCCTTGAGGTCCGAGACGAACTCACCGGCCGCCGGCGTGCGCCGCCGTCGCCGCTTCATTCGACGGCCGAAGATCTCCTCCTCCGCGATGACCGCGAGGTGCGCGCTCGGGAGCACGAACCCACCGCTGATGTCACCGAGCACGAGCCACGCGTGCACGGAACGATCGCGTAACCCACGCGCCGATCGGTGCTCTTTCGCGGTGGCCTTCGCCTGCAGGAACTCAGGCAGCGAAAAGGGCACCTTCGAGCGCCGCACGCTGACGTTCTTCGGCTCGAGGAGCTGGCGCATCCGCTCCGCCTGCCCGCGGGTGTGGCAGACGATCAGCGTGGTCAGGCCTTCGCTCTGCCACTTGCGCAGCCGCTCGACGAGCGGCGCGAGGACGTCTTCGCTGTCGCTCCTCGACCGGCTCGCGCGGAGGATCTCGGAGCGCACCTCCTCGGTGGTCTGGTACTTCACCCGCAGCGGTTCGACGTCGCCGAACACGACGTCCGGCATGTCGACGCGTCGCTCGGACTTCGTCGCGCGCTGCAGCACGAGGTCGCCGTCTTCGACGTGAGCGCTCGGCTCCACCGCGACCTGGTGCGCGGTGAGCGCGCGCTCGTAACCCAGGCGCGCCTCGTCGAGGAGGTCCATCGACGTGGTCTCGATCCCCTCCGGCTGGGACACGAGGTAGACGACGTCGTCGCCCTTCATCAGGTATTCGTCGATGCCGACGAGGCCCTGCGCGTGGAACAGCGGTAGGTACGCCTCGATCCCGAAGAAGTGGATGTGGTTCTGGATGTCGTCGAGGATCGCGTTGAGCTTGCGCGTGGGGATCAGCGTCTCTTCGGCGAGGGTCTCGATGCGATCGATGGCGTGCTGCGCGACCTCGTCGGTGAAGACGATCTCCCGCGCCGGGAGGAGCACCGCGTCCTCCACGTGATCCTGGGCGCGCTGGGAGGCCGGGTCGAAGAGGCGCAGCGAATCGATCGTGTCGCCGAAGAGATCGAGCCGCACCGGGAGCGCGCGATGGGGGCTGTAGACGTCGATGATGCCGCCGCGCACCGAGAAGGTGCCGGGGTCCTCGACCTTCGACACCGAGTTGTAGCCGGACGCGACGAGCTTCGCGAGGAGCGCCTTGCGGTCGATCTCCTCGTCCTTCATCACGTACTCACCCGCGTCGTCGAAGAACCCGGGCGGGACGTGTTTCTTCACGAACGCGTGGGGCGTCACGACCGCCGCCCGCACGGTCTTGGGTTCCTTCGCGAGTCGATACAGCGCGTTGATGCGCTCCATCACCGCGACGGTGTCGGGTGAGTACTCCTCGTACGGTGACTTCTCGTCCGCGCCGACGAACACGAGGCCACGGTCGCGCGCCTCTTCGTCGGTCGTCGCCAACATGAACGCGAGGTCGCGGTAGAGCGCCTCCGCGTCGGTCTGATCCTTCGCGACGAGGATGGGGCGTTTGCCGTGGGCGATGAGCTCCGCCGCGACCTGAGCGCGGAGCGCGCCGTCGACGTGCGGCAGTTGGATGCGGCGCTGCTTCTCGAGCTCGCGCAGGATGAGGGCCGCCGGCGTCACGGGCGCTTCGTACCCCGACGCGCGCTCAAAGATCAGCTGTCAATTGTGGGTCGGAAGCGACGGATCACGCGGCTTCGCTCTGGGCGTCGAAGCCGTCGAGGCGGCCGACTTCCAGCACGTCGAGCCAATCCAGGAATCGCCCGACGTCTTCACCGCGGAAGATGGCGCCGTGCTGCGGGCAGATCATGGACGGATTCAGCGCACGCACGCGCTTGGACCAGCTGCGCAGCGCAGGGGTGCTGGGCATCCACCGTTGGTGGAACCCGCGCATGTACCCGACGTGTTGGTCGAAGTTCTCCACGAACAGCGACGTTTCGTGGCTCGGGAGGAGCGCGGCGCCGACGTCGCCGGAGAACAAGATCCGCGACGTGGGGTCGAACAATCCGAAATTGCCCGAGGCGTGGCAGTAGTGCGCGGGCACCGCCTGCAAGCGGGCGTTGCCGATCGGGATGGGCATCCCTTCGTCCGGGATCTCGATGATGTTCGCCGCGCGCCCCATCGCGAAGTGCGCGATGAAGCTTGTCCACATCCAGGAGACGTAGGTCTTCACGTTCGGACACAGGTCGAGCCACATCGGCAGCGACGACACGATGTCCGGATCCTGGTGGCTCGCGAAGAGCGCGACCACGTCGTCGACCGCGCAGTAGCGCGTCAGCTCGGAGAGCACACGCGGGAAGATCTCGATCCCACCCGGGTCGGGGAGCAACGTCCCGTTCGGCGTGACGACGGCGTACTCGTTGGTGTCGATGACCTCGTCGCGTTTCTTCGGATCGCGCCCCATCACGACCCAGCGGTGGGTGGGGCCTTCGTACAGGACTTCACTTCTCATCGACTTCGACTCCCCTCTCGAGCGCGGCGAGGAGGCGTTGTCCGTCGCTCGCGATGCGCCCCAACTTCTGGAGGCGCTCTTCCAGGACATCCACGGTGGTGGCGACACGGTCGCCGAAGCTCACGAAGCGGTCCGCGTCGTCGTGGATGCGGGCGACCTCGACGCGAACACACTGGGAGATGTAGCGGCCGGTGCGGACGATCGAGCAGAGGTCCATGAGCAGCTCTCGCACCTCGTCGATCTTGGTGCCGGCCTCCTGCGTCAGGTGTACGACCTCCGCGAGGTTGGGCCGGACGCGCGCGCCGATGGTGCTCACCGCGCGTCGCTCGGTGACCGTGAGCGACGCCCGCGACATATCGGCGGACAGGGCGACGAGATCCTTCGTGCTGACGAAGCGCCGGTCGATCGCCGCGACATCGTGCCGCTTGGCGATCTCCAACAACGCCTGGACCTCGAGCGAGTACACGCGGATGACGTGGGTGCAGCGCGACACCGCCTCGGCGACGTCGCGACACTTCGCGTCGATCTGCTCCACGATGGGCTGGATCTCGTTCGGGAGGTCGGAGAGGAACTGCGTCAGCACCGACAGCGATCCACCCTCTTCGCGCCCGAGCTTCGCCGCGTGTACGACGCCGTTTCGCGCGAGGAGCCGCATCTGAAACGCGAGCTCCAGCAGCGGACGGGCGCTGTTCTGCACGTCCACGCAGACCCCGAAGATCCGATTCACGCGCTGGTTGAGGTCGAGGAGAGCGGCGGTCACGTGCCTGACGACATCGGCCGACTTCGGGGGAACGTTAACCCGGATCCACCAAATTGCGCCTCGAACCGACACGCGAGCGGTACCCTCTCGAGGTGACCCCGATCCGACGAACAGGGCTTCTCGTCGCGGTCTACGCCGCGGTCTACGCCGCGTTCTGCCTGTGGATCCACGCCGACGGGCACACACCGTCGGCCCCGTCGCCGTTCGTCGCACCCTCGCAGCAGTACCTCGTGCAGGCCGTCCTGCTCGTCCCCGCGTCATTCCTGATCTGGGGTCTCGTCGGCGCGACGGTGCACGCGGTGGCGCGCGCGCTGGGCGGCGAGGGCGATCGCACCGCGACGCTCGCGGAGGTCGGGCGGGCGTGGGCCGCGCCGACGTTGGTGGTGTTCGTGGTGCCGGACGTCGTGACCTACGCGGTGGCCGGGTTCGACGCGCTCGGCCGGACCATGCGTCTCACGGCGCCGCTCACGCTGGTGTTGGTGGGGGTGTCGATGCACTTCGCGGTGCGTCGTACCCACGGCTCGAGCGGGCTGCGGACGACGCTCGCCGTGCTCGCGGGCATCGTGGTCCTCGGGGCGCTGCACGGGCCGTGGCTCCGGTGATCAATCCCAGACGAAGAGCCACTTCACGCCCTTGAAGAGGCCGTAGAAGACCCAGCCGACCGGGCCGGGGGAGACGTCGTCTTCGTAGCGCACGTCGATCGTCGCGAGGGCGATCTGGCGGGAGAGGTTGCGCATCTCGGCTTCGAGCGTCTCGAGCTCGAGCGTCACGCGGGACAGCTCCTTCTCGACCGCGAGGATCTCCTTCACGTCCTGCGCCTTCTCGAGGAGCGAGCGCAAGCGCGCTTGCAGGTGCTTCGCGTTCTCGATCCGAATGCCGAGGTCGCGGTGCTGCCGGCTCACGTCCGAGACGCGGTGGCCACGGCCGGTGACCTCGCCGAGCTTCTCCAACGCTGCGATCGCCTCGTCGAGCTGGTCGGCCGGGACGCGCATCGTGAAGCCGGACGCGCTCTCGGTCGCGAGGTAGCCGCCGAAGCCCTCGGCGACCTGCTGCGCCTTTTGGTTGAGCTGCTTGCGCTCGTCGCCGTCGTCGTCGATCTCGAAGACCAGCCAGGCGGTGCGGATGAGCTTGCGGTCGGTCGGTGCGGCCTCGCCGCCGGCCGCGTCGTTGTCGCGGGCTTCCAGCTCGACGGCGCCGATCGCGCCCTGGGACGCGGTCATGACCGGGCCTTCGGAGGCGGCGTTGGCGCAGGCGGCGATCAGGAGGAGGGGGAGGCAACGGACGTTCGCGTGCATATGAAGGCGTTGAACGCACGCCGTCCGGATCGGGTCTTCGGTTTTTCGCCTTCGTCGCGTCAGCGCACGTAGATCGGGTTCGCGTAGATCCAGACGTAGGATTCGGCCGCCAGCGAACGGTAGCTCGCCAGCGCGTCCGCGAGGTGGCGGGGCACGATGCGCACCTCGGCCCGGTACGCCCCGGGCTCGGACGGCGTGAACGACAGGTCCCCGGCGCCGCTCGCGACCTCCGCCCACCCGTCGGCCGTGGCGCGGAGCAGGCGCGTGGTGATCTCGGGGGGCGTCACGTCGGCGTCCAGGTCCTGGAGCGTGGGCGCGCGCACCTCGAGCTTGGCGCTCGCGAGCGGGACCTCATCGCCCATCTCGGCGCCCGGCGCGAAGTAGTCGAAGCCGACCGGGTACCCGAACGCTTCGAAGGCGCCGTAGAGCCGCCCGTTCGCGAGGGCGCGTTTGAGCGCGAGGTCGTCGTCGCCGTCGACGAGGAGGTGGTTGCTGAACCAGATCATCATGCGCCGGTAGCTGTCGACGCGTTCGCCGTCCGCGAGCTCGGCCTGGAAGGTGTTGCGGTGGCAGTCGGTGCCCATCGTCGTCGTGCGCCGCACGCCCTGCGCGAGGGTTTGGGACCAGCGCGAGAGGTAGCGGTCGTCCTCGTTGACGAGCGCGAGGAACGCGAGGTCCGGGTGCATCAGATCCGTGTCGCCGCGCTCGAGCCTCAGGAGTAGCTCCAGCACGTTGCCCGCCGCGTTCAGCGTGTTCGCGTGGAGGTTGTACATCTCGAACCCGTCGACCGGCAGCGTTGCGAGCTGCTCCACGGTCCAATCCTCGGTGTGTTGCAGCAACACCACCGCGCCCTGGTCGTGCATCTTCTCGATCGCGTCGGGCTCGGGGCGTCCGTAGAGCGCGCGGTCCTCGAGGTGGCCCTCCAGCCCGACCGCCATCACGGCGGTCTCGGTGCCGGCGAGGAGCATCACATCGCGGTCGTCGCAACGTATCGTCGACGCCACCGCGCGTCCGCTGCGCTCGTGCAGACGGTCGCCGAGCTCGGGGCGGTACAGGAGCACCTCCGGGAACTCGGTCTCGGCGAACGCGTCGGAGTGGTCCGTGAGCATCACGAAGTCGTGCCCCGACTGGCACACGCCGCGACGTAGATCCGCGAGGCAGGCTTCGTCGCGGACGCCGTCCTTCTCCGGCTCCCCGTCGCAGGCGTCGTGGGAGTAGATCGAGTGCGCGTGGATGATGCCGCGGACGTCCTTCAGCCCGCGTCGTTCGGCGTGCGCGGAGGGCCGCGTCTGCCCGGGTGCCCAGGGCGTCGCCGCCTCCTTCGAAGTGCACGCCGCGAGGACGAGCAGGAGGCAGGCCGCCCGGTTCATGCGAGGAAGCGCTTGCCGAGCGCGTCGAGGTCCAGGGCGGGGTAGGGCGAGAAGCGCTTCATCAGCGCATCGACGCCGTCGCGCGCCTTGTCCGCGGCGCCTTCGACCGTCCACGTGTACTTGGCCTTGCTGCCGGGTTTGGACGCCATGCCGTCGAGGATCGTCGCGTAGACGTCCGCGACCGCGTCCATCTCCGCTTCCTTCATGCCGATCGTCGTGAGCGCGGCGGTGCCGGCGCGGAGGCCGGAGGTGTACCAGGCGCCGTTTTCGTCGAACGGGATCGTGTTGCGGTTGAGCGTGATGCGGCACTCGCGGAACGCCTCCTCCGCCTGGCGGCCGGTGTACCCGCGATCGCGGAGGTCGACGAGGACGAGGTGGTTCTCGGTCCCGTGCGTCAGCACCTTCACGCTGCGCTTCTCGAGCGACGCCGCGAGGGCCTGCGCGTTCTTCACGATCTGCGCGGCGTAGTCTTTGAACTCGGGGCGCAGCGCTTCCTTGAAGCAGACGCCCTTCGCCGCCATCACGTGCGGCAACGGACCGCCCGCCACGAGCGGGCAGCCGCGGTTGAGCTGATCGCGGAACTCCTTCGTCGACAGCACCATCCCGCCGCGCGGCCCGCGGAGTGTCTTGTGGGTGGTGGTCGTGACGATCTGCGCGTGGGGCACCGGGTCGAAGTCGCCGGTGAAGACCTTGCCGGCGACGAGCCCGGCGAAGTGCGCCATGTCGACCATCAGCACGGCGCCGCAGTCGTCGGCGATCTGGCGCATCTTGGCGAAGTTCACCTTGCGCGGGTACGCGGAGTAACCGGCGATGAGGATCAGCGGCTTGACCTCCTTCGCCTGCTTCGCGATTTCGTCGTAGTCGAGCAGCCCCGTCTCCTTCGAGACGCTGTAGCTGAACGCCTCGAACATCTTCGCGGAGACGTTGTGGCGGAAGCCGTGGGTGAGGTGCCCGCCGGAGTAGAGGCCGGGCCCGAGGATGCGCTGGTTGCCGAGCTTCTGCCGGACGGCCTCCCACTCCTCGTGTGACATCGTCGCGGGGTTCTTGTCGCCGACCGCGGGGGCCTCGACGCGGTTGGTGAGCACCGACCAGAACGCGATCAGGTTGGCGTCCGCGCCGGAGTGCGGCTGCACGTACGCGTGTTCGGCGCCGAAGAGCTCACACGCCCAGCGCGCGGTCTGCGCCTCGATGGCGTCGACGTTCTCGCAGCCGGCGTAGAAGCGGCGCGGTTTGATGTCGTCCTCGTACTCGACGTAGCCCTCGGCGTACTTGTCGGTGAGGAGGTTCGCCATGGCGAACTGCGTGGCGAGCGAGCTGTAGTTCTCGCTCGCGATCATCTTGAGGTTGCGGCCCTGGTCGAACAGCTCTTGGACGATCGGGCGCGCGATCTCGGGCGCGACCTGGTTGACCACTTCGATGAGGTTGAGGAAAGCGAGCTGTTCGGGGGAGGACATGGGCGATTCGCTAACGAGCGCCATGGAACCTGTCAAGCGGTGCAGGTAGGCTCCGCGCGTTGCTCGAGACCCTGCGACGCACCTGGAACCGGCGGATGCTCATCTGCGTCCTCACCGGTTTTTCGTCCGGGCTGCCGCTGTACATCCTGATCCAGCTGTTGCCGGGGTGGCTGAAGGACGAGGGCGTCGACATCAAAACGATCGGACTGTTCGCGTGGGCGACGACGCCGTACACGTGGAAGTTCATCTGGTCACCGCTGCTCGACCGGTACGTGCCGCCGTTCCTCGGGCGACGCCGCGGGTGGGCGCTCGTCACGCAGGTCCTGTTGCTCGGCTCGATCGCCGCGCTCTCGCCGCTCGATCCCAAGGGATCGGTGTGGACGATAGCGTACGTCGCGCTCGCGATCTCCTTCTTCTCGGCGAGCCAGGACATCGTCCTCGACGCCTACCGTCGCGAGCTGCTCCCGGACGAGGAGCTGGGGCTCGGCAACTCTTACTTCGTGAACGCGTACCGCGTCGCGGGGTTCGTCCCGGGCGGGCTCGCGTTCATCCTCGCGGATCACTTGCCGTGGTCGATGGTGCACCTCGTCGTCGCGGCGTTCATGGTCGTGGGGATCGTCGCGACGTTGTTCATCCCCGAGCCGGACGTCGAGGCGCCGCCGCCGCGCACGTTGACGGAAGCGATCGTCGAGCCGCTGAACGAGTTCTTCACGCGGCGCGGGGGGCGTTGGGCGTTCGAGACGCTGGCGTTTTTGTTCCTCTACAAACTCGGCGACAACATGGCGGTCGCGTTGTCGACCCCGTTCTATCTGGACCTCGGCTTCTCGAAGACGGTGGTCGGGACGACGGCGAAGCTCGTCGGGTTCTGGGCGGCGATCGTCGGCGGGTTCCTCGGGGGCGGGGTGATGCTGAAGATCGGGATCAACCGCGCGTTGTGGTTGTTCGGTGGCGTGCAGATCATCTCGATCCTCGGTTTCGCCGCGCTGTCGGTCGTGGGCGCGGACCAGCGGATGCTCGCGGCGGCGGTCGGGTTCGAGTACCTCGGGGTGGGGCTCGGTACCGCGGCCTTCGTGGCGTTCATGGCGCGGACGACCAACAAGCGCTTCACCGCCACGCAGTTCGCGTTGTTCTCGAGCTTCATCGGTGTGCCGCGGACCCTCGCGAGCAGCCTGACGGGGTACGTCGTGGAGGCGGTCGGATGGACGACGTTCTTCCTGATCTGCACCGCTTTGGCCGTGCCCGGAATGCTCATGCTGTTCCGCGTCGCACCCTGGAACGAGGATCGCCCGGCCGCTTTGACGTGACCCCCGAGGCGAGGTAGAGCGCCGCCATGGGTACACCGAACTTTCCTGACGTGAGCGACGTGAAGGGCGCCATCCTTCACACTTCGATGGGCGACATCGAGGTCAAACTCTTCTCCGACCTCGTCCCGAAGACGGTCGGCAACTTCGTCGGTCTCGCCGAGGGCACCATCCCGTGGTCGGGCGGCTCCGGTCCGCTCTACAAACACGTCCTCTTCCACCGCGTGATCAAGGACTTCATGCTCCAGGGCGGCGACCCTGACGGCACCGGCCGCGGCGGCCCGGGCTACCGCTTCGAGGACGAGTTCCACGCCTCGCTGCGTCACAGCAAACCCGGCATCCTCTCCATGGCCAACGCGGGCCCCGGCACGAACGGCTCGCAGTTCTTCATCACGACGGTCCCGACGCCGCACCTCGACAACCGGCACTCGGTGTTCGGCGAGGTCGTCAACGGGATGGATGTCGTCTCGAAGATCGAGAACGCGCCGACGGGCGCGGGGGATCGTCCGGTCGAGGACGTGTTCCTGGAGAGCGTCGACATCATCAGGTAGGCCGAAGGCCCAAGGCCAGGCCGAAGGCCCAAGGCCTCCCTTGAACTTGAACTTGCCCTTTCCCTTGCCCTATTCCTCAGCGCCCGCCGTCACCCCCGCCAGGAATCAACGCCGCTGAGGGCAAGGTAAAGGGCAAGTTCAAGTTCAAGGGGCGGCCGTGCCTCGATCCTTGCTCCCTGCCCTCCTCCTGCCCTACAGACGGGCATCATGCCGCGGCCCATCAAGACCCTGATCGAGCTCCTCACCCAGCTCGGCGAAAAAGGATCCGACGACTACGAGCCTGAGGATCGCGCGCTCTTCGCCGAGCTGCGCGAGGCGACCAACCTCGGCCTGATCCGCTGCGCCGAGCGCGGTGACGACGGCGTGTGGCGCGCCAACGTCTGGTACAAGAAGGCGCTCCTCGCGGGCTTCCGGCTCGGACAGATGTACGAGCAGGAGGGCTACGCGAACTTCAACTTCTTCGACAAACACACGCTCCCCACGCGCAACTTCTACATGACGAACAACGTGCGCCTGGTGCCGGGCGGGAGCGCGGTTCGCGACGGCGCGTACGTCGGCGAAGGCGTCATCATCATGCCGCCCGCGTACATCAACATCGGCGCGTACGTCGGCGAGGGCACGATGGTCGACAGCCACGCGCTCGTCGGGTCGTGCGCGCAGATCGGCAAGCGCGTGCACCTGTCGGCGGCCTCGCAGATCGGCGGTGTGCTCGAGCCGGCGGGGATGGTCCCGACGATCATCGAGGACGACGTCATGGTCGGCGGCAACTGCGGCGTCTACGAGGGCACGATCGTCCGCGAGCGCGCCGTGCTCGGGACGGGTGTCATCCTCAACGGCTCCACGCGTGTCTACGACGTCGTCAACGAACGCGTCCTGAAGCGCGAGAAGGACAAGCCGCTGGAGATCCCGGCGGGCGCGGTCGTCGTGCCCGGGAGCCGGCCCGTGAGCGGTGACTTCGCCGCGAGCAACGGTCTGCACGTGGCGACGCCCCTCATCGTGAAGTACCGCGACGACAAGACCGACGCGGCGACGGCCCTCGAAGAAGCGCTCCGATGAAGCGTCTTGTATTCGTCGCAGCGCTGCTCACCTTCGCGTGTGACGAGACCGACGAGTGTCGTCGGCTCGATCGCATTCAGGAGGAGAACGACAAGGTCCTCGACCAGGCGCGCCGCCGCGCGAAGCAGGCGGACGTCACCGAGAAGCGCCTCTCGGAGATGAAGGCCAAGGCGGACGAAGCGTTCGAAGAGTACGGCCTGAACCTGTCGGAGAAGGAAGTCACGAAGGCGTTGGAGGCGCGCGCCAAGGACCACGGCGCTACGGTCGAGCGCGGCACGCGGGAGATTGACTCCGGTATCAACCCAGGTGGCCCGGGGGGCGGTGGTGGTACGCAGACGATGTGGACGTTCACGTACCCGTCCAAGTCGATGTACGACGCGTGGCGTACCGCGGAGAAGATCATGGCCGTCCCGCCGTTCGTTCGATTTGCGTCGCTCCGGAACGGTCGTAAGCGCGGGACGTACTTGCTCGAGGCGGTCCGCGGCACGGTGGACCGCGCGCCGATGAAGGTCGAGCCGACGCCGCTCCCGAAGCTGCGGGACCCGGCGGACGTGCCCTCACAGTTCGGGTTCTGCGGGGCCGCCGAGAAACGTCAGGCGCTCGCCGCGCTCGCGAAGGAGGTCGAGGAGCTCACGCCGCAGGCCGAAGCGCTGACCGTCAACCTTCCGCTCGCCGCGAGCTGGGAGGGGCTGTGGAAACGCACCATCGTCATCCGTGACATCGAGGACGAGTCGCGCCGCATCACCCGCGAGGTCTTCGAGTCGGCCGAGCGCGGGAAGGTCCCGCTGAAGGCGGCGGGCATCGAGAACGACATCGTGATCGTGGAGCTCGTCGGCGGGAAGAAGGAGCGCGGTCGCGTCGAACGCGAGCTCCCGAAGGCGCTCGTCGAGCAGCTCCAGACCCTGGACGGCTCGGGCCAGAAGATCGAGCGCCTGATGATCGTGAACCGCCACGCCGAGAAGAAACACGAGGCGGAGCAGAAGCTGATGAAGGCGATCGAGCTGAAGAAGCGCCTCGAGGAGCAGAAGAAGAACCAGCCATGAGCACGCCGCTGTCGAAGCGTGTCGCCGCGCTCGCGCCGTCGATCATTCGGGTGATGAACGGGCGGCGCAGGCCGACCAGCATCGATCTCTCCCTCGGGCAGCCGGCGTTGCCGCCGGACCCCGGCCTCGTGAAGGAGGCGCTGGAGGCGACGGAGAAGGCGGGCTGGGGGTACACACCCAACCCGGGGATCGTCGAGCTTCGCGAGGTCATCGCGAAGCACCACGGGTTGCCCGGGCGTGACCAACCTCAAAACGTGATCGTCACGGTCGGGAGTGAGGAGGCGGTCTACCTCGCGTTGCTGTCGAGCGTCGATCCGGGCGACGAGATCCTGTTCCCGGAGCCGGGCTACCCGGCGTACCGCGGTATCGCAGGGCTGATCGGCGCGACGCCGGTGCCGTATCCGATCGACCGCGCCACGGGGTTGGTCGCGCGCGCCGACGCAATCGAGGCGCGCATCACGGAGCGCACGCGCATCGTGGTGCTCAACTCACCGTCGAACCCGTTTGGCACCTACGAGGACGAGGCGGAGCTCGCGCGCATCGCGAAGGTCTGCGAGGCCCACGGCGTGACGATCCTCGCGGACGAGATCTACCGCGACCTGGTGTACGGCGATCGTGTCTTCCGATCGATCACCGAGATCACGGACCGCGCGATCCTCGTGAGCGGCCTGTCCAAGAGCTGCGCGCTCACGGGCTTCCGCCTCGGGTACCTCGTCGCCGACGCCGACTTCGTCGTGCAGGCGACCCTCGCGCACCAGCTCGTGGTGACGTGCACGGCGCGCATCTCACAGCACGCGGCGGTGCGTGTCTTCGCGGAGCCGGAGCACCTCGTGCGGCACGTCCCGTACTACGCGGACGCGCGGGCGGCGGTGGCGGAGGCGGCGAAGGCGTTGCCCGAAGACGTCCCGCTGTTCCTCGGCGAGGGTGCCTTCTACGCGATCATCGACGTCAGCCGTCGCACGGACGACGCGTACGCGTTGGCGGTGCGGCTGCTCGAGGAAGAGGACGTCGTCGTCGTCCCCGGCGTCGCGTTCGGCCCCGGCGGGGAGTGGTTCTGGCGACTGTCCTACGCCGCGGGCGCCGAGACGGCGTCCGAGGGCGTTCGACGCATCGCGCGGTTCCTCGGCTAGTGCACGAGCGCCCCCGGGCGGGTGGCGTGCGCTGGGGGCGCGGGCCTGGTATCGCATGCCGCGATGGTGACGCGTGCCGTCCAGCTCGACTTTTCGTCCAAGGAGCACGGGCCCGTCGAGTCGGACGCCATCGATGCGGCGATCCAGGCGGGGCGCTATGTATGGATCGACATCGAGGCCTCGAACGCCGAGGAGCTCGGTACGGCGCTGAGCGCGGTCGACCGTCTGGATCCGGAGGTGATCGACCACGTCATCACCCAGGAGGAGACGACCCAGATCGCGCGCTACGAGGGGTGTCTTCACCTCGCGATGTGCGCGGGGCGCTTCGACGACGACGACTTCTCGCTGCAGCGCTTCGACGCCGTGCTCGGGGACGGGTTCCTGCTCACGGCGCGCATCGGTGCGTGTGGCGTGCTCGACCGGATCCGCAAGGAGTACGCCGCGGACTTCGTACGGCACGCGAACACGCCGAGCTTCTTGGTGTTCGAGCTGTGGGATCACCTCGCAGATCATTACGTCGAGGTGCAGAAGCGGCTGGAGGGGGAGGTCGAGCAGCTGCAGCGTGAGCTCTTCAAGGACAGCGACGACGACGTCTTCGAGCGTGTCTCGGACATCGGCGCGGACCTGCTGCGCTTTCGTTCGGTGTTGATGCCGGCGCGCGCGATCCTGAGCGAGCTGTCGACGCGCCGATCGATCTTCGTGAGCGAGGCGACACAGCCGTACCTCAACAACATCGTCGGGACGATCGAGCACGTGCTGCAGGACGTCCTCGTCGATCGTGACTCCCTGACCCAGGCGCTGTCGCTCTACCTCTCGATGGTCGGGCACCGCACGAACCGCGCGATGAGCAAACTCACCGTGATCAGCGTGATCTTCCTGCCGCTGACCTTTCTGTGCGGCGTGTACGGGATGAACTTCCAGATCCTGCCCGAGCTGCAGTGGAAGTACGGCTACGCGCTGTTCTGGTTCCTGGTGGTGTTGATCGTCGTGGTGATGGTCGCCGTGATGAGGCGCGCACGCCTGCTGTGATGTGGGCGCTCGACTCGAAGCCCGACGACGAAGACGCGTCGCAGACCGTCGTCGACGACGAGCCCGAGAAGGAGGAGGCACCGCCGCGGATCGTGTGTCGTCGGTGCGCGACGTTCCTCAGCGAGGAGAAGGCCGTCTTCTCGCTGACGGAGGGCGGCGCAGTGCAAGTGTTCCCGAACCCGAGCGGTTGGCTGCGCAAGATCGTGACGGTGCGTTGGGCCGAGAACCTCGTCGCCGTGTCGCGGCCGACCGCGGACTTCACGTGGTTCGCGGGGTACGCCTGGACGATCGTCACGTGCGCCGGATGCGCCGCGCACCTCGGGTGGCTCTACGAGGACGTCGCGAACCAGTCGATCGCGTCGTTCTACGGGCTCCTCGTGGCGGAGGTGGAGAGGTCCTGAGCGGCCTGCTATGGATCGACGCATCGAAGCGCCGAACGCCACCACCCGAGCGCAGCTGGACCGCATCCTCCGGGAGGCGGGCGTACGACGCGAGTACGCGCCGGCGGTGGAGGGGGAGGTCGAGCGCTTCGTCGCGAACCCGGGCATCGACGATCCGCGCCTGGCCGATCTCACCGATCGCCCGTTCGTGACGATCGACGAGACACACTCGCGCGATCTGGATCAGGCGCTGTTCATCCAGCGCACGGGCGGTGGGTTCGTCGTGGACTACGCGCTGGCCGACGCGGCCTACGCCGTCCGGCCGGACACCGCGCTGTTCTCGGAGTCGCTCAAGCGCGGCGCGAGCTTCTACCTGCCGGGGTTCTCGGTGCCGATGCTGCCGCGCGCGTTGTCGGAGGGGCTCGTCTCGCTCAACCCGAACGTCGAGCGCCGCGCCCTCGTGGTGCGCACGGAGCTCGACGCGACCGGGATGCCGACCGGGTCTTCGCTCTTCCGTGCGCGGATTCGTAGCCGCGACAAACTCGCCTACGGCGACGTGGATCGCTGGCTCGCCCAAGAGTCCGACACCTTCGACGAAGCGCCGTACGCCGAATCGCTCCGCCTCCTGAAGACAGTCGGCGAGCTGCGCATGCAGGACCTCGTGGAGCGCGACGTCGTGCAGCACCACCGGCGCTCGACGGAGGTCGTCGTCAACGACAGCGGGGATCTGGAGATCGTGCCGCTCGCGCGACGTCGGGTGGATCGTTACAACGAGCAGATCTCCCTGCTGTGCAACATCGAGGGCGCGCGGTTCCTGCGGCGTCACGCGCATGCTGCCTTGCAGCCGGTGTTCAAGGTGCACGAGCGGCCACCCGAGTCGCGTGTGCACGAGCTCGAGGCGCTGATCGGTGGCGTGGTCGCGGCGCGTGGGCTCGACGCGGACCGCTGGGCGTGGCGCTCCCGGAGCACCCACGGCGAGGCGGGGGAGACACTCGCCGCGTACCTTGCGCGCGTCCCGGTGGACGGACCGGACGGCGACGTCGGTCGCGCGATTCACCGGCAGGCGATCTGGATCAACCGTCGCTCGGAGTTCACGGTGGAGGCCGCGCCGCACCACGGGATCGGCGCGGAGGAGTACGCGCGGTTCTCGGCGCCGATGCGCGAGGTCGTCGGGATCTTCACGCACAAGGAAGCGCTGGAGGTCCTCGACGACGCGATCGAGCAGAACGTGGAGCGGGACAAGGCGCTCCAGGCGCAGGTGGTCGAGGTGTCGAACCGCGCGAAGGCGGTGCAGTCGCGGATCGACAAGAAGACGGAGCTGATCGCGCTCGACCAGCTCCTGGAGCGCGACCTCGCCGGGGACCGACCCGTGCGCGAGGGGTTCGTGATGGGGCTCGCGAAGAACAAGATCTACATCGACATCGAGGCGCCCCCGCTCGAGGTGAAGCTGTACGTCGAGGACCTCGAACGCCACTGCGGGGGCCGGCCGACGCTCGCGGACCACGGCGCGGCGCTCCGGGGCTCGGACCGCGCCATTTTCCTCGGTGACCGCGTGCGGTTACGGGTGCGCGGGCGAACGAAGGGCCGCTGGTCCTTCGAGCTGGTCTGAATCAATTCGGAGCCGGAGCTTCAGCTCGCGACCCCCCGACCGAATACGGGATCGTCATGATCTCCGTCTCGACCCTCGCCCTCGGACTCACGTTGCTGGCGTCGCCCTACGCGACGCGCGCCGAGGCCGCCGACATCGTCGCCGCCGGCGGACCGAACGCCGCCGACGCCCGTGCTTGGCTGGTCGGCGCCGGCCGCCCCGGGCTGTGGGCGCTCCACGCGCTCGCGAAGAGCGGCTCGAGCGCCAAGAAGGCCAACGTCCTCGAAGCCATCGGCTGGTGGCGCACCGAGGAGGCGGAGTATGTGCTCCGCCGCTCGCTGAAGTCCGGCAACAGCGTGGTGCAGGTCGGCGCGGTCAAGGGGATGGGGCACCTCGCGACGTCGCGCGTCGGGCGGGTGCTCGTCGATCAGCTCGACTCGCGCTATCCCGCGGTTCGCGAGGCGGCGGTCGCTGCGCTGATCGAGATCGGCCCGAGCGTCGCGCAGCGCGTGCGTTCGAAGCTCTCCGATCCGAGCGCCTTCGCGCGCGCCGGGGCCGTCACGTACTTCGCGAAGCACTCCAACGACGTCGAGTTCGACGAGGTCGTGGGCGACGCGCTCCGGGACGGCGCCTGGAGCGTGGTGTCGGCGGCGGTCGACGCTGCGGGGCAGCGCAAGCGCCGCGCGCACCTTCCGCGTTTGCACACGCTCCTCGCCACCGCGCCTTCGAAGGTCGCGGTCGCCGCGGGTGAGGCGTACGTGCAGGCCGCGCCCGACGCGTACGGCGATCGGGTGGCGGACATCCTCGAGGAGCGCCGCGTCCCGAAGGCCGTGCGTCAGGCCATGAAGGCGAAGCTCCGCGCGGACGTCGGTCGGCGCTCCTTCGAGATCCTCGCGAAGGCGGCCGTCGACGCCGGCGAGAAGGGCGAGGCGGCGTACCGCGACCTGATCGTCACCAACGCCTCCGAGAAGGAGGCGACGGCGCTCTTTTCGCTGCTCGCTTCGCGTCGTCCGCGCCTGAGCGCGTTTGCGTCGAGCGCGTTGGCGATGATGGGCGAGTCGATCGAAGACGGTGCGCTGGAGGCGCTCCCGAGCGCGAGCATCATCACGCGCGAAGCCATCCTCGACATCCTGATGAAGGCCCCGCGCGATCGCATGAAGGCCAAGGCGCTCGAGATGGCGAAGAGCAAGGACGACGAACGCCGCGTCGCCGCGATCCGGGTCATGGAGCGCATGGCCGACAACAGCCTCACGCCGAAGCTCACCGAGCTCGCGGACGACGAGCGCCCGAAGGTCCGTATGGCGGCGCTCGCGGCGCTCGGGCCGATCCCGTCTGCGTCGGCGCGCGTCACGCTCGAAGAGCACCTCGCCGACCCCGCTGCCGACGTGCAGATCGCCGCGCTCCGCGCGCTCGCCGCGACGCCCACCCAGGAGCGGAACGACCGCGTCCTCGCGGCCCTCGACGACGAGCGCCCGAACGTCCGCCTCGAAGCGATCCGCCTGCTCTCACCGCCGCAGTCGAGCCCCGTCCTGACGCGCTTCGAGCGGATGCTCGAGACGGCGTCGGCGTCGGAGCGCATCGCGATCATTCAGGGCATCGCGAAGAGCAAGCTCCCCGGCGCCGACATGCTGCTGATGGAGTTGGTGACCCACCGTAGACACGAGATCCGCAAGGCGGCCGTGGCGACGGTGGATCAGGACTGGTGAGGGGGCGAGCGCCCCCTCGAATCAACCTTCGACGAACGCCTTCAGGCGCTTCGCGCGCGACGGGTGCCTGAGCTTCCGCAGCGCCTTCGCCTCGATCTGACGGATACGCTCACGCGTCACCTCGAAGTCCTGACCGACCTCTTCGAGCGTGTGGTCCGACTTCTCGCCGATCCCGAAGCGCATGCGGAGGACCTTCTCCTCACGCGGCGTGAGCGTCGCGAGCACTCGGCGCGTCTGCTCCGCGAGGTTCATCCCGATGACGGCGTCGCTCGGCGACACGGCCGACTTGTCCTCGATGAAGTCGCCGAGGTGCGAGTCTTCCTCTTCGCCGATCGGCGTCTCGAGGGAGATCGGCTCCTTCGCGATCTTGAGGACCTTGCGCACCTTGTCGAGCGGGAGCTCCATCTTCTCCGCGATCTCCTCGGGCGTCGGCTCGCGACCGAGCTCCTGCACGAGGTACCGCGAGGTGCGGATGAGCTTGTTGATGGTTTCGATCATGTGGACCGGGATGCGGATGGTCCGCGCCTGGTCCGCGATCGCGCGGGTGATGGCCTGACGGATCCACCACGTCGCGTACGTCGAGAACTTGTACCCGCGCCGCCACTCGAACTTGTCGACGGCCTTCATGAGGCCGATGTTCCCCTCCTGGATGAGGTCGAGGAACTGCAGCCCGCGGTTCGTGTACTTCTTCGCGATCGACACCACGAGACGAAGGTTCGCTTCGACCATCTCGGCCTTCGCCTTCTTCGCCTTCCGCTCGCCGATCTGAATCTGCTTGTAGGTGATCTTCAGCTCCTCGAGCGGGAGGCCGGCCTCCTGCTCGATGCGCTTGATCTTGCGGATCGCGCCGCGGACGGTGCGCTCCATCTCGTGGAACTCCTCCGCCGTGAGGCGGAGCTTCCGCTGCGCTTCGCGCTCCTTCGTCGGGTTGTCGCGTGCGTCGCGCAGCAGCTTCCGGATGTCGCCCATCGGCATGCGGACACGACGCTCCCAAGCGAGGGCCTCGCGCTCGGTGCGCTGGACCTTCTTGATGAGCTCCTTGAGCTTCGCGACGATCTTCTGCACCTGCCGCTTGTTCGGCTGCATCTCCTCGAGGTGCGCGGCCATCGCCTCGCGGTTCTTCTCGAGGACCTCGTTGATCTCCTTGCGGCGTGTCTTCGTGAGCTTCTTACGGGCGAGCAGCTCTTCGCGGAGGGTGTCGTTCTCCTTATCGAGCTTCCCGATCTTGTTCATGATGCGGTTCACCTTGTCGGTGACCTGCGCCTCGTCGAAGACCTCGTGCTCCTCGTCGACCTCCTTGACCACGTCGCGGATGCGCACCTTGCCGGCCTTCAGACGCTGACCGAGCGCGAGCACTTCCTTCACCGCGAGCGCCGACTTCAGGACGACCTCGAGGACCTCTTTTTCGCCCGCCTCGATGCGCTTCGCGATGTTGACCTCGTCCTCGCGTGACAGCAGCGCGACCGAGCCCATCTTGCGCAGGTACATGCGCACCGGGTCGTTCGTCTTGTACGCGGCGTCGAGATCCTCGCGGGTCTCCGTGCGCGACTTCGAATCGCCCTCGTCGTCCTCCGCTTCGAGGTTCGCCGGGAGGTTCGGGATGTTCTCCGTTTCGACGATCTCGATGTCGTTCTTGTAGAAGAGGTCCATGACCTCATCGAGCTGATCCGGCGAGACCATGTCGGTCGGCAGCGACCGGTTCACGTCCTCCAGCGTCAGGATGCCGGTCTTGCGACCGCGCTCGAGCAGGTCCTGAACGACCGCGTCCGGAGCGCGACCACCGCGCCGCGCCGACTTCGCCGCCTTCGCCGCTTGCGCCAGACGCGCCGCGCGGACCGCCTTGTCGGTGATCGCCGACTTCGGCTTCATCTCCTTGGAGGTGAGCACCATCTTCTTTTCGGCGGCGCGCTGCATGAGCATCTCTCTGCGCTGCTTCGCCGCCTTCTCCTTGGCCTCGGCCTTTTCCTTCGCCTTGCGGACCTTCTCCGCTTCGCGCTCCGCCGCACGGCGGACCTTGTTGGCTTCACGTTCGGCCGCCTTGCGCGCGCGCTCGGCTTCCTTCTCCGCGAGTCGACGTGCGCGCTCGGCTTCGCGCTCTGCGACCTTGCGCAGGCGCTCCTCTTCACGCTGCTTCGCCTTGAGCGCCTTCTCGCGCTCGCGCTCCTTGCGACGACGCTCCTTCTCGCGCTCCTTCTCCTTGCGCTCACGCTCGCGCTCGCGCTCCTGCTGCTTCTTGAGCCGCAGGCGCTCCTTCTCCTTGCGCGCGGCTTCCTTCTTCGCCTTCTCGGCGGCGCGCTTCTTCTCGGCGACCTTCTTCGCTTTGAGCGCTTCGACCTTCTTCTTCTTCTCGAGGGCCTTCTTCTTCTTGTCGGCAGCGCGCTTCTTCGCCTCGGCGGCCTTCTTCGCGAGCAGGCGCTTCTTCTCGAGCGCCTTCTTCTTCTGCTCGGCGGCCTTCTTCGCGGCGGCGCGCTTCTTCGCTGCGTCGCGGACCTTGGCGGTCGACGCCTTCTTCTTGGCGGTCGCCTTCTTCGCCGCGGCCTTCTTCTGCGCGGCCTTCTTCTTCGACGCGACGGCCTTCTTCTTCGCAGACACCTTCTTGCGCCCGGAAGAAGCCGAACGCGTGGAGCGGCTGCTGGTCGTCCGGCGGCTCGACGTGCTCGTCGTCCGCTTGGACTTGGTCTTGCCCGACGTTTTCTTCGTCTTGGTCGGCATCGATCTTCTCTTTCCGTTCAGGCCTTGGGGGCCTGAATCTCCTTGAGCTCCGCGAGGAGCTGCAGCTGGACCTCGGGGTCGCCTTCCCGGGCGATTCGCTGCTTCAGGTCGCGCACGCTTCGCTTCTTGTGCTCATCGAGCAGGCGGTCCACGAGTGCGGCGGTGTCGTCTTCGTTCGGGAGCTCCTCGCTCAGATAGCCCACGAGGCCATCGGCGAGCTGCCCGTACCCTTCTTCCGCCAGGACTGCCAGTGCTTTGGCCGCGTTGAACGTCGCTCCTCCTTCGACTGCGTGTGATGCAGCGCGCACCGCGGTTTCAACCGCGGCGGAAGAGAACGTGTCCAGCGCCGATTTCATTTCCAACGTACGCAAGGTTTCGACGGGTTCGCTCACCAGCTTCTTCAGGAGCGCCTTCTCTACGACGGGTAACGAAACCTCGCGAGATTTTGGCGCCTTGGGTGGTGGCTCGGGCCGTCGGGATCGTTCGGGACCCCTGCTCGAAAGGTGTCTGTGGAACACGTTCGGTGACAGACCGAGTGTCTTGGCCGCCGCCTGCATCGCCACATCCCGGATCAGGGGGTCCCGAATCGCCTGAATCATGGGTTTGATGGCCTCGACGGCCTGGGTCGTCCCGGCGACCCCGCCCCCGGCGTGCCGCTGGCGCGCGCGAGACAGGAAGAAATCGATCGCGGAAGGCGCTGCGTCAACGAGTTTCTCTAGTGAATCGCCACCCTTGCCGCGCACGAAGGTGTCCGGATCCTCGCCCGGGGGTAGGGCAATCACCCGGACGGACGCGCCCGCCTCGAGCAGCAGGATCGACGCCTTGCGGGTGGCCTCCTGCCCGGCCTCGTCGCCGTCGTAGAGCGTGACGATCTCGGGGGCCTGCCGGACCAGCGCCCGCGCGTGGTCCTTGGTCAACGCGGTGCCACACGCCGCGACCGCGACGGCGACGCCGGACTGCGCCAGCGCAATCACGTCGAGGTAGCCCTCCACGAGCAGCGCGCGCCGTCCGCGGCGGATGTCGTCCCGGCATTCATAGAGCCCATACAAGATACGGCTCTTGTCGTAGATCGGGCTCTCCGGGGAGTTGAGGTACTTCGGGGCGTCCGGCTCCACCCAGTCCGCGCGCCGCGCGCCGAAGCCGGCGATCCGGCCGTCGGGGAGGCGGATCGGAAACACGACGCGCCCGCGGAGCCGGTCGTAGGGCCGGCCGTCCCGCGCGGACTTTCCGCACAGGCCCACCTGGATCGCGCGATCCGGGGGGATCTTTCGGGACGCGAGGAAGTCGACGAGGTTGCGCCACCCGGGGGGCGCCCACCCGATCTCGAAGCGGTCGATCGTCGCCTGGGTCAGCCCGCGCTCGCGGGTGAGGTAGGCGCGGGCCTCGCGATCCTCGTTCAAGGCGCGCCGGTAGAAGCCGAGCGCTTCCTCGTTGAGATCGAAGAGTGTGTTCGAGACCTTGCGTCGCTCGCGCTGCGCCGGGGTCTCTTCGTGCTGCGGGAGGTTCACGCCGGCCTCGCGCGCGAGGCGGCGTACGGCCTCGGGGAAGTCGATGCCTTCCATGCGCATCACGAAGCCGAAGACGTCGCCGCCCGCGCCGCAGCCGAAGCAGTGAAACAGCTGCTTCGCGCGGCTCACACCGAACGACGGGGTCTTCTCGCTGTGGAACGGGCAGAGGCCGACCATGCGGCTGCCCTTCTTGGTGAGCTGGACGGAGCGACCCACCACCGACTCGATGTCGATGCGGTCGCGGATCTCACTGATCTTCTCGGCGGGGTAGCGCGCCACGAGACCTCGTCTGAAAAAAGAAAGACGCGCGCTCGGTCGGACCGGGCGCGCGCCAAACACTCGAAAGCGGGGGCGTGATTAGTGCCCTTCCTTCCGAAGCTTCTTGATCATGCGCTTACGCGCGGCCGCAGCCTTCTTCTTCTTCTTCACGGAGGGCTTTTCGTAATACTCGCGCTTACGAATCTCACCGAGGATGCCGGCGCGCTCGCACTGCTTCTTGAAGCGGCGCATCGCACGTTCGAAGGACTCACCTTCCTTGACTCTCACTCCTGGCATGACGGACGAATCACCCCCTCGGCTCGGCTAGCTGCCTGTGTCCCGTAAGGAACGGGAGGGGAGGGTCTAGGATTCCCCGCCGGCCCTGTCAAGCACAGGTGCAGAGCCCTTCACTCGGCCGGCGACTCCGGCTGCGTCCGCGCCGCCTTCTCCTCCAGGCCCGAGCGCCCCATCCGTCGCTCCAGCTCCGCGAGCACGTCCCGAAACGACAGCTGCCGTCCCTTGAGCGCCACCGCGAGGTGGTAGAGCACGTCCGCCGACTCCGACACGACACGATCGTCGCCTTCCTCGGCGAGGGCGACGGCGAGCTCTTCGGACTCTTCGCGGATCTTCGCGATCTGCGTCTCGACGCCCGCCTCCAGCAGCGTGCGCGTGTAACTCGGCGTGATCTCGCTCTTGTTCGCCGCCCGGGCGTCGATGACCGTCTCCAGCTCGGCCATGATCTGCGCCTCGGTCCCGCTCGCGACCTCGACCGGCTCGCGCGACCAGCCCTCGCGCACGCGCCGCCACGAAAAACACGTGTCGGTGCCCTCGTGACAGGCCGGGAGCTTCGCCTCCACGAGGTAGAGCAGGGTGTCGCCGTCGCAGTCCAGGCGCACGTGGAGCAGCCGTTGCCGGTTCCCGGAGACCGCGCCCTTCTCCCACAGGGTCTGGCGCGACCGCGAGTAGTAGGTCGCGTACCCCGTCTCGAGCGACTTCGCGAGCGCCTCCTTCGACACCCACGCGACCATCAACACCGCGCGCGTCCTCAGGTCCTGCGCGACACACGGGACCAGCCCGCGCTCGTCGGGCGACGTCTTCGCCCACAGACGCTCTACGTTCACCACCCGGGACCTTACCCAGATATCACGCGTGCTGTCGCGCCCCCTCAGGGGCGATCCAGCGTCACGACGAAGTCATACCACCCCGCCGGAACACCGCAGCCCTCGAACCCCTCGAACCGATCCGCCTGCTCCACGCGCACGTGGAGGTCACTGTCGTCCAGCACGTGGCGGGACGGAACCGCGTAGCTCGCGTCGCCGCGGGTGATCGCGATCGCCTGCCGAACCGCGTCGAAGCACCCCTGCGGCACCGCCGTGCACTCCGTGTCCGCGACGCGCGCGACCACGGGCCCGAGGAACGTCGCGTCCGGGAGCTCCGGCCCGACGACCACGCCGACCGCGAGGCGCTCCTCGGCGTCCAACACCGCGAGCATCCGGTTCTCGAACCCACCCTCTACGGGGCGCCGGGCGTAGCGGAGCCGGATCCGTTCGTCCGCCGCAATCGCGATCGGCGCGACGGGGTTCGATGCGATCGCGATCGTCGCCGTGGTGATGTCGGCGGCGCAGCCCGCGAGGAACAGGCGCGTCTCGTTGCCGCTCAGGCGCACGCTGGCGACGTCACACTCCGTGTCGACACCGAACGCACCCGTCGCGGGGCCATCCGTTGCGATCTCCAAGGACACCCCCGCCGGGCTGTCCGTCGGCAGGCAGTCGTCCGGGATCGGCGGCGGCGGAACGGGATCGGGGTCGCCGGTGCACGCCGCGAGGGCGACCAAGCCGCCCGTGATGAAAGCCGCCCGCATGACTCCGCTCGACCCGATCCCCACCTGCGCCTCCGAACGCTCCCCGCTCTACCGGTTCACGCGCCGCTCGGGTGTAAGTCGACGGTAACAGACATCGTCGCGGTCCTCTCTCATCGTCGTCTTCACGATGAGCCACGGCAGCATCTCCCGAGACCCCAACCGCGTCAGCCGAGCCCGCGAGCTCGCCGGCAAGATCCAAGAGCACCGCGACGCGGCGGACGCCGGGAGCGCCGACGCCCAGACCGTGCAGGCCGACATCCAGGAGTTCCGCGACTTTCACCACCAAGAGGCGCTCGCCGACGTTGCCGCGGATTCCACCGGCGCGCACACGGCTGACAACGACTACCTCGCCGCCGTCGAAGAGCTGAACGCCGCCTACGAATCTGCGCTCGACGACGGGGAGCTCTCCGAAGACGAGCAGACCGAGCTCCTCGAGCAGGCCGACGTCGTCCGCCAGCACGAGGTGCTCTCCCGCGACACGTTCATGACGGAGCCGGGCAGCGACCCCGCCGACGTCGACCACGACATGGATCCAACCGAGAGCGCGATGCCCCCCGCCGGCGTGAACCCGCCGCGCGACCCGGCGTCGGTCCCGGACCCCGGCCGCATCACCTACGACGCCGCGCCGACCGCCGATCAGATCGAGCAGGGCGCGCCGCTCGGATTCGGCCACGACGACGACGGCGACAACACGATCGTCTCCGACGTCCAGCAGGAGCTGTACGACGGCGGCTACTACGGCGAAGGCGCCACGGCGGACGAGGTCGACGGCTACTTCGGCCCGCGCACCCACGCGGCGACCGTCGCGTTCCAAGAGGACAACGGCCTCGAACCGGACGGCACCATCGACCAGGACGACCTCGTCGCGCTCGGCCTCGCGGAGCCCGCGCAAGCGCTCCCCGACAGCCCGGTGCTCGACTTCCGCGAGGCGTCGGGCCCGAGTGAAGCCGAAGCGGCCGACTTCGCCGACCGCGGCTACGTCGACCAGGACAACGGCTTCCATCTGCACGGCGACGCCGTGATCGAAGACGGCGACGCAGACGCGCTCGAAGCGGCCGGCTACGTGACCGACGGCTCGGGCACGTACTTCCACCCGGACCTCCTGCAGATCGAGCCGAGCGAAGAAGACGCCGAGGTCCTCCTCGAGCGCGGCTTCCTCACCGACGGCAACGGCACGTACTACCACCCCGCGATCGCCGACCACGTCCCGGATGCCGCAGAGCCGCAGGCCGACCCCGACCTCGTCTACGTCTAGGAGCCCGACGATGAAGCAGCCGCACAAAGGTGTCCCCTTCGACGCGTTCGCGGTGGACGCGCTCCGCAAGTCCGACGACGGCGACGAGCCGTACGTTCTCACCGCCGAGGGCAAGCGGGTGATCGTCGCCGCGGCCCGCGCGCTCTTGCTGTCCCGCGAGTCGAAGGCCGCGAAGCGAGAGAAGTTCGAGCGCGTCTACGCGCTCGCGCACGTCCTCGAGACGAAGCAGTCCTCGCCGACCGCGGGCCGCGCGTTGTCACGCCTGCTCTCCGACATCCCGGCCGTCGCCGAGATCCTCGGCGTCGAGACGAAGGCGCTCCGCGAGCGCGGCAAACGCCTCGCGCGGTTCCTCGGCGCCGATGTCATCCGACGCGCACCGAAGGTCGACCTCGCCGCGCCCATCGGCTCGATGAAGCTGTCGTCGATGCTCGTCACCCGCACGAACCGCCAGTACCGCTGACGCGCGTTCGTCCGACGGCGCGTCCGGACATCTCGGACATCTCGCGTCCCCGTCGGACGCTGCCCGAACGAAATTCGAAGTTCGAGGCGCCGGCTCCGTGGCACACCCGATGCAATTCGGGTGGGGCATGAACACCAGCACCGCCTTCGCCTTCACCTCGCTCTTCACGCTCGTCGCCTGCGGCGGCGGCTACGACAGCGGCATCGAGGAGGACCGCTACGTCTCCAGCTTGCTCCCCGTCGAGGCTTCGATCTTCTGCGCCAACGGCGCGCGCCACCTCGACACGCAGGCGAGCCCCGCGGAGTGGAAGAGCGGCATCTGCGCGATCGTCGGCGTCAGCGAAGGCGACATGCAGTCTTGCCAGTACGCGCAGTACGCCTGTGAGCGTCAGCTCGCGCCGATGCCCTGGTCGAGCGTCGTCGACTGCGAGCTCGAGCAGTCCGACTACGAGGCGTGTTTCTTCGAGGTCGGCGAGGTCGAGGCCTGCTACGAGGAGTTCGGCGCCGCGATCCTCGCGATGGGCGGCAACCAGGCCTGCATCGGCGGCGAGAACGCGCTGCTGTCGAACATGGGCGTCGACTGCAGCGTGATCCTCTCGCAGTGCGCCGACCTCTTCTTCGGCGACTGAACGTCGGTCATGCGCGCGCCGCGGAGATCGTCAGTCGAGGCAGAAGACTTCGACGGACTGGCCCGGGGTGATCGCGCCCTCGAGGACGAGCGTCGCGCCCGTGATCGTGTACATCGACGCGGCGACCACTGTGCCGTCGATGCGGACCACGACGCTCGCGACGTTGGCGGGCGCCTTGGGGAGCGGGTAGCTGCGGCGTACGTCGCTGTCGTCGCGCTCGACCACGAGGGAGCGGGCGATGCGGCGCATCGCGGGCGCGAGGTCGGCGTCGCACAGCGACTCGACGACGCACGCCGCGGGCGCGTCGGGTTGCGGCTGGCAGTTCACGGCTCCCATCCCGCTTCGCGCCTCGAACGTTTGCGCGAACGCGAGGTAGCGCGAGGCGGGAAGGGCCTCGCAGCAGTCGTCCGTCGCGAAGGTGCCGCACCACCAGCACAGGCCCTGGTCCCACAGCTCCAGCGCCGCGCTCTCGCACACGCTGTTGCGGCAGATCTCCTCGGCGGGGCAGTCGACGGTGCTCATGCAGCTCATCTGGCTGCCTGGCGGCGGCGGCGTGTTGCATGCCGTGCCGCACGTCGCCGAGCCGGCGCGGCACCGAAGGGGCTCGCCGTCGACGAATCCTCCGAGGACGGCGACACGCACCGCGGTCAGCGGGGCGTACCTCCTCAGGTCTTCGAGGACCTGGTCGAAGGGCTCGCGTGTCCCGTCGTCTTCGTCCGAGACGAACACGATCACGAGGTCGGCGTCGTCGCGGAGGAAGCTCGTGTTGCAGCCTCCCGAGTCGTTGTTCTCGAGCGCGAGGATCGCGGCGGACAGCCCTTGTTCGTCGCCGGAGCCGCACGTGCCGACGTTGGCGTTGGCGTCGAACCCGGCGACCATCTGCGCGGCAGTGAGGTTGTCGGTGTCGAGGATGCGCGTCGCGGGATCCGGTCCGCGAAAACAACCTGTGTCGACGCCCGCCACGGCGCACCCGATACGGTCCGTGGAGACCGCGGCGTGCGGGTAGTTGGCGGAGTACGTGACGTTCGCGTCACCCATCAGGGGCGGATCGTTTCGAACGTCCGTCGTGGTGACGGCGACGCGCACGCGGCCGGTGCCGTACACCTCGTCCACGAACGCACCGAACGCTTCGCGCAACCGAGCTTGCACCTCGCCCATCGAGGAGGAGTCGTCGATCACGAACAGCACGTCGGCGTTCGAGGTGACCGCCGCTGAAGTCGTGAACGCGGCGTCGGCGTTCATGAGGCAGGCCGGCGGTGTCGTGTTCCCGTCGTCGTCGCCGAGGTTGTCGGTGTCGGTGGAGCAGCCGCAGAGCAGCGCGCAGGCAAACAGCGCTAAGAGGTGTGTTCTCATCGCGCGCACACTGTACCGCACCTACTGGGTTCGCTCGACGATCACCGCGCCCACGTAGCCGAAGCGCCCCGTTCCGGCGGGGCTCACCGTCACGTCGATGGTGATCCCACCGCTCACGGGCGCGACGTCCGTGAAGGTGACGACGTTCCCTACGTTGTCCGAGGCTTCGAGGTCCATCGTGACGCCGCCGATCCCGTAGCGGGTGAGGCGCCCGACTCCGCCGTCGTCGCCGGTGCGGCTCGCGAAGACGGTGACGGTGTAGAGGCCGTCCTCGAGCCCACGCAGGATCACGGAGCCCTCACGTTCGAGCGCCGCCGCGTGCCCGTCGAAGCTGCCGACCCAGAACGAGTCCTGACTGACCTCGCCCGGCCAGCCTAGGGTATTGTCGAGGCGCCCGCCCTCCTGCGTCCCGTCGAAGCCGTACGTCGAGACGACGACGCCGGTGGGGTCACCGTCGTCGGTGGTGAGCGGCGCGGTAACATCCTCGCGCGCGAGGAGGCCGGGCCACGCCGTCGAGCGCACCGGGCCGATGTCGAGCCGAACGCTGTCGCCGATCGCGAAGGGGACGACGGGCGGGCGCCGCGTCTGTCCGGTGACGAGGTCGGCGGTCTGTTGGAGCACCTCGGCGACGTTCGGCGGGACGCCGATCGGGAGTTGGCCCAGCGCGCTGCGCCCGTAGATCGTCGAGTAGATCACCAGCGCGTTGAGGTACTGACCGGCGGCGTTCGCGTGGTAGTCGTCGTTGCCGTGCAGGCGCGGGTCGTCGCCGCCCGCGAGCTGCATCTCCCACGCGTCGCCGACCGGCGCGACCGTCACGTCGACGGGGAGCGTCGCGTTCGCTGGAATATAATTGTCCGCCGCGTCGAAGTAGTGCGTCCGGAGCTGCGCCTGCATGTCCGCGGGGTCTGCGAACGTGCCCGGATAGAACGCATGGTCCGGGTGTCGGGCCCAGGTCTCGTAGAGCACCACGCGGCACGACGCGTTCGAGGTGCGCGCGCGGTCGTGAAACCACGTGGCGTCCATCTTGAAGCCGGCGGGGTCGCCGATCGCGTCCGTGGGCCGGGTGCTGAAGTCCTGGAGGACGACCACGTCCCAGCCTTCGTCGATGCGTCCGGGCGCCGCCTCCGGCGACGTGTCGTTTCGGTGGAAGTCGAGGCTCTGGCCGCCGACGGCGCGGAACTCGACGTTGGGTTCCGGGAACTGCGCGGCGACGGCGAGGTCGTGCACGAGATCCGGCACCGGGCCCTGAAACGTGAAGCTGTTCCCGACGAAGAAGATCGACGACGGGGGCGGTGGTCCGCCGTCCGGCTCCGCGCCGCCGTCGCGCGGCCCGCCGTCGATCGGTCCGGCGTCGCGCGGTCCGCCGTCGCGTGACCCTCCGTCGCGGTGCCCCGCGTCCGGGGTGCCGGCGTCGACCATCGACCCACCGTCGCGCGCGGTCGCGTCGCCGCCGTCGCGCGCCGCGACGAGGGTGCCCGCGTCGCGTTCGGGCTCCGGCTCGGTCACGCCGCCCTGACACGCAACCGCGAACGCTGACCACAGGACGGCGTACCGCTTCACGACACGCAGCCTAGCGCTTTCGTCCGCGGCGCGCTCGTCGAGGCACCGAGGTCTCAGGATCGCGGGACGCGTGCCCCGGTGGACGATGTAGGCGCGAACGTCGACCGTTGCCGATTTCGGCGGCGTGATTTTTGCGACGGTGTGACGGTCGATGCGGTCCCGACTCGAAGCGGCCATCCTCGACCGGCTCGTGCCCGGCAGCGACGAACGTTACGCGCTGCCCGACGACGCGATGCCGTACCTCGCGATGTTGTACCAGCGGGTGGCGAAGTTGCCGACGGCGCGCGGAGAGCTCTTCCGTGCGCTGCAGATCGAGATCGCGTTGGAAGAAACGCTCGGGTCACCGACCGCCGCTGCACGTCTCGTCGATCTCCGGGGCCTCGTGCCGGACACCCTCGACGGCGTTCGCACGCGGCTGCGGCGACTCGACACGCGCGCCAACCCCATCGACCGCATGCGCCGGTTCCTCCGGAGCCAGGGGCAAAAGGTCGTGCTGCGCGCGCCCAGGATCACCGGGTCACCAGGAGGAACGAACCCATGGCCATCGAAGTCGAATCCAAACCCCAACGCGTCCAAGTCAACGAGGCCCAGCGTCCGGAGGGGCTGAAGGACAACGACGTCCAGGCGGTCGCCAACGCCGCCGATCGTGTCGACGCGCAGAAGGTCGCCGACAAGATCGACAGCACGAGCGACCGCTTCGACCGCGCCGACGAGACGCCGACGACGAGTGGTCTCCCGCTGTCGTGGCTGACCGGGAGCGGCTCACCCGTCGAGTCGCAGGGCGTCGTCGACCGCATGAAGTCCCTCGGCGCGCTCGGCGACGGCGACGCCGCGAAGTTCGATCGCTCGAAGTACAACGGGCTGCTCTCCAACGATCCGAGCAAGCCGTTCACCGGCTCCGGCGCGACCGGCGTCTCTCCGGTCGACGGTCACCTCCCGCCGGGCGACCTGATCACGATGGCGCGCTTCCAGAACGGCGAGAAGACGATCAAACAGCTCGGCGAGCACCAGCAGGAGCTCAACCGCGAGATGATGTCGCCGCAGCCGGAGCTGTCCGAGGCCGAACGCGACCTGCGCATGGATCGCCTGGAGGCCGCGAGTGATCGCAACCGCGCCAACTACGAGCGTGTCCGCGACGTGCAAGACGGCTTGCGCCCGACGGTCGACAGCTATCGAAACCCGCTGAGCTTCGGCACCGAGACCGGCGACCCGAAGGACCAGTGGGACGACGAGACGCGACAGGACCAGGCGAACCTGCTCCTCGAGCAGCCGATCAGCACGATCCACGGCGACGCGTACGGCGAGGACACACCGACGCGCGCCGAGGTCGTCGAGGCGGCCGCCGAGAAGTACGACCTGGATCCGAACGTCCTCGCGGGCGTGATCCTCCAGGAGCAGCGCGATCAGTCGGCGAAGGAGGACGTCGCCGACCTCGGCGGCGCCGCGCTCGGCGGGCGCGACACCAGCATCGGCCTCGGGCAGGTGTTGATGAGCACCGCGATGAAGAACGACGCGGACCTGTTGTCGGACACCGTGAGCGCCGAGGATCGCAAGAACCTGTCGCGCGGCGAGGTCGCGCGATTGCTGTCGTCGGACGAGCACAACATCTTCGCGACCGCACGTTACCTGCGCTCCGTCGCGGACCAGGCGTCGACCTACGACGGTCGCCCGAACCCACTCGACAGCACGCGACGTGAGTTCCCGAACTTCGATCGGAACGGCTACGCGGGCCCCGCGTGGAGCGACGACAACATCCGCGCGATCGCGTCCGAGTACACGTCGAAGCCGTGGGACGACGTGGTGCTCGAGGCGGGCGGTTATCCGCAGTTCGTGCTCGACGCCGTCAACGACGTCCGGCGGAGCGGCGTCTTCAGGTAGCGACGCGCGCTTCGATCTCCCGCTCGAGGCGCCACAGGCGGTCCTGCCCCCACGTCGTGTACGTGTAGTCGCCGTCCGTCAGGCGGAAGGACGGCACGCCCCACACGCCTGCGCCGAGGAGGGCCTCCTGGTTCGCGTCGATCGTGCTGCGCCAGTCGTCGGTGCCGATGAGCGGACGCGCTTCGTCCCACGACAGACCGGCGCGCTCCACGACGATCTTCAGGCCGGCGTCGGAGCCGGTGTCGATCCCCTCCGACCACGCCGCGCGCGTAAACGCATCGAAGAGCGCTTCGCCGCGACCCTGCGCGTCGGCCCACGGATATATCGAATAGACGCGCTCCACCGGCTCGCCGAGCGGGTCGGCGATCCGCCCGAACGGGATGCCCTGGCGACGCGCTTCGCGGGCGGCGTCGAGCAGCAGGTAGAAGCGCTTGGTCCGCGGGACGGCGAGCCCGCGCATGACCATCGGGAGCACGGGCCGGAGCACGAGGTCGACCGGGAGGTGCTCGCGCCACGCGAGCACGCGCGCGACGGCGAGGTAGGTGTACGGGCTGCGCACCGACATGAAGGCCTCGACCTTCACGCGTTTGTCGCTCTCGACCTTCAGCCCCTCCGGAGGCGGGGGGAGCAGCGGCGCCCCTTCCCCGAGCCCCAGCTCGGCGAGACGCGCCTCCAGGAAGTGCAGCCGGTCGGTGCCCCAGTACCACTCTCCGCCGTAGTAGAACGTCGCGCCGAGGTAGTGACCGAGCGACCGGCGTCGGGCCTCGCCCGCGGCGAGCTCGGGGTCGGCTTCCTCGAACGCGACGTCGTCGAGCGACCCGTCGCCGTACACCGCGCGACCGACGGACAGCGCACCCTCGGCGAACCGGCCGGCGGCCTTCGCACCGGCGAGCAGACGTTGGGCGCGTTCGCGGTCGACCGTCTTCCTGCGCGGCGCTTCGAGTCCGAGGAACGGGGCGATGTCGGCCGCGTCCTTCGCCGAGAAGTCCTCGTACCGCGCGCGGTCGGGTGCGGCTTCGTCCGGCGGCGGGCCGACGATCCACGGGACGAGCTTCACGTCGTAGCGGTCCGCGAATCGGTCGAGGACCTGCGCGACGAGGTACCCGTAGGGGTCGTCGACCTGGTGGAAGTAGTGCACCTCGTGCGCGGCGCCGCGGAGCCGTCGCCCGGCCTCGTGCACGGACCGCTTGAACGCCAGCGTCCGCGGACTGGTGATGGCGACCGCCACCGGCGGCAACAGGCGTCGCGCCAACATGCCCATACCGCGGAGGCGACCACGTTTGTGACGCGGACGCCACGGCAGCGCGGATCGTCGGTGGATCGGTCCCGTCCGAAGCGCTACACCCGGGATCGGTGGGGGCCGAAGCACACGACGAGGGGCCGGCGCTGCGCGCGCTCGGCGCCGCCGCCCGCCACACGATCGCCGACGATCCCCTCGCGACGATTCGCCCCGACATCGACGCGTACGACACCTCGGAGCGCGACGCGTACGCGTCGCTCATCGCCAACCTGAAGAAGGACGCCGGCGGTCCGCACTACGCACGGTTCGGCGGCACACTCGGGCAGGGCGCGATGGGGTTGGTGCGTGCCGCGGTGCAGCCGCGCCTCGAACGCGAGGTCGCGGTGAAGGTGCTGCGCGACGATCACCGAGACGACGCCTCCACCCTGCGCCTCCTCCAGGAGGCGTGGGTCACGGGAATCCTCGAGCACCCGAACATCGTCCCCGTGCACGAGATCGCCGTGGACCCGGACGGCTTCCCGCAGGTGGTGCTCAAACACATCCGCGGTCGGCGATGGAACGACCTCATGCACGACGCCAACCTCCTGGAGGCGAACGTCGACACCCAGGATTCGTTCGAATGGAATCTGGGCACGCTGATGACGGTGTGCGACGCGATCGAGCACGCGCACCGGCGCGGCATCGTTCACCGCGACATCAAGCCGGAGAACGTGATGATCGGCGAGTACGGCGAGGTCTACGTCGTCGACTGGGGCATCGCGGTCAGCACGCGCGACGAAGATCGGCGCCGCATCCAGCTCGCGCAGGACGTGAAGGAGATGTCGGGCACGCCGGGTTACATGGCGCCGGAGCAGGTGCAGCCGGTGCACCCGATCTCCGTCCTGACCGACGTCTACCTGCTCGGGTCGACGCTCTACGAGATCATCGCGGGCGAGGCGCCGCACAGCGGCGAGGACCTCAAGGCGCTCGTGCGCAACGTGCTGAAGAGCGATCCGACGTACCCGACGGAGGCCCCGCCGGAGCTCGTGCAGATCGCGCAGAAGGCGATGGCGCCGGATCCGGAGGATCGCTTCGAGAGCGCGCAGGCGTTCAAGACGGCGATCCAGCGGTTCCTCGACGGGCGCGGCTCGGCGCGCATCTGCTATCGCGCGTCGATGCGGCTCACCGAGCTGGAGGGTGTGCTCGAGGATTCGACCCAGACCCGCGCGCACCGTCGCGCGAAGATCTACGACCTGTGGGGCGCCTGCCGGTTCGGGTTCATGCAGGCGCTCGAGGAGCGGCCCGACAACCCCGTCGCGAAGGACGGCCTGGAGCGCGCGACGACGATCGTCGCGCGGTTCGAGCTCGAGGACGGCAACGTCGATGTCGCCGAGCGGCTCGCGCTCGGGATGGGGGAGTCCGGTGAGGCGCTCCAGACGGAGATCCGGCGCGCGCGTCGCAAGAAACACCGGCGCGAGGAGGAGCTGGAGGCGCTTCGGCGCGATCGGGATCCGCGCGTCGGACAGCGCGCGCGCGCGACGCTCGCGGCGATCCTCGGCGTCGTGTTCACCGTGGCGCCCCTCGCGCCGTACATCGTGGGGGTCTCGGGCAAGGAGCGCCTGCTGTCGACGGTGTTCGGGACCGCGCTGTTCCTGGCCGGCGGCGGGATGCTCGCGCTGTGGAAGCGCGAGGAGATGACCGCGTCGGCGCTCAACCGCGGGCTCCTCGGGACGATCTTCCTGACGCTGCTCGCTGGCATCCTCACCGATGTCCTGATCTTCCTCGCGGGCGCCGACCCGTGGATCGCGAGCTCGATGCGTTTCTTCCTGTGGATGATCGTCACCGCGATGGTGTCGATCGCGCTGGACACGAAGCTGTGGCCGTCGTCGGTCGGTTACACGATCGGCTTCGTCGTCTCGGTGCTGTGGCCCGGCGCGGTGTTCCCGATGATGTCGATCGCGAACCTCACGTTCCTGGTCAACGCGCTGTGGGCGTGGTGGCCGCGGGAGCGCGGCCGCGCGCGCGGTGACTCCGTCGTACCCTAGGACCGCCTGGAACAGTCAGGCAAGGGAGCGGAGCGACCGCGCAGCGCGGCGCAGCCGCGCGAAGGGCCGCAGGCAGATTCACTCTGCCGTTAACGGCCTGACCGGAGGGCGAGGCGGATCATCCGAAGGGCTTCTTCGAGCATGCCTTCGTTGAACTGCTTGTGCGCTTCCTTCTTGCGGTCGGCGCCGGACACCGCGAAGACCGACAGCAGCATGAGTCCGACGACGGAGATCATCGCTTCGGGTTTGGCGTCCTTCGCGAGCGCGCCGTCGCCCTGCAGGTGACGGAGCGCGTCGGCGGTGACGAGCATCCCCGGGCCCACGAGCTCCAACAGCTGGGCGGGGAGATCGCTGTCCGGGGTGATGAGGTCGCGCAGGATGTAGCGCGGGATGTCGGGGTTCGCGGTGAACAGCTCGACCCAGCTCTCGATGGCCGCCTGCAGCGGATCGCCGTCGCCGCTCACCGCGGTGATCAGCTTCGGCAGGAAGTCCTTCCACTGCCGCGCGAGTGACCCGACGACCTCGGCGCGCAGCTCCTCCTTCGACGAGAAGTGGTAGAGCAGCAGCTGTTTGCTGATCCCGACCGACTCGGCGATCTGCTTCACCGACGTCCCCGCGTAGCCCTGGTCCGCGAAGAAGTGGATCGCCGCGGCGAGGATCTCTTCGCGCAGCTGCTCCGGGGAGCTTCGTTTGGTTCTCGCCGAGGCCGGCACGCGCCGCATCATACACGACCGCACATACTGACTGATGGGAAAGGATTGACTTTCCATTTGGTAGGTCGGACGAGTGGGGCATGCCCCGTACCGCGCTCGCGATCCCCGTCCTCCTCCTCGCGTGCTCCCCCGCGCCGCCGACCTACCTCGCGGACATCCAGCCGCTCACGGAGGCGCACTGCGCGAGCTGCCACAGCGACGGCAACATCGCGCCGTTCGCCCTCGACTCCTACGACGCGCTCGTCGACTTCGGGCCGGCCGTGCGGCGGGCGGTGATGAACCGGACGATGCCGCCGTGGCACGCCGAGCCGTGGCACCGCGCCTACCGCTACGACTGGTCGCTCTCCGACGCGCAGGTGGAGCGGTTCGACGAATGGTTCGAGCTGGGCGCGCCCCTCGGAGACACCGCGGGCGAGCGGATCGAGCTCGAGCGTGCCCAGCTGCCGTCGGTCGATGTGGAGCTCACGCCCGAAGTGCCGTTCGTGCCCGATCCCGAGACGTCGGACGAGTACCGGTGCTTCGCGATGGACTGGCCGCTCACCGAGACCGCGTACGTGTCGGGCTTCGAAGGCGTGCCGGGGAACGTCGAGTCCGTGCACCACATGCTCGCGTTCATCGTGCCGCCGTCGAGCGCGGCTCGCGTCCGTGGCTTCGAGGGGGACGACGGTCGCCCGGGCTACCCGTGCTTCGGCGGCGTGACCAAGGACGGGTGGCAGCCGGCGAACGCCAGCGAGACGGTGCTCTTCAACTTCGGCGGCCAGTGGGCGCCCGGGTTGTCGGCGCAGCCGTTCCCCGAGGGCACCGGGATGCCGATCGAGCCCGGCTCGCTGATCGTGCTGCAGATGCACTACACGACGCTCGGGCAGGGCGATCTCACGGACCAGAGCACCGCGCGTTTCTCCGTGCGCGACGAGGTCGAAGCGCTCGGGTACTCGGTCGCGTGGATGGACGTCGGCTGGGTGACGAACCCGCCGTCGATGAAGATCCCGGCCGGGTCGACGGACACCTGGCACAGCTACACGGCGCGCCTCGACGCCAACCCGGTCGTCGACATCCTCGCGCCGGACTTCGACCTCACCTCGCCCGTGAAGCTGCACTCCGTGCTCCCGCACATGCACGTGCTGGGGCGTGAGATCGTCGTGGAGCGGGTGCGCGGCGACACGGTCGAGACCCTCGTGCGCATCCCCGACTACGACTTCAACTGGCAGCGCGTGTACGAGCTGATGGAGCCGATGCGTGTGCTCCCCACCGACGCGCTGCAGATCCGCTGCAACTGGGACAACAGCGAGGCCGCCCGCCGGGCGTCCGGGCTCCTCGACCCGGCGCCCTCCGACGTGACGTGGGGCGAGGGCACCGTCGAGGAGATGTGCATCGCCCTGCTGTACATGAGCCAGCCGTTGCGCTGATTTCGCTTACGATCATCGGCCAGCGTTCCGAGGTGGGACTTTTGTTACTCTGATCCTCAGGAATGGTCAGAGTAGGAGCTCCCCAAAACAGCCAACCCCTCCCCGCCGGCTGGGCGGCGGCCCCGAGCTTGGAGGCGGCCCGCGACGACGGCACCGTCGTCCGGCAAGGCCAGTTCGGCCCCTCGGTCGAACGGATCCAGCAAGAGCTCGTCGACGGTGGTTACTACGACGCGCTCCCCGGTGGGCTTCGGGACGACGAAGTAGACGGGAAGTTCGGCGCCCGAACCCACCAAGCGTTGCGCGCCTACCAGGCCGCCGAGGGGCTCGAGAAGGTGGACGGCAAGGTCGGCCCCGAGACCTACGCCGCCATGTTCGGCGACGCGACGACCACCCGTCCGATCGACGCCGCCACCCCCGACCTCCCGGACGCCGTCCGCGACGACGTCGGTGAGTTCGTCGAGAACCAGCAGAACCCGGGCGTCGTCGACGAGGACACCCTCAACGCCGGCGACCTCGCGCGCAACAACCCGCCGCCGCGACCGTCCGGCACGATACCCGCCGCGCGACCCGACGCGACGATCGACGCCAAACCCGCGCCCACCGACGGCGGCGTGCACGAACGCTTCGCGGGGGACGCACAGCTCGAGCGCGTCGCCGAAGGTCGCCTCGCGCTCCGCCCCGGCGCGAGCGGCGAGCACGTCGAGAAGGTGCAGAACGCCCTGATCGATCTCGGCTTCGACATCCCGACCAACGGCGCGAGCGGCACCTACGACAGCGAGACCGCGATGGCCGTGCGCCGCTTCCAACGCGAGCGCGGCCTCGACGTCGACGGCGTCGTCGGCAAGAACACCCTCGCGTCGCTCAACGAGGTCGCGCCGCCCGCGGGCCAGCAGCTCGAGCGCAGCCCCGACTACGATCGCCTCTACGCGGACGGTCGCCTCGATACGACGATCGCGATCGGCTACGACGAACACGGCACCGTCCCGCGCACGACCCGCGGCATCGTCCACGGTCTACAGGCGCAAGGCTTCTCGCCGATCGATCCGTCGACGATGAGCACGGACGAGCGCGAGCGCCTCGGGCTCGCGGGCGATCGCTACGACCCGAACGCCGACTACTTCCACCGCGTCATCGAGCACGAGGGTCGTGAGATCGACAGCGTGGTGCGCCTGATCGAGCCGGGTGACACCGCGCGTGCGAGCTTCGAGCGCGCGATGGAGCAGGACGAGGTCGTCATTTACACCGGTCACGCGCGTTACGGCAGCGGGCCGGACTTCGACCACCGCACGGAGGGCGACGGGAACTTCGTCATCTCGCCGAACGGGAACCCGGCGCACAGCCACGTGCCGTCGGACATCCGCAACTCGATACGCGACCAGCCCAACGGGTTGCGGGACGTGGACGGCGGCCCGGACTACCAGCTGCTGATCTTCAACGCCTGCTCGACCGAGAACTACATGCAGAACCTACGCGACCCGAGCATCTTCTCGGGCCGCGACCGCGACAACACGGACATCATCGCGACGACGGTGCCGACGCTCCTCGCGACGAACTCCGAACACACGCTGCGGTTCCTCTCGGGGATTCAAGATCGGGAGTCGATGAACGAGATCCTCGACGACCAGAACGATATCGAGGTCGCGAAGCGCCAGTACTTCGGTCACGAGTGGCGCCCGTCGCAGCACACCTATACGGAGAGCGGTTTCCTCGACAACCCGGGCAACCGGTACGTGGATCGGCCGTGAAGAGAGCGGTCATCGTCGCGTTGACGGGGGCGTGGCTCATCGCCGTGTCCGCCCCGGCGCGCGCCGAGACGACGAAGGACTCGAAGGTGCTCAAGGAAAGATCACTCGCCACGCTCCTCGACTTCGCGAAGTCGAGACCCACCCGCATCGAAGCCGCGCTCGCGCTCGGCAAGAGCGGCGACCCGAGCGTCATCCCGCCGCTCGTCGAGCTGCTCGGTCGGACGAGCGGCAAGCTGCGCCAGGCGATCGACACCGCGCTCGCCGGGCTCGACGCGGCGGGGTACATCGCGAAGGACCTCGACAGCGAACAGCCGCCGGTGCGCGCGCGCGCGACGTTCCAGCTGATGCTGCTGAAGACACCGAAGCTCGCGCCGCGGCTGATCGAGATCGCGAAGAACGATCCGGATCCCGAGGTGCGCGAGAACGCGGTCAGCACGCTCACCGCGTGGGACGAGGCGTCCGCGCTCGACGCCTATCTGTGGATCCTCGCGAACGACGCGGTGCCGAAGGTGCGGTCCGCGGCCGCGCAGGGCCTCGCGCGCATCGACGATCCCGCGGCGCGCGCCGGACTCCAGGCGGCGCTCACGAACGAACCCGACGCATTCGTGAAGTACTTCATCCGCAAATCGATGCGCTCCGAGAAGTGACGCGCCCTGCGCCCTTGGGGCCGATCCGGGACGCCGGGCGAATGTGCTAGCGTCCGCGGCGATGCACGATCCGATGCACGACCCGATGGCGCTCGACGACGACGAGCTCCCACCGGCGTTCCGCAAACGGCGCGGTGGCGTGGGGGGCGGTCGCGTCTGGCTGTGGGTGACCGCGGCGGCGGCGCTCTTCGGCGCGATCCTCGCGGGGGTCTCGACGGCCGACTTCATCTCCCACCTCGACCGGCAGGTGCACTCGATTCACTGCTCCTTCATCCCGGGCGCGGGGGCGCAGCTCGGCGACTCCGGCTGCCGCACCGTGATGATGAGCCCGTACAGCTCGCTGTTCCGGGACTCGATGTGGGGCGGGCTGCCGATCAGCGTGCTCGCACTCGCGGTGTTCGCGTACCTCGTCTACCGCGCGGTGGATCTCGCGCTCGCCGAGGACGTCGACAAACGCCACACCGTCTTCCTGCTCGCGGCGACGGCGTTGCCGGTGCTGATGAGCGTCATCTACGGCTACATCTCGATGAGCGTCATCGGCACGGTCTGTAAGGTCTGCGCTGGTATCTACGTCTGCTCTGGCGTCTTGCTCGTCGGCGCGTTCCTCTCGCACCGCAACGCGGGGCAGCCCACCCAGTGGGCGCACGGCGGGATGGGCGGCACCTACGCGCGGTGGTTCGGCGAGGGCGTGGCCTACGTCGGGCTCCTGACCGTGCTCTACATCGGGCTCGCGCCGGTCTCGGAGAAGTCCCTCGAAGGGTGCGGGACGCTGGTGACCACCGAGGACAAGTCGAACGTGATGATCGAGATGGGGACACGCGGCGGCGACAAGGCGATCGCGGTGCTCGATCCGCTGTGCCCCGCCTGCAAGGGCTTCGACAACCGCATGGAGGCGAGCGGGCTGATGAAGAAGCTCGACCTCGACGTGGTGTTGTTCCCGCTCGATTCGAAGTGCAACTGGATGGTGAAGGAGTCGCTGCACCCCGGTGCGTGCCTCGTGAGCCAGGCGATGCTCTGCGACAAGGACGCCGCGCCGAAGATCCTCGCGTGGGCGTTCGAGCACCAGCAGGAGCTGCTCGAGGCCGCGAAGAAGGACGAGAACAACGTGAAGCGTCGCCTGCGGGAGGAGTTCCCGAGCGTCGCCTCGTGCGTCGGGACGGCGAAGGCGAAGAACAAGGTCAACAAGAGCCTGCGGTGGGCGGTGAAGAACGCGCTGCCCGTACTGACGCCGCAGCTGTTCGTGAACGGCAAGCGTGTCTGTGACGAGGACACCGATCTGGGGTTGGAGTTCACCGTGACGAAGATGCTGGAAGGGGGTCGCCGATGAACCCCGCGATGCGAACGCTCGGTTTGGCCGTGTTGGGGATCGTCGTCCCCGCGGTCTGCGTGGTCGTGTGGATGGGGCGCGCCGAAAAAGAGATGCTCGCCGCGAACGACGCCACCGCGGACGTCGCGCTCGCGAGCGCCTCCGAGGACGACTACTGCTCACCGCGTTTGAAGAAGGTGCTGCGCCGGGTGGCCGGTGCGTGTGGTCTGATCGACGGCGCGGGACGCGGCTGCAAGCCGGGTGACGCAAAGAACGTCGCTGCGCTCTCGGGCACCGACTTCAACACGTTGTTCGTCCCGCTTTCGCACCGCGCGAGCATCGTGCAGTTCGACGCCGAACAGGTGGAGCTCGACGAGCGCGCGAAGTCGTTGGTGGAGTCGGCGTGGAGCGAGCAGCGCGGTGCGAGTTTCTTCTTCGTGGTCGCGCGCGCGAGCCCGGACGGGAACGCGTCCTACAACCAGCAGCTGTCGCAGCAGCGCGCGGAGGCGGTGCTGAACCACCTCGACCAGCGCTTCCAGGATCCGGACCTGCGCGGATCGGTCGGCCTGCTGTGGCTCGGCGAGGAGTACGCGCAGCTCGACAAGGAGTTCTGCGACTGGCGCCGCAGCCGCGAGGGGGACTGCACGACGAAGGACATCAACCGCTCCGCGTTCGTCGCGTGGATCGACTGTCAGATCTGATGCGATACACGACGCTGATCATCGCGGGCCTGCTCCTCTTCGGCTGTGAGGAGGAGGTGAAGAAGAAGGGCCCGGCGCCGAGTCGGTTCGCGGCGGTGAAGACCAACACCAACCGCGACCGCGCTTCGAAGATCTTCTGCGAGCGCGCGTACAAGAAGGGCGAAAAGCGCTGGGCGGCGCCGCCCTCGCGTCCCGTGCCGGGGGGTGCGGGCACGAAGGCCAAACCGGGGTGGCGCTGGGTGAACTTCTGGGCGAGCTGGTGTGGTCCGTGCGTCGAGGAGTTCCCGCTGCTGGCGCGGTGGGAGAAGGCGCTGTCGGCCGACGGTCGCGCTCTGTCGTTCGAGCTGTGGAGCGTGGACGAGGAGCAGGCCCCCTTCGAGGCGGCGCTCGCGAAACACAAGGAGCGGTTCCCGCCCGCGTCGATGCACTGGCTCAAGAGCAGCGACGATCTCGAAGGGCTCTTCGCGTCGCTGGGGATCGGCGCGGACTCCGCGATCCCGGTGCACGCGCTCGTCGACCCATCCGGCGATCTGCGCTGCGTGCGCGTCGGTTCGGTGGGCGAGGGCGACTACGGATCGATCAAGGCGCTCATCGATTGATGCGTTCGACAGCAGATTAGGGCAGCAAGTCGCGCGGGAAGCGCCACGTCTCGGCGGGGCGCGCGTACGCGAAGTCGAAGCTGTCGAGGATCGCGGGCCAGCGGTCTTCGAACTTCGCCCAGTTCACCTCGCCGGCCGGCGCGGTGAGCGGGTTGCCGTCGCGATCGCCGCGGCGGGATGCGAAGTCGAAGAACGTCCACAGGTCGCGCCCGACCGGGACCTGGACCACGGGGGTGATGGCGGCGACGACGGCGCTGCGATCGAGCTCGCCCGGCTTCGTCGCGGTGAACGCGCGCTGCACGGCCTCGGCTTGTTCGCGCCACGCGATGAGGTTGTTGCCGAAGCGGACGAGGTCGTTGCGGTACGTGTCGTCCTCGGTCTGGCCGGCGAGCACGTAAAGCGCAAACGCGGCGCGCACACGATCGTTGCCGAGGTGCGGCGCGGCGACGTCGCCGAGGTCAGCCGGAGGCGGTCCGTGCTTCGCGGCGTCTCGCGCCCAGGCGAAGACGGCGCGGCTGGTCGCCGCGGACGACTCGGGGAGGTGGAGCTTCTCGAGGACGGCTTCCGGAGTGAGTGGCCCGCGCGCGCGTAGGCGGAGGAACGCTTCGGCGGACGCACCGATGTCCCCGAAGATGTCGCGGTTCCCGTCGCCGAGCAGCGCACGGTAGGTGCGGCAGAGCGTCGCGAGGTTGTCGAGGATCTGGGAGTCGGCGTCGCCGCCCATCCACCCGAAGAGTGCGTTCGAGATGGCCGACGGCGCGTTGAAGATTCGGTCGAGGACCGACCGCCCCTCGGCGGGCGCGACTAGGTTCCAGAAGCGGTACGCGACCTGAGTGAGGAGGCGCGGATCCGACGCGAGGCCGCGGAGGGCGGCGGCGTCGTCCACGGCGCAGAACAGGGCGACCGCGGCGCCGATGGCGGTGGCGGCGCGGTCACTCCCGACGACGTCGATCGCGCGGGCGACGTGGTTGGCGATCGTCCGGCGTGCGCCGTTCAGCTCCAGCGCGTCGAACACCTCCTCGCGACTCGCGCGCTGAACGGTGAGCATCTCGAGCGCTTCGAGCGTCTGGCTGGCGGCCCGCATCCCGCGGCCCACTTGCGGAGAGGCGTGGGCGCCGACGGCGAACCAGTTCGGGAGCGTCTCGGCGGCCGGCGTCGCGTCGGCGCGTGTGCTGCGACCGACGCCCCCGACGCGTGCCGGACGAGGGGCGGGTTGGAGCGACCGCTGAACCTCGCGGGCGATGGTCTGGTAGGCGGCGTTGAGGTGGAGGTTGCGTTCGACCGGGTCGCGATGCCGGGCGAGGATGGCGCGGACGTCGGGGATCGGATCGACGGTGACGCCCCGGTCGACGCGCGGGGCCGGTCGATGCACGGACGGCGGCAGGGCACGCGGCGGTGGCGGCGTCCGAATGACGTCGAAAGGCACACATCGTTTTCGGGTTCGACGTTGCGTTGGTGCTGACGGTGCCTGACGTCTGCAACGTTCGCAGGATTCGCCCAAGGACACGGAAATGACCGCGCAGAGTTGGCGGTAGGATTGCGCTCTTCTCGGCGCGGAAGGACGATGCCGGGTGGTGTCCGGGGGGAACGCCAAGAGCTGGGGGGCGCTCGTCGAGCATGCCTTCGACGCCGTGGTGATCGTCGAGCCGACGGAGGGCGCGATTACGGTCGCGAACGACAACGCGTGCGCGATCGCGGGCGCGTCCTCACTCGCCGGTGCGAACATCACCGCGCTCGACGTCGAAGTGGCGGCGACCGGATGGCCTGCGTTCGTCGCGGCGCTCGCGTCGTCGGGCCCGACGATCTTGTCGAGCGCGTGGCGCCGGGCGGATCGTCTGGTGCCCGTCCGATCGCGCTGGTGGATCGGGCCGGAGCAGGACGTGGTTGGCCTCGTACGCGAGCTCGCCGAGTCGGCGCCGGAGGTCCACCCTCGGCTCGTCGACGATCACGAGACGACGGCGCCGAACGCGGTGAGTGTGCTCGACGTCGAACGTCGAGTTCAGTTCACGACACGCGCGCCCACCGGGGGGCTCACCGCCGACGAGATCATCGGCCGCTCCGCCTACGACTTCGTGCGGCCGGAGGCGGTCGAAGTCGTTCGCGCGAGCCTCGACGAGGCTTTTACGACCGGGCGGACGACGAGCTACGAGAGTCGCGTCAACGAGCCGGATGGTTCGTCGCGGCTGAATCACAGCGTCGTGATCCCGATCCGGCGCGGCGACGAGGTCGTCGCGGTCTCGGTCGTCTCGCGCGACCTCACGCAGATCCGCCTCGACGAAGCGCGGCGCGAGCGGGCGGAGGCGAGGATCTTCCACGCCCAGAAGCGCGAGGCGCTGGGGACGATGGCGGCGGGCATCGCCCACGAGATCAACAACCCGCTGACGTTCCTGTGGGGCAACCTCGATTACATCGGGCAGCTCTGCGAGGAGCTCGACGCCGAAGCGGCCGTGAAGATCGGCGAGCTCGTCGCGGACGCGCTCGGCGCGTTGAATCGAATCAAGACGATCGTCTCCGCAGTTTCGAAGAGCTCGCGCGCGGACGACGCGCGGATCGAAGCCGTGCAGCTCGCGGCAGTGCTCGTCAACTCGACGAGCGTCGCGTCGCCCTACTTGCGCAACGTGGAGGTCGTCGTCGAGTTGGGCGAGCTCCCCACGGTGCGCGGCAACGAGGTCCGCCTCACGCAGGTGTTCAACAACCTCCTGATCAACGCCGGCCACGCGGTGGCGGAGGTCGAGTCGGGGTGCGTCCGGGTGGACGCCAACGTCCTGGAGCGGACGGTCGAGGTGTTCGTGCGCGACAACGGACCGGGCGTCCCGTCGGCGCTCCGCGACCGGGTCTTCGAACCGTTCTTCACCACGAAGGCGGTCGGCGCGGGCACCGGCCTCGGCCTGTGGGTCTGCCAGCAGATCGCCCGCTCCTTCGGCGGCGACCTGACGCTCGAAGACCGGGAGGACGGCGCGCACTTTCGCGTCGAGCTACCGCGGTTCGACGTACCCGACGCGTGACCACGCCGCTCGCACCGCATGAGTCGGGCGAGCTGCGGCGGGGGAGCGCGCCGGCGTCGTGGAGCTCGGGGCGGCGGATGCTGTTCGCGGGGTTGGTGAAGGAGGGGTGCGGCAGCGCGCCGTTTTGCAGGGCTCGGGACGGCGGGTGCGGCGGCGCGCCGTATCGCGGGGCTGGTGAGGGAGGGGGCGCGACGGGCCGTTGTGCAGGGCTCGTGCCGAGGGGTGCGGCAGCGCGCCGTTTCGCCGGGCTGGTGCCGGAGGGGTGCGGCGGCGCGCCGTTTCGCAGGGCTCGTGCCGGAGGGGTGCGGCGGCGCGCCGTTTCGCCGCGCTCGTGAAGGCGGGTGCGGCGGCACCCCGTATTGCGAGGGCTCGTGAAGGAGGGTGCGGCGGCGCGCCGTTTCGCCGAGCTCTTGACGGAGGGGTGCGGCGGCGCGCCGTTTCGCGGCGCTCGTGACGGAGGGGTGCAGCGGCGCGCCGTTTCGCCGAGCTCTTGACGGAGGGGTGCGGCGGCGCGCCGTTTTGCGGGGCTCGTGACGGAGGGGTGCAGCGGCGCGCCGTTTCGCGGGGCTCGTGACGGAGGGGTGCAGCGGCGCGCCGTTTCGCCGAGCTCGTGACGGATGGGGGCGCGGAGCGCCGTCTCGGGCTCGGGAAGGAGGGAGCGTCGCGGCGCCGATTCGCGGGGGCTCGTGAACGAGGGAGCGGCGGAGCGTCGTTTTCGCGGGGCTGGTGAAGCAGGGTGCGGCGGCACGCCGCTTCGCGGCCGCTCGTGAAGGAGGGGCGCGGCGGCGCTCCGTTTTGCCGGGCTCGTGACGGAGGGGGGCGCGGAGCGCCGTCTCGGGCTCGTGACGGAGGGAGCGTCGGCGCGCCGATTCGCGGGGGCTCGTGAAGGAGGGAGGTCGGCGCCGATTCGCGGGGCCTCGTGACGGAGGGTGCGGCGGAGGGCCGTCCCGGGCTGGTGACAGAGGGGGTGCGGCGGAGGGCCGTTTCGCGGGGCTGGTGAAGGAGGGTGCGGCGGCGCGCCGTTCTGCCGGGCTCGTGACGTAGGGGAGCGGCGGAGCGCCGTACTTTCGAAGGGAGCCGGCGCTCTCGAGCCCCGGCCTCACGCGCTGCCCTCCACGCGCGCCGGTGGTGTTGGCTCGCCTTCACGCTTTGGCCGCTCGGAACGCTCGCCCGGACTGGCCTGGGTACCGCGGCGCCCGCGGATTCTCCGATCGATGAAGGCGCGGCCCATCACTTCGCGTGCCGCGTGAAGGTTGTGCGCGCGGCACAGCAGCCGGAGCTCACCGACTACGCTCTTGGCGCCGAGCGCGCGTCCGCCCACGTGATCGAACTCCAGATTCGACCGTTCGCTGCAACGTCGCCCGTCTGGGCTCACGTACGTGCACTGTGAGCCGTCGCGCTCGACCACGGCACGTCGTGTGGCGGCCGGTACGTACGCTGCGCCCTTGGGTGCATCCTCGGCAGGCGTCGATCGCGGACGACTCGTCTTTCCGTTCTTTCTTCGCTCCAGCGTCTCCACGTACAGCGCGAGCGCCGCTTCGAAGATCTCCCCGATGTCCGTCCCAGGCGGGGTGAGCTCCTTGGCTTGATCCAACAGCGCCTTGGCTTCGGCGCTCCCGTCGAAGTGAAAAGCGAACGTGTCGGGCGTTGCCGCCTCGACGCGATCGTCAGAGCTCTTCGCGCCTGGGAACTCGGTGGCGATCAGCATCTCGACCTCGGCCTTCGACCTGTTCCGCGCCTGCTCGACAAGGCTGTGGGCGTTGTCGTCGTTCATGAACTTGGAGAGCTTTGCGACGCCGGTCATATGCAGCTCGCCGGTCGCGATCATCTGGAAGACCTCCGGCACCCGCCGCGCCGCGCGCAGCACGGCGACACGACGGCACGCCTGGTCCTCGGTCAGCCCGAGCCCCTCGACGCAGAACCGAAACAGCGAGCTGAAGCCGCGCTCCACGTAGAGCTTGCGCCGCTCGATCTCCGCCATGAACCGGAGCGCCTGCACACCGCTCTTCAGCTCCGCG
>JAVJQW010000037.1:0-32229 GCA_040218735.1 Deltaproteobacteria bacterium
GCGTGCCGGCGCGTCGCCGTGGTGCGCGCGGCGCGGCGGGTGCCCGAGGTCTTCCAGATGATCGCGACCGGCGAGCTGCATATGACCGGCGTCGCGAAGCTCTCCAAGTTCATGAACGACGACAACGCCCACAGCCTCGTCGAGCAGGCGAAGAACAAGTCCAAGGCCGAGGTCGAGATGCTGATCGCTACCGAATTCCCCGGCGCGAAGAGCTCTGACGACCGCGTCGAGGCGGCAACGCCCGACACGTTCGCTTTTCGCTTCGACGGGAGCGCCCAAGCCAAGGCGCTCTTGGATCGAGCCAAAGAGCTCACCCCGCCTGGGACGGACATCGGGGAGATCTTCGAAGCCGCGCTCGCGCTGTACGTGGAGAAGCTGGAGAGGAGGAAGAACGGAAAGACGAGTCGTCCGCGATCGAGACCCGCCGAAGGTGCACCGGCGGGCGCAGCGTACGTCCCGGCCGCAACGCGCCGCGCGGTGGTCGAACGCGACGGCGCGCAGTGCACGTTCGTGAGCGCGGACGGACGGCGGTGCAGCGAACGGTCGAACCTCGAATTCGATCACGTGGGCGGCCGCGCGTTGGGGGCCAAGAGCGTGGTCGGTGAGCTGCGCTTGCTGTGTCGCGCGCACAACCTTCACGCGGCGCGGGAGGTGTTGGGTCGCGTCTTCATCGATCGGAGGATTCACGAGCGCCGCTCCACCCGGCCCAGGCAAGACGCGTGTACCGAGCGCCCGCGGCGTGAGGCGCTCCCGACGCAGCCGTCACGCGCGGAGGGCGGCTCGTGAGAGCGATACGAGCCGGTGTTCGAGACCGCGGCCCTCCTTCGGAGCACCGCGCTCCGCGGTCCCCGCCTTCGCCAGCCCGGCAACGGCGCACGAGCGACGCATCGCTCCGCAGTGCCGGCGCGCTGCCCTACGTCGAGGCGCCGCTCGCCGCCTGATGGGGGCTCGAGGCAGGCCCGTCCGCTAAGTGAATGGCATTGCCTCTAGCCGGGCACCTGTGCGAGCGCATCGAAGCTCACGGGGCGTTGAGCCGGATCTGCAGCGTCACCGGCTCCTCGTTCACCGCGAACTTCGCCTCGTCGAACGTGGGCGGGCCGAACGTGTGCGCCGGCGCGTTCTTCGAGACGCCCCAGGGCTCCTGCGGCGCGCCGACCCACGAGGAGTCCATCTTCCCGTTGCCGTTCTCGTCGTGCATCACCGCGATCGCGTAGGTGCCGGGCGCGACGTCGGAGAAGACACACTGGACGCTGTCCCCCTTCGGCGCGACGAGTTTGCCGACCTTCGCCTTGTCACCGGGGAACCCATCCCCGTTCACGTAGAGGCCGCAGCGGATCTTGCCCTTCTGCGACTTCACGCCCTCGACCTTCACCGTGATCTCCGCCGCGAAGGCAGGCGTCGCCACACACAGCGCGAAGGCTGCGAACACTAGCTTCTTCATTTGTTGATTCCTCTCTCGTTGGGCCCGCGCGAAGCAGGCGGTCATCAGGATTGGGGCGCCGTCAGCACACCGGCGGCGAGCTGCAAGCGAGCTTGCGCACGACGCACGGCCCAGTCCGCGCGCGCCGCCGCTGCGCGCCGGTCGCGCGACAATGCCTCGGCCTCCAGCAGATCCGCCGTCGTCACGCGGCCTTCGGCGTACCGGAGGCGCTCGTTCGCCGCGACCGCCTCCGCCTGCGTCAGGCCGCGCTCCGCGACGGCCTTCGCCGACACCGCGAGCTCGACGTCGCGCCACGCGCGCGTCACTTCCAGCCGCGCGACGCGCTCCAGCTCCGCGAGCTGCGAGGTCACCGCGCGCGCCTCCGCGGACTTCTCCGCGGCGCGCGCCGGACGCGTGAAGCCCGCGAGCGGCGTCCACACCAGGTTCACCGAGCCGCGGAAGAACACCGTCTCGTCGTAGATCGCCGCGTTGTCGACGATCGCCTCGCCGCGCGCCTCCAGATCCGGGAGGTACTCCGCCCACACCGCCCGCTCCGCCTTCGCCAGCGCGTCGAGCGCCGACCGCGCCGCGCGGACATCCGGGCGCGCTTCGTAGGCCTGCTCGATCCACGCCTCGCGCCCGCGCGTCTCTGCCGTCGCGGACCCCGACGGTGCCGCGGGGACGACCGGCTCGTCCTCCCCGATCAACCGTGACAGATCGAGGCTCGTCGCCTCCAACCCCGCGGCGATCCGCTGACCACCGAGCTTCGCCTCGTCGAGCGCGAGCTCCACACGCAGCAGATCCGCTTCGAGCGCACGGCCCCCGTCGACCATCGCGCGCACCGCGGTCCGGCGCTCTTCCAAAGAGCGCACGAAGGCCGCGTTCGCCTCCGCCTCCGCGGACAACGCGAGCCACGCGTAGTAGGCGTCGACCACCGCCGCCCGCCGCTCCTGACGCGCGCGCTCCGACTGCGCCCTTGCGCCCTCCGCCTGAGCCGACGCCGCCGGCGCCGCGAACAACCGCGCCGGCCGGACCAGCGGCACCGTCAGGCGCGCGACCGCCGACAGCTGATCGCGCTGCCCCAGCTCGAACGCACCGACCGGGGTCGTCAGCGTGAGGTCGCGATCGCGAACGCCGTACCCCGCTTCACCGCCGAGCGTCGGCAACAACGCCGCGCGCCACGCGACGCTCGCGCGCGCCTCGGCGGCATCGGCGCGCGCGACGGCGGCGCCCGCTGCGCCCACGTCGGCGGAGCGGCGGAGCGCTTCGTCGAGGGTCACCGTCTGCGGCGCCCCCGCGCCGAGGAGAAGAACCAGGCTAAGCATGAGCCACGACCTCCTGCGCGGACGAGGTCGCGCGCGGGTTGAACAGGAGCCGGTAGAGGGCCGGCACCACGAGGAGCGTCAGACCGGTGGACGCGACGAGCCCCGCGATCATCGCGGACGCCATCGGCGGCCACAGCGGCGACGACGAGAACGCGAGCGGCATCAAGCCGAGCACGGTCGTCGCGCTGGTCAGCAGAATGGGCCGCGTCCGCTCGCGCACCGCGCTGACGAGCGCCGTCTCGACGTCGTCGCCCGCGGCGCGCCCCGCTTCGATGCGGTCCAGCAGGACGATCGCGTTGTTGACGACGATCCCGATCAGCGCCGACACGCCGAGCACCGACATGAAGCCGAACGGCTGGTCTCCGATGAGCAGCCCCGGCACGACCCCCGCCGCAGCGAGCGGCACGGTGCTGAGGATGATACCGAGGCGACGGAACGAGTCGAACTCCAACAGCAACAGCAACACGAGCAACACGATCCCCAGCGGCGCCGCGCTCACGATCGCCGCGTTGGCGTCGCCGCTCCCTTCGGCGTTGCCGCCGAGCTCGACGTCCACGCCTTCGATGGTCGCGAGCGTCGGAGCGATCGCGTCGAGCACCCGACTGTACGCGACGCCATCCAACGTCTGCGCCGACACGGTGATCACGCGCCGCCCGTCGCGGCGGTGGATGACCGCCGGCTGCCACTCGGGCGCGACCGCCGCGAGCGCCGCCATCGGTTGCGCACCGAATGGCGTGAAGACGTCGGTGGCGGCGAGGTCCATCGGCTCCGTCCGCTCGCCCTCGCCCGTACGCAGAACGAGCGGGACGGGATCGTCGCCGTACCGCAGGTGTCCGAGCGTCAGCCCACGCGTGCGCGACAATGTCGCGCTCGCGACCGAGGCGCGCGCGGCGCCGCGCCGAACGATTGCGCTGTCCGCGAGGCGGAGGTCGATGCGTGGCGTCCCGAAGCCCTGGTCGTGACGCACGTTCACCGCGCCGGGCACGGCACGCAGCGCGGCGATGACCTCCTCGGCCGCAGCGAAGCTCCGCTCCAGATCGTTCGAGACGAGCCGCACTTCGATCGGCGCGTCGATCGGTGGCCCCTGTTCGAGCGTGCGCGGGATGACCTGTGCGCGAAGGAGGTTGTCACGCGCGAACCGACGGACGTGCGCCTGCAGCGCCGGGATGACCTCCGGGGAGACGGTGCGCACCACGACGCTCGCCGAGTGCGCGGCGTCAGGGCGCGTGGGGAGGTTGTAGTAGAACTTCGGCGCCGAGCGACCGACGAAGCTCGCGACCATCTGTACGTCGGGGTGCCCGAGCAGCTCGCGCTCGAGGCGCAGCGCGTAGTCGTCGGTCGTGTCGAGGTGCGTGCCCTCCGGCATGAGGACCTCCACGACGAGCTGGTCGCGACCCGACGCGGGGAAGAAGGACTTGTCGACCTTCCCCGCCCCGAGGCCGGAGAAGACGAGGAGGATCCCGGCGGCGGCGAGCACACGCCACGGACGTTCTACACCCAGGCGCGCGATGCGATCCGCGGCGCGGGTCCAGCGGTCGTCGCTCTTGGTCGACGGCTTCAGCGCGAGCGTCGACAACACCGGCGTGACCAACAGCGCGTAGACGTAGCTGACGACGAGCGTGAGCATGATGACGATCGGGATTGCGCGTGTGAAGTCGCCGACGTTGCCCTGCGCCGCGGCCATCGGGACGAAGGCGGCGAGCGTGGTGCCCGTCGCGACGCCGAGCGGGACGATCAGCTCGCGCACCGCGAGCGCGGCGGCGCGGTACGCCGGCACCCCTTCGTCCATCCGAGACTGCACGAGCTCGGCGACGACGATCGCGTTGTCGACGAGCATGCCCAACGCGATCACCAACGCCGCCACCGCGATCTGATGGAGCACGCCACCCCCGACCGCGTAGAGGCCGATCGAGGTCAGCGCGACGAGCGGCACCACCGAGGCCACCACCAACCCCATGCGCGCCCCCATCAACACGATGAGGACGACCGCGACGATCGCCATGCCGAGCAAGAGCGAACCGAGGAGATCCGAGAGCCGACCTTCGACACGGTCGGGCTGAAAGCTCATCTCGTGCACCTGCACCGCGACGGGCGTGGCCTGCACCGTCTGCCGCACACGATCGCCGAGCGCGACGACGTCGATGTCCGCCGAGGGGACGATGCCGACCGAGAGCGCCGGGGCGCCGTCGAAGCGCATGCGCTCACGCGCAGGATCCTCCGCGCCGAACGCGAGCGTAGCGACCTGCGCGAGCGGCAGCGTCGTCCCGTCGGCGAGACGCACCGGGAACGAAGCGAGGGCCTCGAACCCCTCGAACGCCGAGCCCGTGAAGACGGTCGCGGAGACGCCGTCGACGACGAGGCTGCCGCCGGGGATCGTGTGGGTCGCGGCACGGAGCTGCGCCGCGAGGTCTTCGGGGCTCAGCCCCAAGCGACGCGCGGCGGCGGGATCGTAAGTGACGGTGAGCTGCTCCGAAGCGATGCCGGAGATCTCCACGCGCGACACGCCGGGGAGGCGAACGAGCGCCGACTCCAGGGTCCGCGCGCTCTTCAATAGATCGACGGTGGTCGGCGCTCCGGTGAGCGCGAAGACCATCGCCTCCTGGTCCGCCATGATCTCCCGCTGCAGCCGCGCCGGGAGCACCTCCGACGGGAAGTCGCGACGCGCACGCTCGATGGCGTCCTCGACCTCGTCCCACGCGGTCTCGGTGTCGGTGACACTCCCGCCCAGCTCGATCACCGCGATGGTCACGCCGGTGCGCGCGTCGGCGCGGATGCGTTTCACTTCGGCGACGCGGAACAGCTGCTCCTCGAGCGGCTCGACCACGAGGCGCTCGACCATCGACGGCGTCGCGCCGGGGAACGGCACGACCAACACACCGACGCGATCCGCGAGGCGCGGATCCTCTTCGCGCGGCATCGTGACCCACGAGAGGAGTCCGAAGCCGGACATCATGAGCGCGACGGTGAGGAGGACACGACGTCGCGCGAGGACACCTTCGACGAGCTTCATCATCGCGCGGCCCGCCCTTCGTCGAGGCGACGCTCGACGACGACATCGTCGTCGAGGAGCGCGGCGTGACCGGCGACGACGACGCGGTCCCCGGCTGCGACCTCGCCGCGCACCACCGCGCGGTCGCCGACCAGACGACGAACCTCCACGGGCACCCGGTGCGCCCGCTCGTCCTTCACCACGTAGACGAACGTCCCGCGCCCGACCGGGCTCGTGACCGCGGCACTCGGAACACTCGGCGCGTCCGCCTCGGGCCGGGCGAGGAACACGTCGAAGTCACGGCCCGCGCCGGTGCCCTCCGGGAACGTGAGGCGTACGGGGAAGAGTCGCCCCGGCCCGTCCGACACCAACCCGCGGGACGCGACGACGACGTCGACCGGCTTCGCCGCCCGGTCGAGCGCGGAGCGCGCGCGGATGTGATCCCCCACCGCGACCGCATCGCGCCACGCTGCGGGGAGCCGGAGCTCGGCCTCCGTCGATCCGGCGCCGGCGACCGCGACGATCGGCTGCCCCGCCCCGGTGAGCTCGCCGGCCTCCAGGAACACGTCGGTGACGACGCCCGCGAACGGCGCCTTCAACGTCGACTCACGTTGGCGACGCTTGGCCTCTTCGAGCCCCGCGTCGATCTGGTCGAGCTGCGCCTGAAGGGTGCGGACACCGGACCGCGTCTTCTCGAGCTCCTCGCGCCCCGCGGCCCCCGCCGACGCGAGCCCGACCGAACGCGCCTCGTCGCGCTTCGCCTGGTCGAGCCGCGCCGCGACCTGCGCCCGCGTCGCGCGCTGCGACGCGACGGCGTTGGCGAACGGGGCGGGATCGAGGCGCGCGATGACCTGCCCCGCGCGCACCGCGTCGCCGACCTTCACCGGGCGCGCGACGACGCGCCCCGGCATCGTGAAGCCGACGCGCGCGCGGTCGACGGCCCGGGTCACCACCGCAAACCGGACCTCGGCCGGTCCAGCGATCTCGACCGCCGCCGTCTCGACGATCGGCTGCACCCGCGGGGGCGCTTCGGCCCGCGAGGACCCGCCGAGGGCCGCCCAGCCGAGCGCACCCCCGAGGACGCCCGCGATCGAGACACGGCCGAGGAAGGAGGAGAGGAACGTCGCCGTCTTCATCTGAACACTAGTAAGTTCCAATCAACTTACCGATGTCAAGTTAGTAAGTGGTGGTAAGATTGAAGCCGGAGGCACGACGTTCCGCTTGGCGGACGGCGACGCGAACGCATATGCAGGACGAGATGGCGAGCGGCGGGTCGGCGCGAAAGCCGTATCATCACGGCAACCTGCGCGAGGCGCTGATCGACGGCGCGATCGCGATCATCCAGGAGCAGGACATCGCCGCCGTGTCGCTCAGGAAGGTCGCGCGGCAGATCGGGGTGACCAACGCCGCGCCCTATCACCACTTCGCGAACAAGACCGCGCTGCTGTCGGCGGTCGCGGCGGAGGGCTTTCGGGTCCTGGTCGAGCGCGGGACCGCGGCGATCGAGGCCGAGGCCTCACCGCGCGCCCAACTCAATGCGCTGGGCATGACGTACCTGTCCGTCGCGATCGAGCACCCCGCGCACTACCAGGTGATGTTCCGCAGCGACCTGCATCAGGCCGACTGCGAGGACCTCGAGTGTGTGTCCGGTGATGCGTTCGGGATGCTCGTCGGCATCATCGATCGGCTCCGGGAAGAGCTCGGCGCCGAGGGGGACGTCCTCCCCGTCACACTCTCCACGTGGTCGATGGTGCACGGCTTCGCGACGCTCTGGACGCAGGGCGCGCTGGAGAAGAAGACCGGCATCGAGGACTGGTCGCCGCTCGCGCAACACATCTTGCGCATGCTCGGCGACCTCGTGATGCGCGAGCTCGAAGCGATGTGCCCCGATTCAGGGCACGAGTAGAACCGGCGTCTTCGCCAGCGACAACACCCGCATCGCGGTCGATCCGATGAACGCACGGTGCCAAGCGTTGTGTCCGCTGGCGCCCACGACCACCAGGTCCGCTTCGAGGATCTCCGCGCACTCCAGGATCGCGTTGGCGGGCGGCGCCTTCGCGAACGCGTCGACGGCCACGTTGCGCACGTCGGCGTCGACGGGCAGCAACGCGCGGATCTTCGCTTCACGCTCGGCGCGCATCTTCTCCTTGTCCTCCTTCGTCGGCAGACGCGGCAGGATGTCTTCGTCCTCGTCCATCACCACCGGCGGCTCGTACGTCGTCAGCAGCTCCGTGCGCCCGCCGGGCCGCGTGTAGTGCACGGCGGCTTCGACGACACGCTCGGAGACCGGCGACAGATCGACGCCCGCGACGACGGTTCGGAATTCGACGTCCTTCTTCGTCATCGTCACGACGAGGACCGGCACCGTCGACACCCGCATCAACGCGCTCGTCACGCTCCCGAACACCGCGCGCCCCAGCGCGCCGTACCCGTGGCTCGCGACGACGATGACGTCCGCACCCGCGTCCTTCGCCGCCTCCGCGAGGTCACGCGCCGGCAACCCGACCCGCACCTCACGCGTCACTTCGACCTCGGCCGACGTCACCTCCTCCAGCTTGGCCATGGCCTTCTTCTCTTGCAGCTCGGTCAACGCCGCGGCGTCGCTCGGCGAGAAGCTGTGCGGGTACGGGACGTTGGTCGCGTAGTGCACCACGTGAACGAGGTGCACGCGCTCGGCCTTGGTCTCGTGCGCCAGCTTCAGCGCCGTTCGCACCGCGACCTCTCCCAGCTTCGAGAAGTCGCATCCCACGACGATCGTCTTCGGTTTCATTCGATGACCTCCTCATCTTCGCGCCGCACCACCATGACCGGGACCTCACAGGTCCGCATCACGCGCTCCGCGACGCTCCCGATGGAGAACCGCGCGAGGCCCGAGCGCCCGTGCGTCCCCATCGCCACCAAGTCGTAACCACCGTTGGCCGCGAATCGACCGATGACTTCGTGCGGCTTGCCGTCCTCGATGTGCAGATCGGGGAGGCGCTCCTCGAAGTGCCCGGTGAGGAACAAGCCTAGCTCGTCTTCGATCTTCGACTGCGCGTACGCACCGAGCGTCACCGGCTCCTGCCCCTGCAGCTGCACGAGCATCGACTGCAAACCGTCGATGCCCTCCGCGTGGTGGACGACGTGCAGCAGGTCGACCTCGGCGTCGTGTTTGACGGCGAGTCGATTCGCCGCGAAGAACGCCGAGCGAGCGCCCTCGGAGAAGTCGATCGGGACGAGGATCTTCTTCGGCGGGAACCGCGTCGGCCGGTCGGTGTGCGCGCCGACGACGATCACCGGCGCCGCAGCCGAGCGCACCACGAGCTCCGCGACGCTCCCCATGAACAGGTGGTCGATACCTGTGCGTCCGTGGGTCCCGAGGATCGCGAGGTCGTGGTTGGCGAGGTACGCGAGGATCGACTCCACGGGCTCGCCGACCTCGACCTTCGCCGCGTCGCGCATCGCCGGCGGGACCGACATCTCCTCGAGCAACGCCGCCTGGCGCTCTTCACCTTGTTTGCGAATGTAGTTCTCGAGCGTGACGCCGTCGTGGATGCGCGCGAACTCCATCGCGACCGAAGGCGCGATCTCCAGCGGCATCGGGCACGCCGTGAGGATCGTGAGGTCGGCCTCTTCGCGCTGGGCCACGTCCACCGCGTACGCGAGCGCCCGCCGGGAGGCGTTCGAGAAGTCCACCGGAGCGAGAATCTTGGGCCGTTTCATGCCCGTGTCCTCCGCAACGCACGTGCCGGGGCGGGATGCCTCGCCGAACGGGGACCCGCGTGACCATCGCGCCACGCGACGCGCAGAACCGTCACGCGACCGTAACCCCGAGAGGTCAGTCGTCCTCGACGATCGGCAGGTCGATGTCGAAGCGCGTCCCGACCCCGACCTCGCTCGCGACGAAGATGGCGCCGCCGTGCTCCTCGACGATGCCGTACACCGTCGACAGCCCGAGACCCGTCCCGCGGTCCGGCGGCTTCGTCGTGAAGAAGGGCTCGAAGATGTGGTCCTGCGTGGCCTCGTCCATCCCCGCGCCGGTGTCCGAGACGGAGAGTCGGATGCAGGGCGTCGGGTTCCGCAGCGGCGGGAGCGAGGACACGACGTTCGTCGTTCGTACGGAGATCTTGCCAGCGCCTTCGATCGCGTCGCGCGCGTTGACGACCAGGTTCACGATCACCTGCTCGAGCTGGTTCGGGTCACCGAAGACGCTGTCGTTGTCCGCCTCCAGCCGCGTCTCCAGCTCGACGTCGTTGGACATCACACGCTCGAGGAGCCGGTCGGCGCCCGCCACGACGACGTTCAGCGGGAAGCGCTCGCGCTCCGAAGGCGTGCGCCGCGAGAAGTCCAGCAGCTGCCGCGTCAGGTTCGCACCGCGCTCGGCGGCGGAGCTCGCCTCGGTGAGGAACACCTGCGCCGGCGACGCGTCCTCGATCTTCGCGGCCGCGAACTTCAGGCACCCGCGGATGCCCATGAGGATGTTGTTGAAGTCGTGCGCGACGCCGGCGGCGAGGGTCCCGATGGCCTCGAGCTTCTGGGACTGACGCAGCTGGGCCTCGAGGTGCCGCCGCTCCGTGATGTCGCGGAGGATTCCGAAGTACATCCGCTCGCCACCCTCGACGTGCTCGGTCACGCCGAGGTCCACCTCGAACGTCGTCCCGTCCTTCCGGCGCGCGGTCACCTCGCGCCCGATGCCGATGATCTTGCGAATCCCCGTCGCGTGGTAGTTCGCGAGGTAACCGTCGTGATGCCCGGCGTGCTCGTCGGTCATGAGCACCGAGACGTTCTCGCCGATCACCTCTTCCGCCGTGTAACCGAACATCCCCTCGGCGGTGCGGTTGAAGCTGAGGACACGACCCGTCGAGTCGATCGTGATGATCGCGTCGAGGACGCCGTCGAGGATCGTACGGAGCGTCTCCGCGTCGTGCTGATTGGTGGGCAAGGCGCCCGGACCATAGCCGCCCGGCTACACGATGCCCAGGGCCCGACACTTCTCCCAGAGGTTCTTGCGCGAGATGCCGAGGAGGTCCGCGGCGCGCGACTTCTTCCCTTCGACTGCACGGAGTGCACGTTCGATGTAGGCGCGCTCGAACTCCTTGATCGCCTGCGACAGCGGCCGCAGCTCACCGTTCTCCTCGTCGTCGCCTTCCTTCGCGCCGCCGAAGTTCGCCGGCAGGTGCTCGAGCGTGATCGTCTGACCACGCGATAGGACGACGGCCCGCTGAACCACGTGCTCGAGCTCCCGGACGTTGCCGTAGAACGGGTGACTCGCGAGCGCGCCCCAGACCTCGGGCGACAGCTCCGGCGGCGTCCGACCGCCCGCGAACCGCTCCAGGTAGAACTCCACGAGCAGCGGCAGGTCGCCGTCGCGCTCGCGCAACGGCGGGATGTTCAGGTCGATGCCGTTGAGGCGGTAGTACAGGTCTTCGCGGAACGTACCGACGCTGACGAGCGCCTCCAGATCGCGGTGCGTCGCGGAGAGGACTCGGACGTCGAGCTTCTTGGGCTCGTCCGTCCCGAGCGGCTCGACGATGCCCTCCTGCAGGACGCGCAGGAGCTTGGCCTGGGCCGTCGGCGGAATCTCGCCGACCTCGTCCAACATCAGCGTGCCGCCGTCGGCCATGGAGAAGCGCCCCTCGCGACGCTTGACCGCGCCGGTGAACGCTCCCGCCTCGTGCCCGAACAGCTCGGCCTCGAGCAACGTCTCGGGGAACGCGGCGCAGTTCACCGCGACGAACGGTTTGTCGCGGCGCTCGCTCAGCGCGTGGATGCGCCGTGCGACGAGCTCCTTACCGGTGCCCGTCTCACCGGTGATCAACACCGGCGCGTCGCTCTGCGCGATCGTGTCGACCATGTCGAGCAACCGCACCATCGAACGCGACCGACCGATGATCTCGCCACGCGCCGCACCGACGAGCTCGGCGCGCGCCGACGCGAGCTGATGCTGCAAACGCCGCCGCGCCCCGATGCGCTCGATGCGCACCGCGAGCTCCGACGGATCGAACGGCTTCACGAGGTAGTCACTCGCCCCGAGCTTCAGCGCTTCGACCGCATCCTCGACCGCGCCGAACGCGGTCATCAGGATGACGTCGGTGGACGGCGACTCCTCGCGCGTCTTGCGGAACACCTCCATCCCGGTGATGCGCGGCATCCGCACGTCCGTGACCAGGAGGTCGAAGGGCCGTTGGCGAATCAGCTCGAGCGCCATCGCGCCGTCCTTGGCCTCCGTGACCGCGTGCCCCTCCTCGCGGAGGGTCTCGGACACGGTGAGCCGAATCGTCGGCTCGTCGTCGGCCACGATGATCTCGAGCGGAATCTTGTCGGCCATACGGCCTCCTTGGTCCGGACTCCGCATCACTTCAGTCGCTAGAGACGACATGTTTGACGAAGTCCGTTTCGGTGAGGATGCCCACGAGTTTGTTGCCTTCGCAGACGGGCAGGCACCCGAATTTCTGTTCGATGAGGGTCCGCCCGGCCGACGCCAGATCATCACCCGGCTCCGCGAACTCCGGGTCGGAGTTCATCACCTCGGCGATCTTGATCGTCTCCAGGAGCTGACGCTGCTCGGAGAGCGGCATGTCCTCCACCTGCGCCAGGACATGCCGGAGCAGGTCCCGCTCGGTGACGAGGCCGACGAGCGCGTCGTCTTCGTCCACGATGGGCAAGTGCCGGAAGTGCCGCTCCGCCATGAGGTCGTACGCCTCGAGGACGGAGTTGTTGGACGTGAGCTTCTCGACGTCCGAGGTCATGAGGTCGGAGACGCTGAGTTGGTTCATGTCCGAGCCCGACTGCATCCCTCGTGCCGCAGCCCCCGAGCCGCAGCTTTGCCGGCGACGTTACCATGTCGGAACATCGAGCCAAGCGTCGTTACCCCGGCGAACGCACGGAACCGAGCGGCCCGGCCGCTTCATCGTGGCACACCGGTTGCGAGGCGATCGGTGCGGAGGTGACGACGATGAACGTTCGTCGAATTCTTGTTCCCGTAGACTTCTCGATGGCCTCGAAGGACGCGGTACGCGCCGCGCTGACGATCGCCGAGCGCTTCGACGCCGAAGTCGAGCTGCTGCACATGTGGATGCGCATCCCGGGCCTCGCCTTCGAGTTCGGCGCACAGGTCTCGGTCAACCTCGCGCAGAACGCCGTCGACGGCATGCGCACGTTCGTCCAAGAGCTGGACCTGCCCAACGACGCGCGTATCACGACGCGCGTCGCCGAGGGGGAGGCGTGGCCGGCGATCATCGAGCTGTCGAAGTCGGTCGACATGATCGTCATGGGCACGCACGGACGCACCGGGCTGGACCGCGTCCTGCTCGGCAGCACGGCCGAGCGGGTCATCCGCGAAGCCTCGTGCCCGGTCCTCACGGTTCGCAACGGCGCCGCGACGCCCCTCCCCCAGGGGGACCTCGCCGAGCCGCGGATCGTGCGCGCGATGGTCGAGGACGACACGGCCCTGAAGACCGCGATCGACGCCCTGCTGAAGGGCGGCTTCGACGCCGAGGCGCTGAGCGTCGTCGTCGCCGAGGACGACCACGAGGTCGACTTCGCCGCGCTCGACGAGACGAAGGCCAAGGAGGCCGCGACGAGCGGTGGCCTGCTCGCGGGGACGGTCGGCGGCATCCTCGGCGGGCTCGCGGGCGTCGGCTCGGTCGTCACGACCGGCGGCCTCGCGCTGTTCGTCCTCGGACCGGCGCTCGGGTTCGCCGCGGTGGGTGGCGCCGTCGGCGGCCTGCTGGGACGCACCGTCCCGGCCGACCGCGCGAAGGTGCTCAAGGCGCAGATCTCCTCGGGGAGCCGCCTCATCGCGGTCCACGTCGACGGCGACGAGACCGCGAACAAGGCGATGGCCGTCCTCAAGGCGACCGGCGCGGACCTGCTCGACCTGTAGGCGATTCACCTGTCGAAAGTGGGCGCGTCTGCGGACGCCCTCGACCCGCGAACGCGGGCGCGCTCACCGCTCATTCGACTCCGCACCAGCAGATCCCTACTCTGCGCCCCGATGACACTCTTCATCGCGGGCGTCCTGATCGCCCTCGTCATCTCGGCGTTGTGTTCGGTGATGGAGGCGACGCTCCTGTCCCTCACTCCGGCGCAGGTCGCGACGCTCTCTCAGCAACGGCCGCGCATCGGCCGGATCTGGCAGGGCTTCAAGAGCGACGTCGAGCGACCGATCGCGGTCATCCTCTTGCTGAACACGGCGGCGCACACGATCGGCGCTTCGATCGCCGGCGCGCAGTTCGGCAAGGTCTTCGGCGAAGAGCACCTGTGGATCTTCGCGGGCGTGTTCACGTTCGTGATGCTCCAGTTCACGGAGATCCTCGCGAAGTCGGTCGGCGTTCGTCTCAATCGGTCCCTCGCCGTCGTCATCGCTCGCCCGCTCCAGCTGTCGGTGGTCGTCCTCCGTCCGGTGTTGTGGTTCGTCCACCTGATCAACCGGCCGTTCGAACCCAAGCGTGAGGAGGGCGACGAGGAGTCCGCGACGATCGGCGAGATCCGCGCGCTCGCGAGCCTCGCGAGGATCCGGCACCAGATCAACCCGGAGCAGGAGCGCATCATCGCGACCGCGCCGAAGCTGTCGCAGTACCACGTGCGCGACATCCAGATCCCGCTGAAGGAGGTCGCGTGGCTGGACTCGACCCAGTCCCTCGCCGACGCCATCACGCACGCCCGGCGCTTCCTCCACACCCGCTTCCCCGTCTGCCGCGGCGGCGACTACGACGACGTGATCGGCTACGCCAACGTGAAGGAGATGTTGTTCCTGGCGACGGACGAGATCGCCAACACCACCGAGGCCATCCCGGTGCGATCGGTGCTGCTCGTCCTCGGCGACGACTCCGCGGCGGACCTCTTGAACCGCTTCATCCGCGAGCGCATCCACATCGCGGTCGTGAAGGACGCCGAGGGCAAGACCACCGGGATCGTGACGTTCGAAGACGTGGTCGAAGAGCTGGTCGGCGACATCCGCGACGAGTTCGATCGACTGCCGCGCCACGTCGCGCAGTCGGCGCGCGGGCGCTGGCGGGCCGGCGGCGGTCTTCCGATCGCGCAGCTCGGATCCACGATCGGTGTCGAGCTGCCCGGCGAGCCGGACCGACGCCTGACGGCGTGGCTGGAGGAGCGCATCAACGGCCCGATGAACGTCGGCTCCACCGCCGAAGTCTCCGGGTTGCGGTTCACCGTGGGGCGACTGCGGCGCGGCAGCCTCTACGAGTGCGAGATCCAGCGGCTCGCGCCCGCCGACGCGTGACGGTTCACTTCGGCGTCATGTCGCGCGCGGCGGTGTTGCCGTAGACGACCGCGACGAAGAAGAAGATCCCCGAGACCGCGTTGAACACCGCGATGCCGGGGCCATCGAGCGGCGACGGGTCGACGAAGTTCGCGATCGCCATCCCCGCGTGGATGCAGAAGAACACCAGGCTGACGAACTGCACCGCGCGGATGCCGATGCGTTGGCCCCACACCGAAGCCGCGAACAGCGTGAGGGTGAGGAGCAGGTGCCAGCCTGCGGTGTGGATGCCCATCTTCATCGCCCACGCGTCCGCCTGCTCCTCGGCCTTCACGAGGTAGAGCCAGCTCGCCACGAAGCCCGCGAACGACGCGAGGAGCGCCTGCGTCGCGTGGATCCACGCAGAGCGCGACGGCTTCAGCCGGACGTGGCCGATCTGCGGCACACGTTCGTCGTCGATGTACAGCGCGAGCCGATTCGGATCCGGGACGTCACGGTCCGGGAGCTCGAGCCGCACCTCGTGGTCGCGCCACCGACCGACGAGGCTCTCGCGGCGCTCGTCGAAGTCGACGACGGTCTCGTCGCCGAACTTCACGCAGCCGCGCGAGAACAGGTGGTCACCGAGGAAGCGCGCCTGCACGCCGCCGTCGAGGTTCACCGAGAACGGGACTTCGAGACTCAATGGCAACCTCCTTCGTGCACCATCACGAAAGGCCGAACGAACAGCCACACCCCGACCGCGCACCACACGACACCGATCGCCGCCGCCGGGACGCGCGCCGCGAACCGTTGAATCGCACCGCGGAAGGCCGCGGGCACGAGGAGCGCCGGCAGCGTGGCGACGGAGAACGTGAACATCACCAGCGCGCCGTCGAGCGGGCGCGCGGTGGCCGCCGCGAGGCCCCACGCGGCCCACAGCAGGCCACACGGCATGAGCCCGGTCAGCAGACCGAGCCCCAGACCGCGCCGCGGGAGCACCGCGAAGAGCTGCGAGAACGTGTCCTTGCGCGGGAGCTGCAAGAGCCCCTCCCGGCGCCGAAGGAACTGCACGCCGTGCCACACGACGACCGCCGCCGCTAGCCACGACGCGAGCACGTGCAGCGGCGCGACGTCGTGCACGACCAGCCCCGCCGCGCCCAGGAGCGCCCCCGCAAACGTGTACGCGACGCCGCGACCGAGGGCGTACTGCGTGGCGTCGCGCTTCGTCGTGCAACCTGCGGCCGCCAGCGGCCCGCACATGACGGCGCAGTGGAGGCTCCCGACGAAGCCGAACGCCGCGGCGGCGGTGAGTGTATCGATCACGCGCGTCCCCTCGACGAAGCGACGCCGATCGTCACCAGCGAGGACACCAGCATGCTGATGCCCGCGAACACCGGGCGCAGGTGCCCCGTGGCGGCGATGGCGAGGAAGACGACGTTGTAGGTCGTCGCGAAGATCAACATGCGGCGAACGGTCCGCATCGTGTCGCGGGCCTCTTCGATCGCCATCGGCACGAGCGACAGGTCGGTCGACATCAGTTTCACGGACGCGAGGCTCGACGACAGCTCGGAGCCTCCGGGGAGCGTGATGCCGACCGTCGCCGCGAGCGCGGGCACGTCGTTCACACCATCACCGACCATCGCGACCCGGCCGCCGTATCGCTGCACCCACGCGAGTTTGTCCTCCGGGGACTGCGACGCCTCGTAGCGAAGTCCCACGGCCTCCGCGACCCGCTGCGCGCGCGGCGCGACGTCGCCGGTGAGGATCGTCGCCTCGACGCCGAGCGCCCCGAGCCTCGCGACGGCCTCGGCGGCCTCCTCACGGGGACGCTCCTCCACGGTGAAGCGCGCCGCGACCGCGTCGTCGATCTCGAGGACGACGTACTCGTGGAGCGCTCGGATGCAGACCCTGTGACCCGCGACGTCCACACCTTCGACGCCCTTCCCGATCACGATGCGGTGGTCGGTGAGGTCGGCGGGGAGCACGGGCAGGCTCCACGCGAGGAGCGCGCGCCCGACCGGGTGTTTGGTGTCGCGTTCGAGCGCGGCCACGAGCGCGCGGACCTCGACGAGGTCCGCGTCGGAACGCACTTCGGTCACCGCGAGCTGGGCGGCCGTCAGCGTGCCGGTCTTGTCGAACGCGACGACCTCGACGTTCGCGAGCCGCTCCAGCGCGTCGGCGCTGCGGAACAACACACCGCGGCCGAGGAGACGTTCGAGCGTCAGCCACTGAATGAGCGGCGTGGAGATCGCGTAGGTGCAGGGACACGCGACGAGCACGACGGCGAGCGCGGCCTGCACGCCGTCGCCCCACCCTCGCGTCGCAGCGCCGTAGGCGAGCGCGGAGCCCGCGAGGACGACGACGAGGGGCGTGAGGATCGTCGCGAGGCGATCCGCGAGCCGCGACGAAGGCGAAGGCTCGCAGGTCAGGCGGCTCGCGAGCGCGCCGAGGCGCTCGAGCGTGGAGTCCCGACTCGTGGCGAGGGCGCGGCCGACCAACGCGCGGTCGAGCGGCACTGCGCCGGAGGGGACGAACGCGCCGACCTCCAACGTGCGGGGCATGGACTCGCCGGAGAGGATGCCGGTGTCGACGTCGACCGGGCCTTCGACGAGCTCGAGATCGACGGGGACCTTGCGGTCCGCCGGGACTCGCAGCACCGCGCCCGCCTCGATGCGCGCGGCCATGACGGTGCCTCCACCGACGAGCTCGTAGGCGCCGAGCGCGGCCGACTCGGGCGCAACGAGGCGCGCGGCTTGGCTGCGCGCGGTGGACTCGAGGTAGCGACCGAGCGTCGCGAGGACGAGCGCGGCGACGGCGCTGTCGAAGTACACGGCGCTCGCCCCGGTCACGAGGTGTCCGACGGAGAGCGCGTAGGCCGCGCCGGAGCCGATGACGATCAGGGCGGTCATCGACCACGCACCTTTGAGGACGCGCGCCAGAGCGTGGCGCGCGAGTGGGAGGCCACAGAGGATCATCACCGGCGTCGCGAGGACGGCGGAGGCGTAGCGGTAGAAGGAGCGGAGCCACCCCAGGCCGTCGGCCTCGGTGACGCCGTAGACGTCCTCGGCGTAGAGGAACAGCGCGAGCATCATCACCGCCATCGAGAGGAGCACCGACATCGTCAGCGCACTCTTGGTGCGCGACGAGTCGACGCTCGCCTCCTCGGCGAGCCGCGCCGCGACTTCGCAGCCGTAGCAGCAGAAGTCCTCACCGTCCGGGGCGGCGAAGCCGCAGTGCCGGCAGGCGGCGATGTCGACCGCCGGACCCGTGAGCCCGGCGGTCTCGATGGCTGCTACCCGCTCCACGCAGAGAAGTCAGGCAACCCGTAGACGACCATGTACGCGACATAGGACGCCAAGAAGACGACCCAGATGAGCGCGACGTAGAGCGGCACTCCGCCGTTGTCGAACGTCATGTTCGTTCGGTCGGCTTCGTGCTCGGTGAAGTAGTCCTTGTCCTGCTGTTCAGATGCCGAGTCGCTCATATTGCTCCTCCCGTGCGAGCATTTCGTACTTGGCGCGCTCCATATCCTTGAACTTACCGGTCATGAAGCACCAGACGAGCAGCGAGAGCCACCCGGCCGCGATTGCGAAGTAGACGATGATGGGTACGTCGAACGAGCCGGCGAACTCGGGGTTCGACATGGTGAACATGAACTCGGCCACCTTGTAGGCGAACGCGAGGCCACTGATCACCAGGCCCACGACCATCGACCAGATGATCACCAGGCGCGCCGGACGATCGACGGGGTGTTTACCGAGCCTCATTCCGTAGCCTCTTCTTTCTTGGCCTGAGCTTCTTTGAGCTCCTGGTAGGCGATCTTCTGCGGCGTGGTCCAGCTGCCGAGCCACTGCATGTAAGCGACCATCGCGATCCCGACCTCGTTCGGCTCCTCACCGTCGAAGAACCAGGTGTACCGCGGCATGATCGACAGCGGCGCGACGAGCTGCGGGTCGTAGAAGTGCGCAACGTGCCAGTCGTTGCCGCGGCGCCCGGACTCACGAATGAGATCCGGCCCGACGCGGCGCGTCCCGAACAGGTGCGGGAGGAACATCTCGTTCCGGTATTCGTCGGCCCACGAGACCTTACCGAAGCGGATGTCCTCGTTCGACACCGGACGAATGAACTGCGAGTGGCAGTGCCAGCAGGCCTCACCGATGTACGTGTCGCGGCCGAGGCGGAGCGCCTTGTGGAACGCCTCCTTCGTCGGTTCACCGTAGTACTTCTTGAACTGCTCCGGATAACGCTTCGACAGATCGATGAAGTCCAGCGAGGGCTCCGGGGCGATTTCGTCCAGCGTCTTCACCTCGACCTTCGAGAGGTGACTCACGGGCAGATAACCCGTGAGCAGCCCCGCGAACGCGAAGCACCCCAAACCGGCGATGAGTAGAATTGCAGCGAGTTTCTCCACGATACCTCCCCGTTCACCCGTTCTTGGGTGCCGGCGACTTCGCCGTTTTCCACATGTTGAAGACCTGCAGGACCTGGCCGGTGATGATCATGGCCCCCGCGAACGTGCGCCCGTGCCAGAACGGCATCGACGACTGAATCGACTTCTCCCACTGCGCGAGGTCCGCCCAGAGGAAGCCCTGAACCAGGCCAGCGCCCGTCAGGTCGAGGAACATGAAGACCAGACCGATCGACGACAGCCAGAAGTTCCAGGCGTTGAGCTTGGCGCTCCACCACTCCCGGCCCGTCACCTTGGGCCACAGGTACGTGACTCCACCGATCATCCAGAAGCCGAAGACTCCGAACATGACGAGGTGCGCGTGGCCGACCACCCAGTCGGTGAAGTGGATGATCTTCTGGAACGTGAGCGTCGTGTGGAACGCGCACTGGAAGCAGGTGATGAAGTAGAAGACCATCCCGACGAAGAACCAGCGCACCGAGATGTTCGAGCGAAGCAGGTCCCCGCGTCCGCGGAGGGTCATGAAGAAGTTCACGATGACCGTGAAGACGACGAGCTCGACGGCGATGGTCGACACCACCGCGCCGTACTGCGCGTACATCGGGATCGGGCTGTAGAAGAAGTGGTGGACGCCGTTGAGCGGGTAGAAGAACGCGAGGCCCCAGAACCCGAGGATCGACAGCGTGTGGCTCCAGATCGGCTTCTTCAGAAGGACCGGGACGAAGTAGTACATCATGCCCCAACCTAGCGGCGTCACGGAGAGGCCGACCAGGTCGTGGATGTACATGCCCGTGATCGCCGCCCCGCCGGCGCCGGGGACCAGGTATTGGGGCAGGTAGTTGCCCATGATGTACACGAGCGGCGTCCACACGAGCATCGCGCCGAAGTACCAGAGCGACACGTAGAGCTTCTCACCCCGCGTCTTGAACAGCGGCGTCGCCACGTTGACGACGAGCAGAGCGACACCCACCACCGCGAGGTGGTCGACCCACGTCGGCGTCTCGCCCCACTCGATGGCCTGCGCGTCACCCAGCAGGATGCCGACGGCCGCGAGCAGCACGATGAGTTGCCACGCGCCGAGGATCAGCCAGCTCAGCTTCTTCGAGGCCACCGGGTGTCCGGTCAGCCTCGGCACCACCCAGTAGAGGATGCCGATGAACATGTTGATGAGGAACCCGTAGGCGATGGCGTTGGTATGGACCATGCGCCAACGACCCGGCGAGAAGATCTCGATCCCCTCGAGTGGGTTCAGGTCGGTCAAGACCAGGGCGTAGAAGAACCCGGCGGTGAGTGCGATCAGGAAGAACGACACCCCGCAGGCAAAGTGATACTTGATGATCTCGGCGTAAACGAGCTCACGGTTTGCTGGCTTCTCAGTCACCGTCGACCCCCTACTTGTCACTCGCCAGCAGGCGCTTCTTCATCTCGCGACCCTCGGGCGTTCCTCGCCGAAGCGCGATGTCGTTGACGTAATAGGCGAGGCCCCAGATCTGCTCGGGCTCGAGGCTGCCGGCCCAGGTCGGCATCGCCGTACCGCCGACACCGGCCGCGACCACGCGTGCGATGCTCTCGACCTCGAAACCCGTCTTGATGCGGTCCTCGAGGAAGTCGGGCGCCTTGATGGCCGCGCCCCAGTTGCTGTCGCGCACCTCGGACTCGAAGAGGTTGGCGCGCAGCTCCGGCGCCTCCTCACCCTCTTCCTCGTAGAGCTTGGCGATGTTCGCGCGCGACTCGTACGCGGGGTGACACGACCAGCACTTGGCGAGCCCGTAGTACGCGGCGCGCCCCGCCTCGATGCCCTCCGCGCGGTCCTCGGTGAATGGGTTCTGCCCGGCAGACACCGGCGCTCCAGCCGGATCCTCGGTCCAGTCGGGGTAGAACGTCTTGATGTACGCGATGATCGCCTTCTTCTCGCGATCCGCCAGCAGGTTGAACTTGGGCATCGCGGTGCCCGTCAACCCGATGTTCAGGACGTGCATGTAGTCCTCGTCGCGCGGGGCCGCGCCGCCTTCGACGGAGCCGAACTTGATGCGCCCCACACGGAAGTCGCGTGGCTTCGGATCCAGGAACCGAGCGGCCGGCCCGTTCCCATCACCCTCTACGCCGTGACATCCGACGCAGTAGTTGTCGTACAGCTGCTTCCCGGTCGTGAGCTGCTTCGCCTCGCGGCTACTCACACCCCGTCCGAGCTCGTCCGGGCCCCAATCATCGGCCCCACAAGCCAGGAACATCGAGGCCGACGCCCCTAAGATCAAAATCCGTTTCATTCTCGAAATCACTCCTCGCCGGTCGGCAGGAAATTCGTCGTTTCACTCGCGGTCACATGGACCTCGTGTTCGGTGCGACGGCCATCTTCATAGAATAAAGTCACCTTCGCTGCACCCTCCGGTGCCCTCCCGATCTCGAACTCACCGTTGTCATCCGTCCGCTCCACCGGACCCGACGTTCTCACGATGAGCTTCGCGCGCTCTTCCGGGTGGGTGTCGCAGAAGATGCGGTACTCACCCGGGCGCGGCACTGCGAAGGACTTACCTTCCGCAGAGGCGGGCAACGGGACGTTCTTGAACGTCTGATCGTCGCCGCTGATATGAAACGTGTGGAGCGTCTCGTCCCGGTTCTCGGGCACGATGCGATCCTTGGCCGCCACCACGTACACGGCACGCGCGTAGCGCGCGTCCTCGACGACCACGGACCACGTCTTCTTCTTGCCGCGCGGAGCGTCGTCGATGCCGACCAGGACGCCGGCGATCGGCGCACCCTGTGCGTCCTTCACGACGCCGTGGATCGCTCCGTACGCAACCGGTGCATCGGTGGCCTTCGGCGTCTTCGGCACCTCCGTCGGCGGGGGCGCCGTGGTGGTCGTGGGTGACTTGGCCTCGCGATCGATCGCGAAGAAGACGGCGCCGCCCACGATCGCGAGCGCGACCGCACCCATCGCGCCGAAGGCCCACTTCGGGAGCGGCTCGGAGGGACCGGCCTCCTCGGCCGTCATCTGCGCGGGCACCATCGGCTCGGGCTCGGGCTCGGGCGGAACGAAGACGGGCTGCACCGTCGATGCCGCCGGGGTGTCGGAGACGATGGGGAGGCTGGCGCGTCCGAAGACGAGCGCCGGCTCCGGCTGCTTCGACGTCACGATCTCACACGCTTCGACGCAGGCGCCGCACCTCAGGCAATGGTTGTTCTGCGCGAGGCCGTCGATCGCGAACCCACCGATATCGTACTGCAGCTGCACGAGGTCCCGGGCGTCGAGGCCGACGGGACACGCACGGACACACGCGCCCTCGTCCTGGCACTTGCTCGCGTCGAACTGGATGCCGATCGGGCGCTTCTGCTGGACGACGGAGTAGTACAGACCGATCGGGCAGACCTTCTTGCAGAAGCTCCAGCCGATCACCCGCGCGAACAACACCGCCGAAGCGCCGAGCGCGACGACGCCCCCCCACGCGATGCCCGCGACCGCCGGCGCCGAGACAAACGCCGCGGGTGAAGCCCACCACAGCCCCACCGCCCCCGCGAGGGCCATCGCGAAGCCGAGGAAGATGCCGCCCCACAGCAGTCGCCCACGCAGCTTGTTCTGCGCGACGAAGGTGTCGGCGAGGCGGTTGAGCTGCCCGACTGGGCACCCCCAGCCACAGAACATGCGCCCCGCGACGAGGTTCACCAGGAAGGTCAGGAGATAGAACGAGAAGATCGACACCCCCACGGCGACGAGCGCGTCGAGGAGCGGAGCGCCGCGGGTGCGCCACGCGAGGTGGTCACCGAGAAGCAGATCGACCCGCGCGATCGCGAGCGCAGGGACCACGAGGAGGATGGCGATCGTGATCGTCTGGGTGAAGCCGCGAAGGAGGCGGTACCGATGACGCCGTTTGCCCGTCGCACGGAGGATCGTCCGGCGTTTGGGCTCGTATCGCTCCGGTACGGGAAACCTCGTTATTTCGACGACTTCGGTGGAGTCTGAGGCGGGCGCCTGCATTCTGGAGTGCGCCTATGAAACTTCCGTGCCGAAGTCACGGCCACGCGTCCTTGTTTTTTATATCCCGTTTGGTGACGCACCACGGAACCGGCGTTACCTCGGCGTAACGGGTGCCTCGGAACCCCCGCGCGGAAACGCAGCGTCGCGATCCACCTCGACGGCGACCCCCAGCTCGAGGTCGGCGAGCCACCGCCAGGCGCCGACCACCTCGACGCCGCGGTAGTCGCGGTAACCGTCGAGATCGATGCCGCCGTTCCCGCGCACCGCGGCCTGCGCCATCCGCGTCAGGGGCAGCGTCCCCGACGGGCGATGTCCGTCGAGGAGGTTGCCGCCGGGATCGAACAGGTGGAGCAGCCCGTGGCTGTCCCAGTCGAGCGGGAGGTCGCCGGCGAGGAGCTCGGCCTCGAATCGACTCGGCGACAGCATCGTCCCGCGCCGGTCGAACACGTAGCTCTCGAGGCTCGGGTAGGGGCCCGAGCTCGCGACGATGCGATTGAAGTCATCGACGCGCAACCACAGCGCCACGACCGCGAGGACACGACCACCGTCCTCGACCGGCGCCGCCGCGAGGATGCTCGGACGCACCGTCGCGCCGACCGCGCGCGGACCGGGCGGAGGGAGGTCGAGCACCGTCGGCGCGGAGACGAGGGCCTCGCCTCGAACCGCGCGCGCGAGGAACGGGTACTGCTCGGGCGGGAGCCGTCGACCGAGCAGCGCGTCGAGGCGACTCGCGACGATGCGACCGTTCGGAGTGAGGACCAAGAAGTCCGCGAAGGGACACCCGCGGTCGACAACGTGCATGAAACCGCGGAGCCGCTCGCGCGCGGACTGCGCTACGTGATCGAGGGTCGCGACCGAGACGAGCTGTTGAACCGACGCCACGACCATCGGCTCCTCGGCCACGATGCGAACGGCGTCGAGCTGGTGATGAAACCACATCCGCAGCGCCGCGACCTCTCCACTCAATAGAACGGTGAGCTCACGCTCGAACGCATCACGCGCGTGGCCCGAGTCCCCCGCACCCACGAGACCGAGGCGCGGCAACGGGGCGGCGATCGCATGCTCGGGCTCCGGACGAAACGCATAGACCGGACACGTCGCGAGACGGACGACCTCCGTCACCACGCTCCCGCGGAGGAGACGGTCGAGCATCGTGCGCGCGCGCGTCGGGAGGACGATCAGCTCGGCGTTCTCGCGCGCGGCGAGCGCGACGATCTCCTGCGCCGGGTCCCCCTGGAGCAGGACGTGTTCGTGAGGGATCGAAGACGCGATCGGGACGGCGCGCCGCAAGGCCTCCAGGCGCTCGGCGCGACGACCGCCGCGGCGTGCTTCGTCGAGGAGCGGGACGAAGCCCTGCGTGTGCGAGGGCTCGACGTGGACGACGATCAGCGCCGCCCCGAGGTTGACCGCCTGCTGCATGGCGACCGCCGTCGAGCTGGACGCGTTCGCGCTCAGATCCGTGCAGTAGACCACCTTCTTCACGGACCCCAGGATAACCGGTCCCGAAAGGGGACGGCGGTCACGTTTCGGCGCCCCTGGACGTTTCTGCCCGTGCGGCGCGTTGGGGTACGTCGTGGAAGGAATCGCTCCGGCGGGTACGGACGTGGTAGCGGTCGCTCCCTGCATGTTGGTTTGCCCGAAATGTGGGTCGACCTATACCCGCGAGCAGGAGCGGTGCGGCCTCGACGGTGACGTCCTTGTCGAGAGCAACGTCGATCCGCTCGTCGGACGCACGATCGATCGCTACACGATCCGCGACCTGTTGGGCGCCGGCGGGATGGCGAGTGTCTACCGCGCGTCCCACGCCTTCCTCGAGCAGGACTTCGCGATCAAGGTCCTCCACGGGCAGTTCGCCGCCGACAAGACGATCGCCCGGCGCTTCGTGCGCGAGGGCAAGACGCTCGCGCGCATCAAACACCCGAACGTCGTCTCGGTGGCCGACTTCGGCACCACCGCCGAGGGCCTCCTGTTCATGGTGATGGAGTTCGTGGACGGGCGGACGCTCTCGCGCGCGCTTCGGGAGGACGGACCCTTCCCGCCCGCGCGCACGGCGCACGTCGTGCGCGAGATCGCGCAGGGGCTCGGCGCGGCGCACAAGCGGGGCTTCGTGCACCGCGACCTCAAACCCGGCAACGTCATCCTTCACACCGAGGCCGGTCACGAGTCACCGAAGATCCTCGACTTCGGTCTGGTGGGGATCCTCGAATCCGAGGAGCCGCAGACCCAGCTCACGCTCCACGGTCAATTCTTCGGGACGCCGAGTTACATGTCACCCGAGCAGGCGTCCGGCGGAACCGTCGACGAACGCTCCGACCTCTACTCGCTCGGCGTCATGATGTACGTGATGCTCACCGGGAGCCCGCCGTTCGACGGTGAGATCCGCGAGCTCGCGTACAAACACATCTCCGAGGAGCCTCCGCGTCCCCCGCTCCCCTACGCGGGCCTGACGTCGCTCGTGATGGAGCTGCTCGAGAAGTCCCCCGAGGATCGACCGAAGTCGACGGCGGAGGTCGTGCGCCGCGTCGACGAGCTCGGGCTCGTCACGCACTCCGGACGCCCGACCAAGAAGGGCCTGCTCGCCCGCCGCCCCAAGAAGGCGCCTCCGACCCTCCCCACGAAGGAGGCCCCGACCCGCTCCGAGCGCCCGATGCTGAGCGAGCCGGTGCTCGCCGAGGAGCGGGACTTCATGACGTCGCCGTCGGACTACGGCGACGACGACTCCGTGGAGCTTCAACGCGAGGCGCTCGGGCTACGACGTCACCGGTCGAAGCTGATCGCGTTCGCGCTGATCGCGCTGCTCGGCGTGGGCGCGTGGCGGTTCGTCGAGAGCGACGCGTTCGCGCTGCGACAGATCCGCGCGTTCTTCTCTTCGGACTACACGCCGAAGAACAGCCCCAAGGTCGAGCCCATCGAGTCGGAGGAGCGCGCCGAGGTCGAGCCGGAGCGCGCGCCTGATCCGCCGCTCGTCGCGCCGAAGCCGATGAAGCCGAAGGCGCCCGTCGCGCCGCCCCCGGCGAAGAAACCCACGGCGCCGCCGCCGAGGAAGCCGGCCGTCGTCGAAACGCCTCCGCCTCCGCCTCCGCCTCCACCTCCCGTGGTCGAGGAAGAGCAAGAAGAGGAGGAGGAGGTCGTCACGGAGATCGCGCTCCCCGAAAAGGAAGAGGCGCCGGTCTCCGGCAAGACGTTCCGCGAGCTCGACATCGCGCTCGGCTGGGCGCTCAACAGCAAGGGCCTCGCGTGGGCGGACCTCGCGGAGGCGGCGGACGAGGACGCGAAGAACTGGTCGCGCTGGTTCAAGGCCGAGGGTGACCCGCCCCAGAAGATCCTCGACCAGACGTACACGAACCTCGTGCAGATCGTGGAGCGCATCATCGTCGACGCGGAGCTGCTGAAGCACAAACTCGACCGCGCCGAGCGCACGCTCGGGCGCATCCCGCGCGACGCCCGCGGGACGCGACACGCCATGCTCGACAGCCGCCTCTCGGCGCTGCGCCGGGACGTGAACAAGACGCCGCTGCCGAAGCGCGCGGTGGACCTCGCCGCGGAGATCACGCTCCTGGAGGCCGACGCCGCCGGAGAGCTCACGAGCGCGACCACGGCGCCCCCGCCTCCTCCGCCGCCGCCGGTCGAGGAGGACGAGGACGAGACGCCCGAGATCACCGACACTTCGACGTCGGGCGGCTGATCGAACCCTTCGCCGCACGCCGGCACTCCTCGAAGCGCAGCTTGTGCTCCCGTGACGGCCGGGCGCAGGGTGCACGAACGGGGACGCCGATGCGGAACGCCAGACACTCACCTCTCGCGCGCAGCCGAGGGCTTCGCTGCGGGCTCCTCCTCTTCGCGCTCACGGCGTGTGAGGACACCTTCCCGCTCGCCGGGTTGGCGCCCCCGCCGTGCACCTTCGACGCGGCCGGCGGGTTCTGCGGGAGCGGCGCCTGCGAGATCGTCGTGCCGCCCGGCGCGCTCGAGCTCCCGACAACGATCTTCGTGGACGCCGAGGGGGCCGGCGATATCGGTGTCGATGTGGTCGGGGATCGGCTCTGTCGCGTCGGCCCCGCGGACGTCGTGTTCACCGTGCCCGCCGAGCTGCGCATGGCGATCGCCGAAGACGAGATCGCCGAGGGCTTCGACCTGTTCGACCTCGTCGGGTTCACCGTGGGAGAAGACGGCGAGCTCACGCGCGCCGCGTCCACGGACGCCCAACCCACGTTCCGGCGAATCGCGATCCCCGTCGTCGGCGCCACACGTGCCGGCGCAACGATCGTCCCGAACGACATCGAGCTCGTCGACGAGCTCGGGCGCGTCGACCTCGACATCACCGACGCCGCGTCCTACCTGCGAAACCTCTCCGCGTTCCCGTTCCGCGGCGTGTTCTTCGACGGCGAGCGGCTGTACGTCGGGAACGGCCCACGCGTGTTGGTCTGGGAAGACGGCATCCCGGAGCACGGCCTCGTCCCGCCCGACCTCGTGATCGGCAAACGCGACCTCGAAGACGTCAGCACGATCGTCGACGCGGCGAACATCTCCGGGAACGTCGAGGACATCTGGAGCGACGGCGAACGACTCGTCGTGAGCGCCGGTCACCGCGTTCTGATCTGGGAGCGGCGCCCCACCGAGTCCGGCGCCCCCGCGGACCTCGTGCTCGGTCAGGAGACGTTCAACACCAACGACGCCAACCTCGGCGGCGCGCCCTCCGCGCAGACGCTGTTCGCCCCCGACGAGCTCACCTCGGACGGCACCCGCTTGATGGTCGCCGACACCGCCAACCACCGCGTGCTCGTCTGGGACACCTTCCCGCGCCTCTTCGGCCAGCCGGCCGACCGGGTGATCGGGCAACCCGCGTTCGACAGCAACACGCTGCGCGCGGGTGCCATCCCGTTCTACCAACCGCGCGGCGTCTACCTCGACGCGTCGCGAATCCTGGTGAGCTCGTCGCTCGGCTGCACGTGTGCGTTCGGCCTGGACGCCGACTTCGAGAACGACAACCCGCTGCCGGACTTCACGGTGGGGATCGAGAACGGCGTGCGGCGCGTGACACCGACCGCGTTCTCCCAACCGTCCGCGATGCACGCCTACGGCGAAGGCGGGCTCGCGCTGCGCGACGCGAGCGGCGCGCGCGTGAGTTTGTGGCGCACGTTCCCCGAGTCGGACGACCAGGCGCCGGATCTCTACGTCGGCAAGCCGGACGGACGCATCGGCGGGACGGCGGTGACCGGTGTGAACGCGTCGTCGATCACCGCGGGCGCGAGCGCGATGGGCGGCGTCTTCGCGGACGAGGAGCGATTGATCGTCGCCGACGAGACGCGTGTGCTGGTGTGGCGATCGCTCCCCGAGGTGAGCTACGAACCCGCCGACCTGGTGATCGGGCAGCCCGGGAGCACGACCGCCGAGCCAGCGATCGACTACGGCGGAATCGCGCGCGACAGCCTCGCCCACCCCCACGGGCTCTACGGTGAAGGCGCGACGATCGCGATCGCGGACCGCTCGAATCACCGCGTCGTCATCCGCGACGAGGACCAAACCGTGATCCTCGGCCAGGCCGACGGGGAGAGCTTCCTGGAGAACCGCGGCGACGAGGCACGCGCTGACACGCTGTCCGGTCCCACCGACGCGCTGCTCGTCGCGGGGCGCGTCGTGGTCGTCGACTCCGGCAACCACCGCGTGCTCGTGTGGAACACCATCCCCACGACCGACGGCGCCCCCGCCGACCATGTCATCGGGCAGGCCGACTTCGCGTCGAACGCGCCGAACCGCGGGCGCCCCGACGACGACAAGGACGGGGATCGCGACGCCGACGCCGACACGCTGCGCGGCCCGACCCGCGCGTTCGCGGTCGGCGATCGCCTGTACGTCGCGGACACCGAGAACCACCGCGTCCTCGCCTACGACGCCTTCGCCACCGCGCAGGTCGCGACCGCCGTGATCGGGCAGGCCGACTTCGAAGCCAACGACCCCAACCGCGGCGGTGGCTGGTACGACCGCGACGCGGACACCTTCGCGCTCCCCGAGGGGCTGTACGTCGACGACGGCGATCTGTACGTCGCCGACCGCGAGAACAACCGCGTGCTGGTGTTCTTCGACGTCGCGACGACCGACGACGTCGCGGATCTCGTCTTCGGCCAACCCGACTTCACGTCGGACGCCGCGCCGAGCATCGCCGCACCGCCGGCTTCGAACCAAGGGCTCCCGTACAACCCCCCGCAGCTGACCGCCTCGGCGCTCACGTTGCGACGCCCACGCGACGTGCGGGTCCTCGGCGGCCGCGTGCTCGTCGCCGACGGCGACAACCACCGGGTGCTCGGCTACGCGCCGCCGTACGACGCTGCGCCGTTCGAAGCGACCCTGGTGATCGGGCAGGAGGACTTCGAAGCCCACGTCGCCAACGCCGACGGGATCGGCGCGACGTCCCTGCAGACCCCCACCGCGCTCGCGACGCGCGACGATCAGCTCCTCGTCGCCGACGCCGGCAACCACCGCGTGTTGGCGTTCCCCGTCGCGTCCCTCGTCGACGGCACGCGACCGGAAGCGGCGGAGGTTTTCGGGCAGATCGACGCGATCGGCCACGGCATCAACAAGAGCGCACGCTCGCCGGGCCTGCTGTCGAACCCGACCGGGGTCGCGCACGACGGAACCCACCTGTGGGTCGTCGACCGCGACCACCACCGCGTCGTCGCGTACGGTGAAGATGGCGAGCCGGCGTTTGCGCTCGGGCAGCCGGATCTCTCACGCGGGCTCGCAAACGCCGGCGACGAACCGAGCGCGTCGACGCTCGCGTCGCCGACCGACGTCTACGCCGACGCCGAGCGGCTGATCGTCGCCGACCGTAACAACCACCGCGTGTTGATCTGGTCGCCGCCCCCCACCCACAACGCCGCCCCCGCGGACGTGGTGATCGGCCAGCGGTCGTTCGAGACGAACGTCGCCAACGCCGGGCGTGGCATCGAGCTCGCCGGACCCGACGGGCTGAGCGCGCCGGAGGGCATCGACTACGCGGACGGCAAACTCTACGTCGCCGACACCGGCAACTCCCGCGTCGTGGTGTTCGAGGCGCCGTTCACGAACGCAAGCGCCGCCACCGACGTGTGGTGCCAGACCGGGTTCGCCGACAACCGTTCGAACCGCGGTCGCGGCGCGCCCGACGCCGACACCTGCGCGGCGCCGCGCGACGTCACACGCGTTGAAGACAGCCTCTACATCGCCGACACCCTCAACAACCGCGTCCTCGTCACGGGGCTGACCGGCGGCCCCGCGCACCAGGTGCTCGGGCAACGCGACTTCGTCACCCGCCTCACGCAGCCGGTCAGCGACTGGGCCTTCGCGAGCCCGGTGTCGGTCGCGTACGACGGCTCCAACCTCCTCGTCAGCGACAGCGGCCACCACCGCGTGCTCGTCTACGCGCTGCTCCCCGACCAGAACGGCGCCCCGGCGGATCGCGTGATCGGCCAGCGCAGCTTCGAGAGCCCGGTGCCCTCCCCCGAAGCGTCGGGCCTGCGCTCGCCGGGTCGTGTGGCGCTGGTGCCGCTGGCGTTCAACGACACCCGCGTCTACGTCGCCGACACCCAGAACAACCGCATCGCCGTGTACCGCGGCCTCGCCGCCCTCGGAGCGCTCACCGGGCAATGAGCGGGCGCCCACCCGCAATGCCGTTGACTTAGCGGATCGGGCCCGCCTGGAAAGGCCGTAGGCGGGCATGACGCGCCCGACTCACCTTGGAACGATCGCCCGACACGGCAGTGCCCCGCCGGCCCGCGCGGTCCGCGCTCCATGTTGGCGGAAGGACGGCGGCGAGGCTCCGCTCGCTGGTCGGCGGCACTCGCAACGATCCCGATGTAGCGCTCGCGGCGCGGCCATCCCCGAGATGGATCTTCGCAACCTCGCACGCGAGTAGCCCACGCCGCCTTCGACCCGTTTCACGACACCGATGGATTGCGCGTCGGATGATTGCGCCGGCGGCGGTCGAGGGCTGCGATGGACCGGTGAGGTTCGCCGGCTGGTGAGAGGGATGGGCGGTCGCGCAAGTCGAGTTGCAGAAGCGGGTTCTTTTTCTCTCTTGGGGATTGACGGAATTGGAGGCCCTGTCCGGGCTAGCTCTTCGACGAACGCAGTCCGTTTCGAAGTTTTCGAGCTTGGACGCATCGCCGGACGCTGACGGTCCATGGCGTGCGTCCTCGCACGTCTCAGACCGTCATCCTCGAGTCGTGCCGAATCGCGTTTCGAGGGCTCGATGATACCTTCAATGCATGAGCGCGGACGCTTGCAACCTGTCTTGCATGACCCAGAACGATCTCCTGGGCGGACTTCGTGAGGCGCTTCGCGCGGAGCTGAAGAGCGGTGTGCAGGCGCTCCGGTTCATGGCGGAGATCGAGCGGCGCAAGCTCTACGTGGAGCGCGGCTTCAGCTCGCTGTTTCGGCTCTGCGTCGAAGGGCTCGGGCTGACCGAGGACCAAGCGTGCCGGCGCGTCGCCGTGGTGCGCGCGGCGCGGCGGGTGCCCGAGGTCTTCCAGATGATCGCGACCGGCGAGCTGCACATGACGGGCGTTGCGAAGCTCTCCAAGTTCATGAACGACGACAACGCCCACAGCCTCGTCGAGCAGGCGAAGAACAAGTCCAAGGCCGAGGTCGAGATGCTGATCGCTACCGAGTTCCCCGGAGCGAAGAGCAGTGACGATCACGTCGAGGCGGCGACCGCGGAGACGTTCGCCTTTCGCTTCGACGGGAGCGCCGAAGCGAAGGCGCTCTTGGATCGAGCCAAGGAGCTCACCCCGCCTGGGACGGACATCGGGGAGATCTTCGAAGCCGCGCTCGCGCTATACGTCGAGAGGCTGGAGAAGCGGAAGAATGGAAAGACGAGTCGTCCGCGATCGAAACCCGCCGAGGATGCGCCGGCGGGCGCAGCGTACGTCCCGACTGCAACGCGGCGTGCAGTGGTCGAG
>JAVJQW010000006.1:0-213407 GCA_040218735.1 Deltaproteobacteria bacterium
GAGACGACGCTACCGAGGGCGCAGGTCCTAGCCAGGTGCTGGCCCTCGCGGGCCGCTCGGGGCAAGGGAGGCGCTCCTCGGCAGCTCCGTCACGACCGGTGCGAGTCTATCCCCCCACCGGCAGGAAAAAGGTACAGGGCAAGGGCAAGTTCAAGTTCAAGGGGCCGGGCCGACTTCGTCGGCGTCGGCTGCTACGGCGCGATCCGGTACCGAATCACCAGCCTCGCGCCACCAAGACACGTCTGCACGGCCGTCACGTTGTGGATCCTCAGCGCCCACGTTCCCACCGGGTCCATCGCGTTGAAGTCGTCGAGGGAGTCGAGGCTGGGGTGGAGGGGGGAGATGTGAGGGACCCAGAAGTTGGCGGAGATGACCGCCGACTGATCGAACACGACGGTGAACAGGCCGTTGAAGTTGAGCGTGTCCCAATCCGTGATGTCGATCAGCCGAACGGAGGTGCCCGCCTTGTCCAACCACAGCCAGAGGTAAGGCGTGAGGACGCCGAACCCCCACGGGGGATGACACGTGGTGCTGTCGTTGAACGAGAAGTCCACCTCGACATCGACATCCGTCACGACGATCGCGACGTCACCGAGGACGGGCGGGACATCGATCGACGCGGCGACGGCCGGTGACGCCATCGGCCCGAATGAGGGAGATGGGCCGAACCACTCCGCCTCGATCACGCCCGAGAGCGACGTCACCGGGAGCGCCGACGTCGTCATCCCGTTCGGCGCCGTCGCGGTCACGTTTGCGAAGCCCTCGGCGACGCCGAGCAAGATACCGCGGCGGCCCACCGACGAATCGACGCTCGCGACCGCGGGAGTGTCGCTGTTGAACGTCAGCGAGGTCGTGATCGGATGGACGGCGCCGTTCGAGAACGTGCCCGCGACTTCGAGCTGACCTTCCGCGCTCACCACCACGACAGTGCTCGTGCTCGTGAAGTCGAGAGACAGGAGCGTCGCGTTCGCGACGGTGATCGGCGCGGACGCCGACAGCCCCACGGCGGTCGCGGTGATCGCCGTCGTTCCCGCTCCCTGCGCAGTGAGTCGGCCGAACGTGTTGCCGAGCTGTCCGACCGTAGCCACGGTGGGATCCTGCACCGTCCAGGTGGTGGCCTCGGTGACGTCCTCCGAGTGGCCGTCGTTGAAGTGCGCCGTCACCTGCAGGGGCGCCGTCGCGAGCGGCGCGAGCGTGGGCGTCGGCGCGATCTCCAGCGCGACCGGCACCACCGCGACGAAGGCGAGTGACAAGGACCCGGTGCCCCCGCTCGTCCCGATGCCGTGCGTGGGGTGGTAGGCGTCGACGACGCACGCGCCCGGCGCGACTGCGGTCGCGAGCCCCGAGGCGTCGATCGACGCGAGCCCGGGGGTACACGACAGGGCGACCTCGGTCGTCACGTCGCGATCTTGGTCGGTGAAGTGCCCCACGACCGCGAGCTGCAGAGACTCACCGACGAACGCCGTCGTCGCGCTGGACACCACGGTGAGCGCGTTCAGCTCGGCCGGCGTCACCGTGACCGTCGTCCGCGTCGAGATTCCCGACGCCACGTCCTCGGCGGTCACGAACGTCGACCCCACGGCGACCGGGTTCAGCGTGCCATTCGTGTCGACCGTCGCGACCGACGGTGTCGCCGAGGACCAAGTCACCTGCTGCGTGACATCCCGCTCCGAGCCGTCGCTGAAGATCCCCGTCGCCGTGAGCGCGACCGGTGTGCCGAGCGGCGTCGTCGCGCCTTCGATCCGGAGCCACACGAGGACCGCCGGGCCCACGTCGATCTGCACCGGCGCGGAGGTCACGCCGTCGAGCGTCGCGGCGATTCGCGCGGCTCCGACCCCGACCAAGCGCACGACGCCCTCGTCGACCGTCGCGACGTCGGGTCGGTCGGTCGTCCACGTCGAATCATCCGTGACGTCGCGGTGGGTGCCGTCGCGAAGCTCGGCGCGCGCTCGCAGCGCGCGGACGTTGCCCACGTAGCCGGGCGCGACGTTCCCGGTGATCTCGAGCGATGCGATCGAAGCCGGTACGATCTCCAGGTCGAGCGACGCCGTCTGGTCCGCGTACCGCGCTTCGATGGTGACGGGCCCCTCACCGATCGCTTCGAGCCAGCCCTCGTTCACCCGTGCGGCCGAGCTCGGACGAACCGACCACGTCGCCTCGCTCGCGACGTCCTCGACGGCGCCGTCGGAGTAGCGCGCTCGAGCCTCGAGCAAGACGGTTTCGCCCACCTCGACGGCGCTTCGGGTGGAGGTGACGCTGAGGCCTGTCACCGTCGCCGGTAGCACTTCCACCGTAGCGCGCGCGACGTGGTCGCCGAGGGTCGCCGTGACGTCGGTGCGGCCGACAGCGTCGCCGGTGACGCTTCCGGCATCGACGCTCACAACCTGTGGGTCGTCTACGCTCCACTGGACCCGCTCGGTGACGTCCTCGGTTCGCTCGTCCGCGTAGGTCGCGATCGCTGTTAGCGTCTCGGTCGTCCCCGCGTGTATCTCGACGGAGCCCGGCGTGACTTCGAGCCCGACGACCCCGGCCGCCTCGATCTGGACCTCGAGGAGTGCTTCGAGCTCGCCGAGGATCGCTCGGACGTCGGTCCGTCCGGGCGCGACGGCTTCGAGCTCTGTCGCCGAGACCGTGCGCCACTTCTGCGCGTCGTAGCGCCACTCGACCTCGTTCGTTACGTCGTCCGTCGTGCCGTCGGACCGGATCCGCTGCGCGGCGAGTCGGATGTGTTCACCGACGCGCGGCGACGCCGGCGCGATGGAGACCTCCAGCGCCTCCGGGGGCCCGCGCTCGGGGGCTGCCGGGGCTCCACAGGCCACGAGGCCAGCGATCCCCAGGAACGTGGCGCGCCCGAGTCCCACGAGCCCTACAGTGCCGGCACGCTCGGATCCGTTCAATCGCCGGTGCGATCGCCAACACACTCGGCCCGGTTGTACGCCCCTCCATGCACGCGAAAATCCTGCTCCTGCCGATAGCGGCCCTCGTTTCCATCCCCGACACCGCCGACGCCTGCGGCGGGTTCTTCTGCAGTCAGGCGCCGGTCCTCCAGACGGCCGAGCGCATCGTGTTCGAGGTCGACGTCGAACAGGTCACCGCGTACGTGCAGCTGCAGTACGTCGGTGACGACTTCAACTTCGCCTGGATCGTGCCGGTGCCCTCGACCCCGCAGATCGAGGTCGGCGTCGGACAGGCGATGTTCGACGCGCTCGACCGGCAGACGCGGCCACAGTTCGTGGCGCAGGCCGCCGTGTTCGCGTCCGACGAGGAGGCTGCCGGCTGCGGCGGCGGAGGGTTCGACGCGTCGCCGTGGCTGACCTCTCGCTACGTCCCCGCGCCCGAGGTGAACGTCTACGCGCAGGAGCGCGTCGGCCCCTACGACGCTGTGGTGCTCGACGCCGAGGACGCGCGCGACCTCAACGACTGGCTCGGCATCAACGGGTACACGCTGGTGCAGGGCTCGGATTCGATCGTCCAGGAGTACCTCGACGACGGGATGAAGCTGCTCGCGCTCAAGCTCGCGCCCGGGGAGGGCGTCGAGGCGATCGAGCCGGTGAAGTTGACCTACGAGAACCGCGACGGGTGCGCACAGATTCCGGTGAAGCTGACCGCGATCGCGGCGACGCCCGCGCTGCAGATCACCACGTGGGTCTTCGGGCCGGGGCGCGCGGCGCCGATGAACTTCGAGGAGGCCGAGCTCGACCTTTCGCGCGCCTTCGACGACGCGAGTTATCGCACCGCGCTCGCCGCGGGTGTGAACGCCGCGCCGAACGGACACGGCGTCGTCACGGAGTACGCGCGGCCCAGCGCGTACCTCGACGCCGCTGGGGATCCGGAGCTCGAAGCGTTGCTCGCGCGCAACGCTTACGTCACGCGCATCAGCACCGAGCTCGACCCGGCGGAGATGACCGTCGATCCCGAGTTCACGATCGACGCTTCGCTGCCGGACGTATCGAACGAGATCCAGGGCGGTCGTCGGCTGGCGCTCACGACCAACATGACCTTCGGTTTCCTCGCCCTGTACCTGCTCGCGCGTCGGCGGTGGTCGCGATGAGGCGTTGGGTGTTCGCGCTGCTGTTGTCGTTGTGCGCGTGCGGCGGCGAGGAGTCGGCGGGCTCGGCGCCGGTCGTCGAGGGCCTCACGCTCTCGCGGACCGACGTGCGGCGCGGCGTGGAGTTCTTCGCGTCCGCGGTGGTGATGGACGTGGACGGAGATCTCGACGAGGCCTACGCGACGTTCCAGCTCGACAGCGTCGACGGCGACACTTCGGTCGAGAGCTCGGTGTACCCGTGGGACACGGAGCCGGGGGCGACACAGATCGACGTGACGGCCGGTCTGACGCTCTTCGGCAACGCGGATCTCGGGGTCTACGAGCTGTTGATGACGGTCGTGGACGACGCAGGTCACGCCTCGCGGGCCGCACGCGTGCGCCTCGTCGTCGAGCAGTGAGTGCGTTCGGACGCACCGGTGCCCAACCACGTAGAACCGTCGCTAGAGCCCCATACGGGCCATTCTTTCGAAATCTGACGCACCAATTTCGAGCCTCGCCGATATATGATCGTCGAGGGTGAGGGGCGTCGCGGAGTTGAAACGGGACGAGCGGGCGATCGTCATCGCCGCGCTCGATGGTGACACCGAGGCCATGCGCCAGCTGGTGTCGATCGTCCGTCCTGTGATTCAGGCCGAGGTCGCGTGGACGCTTCGGGACCGCGCACCGATCGGTCGCGGGCGAGATCCCAAGCAGGAGGTTCAGGACCTCGTGCAAGACGTCTTCATCGCGCTCCTCGAAAAGGACGGTCACCGACTGCGCGCGTGGGATCCGCAGCGCGGCCGAAGCCTCGCGAGCTTCGTGAAGCTGCTCGCGCGTCGTCGAGTGACGGACGCGTTGCGTTCACGCCCGCGTTCGCCGTGGACCGAAGAACCGGCGGGCCTCGAAGACATCGGTGAGGTCGCCACGCCCAGCCACGCGGATCACGTCGCAGCGCGCATCGCGGTTCAGCGTGTCGTGTCGAAGCTGCGCGAGACGATGTCGGAACGCAGCACGGAGATCTTCTCCGCGCTGTACCTCGAAGAGGCCACGGTGGAAGAGGTCTGCGAGAGTCACGACCTCAGTCGCGACGCACTCTACGCGTGGCGCGCTCGTTTCAAACGAAGCGTGCGTCGTCTGTCGATGTTGTGGGACGCCGAATGATGGTCGCCGCCGACAACGGTCCTCCCGAGATCTGGGCGCGGGTTGCCGCTGGCACGGCGACGCCCTCGGAGCTCGCGGCGCTCGAAGCCGAGGCCCAACACGATCCGTCCGTGCGTGCGATGCTCGAAGCGTGTCGCCCGCCGGGCGCCACCGCGGACGAGCGCCTCGCGGGGAACCTGTCGCGGGGCATACGCCAGCGGAAGGGGCGGTCGCGTCGTCGCTGGGCCGGGGTGTCGGTCGCGATGGCGGTGGCGGCCTCCGCGGTGCTGTGGATCGCGCTGCCCCCGAAGGAGTCGCTCCCCGCGTACGCCATCGAGGTCGGCCGCGGAGAGTCCGAGATGCGCGGCGGCGATGCGCCCGAGCTGACGGAGCTGTTCCCGTCGAGTCGACTTCGTCTCGTGTTGCGGCCTGCGGCGCCGCCGTCCGGTCGCGTCGTCTTCACCGCGTTCGTCGAAACGGACCAGGGCTTGGAGCCCTGGCCGGCGCCATTGGAGATCTCCGAGCGCGGCGCGGCACGCCTCGACGAACGCGTGGGGACGCTCTGGCCGAACCGAACGGGTGACCTCACGCTCGTGTTCCTCGTTGGTCGTAGAGCCGCGACGCTCGAGGAGGCCAAGACGCGATCCACCGAGGTGTGGCGACGCGTCGAGCACCCGATCCGAATCCGCCCGGAGCACGAGTGACGGCGCTTCGATCGACGGTGCTCGTGGCTGCGCTCGCGGTCGCGCCGGGTTGTCGCTGCGCCGATAATCGCGCGCCGCTCCCGACCCGTTTTGCGGGGTGCAGCCATGTCCTCGACGCGTCGCAGTGCCTCGTGCCCTCGGAGGGCGCTGACCTGACGCTGTGGACGGCGGCGCCGTGTGGTGTGTTGTTCGCGCCGGACGAGGCGACGAAGTTGGAGGTCGACGGCGGCTGTCGCGTCGCGCTGACCGCGGTGACCGAGGACGTCGTGCTCGCAACGACGACCTCCGTGTTCACGCTCCGCGTGAGCACTGCGCCGTCACCGACCCACGCTGGCGCCGCCCAGAGCGCGCGCGCGCGGGAGCGACTCGGCGCCGGTGACGCCGAGGACGCCGTCGCGTTGTTGGATGCTGCGTCTGCCGCGCACCGCGCGGAGGGCGTGATCTCGGACGCCGTCCTGGATCTCCAAGCGGCGGCCTACGCGCTCGCGGTGTCGCTGCATCGGCTCGCCGACGCCGAGGCGCGGCTCGATGCCGCCGAACCGATGCTCGCCGACTTCCCGGAGGGCGCCGCGGCGCAGCCCTACTACCGGGGGCTCGTCGCGAAGCTCGCGAACGATCCGATCTCCGCGCAGCACGACTTCGAACGCGCGCGCACGGCGATGCATCGCCTGGGGCTCGCGCGCTTCGCACGCGGCGTGGCGGCGCAGGAGGTGATCGTCCTCCGTTCCGCAGGTCGAGGTGAGGAGGCGGACGCGCTGCTGGCTTCGCTCGACGACGGCGCGGCCGAAGGCTGCGACCGGGTACGGTTGCTCCAGAACCTGAGCTGGGCCGCGCTCCTCGACGCCGACGCCCACGGACGGTCACTCCCTGCGGAGGTGCGGGCGAGGCTCGAAGAAGCGAATCGTCTGCAGGCTCGGCACGTCTGCGATCGCCTCGCGGACCGCGGGAGCTTGGCGCTCGCGACCGCGCTCGCGGCGCTGCTGACCGACGATATCGTGACGGCGCGTGAAGCGCTCGAACGTGCGCTGGAGCGTACCCCGGATCCGGAGCTTCGCTACTGGCGCGCGGAGCTGCTCGCGCGCGTCGCCCATGAGCGCGGAGATACGCGCGCCGCGCTCGAACACCTGCGTCGCGCGGAGGCCGATGCGGAGCGGAGCCTCTTCATGGCGGCGGTGTGGCGCGCGCGGTCGTGGCGAGCGCGGGTGCATCTCGGGGCAGGCGATCGTGTCGCAGCGATGGACGCGCTCCTCGCAGCGGAGCGCGCGCTCGACGACGAGGTCCTACGGCTCCCGCTGGAAGCGGGCGGGGCCGCGCTGCTCGCGAACCGTCGTTCGAGCGCGCTCGCGTTGGCGCGGCTTCACCTCGAATCGGGCGAGCTCCATGAGGCGCTGTGCGTGATGCGCGCCGCGCGTGCGCGTCGACTGGTCGACGTCGCGCAGACCCGCCGATTGTCGAACCTCACCCGCGCCGAGCGCCTCCGGTGGTACGAGGCGATCGGTGATCTCGCCTCGGCGCGCGCGGAGCTCGCCGCGAGTGAACGCGGAGCGTGGGACTTGTCCGCCGCGGAGCGAAGCCTCCTCGCCGCCGACCAAGCGGCCCTCCGGGAGCGCATGCGCGGCGCGCTTCGGGATGCGATCGCAGTCGTGCAGTCGCGGCCGACGCCGTTTGTGTGTCGACCGCCCGCGCCGGGTGAGCTGGTGCTCGGTGTCTTTCCGCGTGGCGAGGGTTCGTGGTGGTTCGCAGCCGACGCATCGGGTGTGCAGGTCGTCGATGCGCTGACTGACGCTCCGACGCTGACGCCGTTCGACGAGGTGCTCGAACGCAACGCGTCCGTACGTGTCCTCGCCGACGGTGCGGCCCGAGCGGTCGACGTCCACCGACTCGAATGGCGCGGCGAACCGCTCGTGGCAAATCGCCCGGTGGTGTACGGCCTCGACCTCGGGCCGCTCGCGGAGGCGGACGAGGGGCGGCGGGCCGTCGTCGTCGGGGACCCGCGCGGCAACCTGGCGGGTGCCCGCGACGAGCTCGTGCGCGTGGCGGCTGCACTGGAGGCGTCGGGGTGGACCGTCGAGGTCCTCCGCGATCGCGACGCGACCGTCGAGCGTGTGCGGGACGCGATGCAGGAGGCATCGCTGCTGCACTTCGCCGGACACGCGGACAGCCGCGAGCGCGCACCCGACCAGCTGCTGCTCGCCGACGGAGCGCTGACGGTCGAAGACGTCCTCACCGCCGAGCGCGTCCCGCGCCGCGTCGTGCTCTCGGGGTGTCGGACTTCGCGAGGTTCGAACGGGATCGATGTCGCGCAAGCCTTCTTGCTCGCGGGGGCCGAACAGGTCGTCGCATCTTCCGAAGACCTTCCGGACCGATCGACCGCGGCGATGATCGCTGCGCTGTACACGTCGCCGTCGATCGATCTGTTGCGAGGTCTTCACGACGCGCCGGGCGCCGCACAGAGCCCGCTGCGCGTATGGGTTCGCTGAAAAGGAGTCGTCATGTCTGCCCCTCACGCTCTACGTTTCCGAGTCGTCCTCGCCGCCTTGCTCGCCGGGGCGTGTACGCAGTCCGCGGAGCCCGTCGCGAGCACGCAGGACGCGGTGAGCACCGCCGCACCGCTGCGCGTCGGGGTGAAGGCGACGTCCGCCTCCGCGTGCCCGGCGCCGCTCGCTTCGGTCGGGGGCGAGTGGGTGCCGATGCCCGCGTTGCCGTTCCCGCTCGATCGTTTCTGCTCTTACGCGTGGACCACACCGACGGGCGCGCCCGAGGACGCAGCGTCGCTCGACAACCTGGGCCTTCAGGGGGTGGAGGAGGCGGACGAGGGGCTCGTCGCTTCGATGAGCGGGCCGCAGGGCGCGTCGACCTCGCTCGACCTTGGCGGCCTCGTGACGTCGATGCGCACGTCGTTGTTCAGCGCGTTTGCGTCTCGCCTCGAGCTCCCCGCGGCGCCGGTGGTCACGTCCGCGGCGCCGGTCGTTCGCATCGCGTTGGTCGACACCGCGCCGAACGGCACAGGCCCGACGAACTCTCCGCACGCGCGTGAGCTCGAAGCGCTCGCGCAGGACATCATCTGCTCCGCGGGCGCGGGCTGCGCCGCCGAGATCGAACGGCACCTCGGGTTGCCTCGACTTCAGGGCGGCGCGGTGGACCTGGTGCGGGGTGGGTACTTCGGTACGCTGCTCGACGTCGCGCGTGGGATCGTGGAGGCAACGAACGCCGCCGCGAGCTCGACGCCGCAGCCGTGGATCCTCAACCTCAGCCTCGGTTGGGAGGACGCGAAGATGGATGCGGACCTCCCCGCGTCCTACTTCGATCTCGTCACGCAGGACGACGCGGCGACGAAGCAGGTGCCGGCTCCGGTGCGCGCGGTCCTCACGGCGCTCACCTACGCGCGCTGCCACGGCGCGTTGATCGTCGCCGCCGCCGGAAACGATCCGGTGGGACGCGGCCTCTCGACGGGGCCGACCTATCCGGCGGGGTGGTCCGCGCTCCCCGCGCCGACCGTCGCGCAGTGCACGGCGGCGTTCGGTGTCGCGCACCACGCGGGGGTCGGACCGCTGCTCGTCGCGGCGAGTGGTCTCGCGGACGGTTACAAGCCGGCGCCGAACCAGCGCACGGGCGCGCGCGCCGAGCTCAACACACCCGCCACCGCGGTCATCGCGACGACGGGCCGGCACGTGCTCACGGGGAGCTCGATCGCGGCGCTGACCGTGTCTGCAGTCGCCGCCACCGTGTGGGCCGTGAACCCGTCCTGGGGACCTCACGACGTCTACGATCACCTCTACGGCAGCGCACGTCCGATGGGCGTAGCCGCCGAGCTCTGCGGTCCGAACGGTTGCGGAGGTGCTCGGGTGATCTCGGCGTGCCTCGCGCAGCAGAAGGCGTGCACCGTCACGGGCAACTGTCCGGCGTCGACCTGCAACCTGGCTCCGACGAACGCGTGGACGGCGGCCATGTTCCAAGCGGGGCGCGACGCGCTCCTGGAGGGGGGCGGGACGTTCGGGTCGCTCGCCGGGGTGTTCACGTCCACGGCGTCGTTCGGTGGCTCGTGCGGCGCGGCGGAGTTCCTCGCCGTCCCGGGCGCGGAGTGCCCGTACGACGAGCCGCCCGCGTTCGAGAATCAGAGCTCGGGTCCGCAGCCCGGCACGCCGATCTGTCCGGCGTGTTACGTCACGTACCTCGGCGGCGAGATCTATGTGCACCTGTGGTTGTCGGAGGAGATCCCAGGCAACCAGGTGTTCGCCCCGATGGTGGTCGTCGAGGACGATCGCGAGCGGAGGAAGTACGTCCTCACCGGTCCGTTACCTCCGGGCGCGTCGGCGATCCTTCACCTCGGCAACCCCGGTATGGCTCCGCAGCTCACGCGTGCGCACTTCGTCTACGAGCTCGAAGAAAATGCGAAGCGCTACCTGGCGGCCGAACCCATCCTGATCGAACAGTGAGTCAGATCATCGGGGCCCCCCGCGTATGGGGCCTCGATGCGCAGACTCACAACGCTCCTCTTACTCACCTTCCCATCCGCAGCGTTCGCCGCGCCGACCCCGGCGCAGCTCGCGCGAACGCCGGTCGCGATTGCACCACCGCCGTCTTCGGCGCCGTTCACGAACCTCGACAATGTCGAGGGGGACTACGTGAACCTCGCACCCGTCCCGGTGCGCCCGATGATCTACGTGAACGACGCCGCCGGGCCGCACGTGTACGCCCTGAACGTGTACCTCAACGCGATTCAGCACCTCGACGCGACGCAGACGATCGTCCAGTCGTTTCGCACTTTGTCGTCGCCCGTGGCGATCGCGCGCTACGTCGCGCCCTCTGGACCCAACCCGGACCGCTTGCTCGTCGTCTGCCAGCACGCCGATGCGCTCGCCGTGCACGACCGACAAACCGGGCAGCTCCTGGAGATCGTCTACCTCCCGGCGCAGCCCGCGGACATCGTCGTCGACGCTGCCAACGCCCGGGCGTTCGTCTCGTCGATCGGTGAGGACGCGGTCGTGGAGATTGATCTGTCCAACCTCACCGCACCCCCGGTTCGCTACGCGATCCCGTCGCGCAAGCCGATGTTCCTGTCGATCGCGCCCGGCGGCGAGGTGCTCGTCGCGCCGATGCTCTCGGGCAACAACTCGGGCGTCGACTACCTCGCGGACAACAACGGCTCCAAGCAGCACACGCTGAACGCCCACGCGGACACTGGCGGGATCCTCGACCTCGCGGATCCGACCGTCTCCAACGGCGGGCTCCCCGACGAGGATCTCTTCTTCATCGATCGCGCTGCGGGGGTGGCGCGCCCGGTCGCCCGCGGAACGGGGACCGTGTTGCTCGCGCAGCAGGTCGTGTCCTCGAGCACCGGCGCGCTGTTCCTGTGGCAGCTCAACGTCGACATGAACAACAAGGATCCGAACAAACAGAGCCGCCCCGCGATCCAAGGGGAGATCGCGTTCAACCGCGTGACACGGATGCCGATCACCTTGCCGCCGCCCGCGACGCCGCCGACGGCGCAGCCGCAGCACTTCATTCAGCTCGACGACACCAACCCCACGCAGCCCGGGATTCAGTACAACCGCGCGCGCTCCGTCGGCCACCCCTACGCGATGCACGTCTCGCCGACGGGTTACGTCCTGATCGCCGGGCTGCTCTCCGACAACCTCACCATCCTCGACCCCGCGGGGAACTTCGTGATCGAGTGGGACCTCCCGGACGGTTGTGTACCGCGCCAGGTCATGACGGATCTGTCCGAGCAGGTCATCTACACGTACTGCTCGGGGCTCAACACGATCGACGTCGATCTCCTCGGCGTCCCGCCGACGGACCTGACCTCGTACTCTCTCGGATTCGACCCGACGCCGACGAACATTCGGATCGGGCGCATCCTCTTCTTCGACGGTTCGTTCTCCGAGCACAACAACGCTTCGTGCGCGACCTGCCACGTGGAGGGTGGCGTCGACTTCGTCGCGTGGAACCTGAGCGAGCCGCTGTTCGATGAGAAGGGGCCGATGACCACGCAGTCGCTGTTCGCGGTGAATCGCACCGGAACGCCCTATTGGCGCGGCGCGCAGCTCAACGGGCTCCTCGACTTCAACCAGGCGTTCGTCGATCTCATGGGCGGCACCTCGATGACGCCGGCGCAGTTCGCAGACTTCGAGGCCTTCGTGCACTCCCTCGAGCCGCCACCCAACCCGTACGAAAACGTCCTACGCGTCGTCGACGACAACATCCAGATCCCCGACGAGCTGAGCGCCTTCGGCCCGATCCCGAACGGCTCGGCGGTGGCGGGGCAGGGGCTCTTCAACGTCGGCTGCGCGAACTGCCACACGATGCCGGTCGGCGGACGTGACGACTCGATGTCGACGGGCGTCGGTTTCGGTGAGTTCCAGCAGAACCGCCACTTCATGAAGGTGGGTACGCTGCTGTCCCTCCCCGAGCGTGGCCTTCAGCCGCCCGTGCAGGTGAGCTTCCCGAACAACCAGATTCGTGACTTCCCACGCCTCGGCGTCGGGATGGCGCACGCCGGCAACCCCGATAACATCTTCGACTTCCTGCTCCTGTTCGTCGCGGCCGGGCTCCAGCCGACCGTCGACGTCGCGAATTTCCTCTTCCAATTCGACAACGGGCTCGCGCCCTCCACGCGCATCCCCCTCAAACTCGACGCGACCACGGCCTCTTGGATCCCAAGCCTCATTCAGGCCTACCAGGAGCCTCAGGCGGCGGCGGGGCACTGCGAGGTGGCGGTGTTCGGCGAGACGACGATCGGGGGTACGCGCCGCGTCGCGGGGTGGGTTCTCGATACGACGGTGAACCCTCCGCAGTACCTCCGTGACGATGGGGTCGCGCAGCCGCTGTCGTTCTTCGTGACTCAGGCGGTCGCCGGTGACTGGTTCGTCTTCACGGGAGTTCCGGTGGGTACGGCGCGGACCTTTGCCATCGACTTCGATAACGACGATTTGCTGAACGCGCTCGAAGTCACAGGTGGGTTGACCAACCCCGACACCGACGGCGACGGGTGGCTCGACGGTCACGAGGTCAACAACGGCGGGGACGCCCTGAACCCGGCGATCGGGCCGACGGACATCACGCCGCCCAACTTTGCCTTCACCGCCGCGGCGCCGGCGTGGGTGAACGCCAAGAGCGGTCGACTCGGTTTTGTGACGGACGAGCTCACGGTGTGGGCGCTCTTCCTGACGCCGCCGGCTGGTTCGGGCCTCCCGACCAAGGTGTTCTTCGATGCGAACCCATCGCGTCGTCACTCGGTGTTGTTCCGTGACCTCAGACCCAACACGACCTACACGACTCAACTCTGGGTTTTCGACCTCGGCAGCAACATGCCGGCGCAGTCGACCGCGTTCAACCTGACGACGATGCCGCACTCCGACGGGCCTGCGACGGCGGTCGTCGGCGGCTACACGTGGACGGTGAATCAGCTCTCGCCCACGAGCGGGACGTTCACCGTGGACGTGCAGGTGAACCAGAAGACCTCTCTCGGTACGCCGCTTGCGAACCGCGTCGTCGTGGCGCGGGCCGTCGTGGGGGGCAACGTGGCCGGTCAGACCGGTGGGCCGGGCATCACGACGCCGCTTCCTCCGGACTTCTGTACGAACGGAGTGCCGTACTCGACGTTGCGCGGGGTGGTCGCGGGGCCGTACGTGGTTTCGAAGCCGTCGAACGCCGCGGGTGTCGCGCAGCTTCAGTTCACGTTGTCGGGGATTCAGCTGGGAGACCAGATCGACCTCTCGATCGAAGCGATCGCGGAGTCGAGTGGGAATGTCTGCGCGGCGGTGCCGAACGCCGAAGACTTCAAGAACCAGGTGGGTAACTTCCCGGTGGGTTGGAGTCTCCCGGACACGCAAGCCAGCTTGCGGAGAAGCTCGACGATCTTCTGAAGATCGGCGCGTCGGATCTCATCGATGCACTTCGTATGGGAGTGCATCGATGCTCAGACACAAACTCACTCCACTCACGATTGTCCTCCTCCTCGGTTCGGCCTGTGGTGACCGAGCCGAGGAGGGCTACAGCCGCGACTCCATCGTCGCGGCGACCGACGCTGCCGCGTTTCAAGGAACGTCCTGCCTCATGGGTACCGACGAGGACGGAGACGGGGTCACGGACTACTTCCTGCTCTCCGCGTCCAACTTCGTCGATGGCCTGAGCCCCACAAAGTGTTTTGCGGCGGGCGGGACGGTGTTCGAGACACGATGGAGTGACGCGGGGCTCACCGCTGCCCCCGCGGTCGCCGTGCCTCCGCCCACGACGACGACGTACACCGAGGGCGGGAGCCTCCCGCAGTCCGTCCGGCAGATCATCGCGGCGGCCGGGATTCACAACCGGCCCTACAGCATCCCGAACTACGATTGCGATGACTTCGCGAACGACCTGGAGATCCTCCTCACGAACGAGGGCTACAACGCGACCTACACCGAGATCTGCCACGAGGGGCCTCCTCAGTACTGGCACGCGATCACCGACCTTCACCTCGGCGGTAAGACCTACTGGATCGACGCGATGACCGGTAAGCAGATCAAACTCGACCAGGACGCCGACGGTGACGTCGAATCGAACAACGCCGGCAAGCCCTGTGCGAGTGACTCCGAGGGGGATTGGGGCATTCGCGTCTGGGACAACCTGGGCGATCGCATCACCGAGCTCGGCTCTCCGGACTTGCGGTGACGGGCATGCGTCGAATCAGCTGGTTGTTCATCTTTGGCATGGCGTGTTCGTGCGCCGGGGCGGAGCACGAGATGTCGAGCTCCCTGGAGCAGGCGATCGCCGCGCCGGTCGAGGCGTGTGACGACTGCGACGACCCGCCCGCCGACGGCGAGGAGAAGAAGGGCGGCGGCGCCGCCGTCGGCACGAGCTCTACGGCCGTCACGACGTCTGCGCTCGAGACCGCGAAGGAGAAGGCGTGTGAGGCGTCCAAGAAGACGGTCACGCCGGCGCCCTGTCCGAATCCGGACAAGTGTGAGGCGGACCGGGTCGAGTACGAGTGCACTTACTCCGACGAGGAGTGCCCGGTCGTATCGACGTTCGATGACGCGCCCGACGAGTGGGTCGAGGCGTGTGAGGACTCACAGGAGCCGGCCGCGTGGAAGGCGGCGAACTGCAACCTGATGGCGGGGCCGGCGAACAAGTCGCACTTCGCGATTTGCACCGCGAAGGCGGTGGCGACGGGCACGACGATCTGCGTGCCGAAGAAGGCCTGCGACGCGGTGTTCGAGCCGGTGCAGGCGGAAGGAGCGATCGATGCTGAAGACTAAGGGAAGCTGGGTGATCCTGTTGGGCCTCGCGGCGTGCGCGCCGACGGTGGAGGAGAGCGCGCTGACACACGACGAAGTCGCAGCGGTCGAAGCGGCATGCACCGACGGCTGTGAGAACCAGTCGGATACGGAGGTCGCCGGCGGCAACGGTACGGCGATCGGCGCGACGAAGGCGGCGGCCGTCGCGGCGGGGATCGCCAACGCGGAAGAAGCGGCGAAGACCGAGGCGCGGAACCGGCTCTCGGTTCCGGAGTGCAAGGGAGATTGCAAGCAGATCGGCGGCGTTCATCCGGAGGCCGACGTCATCGCCGGGACCTCGACGTGTACGGCGATCTACGAGGCTTGGGACGAGCCTCGCGATCGCGATCGCAACGCCAACAACGTGAGCGACTTCTGGGAGGATGCCTGCAACCGGATGGAGAACCGCAACATCATGGATCGCTGTGACCTCGAGGCGACGCAGGACGCGAAGCCCTGGTACGCGCGGTGCTCGTCGCACGCGCGCGCGACGGCGGTTCGTGTGTGTGTCGACAACCTCTGCGCGTGCGCTCAGATGGACTCGGACATGCAGCTGCTCTGCGAAGCCGCGTTCGAAGAGGCGGAGTACACCGAAGCGAGTGACTTCAGTCAGCTCGGCGACTGAGCGAGAGGGTGCTCCACGTGGGGCTCAGCTTCACGGGGATCGACACGGCGCCGCTTTCGTCGGCTTCGACTTCGCCGGCTTCGGCGCCGTGTCGCCACCGCACCGGCTCCCGCGGGCGGAGCCAGAAACGACGGACCCGTCGCGGCGTGGCGATCACTTCGACGGACGCCTCCGCGCGGAGCTTCACCTCGAAGCGATCGATCGTGTCGACGAGGGAGCGGCTGTCCCAGCGAAGCCCGCGGTTGAGGGTGCCGGTTCGGTCGCCACCCCAGCCTTGGTCACCGACGACCTCGAGCTCCCCGGCGTAGCCGCGGTCCGGATCGAACGCACGTGAGCCGTCGCCTTCGGGGTCGCCGGGATCATCGTCGTGGGACGCTTCGCTGAACGCGACGAAGGCGCGGTCGCGCGTGATGCGGGTGATGGGATCCGTCGCGGGGTCCCAGTCGTCTTCCCACCACTTTGCGCCGAGCACCGGGTCGGGCGGACCGTGCGCACCTTCGTCCCACGCTGCGTAGTGGCCGACGCGTTCCTGTTGCGCGGCTTCGTAGTAGCCGAGGCCGACCACGGGGCTGCGGAAGAGGACGGCGCCGAAGTGAATGATCGGATCGTCCTTGCCGTGACGCGTGAGGAAGAACTGGTTCCTTGCCTCTGGTGACTCGACGAGGAGCCTGGGGATGTCGATGAGATCCCACGCGGGCGACGGCGGGCCCCAGAGCCCGCTGAGCTGCTCGCGTCGCGAAGGGCGATGCAGCCGCGGGACCATCTGCCCCATCGTGCCGTAGGCGTACGCGAAGTGCCGCGCGTAGAAGGCGCCGATCGTGACCGCGCCGGCGCCGCCCATGGACGGTCCGAAGATGTAGACGCGGTTCGGATCGATCCCCTCGAAGCGCTTCAGGACGAACGCGACGAGGTGCAGCACACGTCGCGCAGTGTACGGCGTGAGTCGCCCGGACGGATCCTGCTTGCCCCACCAGTACGTCTGGTCCTCGTCGTGCGGGTAGAGCCCGAAGAGGTCGCCGCGGCCGCCGCGGTAGGGACGCCCGCCGAAGCCGTGCAGATAGACACGCAGCGGGCGCCCGCCGTCGGTGTCGTGCGGAACGACGAGGCGCGCCTCGTAGGTGCGTCCGTCGGGGTCGAGGAAGCGGTCGGTGTACTGCGCGAGGACGACGCGATCGTGGTCTTCTTGTTTCGAGCGCGACACGACCTTGGGTTGCGGGAGGCGGACGTCGTCGCTCACGACGAACTTCGCGGCGGCGGTGGAAGTCACCGTCCCGTCGGACGCCGCGAACGTCGCGACGTACGTTCGGCCGCCTTGGATGAAGTCGGGCGTGAAGCGTACGCGCTCGCCGTCGAACGTGGCGCCCGGGGGGAGGTCGACCGCGAAGTAGCGGAGCGCGTCGCCATCGGGGTCGTGGGCTTCGACTTCGACTTCCCTCGTCTTCTGCTCCGCCGCTTCGACGATCCGCGGCGCGACGATCGGCGGTGAGTTGCCAATCTCGATCTGCGCGGTGGTCGGCCCCAGACGAAGTGCGTAGGTGCCCCTCGGGCGGGCGACGAGCTTCACCGCGACCCGGTTGTGCGCGAGGACTTCGATCGCCACGTCGACGCCGTCGTACGTCCCGGTCAGGCCGTGCCAGAGGTTGGCGCCGTTCAGCACGACCTTCGTTGCTCGGCCGCCTCCGAGCGGGACCATCGGCGGATCTACGCGCGGCGTCGGCGGCTCCCGCAGCGCGACGATCTCGATCGCGCGCGTCGCGGTGTCCGTGCCGTCGGTGGCGGTCAGCTTCACGGTCCAGGTCCGGTCTTCGTCGGGCGCCGTTACGGAGAAGCCCGCGTCGGTCCTCTCGGCGCCGTCGATCCGTAGCTGCACGGCGTCCCCATCCGGGTCGACGGTCGACACACGCGCGACGAACGACGCCCCCGCGCGCACGATGTGTCGCTCGGCGGCGATGATCCTTGGCGGTGCGTTCAACACGACGAGCTCTCGCGCGGCGCTCTCGCCGTCCTTGGAACGGACGACGACCGGGTATCGTCCGCGCTTCAGGCCGTCGACGCGCGCTTCGAGCACGTCGTCACCGACGCGCTTCGCCGCGACGACCTCGCCGCCGATCGAAACCACGGCGTCGTCGTCGAAGTGTTCGCCGACGATACGCACCACCGACGCACGTCCCCCGGGGACGGCGGCGGGTTCCAGCGTTTGGATCTGCGGCGCGTGGCGACAGCCCGCGAACAGCAACGGCAGCGCCCAGGCGAGGCGTCGCATCACTCGCCGATCTGGATGGGGGACTCGTAGTCGACCGGGTGCACGAGCGCGCGGTAGTGCGCGGCGTCAGCCTCCGAGAAGCAGCAGAACACGACGCGCGCGGGGGTGCTCTCGCGGCCGAGGAACGCTCGCACGTGGCCTACGGCGATCTGCGCCGCGCGCTCCTTCGGAAAGCCGTAGACGCCGGTGCTGATCGCCGGGAACGCGATGGAGGTGACGCCGTGGTCCCGCGCGAGCTCGAGCGACGCCTGGTAACACTGCGACAGCTGGTTGTCCTCGAGGCGGTACCCGAGCGGCTCCGTCCCGTCGGCGCGCGGGTCGGTCCCCCAGACCGGCCCGACGGTGTGGATGATGTGGCGGATGCCGCGCGCTTCGAGGTCGAAGGCGGGCGTGATCTTCGCTTCACCCGTCGGGCAGCCGCCGAGCGTTCGGTTGTGCGCGAGGAGGTCGGGGCCGGCGGCGTCATGGATCGCGCCGTCGACACCGCCGCCGCCGAGTAGGGACTCGTTGGCGGCGTTCACGATCGCGTCGATTTCGAGCTGGGTGATGTCCCCGACGACGACGTCGACGCGATCGAGCCACTCGTTCATGCCGCGGCTTGGTGTACCACGATTTGGTTGAACGGGATCTCGATGTCGGCCTTCTCGAGCTCCTCGTAGATCGCCTTCCGCACGTTGTGGGTCATCGGGATGAAGTCGTCCGGCTCCGCCCAAGGGAGGACGAGGAAGTCGAGTGAGCTCGCACCGAAGCCGACGAACGCGACCGCCGGCGCCGGATCCTTCAGGACCAGCTCCGCGCGATCGGCGGCCGCTTGGAGCGCCTTCATCGCCTTCTCGAGATCGACACCGTACGCGACGCCGATCGAGATCTGCGCGCGGCGCCGACCGAGGACGCTGTAGTTCGTGATGTTGCCCCCCGTGACGGAGGCGTTGGGGACGATGATCTTGTGGTTGTCGAGCGTCGTGAGCGTCGTGGTGAACAGCCCGATGTCCGTCACCTTGCCGGCCTCGCCGGCGACCGAGACGACGTCGCCGAGGTTGATCGGTCGGAAGAAGAGGATGAGCACGCCGCTCGCGAAGTTCGCGAGGCTGCCCTGCAGCGCGAGACCCACGGCCAGGCCGGCGGACGCAAAGACCGCGACGAGGCTGGTGGTCTGGATGCCGACCTCACCGAGGGCCGCAATCACCGTCGCGGCGAGGACCGAGTAACGCGCGATGGAGGCGAAGAAGCGAACGAGCGCTTCGTCGACCTTGGCACGACGGGCCGCGTTGAGCGTGAGTTTGTGCGCCCACCGGCTCGCGATCCAGCCGACGACGAAGATGACGATCCCCATCAGGATCGAACTCACGAACGGCCAGGCGATGTCGTAGTAGGTCTTCAGTTCTTCGAGCTCGACGTGTTCCACGGTGACCGGGCTTAGACCAAGAACCGGGGTTAAAGTCATGTCTGCGGCAGCCGAACTTGATGACGAGGTGGGTTGAATCTCTGGTCGGGATCGACAATGCGAAGGGCGCGGGGTGAGGGCGAGGCGTACATCGTCCTCGACGTTGCGCAGCTCGAGATGTGTGGTGGTGACGTGGCTCGGTGTTTCGCGAATCTGGGCTGTGATACCAGCGAAGGAGAGGGATGGGGATGCACAGACGAGAGATGTTCGATCGATTCTGCGAGCGTGTGGCGAGCGGAGCGCCGATCTTCGGAATCACTTCCGCCATGGCGTCGCCCGTCGCGACCGAGATTCACGGCCACGCGGGCGCTGACTTCGTCATCATCGACAACGAGAGCGTCGCGCTGAACCCGGAGCGCCTCGAAGAGCTCGTTCGCGCCGCGGAGTGCGCCGACACGATCGCGTTCGTGAAGGTCGAGAGCAACGACAAGCTCCCGATCGCCGCCGCGCTGAACTCGGGGGCGCCGATCGTGGGTGTGCCGCACGTGTGCAACGGGGCCGACCTCCAGAAGGCCGTCGACGGTGCGTTCTACCCGCCGATTGGCCAGCGCGGGCTCTGCAGCGTGTCGCGCGCGAACCGGTACGGCGTCGGCAAGATGTCCGAGCTCGTGGAGTGGACGAACTCGAAGGCGTGGCTCGTCCCGATCGTCGAAGACGCCGAGGCGCTCGACAACCTCGACGACATCGTGGCGCACGACAGCGTCCAGCTCATCGAGTACGGACCGGTCGACATGTCGCGCTCGATGGGTTTGCCGCCCGACGCGGGGCTCGCAAACGGGCCGGTGGCCGAGGGCATGTACAAACTCGTGGAGGTCGCGAAGAAGTACGGCAAGCAGGTCATGTCCGTGCCGATTCACCCGGAGATCACGGCTGAGAACGAGGGCGCGTGGATTCAGGAGAACCTCATCGGCAAGGGTGTGAACGTCGTCTTCTTCCGGCCCGACTCGCTGCTGCTCGGCGCGGTGTCGCGGCGAATCATGAGCCTGAAGGACTGACGTCTTGGCTTCTTCGAACGACCGGCCGCTCTACACCTTCCAGTACGAAGACCCGGAGGGGTGGGGCGGTGTGTTGGTGATCGATCGCCTGGTGAACGGCTGCGCCGCCGGCGGCGTGCGCGTCACACCGCACGTCGACGCCGACGAGGTGCGGCGCCTCGCGCGTGGAATGACGCTGAAGAGCGCTTCGCTCGGGCTGGGCATCGGCGGCGCGAAGGTCGGCGTGCGTACGGATCCGCGCGCACCGAACCGCATGGATCGCGTGAAGAAGTTCTTCGAGCAGATCCGATTCTTCTGCGAGACCAACTACGGCTTCGGGCCGGACATCAACACCACGAGCGCCGAGGTCGACGAGGTCGCCGAGCACCTGAAGCTCGGCTTCCGCCTCGGCGTGCTCGCGCCGGATCAGGACCGCGAAGCCGCCGCGAAGCGCTACAACGACGGGTTCGCGTTGCCGTACGCGGGCTCGACGATCGGCGACATGAAGACGGCGATCGGCGCGCTCGCCGCGGTCGAAGAAGCCGCCGCGCAGATCGACGCCGCCTCACCGCGCGTGGCCATTCAGGGGTTCGGCGCGGTCGGCGCGACGCTCGGACAGCTCGTCGTGGAGCGAGGTTTTTCGCTCGTCGGTGTCAGCGACGCGGGCGGGGCGTACCTGAAGGGCGATGGCCTCGACGTCACTGCGCTCCGCGCCGCCGTGGATCCGGCGAAGCGCATCGTCGACCGAGCGAAGCTTCCGCCGGGTGTGGAGGTCGTGGACAACGCAAAGCTCCTCGCGCTGCCCTGCGACGTCCTCGTGCTCGCCGCGACGAAGGACGCGATCCACGCGGACAACGTCGGTGCGGTACAGGCGCGCGCGGTCGTCGAAGCGGGCAACATCGGCGTCACCGCGGACGCCTTGGTCGCGCTCCACGGCGCCGGCGTGCCGGTGGTGCCGGACTTCGTCGCGAGCGCCGGCGCGATCACGATGGCGTGCGGGACGATCCGGTTGGGCTTCGACACGAAGGACCCGAACAAACTCGCAGATCAGATCGGGTCGCGGATTCGCCAGGCCGTGAAGACGGCGTTCGAAGCGGGACGGGAGCGGAACGTGCCGTTGCGCGGGGCGCTGCTCGACCGCATGGCCGAGCAGATCTAGCCACGAGCCCTAACGCCGACGCCTCAGCAAGAGGGCCGCGCAGAGGGACAGCGCCCACCAGCCTCCGGACGTTCGCGTCGTTGCGGTGCAGCCGCACGCGTTCACGGTTTCGAGCGTCTTGATCTCGTCCGTCGGCGCCACGCCCGGGTCGACGCGGATCGTCACGTCCGCGAGATCCATCCCGCCGCGACCGTCCGCGACCTCGACGCGGAACTCGAACGTCGCCGACTCCGTGACCTCGGGGGCGACGAAGGACGCCTGCGCCGATTCGCTGTTGGTGAGCTCCACGGTCACGCCGCCGAGCTGCGTCCAGCGGAACGTGAGCGGGTCGCCGTCGGGATCCGTCGAGGCGCTCGCGTCGAGCACCACCGTGCTCCCGACGCCGACGCTGCGGTCCGAGCCCGCGTTGGCGACGGGCGGCTCGTTGAGCTGCGGGCTGTCCTCGGGCTCGACCGTGATCGTGACGTCGTCCGTCGCGGTGCCGCCGTTGCCGTCGTCGACGGAGAGGCGCAGCACGAGCGCGGTGGAGGCCTCGACCGTCGGCGCGACGAACGTCGGCGTCGCCGCGTCGGAGGCGTCGAGCGTGACGTCGCCCATCGCGACACGCCACGCAAACGTCAGCGTGTCGCCTTCCGGATCCGAGCTGCCGCTGCCGTCGAGCTGCACCGTCGCGCCGGAGCGTACGACCTGGTCGGCGCCCGCGTTCGCGACCGGCGGCATGTTCGGCGGGCCGACGGTGGTCGGATCGAGGTCGACCTCGAAGGACGCCTGGCGCACCTCGCCGACCTCGCCGGACTGCACGTCGATCACCCGCACCGTCCAGCGCCCGGCGGCCTGCTCACCCGTGAAGACGAGCGTGTCGTCGTCGTAGGAGCGCAGGTCCGGGTAGATGCCGTAGATGTCGCGGCGCGTGGAGGTGTCTTCGGTCTCCAGCGTGACGGTCTGGTCCGTCGGCGACGTCAGCTCGATCCGCACGTGCCCGCGCGCGCGGTGTTTGACGTCGATGTAGAGCCGGACCGCGCGGACTTCGCCGTTGGCCTGCACGTCGAACGGGAGCTCGAGTCCGGCCGGATCGTCGTCCGGGATCGTGAGCGGCTGCCCCGTCGGGATGAAGTCGATGCGCTCCATCGAACGCTGAATCGGGTAGTCCGACGCGAGCACGAAGCCCTGCACGAACAGGTCGGGGTCGGTGATCGACGAGGCGCTTACGATGACGCCCCAGGTGCCGGCCTCGGGGCTGTCGACGACGACCTGCTCGACGTTGTCGAGGTTGTTGACGCCCGTCGTGGCGTCGTCGAACGGGTTCGCGGGGTCGAGCACGAAGGGGCGGAACGACTGACCGCTCGGCGCGACGAGCTCCATGTCGAGGTCGTTGAGGAGGCGCCGCTCTTCGGCGCTGTTGAAGAACGCGTCGAGCCAGCTGAGCGTGACCTTGAGGTTCGGCGCGTTGGCCGGGACGTCGACGCCGAAGATCATCTGCTCTTTGTCGCGCACCGCGCCGCGCGCGAGGCGTGTGCCCGGGTCGGCGGCGTCCGCGATGATGAGGTCGGCCGCGGCGCGTGCGTCCGCGTTGCCCCAGCCGAAGCGGTAGTCCGGGCCAGGGTGGAACACGTCGACCGCGGTGTGGATCATGATCGCGCGCGACATGTCGGGCGCCCAGCGGCGACCGTTGTTCTCGCGTTTGTAGAGCTGCGAGAGCAGCGCGAGCATGCCGGTCACGGACGGCGCCGACATGCTGGTGCCGCTCGTCGTGCCGTACTGGTTGCCCGGGTAAGTCGACGTGAGGTTCTGGCCGTTCGCGCAGATGTCCGGCTTCACGCGGCCGTCGTTCGTGGGGCCGCGCGACGAGAAGCTCGACAGGTCGCCATCGTCTTGGGTCGCGCCGACGACGAGCGCGTTCTTCGCGGTCGAGTCCGGGGACAGCGAGTCGAAGCCGTAGCGCTCGTCGACGATCTCACTCTGCTGTCCGCTGTTGCCCGCAGACTTCACGGGGAGGAGCAGGAGGTCGCGCGAGTCGAGGTCGAACTCGAGCGCGACCTGGTTGTAGCCGCCGAACTGATTCACGCTCGAACCCCACGAGTGGTTGTCGTGCTCGTGGTAGAACTCGTGCTTCGCGACGCGGCGCTCGCCGGTCGGGTTGCCGAAGAACTCGAACGCCACCATCGTAGCCTCCGGCGCGTAGCCGCGGTGCTCGGGGTTCAGGACGCCGCCGCCGAGGATCGTCCCCGCGGTGTGGGTCGCGTGGGAGCTGACCTGGCCCTGCTCGTAGTTCTGCACGCGGCCTTCGAAGTCAGGGTGGTCCGAGTCGACGCGACCGCCGTCCCAGTGACCGACGACGACGCCGGTGCCGTCGAGCCCGTACGGCGCGGCGACGAGGTCGACGGCGTTGGAGAGCTGCCGGCTCGCGAGGTTGTCGAGCTTCTTCGGGTAGTCGAAGCCGATCGACGCGACGTACGGCGACGCCATGAGGCGTTCGAGCAGGAGGTTATCACCGAGGTTGATCGTGCTCTCCTCGGCGACGGGGGCGTCGAGGTCCGTGGGGAGGCGCAGACCTTCGAGGCGGTCGGCGCCGAGCAACGCGGTGAGCTCTCGGCGGGTCGTCTTCGGATAGACCGCGACCCAGAGGGGGTGCGGCAGCGACTCGACCGGTCCGATCCACCCGAGGAGGTCGTGTTCGACGCGATCGATCGGTGCGGCGTCGGCGGTGCCGACGACGTTCGGCTGCGCGCGCAGCCAGGCCGACGCCTCGGGCGTGTTGGTCGTGCGGAGGAACGTGTAGGCCTTCTTGCCCGCGATCCCGAGGTACCTCAGGCCGACGTCCTCCGCGGCGCGGACCTGCGCGCGGGTGAGCGCGCGGTCGGTGAAGACGTAGAACGCCTCCTTCTCGGCGGGCAGCGGGACGGCCGAGTCCTCGGTCACGGTGCGGCCGGGGAATCGAACCTCGGCGGCGACGGCGACGTTACAGGACAGGACCAGTGCGACGGTGAGGCAGCGTTGCAGCACGTATCCAGAATGATCGATGAGCCCCCCCGAACAAAACCGGTCGAATGTCGTGTAGGGCGTTCTTTTCATTGGAATCTTTCGAATGGTCCGTTGCGGGCGGACGTTGTGGGACGACTCGTTACATTCTAGCGGGACGAACGTCGCGGTTCCCTTGCAGGTGGTCGCAAGCAACGGTGGCGGCGGCGCGCCGATAAGCCGTGTCGATGAAAACCGACCCCAAGGGTCGAAGGTGGGTGCGTCTCGACCAGTTCGGGGAACTCCTGAGGGCACCCGACGCCGAGCGGGGCGCGCAGACGCCGCCGATGCCGCCGGTCCGCGGTGCGGACGCCGAAAAGGTGCGCACGGTCACGGATCCGCCGGTCGTGGGCCTACCGCAGCTCGGCGCGATGACCTGGACCGACGCGGACGTCGCGTCGACGGACTTCGCGAAGTACCGCGTCGGCTTCAACAACCGGGCGCTGCTGTCGCCGATCGTCGCCGATCTGAACGCGCGCTTCGGTACGAAGATCTCCTACCGCTACGCCCCGGTGCTCGAGGCATTCGGTCCGCCGCACAAGAGCGGCGTCGGGTTCGCGGACAGCACCAACATGGCGATCGGCGAGAAGGCGATCGACAAACTCGTCGAGCCCTTCGAAGCGCCGCGTGACCGCCAGGCGATCGCGACGTTCGCGGTGGCGCACGAGTTCTTCCACGCGCTGCTGAAACACGCGCACCTCCTCGACTTCGGCTCCTCCCCGAAGGGCTACCGCATCGCGTGGGGCGACAAGTACCGGCAGATGTTCGAGCTGCAGGTCGACTACCTCGCGGCGCGCTACCTGAAGTCGCTCGGACTCCCGCTCGACGCCGTCATCACGATGTTCGAGACCGGTGACTTCGAGCCCTCCGAAGACTACCCCTCGGGAGAGGTGCGCGCCGACAACGTGCGAATCGCGTTCGACGAAGCGTTTCGGTTGGAGCTGTTCGACAACGACGTCGTGGCCTGCCTGGACTTCCTCGACACGATCGCAATGAATCGCGACTGACCTAGACCACCTGCACGATCGCCGCGATCCCCTGGCCGCCGCCGACACACAGCGTGCACAGGCCGTAGCCGCCGCCGAGGGTGGCGAGCTGCGACAGCGCGGAGATGACGAGGCGGGTGCCGGTCGCGCCCATCGGGTGGCCGAGCGCGATCGCGCCGCCCTGTTGGTTGACGCGGTCGCGCTTCAGGCCGAGCGCGCGCTCGACGGCGATGTACTGGACCGTGAACGAGTCGTTGATCTCGATGACGTGTATGTCGTCGAGCTTCAGGTTCGCGCGGGACAGCGCGAGCCTCGTCGCTTCGATCGGGCCTTCGCCCATCAGCTTGGGATCCACGCCGACGACCGCGGAGGCGACGAGACGCCCGATCGGGATGCGGTCGTCCGCCTTCGCGCGCGCGCCCGTGCTCATCACCACCGCGGCGCCCGCGTCGTTGAGGCCGCTGGAGTTGCCGGCGGTGACCACGCCGTCGCGACCGTAGAGGCCGGGGAGGGGAGCGAGCGACTCGCGCGTGGTGTCGGGGCGCAGGTTCTCGTCGACTTCGATCTTCCGTTCGCCGCGTCGCGACTTCTCGAGCACCGGGACGATCTCCCACGCGAGCCGGCCCTCGTCCTGGGCCTTCTTCGCGCGCGACTGACTCCACACCGCGGCTTCGTCGGCTTCGGCACGGTCGATGCCGCGTTCCTTCGCGAGGTGCTCGACCGTCTCGCCGATCGAGCAGCCCGCCTTCGGGTCGTAGAGCGCCGAGAAGAGCATGTCGTCGACGTCGCTCTTGATCATGCGCCAGCCGGTACGCACGCCGCGCATCGCGTACGGCGTCATGCTCATATTCTCGGCGCCGCCCGCGAGCACGACCTCGGCTTCGCCGGCGCGGATGGTCTTGGCGCCTTCGCAGATCGCGTCGAGGCCAGACGCACACGCGCGGTTGAGCGTGAGCGCCGGCGCCTTCACCGGCGCACCCGCGCCGAGGCCGACGTGGCGCGCGAGGTAGGCGGCGTCCTTCGACGACTGGATGACGTTGCCGAAGTACACCGCGTCGACCGTCGAGGGATCGATGCTCGTTCGTTCGAGCGCGCCACGCGCCGCGATGGTCCCGAGCTGGGTCGCGGAGTGGTTCTTCAGGCTGCCGAGGAACTTCCCGATGGGGGTGCGCGCCGCGCCGCGGAACACGATGTCGTCGTCTGCGTAGGTCATTCGTGAAGCTCCGTCTTCGACTGCACGATCCGAAAGCGCTGCGCGACGAACGCGAGGTCCGTCAGGCACGCGTTGCCGGCCGGGTTGAGGCCCGTGACGTGGTAGTCCGAGTAGGCCGCCGTATAGTTCAGCGGCGCGTGGTGGAGGAGGTTGATGCCGACGGAGGCGCCCGCCGCGAAGAACGCGTCTTCGATGCGCTCGGCGAACGCGCTGTCGGTCGAGTAAGCGTAGGAGGCGATCGCGCCGAAACGTTTGGCCTCGGAGGTCGCGGCGGCGAGCGCGACTTCGCGATCTTCGACCGGGATCAGGAACGCGATCGGCCCGAAGTGCTCCTCCCGATGGAGCGCCGCGTCGACCGCGTCCTCGATCAGCAGCGGCGTCCGCGTTCGCGCCTGCGGATACTCCGGGTGCGCGTACGAGGCCGACCGTCGTAGCACCTGTGAAGACTCCGCGAGGGCATCGACGCGCGTCGCAGTCGCCGGGCTGTGCAGCGCGCCGCAGACCCCCGCCGCGACGCGCGGGTCCTCGACGACACGATCGATCGCGGCGACGAGCCTCGCCCGCACGTCCTCGTACGGCACTGGCCCGTCCGCGCTCTGCACCGTCCGCGGCACGAACACGTTCTGCGGCGTCGTACACATCTGTCCCGAGAATAGACACAGCGACCGCGCGAGCGCGTCGAGCGTCGCGTCGAGATCCCGAACGGAGTCGAACACGACGCTGTTGCACCCCGCCGTCTCCGTGAACACCAGCCGGTCCGCGCGTGACTCCAGCTTCGCGCCGTACGTCGGGCTCCCCGTGAAGTCGACGATCACACACGCCTCGTGATCCACCAGCGCGTCCGTGATCGGCGCCGATGTGTGGTCGGGCGCGAGCACGACGAGGTTCGGATCGAAGCCCGCGTCGCGCAGCACACCGCGGATGATCTGCACCGCGCGCGCGACCGGAAGCACCGTCGCCGGGTGCGGCTTCACCACGACAGGATTGCCCGTCGCGAGGTTCGCGAAGATCGCGGGGTACGCGTTCCACGCGGGGTAGCTCCCGCAGGTGATCACCACCGCGACGCCGCGCGGGACGAGCCGGTAACGTTTGTCGAGCCGCACCTCGTGGGGGCCGAAGCGCCGTTCGAAGCGCGCCTCGCGCACGACGTCGGCCATCGCGCGTCGCGCGTAGACGACCGCCTCCAGCCCGCGGTCGAGGGAGTTCGCGCCGCTCCCCGCGAAGGCCATCATGAAGGCCTGCCCGGTGGTGTGCATGGTCGCGAACGTGTTCTCGAAGATCGCCGCGGCGAGCCGGTCGAGCGATTCGAGGCACACCCCCAGGCGGTCCTCGGCGCTCGCGGCGCGCCACGCCGGCCACGCCGCCTCGACGGACGCGAAGATCGATGGCACCGACGGGAACGCGTACGCCACGCCGATCGGTTCGCCGTCGAACGGCGAGACCTCATCCGCGACTTCGAACGACCCCGCCGGACCCGTGTCCTCCAGCCGCCCCCCGCGCACGGCTTCGAACCAAGCGAGGCCCTTGGCCTTGGCGCCCTCGGGGTGCAGCCGTCCGCTCGGTGATTCGATGAACGGCGTGTGCGCGGTGCGCGCGCGACACGCGGCGTCGGCGGCGTCGAGGCGTTCGCGGTGGCGTTCGTAGAGGCTCATGTTCCGTTCCTCGCTCGCGACCAGCGCAGCTCGTAACGATGTGTCCCGGCGCGCCCTTCGACCTCGTAGCGCAAGACGAGTTGCGGGCCGTCGAACGCGGCGCGACGCTCGAGTGTCGTCCCGACCAGCGTCGGCACCAACGACATCTCGACGTGGTGCCGCACGAGGTCCCCGTCGATCGCGTAGGTCCCGGCGTAGCTCGTGTAGCCGTCGAACGCGCGCGCCTTGTCTTCGGCGGGCGCGCGGTGGACGCGCTCCAGCGTCGCCGCGGTGAAGTCACCGCGCGGCGCCTTGCTCAATACCGCAGAGACCCGCCCGTCCACGTAGAGCAAGCTGCCTTGCGCCGCCTCGCCGTACGGATGCACCGTGCGTCCGTCGGCGCGATGCACCACGAACGCGTCGAGGGTCCACGCGCCTTCGATTCGTGCCGGGTCCAAAGCGTCAGTACCAGCCACGGCCGCTCACGAACGTGGAGTGGAACCCGGCCGGGACCCGCGCCGGGAGCTTCACGCGCGCCAGCGGGCCGGCCGCGATGTCCTTCGCGTCGAAGACGAGGCATGCGCTGCTCCAGTCGGTGGCGTCGGTCGCGATGGTGACGAGGTAGCCGTCGTCCTCCTCCGTCGCGCCGTCCCTCGGCGCAAACGCGGCCTCGCTCCCGAACACGCCCGGCGCGTAGTCGTAGCGACCGTCGACGGCGCCGCGTTCGAGGTCGTAGCGCAGCAGGCCGTCGAAGGTCGCGGGGATCTCGAACGGGATGCGCGACAGGTACGCGTAGCGGTTCTTCGTCCCGAGGCGGCGCTCGTCGATCATCGGGAACTCTGCGTTCTCTTCGTCGAGCGGGCCCTCTTCGACGGCGCCGGTCTCGAGATCGAAGGACCAGCGATACAGATTCGCCTGGAGCTTCAGCCCGGAGAGCATCGCGGCGATCTTGCCGTCGCGCGGGTCGGGTTTCAGGGTCGGGTCCGTGGTGCGGCAGCCGATCATCACGACCTTGTCGCCGTCCTCCCAACAGTTGACGACGTGCAGCATGTAGCAGGGCTCGCACTCGAACCACCGCACGTCGGCGTCGCCGCCGAAGCGCGGGATGATGCCGTAGCGTGTGGGGACGTCCGGGTGGAACAGCGGGATGCGCTTGCCGGTCTTCGCGAACAGCTCGGGGTCGAAGAACACCGGGAAGTCGTGCAGCACGGAGTAGCGCGGCGTGATGCCGAGGTCGTGCGGGCGACGCGGGCCGGGGAGCGTGATGTCCGTGAGGTGCAGCGCGCCGTCCGTCTTCAGCACGCCGTACTGCATGTATGGCGCGGCGTTGCCGTAGTTGAAGAACACGAAGTCACCCGTCGCCGGGTCGACCTTCGAGTGCGCGCTGATCCGCTTCGGGAGCTTCGTCGCGCGGCCGGTCGCCTCCACGGTCTCGAGCGTCCGGGGGTCGAGCGTGTACGCGCGCCCCGACTCGTACCAGAGCGCGACGACGCGATCGTCGAGGAAGAGCAGGTCCGTGTTGGCGGTGTCCTTGATCGGGCCGAGCGGTAGCGAGAAGTCGAACGGGCCGAGGACGCCCGGCCACACCGCTTCGTTCTTCTCCTGCTCGAGCTGCTTCCCCGCGGTGTCGACCCAGCGGCTCGCGTAGCGCGCGCGACCGTCCTCGAACCAGACCCCCTGCACGAGGCCGTCACCGTCGAACCAGTGGTAGCGGTTCGTCGGGGCGAAGCGGTTGTTGGGGCCGTTGCGGAAGTAGGCGCCGAAGAGGTCGCGCGGGAGCTCCCCCTCGATCGCGGGGGCGTCGTCCATGGTGGTCTTCGTCACCGGCGCGAACAGGCCGTGCAGGTACGGGTTGTCGATCGCATCGATCCACGCCGGGGCGTCCGTGGGCCGCGCGCCCCCCGGGTTGAGGGCCTTGGCGTAGCGCTGCGTGATCTCCAGGGTCATCACCGTCCCGTCTACCAAGTTTTTCGGCCGGCGGCCCGAGTCGGGCGGCCCAACTTGGGCCGATCGCCCAGTCTCAGGCCCCCGAGACGCGTCCTCGGGCCTGGCACCGAACCTGCTCTGAGGCCCCGTATGGTCCAGGCTCCCAAGCTCCAAACCCCGATCTCCATGGGCGGCACCGCCACCCTGTCCCGGCAGCGCGAGGGCTGGCTGTGGAACATCGCGAAGCGCGCGCTCCCCGAGGGCAGCAGTGACGCGGATGTCCTGCACTACATGCGGTTCCTCGCCGCGAAGAACGGGCTCGAGCTCGACGCCAACAACAACCTCGCCAACACCGCGGCCAACCGAGCCCGGATGAACAAGCCGATCCAGGTCGCGAAGTACGAGGCGCCGACCAAGGAGGCCTTCTCGAAGGGCGCGCGTTTGTACCCGGGCATGAGCGGTCCGGTGGTGACGGCGCTGAAGAAGCAGCTCCAGCAGGTCGACCCGAAGCTGAAGCTTCCGGAGGGGGACGTCTACGACGCCGCGACGAAGGACGCACTGCAAGCCGAGTTGCAGAAGCGGGGCGTGCGCGTACGCCGCGACGGGGCGGTGCGGTTCGATGCGACGTCGAAGATCGCCTCAACGCCGACCGACACGGTGGAGCGGAAGACGACGCCCGCAGACAAGGCGCCGAAGGTCGAGGAGAAGCCGGCGAACCGCAACGCGACGATCAACACGCTCGAGACCAACGCGGAGTTCGCGAAGCTCGACCCGCGCAAGCAGCGCCTCGTGCGGCGCTCGATGCAGAACGCACCCGAGGACGCGCAGAAACGCATCGCCGACGTCGCTTCGCAGCCGACGTTCGCGCGGCTGCAGACCGGCTACCAGCAGAAGGTCCTCGACCTCGCGAAGGCCGAAGACGCCGCGGCGAACGCGCTCGCGGAGAAGATGGTGAAGTCCGACGAGTTCGTGCAGGCGGACGGCAACGTGAAGTCGCAGATCGCGGAGCTCCTCGAGCAGGACCCGCGCTTCGCGGCCGACGTGTCGAAGGTCTTGGACATCTCGAACGAGGACGTCGTCGAGGAGCGCGACGCGCAGCTGGAGGCGCTCGCGAAGCTCGCGATCGGGGGGCCGACCGCGGAGCGGGAGCCGAAGGACCTCGCCGAGCTGAAGAAGACGAAGCGGTGGGAGAAGCTGTCGCCCGCGTCGAGGAAGGACCTCGAAGCCCGCTTGCCGACGTACGAGGACCCGAAGGTCGCCGCGAAGCTCGCGGTGACGGACGGCTTCGACAAACTCTACGGCTCGGAGCGTGAGCAGGTGTTGTTCCTCGCCGACGGCGCGAAGGCGCCGCTCGCTTCGGTGCTCGAGCAGCTGGTGGCGTCGAAGGCGTTCTTCGCCGCGTCGCCCATCGCGCGCACGAAGCTGCTCACGGACCTGGAGAAGTCGCCGAAGGACGCGGCGGCGATCTGGAAGGCCTTCGTCGAGGGGCGGTAGCCGATGTCGATCACCAAGCTGAAGCAACGTTGGCAGCGGCTGGCGTCCGAGACGAAGAAGGTCGCGGAGCCGAAGAAGAAGGCGGAGACGAAGCCCACGAAGAAGCCCGAGGGCGACACCGTGGCGAAGGCGCCGACCGAGGAAGAGGCGGCGAAGAAACGCGCGACGGAGTCGGTGTCGCCGCCGTCGAAGGTGCCGCCCGAGGCGACGATCGATCCCGAGCGGAAGAGGAAGATCGACGAACACCGCGACATGGAGGTGTGGCCGGCCGAGATGAAGCGGCGCGTGCCGGACCTCGACACGAACCGCGTCGTCGACACGCTGAAGGGGAAGTCACCGCTGGGTGAGCTGAGCGACGCCGAGAAGCAGTACTACCTCGACGGGGCGATCGACACGATGACCGACCTCGGTGATCGGGACAGACGGGCCACGAACTACACGGCGATCCGGAAGCTGAGGGAGGCGGCCGAGAAGGACCCGTCGATCGCGGGCGCGGTGAGTGAAGCGTACGCGCGCCGCGCGGTTCGTATGCAGCGTGGGTTCGACAACGGGAAGCCGGCGTACCCCGACGAGCGGGCGCTGGCGGCGACCTTCGGGACCGAGGCGGTGCTCGCCGCCGGAAACACGGCGAACCGCGCGCGGCTGATCGAGCGGCTGGGGCCCGAGGACACGCAGCGGCTCGGACGCACGCTCGATCGCAAACCCACCGAGCCGACCGACGGCGGCGACATGATGCTGGGGGGGAGCTCGAACTACGCGGAGATCGATGTGGCCGAGACGCGGCTCCTCGCCGCGCAGGCGGCGAAGCTCGCGGTGGATCCGGCGCGGCTCGACGAGGAGGGGGCGCGCTTCGATCGTGTGCTGGCGACTTCGCAGGGGCAGGACCTCTTTCGTCACGACTTCTCGGCGGAGCAGAAGTACGTGCACGCCGGGCTCGTGTTGAGTCGGTCGGACTGGGACGCGGACCTGTTCACGAAGACGGAGTCGGCGTTCGACAACCCGGACGTCGCGCGCGCGCTCGCGGCGCCGCAGATGAAGGCGTACGTGACGCAGCGGGGAGACCGCCCGCAGCCCCTCGCCGGCGACAACCTGGAGAACACGGTCGGGTTTGCGTTCGGGATGAAACCCAAGGGGGGTGAAGGCACGAACTTCTACACCGACGCGACGAGCGCGAAGATCATCGCGCCGGTCGCGGAGCAAATCCGCGCGGTGGGTGGTGACCGGCCCGAGGTGACGGTGCTGCCCGTTCAGCTCACGTCGAAGGACACCGGCGCGGTGCAGCTGAAGTTGTTTCGCGTGCAGGACGCGAAGACCGGGGCGGATCGGTTCGTCGACAACCTCGGCCGCAAGTACGACTCGTTCGCGGACTGGAAGGCGAACAACAAACTCCCGCCGGGGACGATGACGTTCCCCCCGAACGGGCACCTCACGCCCGACGCGAAGACCGAGGTCGCGGCGACGCCCGCGGTCGTCGACACGCCGGGCGAGCACGTCACGCGCGCGCTGGACTGGGCGGCGCTGGTCGGCGGGACCGTGGCGGGTGGTGCGGTGATCGTCGGGAGCGGCGGGACGATGGCGCCCATCGTGATGGCGGGCGCGGCGGCGTGGGGGGCCTACCGGAACATCGATACCCTCGCGGACCGCAGCCGGCACGGGCAGTCGATCGATCCGCTCGCGAGCCCCCAGGCGCGCGCGGAGTGGTTGGGCCTCACGGCGAACGTGCTCGGGTTCGCGTCGATTCCGATGATCGGTGCGGCGTCGAGGTTCGCGCGACTCGCGCCGACGGTGTCGAGGATGAACACCGCGGCGAACGTCGCGGACGCCGCGACGGCGATCGACACCGCGACCCAGCTCGTGGACAACTGGGACGAACTGTCGGCCGACGAGCGCGCGATGGCGGCGCTGTCGATCGGGTACTGGGGTGCGAACGCGATGGGGCGCACGCGGCTCGTCGAGCGCACCGACGATCTGTACAGCGTGAACAGCCTGAAGAAGGGGCTCGAGACGGCGCGGTACGAGCTGGGGGCGCCGCTCGCTTCGCGCACGATGAAGTGGGCCGATATGACGCCCGCGCAGCGTCAGGCGGAGCTGAAGGCGATGTACCCGGACGCGAAGGAGCTGCAGCAGCTTACACCCGAGCAGCTCCGCGAAACGTTCGGTGATGGTCCGTACCATCCGAGCCTCGGCACGCTGGGGCACGTGCCGGGCTTCGCTTCGTACGTGCGGTCGAACCCGTCGACGGCCAAGAAGATCTACGACGCGACGTCGATCGTGGACGTGTCGGACGTCGTGGATCTGAAGCGCCCCGACTTCGTGGCCGCGGCTCAGCGTGCGTCGCGGATCGTCCCGACGACGAGCAAGATCAAGATCGGGTCCTCCGACGCCGAGTACTACGTGGCGGTGGCGCCCGAATCGGCGACGTCGCGGGTCCCGGCGCTCCAGCTGAAGCCGCCGTGGTCCTTGGATCACAACGGGGCGATGATGAAGAAGGGGCTCGTCCTCGGGGAGGACGGGAAGATGAAGTGGGAGGCGTCGAACGAGACGCGCGCCTTCGTGCCGATTCGACCCGAGCAGCTCGTCGTCGATCCGAAGACGGGGCGGACGGTTCAGAACATGCGCGAGGTCGCGGTGTTCTCGGGGCACGGGAGCCCTTACGGGTTCGAGGGTGTCCCTACCGAGGACGCCGCGAAGACGATGGCGCAACAGATCTTGCGCTACGAGAAGCAGAACCCGAACGCGACGCGGTTGAAGTACGTCGCGCTGATGTCGTGCTCGCAAGGCAACCGCAGGGGGCCGTTCTTCGGGGACACCAACGCGATGGACTTCGAGCGCACGCTCAACCGCGAGCTCGCTGCGGCGGGGCGCGAGCCCGTGGGTGTCCTCGCGTCGGAGCGCCCCGGGCTCCTCTTGGCGAACACGCAGAACGTGTGGGTCGAGACCACGTGGTCGAAGTACAACAAGAAGTGGGCTCGGGACGCGCGCTTCGTGCCGACGGAGGCGCAGATGTACCGGCTCTCTCCCCAGGAGAATCGTTACCTCCTCGTCGGCGGCGCGATCGGCGCGACCGTGGGGGGTGCAGGTACGCTGGGCGTTGGTCTGGGGACGTACGCCTACGTCCGGCACCAGCAGGAGCAGGCGGAGCAGCGTCGGCGGGAGCAGCGTCAGCGGATGCGTTGATCGATGCGCCTCGAAATGGCGGCGTTACACCTCGGGCTTCGCGGGCCTCTCACCCTTCATGAAACGAAGTGTCCTCCTACCCGTCGCTGCGTTCGGCCTCTCCTTCGTCACCGCGTTACCGATGATCGCGGACGCCTATATCGGGCGCGCGGGGCAGGCGTGCCGGCCGATCGACGACACGCCGGACGTCACGCAGGCGGCGACCGGCTGGAGGAACCTCGGCTCGATCCAGCGCGTGATCATCTGCCCGATCGACTCGAACGGGGCTTCGATCCAGTCCCTGTGGATGACGGTGCTGGACAACAATTCGAGCCAGGAGGTGTACGCCGCGGCGACGTGGCGGAGCTGGTCCGGCTACTCTGGCGGGTCGTCGTTCCTCAGCCCGGTGACTTCGGCGGGGTACACCGGCACGGGGTCGTGGTCCGTAAACCAGGTGCACGTCGACGTGCTGAACAACGCGTCGTACTCCGGGTACCGAATGCTGTACGTGTATCTGCAGCCGTACACCGCGTTCTACGGGATCGAGATCTTCTGATGCTCCTCCGATCGGTCCTGACGATCGTGGCGGCCACCGGTGCGGGGGCCCTCGCGGCGCTGGCCGTGGTGGAGCTGCGTGCGCCGACGACGCCGGCGCCGCGCGAGGTTCGCGTGACGGAGCGGGTCGAGGTGACCCACGATGTCGTGCGCGACGACCCGCGCGTTGGTCCGCTGATCGCGCGCAGTCGCGACGTGGAAGCTCGACTGGAGGCGCTCGAGAGCGCTCCCGCCGTCGAGGCGCGCGACGCCGTTCGACGGGAGGACGACGCAAGGAGCCACGCCGCCCGTGTGCGTCTGCAGGCGGACCACGAAGCGTCGCACGTGGACGGGACGTGGGCGTCGGCGACGCGCTACGCGATCGAAGAGACGCTCGACGGCCGGACGAAGGCGAGGCTCGAGACCGTGGACTGTCGGAGCGACTCCTGCGCCGCTCGCGTGGCCTACGACTCGGAGGCCGACGCCCTCGACGACGCGATGGCGCTCGTCGTCGCCGACTACGGTGTGCCGTGCAACAAGCAGTTCTGGGTGGAGGGGCCGACGGTCGAGCTGTGGCTCTACGGGTGTGAGTGACGTCGCACACCCCCCTCGACACACGGCGCGTACACGTGTGGGGTGTCGCGCGTCGTGCGGGTGTGCCTCTTCCTCGTCGGTCTGTTGTTCGCGACGACCGCGAACGCCGAAGAGGTGCGCCGCGCGTGGGCCGGCGGATCGATGCGCGACGTCCCGCGCGAGGTGGAGGGCCCCGCCGCTTGGGTGCCGACCGCGACGATCACCGACTACGGGTACGACCGTCGACTGAAGGGGTGGCTCCCGGTTGATCTCGTGACATGGCCGGTGCAACCGGCGATCGGTGATCGAAGCTACGCCGTGGGCGCGCGTGTCGAGGTGCTGCGGATGCGCTGCTTCGTCGACGAGCGGAGGCGTCGACGTGTTCGCTGCGAAGACGGTCGGACCCCGCCGCCGGTGCTGCTCGCGGAGCCGTTCGGCGCCGAACGCTCGGAGGTATTACCGCCGCTCCTGACGCAGTGCTACGACGTTCACGTCGTCGGCCCGACGCCGGCGGAGATCCGCAAGGCGACTTCGATCCTCTCGCGGGGGCGCACGCTGACAGAGGTGCCGTTCCTGAAGGGCGACCGATTCGTGCACATCGTCGTCTACCGCACCCACTGGGAGCGCGAGACGATCCGGCTGAAGAACAAGAAGCGCGAGGTCGACGTGCACGAACGCGTCGAGGCCGTGCTGGTCGACCACGCGCCGCGGGTGAAGTCTGCAAAGGTCGGCCTCACCCGGATCGTTCCGCTCGCGGCAGGTGAGGTCGAGCCAGCGTTCGAGGCGCTCGTGCTTCGCCGCCAGTGGTTCCCGGGCCGCGAAGCGTACGTCGCGCGGCGACTGGAGCATGTCGACGTTCGCGGATTGCCGCCCACGGAGCGCGCGGTCGTCGAGTACGACCGGGTCGTCGAGCACCTCGCAATCGGCAACACCGCGCGCGCGGCAGCGGCTTTGTTGCGCTTGGAGTCGGGGCTCGACGGGGTCTCTTCCGACGTTCGCGCGATGATCGACTCGCAGCTCCCTCGGATGCGCGCGATCGCTCGTGGCGAGCGGCTGCTCTACCACCCCTGCACCGGGAGGCCGTGGTGAGGCGTGCGCTGTGGTTCTGTGTCGCGTCGTTCGCCTGTGCGACGCCCGTGACACCAGAGACGCCTCGGCCGCCGCAGGAGTCCGCGACGCCGAGCGCCAACGAGCGCGACGCGTGGGTCGCCTCGATCGCCACGACGAACGAGCGGTTCTGGGTCGAGGAGAGGGCGGTGCTATTCGCGCGTACCGCGACCGCCGGTGCGTTCGACGTCGCGCCGCGAATCACGCCGGGGGTTCGCGTCGAGCTGCGTCTGGTGTCGTGTGAGCTCCCGCCCCCGGGGAAGCGTGCGGCCATTCGCTGTCGCGACGGTCTCAGCGAACGGCCGATCGCAAACGACGATCTGTTTGCGCCGTGGTTGAAGACGCTCGAGGGCTGCCATGATGTCCAGCGTACGCAGAGCGATGCCGCCACGCGGAAGGCCATCGCGCGCTCGATCGAGGCGAGCGGGCGCTCGGGGCTCGAGGTCGAAGGGGAGGGCGCCATCACGGTCGTGGAGGTCGTGCGGCCGATCCTCTCGCGGGAGCGTGCGAACGAATGCTCGGGTGTGAAACACCGCCCGTGTGATCCGGTCTCGAGCTGGCCTACCGAGAACGTCGGCTACTTCTACACGCGCTCCTACGAGCTCGTCGGGCCGCGCGGCGCGGGCCCCCTCGCTTATCCGTACGAGCTCACGAGCGCGATGATCGGCTTCCCGATCGCGGGCGCGCGGCGCGACGGTTGGTTCGTCCCCGACGCGGGGTTCGATCGCCCGAAGGCGTCGGGGCGCCTCGACCGCGTGCTTGCCTACGAACCGCCCGACGACGACGCCCGGCTCGCCGCCGCGCTCTACGCAGCGTCGGTGGCCGTGGAGGAGGAGGACGACTGCGCAAGCCAACTTGCGCAGCGCTTCCTCGACGAGCTCGCGCGCCGCCCGATCGCGGAAGTGCACTTCGAGCTCCGCCGCCACGCGCTCATATCGCGCGACGCGATGAAGCTGATCGCGTCGGGGCTGCGCTCCGCGCGTCGACCGTGCCCGAAGGACTAAGACGGCTGCTGGAGGGCGTCGGTCGCGTCGACGCCGAGGACGCGTTTGCCCACGTGTTTGGCGACGGTCTGGTACGCGTCGACCGAGAGGCGTTTGAGCGCCCACACCGGCATGACGTGGCTCGCGGGGGACGTGACCACGGCCTTGTTCTTCTGGATGCCGGTCACGATATCGGCGGCGACGGACTCCGCGGTGGCGCCGTGTTTGGCGTACAGCTCCATCGTCTTTTCGCGCTGGGCTTCGGCGGCGCCGGTCACGGGTGACGCACGGACGATGTCGGTTTGGATGAGGCCGGGGCAGACGACGGTGACGCCGATGCCGTGGGGTTCGAGCTCGGCGCGGATGGACTCCGAGATGCCGACGACCGCGAACTTCGTCGCGCAGTAGGGCGCCATGCCGGGGACGGCGATCAGGCCGAGGCCGGACGACGTGTTCACGATGTGGCCGCCACTGCCCTGCGCGATCATGCGCGGGACGAAGGTGTGGATGCCGTAGATCGTGCCCCACAGGTTGATGCCGATGACACGCTCCCAGTCTTCGATGCGCGTCTCGTGCGCGAGCGCGGCGTGGCCGATGCCGGCGTTGTTGTGGAGGATGTCGACGCGCCCGGACTCGGCGTAGACGGCGTCGGCGAGGGCCATGATCGCTTCGTGTTTCGAGCAGTCGACCGCGTGGGCCCACGCGTTGCGGCCCGTCGCGCGCACCTCGGTCGCGACCTGCTCGGCGCGCTCGGGGTCGATGTCGACGACGTGCACGTGCACACCTTCGCGCGCGAGGCGGAGCGCCGTGGCGCGCCCGATTCCGGAGCCGGCGCCGGTGATGACTGCGATCTTGTCTTTGAGGTTCATGGCGTTCCTTGGGGCTCGAGGCCGTAGCGCTCGAGGATTTGCTGAAGCGTCTGCATGAGCATGCCGATCAGCGTTTCGATGAGTTGCTCGCGTTCGATGTCGCGGTGCTCGAGCCAGTCGAGGCTCGCGGCTTCCACCGCGCCGATCCACGCGCGGGCGAGGTTCCTGAGATCCGGGACGGGGGTTTCGAAGCCGGCGTCGGAGAGCATTCGGTCGGCGATGCGACGGCGGCTCTGGTCGATGATCGCGGCGACCTCCGGGTCGACGCCGATGCCGCTGGAGAGCAGCGACTGGTACGCGCCGGCGCGCGCTTCGACGAAGTCGAGGTAGCGGTTGAGCCCCTGGTAGGCGCGCTCGAGCGGGGGGAGCTCCTTGTCGGGCTGGACGGCGGCGTCGAACAGCTCGGCGCCGGCGCGGACGCACTCGACGTAGAAGTTCCGCTTGTTCGAGAAGTAGTGGTAGAGCAGCCCCTTCGAGATGCCGGCGCGCTGCGCGATCTCGTCGATCGAGACGTCCTCGTAGCTCTTCTCCCCGAAGATCTCGATCCCCAGCGTGAGGAGCTGGTCTTTGCGCTCGTCGACCTGGAGTCGATTGCGGGTCGCCATGGCTGGTTTCTTTCCCACGCTATTGACTCCAGTTCAATTAGCACCCTACAGTGCTATTGAATGAAGTTCAACAAGAAGATCACGCCCCGCCGCATGGACTTCGAGTTAGACGAGAACGCGATTCCGCGGTGGTGGTTCGCGGACAATCCGCTCATGACGCACTACGCGAACGGGCTGAACCTGGTGTTCCCAGAGGGGGAGCGCTTCTTCATCCGGAGCGTCGCGCACTACCTCGACCAGCTCGACGACGAAGAGCTGAAGTCGCGCGCTCGCGCGTTCTTCGCGCAGGAGGCGTCGCACGGTCGCGAGCACACGCACTCGTTCGAGATGTTGGAGCGCCAGGGCTTCAAGCTGTCGAAGTACCTCCGCTTCTACGAGAAGCGCGCGGTACCGACGCTCGAGAAGTTGTTCCCGCCGGCCTTCCGTCTCGCGACCACGGCTGCGCTCGAGCACCTCACCGCAACGCTCGGTGAGCGCGCGCTCGCCGACGACGTGTTGGATCTCGCGCACCCCGCGATGCGGGATCTGTTGCGTTGGCACGCGGCCGAGGAGATCGAGCACAAGTCCGTCGCGTACGACGTCTTCCAGACGGTCGACGGCCGCTACTGGGTCCGCATCTTCGGCATGACGTTCGGCCTCGCGACGCTGATGCTCTTCTGGACGATCGGCGCGCGCATGCTGCTCGCGCAAGAGAAGTTGACGCGCAAGGAGAAGCGCTACTTCGCGAAGCGCATCCCGAAGAACCGCAGGAACGAGACGCGCAAGCTCTTCCGCCGCGCCTTCATCGACTACCTGCGCCGAGACTTCCACCCCGACGACCGCGACGACTACCACCTCGCCGCGGAGTACCTCGAGGGGATCGGGCGCCTCGCGGCCTGATCAAACCCGTGTTTCGAGGCTCTCCCAGGCGCTCGCGTTCGTCAGGAAGGTGGCCCGAGCGCGGAGCTGCTCCAGGATGCGCTCCTTGGTCCATCGGGGGCCCGTCTCGTCGAGGCGGTCATCTGTCAGATCGGCGTAGACGGCAGCCTCCTCGAAGAAGGTGAACAGCCCATCGTCGATCAGCTTCTGGGCTTCTCGCTGCATCTCTTCAGGCGTCGCCGAGAAGACCGGGTGGCTTTCGCCAATCTGACCTTTGAGGTGCGCCAGGAATCCCGCGACGTGCGGGTCGCAGTCGAAGTGCCGTGCCTCCTTGGCGCGACCACGGGGAGTCGAGTGGATCGTCCCGCCGAAGTCGATGAAGCAGACGCCGTCCAGCCCACGAAGCAAGCTCTGCGGGCCATCCATGTTGGAGGTGACGAGATCGAGGAGCAGCGCGCGCAGCATCAGGGGGCGCGCTTCGGGGTGGTCGACGAGGAGCTTCGTGATGGCGGCCTCGTTGGTTTCTCGTCCGTTCCAAGAGCTGCTGACCTCCTCCGCGTTCGGTATCTCGGGAATGGCGACGCCGGCACCGTGCTCCTTGACGAGACAGCGCTGAACTTCGGTCGCGGGAAGGCCGCATCGTCTCCAGAGGTACGAGCCGAAGAGCTCCGCTTGAAGTTGTCTCGGCGGGCCGAGCTTCACCAGGTGCCGCTTCCTGTTCGCGGTGTACCATCCCGCGCCCGCCCGGTTGAGGACGGTGTAGCCCTGCGGCTTGTCGGCTTCCTTGATGGGGTGCAGGAACGACACATACGGTGCCGGTCCGGTCAGGGTCAGAGTGCGGGAGACGTCGCGGAAGTCCAGTGTCGCCTGGGCGTGCTTCTCTCGCTCCAAGAGAGAAGCCTTGATCTCGGCCACGGAGATGTCTTCGAGGTCGGCGACCCGATCACCGACGGCCAGGTCGACGCCGTTGGTCCAATACAGGTCCACGCCGTTGTCGTTCGCGATTCTGCGCGCCGTGGCCTCGACGTCAGTTCCCGCGAGTCGCTTCTCGACCACCAGAGCCTGGATGTCCTGGTCCAGCTCGACAGGCCCGTGGACCTGCACCTCGAAGTACATCTGCTCCGGGTGGTCCTGCACGCGCGACGCGCGCCCGATCGCGATCTCGAGCATGGCCATCAGCTTGTTGTCGGGGAGCGCCAGCAACACGTGATGCGGATGTTCGAAGGTTCCGATCTCGTCTGGGCCCAAGTGGAGCGAATCGGTGTGCGAGATCGTCGATCGGGCGCGAACGCTCGGCTCGAGGACCAGGTGTGACAGACCGTAGCCGGGAGCCCCACCGAAAGCCGCGAGCTCGCCGTTGAGGGCTCCGTAGATGGGGCGCTCGTGTGGGACGAGCTCATGCTCATGGTAGGCGCCGCGGAACAGCCTCTTCTCGACGTTGTCACGAGACCCGCCAGCTTCGCCACCGGACGCGACGGGTGAGCCACTCACCTTGGTTTCGAACTGCGTTCGATACCGGCCTTGATGCTCCAACCCGTCGATCATGGGCGTGTCGTTCACGACGCGTTCGGGGTGAAGGTTCACCGTGATCGGTGCTGTGCGTTGCACGAACGTGATCAGCCGATCGAGGTCCGCGCTCGAGTAACCCAGTCCCAACACTCTCGTTCGGAGCTTGGGGGCGCCCGCCTCTGCGAGTGGCTTCGCGGCCGCGGACACCAAGTCCAGCGCGTTCTTCTGCGTTTGGTTGAGACGGCGCCGTTCGTTCCGAGACTTGAAGCGGGGAAGGATCCGAAGAGGAGCCTCACTCTTCTTCTTGGGTCGCCCAACCGCCGGGAGGGGTGTCGAGGAAGACCCGGCCGCGATCTTCAGAGCGCGGACGGGGTTGGGTGCCAAGAGCCGAATCGCGCCGCTGAGACTGTTCCACTCGTAGTGAGACGCAGTGTATTGCGTCTGCTCCGCGAGCGACCGAAGCCCCGGGGTGACGTCGAGGCCTGGGTGCTGGAGGATGTCGTCGAGGATCGTGACCAACGCCTCTTTGTCGGGCACATCCGATTGCGCGACGCCGAACCTCTCGAGAGCGGCGGCGAGACCCGTGGTGCCGAGGAGGTCGTTGCGCGTCAGACCGACTCCCCCCATACGCTGGGTTATCGGCGTAGCTCGGAATCCGTTGCGAGGACGAGGGTTGTCGCTGATCGAAGCTGAGATGGGGCCCTACGCCGCCGTTTCCGACGTAGGTGTTGCCGATGCAGGCGATGAGGTGTTGCTCGCCAGCGCCGTGCTTCGAAGGCGGAGACCGATGAATTCAGGTCGCGGCGATCTGGAACACCTGCGACTCGAGCACCGTCTCGAAGCCGAGGTGCTCGAGCATCGGCGCCGACGTCGCTTCGCGCGCCTGGGTCGCGGCCAACGTCAGGCCTTGCTCCGCCAGGAAGCGCAGGCGGGACGCGATGAGGGCGCGGTAGACGCCGCGACCCCGGAACGCTTCGAGGACCTGCGCGCCCATGAGGAAGCCGTAGCCGTCGCGGAGGACGAGCGCGGTGGTCGCGACGATCGCGCCGTCGATGCGCGCCGCGAAGAAGTGTCCGACGCGGTCCTCGACGTTCATCGCCGCGACGTGATCGGCGACCAGCGGCGCCTCCTGATCGCGAGGTAGCCCCCAGCCAGCGGCGAAGACGCGGACGTACTCGTCGAGGCAGTCGCGATCGACCGTGACGATCTCGACGCCGCCGGGCACCTCGATCCGGTGCGACGTCGACGTCACCATCCCGCGCATCTCGAACGCGTCGAAGCCGCGTCGCTTCAAGCGCGCCGAGAGATCGGTCGGGCGCGTCCACGGCCCGACGCGCCACTTGAACGTGAGGCCGTGCGCGCCGTAGGTCGCGAGGGCCTCGTCGATGCACCGCTCGCCGTCGTCGACCTGTGAGTACGCGATCTCATTGAGCACGCCGCCGGGGGCGGAGGGGGTGACGAGCTGATACCAACCGGGGCGCTCGATGACCTGGGTGTCGGGGCGTCGCAGCAGTCCGGGGCCCATCGGTCCGAAGATCACGGCGCGTCGTTTGTGCTCCAGGTCCATGCCGCGGTGATGCTACGAGACTTGGTCAGAGCGCGTAACCGAGCCCCAAGCCCAAAGTGGCCCCGAGGCCGCTGACGCCGAGCGTCGGGGATTCGTCGACGTACGCAACGAAGCCGCGCAGGGACGTGTCGGCCTGCACGGAAGCCAACGCACGGAGGGTGGTCGAGAAGCTGTACTCGACCTCGGCGCGAACGCCGGCCCGCACGAACAGGCCGCGGTCGCTCCCGGTGCCGACGGTGGTGCGCGACGACGACCCGGTCGCGATCGCGAGCCCAACGTCGGCCGCCGGTCCGAGCCCGACGCGGAGGGCATCGCTTCGGTAGGTATACTGAAGCGAAAGCAGCGCGTGGGCGACGTCGAGTCGAATCTCTCCGAGGGCCACGGAACGTCCCGCGCGTTGCCAGCCGAGGTCGACGGTCGCGGTCAGCCACGGCGTCGGCGCGACGTCCCCGCCCAGCGCGACGCCGAGCGCCCAGGCCTCACTCGATGCGAGCCTGCGTCCGACCCCGAACCCCCGTACGCCGACGTCCAACGGCGCTTCTTCCGCGGGAGGCGCGGGGGCCTCGACGGCCACCTTGGGCCCCGGCGGAGGGCCCTTCAGCCGGGCGCGGACCGACTCCCCGATCGCGAGCGCGGCGGTCCGCATGCGGGCGTCGGCCTCGACCGTTCGAAGGTCGAGCGCTACGCGGTCGGGTGGTTCGTCCGGACCGTAGTCGACGAGCGCGACGACGTCCGAGCGCTTCGCGTCACACGCCTCGAGCGTGAGCACGACTCGCACCGAGGACGGCGCCGAACGAAGCTCGATCCCCACCAAGCGCTCGAGCTCTTCGCCCGCGTCGGGCGGACACGCGGGCGCGCTCCACGCGACGTCGGCCGCGAACAGCAGGACGGAGACGAGCGGGACGGCCGGGATCAACGTTTCTTCGACCAGCGCCGAACGAGCGCCGCGCGGCGTCCGGTCGGGTAGCGCTCGAAGTAAGCGTCGGCCGCGGCCTTCGCACCTGCGTAGTCTTCGGCGCGGTAGAAGGCCTCGACGCGGCGCGCGTGGGCGTCTTCGAGCAGCGGCTTGGGCACACGCCGGGCGATGGCTTCGTCGAACGCGGTGAGGGCGCGACGCGGGTGCGCGAGATCGTCGAGCTCGACGGTCCCGAGCATGAACGCAGCGAGCCCGCCCTGCGGATGCGGGGGCTGCTGCGCGAGGATCGCCGACAGCAGCTTCACCGCGGTCTTGAAGTCACCTGCGCGCCGGGCGTCGTCGGCCGCCTCGAGCGAGGCCGGCGGCGAGGGGGCCGGCGGCGAGGTCGAGGTAGCGCCCGCGTCGCGATGGCTCGGCGTCTTCGCAGCGGCGCCCTGGCGCGAGGCGGCGTGCGCTCGCGTCGGCGATCGCGGCGCGCCAGGGGCGTCGTCCTCGCGGCCTTCGTTTGAAGCCGGCTTCGTCCCGCCGGAGGCGAGCGGCGCTCTTGGCGGCGTCGCAGTCGCTCTCGACGACGCGGTGGGCGCGCGCGACGGGGAGGATCGGGGTGACGCGGATGCTCCCGGCGCCGTGGCCGCCGTCGGCGACGCGGATGCCGCGAGCGACGCGACAGTTCCTGCCGAAGCGGCCGAACCTCGCGACGCGACCGAACCTGGCGACACGGCGGAACCAGCCGACGCGCCCGAACCCGACGAGGCGACCGAACCTGGCGACGCGGCCGAACCCGACGAGGCGACCGAACCTGGCGACGCGACCGAACCCGACGAGGCGACCGAACCTGGCGACGCTGCGGAACCCGACGAGGCGACCGAACCTGGCGACGCGACCGAACCTGGCGACGCGACCGAACTTGGCGACGCGACCGAACCCACCGACGCGCCCGAACCAGCCGACGCGACCGAACCCGACGACGCGACCGACCCCGCCGACGCGGAGCCCCCCCGCGACGCGGCCGTCCCGGGCGCCGCGGCCGGGCCGCGCCACTCAGCGGATCCCGGCGCGTCGTCCGGGGCCTCCCACGAGCCGCCGCGCGCCTCGCCGGCCGCCGCCTCCCCGTCCATCCGAGCCATCGAGCTCGAACGTGCGTCGAGCGCGCCCTCCCCGCGAGACGACGACGAAGCGGTCTTCACGCGGGGCGCTCCCCCGTCGCGCTGGACCGCGACGCTCTCGCCCGCCTTCAGGTGACGCACGCGATCCGGCAGGCGCTCGCCGCGGACGAGCACTTCGCCGCGTTCGACGTGCACCGTCACCGAGGCGTCGGTCCGCGCGATCGAAAAGCGCGTCCCGATCACCTCGACGGTCACGAGTCCGCACTCGATGGACCAGCGTCGGGGCCCCTTCGGTTTCACGTCGAAGGTCGCGACCCCGCGCTCCAGGTGGAACACCACCGACCGCGGCTCCAACACCAAGGGCGCCAGCCGCGCCCCCGGCGCGATCTCGACGGACGACCCGTCCGAGTACCGCGTCGTGACCGGGGCGGTCGTCGCTTCGACGGCGACGGGCTGCGCGCCGTCTTGCGTGCGCAGCGCTTCGCGTTCGTCGAGCCGCAGGTACAGCGCACCGGCGAGGATGAAGAGCCCCGCCGCCATCGCCCACTGCGCGCGCACCCACGTCGACCTCGGGCGCTGCTCACCCATCCGCGGCATCGCGCGACGGACGAGCGCCTCGTCGACTTCTTCCTTCAACAGATCGCGGACCGGCACGGGGAGCTTCACCACGACGCACCCTCCTCCGCCATCGACACGTGCCGGGCCACGTGCTCCTGCGCGCGTTTGATTCGGCGCTTTGCCGTCGCGAGCGAGCACGACGTCATCCGCGCGACGTCCTCCAGACGCTCGCCTTCGACGTAGCGCAACGTCCACGCGATGCGGTCGGCCGCGGAGAGGCGCGCCAACGTTCGATCCAAGAGCGCCAGCTCCGCCCGCTGCTCGGCGGTCGCGTCCGTCGTCGCGAGCGCGGCGAGGCCCTCACTGCGCGGTTGGTACAGGCCCAGGAGCCGACGCAGCTTCCGACGCCGCAGCGCATCGTGCGCGCGCCGCACGGCGATCTGCATGAGCCACGCTTCGAAGGCGTTCGGGTTCTTCAGCCGGTGAAGCTTCGCGTAAGCGACCAGGAAGGTGTCCTGCGCGAGGTCCGCCGCCTCTTCGGGATCGCCGAGCAGGCGCGTCAGGCGCCGGATCACCGGCCGGACGTACCGCCCGAACAGCGCCTCCCGTGCCCACCGATCCCCCTTGCTCGCGAGGAGCACGAGCTCTCCGTCATCGCGTCCGGCGTCGGCGCGCGACGGGATGATTTGGGCGGCACGCATGCGTGGTCTCTTATCGACGAACGGCGGGCCCAAAACGGCTCACACGCGGGTAGTCTTTCTCAGGAGCCTACCGCATTGAGCCGGTTCGACCGGGTCGTCCGTCTTCTCCCATCGTGAACAGGCACTTCTACCCTCGGGCTCTCCTCCTCGGCGCGCTGCTCGCGACCGCCTGCGCCGAACAGACCTTCGAAGCGCTCTCCTCGCCGCCTCCGATCGAGATCGACGCCACGGATCTCCCGGTCAGCGTCGATGCCGGCGCGACCGTCGCGATCGAGATCCGCGCGAAGGGCGGCGAGGGCCTCCACACGTGGCGCGTCGCGGAGGGGGCGCTCCCGCCGGGGTTGGGCCTCATGACCGACGGCAGCGCCAAAGCCGTGATCGCCGGGACGTCGGAACGTCCCTCGGTCACCACCGCGTACGACGCGACGATCGAAGTCGAGGATGTCTACGGCAACACCGGGCGCACCGAGTTTCGGCTGATGGTCTCGGTGGGCCTGACGCCGTCGACGCTACAGATCGTCACCGCGACCGTCGCGTCGGGCCGGGTGGGCGAGGCGTACCTCGAGCAGATCGACGCGCAGGGCGGGACGAGCCAAGGGTACACGTGGTCCGTGGTGGCGGGGGCCCTCCCGTCCGGTCTCTCGTTGACGAGCACCGGCGCGCCCTCGGGGCTCGTGATCGGCGTCCCCACGCAGACCGGCACCGTGACCGCGCGCGTGCGTGTCACCGACTCCGGCGCCAACACCGACGAGCGCGACTTCACGTTCATCATCCGCGGCCGCGATCTCTACGTCGCGACGTCGACGCTCAGCCTCGCGTGTACGTCCTCTTCCACGACCTACCTCGAGAACCTCGAAGCGCGCGGCGGTACCGGCACCGGCTACACGTGGTCGATCGCGAGCGGCGCGCTCCCGCCCGGCCTCTCGCTGACGATCGACGGCATCATCTGGGGCCAGGTCGCGGGGAGCGGCACGTACAACTTCGTGGCGCGCGTCGAGGACAGCGCCGGCGCCAGCGCGACGCGGGCGCTCGCGATCCGCGTCTCCTGCGGCGTCATGATCCTCGACTCGAACCTCGGCGCGACGACCACGACGCGGCTCTTCGAGTATCAACTCACCGCGACCGGGGGCATCCCGCCCTATAGCTGGCTGCCCGGCGCGGAGGGCACGCCGTCCGGACTGCAGCTACTCCCGAACGGTTTGCTCCGAGGGGTGCCGACGACGACCGGGACCGTCGCGTTCGCCGTCACCGTCCAGGATTCGGCGGGCAACTACGACGTCGAGACGCTCCACCTCCAGGTCGTCGGTCCGGTCCGGATCCGGACGTCGTCCGTGGCGGATGGTTACCTCGGCGTGCCGTATTACGCGCCGCTGTCGGCGACGGGTGGTCTGCAGCCCTACGAATGGTCGGGCTGGGAGGTCCCGCCGGGCTACCAGATACTGAGCAGCGGAGCGATCGCCGGGACGGCGACCGCGTCGACCGGCTACTACCTCGCGGTGGTCTTCGTGCACGACCACTTGCAGCAGGTCGCGTCCGCGACGGTGAGCATCCGCGTGTACTGAGCGCGCTCTACTTCCAGGCTTCGTACTTCTTCGCCGACTCCGGCCCCGCGAAGACTTGCAACCCCACCATCTCGGCGTCGCCGTTTTGGAACGTCACCTCCGCGTTGGCCGGCATGTAGATCGTGTCACCCACCCCGATCTCGCTGGCGACGCCGTCGATCGTGATCGTGCCGCTCCCCGCGAGGACGTGGATGAACTCTTCGCTCGCGTCGCGGTGCACGGGGACCTTCGCGCCGGCCTGCATCGTGAGGTGACCGACGTACGCGTTCGCGCCGCGCGCGAGGTGACGAATGGTCGCGGTCTTCGGCGGCGCCATGCCCGAGGGGGCCGCGTCGAGCTTGACGATGGTGGGTGCCATCGACGGCGCGTCGGACGCCGTCGCCGAGACGGCGGCGGTCGCGCAAGCGCCGAGGAGGAAACAGAAACAGCCGGTGACGAGGTGCGAGTGCTCCATGACTCGCCAGTGCTCGCACGAGCCGGGGGTCAGTTCAACGCCGCCTCGAACGCCTCGTACGCCTCGCGCGCGTCCTCGAGCAGCTCGTCGATCGTGTCGAACGTGCCGATCAGGTCGATCGTCGTGGGGTTGGTGAGCTCGGGGTCGGTGATGTTGTCGATCATGCGGTGTCCCAGTTCGTCAGCGGCCTGGAGGATGCGCGTCAGGCGCAGCTCGTCCGGCTCGTCTTCGTCGAGTGGTTTGAGAGGGGCGTGGTGGTCGAGGATCGCCGCGACGACGCGGTGGTCGAACGCCCAAGTGCGCGCGATGAGGCCGGAGAAGCCGGCGTGGAGCTCGTCGGCCGCGCGCATGAGCATCGATGCGCTCGGCGCGCCGCGGTCCTTGGAGGTCTCCGCGGACTGGCCGCCCGCGATCGCGTAGACGAACACCCGACCGAAGTCGTGGAGCAGGCCGACGGTGAACGCCTCGGCGCTCGCCGAAGGGAGCAGCGTGTCGGCGACGAGCTGCGCGTTGACCGCGGTCGCGAGCGAGTGACGGAACACTTCGCGGGCCTGCGTGCGGTAGCCGATCGAGTTGAACAGCGAAGCCTTCGCGACGATCGCCGTCACCCAGGCGACGGACTTCTGCATCCCCACGCGCACGACCGCCTCGTCGATGTGCTCGATGCGGTGGCGGCCCGCGAAGAACGCGGAGTTCGCGAGCCCGATGAACTGCGCGGCGATCACTGGGTTGTGGCGGATCGCCCGGGCGAGGTCGCGCGGGCCCGCGTTGGGATCGCTGAGGACGAGCCGCACGCGAGCGAGGTCTTCGGGGAGCTGCGGCGGCTCGAGGCCGGTGCCGCGCGCGGCGCACCGTAGCTCTTCGAGGAACGCAGGATCGTCCGGGTGTGTGGCGGCTTGCTCGAGGGCGTCGATGGCCGAGTCGAGCTGCGTGCGAATCGGCTCGACGTCGTCCGTCGGCTCACAGGCCACGAGAGGGGCGGTCATACCCCCCTCATCGGCCTTGATGGCGAGAATTCGACCCCGAGGTTCAGTTGTTTCGTGACGAGACGTGGGGCGGTGTGGTTGTCGATCCCCGCTTTGAGTGAGGCTCCCCGGCACAGCTCGGCCTTCCGCTTCCGCCGCGTCCTGAACTGGTTCCCGCTCGGGCTCGCCTACGCGTTCCTCTACATGGGGCGCTACAACCTGACGGTCGCGAAGAACGCCCTCGGCGACCTCATGACGAAGGCCGAGTTCGGAGAGATCTTCGGGGTCGGGGCGCTCGTCTACGGCTTTGCTTTTGTCATCAACGGGCCGCTCACCGACCGGCTCGGCGGGCGCTTCTCGATGCTCGTGGGTGTGCTCGGCGCGCTCATCATGAACGCCGCGATGGGGGGGGTCCTGTACGGGCGCGAACACTGGGGGCTCGACCTGCCGATCGGCCTCACGTTCACGTTCCTCTACGCCGGCAACATGTACTTCCAGTCGTTCGGCGCCGTCGCGATCGTGACGACGAAGGCACCGTGGTTCCACGTCCGCGAGCGCGGGACGTTCTCCACCATCTTCGGCGTGATGATCTCACTCGGCGTGTACTTCGCGTTCCAGTGGGGCGGGGCGCTCGTCGCGGCGACACGGGCGAAGGTCGACGGCGACATCCCGTGGTTCGGCGACCTCGCGCAGCTCCTCCTCGGCGTCGGCAACTCGGGCGTCGATCAGAACTGGTGGCTGTTCTTCACCCCCGCGCTCATCCTCGCGTTCTTCTGGGTCGTGATGTTCATGTTCCTGAGGAACACGCCTTCGGACGCGGGTTTCGAGGACTTCGACACCGGTGAGGAGTCCGTCAGCGACGACGGCGAGCGGCTCCCCGTCGCCGTCATCTTCCGCAAGATCATGACCCACCCCGTCCTGGTGGTCATCTGCGGCATCGAGTTCTGCAGCGGCATCCTGAGGAATGGCGTCATGCAGTGGTACCTGATCTTCGCGAAGGAGACGGGCATCCGCGGCAACTTCTTCGTCCCCGACAACTGGGGCACGGTGCTCCTCTTCGCGGGTCTCGCCGGCTCGTTCCTCACCGGGTGGGCCTCCGACCGGTTCTTCTCGTCACGGCGCGCGCCGATGGGCGGGATCCTGTACGGGCTGATGCTCGCGTCGACGGTGCTGATGTGCTTCACGCTCGGCGGGAGCTACTGGCTCGTCGGCAGCGCGGTGGTGCTGGTGTCGATGGCGGTGATCGGTGTCCACGGCATCATGTCCGGCACGTCGACGGTTGACTTCGGCGGCGCCAAGAACGCGGGCGCCGCGGTGGGCATCGTGGACGGGCTCGTCTACCTCGGCACCGGCCTGCAGTCCTTCGCGGCCGGGTACATGACCCCCACCGGTGACGCCGCCAAGGACCCCGCGAACTGGGTGGGCTGGCCGGCGTTCCTGGTGCCGTTTGCGCTGATCGGGGTGCTCCTCTCCCTCAAGATCTGGAACGCCGCGCCGCGCTCGAAATCCGCACATTAGCCCGGTTCTGAAAAAAGGCTTCAACGAAGCCGGGGTCGTGCCGACCTGAAACGTTCGAAAGTGAGGCACGACATGGCCGAATCAGCGGGCATCATCGGAAAAGGCATTCGAATCAAGGGCGAGCTCTCCGGCACCGGCGAGCTGGTCGTCGCGGGTGAGATCGACGGGCGCATCGACCTGTCGGACCACCTCAAGGTCGACGAGAGCGGCGTCGTGAACGCGGAGATCTCCGCGAAGCAGCTGACGGTCTTCGGCAAGGCGTCGGGCGACATGACGGCCAACGAGAAGATCGAGGTCAAGGCGTCGGCCACCGTCATCGGCGACGTGAAGACGCCCAGCATCATGATCGAAGACGGCGCGACCTTCCGCGGCAACGTGCACATGGACGTGCAGCTGCCCGAGGGTGTCGGGAGGCGGAGCTGATGGCTACGAAGACGACCATCGGCACCTCCATCACGATCGACGGCACGATCACGAGCAAGGACGACATCGTCGTGCACGGCAAGATGCAAGGTAAGTTGACGACGTCCCGCGACGTGAAGATCGCCAAGGAAGGCACGCTCGAAGCGGACGTCGACGCGAAGACGGTTCAGATCGTCGGCGCCCTGCGCGGCGGCATCCAGGCCAGCGGCAAGGCGGTCATCGAGCCCGACGGCAAGATGATCGGCGACATCAAGGCTCCGCGGATCCTGATCGCGGACGGCGCTCGGTTCACCGGGCACATCGACATGGGGTGAGCGAGATGACGAACACGAAGAAACGAAACACGCTGACCCCGACCGAGATCGGGGCCGAGACCAAGGTCCAGGGCCGCATCTTCGGTGAAGAGGACCTGTCGATCCTCGGGCACGTCCTCGGCAACATCACCATCCTCGGCACCGTCGACGTCGCGGACGGCGGCATCGTCGAGGCCGACGTCGAGGCGACGAAGGTCGTCGTGTCCGGCGTGGTCGTCGGGAACGTGACCGCGACCGAGGCGCTGATCATCGAGTCCACCGGCCGCGTCGTCGGTGAGCTGTCCGCCCCGACGCTCCGCATCGTGCAGGGCGCGCAGTACTCCGGCCGCCTCGACGTGGGGCGCATGGAGACGAAGGCGACGGCCGAGCCGAAGACCGACACCAAGACCGAGACGACCCACGAAGAGCAGACGAAGAGCGAAGATCTCCCCGCGCCGGTTCCGCTGGCCGAGGCGCGTCGTGACCGCGACCGCCCGACCAAGCGCGTGCTCGTGAAGAAGCGCGCGTAGGGGCCGGACTCCGACGAAGAGTGTGTGCATGGTGCGGGTGCGTCGCGAATGGATTCGCGGCGCGCCCGTTTCCCCTTACGTTCTCACTTCGCTGCTAAGCTCCCTGAACGTGAGCGTCACCCAACACCACGAACCCGCCTGCGACCCTTGCTCCGATTCCCACGTCGTCGCCCTGAAGATCGCGGCGCGCGAGCGTGACATCGGCGCGTTCACCGTCGCGCGCATCCTCCCGTCGGCGCGGCGGCGGCTCGTCGGCCCGTTCATCTTCTTCGATCACATGGGCCCCGCCGAGCTTCCGCCCGGCGTCGGGATGAACGTGCGACCGCACCCGCACATCGGGCTCGCCACGGTGACGTACCTGTTCGAGGGTGAGATCCACCACCGCGACAGCCTCGGCTTCTCGCAGCCGATCCGCCCCGGCGCGATCAACTGGATGACGGCGGGCCGCGGCATCGTGCACTCGGAGCGAAGCAGCCCCGAAGTAACGGCCGCCGCGGCGCGCGTGCACGGCATTCAGCTCTGGGTCGCGCTCCCCAAGGAACACGAAGAAGCCGAGCCGGCGTTCGTACATCACCCGGCCGACACCATCCCGGCCGTCGAGCTCGACGGTGTGAAGCTGCGCTTGCTGATCGGTTCCGCGTACGGGGTCGCGTCGCCCGTGCAGACGCTCGCCCCCATGATCTACGCCGAGGTGATCCTCGAGCCGGGGGCATCAGTCGCGCTCCCCGACGTGGAGGAGCGCGCGGCGTACGTCGTGACGGGGGCGCTCCAGGCCGGCGACGAAACGGGCGCGGCCCGCGAGATGCTGGTGTTCGAACCCGGCGCGGTCACCGTGCGCGCGGGGGAGGAGGGCGCGCACGTGATGTTGATCGGCGGCCCGCCGATCGATGGCGAGCGCCACATCTTCTGGAACTTCGTCTCCAGCTCCAAGGCGCGCATCGAACGCGCGAAGTCCGAGTGGCGCGACGAGAAGTTCCCGCTCGTACCGGGCGACGACGCCGAACGCATCCCGCTCCCCGAGTAACACGCTGCCCCTTCAAATCCTCCCGTCCTTACGGTCCTTCCGATCGGTGGTCCTCGGCGGCGACCTGGCGGACAATGCCGGACGTGTCCGGTCCGGAAGACGTCGCGAACCCGTTTGCCGCGCCCGAAGCCGCGGAGGCGATCGCGCCCGGGACCGATCTGTACGGGTACGAGGCGCCGCGCACCGCGGTCGTCGGAGGGCTCTACGCGTGCGCGGTGGTCAACACCCTGACGCTGATTCCGATCATCGCGATGAACGAGCGCATCTCCGATCCGATGTCGCTCCTCGACGGAAGCCCGCTGGCCATCGCGTACCTCGCGACGTCGATGCTCGGCGGGCTCATCTTCTACGTGACCGTCGTCCTCTGGGCCCGCTGGGTCATGCGCGCCGCCCGCAACCTGCGGGCGTTCTCCCCCGACGGCTACTTCGCGTTCACGCCCGGCTCCCACGTGTGGTGGTACATCGTGCCGTTCCTCTCGCTGTGGAAACCGCTGGAAGGCATGCGTGAGATCGAGACGGTCTCGCTGATGAGCGCCGACATCGCAGACGTCCCGAGGACGAGCCCCGTCGGCATATGGTGGGCGCTGTGGATCGGTCAGATCTTCATGAGCATGATCGTGAGCTGGTCGAACCTGTGGTGGATGATGATCGCCGGAGGGCTCACCGCGGCGAGCGCGGCCCTCGCCGCGGCCCGCGTGGTGAAGTACATCAACCGCCTGCAGGAGGCGCGCGCGACGCGCTGACCAGCGCGCCCGCGTCACCGCACGTCGAGGCCCGCCCCGATCAGCGCGCGTCCAAGCCGCGCTCGATCTCCTGGGCGATCGCGCCGACCGCCGCGAGGGGGCTGCCGATCGCGGAGGGGGCCTTGGTGATCGGGCGCCCGATCACGAGGTAGTCGGCGCCGTCGCGGATCGCCTCGAACGGGGTCGCCGTCGCCTTCTGGTCGTGCGTGCGGGCCCACTCGGGCCGGATGCCGGGGACCACCTTCAGCATCTTGCGCCCGTCGGCGGTGGTCATCGGGTGGTCCTTCAGGATCTCGAGCTCCAGCGGCGAGCAGACGACGCCGGCCATGTTGCACTCGCCCGCCCAGGTCGCGAAGCGCTTCACGACGGTCTTGCGATCGGCGCCGTACATCTCTTCGCACTCGGCGTCGGACAGCGACGTGAGCGCGGTGATTGCGAGGGGCTTCGCGCCGTTCGGTCCGCACGCTTCGACGGCGGCCTTCATCGCGACGCGCCCGCCGCTCGCGTGCACGGAGATGAACTCGATGCCCGGGAGCTCGTTCGAGTTCTTCGCGGCGGAGGCGACGGTGAGCGGGATGTCGTGGAACTTGGCGTCGTAGAAGAACTTCGCGTTGGAGTGTTTCTTCAGGATCTGCGCGAACACCGCGGGGCCGGAGTTGGCGAGCATCTGCAGCCCGATCTTGAAGAGCCCGACGGCGTCCCCGATCTCCAGGGCGATGAGCAGGGCCTGCTCGATCCGGTCGACGTCGATGGCGAGGATGATGCGGTCGGAGGCCTTGTCCATGGCGTGTTCTCGCGCCCCTATAACACACTCGTGTGCTAGTCTCCGCCGCCCATGAGCGACACCGGTGACCGGATGCAGAAGATCGTCTCGCTGTGCAAACGGCGAGGGTTCGTGTTCCAGAGCAGCGAGATCTACGGCGGCCTGAAGAGCGCGTACGACTACGGTCCGATGGGCGTGGAGCTCAAGCGCAACCTCATGAACGAGTGGTGGCGCGACATGGTGCACACCCGCGAGGACGTGGTCGGGCTCGACGCCTCCATCATGATGCACTCCGACGTCTGGCGCGCGTCCGGACACCTCTCCTCGTTCTCGGACCCGCTCGTCGACTGCAAGGTGTGTGGGGAGCGCTTCCGCGCCGACAAGGCGCCGCGCGCCGAGGCGGGGGCGGACGCGCCGATCGAGCTCGCCGACAAGGGGCGCGCGAAGACGGCGCTCGAGAAGGTCGAGAAGACGCTCGGCGTCACGCTGGAGCGCAAGGGCAAGACCCTCCACGGCGCGAAGGCGACGGACCGCGGCTACGTCTGCGCGAACTGCGGGTCGCCGTTCCTCTCGGAGGAGCGCCAGTTCAACCTGATGTTCCGCACCAACATCGGCGCGGTCGACCCGATCGGTCGCGCGACGGAGGACGTCCTCGCGTTGGTCGAGAAGGCGAAGGCCGGCGAGGTCGACCTCGCGGCGGAGCTGAAGAACGTCCTCGCGTCGGCGGTGACCGACTCGGCGGTGTACCTGCGGCCGGAGACCGCGCAGGCGATGTTCGTGAACTTCATGAACGTCGCGCAGAGCGCAAACGTGAAGGTGCCGTTCGGCATCGCGCAGATGGGGAAGAGCTTCCGGAACGAGGTGACGGTCGAGCACTTCATCTTCCGCTCGTGTGAGTTCGAGCAGATGGAGATGGAGTTCTTCTGCCGCCCCGGCGACGGCCCGAAGTACATGGACTACTGGAAGGAGCAGCGCCTGAGCTGGTGGCGCTCGATCGGGTTGTCGAACGACAACCTGCGCTTCCGCAAACACGACGATGACGAGCTCGCGCACTACTCCGACGGTTGTTACGACGTGGAGTACAACTTCCCGTGGGGCTGGGACGAGCTCGAGGGCATCGCGAGCCGCACGAACTACGATCTGAACGCCCACGCGGTGGGGTCGGGGAAGAAGCTCAACTACTTCGAGCCGGAGACCGAGGATCCCGACACCGGCAAGAAGGGCTGGCGGTACGTGCCGCACGTCGTCGAGCCGGCGGCGGGGGCGACGCGCGGGATGCTCGCGGTGCTGTGTGACGCGTTCGACGACAGCGAGGTCGCCGAGGAGGGCAAGCCGCAGCGCACGGTGCTCCGGTTCAAGCCGCGCCTCGCGCCGATCAAGGCGGCGGTGTTGCCGCTGGTGAAGAAGGACGGGATGCCGGAGGCCGCGCGAGCGATCGCGGACGCGTTCTTCAAGGCGGGCATCAACGCGAGCTACGACGAGACCCACGCGATCGGTAAGCGCTACGCGCGCCACGACGAGATCGGGACGCCGTACTGCCTGACCGTCGACGGCCAGACGAAGGAAGACGAGACCGTCACGATCCGCTACCGCGACACACGCGAGCAGGAGCGCATCCCGGTGCAGCAGGCGGTCGAGGTCGTGAAGAAGGCGCTGGCCGAAGACTGACGTGCGGGCCGCGCGCATCCATTCGTACGGGCCGCCCGACGTCCTGAAGATCGACGACGTCGCGGTGCCGACGGCGGGGCCGAACGACGTGTTGATCGAGGTGCACGCGTCGAGCGTGAACCCGGTCGACACGAAGATCCGGTCGGGCGCGCAGCGCGGTGTGATTCGCTACGCGCTGCCGCACACGCTCGGGCTCGACGTGAGCGGCGTCGTCACCGAGGTGGGCGCGAACGTGACGGACTTCGAGGTGGGCGACGAGGTCGTCAGCTCGCCGACGCACAAACGCCCGGGCTGTTACGCCGAGCACGTCGCGATCGATGCGAGCGCGGTGGCGAAGAAGGCACCGTCGTTGTCGCACCACGAAGCGGCGTCGATCCCGTTGGTCGCGTTGACCGCGTGGCAGGGGCTGGTCGACTTCGGTGGCGTGCGGGAGGGCGACAAGGTCTTCGTGCAGGCTGGGAGCGGTGGCGTCGGCTCGGTCGCGATTCAGATCGCGAAGCACTTCGGCGCGTACGTCGCGACGACGTGCAGCACGAGGAACGTGGAGCTCGTGACTTCGCTGGGCGCGGACGAGGTCATCGACTACACGAAGGCGGACTACGCCGAGGTGCTCTCGGACTACGACATCGTCGTCGACAACCTCGGCTACGAGCACCTGCCGAAGGCGCGCGGTGTCCTGAAGCGTGGCGGTCGGCTCGCGATGAACGTCGGCGGGATCCCGGGCGCGACGAAGAAGTATGGGCCGAACCTCGGCGCGGTCGCGGCGATCGGGGGTGCGGTACGGTTCATCGTGGCGTCGCGGCTCTTTCACGGCGTTCGGGCGCGCAACGTGCTGCGCCCCAGCGACGGCGGACGTCTCGCGCAGATCATGGCGCTGTGTGAAGAGGGCGCGATCCGGCCGACGATCGACTCGGTGGTGCCGCTCGATCAGATCGCCGACGCGCACGCCAAGAGCGAGACGGGCCGCGCGCGCGGCAAGATCGTCATCGCGGTGAAGTAGGCCGTGTGTGTCAGCGCGCACGTTTCGCCGAACGTGCATGTTCGCTGTAGGAAGGGCGTCTCGAAACCAAACCTGGGAGGCGCCGCCGCACTTCGTCGGCGGCCAAGAAGAAAGATTTGTCGATTATGCACGCCATCAAAGATTCACGTTCTCTCCTCATCGCCACACTGTTCTCGGCGACCGCGTTTGCCTGCGGCGGCGGCACCTCGTTCTCCGCCGGTGTCGACGGCAACAAGCAGGTGAAGGACCTCACGGACTCCGACGCGCAGACGCTCTGCAAGGCCGCCGAGGAGACGGCGAACGACTTCTTCGACGACAACAAGGACGGCTTCTGCAAGTTCAGCGGCGCGTTCGCGGGCATCTTCGCGGGCAGCCTCGGCGGCGACGCGCAGTCGACCTGCGAGATGGCCGTGACCCAGTGCGAGAGCCAGGCGTCTACGGAGCCCGCGATGTGCGAGCCGATGGTCACCGACTGCGAAGCCACGATCGCGGAGATCGAAGCCTGCTACAACGACTCGCTCGACGTCGCCGCCGACCTCCTCGACAAGTTCGCCGGGAAGTCCTGCGCGGACCTCATCGCCGACGAGAGCTCGCTGAACATCACCGCGGACACGCCGGCATCCTGCGTGGCGCTGGAAGAGAAGTGTCCGTCGCTCGAGTTCGGGAACGTCTCGGTGGGGACGAGCAGCACGGCGGGCTGACAAGCCGACGCCTGACGAAGTCAGCCGACGGCGCCAAGGGAGCCGGCTGACTTCGTCAGCGGCTGGGCTGCCTCAAAGATCCGTGGGGGCGCGGTCGAGGACATCCTCTTCCGCCATGAACACCGTGGGCTCGGCCCACCCATCCGGGACCTCGCCGTCGTCTCCGAGCAGCACGGTCTGCGGCGTCTTCGTCGGCAGGCCGGTGCGCGGCATCGAGGGATCGATGCGCTTGGGGAGCATCATCTCCACGGCGTCCGCGAACAGGCGCGCCTCCTTCGCCGCGACGCTGCGCGGCGCGATCGACACGACGGGCACGCCTTCGATCATCGCGCGCTCGTGCTGCGGGCGATCCGACAGCGCGACGTTCATCAGCCAGTCGCGCGGCACGAGGCTCGCGCCGGCGAGGCGGGTGGTGCCGCGCGGGCCGCGCGTCCAGAAGACGCCGACGCGCAACCACGGGCGGAGGCGCTGCGCTTCTTGAGCGAGCGCGAGCGTCGGGGTGAGGGTGTCGGTCGAGAGCACGCCCGGTATCACCGGGATGAGCACGACGTCCGACGCCATCATCGCGTTCCACTGCTTTTCTCGATCCATCGACGGCGTGTCGACGATGCCGACGTGGCCGCTCTGTTCGATGTGCTCGAGGAGCAGGTCGGGGCGAAGCAGCGCGCCGGCGAGCGCTTCGACGTGCACGTCGCACTGCGTTTCGAGCGCCCATCGCGTCGCGGCGCGGAAGGGATCACCGTCGATGAGGTCGACGCCTCGGCCACGCCGCGCAAGCTCGCCTGCGAGCGTGATGGTCGTGAGTGACTTGCCCGAACCCCCCTTGAGCCCGACGACCGCGATGACCGGCATGCACGGTCATGTTGCAGACAACCCGGACCTCTACGCAAGACAGTTCAGCGACCGAATTTCTTCCACGCGTCCGGCAACGGCGCGTTCAGCAACCTCTCTGCGGAACCACCATCGAGCAGAACGAACTTCAACGTCGCCTGACATGCCACTTCTTCGTTCTGACTGATCATGACCTCGACCTCGATCACGCGGCGGTTCGCGTTCACGACGCGCCCATGGCCCACCGTCTCGACGCCGATGCGCACGGGACGCTTCAGGCGGCACTCGGCGTGCGTCGTGAAACCGAACTTGCCGAGCTTCTCGATGATCGCCCACGCCGCGACTTCGTCCGCTAGCGTCATGACCAGGCCGCCGTGCATGACACCCGGCGGTCCCTGGTAGCGATCGTCGGGGACGAACCGCGTCACGACCCCGCCATCCTCGCGCTCGAACGCGAGGCGAAAGCCGATCGGGTGCGCGGGCGCGCAGCCGAAACACGGTTGGTCTTCACCGAAGAGGCGGCCGTCGAGGGGCTCGTTCATGCTCCGGCCGTAACAAGCCGCCCGCTCCGCGGCGACCCGAGAATTGACATGGAAACGTTTGTTCAGTATCTCGGTCCTCAGGATGGTCCTCGCCCAGCGCTCCCTGTTCGGGACGAATGACGCACCCCGCATCGATCGCCGCCTCACGGGGCTCCGTCGCGTCGAGCTCGGCGACGGCGCCTGGATCGATCACCTGCCCGGGTGGGTCGAGGGGCACGCCGTGCTGTTCGACGCGCTGCGCACCGCGATGCAGTGGCGTACGGCGAAGCGGCCCATGTACGACCGCATCGTCGACGTCCCGCGGATGCTCGCGTCCGTCCCGGACGACGGCGTGCCGCCGCCGGTGGTCGACGACATCGCGCTCGCGCTCTCGGCGCAGTACGGGCTCCTCTTCGAGTTCGTGCACATGGCGCTGTACCGCGACGGCCAGGACAGCGTCGCGATGCATGCCGACCACGTCCTCTTCGACACGATCGTCCCGATCGTCTCCGTGGGTACGCCGCGCAAGTTCGTGCTGAAGCCGGCGAACGGCGGACCGTCACGCGCGCTCACGCTGGGGTGGGGCGATCTGCTGGTCATGGGCGGGACGTGTCAGTCCACGTGGATGCACGGCGTCCCCAAGACCAAACGCCACGCCGACCCGCGCATCAGCATCATGTTCCGCACCCAAGCGAGTCGGGTAGGCCAACGCCAAGACTGAGCCGGCCGGCGCTACCGGAGGACTAACGGCCCGTGAAGCCCTTCACCGCGTCGAGGATCTCCTGGCCGTCGGCGTTTTCGTTCCCCGACGGGGTGCCGTGCGTGGAGATGTACTCGATGACCATCGTGTCGCGCGGGACGATCAGGTCGAAGCCCCGGCCGATCGCAAACGGCGAGTTGTCGAACGCGCGCGCGACGGGCGCGGTCTCGCCGTCACCGACGCAGACCCCGCGGTCCGCGCCGAACCCGCGAATCGTGTCGTAGCAGCTCTGCGCCGTGCCCGGCTGCGAACGTGAGTTCGCCTCGAGCACCCAGATGATCCCGGCGCCCGCGGCTTCGATTTGATCGTCGTACTCGGCCACCGACCTGGCGTGCCTGATACAGGCGCTTCACCAGGCCGGGACGGACACGAACAACAGGACGTCGAACGGGCTCCAGTCCATGTCGTCGTCGGTGTCACAGTGCGCGTGTTCGAGGTCGAGCGCGGTCATCGCCTGGTCTTCGAGCGCGCGCGCGCTCGCCCAGCGATAGGGCCAGATCACCTGGTCCTCGGTCATCGGCTCGATCGCGCCGTCCGGATAGGCGCACGCTCCGGTGCGGGGGCCGCCGTCGCGCACGATGGCGTCCGCGGGGATGCCGTTCTGTCCGCAGGCGAAGCCGACCAGCGAGGTCAGCGCGATCCACCACCGCATCGGCGGCAAGCGTGCCACGGCGAGCGGTTCATTGGCCAGTTGGGGGATGTTAGAACGGCGGTCCCGTGTCCCACGCCGTCGACAGCCCGTACCTAGTCCCCTTCGACGAGAGGTTCGACCTCGACCAGGCGCAGACCGCGCCCCCGAAGGACGCGCCGAAGAAGAAGGCGCTCGAGGACCAGCTCGACGATCACGTCGATCGCCTCGCGAAGATCCAACGCAAGCTCTACGCCGACGACCGCTTCTCCGTCCTCGCGGTCTTCCAGGCGATGGACGCCGCCGGCAAGGACAGCACGATCCGGAAGGTCTTCTCCGGCGTGAACCCCGCCGGCTTCCAGGTGACGCCGTTCAAGAAACCGTCGTCGACGGAGCTCGACCACGACTTCCTCTGGCGCACCACCCTCGCGCTCCCCGAGCGCGGCCGGATCGGCGTCTTCAACCGCAGCTACTACGAAGAGGTCCTCGTCGTACGCGTGCACCCGAAGATCCTCGAGTACCAGCGCCTCCCGAACGTCGACGCGTCCACGATTTGGGACGAGCGCTTCGCGTCGATCGCCGACTTCGAAAAACACCTCGCGCGCAACGGCACCGTCGTCGTGAAGTTCTTCCTCAACGTCTCCAAGGACGAGCAGAAGGCGCGCTTCCTCGCGCGTCTCGACGACCCGAAGAAGAACTGGAAGTTCTCCGAGGGCGACCTCGACGAGCGCGAGCACTGGGCCGACTACCAGGCCGCGTACCAGGACGCCCTGCGGCGCACGTCGCGTCCGAACGCCCCGTGGTACTGCATCCCGGCCGACGACAAACCGTTCATGCGTGCCACGGTCGCGTCGATCCTCGCGGACACGATCGAGGGACTCCCCCTGCGTTGGCCGGAGCTGTCCGCCGAAGAGGAGGCGAAGGTGCCCCAATGGCGGGCCCGCCTCGACGCCGACCGGTAAGGGATACCTAAAAGCCCTTGGAACGGGGTCCGCGGCGGTGCTACGAACGCGCCACCGTGGAGTTCCCGACGATCAAGTTCGTCTACTTCGCGCTCATCACGCTGACGATCAGCTGGCTCCTCTTCCAGAAGCGCACGGTCCAGAAGGTCTTCCTCCTCGCGGCGTCGTACTACTTCGCGTGGCAGTGGAAGCCGCTGTTCCTCGGCGTCATCGTCTTCTCGTCGCTGATGAACTACGGCTTCGGCCGCGCGCTCACCGCGATGCGCGGCCACCCGAAGCGGCAAGCCGTGTTGACGGTGGGGCTCGTCGCGAACCTCGGCGTCCTCGGGTTCTTCAAGTACTACGGCTTCTTCATCGAGAACCTGCAGAACCTCACCGACCTGCTCGGCCTGTCGGTGCACCTGCCGATCCTCGAGGTGCTCGTCCCGTTCGGGATCAGCTTCTACACGTTCCAGGGGATGTCGTACCTGGTCGACACCCACCGCGACCAGGCGGTGCAGCCTCAGACGCTGCTCGACTGGATGCTGTTCATCAGCTTCTTCCCGCAGCTCGGGGCCGGGCCCATCTGCCGCTCCCACGAGCTGCTCCCCCAGCTGCACGCCCCCGCGCCCGCGCGCATCGAGCGGCTCTCCGAGGCGGTCGCGCTGATCGGCACCGGCCTCTTCAAGAAGATGGTGATGGCGACCTACCTCGCGTCGCACACCACCACGGACGCGTTCCTGTTCCCGAAGAACTGGTCGACCGTCGAGCTCGTGCTCGCGACCTACGCGTACACCGCGCAGGTGTACCTCGACTTCTCGGGCTACACCGACATCGCGCGCGGCGTCGGGCTGCTGTTCGGCTTCGACATCCCCGAGAACTTCAACTACCCGTACCGCGCGACGAACATCGGCGACTTCTGGCGCCGGTGGCACATCACGTTCTCCACCTGGCTGCGGCACTACATCTACTTCCCGCTCGGCGGCTCGCGGAAGGGGAAGCTGCGCACGTACTTCAACCTGATGGTCACGTTCGTCTCGTGCGGCATCTGGCACGGGGCGTCGTGGGGTTACATCATCTGGGGCGGTCTGCACGGCATCGGGCTGACCGTGTACAAGGCGTCGCTCGACATCCGGCGTGACCTCGGCATGAAGGCCGAGGGGCCCTGGCCGTGGTGGTGGTCCGTCATGGGTTGGTTCATGACGCTGTCGTTCTGCGCGTTCGCGCGCATCTTCTTCAAGACGCCGGACCTCGTCACTGCGTTCGACTTCTGGGGGGTGCTGTTCTCGTTCACCGGTCGGGGCGCGGGCCTCGACGTCGGCGTGTTGTTCCTGACCTTCCTCACCATCTTCATGAACTTCTACGGGCGCCCGGTGTTCGACGCGCTCGTCAACCTCCACGACAAGATCCCCGCCATCGCGCGCCCCGTCGCGTGGGCGGCGATGATGCTCGCGCTGTTCACGCTCAAACCCGAGGGCATGGCGGCGACGATCTACTTCTCCTTCTGATGTCTCCCGGTAGCCGCCCCGTCCGTCCGCTCGTGCTCCAGATCAGCGTCTGGGTGGCCGTGCTCTTCCTGTCGCTCTACGGCGCCGGGCACGTGCGCGACGAGATCACCAAGAGCGACGAGCTGTCGCAGTACGAGTGGCTCACCGACCTCGCGACGTCCGCGATGAAGCTCGGCGACACCGTCGGCCTCACCGCGCTCGACACTGAGCTGCAGGGGCTCCGCAAGAAGATCAACGCGCCCTACACCGTGCTCGAGGCGGAGGTGATCGAAGAGCCGCCGCCGCCGCCCGACGAGCCGCCGCCCCCGCCGGTGGACGACGACGGGCTCGTGCACCACCGCGCGCCGGCGAAGCGTCGGGTGCTGGTGATTGGCGCTTCGTCGATCCAGTTCGCGGTGGGTGTCGAGTTCGAGAAGCGTCTGCCCACGTACGAGGGGGTGAAGGTGAAGCGCTTCGGTCAGCTCGCGACCGGGCTGTCGCGGCCGGACTTCATGGACTGGCCGAAGAAGCTCGAAGCGCTCGCGTCGGCGTTCAAGCCGGACCTCGTGATCACGAACTTCGGTGGCAACGACGCGCAGGCCATCCCGGTCGGCAAGTACGACAAGATCAAGTTCAGCGACCCGGGGTGGGACGACAAGTACGCGGAGCGGGTGAAGGAGATCATCACGATCTCCAAGAAACACGGCGCCGACGTCGTCATGCTCGGCATGCCCGTGATGCGGAAGGCGTCGTTCAAGAAGAAGATCAAGCGCCTCAACCGCGTCACCAAGCAGGCGGCGGAAGAGGAGGGCGCGCTGTTCATCTCGACGTACGAGATGGCGAGCACGAAGAAGGGCGCCTACAAACAGACGATCGAGTTCAACGGCAAGCGCGGCCTGATGCGCACCAGCGACGGCATCCACTACACGCGGCTCGGCGCGAAGTTCATCGTCGAGCAGGTCATGCAGATCGTTCAGCGGCACTACCGCTTCGTCGATCCGGAGCCCGAGCTGGCGGTGCCGCAGCCGCACGCGTTCGAGTCGAAGATCCTCGGCGAGCGCGTCGACTACGTCGCTTACCTGCCGCGCGGGGAGGGGCCCTTCCCCGGCGTCATCATGGTGCCGGACGAGGCGTGGGCGACGTGGCCCGACCACCCGCACCGTCGCCTGCAGCGCGCGGCGCAGGCGAACAAGAAGCTCATCATCGTGCCGCGGGACGCTTCGCTGTCGAAGCAGGTCATCGCGGACGAGCTGCTACCGGACGCCGCGAAGCACCTCCCGCTCGATGGTGACGCCGAGCTGTTGGATCCCGAAGCACGTGCGGCGGCCGAGTGGTGGTCGCCGGCGAGCGGCAGTTAGCGCTGCATCGCGGCGTCGCGCACGGGCACGACCACGTCCGTGCCGTTACCGTACGGCGTGACCGTGCAGCCGCCCATCATGTCGAACTGGACCTCGGCGACCTTCCAGAAGTCGTTCATGTCGGGCGTGATGTAGTTGCCCTGCAGGAGCGTCGGTCCGTAGCTCGCCATGAGGACGCCGTCGCAGAAGATCCGCACGAGCGCGTCGGCGGGGGCCGGCAGGTCGCCGCCGATGTCCGCGGTCTCGACGCCGAGCGCGTAGGCGTGCCCGGGCGTGGGGAAGTCGATGAAGATGCGCTGAGGGCCGTAGATGAAGCCGACCCAGAGCGGGTCGTCCGAGAAGTCCATCGGGTTGTCCCAATCCACGGGGAGGTCGAAGCACCGCGGGCCGCCGCAGTCGTACGCCTCGTCGAACCACGAGGTCGCGAGCGGGTGGAGGAGGTGCGCGAAGAGGACTTCGTTCGAAGCGTAGCGCGGGACGGTCGGGCTCCAGATCAACTCCATGCGGAAGCCGGAGGCGATCGTCGGGTTGAACGTGACTTCGCAGGCGGAGGCCTGGCGCAGGTCGTCGATCGCCAGGTAACGCATCCGATAGGTGCCCGCGAGATCGAGGAGCACCGTCGTCGCTTCCTCGTAGCGTTCGTAGGGCTCGGAGTAGGAGCCCAGCGGCCGCTCCTCCACGCTCCACTCGGTGTGCATGATCTGGCCGTCGTCGACCACCGACGCGCTCGGGTCCGCCGGGCGATCCACGATCGCGTTCGGGCCGGGTGAGCAGCTGACGGTCGGCGGCGTGTTGCACTTGTCGGCGTCCTCGTCGACGAGCCCGTCGCGGTCGGCGTCGATTCCGTCCACGCAGTCCAAGACCGATGGACAGCGAAAACCGCCGGCCGGGTCGGCTTCACACGCGCCCGCGAGGCACGGGAAGTAGGCCTCCTGACGCGGGTCGCAGGTCTCGCCCGGGGCGACGGCGCCCGTGACCCGCAAGAAGACGTCGCCTTCCTCCGGTCCGAAGCCGTCGACGATCGCGGCGTACCGTCCGGCCGGGAAGTCTTCGATGCGGAAGCGGGACGTGCGGTCGAACGTCGTGTCGGTCTCGGTCTCGTCGGTGCACACCAGGCGGTTCCGCGGGTCGCAGTCGTTCTCGTAGAAGTGCAGCGTGGTGTCGAAGTTCGATCCTGCGGTCGAAACCTCCAGGAACCAGAGGCGGCCGGGCACATCGAACCCGAAAACGAGGTCCTTGCCGCCGCTCGGGAAACATCCTCCTTCGTAGCCGTTGTTCGCGTCGGCGGTGGAGCCCACGCCGATGCCGTCCGCGGAGATCGGTTCGATGCCGGGACACTCGGCGAGCGGGATCGCCTCGAAACCGCCGTCACGCGGCGTTTCCTTCTTCATCCCGGCGTCGCAGGAGTTGGTCGTCTCACACGCGAAGTCTTCGAGTGGGACGACGCGGTCCACCGTGCAGGACGTGCCGACGACGAGCACCCCGAAGACCGAAGAGAGGACGCGTGAAACGGACACCGCGTGTCCAACCTAGCGCCCACGCGGCGTGCCCGCAAAGCGGACGATGCGACGACGAGGCTGGACCGGTAGGTCGGGTGACTTGCGCACCCCGAGGGAAAGCCGTTCAATCGCCCTCATGAGGACTTGGGAGATCGCGATCGCCGCGTCATTGGGCGCGTTCGCGTGGGCGTGTGACACAGCGGACGGCACCGAGGGGTCGAGCTGTCCGAACACCAACAACTGCATCATGCCGTTGGTGTGTATCGACAACATCTGCCAGCAGCCGCCGGCGGAGCGCGACGGGGGTGCGCCGCCGCGCGACGGAGGTGTCGTGCGCGACGGTGGTCCGCCGCGCGACGGCGGCATCGAGTACGACCAGGCCTTCAACGGCGGGACCTTCACGGTGACACCGGCCGGGACGACCGCGGGCTTCGATCAGATGACCGGCACCGCCGCGATGGTTCGCGAGGACACCGGCTACACCGACGTCCGCGTCGAGGTGACGGGGCTGACGCCGGACACGACGTTCGCGACGCACGTGCACGACGCGCCCTGCAACGACAACGGGGGCGGGCCGCACTACAAGATCGACGAGATGGAGATGGACACCATCGAGAGCAACGAGATCTGGCCGAACATCGACGTGAACACCGACGGCGATGGCGTCGGCCTCATCCGCGTGAATCACTACGCGCGTCCGTCGGCGACGTCGGTCGTGATCCACGAGCCGATGATGGCGGAGCGCATCGCGTGTGCGGACCTGTCGCCGAACGCGGACCTCACCGGGAACGGGACGTTCGTGGAGCTCGCGGCCGGGGTCGGGCGCGGGATCACCGGTACCGCCGAGCTTCGTCGTTACCCAGGTGGGACGCAGGCGAGTGTGACCCTGATGGGGAACCTGACGGCCGACACCACGTATCCCATCCACGTGCACGCGTCGCCGTGCGACGTGAACAACGGCGGTCCGCACTACAAGATCGACGCGGACGAGAACGAGACCATCGAGGAAAACGAGATCTGGCCGAGCGCGACGGCGGATGGCACCGGCACGATGGCGATGGGCACGGCGACGACGCCCCACATTGCGCGCTTCGAAGCCGCGTCGTTGGTCGTGCACGATCCGGATAACGGCGATCGTCTCCTTTGCGCTGATTTGTGGTGGTAATCTGAGCCGCGCATGACGCGGCTCGTCTCCTTCACGCTCGGCTTCACACTCCTCGCCGCCTGCTCCTCCGGCGACGACGGCCCTGAACCCATCCGCGACGGCGGCGTGCGGGACGGCGGCGTCGTTCGCGATGGCGGCCCGCGCGACGGCGGCTACGTCGAGCCCGACATCTGCGACGAGCTGGGCCTGGCCCGCGTTCCGTTCACGGCGCAGGGCACCGGCTACGCGTTCGGCGACATCGCCGGCGACTTCTCGGTCACGACGCTCGCCGGGAGCTGGGTCTTCAGCCAGGAGTGGACCGGCTGCGAGTCGTACACCTTCCTCAACTACCTCCCGGACCAGGCGACGACGTTCGAGGAGGAGCTGTGGGGCTCCGACCCTTCGGTGTTCGTGGACACGCCGCTCAACGCGCACTTCTTCTTCCTCGTGACGCTCGGGCAGGAGACCGCGCGCGTCGAGCAGCTCGAGGTGGTGAAGACGCAGATCGACGCGGCGATCGCGGCGTCGACGATGGACGACGAGGAACGTGACAAGCAGCAGCGCCGCTTCCACTACGTCACGGATCCTCCGGTGCGGATCGCGGGGAGCGTCAGTGAGCTCATCCAGGACTACAACAGCTACCGCGCCGACCGCGACAACTACGCGGACCTCGGCAACCGCGGTTTTGCGCCTCCGCCCGCGGCGCACGTGTTTGCGATCGACCGCGACCAGCGTTGGGACTCCGGCGGCAACCTCAACCAGACCGTGGGCTCGCCGCCGAGCTTCCAGATGGCGTCCTTCCTCCCCGGGTTCTTCGACCACAAGGCGGCGATCCGCGATCGCGTCGCGTCCGAGTCGGGCGTCGAGACGTACGTGCTGGTCGACGAGACGGTGACCGAGCGTGAGCTGATCCGCGACGCGATGCTCCCGACCGGAGCGGCGATGGCGAGCTACGACACGCTGGAGGTCGACGTCACCGTGACCTGCCGCGAGCGCAACGTCTTCGACTGCTCGGAGTGGGACCGCATCGCGCACATCTTCGTGTGTGCGGACGAGACGTGCGCGGATCGCGAGGAGCTCGTCCGGTGGATCACGCCGTACTGGCGACGCGGGCAGCGGCGCTGGATCATGGACGCCTCGTCGCTGATGGGGCTCGTCGCCGACGGCGGCCAAACCTACTTCCAGGTCGTCATGGGGCCGACCTGGGAGCGTGCGACGCCGCGCGATGTTCGCGTCGCGGTGCGCCTGTCGAACCAGGGCGCGGGTGAGCGCGCGACGGGCGCCGCGCTCGCGTTCACGGGCGGCACGTTCGGACCCGACTACAACACCCGCGACCCGTTCAGCTTCACACCTCCGGCGACCGCGTCGCGGGCCGAGCTCGTGGTCGTGCTGAGCGGCCACGGCCAGGAGGCCGGGAACAACTGCGCCGAGTGGTGCGACCACCGCCACCGCTTCAGCGTCGGCGGGACCGCGCTGCAGGAGATTCGACACGAAGGCCAGATCGGATCGCGCGACGGCTGCGGTCCGGCGTCGTCCCGCGGCGTGCCGCCGGGGCAGTACGGCAACTGGGCGCCGGAGCGCGCGTACTGGTGCCCAGGGCTCCCGGTGGATCCGATCCGCATCGACATCACGAACGAAGTCACGTTCGGGAGCGCGAACACCATCACCTACGAGGGTGCGTTTCGCACCGGGTCGCCGGCGGGCGGCAACATCAGTCTGAGCGCGTACGTCGTTTGGTACGAGTAGACTCCGCGAGGCGCACGGCGTCGAAGCCGAAGCGCTCGCGGATCTTGTCGACGGTGCTGTGCAGGCGCTCGCCGTCCTGGAACAGGTTGATCTGCTCGTCGAAGAACCCGAGGTTCGACAGCTGCAACCCGAGCAAGCGAATCGGCCGGTGCGGGTCGCGCGCCTCTTCGTAGATCTGCCGCACGACCGGGTACAGCTCGAGCTCCGAGTGGGTCGGTGAGAACGTGCGCGAGCGCGAGATGGTGTGGAAGTTCGCGTAGCGGAGCTTCAGCGTCACGGTGCGCCCCTTGATGCCGCGTTTGCGCGCGCGCCAGCACACCCGCTCCGTGAGCGAGCACAGCATCGCGTCGATGATCTCGGGGCGGCGGACGTCCTCGTGGAACGTGCGCTCGTTGGAGATGCTCCCGATGATCTCCCCCTCGGGATCGTGCTCCGAGAAGGCCGGACGGTCGCGGCCGAGATCGCCGGAGCCTTCGCCGACGGAGCTCTTCTTCACGTGCTCGGCCCACGCGCCGAACACCTTGCGCAGACGTTCCAGCGGCGTTGCGGCGACCTCGCCGAGCGTCCGGATGCCGACCTTCGCGAGCGCCTCCTCGGCGACGGGGCCGATGCCGGGGAGCTTGCGGACGGGGAGCGGCGCGAGCGTGTCGCGCTCGGCGCCGCGGGGGACGAGCAACACGCCGGCGGGTTTGGCGAGGCCACACGCGACCTTCGACATCGAGCGGCTCGTCGCGATGCCGGCGCTGGAGGGGAGGCCGATGTCCCGCTTGATCGTCGCGGTGATCTCGCGGACGACGCGGCGGATCGTCTCGTCGTCCGAGGCGTCCTCGGGCTTGCGGTAGAGCGCCTCGCACCCCGCGAAGTCCATGTACATCTCGTCGATGCTCGCGACCTGCACGATCGGGCACCAGTGCTCCGCGACCTCGCGCACTCGCGCGGCGTAGGGGACGTAGGTGTCGTGGCGCGTGGAGAGGTAGATCGCGTTGGGCGCAAGCTGGCTTGCGCGGGTGAGGCTCATGCCGGAGCGCACGCCGAGCCGCCGCACCTCGTAGCTGCACGCCGTCACGACGCCCCGAGAGCCGGGGCGCCCGCCCACGATCACCGGCTTGCCCTCCAGCGAGGGATCGAGCAGGCGCTCCACGCTCACGAAGAACGTGTCGAGGTCGAGGCAGACGATCCGCGGCTTGTCCCGAGCCATGGGGCTGAACGTTTGTATATCATGGGCAGGGCAGGGAAGGTCCTGAATCGACCGGCGTAGGAAGCACCGTGCGCCATGTCATGCTCCTGACCGTCCTGTCCGCAGCGGCCTGTGCCCCGCTGGTCTCCAACCGCGACTTCTCGTCGCGTGACGTCCACCCGGCGTCCAGCGTCGCCCGCCGGCAGGCGGACGAGGCGCCTTCGAGGACGCCCGCGGCGAAGCCGGTCGTCGTGGCGAAGCGGAAGCCGGCCCCGGTCGCGAAGCCGGCCCCGGTCGCGAAGCCTGCGCCCGCTCCGGTCGCGGCGCCCGCGCCCGCGCCGAAGCCGGTGCTCGTCGCCGCGCCCGCGCCGGCGCCCGAGCCCGAGGTCGAGGTCACGGAGGACGTGGAGGAGGAGGTCGCGCCGCGATCCTTCTACGCGTTCACGCAGAGCGAGATCAAAACGCTGCGTCGTCGCTCGAAGAAGTTCGATCGTGTCTTCAAGAAACACCGGCGCTGCACGAAGCGGTCGGTGCGGCTGATCGAGAAGCGCGGTCGCCTCCGCGATCAGATCATCGACCTGCAGAACCGCGACATCCTCACGCCGCGTCAGAAGCAGAAGCTCGAGCGTCTGCGGGACCGCGAGTGGAAGATGAAGAACGACCACTCCACGATGGCCGCGTGTGAGCCGCTCGAGCGGCAGCTCACCGACATGCTCCGCGAGACCTACGAGTCGACCGCGCAGCTCGACTACTGATCGGGGTACTGCTCGGCGAGGTGCGCGAGCGACGCTTCGATCAACGCACGCAGCACCCCCTCGTCAATGTCGCTCAGCCGCTTGATGTACAGGCACGCCTTGCCCGTCTTGTGCGGCCCGAGCTGCTTCAGCAGCTTCGCGCGCGCCGAGAAGCCGTCCATGATGTACAGCACCAGGTTCGCCTTGCGTGGCGCGAAGCCGACCCGGAAGAACTCACCGGAGCGACCGCTGGCGTACGTGTAGTGGTACGTCCCGAAGCCGACGATCGCGGCGCCCCACATCTTCGGCTTGTCGCCTGTGATGGACTTCATCAACGAAGAGACGGCTTTGGCGTCGCGTCGGCGATCGGGATCTTCGATCTGATTCAGGAACGCAGCGGCGCTCGCGGACGTCTTCTTGGTCTTGTTCTCGGCCACGTCGCTCGGGCTCAGTCGTCGAGCAGGCGGTCCGCGAGCTCGGCGGCCACCGCCTTCGAGAGCGGCTTCGTGACGTACTCGCGGACGAGGGGGCTCTGCGCCGCGCGCGTTCGATCGTTTTCGTGATCACTCGAGCTGACGATGACCACGACCGGCTTGCGCGCGAGCTCGAGCTTCTGGAGCGCTTCGAGGAACTCGAAGCCGTTCATCCGCGGCATGTTGATGTCGAGCAGGATGAGGCTCGGCGGGAACCGTTCGTCGTTCGCGGCGGTCTCCTCGAAGTGCTCGAAGAGCGCGAGCGCGTCTTCGGGTTCCGTGATACCCCAGACGTGTTCGAAGCGCCCGCTGCGCTGCAGGAAGTGCGACGCGAGATAAACGTCCGCGTCGCTGTCGTCGACGATCATCGCCGAGAACACTTTTCCGGGTGCAGCTACCATCGCTACGCTATCCGACTCCTATTTTTCGCCGAAACCTCCGCCACGTCTACTGTCGAAATGTCGACATCCTCGCGGTAGGTTCCGCCCCGGGCGCTCATGTTCGACAAACACCTCACTGGCCTCGTCGTCCTCGGAATCGGTCTCGTGCAGTTCGCGGCGGGGCTCTTGGCCCCGCGTCGCATCGACGAGATGCTCATCAGCAGCGGTATCCTGGCGCTCGCCTCCGTCATCTTGTTCACCTGGCGCTCGCCCCGCGCACGTCAGGTCGTAATCGGTTTGTTGGGCGTCAGCATCGCGGTTTTCTTCGTTTTGATGCTCCGCGCGCCTCAGGAAGTGCCACGTACCCTCGTCCTCGGCCTCGCCGCCTCCGCCGTCGTCGTATTCATGCGCCGCTGACGTGTCGGCGTGGCACAGGACCACGACACGCGCTCAAATCCGCCGCCGAGCCACCGTTTTCAGCGAGTGGAGGTCCCCGTCGCGGGGACCCCACGCGTCGGATGGTTGAAGCGAAACTCCAGGTCGAATCGGAGCCGGTGGCGCAGCTTCTGCGCAGACTTCGGGTTCCCCGACGCCGCTTCGACGGACACGTCGCGTTGATCACGGGCGCCGAAGACGGCGTCGGCGCCGCGCTCGCCGCTGCGCTCGCGGGGTGTGGGGCTCGGGTCGTCACCCTCGGACCGACGCTCCCGTCGATCGTCGAGACGATCCGCGGTGACGGGGGCGCGGCCACGCACGAGGCGGTGTCGTTCGACGATACGGACGGCCTCCGCGCAGCCTGCGATCGCCTTCAGGCCGAGCACGGGAGCATCGACCTGGTGGTGCACGCCGCGTTGGCGCTCGAAGTCGCGTCGACCGAGCAGATGTCGCTCGACGCGTGGGACGCCGCGATGAACACCCACGCGCGGGCGATGCTCACGCTCGTCCGTGCGCTGCTCCCCACGATGCGTATCGCGGGCCGCGGGACGATCGTCGGTCTGCTTGCAGTCGAAGGGTTGCCGCACCTCGGAGCGTTGTCGGCCTCGAAGGTCGCGCTGAGGAGCACGATCGCCTCGCTCGCCGCGGAGCTCGGCACGGTGACCGGGCTCAACGTGTTCGGCTTCGCGCCCGGGGTGGTCGCGTCGTCGCGCGTCGCATCGATGCTCCCCGACTACGCGCGACGTTGCGGATGGGAGCTCGACGACTACCTCCGTCAGGTCGTCGCCAACCCGGGTTACGAAGGGCTGGTCCCCGTCGAACACGCCACGGCAGCGCTCACGCACGCGCTCGCCAACGCACACGATCACCACGGTCTGTTCGCGGAGCCGTTCGGTATCCTCGCGGACGCGCGCATCATCGACCGCGACGAGGTCGGCGAAGGTCGCTACGAGCGACGCCTCACGGACCACATCGAAGACATCAGCGGTCTGTCGAAACGGATCCGCGACCAGGTGCGAGAGCGGACGCGGATGCTCGCGGAGGAGCAGAAGCGGAGCCGCGAGCTCCTCGCGCAGCTGCAGGAGCAGTCCTGGGAGCTTCAGCACCGCAACGATCGTCTGATCGAAGCCGAGCGCGCGGCGAGGACCGCCGCCACCGCGAAGAGTGAGTTCCTCGCGAACATGAGCCACGAGATTCGCACCCCGATGAACGGCGTGCTCGGGATGGCGGAGCTGCTGGACGGGACGAACCTCACCGAGCAGCAGCGCGAGTACGTGGAGATCATGCAGACGTCGGGCAAGGCGCTGCTCACGATCATCAACGACATCCTCGACCTCTCGAAGATCGAAGCCGGGAAGCTCGCCATCGAGTCGGAGTTCTTCGATCTCGGGAAGCTCGTGAAGAGCGTGATGCAGCCGTTCGTGCTCGAGGGGGCCGACCGGGGCGTGCGCGTGACGGCGGATGTCGACTCCGAGATCGTCTACTTCCTCGGCGACGCCGGGCGGATCCGACAGGTGATCCTCAACCTGGTCGGCAACGCGTTGAAGTTCACGTCCGATGGCTCGGTGGATCTTTACGTGGCGGCGGAGCACGGCGAGGACAGCTCCGTCGTTCGCTTCGCCGTGCGCGACACGGGGATCGGCATCCCGAAGGAGCGCCTCAGCGCGATCTTCGAGCAGTTCACTCAGGCGGACGGGACGACCACCCGACGCTACGGTGGGACCGGTCTCGGCCTCGCGATCTGCGCGCGGCTCGTCGCGCTGATGGGCGGTCAGATCCACGTGGAGAGCACCCTCGGCCACGGGTCGACGTTCTCCTTCGAGCTCACGCTGGAGCACGCTGCGCGTCCCACGATGGACCTCGTCCGCCATCGCGCGACGGAGGGCGGCGCGGTGGGGCGCAGGGTCCTCGTCGCGGAGGACAACAAGGTCAACCAGGTCGTCGCGCGCCGCATGCTCGAGCGGATGGGGTGTCAGGTCTTCATCGCGGCGGACGGCCAGGAGGCGATCGACCGCCTCGCGAGCGAGACATTCGACCTCGTCCTGATGGACTGCCACATGCCCAACGTGTCCGGCCTCGAGGCGACGAAACGTCTCCGCGAGCGCGGCGTCGCGCTGCCGATCGTCGCGATGACGGCGAGCGCGATGTCCGGCGAGCGGGAGCGCTGTCTGGCGTCGGGGATGGACGACTACCTCACGAAGCCGGTCGTCCTCGCGGACCTGAAGCGGGTCGTGGAGCGCTACACGCAGACCAGTGGAAGCGCAGGCGCCGATGCGGTATCGATCCGTACACGATGAGCGAGAATCCCTTTGCAGCACCCGCCGTCGATCCGTTCGGACCGGCCACGACGGGTGAGACCTCCGTCGCGGGCATCTGGCGCGACGGCGACGTGATCGTGATGGAGAAGGGCGCGATGCTCCCGGACTTCTGCGTGAAGTCGGGCGAGCCGGCGTCGGAGCGCTTGGAGAAGAAGCTCCAGTGGCACCACCCCGCGGTCTATGCGGCGCTGCTGTTCAACGTGATCATCTACCTGATCATCGCGTTGATCATGCGCAAGACGGCGAATGTCTCCATTCCGATCGGACCGGACGCGAAGGCGCACCGCAGCAAGTGGATCAAAATCGGCTGGGGCGCCGGGCTCGGCGGTCTCGTGGTCATGTTCATCGGGATCCCCTTGGAGCAGCCCGTCGTGATCCTGTTGGGGCTGGGGGTTGCCTTCTTCGGGTTGATCGGTGGTTTGATCGGAGTGCGACTGCTGTGGCCGACGAAGATCGACGACCAGTACGTGTACCTGAAGGGCGCGAAGGAGCCCTTCTTGCGACACCTGCCCAACCGCTGACCTGCGCAGCGGCGCTGCTGTTCCTCTCAGCCTGTCACGCCGAAGCGTTCATCCCGGCCGTCCCGCATGACCTCACCGAGGGCACCGAGATCCTCGTCGTGGGACCTCGGGGCGAGGCGCCGGAGGACATCTACGTCCTCGACCTCGGTCGCCCGCAGACGTTGATGTTCGACCTCCCCCGAGCGGACCGGAGGCTCGAAGCGTTCATCTTCAGGCGCACCATCGAGCAGCTGGGGTTGGAGCCGGGACGCAACACACTGGAAGCGGGCGAGCCGCCGAACCCCAACGACTACACGGCCTACGCCGCCGAGGTGTCAGGCTCGGACGACGTCGTATGGTCCGAGGAGACCATGCCGCAGTGGGTGGATCGTCTGACGCTGCCGGCCTTCGACGGTCGACGCTGCCTCACCAACGGTGGCTGTCTGATCGATGACCGCTGCAAGATACCTTGCGAGGTCGAGGTGATGCCGACCGCCCCGACGCTCCCGACCCCGCCGGAGCTGGTGTGCCCCTCGGGTTGGTCCGAGGTGCTCGCGAGCGTCGTCGACGATTGGCCGGAGGGTGCGCTCCCCGTTCACGTCTGTCGGCCGTGGACGGAGCGCCCGGAGTGCGCGCGCGGAACGCTCCCGAGCCCCGGGGGGACGTGCACGCCGATGGCGGACGTGTGCCCGACCGCGGAGTTCCCGCCTGACGCGGCGGGCGTCGACAACCACTATGTCCGCGCGAACGCGACCCCGGGGGGCGATGGTTCCCGCGGTGCGCCGCACGCGACCCTCGCGGAGGCGCTCGCCGCCGCGACGCCGCCGGCGCGGGTCGTCCTCGGCGCGGGCGCGCACGACGTCATGGGTGATTCGATCCCGGACGGCGTCGAAGTGCGGGGCGTGTGTCCGGAGCAAGTGGAGCTCCGCGGCCGCTTGGTCGTGCCTGCGAACGCCGGCGTCGAGATCCGTGCGCTGGCCTTTGACGTCGGCGGGCTCGACGTGTTGGGGACCGCAACGGTATCGGGCGTGCTCTTCGACGCTGCGGCGGCCGTTGCGCTGGACGTCGAGGCGGGCGGTGACGCGACGCTGCTCGACGTAGGCTTCTCGGGCATCCCGACGATCGCGATGCGCGTGGCGGCGGGGGCCGAGCTGCGCGGGACGCACGTCGTCGTGGGCGCCACCGAGAGAGCGCTCGCGATCGACGGTGCGACGGCCGACTTCACTCAGCTGTTGGTCGAGGTCGCGGACGAGCAGCTCGCCCTGTTGTCCACGGGTTCCGACGTGACGCTCCGCGAGAGCTCGTTCGACGGCGGGAGCGTACGCTTCGAGGACTCCTCGGCGACGTTGACCGACGTCCTCGTCGTGAACACTGCCCGGCGGGACGCGGTGATCGGGGTGCGCAGCGCCCTGAACGTGCGACGCCTCCACGTCGTCGATGCGCAGCGGATCGCCCTCGCCGCGCGTGTAGAGGGGAGCCTCGTCGCGCGGGACGTCGTGATCGTGCGCGCCGCGCGCGTTCAGGGGACCCGCGCCCTCGTCACCTCCACGGTGTCGGCGACGCTCGACCGCATTGCCATCCTCGACTCGAGCTCCGATGGAATCGCGGTCGCGCGCGAGCCGCTCGTCACCCTCCGCGACATCATCGTCCACGACGCCGTGGGGCTCGGCCTGCGCACCGACTCCGTCAAAACCTTCTCGCTGCAGCGTGCGTTCCTCACGCGGCTCGGTGGCCCCGGTATCCAGCTGTTCGACGGTGAAGACACCCAGCTCGACGACATCACGGTGCGCGACGCGGGCTCGAGTGATTGTTGGGACGCAGCGGGGATCCGCGTGCGGAAGCAGACGTCGGCGGAGTCCAACCGCGCCGATCTGCGCGAGCTCCACGGGCGCGCCATCCTCGTGAACGACGCCACGCTGGATCTCACGGATGCGTGGGTCGAGGACGTGACGGCCAGCGGGCCGTGCAGCGACGGGGTCGGCTTGCCGTCGGACGAGGGCACCGGGGTTCACTTCATCGCGGGCGCCGGCAGCCTGAACCGCTTCGTCATCACCGGCGCGGCGGCGTACGGGGTGCGGATCATCGGGGAGGAGGTCTTCTTCTCGAGCGTGCGTGCGAGCGAGGGCATCGTGCGGGGGAGCAACGTGGGGCTCGAGGTCGGCGTGGTCGCTCCGACCTACGAGGCGTACATCGACCGCGTCGACTTCACGGACAACGGCGTCATCCTGCTCGAGTCGGGGGCCGCGCTATGACTTACGGCGCTCCAGGCGCGCGACCCTGCGGCTGACCTCACGCAGGTCCACGTCCTGCCCCCGCTGCGCCTCGGCGCCGAGGCGATTGAGCTCGAACAACAGATCCAGCGCGGCCTGTCGGGCGTCGTCTTCGGTGGACCCGTCCACGAGCGCGCGGGTCCGCCGGACGAGCGCTTCCAGGGTGGGGGTGTCCGCGGCCGTTGGTGCGGTCGGGGGAGGCGGTGCTTCGACGTTGGTGGTGCGGACGCGACGGCGGGGTCGGCGTGGGCGTCGCGGCGCGGGCGCGGCATCGGTCTCGGGTTCAGCGTCTTCGGGTTCGGCTTCTTCGGGTTCGGCTTCGGCGCGCGGCAGGGCGGTCGGGGTCGCTTCCACGCGTGGAGCCGGGGAGGGCGCGGTGATCTCGGGAGCGGGGTCGGGTTGCTCACCGCGCTCCGCGGTGAACACCGCGGTGGCGGCGACCACCAGCCCGAACACCATCGCCGCCGAGATCGAGCGCACCGAGAGCAGGGGCGTACGAGACTCGCGGACCAGGATCTCGGAGGGGGGCCTCAGCTGCCGCGCGGCCTCGACCTGCTCTAGGACGCGGGTGTGCGCGAGCGTGGCTTCGGCCCAATCCAGTCCGCGCAGCAGGCGTTGGGCGCCTTCGCCCGGCGTGAAGGGGACCGCTTCGCGGAGCGCACGCCGAAAGGCGTCAGCGCTCGGGTAACGCGCTTCGGGATCGATCGCGAGCGCGCGTTGTAGACACACGTCGACGGCCTCGGGGATCTCGGGTCGCAGCGCGGACGGTTTGCGCCACACGGGCTCGGTGGTCGCGGCGAGGATCTCGGCGATCTTCTTGCCGGGGATGTAGCGCTGATTCGTGAGCAGCTCGAAACAGACGGTGCCGATCGCGAACACGTCGCTCCGGATGTCGACGCGTTCACCGAGCGCTTGCTCCGGCGACATGTAACCCGGAGACCCGAGGATCAGGCCGGTCGCGGTGCGCCAGGTCTGTCGTGTGGAGCGTCCGATCCCGAAGTCGATCACCTGCGTGACGCCGCGGCGATCGAACATCAGGTTCTTCGGGGCGATGTCGCGGTGGACGATCGCGAGCGGCGTGCCTTCGTCGTCGCGCGCGGTGTGGAGGGCGTGTACGCCGGCGAGCGCGTCGCAGGTGATGTCGATGGCGGCGGCGACGTCGAAGGGGTCGCCCATCGTGCGGTGGAGGGCGACGAGCTGACGGACGGAGAGCCCGTCGATGTAGTCCATCACGAGGTACGGTTGGCCGTCGTGTTCGGCGGCGGATTCGATCCGGACCACGTTGGGGTGATCGATCGCCTGCGCGATCGCGGCTTCGTGGAGGAAGCGAAGCCGGAGGCGGGGGTGTTCGGTGACCGCGCTCCCGGCGCGTTTGACGACGACGGGGCGTCCGTCGCCGCGGGTGGCGAGCCAGACGTCGCCCTGGGAGCCGACGCCGAGCTGCTCGAGGAGGTACAGATCACCCCACGCGACCGGACCGCCCATCGCTCGCCATTGTACCGAAACCGTGCTGACATCGCCTTCGGATGTCGGTCGTCGCCGTGTTCCTCGCGGCCCTCGCCACGGGCGCGCCTTCGACCCGCGTGACGACCGTGGTCCGGGTGGTGGGCCCCAAGGCGGCCGCCTCGGATCGCTCCGTGGCCGACGCCGCCCGCGCGGGGCTGCGGTGGCTCCTCGACGTCGAGGTGCTCTCCTACGACGAACGTGCGCGCCTCGACGACGAGGTCCGTCGGTGTGGCGAGGACAACGGCTGCGTGCTCGCGAGGCTGTCGACGAGCGGCGTGGATCTCGGCGTCTATGTGGTCGCGAACTTCGAGGTCTCGCCGCCGCTGATCACCCTCGAGCTCCTCGACACCAAGCGGCGACGCTCCATCGCACGCAAGCTCGTGGACGCGAGCGGCCAGGACGTCGACGCCGCGATCACCACCGCCGTGGAGCGTGCGCTGATCGGGACGGGGTTGCGCGTCGGCGGTGAGGTCGTCGCGGACATCGTTCCGGTTGAAGCGAGCGTGACGCTGGACGACCGCCCGATCGAGATCGCGGTCCCGGTGTTGTCCGACGTCGGGCCGCACGTCCTCCGCGCGCGCCTCGATGGGTACGTTCCGTTGGAACAGGGGCTCGACGTCACTCCGCGCGGAGAGCGGCGCCTCGCGCTACGCCTCCAACCCGAGCCTGGGATCCTGTCGACGTGGTGGTTCTGGACCGCCGTGGGCGTGGTGGTGGCGGGCGGTGTGACGGCCGCGGTGATTGCGGCGCGACCGGACACCCTCGACACGTGCCACCCGGTCGGCGGGGGCGTGTGCCCGCCCTGAAAGGTGCTCGTAATCGATCCCGCGGGCCGCGTCGCGCAGACTCGCAGCATGACGATCCAGGGCGCACCGAGCATCACCATCCAGATCAACGGTCAGACCGCCACCATCCCGGTGACCAACGAGGACGTGGTCGAGCTCGTCGAGGATCTGCGTGATGGCCGCATCGACGACACGCCCCCGGGGACCGCGCCGTCGCTGGACAGCGCCGTCGCCGCGTACGAGCGCAACCGCGCCGCGGACGCCCTCGCGCAGGCGCTGTTCTTCAGCCAGCTCGCTCCGCAGGGGGCGCCGGGCATGCCGCAGACGCCCGGCATGCCGCAGGTCCCGGGCGCGCCCGAGATGCCGTACTACATGCCGCCGGCGCCGCCGATTAACTTCGATCCGTCGATGCTGCAGGACATGTACTTCGACCCGTCGTGGCTCGCGCCGATGGAGCAGCAGGGCGTCCCGGGCGCCGCCAGCGTGCCGCTGCCCCCGGGCCTCGAAGACCTGAACCTGGAAGACCTCGGGTTGGATCCGGCGTGGGTGCCGGCGCCGCCGACGGGTCCGACGACCACCAACGCAAACCCGTCGCCCATCACGCGCGGCGACGTTCAGGAGCACCTCGACGCGCTGACCTTCGGGCTCAACGCGGTCCAGGGCGACAACGAGAACGACTTCGACTTCGGTGTGAACTGGGGCCCGTTCACGGACGACAAGGAGCGGTTTGACAACCTCGTCGCCGACCTCCGCGGCAACCCCACGATGGACAACTACGAGGCCGTGATGGACTTCGTACGCGAGCACCCCGACACGTTCAGCGACCAGTCGATGCGCATGCTGGGTGAGCTCCAGGGCGTCGTGCAGTTCCTCGAAGCGAACCGCGGCGCGGTGGTCGACGAGGACATCAACGTCACGGACGGCATCAACCGCTCCGAGCACGCGCTCGCCGAGGAAGAGGTGCGCGACACGGTGCGCTTCCTCCGCGACGACGACAACCACTCGCTCTCCGACGCCGGCAATTGGGGGCCGTTCACCTCGGACAAGGAGTCCTGGGACAACCACCTCAAGGACATGCAGAACGCGATCGACGACGGCAACCTCGACGAGGCGATGGAGCACTACAACTGGCTCCGCGAGCGCGCCGAGGGGAGCGACAACATCCCCTCGGCGACGCGCGACCGCATCGTCGCGCTCGAGCAGTACATCCCGATCGCCGCTGCGGCGGCCGAGTAGTCAAATCCACCGGCGACGCCGGAAGAACCACAGCAGGCTCGTGGCGATCGTGATGCACACGCCCCAGAACGTCGGGTAGGCGTAGGGCGACTTCAGCTCCGGGAGGTACTCGAAGTTCATCCCGTAGACCCCCGCGATGAACGTGATCGGGATGAAGAGCGTCGCGATGACGGTGAGCACCTTCATCACCTCGTTCATCTTGTTCGAGACCATCGACATGTAGAGGTCCACCAGCGACGCCGCCGTCTCGCGGAGGTGGTCGACGATGTCGAGGAGCTGGAGGGCGTGGGTGTGCACGTCGCGGAGGAAGGGTGCGGTAGCTTCGTCGAACGACTCGCTGCGTTCGAGGGCGTCGACCAGCTCGCGCATGGGCCAGACGATGCGGCGCAGGGAGGTGAGGTCCTTCTTCTTGGCGAGGATCTGCTGCAGCAGCTCCGGCCTCGGGTCGCGCATGATGTCGTCTTCGAGCTCGTCGAGCTGCATGGTGTAGCGATCGAGCAGCGGGAAGCAGTGGTCCACGATCGCGTCCATGATCGCGTAGACCAAGAACCCCGTGCCCCGGTTTCGAAGGCGTGAGCCGGTCGTTCGGATGCGGGTTCGAATCGGGTCGAAGACGTCGCCGACGTACTCCTGGAACGTGATGACCAGGTCCTCGAACATGAACATGCTCACCTGCTCGGAGATCACGCCGCGTTCGTCGAACACTCCGACCATGCGCGCGGTGATGAAGAGGTGCCCGTCGTACACTTCCATGCGGGGCCGCTGCGGGACGTGCAGGACGTCCTCCGCCGCGAGGGTGTGGATGTTCATCCGCTGGCGAACGTTGCGAATGACGTTGGGGTTGAGGCCGTCGATGTTGAGCCAGCGAACGCGCGCCCCTTCGGGGCGCGGCTCTTCGAAGAGCGCGTCGACGGTTTCGAACTCGCGTTCCATGACGACGTCCGGACCGTAGTCGAAGCAGCGGATCCGAACCTCGACCGCGTTGAGCGAGTCGTCCGAGGCGAAGGCGTGGTCGATCCCGGCGGCGGTCCCGGGTTTGGTCAGGCGACGGGGCGCGAGACCCAGGACCGAAGTAACCTTGCGAAGCGTGCCTTTCATCGAGGCGGAGCCTATCAGCAGACGGGCTCCACCCCGATGCCGTTCGTTACGGGGTCAGGCAGGTGTTGGTGTCCGTCGCGCAGTACTGGTTCGACGCGCAGGCGGAGCAGGCGCTGTTCGGGCGGCACAGACCGAAGGCGACGCCCTGGTCGACCTCGCAGCCCCCGGACGCGCAGTCGGCGTTCACCGAGCACGTCGCCTCGCACTGCCCGTTCGTCGAGCAGACCTCCCCGGTACCGCAGGCGCCGCAGTTGCTGTTCGCGACCGCGCGGCACTCACCGTAGACCTGGCCCCAGTCCAGCGTGCAGTTGCCGGCGCAGTCCGCGCTGTCGACACACGCCGAGCTGCACGTCTGGGTCTGCCAACTACAGATCCCGCCGGTGCACTCCGACGGCTGGCTGCACTGGATACCGTTCGGCCGTGAATCGGTCGGCGCGATGCAGACGAAGTCCGTCCCGTTGAAGTTGGAGCGCGTGCAGCGCGTCCCCGAGGGGCACTGCGACGCCGTCGGATCGCAGTACGTCGTCTCGCAGACGCCGGAGGCGGTGCACATCGTGTCCTGGTCGCACTTCTCGTGGTCGCCGGCGCAGTCGATGCACTCGGGCGACGACTGGTCCGCGCAGACGCAGAGTCGCTCGTTGCCGAAGTCCTGACAGAGGTAGTCGTCGCCGTCGCCCTGGTTGGTGTTGCAGTCGGAGAAGTTCAGGCAGCTCACGCCGACGACGCCGCACTGGCCCGACCAAGAGTCGAGGCAGGCGAGGTGCGCGGGGCACGCGCACTCGTTCCGCTCCGGCGGGATCTGACAGCTCGCGTAACCTTGCCAGCTCTCGAACTGACACTGCTCACCCGCGGCGCAATCCGAGTTGCTCTGGCAGGTCGGGATGCAGAGGTTGTTGCTCGAGCACACCTCGTTGGCTCCGGGGCACGTGTTGTTCACGCACGGCTCGTAAGGCGTGCAGTCGCTGATCGACTGGTTGCACGACTCGTTCGCGGCGCAACCTGCGTTGCAGGGCGTCGCGCTCGCGTCGGCGCAGAACTTCGGCGGCGGTCCGCTCGGCGAGCCCCAGTCCATCAGGCAGACCTGGCCTGCGCCACAGTCGGCCGTGGAGTTACACGACGGCTGGCACTGGTTCATGTTCTGGTTGCACACGAACCCCGACGGGCACGCGCCGTTGTTCCCACAGGGCGCGAACGTGCTGCACTGACCGTTGTCGAGGCAGCTCTCGCCGGCCGCGCACTGCGGGCACTGCGACATCGCCGTGTCGACGCACATCTGCACCTGAGCGCCCGGGCCGGGGCTGCCCGGCGGCGGGTTCGTCCAGCCGTAGGCGCAGTTCTCGCCCGCGCCACACTCGCTCGTCGAGCTACACTCGGGGCGGCACGTGAAGTCCTGCTGCGCGCATTCGAAGCCCGCGCCGCACTGACCGTTCGAGTCACATGGCAGGTACTTGCTGCAGCGGTTCTCCCACGGGAAACACACCTCGTCCGGCGCACACCCGCCGCACGCGTTTGCGTCGCAGAAGGGGGCGCTGTTGGGCATCGTCGAGTCGCCGACGGCGCAGGTCCCGGACGAGCAGTCCGCGGTCGTCGTGCACCCTTCGACGCAGACCTGGTTCATGCACAGCAGGCTCGAGCAGTCGTCGTGGATCTTGCACGAGGTGCCGAGCGCGTGGGTGCCGGGCATCAGGCAGATCGCCTCGGTCGGGTACACCGGTCCGAAGTACTCACCCGGCGGGCGGTCGCTGCCGAGCCAGTCGGCGCAGATCTGCGTGCCCCCGCATTGGCCGCCCGCACAGAAGTCCCAAGTGCACGCGCCCTGGTCGCAGGACGTCCCGTTGATGCAGTCCGCGTCGCTCGCACACGTGGTGCAGCTGCTCTGGTCGACGCAGGTACACACCGAGCCGCTCGGCGCCCACTCGTCGCAGACCTCGCCCGCGTTGCAACCGGTGCCGGTGAAGCAGCCGTTCGCCGGCGCGCGCACGCAGCGATCGCGATAGACGTAGTACGAGCCGGTGCAGCTCGGCTCCTGCGCGCGGCGCTGCCGGCAGCTCTTGTCCTCGCTCCACTCGTCGAGCATCGCGCAGACCAGGCCGGCGGGGCAGTCGCTGCTCACGCCGCAGGGCGCGATGCAGACGTAGCGGTTCGTGTCGCACTGCAGGCCGTTCGCGCAGTTCTGGTTGTCGTGGGAGCACGGCGGGTTCGTCGCGCCGTAACACTGGCCGTCCTGCTGGTGGCAGTACTCGGTCGGTCCGCACTGGCACGCCTCGTTCGGGAAGTGGTCCGGCAGCTCGGTGCGGCACGTGCGCTCGCCGTCCCAGTCGGACACGCAGAACTCACCGGCGCCGCAGTCCGCGGCCGTCTGGCAGGACGGCGCGCAGGTGTGGGTCTCGTTCGAGCAGACGTCGTTGCCGGGGCAGGGCGTCGCCTCGTTGCAGAACGCGCCGGACTTGCAGGTCTGCGAGTCGAGGGCGCACCACTCGTCGTCGCCGCAGGGGCAGCCGTTCTCCTCGAATGCGCTGGTGCAGTGGAGGCTCGCGTTGTGGTTCCACGGGAAGACAGCGCAGACGTCGTCGCCGGAGCAGTCGGAGGTGGTTGCGCAACCTGGCTTGCAGTAGGCGCCCGGCGGGGGGCCGTCTTCGCCGTTGGCGCCGGAGGCGTCGTGGTACTCGACGCAGACCTCGCCCGATTCACAACCCGTGTTGCCGTCTTCGCGCCACGGTTCACACGGGACCTCCGAAGTGCAGACGCCCTGGTATTCGATGCCGATCTCGTCGTCGTTGCAGTCGAGCTCGGTGTACGGATCGCAGAACCCACCTTGCGACGGGTCGCCGACGACGCACGTCACCGTGCCGCCGGACTGTCGACAATCCGCGCTGGTGCGGCAGGACGCTTCACACGTGCCGGAGTTGTAGTTGCAGCGCAGCTCGCTGCCGCACTGCTCCTCGAAGAAACACGACTCACCTTCGCCGCGCTCGCAGAAGCCGACGCCCGCCGGCATCTCCGGGAGGCCCGTGATGCACTGGCGCGGGCCGTTGTCGCCGTCCGGGCACGACGCGTCGTGCATGCCGCCGCAGAACTGGCCGTCGGAGGGGACACACGCGGGGCCTTCCACGAGGCCGGGGTGCTCGCTGTGCTCCTCACAGCCGAACTCGTTGCAGCACTCCCATCCGCCGTCCTCCAGCGGGTGGCAGCAGACCTCGCGGCCGTCGTCACCGACGAAGCAGTCGTGGCCTTCGGGGCGTTTGTCGCCGAGGTCTTCGACGCAGATGAAGCCCTCCGCGCACTGCTCCGACTGGCTGCAGCTCCGGCGCGGGACACACAGCTTCACGACGTCTTCGCCGACACACTGGTAGCCGGTGTCGCAGGCGACGTCCGAGAGGCCGCCGCAGAACGACTTGCCGTCGGGCGGCTGCGGTTGGCAGTGCCCCTCCGAGTTCACGAAGTCGTTCTCGGGGACACACACACCGTCTTCGGGGCAGGGCGCGGTCGCGCTGCACGTGGGGTGCAGGCTCTCGTAGTGCATCAGGCCGAGCGACGCGTGGTCGATCGAATCGGACGGCTGGATGCCGGCGTCGTAGAGGACCCAGTAGATCCGGCCGTCGGCGGTCGCCGCGACGACCGTTCCCTTGCCGGGCGCGGGTGCGAGCAGGCGCGTGGCTTCCGTGCCGAGGCGCATCGAGAAGGACAACAGCTCGCCGCCAGCGGCGACGTTCACGAAGCCCATCCCGGCGTTCTCCTCGTGGGAGCCGTAAACGAAGTACGTGCTCGCGGACGCGTCGACCGCGACGTTCGGGTTCGTGTGCGCGGAGAGCGCGGAGAGGTCGACGTCGCGCTTCGTGTTCATTGCGATGGGCGAGAAGTTGCCGCTCGCGTCGCGCGCGAAGATCGAGTCGGCGAGGATCACGCGCGTGGGTCGCACGTCGATCGGACCGGCCGAGAGGGACTCGCTCACGCCGAAGAGATCCTGTGCGGACTGCATCGACACCACGGGGTTGGTCGCACAGGTGTCGAGCGAGAGGACCGCCGACACGAGGTCGTTGTTGCTGGAGAGGAGCCCCGTCGAGAGGACGAAGTGGCCGGCGGTGACGTCGTCGACGCCGTTGAACACCTCTTCGACGGTGGGCGCGACGTTGTCGCCCTTGAGGTCGAACTCGGTGACGATGCGCAGCTCGTCGTCGACGATGCGGATCATGTAGTCGTTGTCGTGCGGGTACGTGAACACGTAGCGGTTGCACGTCTCGTGTTTGCCTTGGAAGCGGCCGCCCTCGGCGATGACCCGGCGGACCTCGCCGGTCTCGTCGTCGACGAACGCGGCCCAGTTGCCGATCTGCACCACGAGCACGTCGTTGGCGAAGTCGTGGAAGACGGAGTAGTCGCCGCCGAAGCCGCCGGCCTCGCCGACCTCGGAGAACTGGCCTTCCTTGTTGCGCTCGTCATCGACGCCGTTGGCGAAGCCGTCACAGAACTGCTGCGGAACGGTGAAGCGCGGCGGGTTGGTGAGCTCCTGTCGGACGAAGCAGTCCTGAGCGGTGCAGTCGACCACGGCGCCCGACGCGAGGCCGGAGAGGTCGTACAGGCGGAGCTCCTCGGAGGTGACGACCAGCGCCTTGTTGCCACCGTGGGTCACGGAGACGAGGGCGGCGCGGTTGGTGAACGCGTTTTCGTCGTAGATCAGCGCGGCGAACGAGGGATCGTCGACGTCGCCGACGACGAGGCCGATGTTCGAGCCGACGACGAAGCGACCCGAGGTGGCGTCGATGTCCAGCTTGCTGCCGCACGCGTCGACCTTCGCCTGCTCGTGCAGCGCGAACATCGAGATGCGCGGGAGGAAGAACGTGGCGGTGGCGTTCGCCGACACTTCGATCTCGGTCCGTGTCTCGTACGCGACGGCGGCGAGCGGGTCCTGTTGGATCCCGACCGTGTAGTGGCCTTCGGGCAGCGCGACCGAAACCGTCCCGTCCGGGTTGGGTGTCGCGGTCGCGACGTCACCGTTGTCGTTGGTGAAGGCGATCGTGAGCTGGTCGACGGTCAGCCCTCGGCTCGTGCGGGCGGTGAGCCCTTGCCCGCCGCCCTCCGGGGGGGCGCCGAGGCGGCCTTCGACCGCGCCCATCCCCTCGGGTAGCTCTTCACTCGATCCTTTGGTCTTGTCGCCACACGCGGCGAAGGTGAGCGCCGCGACGGCGCAACATACGTATCCAACAACTCGATCCACTGGGTCCCCCTGCGAGCGCAGCTGCGCTGGAAGACACGATCGGTCCTGAACCCGGACGATTGAGACGGAGTGGACTCGGGTGGTCTCGTGAGATGCATGTCTCGTCTTTAGCCAGTTGTGGGGATTCGTCGGCGAGCTAGACTCCGCGCGATGCAGCTCGTCATCGCGAACAAGAACTACTCGTCCTGGTCGCTTCGGGCGTGGCTGCTCATGAAGCAGCTCGAGATCCCGTTCGAAGAGGTCTACCTCGGCTTCAACCTCCCCGACTGGAAGACGAAGGTACGCGGCTACGCCTCGGCGGGGTGTGTGCCCGTGCTGATCGACGGAGACGAGGCGGTGTGGGAGACGATCGCGATCGCCGAGTACCTCGCGGAACGCTTCGACGGCGTCTGGCCGTCGGATCCTGCCGCGCGCTCCGTGGCGCGCTCGATGGTCGCCGAGATGCACTCCGGCTTCTCGGCGCTCCGCACGCACATGCCGATGAACATCGCGGCGCGCTTCGAGGGCTTTGGCCTCAACACCGCCGTGCGCCGGGACATCGATCGTGTGCTCGCGCTGTGGCGCGCCGCGCGTGAGCGCTTCGGTGCCGACGGTCCGTTCCTGTTCGGCGCCTTCTGCGCCGCCGACGCGTTCTACGCGCCGGTCGTCTGGCGCTTCGTCACGCACGGCGTCGCGCTCCCGGACGACGCGTGCGCCTACGTCGAAGCCGTGCGCGCGCTGCCGTCGATGCAGTCCTGGGTGAAGGTCGCGCTCGCGGAAGACGACTTCGTCGCGATGGACGAGCCGTATCGCAGCGCGGCGGACGAGACACCGCGCCCGCCGGCGCCGCGCCTGTACCGGGTCATCGTTCCGGTCACGGACCTCGAGGTCGCCGTTCGGTTCTACCGGCACGTCCTCGGCATCGCGGGGACGCCGGTCTCCGATGGACGCCACTACTTCGACTGCGCCGGCGTGATCCTCGCGTGCCTCGATCCGGCGCGCGACGGCGATGCGCCGCTGTCGCCGCTCCCGGAGAACCTCTACCTCTCGGCGCGTGACCTCGAGCTCGTCCGCACGCGTGTCGCGTCGAGCGAAGGTCGCCTCGCGGACGGCGATGTCCACGGCGGTGCGGCGGGAGAGATCGTCCGCCGCCCGTGGGGGGAGCGCTCGTTCTACGCGTTCGATCCGTTCGGGAACCCGCTGTGTTTCGTCGCCGAGGACACCGAGTTCACCGGGTAGTCAGCGCCTAAAACCACCCGGCTCTTCGTCCGGCTTCGGCTCCGGCTTCTTCGGCGGTGCGGCCTTCGGCTTCGGCGCGTTGCGCCGCGGGCGCACGTAGTCGCGGCACGCCGTCGGGTACTGGTCGTTGTACGCGTTGGCGGCGTCGATCGAGCGTGCGACGGCGATCGGTTTGGGCAGGTCGTCGAAGTACCCGACGATGATCCCCACGGGGACGAGCACCCCGGCGCCGGCGATCAATCCGCGGTCGTCCTGCACCAGCCCCGCGACCGCCAAGCCGATGCCCGCGATCGTCGCCACGAAGCCGGTGTAGCGGATCGCGGTCGACAGGATGAGCATGTTGTCCGCGCCCTCGGCGTACTCGACCGCTTCGGGGACACACTCGACGATGTCGATGAGGTCATCGACGTCGTTCCGCACGTCGATCACGTTGCGCCCGTACACGAGGATGGGGCCCACCTCGTGCTGCTCGACGACGAGCTCCTCCGCCGGGTTCCAGCGCCGCTGGTACGGCTGCTGCGGCGTGGCACACGCGGACACCGCGAGCACCGCGAGTGCTGCGAGGAGCGCGAGCCTCAGCGTCCCCATTGTTTCACGCACTCCACGACGTCGTTGTAGCGGTTCACGACGTTGAGCAACGACACCGCCGGGTCCGAGCTGTCTTCGCCCGAGATCACGATGAACGTCTCGCCTGGTTTGTTCGGCGCGCCCTGCACGGTGCGCACGCGGTACACGCCGGCGTCGAAGTGCGAGACGAACCCGCCGAACGAGCGCACGTCGGTCGGCGCCTCCGTGAGCTCGGCGCCGTGTTTGGCGAGCTGCACGGTGTAGGCGTCGCACTTGAACGGGGGGTCGAGGGAGATCGCCTTCACCTCGGGCGCGATCAGCGAGACGTACGCGCCGCTGTTGTCGCGGATCGCGGCGGCGTGGTTCGGACGTTCGCTCGGTGCGTAGGAGGTGGTGACGCACCCCAGCAGCGCGGCGGCAGCGCAGGCGATCGCGACGGTCCGCGGCACGCGGCGAGCCTAGCACGTCGGTCGCCATGCCGGTCCGCCGTGTCGGCCGACACACTTCGCTTCAGTGGATTCGCTGCGGGAAGTTGCGCGCCCAGATCTCGGTGAGCGCAGGTCGCGCGCCGACCGCTCGCGCGAGCCGCTCGACCTTCGGTGCGTCCGCGGTCGGCAGGTCCCAGCGACTGAGTACCGCGAGGTAGATGTCCGTGGCGCAGAAAGTCTCGCCGAGGAGGTAGGGCCCGTCGCCGAGCGCGCCTTCGACCGTCTTCCACCGCTCGTTCCAGATGGACTGCGCGCGCGCCTTCACCGGTGCGGGGTCGGCGCCCTCGGGAGCGAAGCGCTCGGGGTAGTCGATGATCTCCACGATCGGATAGAGCTCGGCCGCACCGAAGAGGAGCCACCGCAACGCACGCGCGCGCTCCGGGCTCTTGGCGGGCGGGAGCACGCCGCCGTCGGGGTGGCGCTCCGCGAGTGTGATGACGATGGCGGCCGACTCGGTGATTGTCTCGCCCTCGGGCGTCACCAGCGTCGGCACCTTCATGTGCGGGTTGACGCTCGCGTACGGCGCTTCGCGCTGCGCGTGGTTCTTCATGTCGAGGCGCTCGTAGTCGTAGGTGATGCCGAGCTCCGCGAGGACGGACTCGACGATCGACGCGCCGCTCCCGTGGGCTCCGTACAGTCGATAGCTCACGGCGCGGAGGATAGCGCGTGGACCCGCGCGCCGCGACGGTCTATCGATTCGTCATGCGCCGCGTACCTCGTCTGAAGGAACCGCTCGTCGTCCGCGAGGAGCGCGACGACGGAGGTTTTGTGTTGCGGTCCCCGACGCCGCTCGGCGCGCGCCCGGCGAACCTGTCGGCGTGGGTCGAACGCTGGGCGCGCGAGCGACCCGACACCGTGGCCTTCGCGGAGCGCAGCGGCGAAGGCTGGCGGACGATCACCTGGTCCGCGCTCGCCGAGCAATCGCGCGCGATCGGGCAAGCGCTCGCGGAGCGCGACCTCTCGCTGGAGCGTCCGGTGATGATCCTCTCTGGCAACTCGATCGATCACGCGCTGATGACGTTCGGTGCGATGGCGGTCGGCGTCCCCGTGGTGCCGGTCTCGGTGGCGTACGCGCTGTCGAGCACGGACTGGGTGCAGCTGCGTCACATCTTCGACCTGGTGACGCCGGGGATGATCTTCGTCGAGCACGCCGCGCCGTTCGCGAAAGCGCTCGCGGCGCTCGACCTGACCGGGGTGGAGCTCGTCGCCTCCGAAGGGGGAGGCACGCCGCTGAGCGCGTTGGTGAAGACGTCCCCGTCGGAGCGCTTCGCGGAGCGCGCGGCGACGGTCGGCCCGGACACCGTCGCGAAGATCCTGATGACGTCCGGTTCCACGGATCGACCCAAGGGGGTGCTCACGACGCACGGGATGCTCACCGCGAACCAGCAGTCCCTCGCGCAGGCGTGGCCGTTCGTCGACGACGCGGCGCCCGTGCTCGTCGACTGGCTGCCCTGGTCGCACACGTTCGGGGGCAGCCACAACTTCAACCTCGTCCTGCGGAACGGCGGGACGATGTACATCGACGGCGGTCGTCCGGCGCCGGCGCTCTTCGGTCGTACGCTCGAAAACCTCGCGAAGGTCGCGCCGACGATCCAGTTCAACGTGCCGGCCGGCTACGCGATGTTGGTGAAGGCGCTCGAGGACGACGCCGCCTTCGCGAAGCAGTTCTTTTCGCGGATGGAGGCGGTGTTCTACGCCGCGGCGGCGTTGCCGCAGGACGTCTGGGCGCGCCTCGACGCGGTCGCGGAGCGGACGCTCGGGCACCGCATCTGGCTCACCACGGCGTGGGGATCAACGGAGACTTCGCCGCTCGTCACCTCCGCGCACTTCGCGCTCGACGAGGCGGGCAACATCGGCGTGCCGGTCCCGGGGTGTGAGCTCGCGTTCGTCCCGAACGGCGGCAAGCTCGAGCTGCGAGTGCGCGGCCCCAACGTCACGCCGGGGTACCACCGCGATTCGACGAAGACGGCGGCGGCGTTCGACGAGGAAGGCTTCTACCGCATCGGCGACGCGGGTCGCCTCGCGGATACGGAGGCGCCAGCGCGTGGCGTCGTGTTCGACGGACGCGTCGCGGAGGACTTCAAGCTGCAGACCGGGACGTGGGTGAACGTCGCGGAGGTGCGGACCGGGTGCCTCTCCGCGGCGGGGGGCTTGCTGACGAACGCGGTGGTGACCGGTCACGACCGCGACTACGTCGGGCTGCTCGGTTGGCTGTCGCCTTCGGCGGAGGAGGGCGCGCGCGAGGCGCTCGCCGCGCGGCTCGCGAAGCGGAACGACGAGGTGAAGGGCTCGTCGCGTCGTGTCGCGCGGGTGCTGCTCCTGGAGGCACCGCCGTCGTTGGACGCCGGGGAGATCACCGACAAGGGTTACGTCAACGCGGCCGCCGTGCTCGCGAACCGCGCGGAGCAGGTCGAGGCGCTGCACGCGGATGCGCCCGGCGACGACGTGTTGGTGTTGCCGGACTGAGTGGGTCATGCGGCCCGCATGACCGAGCGTGCGCGGCGATCTGGGCGCCGGCACCGGGCGTACTCGACACATGGGAATCAGTGGAGCCGAGGGGCCCGGCGCAGATGGCCTCGAGCTCAGGATTCGGCGTCAGCAGCTCGAGGGCGTGCCGCCGCGGCGGCAGGCGGAGGGGTTGATCCGTCGCGTGGGCGATCTGGTCCAGGCGCAGCAGGCGATGAACCCGTTCGGGGTCGGCCCGGACGCCGATCCGCCGTTGGCCAAGGAGATCAGCGGCGCGCTCCGCGAGCTCGCGCAGCTCGCGCGTAGCAATCCGGTCGCCGTGCAGCGCGCGCTCGAGGACGCACCCGCGGTCACCGCGATGCTCGCGCGCGCGTCGGGCCAGTTCCGCGAGCCGGGGAACTGAGCACCCGGGCTCAACGCACTGCGGTCGAGGTCGCGATGCGCTCCGACTTCGCGGCGAGGTACCGCGCGACCACGTCCGCGTAGCGTCGGTGGGCGAGGGCGCTCGGGTGCCAGTCGTGCGGGAGGTTCGTGTAGCGCGGGTCGTCGTAGTCGACGGACAGGTCGAGCGACTCGATGCCGCGCGCCGCGGCGAAGCGCTGGAGCGCCTTGGCTCTCGGTGAGTCGTCGAGGAGCGCGAGCACGAGCTGGACGCCGCGTGCGTCGCAGGCACGCGAGAGCAAGGCGAGCGCGCGCTCGGTGACGTGGTCGTCGACCGCGTCGTGATCCCGCCGCTGGACGAACACGTTCTCGACCGCGTTGACCGTCGCGGACCAGCCGCGCCCGGGGGCATCGTGGTGCAGCTCCGTGACCGGAACGAGCTGCAGCTCACCGTCGGCGAGGCGCGGGAAGTGTGCGTGGCGCGCGGCTTGTCGAGCATCGCCGGCGATCGCCCCCGCGGCGCCGCCCTCGGCGAGGAAGACGTCGCGGAGGAGCTGTCCGTAGGAGGGCGCGAGCGCGTTTCGCGCGTCGTGGAAGTCGAGGTAGCCGACGACGAGTCGTTCGGGGACGACGCCGATCTCCTCGAGCGCCTCCAGCTGCAAGATGGCTTGCAACGTGCCGTGTCCGGGGACCGCCGCGTTCACGATCTGTCGGTCCCCGATTCGATTCTGGACGAGGAACGGGTAGCTCTCTTCGTCATCCACGCCGTACCCGTAGGAGAACGAGCCGCCGGTGATCAGCACGGTGGGTCGTGGGTCGTCGAGGATCGTCTGCTGCCCGCGTCGTGTGATGCGGTAACCCTCGCGGGTCTGTGTGGAGGTGAAGAGGAGGTCGTCGCGGACGCGGACGGAGAAGCGCCCGGCGCCCAGCCCGAACCCGAGCTCGGGGTGGGGGACGAGGCACCCGGACGGCGTCGATTCGACGTCCTGCTCGATGGGGCGGTAGGCCTCGAAGCCCGCCGCGCGGAGGAGGACCTCGACGCCCAACGCGACGGTGATCACGACGAACACCGCTGTCGCGCCGAGCCGGGTCGAGCGTCGCACGGGCTCCACCCTATCCATTAATCCGGGCCTTAAGCGACACGTGGGGTCCCGAGTGCGAAAACTCTCCTTGTCAGCGCGGCACAAAGAGCGCTGCCCAGGAGGAAGACATGAGCGAAATGATGGCGAACTTTCAGCAGAGTGTGCGGGACGTGCGGTCCACCAAGAAGGGTGTGGGCGACGGGAAGAAGTCGATCTCCGACGGCGAGGTGCGGGGCATCGTGGATCAGCTCGCGCAGATGGAAGGGACGGACCGGACCCAGGCGATCAACTTCGTCCGGAAGACGGATCCGGAGCTGCGTTCCCTCCTTCGCCAGTACCAGCCGATCGCGCCGGCCCAGCGCTGAAAGACGAGGACAACCCGATGACGAACGCAAAGCAGTCCACCGCCCGAATTCTTCTGCAGGCCCTCGTGCATGACGGGGATCAGCTCGTGCTCGACGCCGCCGGGACGACGGTGGTGCGAGGTGTGCTCGACGCCGCGGGCGAGGAGCTCGGCGAAGCACTGATGGCGGTTGTGGAGGTCGCGTACGTCGTCGAGGGTGACGGTCACGTGCAGCTCGCGGAGGCGCTGCGGGCGCTCGCCTCGGAGCAGACGGAGCGGTTCGGTGCACATGTGGAGCGGCTCCGTCATCGGGTGGAAGATCGGCATCGCGCGAAGCGTCGCCGGTTCGAGGCGTTCGCCGGCGCGCCGGCACGTGTTGCACGTCCGCGCGCGGTCGGGGGGGTACGCGTTGCGGACCTGCTCCCGCCGCGCCGAATCACCGCGCGATGAGGGGCAGCGCCGGTAGGCCTGAGGTTCCGCTTCGGCTAACCTCCCGGTCGCCGCGATGCTCGACGAACACGAGAAGCACAACATCCAAAGATCCTGGCGACTCGTCGAACCGATCAAGGAGACCGCCGCGGATCTGTTCTATCGACGCCTGTTCGAGCTCGAGCCGCGTTACCGCGCGCTCTTCCCCGACGACCTCGGCTCGCAGAAGCGCAAGCTCATCAAGATGCTCGCGTTCATCGTGCAGTCGCTCGACTATCCGGAGACCGCGTGGCGCGCGGAGACCCCCGAGGAGAACGACCTGTTCTTGGTGACGTTGGCGCTCGGGCGTCGGCACCGCGAGCTGTACCACGTCCCGGATGCCGCCTACGCGACGGTGGGTTCCGCGCTGCTGTGGGCGCTGGATCAGGGGCTGGGCGAGGCGTTCACGAAGGACGTCCACGACGCGTGGGCGCACGTCTATCAGCTCCTCGAGACGATCATGCGCATGGGTCGCGGCGCGACGAAGCTCGGCGCGCCGATCGTCGACTCCGGTAGCTGGGACTGAGTCAGAACGCGTAGCCGACGGACAGCGACGGCAAGAAGTTCGCGTCGACGTCCTCGTCGCCGGAGGCGACCAACATCTGGATCCCCGAGCGGAGCAGCAGCCCGCCGTCCGGCGCCTGGTAGCGGTAGCCGACGAAGCCCGAGTAGAGGTTGTCGTCGTCGCCCCGCGAGAACGTGCGTCCAACGCTCACGCTGGTCTCGAGGTGGTGGTCGCCGTCGAAGAAGAACTTGCCGGCGCTGATCGCGAGGAAGCCGTAGTCACTCTCGTCGCCGATCGCGAGCAGGGAGCCCGTCGCCCGTACGACGAACTGCAAGGGGAGCTGGTACTCGAAGTTCGCGGCGTAGAGGGGGATGATCGCGCTCGCTTCGAAGAACACCGCGAACTGCGCGCGGTCGATCGTGGTCCGAGCTTCCGTGGCGGGTTGAGCGTCGGGGGTCGGCTCTTCGGCGAACGCGGTCGACGCCGCGCCGAGCGACAGAGCGGTGATGAGCGTGAGGGTTCGTTTCATGCGGGCCCGAAGAGCAGCAATCGGGCCAGGACGTTTCGAGGTCTGCGGGGCGGGGCACCTGTGTCGAACGCTGCACAGTGCTCCGAACGGTGCACACCGCTACAGGAGGAACGGTGAGAGGTCGTCCGGTTCGTCGGACTTCTGCACCGGTTCGAGGCGGTCGTCTATCTCCTCGGCGAGCATCTCGAACAACCACGCGAGCGATCGGTGATCGCGGAACGCGTCGAGGGGTTGGCCCTGCGCGGCGGCCGCGAGGAGCGCGGGGGTGCGCGGGATCGTCGTGGCGAACAGCCAGGACGGGTCGACCGTTTCGGTCGCCGAGGTGAAGGCGCTGACGGATCCGTTCTGGGTGCGGTCGAACATGTTGATCACCACGCCGAGGACGTCGGCGGAGCGATTCATGCGGTCGAGGAACGCGCGGAACATCCCGAACGAGCGCGACGCGATCGGCTCGGACTGGAGGACACCTACGACGTGCGTCGCGGCGCCGATGATCTGTGCGGCGGTCCCGTTCATCCCGGCGGGGGCGTCGATGAGGACGAGGTCGGCGTCCCGGGTGAGCGGGGCGACGAGCTCGCGGAGCTCCTCGGAGGTCGGGGTGCGGAGCATCGCGTCCGCGTCGAGCTCGGCGCCGATCGCGGGGACGATGCGGAGGTTCGACATCCGCGTCTTGATCGCGAGGGCGTTGGGATCGACGAGCTGCCCGACGACGTCGTAGACGCCGCGCTGCGCGCGCTCGCGCGAGGCGACGGCGGAGAGCACGTCACCGTTCACGTCGCAGTCGACGAGCACGACGCGTTTGCCGCGTTTCGCGAGGCCGATCGCGACGTGCAGCGCGATGGTGGTCTTGCCGCAGCCGCCCTTGGGGCTGACGAACGCGATGACCGGGCACTTCAAAGAAGCGGTGGCCGAGGTCTTGGGGGCGCGCGCGGGTTCGGGCGGTGTCGGGATCGGCGTCGGCTCGAGCGGCCCCGGGCTCGGTGCGGGGCGCGCGGTGGCCGGCGCGCGGAGGTCCGGCGCGCGGAGGTCGGGCATCGGGGTGGTGATTCGTGTCGGCGTGGTGATCGGCGCCGGTGCGGCCTGGATCGGCGCGGCGGCGCCGGCGTTTTCGTACTGGGAAACGAGCTGAGCCGTCAGGCGCGCGATGGGGGTGAGCGGCTCATCGTGAGACTCGAGCCGCTCCACGCGAAACGTCTGCAGGGGTAGGGCAAAGAGGCGCCGGAGGGCGGCGAAGCCCGAGGCGTCGCTGCCGATCAGCTGCACGCCGAGGATCATGCCGGCTTTGAGTGTGACGCAGCCGGAGAGCCCGTTGGGGCCGAACAGCTCGACCGAGAGGAGCTGTCGACTGATCGAGAGCGCCTGGAGGACGTCGGCGACCGAGAGGTCTCCGAACTCGCCGCGCACGACCGTCTTTTCAGAAGTCAAATCGACCATTCCGTGGGGTGAGAGTCACCCAAAACCGACCCGATGTCATGGTGAGACGTGCGCGTACTCCATTCGTATCCCGAGGCTCGCGAAATGCGGTGAACCCGAGCGCGAGCGCAAGGAGAGGCTTTCAGATGGCGGTGACGAGGCTGCGCTCGATGGCCCCGGCGACGCCGTCCCAGAGGACGAGGCGGGCTTCGAGGGCGCGGACGGCGGCGTCGCTCGCGGCGTTCCAGCGATCGTCGTCGTCGCCGCAGAGCTCTTCGACGAGCGACAGGGCCATGGGGCCGTGGTGGTCGCCGTCGAGCTCGATGTGGCGCTCGAGGTAGTAGCGCAGCCCGCCGAGGTGTCCGGGCGCGGCGTCGTCGAGGCGGTCGACGATCTTCTGGAACACGTCGGGCAGCAGGTCCTCGCGACCGAACGTGAACGCGGCGGCGGCTTCATGGGGCCGGTCCGCGAGCGCGAACGTCTCACACACGAAGTGCCGCACCGGCAGCGGGGCGCGGGCGGCGTCGAGCGCCGAGCGGAGGGTGTCGCGGCCTTCGAGGTGTCCGAGGAAGTCGTCGACGGTCTCGGTCGACGCGCCCGCCTGCACCATGGCGCTCTTGTACAGCTCGAAGTGGCTCGCGTAGCCGCCGTCGCCGTCGGCGTCGCTCTCCTCGCCGAGGACGATCTCGTTGATGAACCGGCAGGCTTTGCGGCTGACCGACGGACGCCACGGTACTTCGGTACAGGTCACGTGCTGCTGGAGCACTTTGAGGAGGGTCATGAAGTCCCACACGGCGAACACGTGGTGGGCCATGAACAGGTGCATGGCCTCCATGGAGTCCATGCGTTCGTACATCGGGTGCCCGAGCAGGAGCCGACGTATCGGTTCACAACGTTTCTCGATCTGCCGAAGCCGCGCGTTGGTGAGCATGTTTTTCAGTACAGACGTGTGGAATACGAATCGTCGAGGGCCACCTTGACGCAGGCCCCCGTCTTGATCATGCGGCTAACCCACGCGAGCCCACCTGTCACCCGTAGCAGTCGTTGCATTCGTGACGAGGAGGTTGGCGATGGCGCGCAAGTCAACTTGCGAAAGCGTGTATCAGGCCGGGACGATTTTTTTCGCATTTTGTTGGCACGCGTAGCCGGCGTGCGGTGCGCGCGCTCACTGTGTGCAGGCTTCGAAGAGCGCGAGCGCGTGTTCGACCTCGTCGTCTTCTCCGGAGCTCGTCGTCAGCGCGAACGCCCCTCGGTGTCCGGCCAGTGACATGCCGAGGCGTGGGTTCTTGATGACGACGTTCGGCAGGAACGGGCTGCCGGCGAGTGGCGCGAGGTCTGCGTCGAAGACGAACAGCTCGACGTACGCCGCGCCCCGCGGCGCGTAGGCGACGGCGATCGCGCCGTCGACGGCTGCGAATTGGGTGAAGCCGCGATCCGGTGCGCGCGCGATGTCGGCGCCGAAGCGCAGCGCTCGGGTCGCGGGGTCGAACGCGGCGACGCGGAGTTGATCGTCTTGGCGGAAGAGGAGGGCGATCTCGCGCCCGAAGGCCGCGGCGTGGACGACCTGCGCTTCGTCGGGCCCTTGGACGAGGTATTGTGTCGCGCTGCCCGACGGGTCGAGCGCGGCGACGCCGAGCTGGCCAGTGACGTCGCCCTCGTCGTCGTAGGCGACGTAGTCGACGCCGTCCACCGTCACGACTTCGGTGGGGGTCGGCAGGTCGAGGTCGAAGGTGACGCCGCGCGGCGGATCTTCCATCGAGTAGACGCGCCGTCGCAGCCGCCGCTCGTCGTGCGTGAAGATCGCGACCCCGTCGTCGTCCTGCACCGCGCCGCGGATGAGGTCGTTCGAGAACGTACCGGAGCTGCGCGCGCGGCCGATCGGAGACACGTAGTACGCCACGGCTCTGAAGTCGGGCCGCGTGCTGCTGAAGGCGATCGCGTAGCCGACGTCGCGCTCGAAGATCGCGTGCGCGAAGTTCACGGACTCCATCAACACGAAGAGCGGCGTCGGCTCCCCACCCTCCCGCGCGTACCGAAGCCCCGCGACGCCGCTCGCCGGCCTGCCGTCCGCCACGGTCTCGATCGGCAACGCGACATGGAACCCGCTCGGCTGCGCCGTCACGCTCGCGACCAACGCCACGGGCACGAGCCGCGCGGGGTGCTCGATCCGCCGCCCCTCGACGAACCCGACCTCACACGGCTCGACGAACCCGGCGTCGGACGCGACGCCCGCGTCGGGGAGGGCGTCGCTGGGCCCGAGGTCGAGGACCTCGGCGCTGCAACCGACGAGCAGGAAGCAAGCGAGGGGGCGGACGGATCGCATCAGCGTCGATGATGCGCGGGGACGACGCCCGCCCGAGTCCGAAAGATCGGGGGTGTGGAGCCAAAGACTACGGCGGAGATGTGCCCCACATAGGGCGCGAAGCGCCGGCAGTTCGGCGCCCGCAGCAAGGGGAATCGACCACGTACAAGACGAAGCCCCCATCGCGCCCGAAGGGCGCGGTGGGGGCTGAAGTCGAGTGGCCGACTTCACGGCGGCGCTCAGTGCCGGCGAAGCCGGGAATGGAGCCGGCGGGAATCGAACCGGCTCAGGCAAAACCATGAAACAGCTAGGTGGCGCGCGTGCTTGGGGCTCTTTCCGTAACCAAACCCAGCCGTTGTGTGGTCCCCCTTCCGCCGTCTGGTTCTGATCAATACCTCGAGGTTCCGCGGAGTCTGGGCACCATTTGGGCACACGATCAAAAGTTGGGGGGCCAACCGTGCCCGAGGGTCAACGGATGACGCGGCGGTCACTGCCGGAGATCCGCCGGGACGCCATCGCGAGGGCTGATCGTCTAGCGTCCATCGTCGCCACACCTCCCGCCCGCGGGCGCGGTGGATCGGAGACATCCCCTGGTCACGTCGTCCTCGCCTGCATCGCCGAATTGGACCAAGCAGGCCCAACCGGGTGTCACCGCGGCGCCACAACGTGCACAGTCCGCGGCGCACTATTTCCGTAGCGCAAGTGCTACCGCTGCCGCTTGAGATCCGATAGGAGCGCCCGCCCCCGGCCAGCACGGAGGAAAGCGGCGACGACGGAGGTGCGCCGAGGCAGAACGCCGACATGCGAGCGGTACGACACAACACGCGATGCTGTCAGTGATGCACAAGAGCGTCGTTCGCGCTGTTCGGGTAGCGCGCGGATGGTCTCGCGTAATAGATTCATTGAGTGTGAAGACGGTGTCGGCGGCAGCAGCAATGGCCATCTTGTTGGCCACACACAATGTCCACGGGGCGCCATCCGCGGGGGCGATCGCGGTGTTTCACATCCGCAGTGTCGACACAAGCCGGGTTCCGCGAGCGGCAGTCGAGAAGCTGTCGAGTGAGCTGTCGGAGAGGCTAGCCGCGGAGGGCGAGGAGGTAGTGCCCGACGCTTCTCTCGGTCGCCTCCTGGAGGACCTTCAACGTAATTCAATGTCGGCGTGCTACGACGAGAGCTGCCAGATCGAAATAGGGAGGGGGGTGGCGGCTCAGCAGGTTCTCCAGACGCGGATAGTTCAGTACGGAACCAGCGAATGCGTCCTGACATCAGTTCTATTCGACCTAAGAACTGAGACAAGTGACTGGAGCTATTCACGCGCCCTCCCGTGTCGTTGGTCGGCCATCAGAGAGGCGGTTCTGGATATACCCCATCAACTAGTCGCAGGACGCAAGCGTAGGAAGAAGCAAGCGACGACGATAGCGGTCCTACCTCCGAAAGTTGGCGATAAGTCGCTGGCGCCTCCAATCTTTGTCGAGAGTTTCGCCCACTACTTCGCGATTCTTCTTGCGGAGACTGAGCAGTTTCGCGTTGTCCCTCCTTCGGCAGTGCTCAAGGTACTTCGCGAAAGGAAACTCGATTCCTACAGCGCGAGATACGACGAGACGAGCCAGGTAGCGGTGGGGGGCGCCCTCCCAGCCGAGGCTGTCGTCTCATCGTCGATCGTCAAGAACGGTGACGTCTGCTCCGTCTCGGCAACGTTCTTTGACACGAGCCGGATATCAAGTACACGTGCTGTATCGACAAGGTCCTCTTGCCGCCCCTATGCTATTGCGCGCTCTTTCACGAGAATCGCGGAGGAGGTTGCCGGTCGACCTCTCGGGTCGCACGTTGAGAAGAGACGTCCTATCCGCTTCAACTCCATCCCACCCGGCGCCAGGGTCGTTCTCGATGGGGAGCCTGCGTGTTCGTCGACACCTTGCGTGCGCGACCTCGAAGAACGAGTGTACACGGCCGAATTCCTGCTCGATGACCACGTCCCGCGGCGGCGGGAGTTCGCTGTCGACGACGTGCGAGAGGTAACCGTCGAACTGAACTCGCGTTACGGATACTTGACCTTCCTCGGCGGTGGTGGAGCAGGAGTCGCGATAGATGGAACTACGGTCGGCACTTCCCCGATCAGTAATCATAAGGTGAGACCGGGCACGCATGAGTTCAAAATTGTTGGGGACTGCTTCGAAGATGCCGCCAGTTCCGTTCACGCTGAGGCCGGTGAACATGTCGTTGTTCGACTGGAAACCTTCCGCCGGACGGTCAAGGTAAATCTAGTGGTTACAGACTCGCGAACGAAGGTGCCATTGTCGGGGGCGAGCCTCACTGCCGATGGACGGCGTATTCGCTTTGTTGACGGTACAGCGCATCTCCCGGCTTGCACCAAACGGATAGATGTCGAGAGGCGAGGTTATCGATCGAGGCAGATCGAGTTCGGCTCCGCCCTCACGTTCAACGAACAGGTCGTAGCTCCGCTCGAGGCGAAAGACTGGGTTGAGGCTAACTCTAAGTGGCTTCTTCGAGAAGAGGAGATGAACCTTGTTGAGTCTCAAATTCATCGGTACTACTCCAGAGATATCGAGGTCTATGGAGTCCGTTGCCGAGCCAGGGGGGCTGTCGAGTGTGCTGTGTTTAATGGCGAAGAGCTTTTTATGGGATGTGTCTTGGCGCGAGACGCCGCCATGGATAGCCCAATGGGCGTGACCCACTGCAGTGCTGGGGGTACAGTCTACTTTGGCGACAATGTTGGTAGTCGTCGCGGGTTCAGGGCATGTTTGCTGTCACGGAACCAAAGGTATACGCCAGCCGGGACCCGTCGCGTGTCGATTCCATGCGCAAAGGGCGGTCTCGTGAAAATATCCAATGACGGGCACCTCGTCGGATGTCGGCTTGAACAGAATCTAACGATCGACCGGGTTCATGCGCGCGCGATGGACTGGGTCCGATTTCACGATGAGGGCCAGTTTTGGTTCCTGAAGATTCCCGAGGCGCGATTGATACAAGGTCGCTTCTGCGAGGCTAGAGCAACTGTCTATTTCGAGGAGGACGGGAGGATCCGCGACTGCCAGGTGGAGTACGTCGACTAGCCTAGCCTAGAAAACTAACCTAATCCTAGTCCGGCCGAGCCTCAATGCCGATCTCTTAGCGATAGAACCTCGAAATCGTTAGCTCCTCGGCGCCGTCACGCGGCGCGCTCGAAGCGATATCGAAGCGAAGGACGACCATCTATTTATAGAACGTCGACGCGGAATACGAGTTCGCCTTTCGTCGTCCTATCGCTTGTCTCCTGACGACGTAGCGCTCGCCTTACCCATGTATAGACGATGATATTTAGTCCATACCGAACCCGCAGTTCATCCGCCAAGGTCCGATGAATCGATGTCCGAACGCCACTTCCGAGGCTCTGTTCCTCGTAGAGGCCGACGGCTCTACCGCCCTCCCAGTATCGCGTCCGAGTAAGTGGCGTGCCGTTTCGGACCATTGTGAAGGAACCGTCTGATCGCCATTCAAGTCCAAGTTGTCGCATCCAGAAACCAGGCACGACGGCAATGGCGTTCTCGTCGAGCAATGCGAGGCTCCCCCGGTGAAGCGCGAGCAGCGGGACCTCGGCGGCTCCTTTGAGTTCCACTGCCGGCGGAATCGCTTCAGCGATGACCCGAACTTCTTCGGCCGAGTAGCTTCCCTCTTCAAGGGTTCCGATGCGAAGCAGATTTCGATGAACGATACGCGCCAAATCGTCTTGACTAGCGTTCTCAACTCGATCCGACGCCGCCAATGCAGCGAACCTCCCAACGTCGTAGCCTGCTCCCTTCGTTGACGAGATGAAACATCGATCGAAGACAGGAGTCCACTCCGGCTTCCTCCGAACGATGAGGGCATCCGGAACGGCCCTGAGCTCGCACCAGGCCGCTTCCGACGCCCTCGATTCGGGCCCAGAAAGGTCAAGTGCGCGGAGATCCCCGGGCGGACGGGTGGCTGGACACCAGGATGTCCACCAGTCGCGCGAACGAAGCAACCGCATGACCTCCTGCCTTCGATTGTTCGGACACAGCTCTTCCGCAACGGCGTTGAGGCCCTCGCGAAATGCCGCCGAGGATGCCGGCTCAAACGGTATCCATGCATAGTTCATACCCTGCGGGTGAATGCTACTACGCCGAAGGGCCTCGTCTTCCTCGCGCAGGGTCCCCACACTAATCCCCTGGATCTCCAAGTACCGCTCCACTCGCCATAGAAGTTCATCTCCACCGATTGATAGGCAGGCGGCTAGATGCGGCACGATGTCGGTGACTCGTACAAGACTCTGATCACGAATATCACGCATGAACTCTCGAGACGGACGTATGCCAGGCGGGAGAGATACCCTTCCCGAAATCCTGTCGTTCCGCGGTATGGCGCGCTCAGGCAGCAGCTCATCGATCAGCTCCCGTCCCTCGAAGTGAGTCCAGCGGTCCATCAAAGCCCGAAGACACGGCGCAGACGACGCGTCAAATACTCCGCAAGTTCTCCAGGCCGTGAGTACGTATAAAGCCTCGGTCTTGACCCATTGCGGCGAGTCTCCACAGGCAACCGACACCACAAACGGCACCCAAGTCGCCGGATCGATCCCTCCGACAACTATCATGCGCCTCAGCAGCGACCGTCGCCGACGCAACTCGCGGATCTCAGTCCATCGCGTGCGAATCATGTCCAAGCCAACCGACCAGAATGATTCTTCAAAGTGGTCCCTGAACGCACTCTCGTACGATGGTAGGTCAAGTTCAAGATGACTAAACCTCGCCAATACGTGCGTCCGCAGACCATCGTAGATCCGTTGCAGTACGGAGTGTCGGTCGGCCTCGAACCTATCGAGACAACGCATGAGAAGGAGATCCGCGCCGTGGGCCCGCCCGTACTGCGTAAGATGTCTCCGCACAGAAGCGAGTGCAACCAAGAGCGGTCGCGATCGATCACTTCGATGGGACGCGTCTAGGTATTGAATATTCTTATCCCAGATTCCCCAGCCATACGCCGTCTCGAAAGCCCTCTCGAAGTAGTTCAAGCAGAGCTCAGCCTCCCCGACGCTCTGATATGCGCTTGCAATCGCCGCGTAGCTCTCTGCCTCTCTCGCGACGCCAATGAACTCAACATCAACGATGCGGTCAACGTCGGCTCGGACCGTAGCCATACTAAGGAGATGCCGCGCAGCCGCACCAATTGACTCTTGGTAAGCGAAGTCAACGCCCGTACGCCGCGCCCTCGCTACGAATGCCCCGAATGCGTCAACGCTATCCCCAATCAAGCGCTCCACATCCTCCGGCCGAATCGGCTTGCCATCCGAACCCGTGAGCAGCCTATCGTCCCCGACCGAACGATCCGCCGTCCCCGGATTCACCACTGGGCTGACGCTAGCGGGTATGGCCGCAACGCCCAGCCGTCTCGCGATATCGTTGAAATCGGGCGCAAACTGGGCTGTCGTCTTGGGATCTACCTCGCAACGCAAGAATCGCTCAACATCAGCAGCGAGAGGTATCGAATGGGGCGAACCACCTTGGACCATAGAACCAAGGACTCGAAGAAGCGTACGCGCCTTCGGCTCAAAGCCGTCGATATCAGCGCAGTCGTCCATCAGATGAGTTAGCACGTAGGCTACGAGAGGATCCCACGCGTCCAGCTCATGAAGATAGATAGAAATGCAATCGTCCACTTTCCACGCGCCTACCGTTCCCTCCAGCAAGCGGAGAAACGGAAGGGCGCGAGTAGGTCGCGATTCAACGACTCGACGAAATAGGGCCTGCGCGAAGTGCTGCGTGCCTTTTCCGTCGGTCACAGCCTCCATAGCAGCTGCGCAAGACGCCATCTGGGCCCAGCCCTTCTCATCAAAGAACGAATGCTTAGCCGCGAACTCGGAAGCATCAATCAATAGATCCAGCGTGCCGTCCTTCCTGTGACCATAACCACCACTGGAGAGAACTGCATCTCGGAGACAATCACGTGCGACCTTCTTCCATCCGCAGCGCCCCGCTACAGTACCGAGTCTGAGGAAGTGGGATGTCCGAGTCGCAGTCTCTTGAGTCTCCTTGGCAATCTTGTCCCTGAGTCTATCGAACGTCGGCTCCATTGCGGAGCGAAGGCCCGGGAAGCGACCCATCACCTCTAGCAGTAGGAGCTCAAGCCGGTAGTCAACTACCACGTCACCAATCCCGTAGTGCGTATTGGCGATATCAGATCTGGAGAAGACTTCGAGGGCCACGCTGACGCGCTCTGCTGAGACTTGGTGGTGCAGCAGAAACTGCAGGAGCCCCGAAAGCCACGTCGCCAGGTCGGCGCGAATCTCGCTAAACTTCTCGAATATTCGCGCCTCGTCGCCACGGGGTTGCTCCGAAAGCCGGGCGAGAAGGGCAAGCCCAGAGCGCTCAGGGGTCTCGCAGGGCGCCGGATATCGAGTAGCCAGCAGCATCAGGTCCATGTTCAGTTTGTAATAGAAGCTCAACCAGCCAGGAGTGAGACTCAGTCGGCTCGCAACAGCCTTGAGTTCGTCACCCCTCTCCAAGTAGACCAGGATCCGAACGTAGTCCCGGAAATGAGCAAAGGCCTCGCGTGTCATTCCATAGAACACCTGCTCCTCAAGATTCGGGTAGACCAGATTTCCAAGGAGCGTAGCTGCCGCTGCACGCCCAAGGTCGAAGCGTGCTACAAGCGCGCCCACCATGAGCCGATCACAGGATTCACGCGCTGCTCCGACAGCCTCCCGTACCGCCCAGGTGGCGCCCGGGAGGTTGAGATCCGCCTGTACAGAGGCCATCTCTAGGGTCCAGTAGGCGCGAATCTCGCCGGCGGGATCCGTTCGCTCAAGCAATCTCCGAAGTACTCGAAGTGACGCCGAATGCCCAAATGACGCCCAGCCTCGAATGGCGACTCGCAACAGCTCTCGACCAGGATCTCCGCGAGGCTGCGTGTTTCCGAGGTTCGCGTCAACGATGTTGAGGACCCAGATTGGGCTAACAACATCGTAGATGCAGCCAATCCGTACACACTCACTTAGATCGTCGCGAGAGGTGGATTGTGAACCACGAATGGCGGCCTGAATCGTATTCAAGGCAACGGTACGACAGCTTTCCAGATGGCCAGAACGGGCTAACGTCGCCAACGTGCTCCACGACGCAAGGGGCACCTCACCGCGCGCTACGGCAGCGAGCACGCGCTCAGCCTCTGTCTCGCCCTCACCGGCCGCTTCAATACAGGCATCGAGTTCCGCAACATCAATCTCGTATTCGAGTCGAACACTCGCATCAGTCATACAGCGCGCGCAGTCAGCTGCAAGCACGACGTCATTCACTATGACCGACCGATCAAATGCCAAGAGCAACGAAGCCTGGGTTTCCTCAAGCGGCCGGCCGGAAGTAATGGCCTGCTCGACATACTGACGCGCGACGTACTCACGAATGAGGTCGTCGCGATGGGCGCTCACCGCATACCCCATTGCATGTGCGAACCAGTCCTTCGTCCATCGGTGTTTGTCGAGGTGTTGAAGAATTTGGTCGTCGACGGACCTAATCTGCTCCTCGCTGAGCCGGGCTTCCACAAAGAGTCGGAAGCTGTTGTGGAATATGCGCATCGCTGCATTACCCCCGGACAGGAGGTGGCGCACGCGTTGCAACACCGCTTCGGACGCGAACGCATCCGCGTTGAGGAGTGCGCAAAAGTCCGACTCGGGCAACGTAAAGCTCAGCCTCGCCAAGAGAGCGCAAGCTCGTTTGGTGATTTGGTCAGTGGAGCTATGCGACCACAGCCATGAGTAGTAGCTGGTGATGTCGCCGCTATATGGCGGAAGCGCGTGCAGGAGCGTACGCAGCTCGCACGGTTCGTGATTTCGCACGTATTCCGCGGCATAGTGCACGTACAGCGGCAGTCCCTCGGTGATGCGTTGAAGGAGAGCGCGGTTCTCCGGCCCCCCTAACGCAACGCCCGACGCGCGCTCGAAGCAGCGTGACGATTCTTGCTCGGAGAACGGGGGAATTCGAACAATTCCGTCGCGGAGCTGCTCTTGGAGATATGGCGCGAGAAACGACGTGTCTTGAGTCCCCAGAACAGACACAGCGGTGAGCGGGAGAACGCGGGAAAGGAACGAGGTGAACTTATCTTGACCAGGAAGTTGCGCCCTCTCGGCGTGATCTAAGCCGTCGACAATTATGAGCAGCTTTCTGCCTGCCGCGGTCAACGCATCGGAAAGTTCGCATAGGAGCTGCCCCAGTCGCTCCACAGAATAGTCGTAGCGCCGCCCGGTTTGAATAAGATCGCCGTACTTCGTCCAGACTTGCTCGCTCAGTCCCCGAACAAATGACTCGACACCTGCTCTTCTTGACTGCTCTGGGTCGAGCATTGACACGTAGGCGTAGTACCTCAAGACGGTAAACCGACCATAGCCGTCAAGTTCGTCGCCGAGCCGCGAGAGCAAGGTCGACTTGCCAGAACCTGGAGGCCCGACGACTGCCAGAAGACGGGCGCCTTCGGCTTCAATGCGGTCATGAAGGCTCTCTAGCAGCCCTCCTCGATTGATGTGCGTTCTTCGATCAACCGGGAAGACCTGGGGCAAGGTTGAACGATCCAACTGCAGCGCTCGAAGTAGTTCCTGTCGAGTGATGGGGGTCGACGCCCGCTCATGAAATCGTCGTTCTATGAATTGTACGTAGCGGTTTACGACGGACGGATCAGAAATACCCAACTTCGAGTCGAGGTCCGCGACGAGCTGCCCGCGCAGGCCATCTGATGAGGGTCGCCGAAGGTTGAACCGAAGAGACTCAAGAAAGAGGGCAAACTCAGGATCGTCGGGGCTACCGCAAGCAGCGGCGAGCTTAGCACGACGGCGCTTGTGCCCCTTTTGGCCTTCGATGACGCCCAGCGCTACTCGGTCATTGTTGAGAATTCGGGCGAGGTCGGTATCCGCAGATCGGTTCGTATACACGTGGACAATGATGTCCGTCCTCCTCGACCTTAGGCGTCTCCATCCGTCGAACAGGTCCCTAATGGAGACTATGCTCTCTCGGGGCGACGGTGACGTACCGAGAAGCTGCTCGTACGTGTAGACCCCATGGGGATCTGCGGAATGTTTGGCTTGGAACGCTTCGAGCAAGCTTCGTCGCTCGACAATAATATCGTCAACCGGGGCGGCTTCCCGATGCTCGTGATAGACAGCGACGACATCTTCGTCGGTCAACAGCCGTAGCGCCTGCAGTTCGAGCAGCCGCTGTTCGTATGCGTCACCCCAGCGCCTTGCGGCGCTGAACTTCGTTGCTGGACCGAGCATCGTCGTCGCGACGCCGGATTCGGGTGGCCGAACGAGAGTCTGGACCTCGGTCGACTTGTTCCAACGAGCCCGAGAAGCAACGTCGAGAATAACGCCCGACGAGGAGGGGCCGCAACCTCAGGCTTGGTAGAATTTGTGCGCTCGCGCTCCTTCGTGGCCCTCGGCGGACGCTTGGCCGCGGGCCGCTTTGCTCGGTCCCACAAAGCCTCGAAGCTCCGCAGTCCGCGCAACCCGGACGGCCTGTCGCAGAAGACCGTGAACAATCGCCTGACCGTGCTCCGAAAGGCGCCCGATCTGGCGTGCGACTACGGGCTCATCGACCACGTGCCACGCCTCAAGTGGCTGCGCGTTCCGAAGCAGAAGTTCGACTTCCTCGACTTCGATGAAGCCGAACGTCTCCTCAAGGCAGCCGAGGAGGTCGAGCCGTTCTGGTTCGCGATGATCTTCACCGCGATTCGGACGGGGATGCGTCAGGGCGAATTGCTGGCCTTGGAGTGGGATGACGTGGACTTGGTGGCCGGGCGGATCATGGTGCGGCAGTCGCATTGGCGGGGGCACACGGACACGCCGAAGAGTGGACGTGAACGTGAGATCCCGCTGGGCGACGATCTGCGCCAGGTGCTGCGCGACCATCGACACCTACGCCGCCGGCTGGTGTTCTGCGGCGAAGGTGGCGAGCAGCAGAACGAGAACCACTGTCGGCGACCGCTGTATCGGTCGGCGGCGAAAGCAGGCTTGCGCCGGATCGGCTGGCACGTTCTTCGGCACACCTTCGCCTCGCACTTGGTGATGCGCGGCGTCGCGTTGAAGGCCGTGCAGGAACTCCTGGGACACAGCACGGATCGAGATGACGATGCGCTATGCGCATCTGTCGCCCGACGTGCGGCTCGATGCAGTCCGACGATTGGGCAAAGCGACCAAGCAGCCAGAGGGCAGAATTTGGGCACCAGGAAGTCCCACCGGTTCTAACCGGCCGAAATAGTTAGAAAAAGTAAATGGAGCCGGCGGGAATCGAACCCGCGTCCGAGAGTGCTCCCCCATGGAGCCCTACGTGCGTAGCCTCGTGATTCTTTCTCGCAGCGTCGTAGGATCACGGACAGCCCTCGACGTCGCCAGCCTCGGTTTGTTTCGCCCCCTCGGCGCCGAGGCGCCACCGGGGAGCTAGCTCACTTTGTTTTCGCCACGATGGGAGCCATGAGCGGGGCTACCCACCGTAACGGCTTAGTCAGACCCTATCGGGTAGATTAAGCAACAGCAGCGGCGACGAAGTCGTCGTTGGCAGTTAAAGGTTCCGTACCGTTTTTACCGGCGAGCACGGTTGCCGGACACGCGTTCCATGGATCGACACCCCCGTCGAAACCAGGTCGGCCCCGATTGTCACAGCGGCCGGCGCACCGAAGCACACCGCCGTCGAAACGAACGGTGGACTGTGTCACTTCCGACGGAACTGGTCCAGGCTCACGACGTCCGCCGTGGACGATTCTTCCTCGGCGGCCTCCGGGGCCTCCTCGGGTCCCTCGGGCTCCTCGCTCACCTCCGGCTCGACCGCCTCGACCGGCGCGATCACGCGGATCGCCTCCGTCGTCTCCGCCGTCGGCGTCAGGCGCAGCTCGAAGTCCGCGTGCGGGTCGTGAAAGCGCGTGATGGCACCCAGCGGGATCCGCAGCGTCGCCGGCACCCCGCCGAACGACAGGCCGACCGAGAAGTAGTCGTCGCCCACCACCAGATCCCAGAACCGGTTGCGCAACACGATCGTCATCTCGTCCGGGTACTGCTCGCGCAGCGACTCCGGCATGTCGACGCCGAGCGCCTTCGTCTTGAACCCGATGTAGAAGTGGTTCTTCCCCGCGGCGAGGCCCGGGGCGCCGCCCGCGATGCGCAACGCCTCGCGGATCACGACCTCGCGCAGCGCACGCTCGACCAAGCTCCCGTAAGGAATCTCGTCCGACATCGGTCCTGAATTGCTCGCACTGTTCTGCACGACCCCGCAACCGAAATCAGGCCAGGGACCCGCGAACCGCCCCCTTCGGAGCCTTTCAGCCGCCTCCGCGCGCCATCAGCACCGGCGCCACCTGCAGCGCGATCCCCCCGAGGACGTACCCCGCCGTCACCCCCATCGCGCGGATCGGCGTGAGGTCGAACAGCCCCATCGTCGCCCCGTACAGTACGTACGCGCCCCACGGCAGCCCGACCACCGCCCCCATCAACGGGAAGACACCGAGCACGAACACCACCGCCGCGTGATACGACGCCGCGCGAACACACCGATTGAACGCCGGCTTCTCGACCCCCGCCAACGACAACAAGAAGTTCAGCAGCACCGCGAACATCAACAGCCCGAGCGGCACCGCCAACACCGACACCCCGAACGTCCGCGCCGCCGCCGACAGCAACCCGTACTTCTCGACGAGGTTCACCGTCGGCGCCTCCTGCCCCGCCAACATCGCAAACGAAAAGCGCCCGAAGACGTCCGGGAACAACGACGTCGGCAACGCCGCGAGCGAAGTGATCATCACGAACACGAGCGACCGCGCCATGCCCACGTCCCGGTTCGCCGCCCCGAACGTCTGCACCGGATACAGCGCCACGTTGTAGAGCGTGCGCGCGAACGTCGCCGGCCCGACCCGCGACTCCCACGGGAGCCACCGATCCTCCGCCTGCTCCTCTGCCATCCGGCGAGTCTACGCCAAGTCGACCGGCCTGACCGCTGGTCCAGAGGACGAGCCACGGGACTACGCGGTCGACGGAGCGCGCCCCACGATACGCGCGTGCCAGCGTGGTCGGGCCATGCCCACCGCCGCCGCCCGCGTTCGCCCCCGAGTCGTCGAGGCTACGCGCGCGCTCGCCGCGCAGGTCTGGCGCGGGGGCCGATCCCCCGTGCCGTACGGCGTCGCCGGCCTCAACTCCGAAGCCAACGTGCGCGCCCGTCTCGCCCGCATCTGCCGCGAGCTCCTCGCGCTGCCCAACCTCCCGATCGCCGTGGCCGAGGTCGTTCGCCTCCTCGAGGTCGAGCAGCGCCCGCCGCTCCACGTGCTCGAACGCACCGAAGACCTCCTCGAACACGTCGCCGGCCACATCGACTCCGTCGACGCGCTCGTCGCCGAACCCGACCCCGTCGTCCGGCAGCTCGTCCGCCTCGCCGTCGTGCAGTCCGTCGGCGGTCGCCTCGGGTGGTGGGCGGTCCGCGGCGACGAGATCCCCGACGCACGCATCGCGCGCGCGCTCTACCGCGACGGCCCCGCCGTCGACTGGTCGCAGTACTCCGAGCTGGTCGATCGCGGCGCGGCGTGCTTCGCGGCGCGCGACTTCGCGCGAGCCGTGCAGATCCACGTCGAGCTCGATCGCCTCGTGCGCACGCCGACCGGGAAGATCCACATCGCCGTGAGCCTGTGCCACCTCGGCGACTTCATCGGCGCGCTGTGGGCGATCCGTTCGTGCCTCCTCGAACCGGACACGACCTTCGAGAGCGCGCGCTCCGCCGAACGCGCGCGCACGCTCCGCGATCGCCTCGCGGCGCTCGTCGCCGAACGTCAGCTCGAGCCCCTCGAAGCCGAAGAGGTCGAGCTCCTCGGCGGCGACACGCACGAAGAGCTCCAGGTCGAGGACCTCCATCGCGCGCGCATGCAGCAGCGCAGGATCGTGCGGCGGGTGTACGTGCAGGATCGTTGGCGCCCCGCCGCGCGCGGTGCGCGTGAACGCCCCGCGCCGCGTGTCGTGATGGAGACGCGACCGCTCCCGATCGAAGTTCCGATCGTGCACCCCGCGACGGAGGTCGAGGCGCCCCGGCCGATCGACTTCTTCGCACCCGAGGATCGCGCGACGGAGGAGCTCGCCTTCGCGACCCTGGATGGCCCGCGTGGCGCGGTGCTGATCGCGGACACCGCGGAGATCGTCGCGGAGCGCCGCGAGCGCTACGTCGCGACGGAGCGCATCCGCGTTCGTTGAGCGCAGCCGCGTCCGCCGAGCCCATCGGCGTTCGTGGAGCGGCTCCCGTTCGAAGAACCCATAGGCGTTCCCTGAGCGCGTCCGTGTTCGCAGAACCCGTCGTCAAGCGGCTCCCCGTTCGTCGAGCGCCTCCGTCCGCGACCTTCAGACGCGCGCAGCGCGACGCGCGCCGACGCCTAACGTCGCGCCTTCCGGACCTCGCCGATCCTCGCCGTCACGCCGCGTTTGTCGAGCGACTCCAGGAACGGGATCAGATACTTCCGCGAGATCCCCAGCAGCGCCTTCGCCTGCGCCGTCGTGATCCCGTCCTCCGCCGCGATGTGCGCGAGCACCTTCTGCGTCGCGTCTTCGTAGACCGACGCCGCGAAGTACAACCCACCGCCCGCGTGCACGATCTTCTTCGTGCGGGTGAGCGCCGCGAGCAGCTCCTTGGTCTGTGCCGCGTCCAGCGACGCCGCCGCGCCGAGCGCGGAGGGCGCGGGCGGCTCGAGGCCCGCGGCCGCGAGGGTGTCGAGGACCTTCTCCTGCGCGGCGCCGCCGAGGTCCACCGCCGCGCGGTGCGACGGTAGCCGCACGCCCTCGCGATCCTCCGCGAGGCGCTTCGACTTCATCATCTGGCGCACCGTGTGGTCGACGATGCTCGTGGGGATCGTGCGACCGAGCCGCGTCGACAGCTCCGCGACCGACACGCCGGAGCGAAACGGGAACTCCTTGTGGTACGCCGCGCAGACCGCTTCGATGCGCGTCGCCAGCTCGTCGACGGCCTCCCCGGAGACCAGACGATCCTGCACGCGCGCGATCGTCCCCTTCGCCGCCTTCTCACAGACCTTCGTGGAGTGTCCGAGGCGCCGCGACAGATCCGACAGCTCCGCGCCCGCCGGGCCGCGCTCCTTCACGAGGCCGTCGAGCGCATTCACGAGGCGCTCGTCCTTCGGCCCCTTCTCGACCAGCGCGTTCAACGCCTGCACCAGCGCGATCGACTCCGGCGCCTTGCGCCGACGACGCGCCGGGTTCGGATCGAGCACCACGCCGCCCGCGATCGTGCGGCCCGCGGAGCGCACCGCCTCGAACCCACGCGCGATGAACCGCATGCCCGGGAGCGTCGCGATCGGCTCGGCGAGGCGCAGCGTCGCGTACCCCGTCGAGCCCGGCTCCAGTGCGTCCTGCGCGAACAGCGTGATGCCCGCTTCGACGAGCGACGTGCCCGTGTGCAGGAGGATCTTCGCGCCCGTCTTCAGCTTCTTCTTGCGGCTCCTCAGGTACGTGAGCCGCACCGTGAGTTTCTTGGTCGGCACCGCCGCGCCGCGCGACACGAGGTTCTGCCCGATGCGGAGCTGCTCGAGGTCGACGCCCTGCAGGTTAACCGCCGTGCGCTGCCCGCCGAACGCGCGCTCCTCCGCCGCGCCGAACACCTGGATGCCTCGCACGCGTGCGCCCTTGTCGATCGTGTGGCCGGGGATGGGCGGGAGCACGTCGACGGTGTCGCCGACCGCGAGCGCGCCGCGCAGCAGCGTCCCGGTGATCACACTCCCGAACCCCTTCATCGAGAAGACACGATCCACCGGCAGCAACATCGGGCCCGAACGATCCGTGTCGACGACGCTCGACACCGCCTCGGTCAACGCCGCCTTCACCGCGTCGATGCCTTCGCCGGTCGTCGCGGAGCAGGGCACGATCGGCGCGTCCTCCAGGAACGTGCCCTCGACCTCGGTCTTCACGTCATCGATCGCCAGCTCGTACAGCTCGCCGGCGCGATCGATCTTCGTCAGCGCGACGACCCCGCGCTTCACGCCGAGGAGCTGACAGATCTCCAGGTGCTCGCGCGTCTGCGGCATCACACCTTCGTCGGCGGCGACGACCAGGAGCACCACGTCGATGCCGCCGGCGCCCGCGACCATGTTCTTCACGAAGCGCTCGTGACCGGGCACGTCGATCACTCCGACCCGACGACCGTCCGCGAGGGTGAGCGGCGCGAAGCCCAGCACGATCGTGATGCCGCGCTTCTTCTCTTCGGGGAGCCGGTCGGTGTCGACGCCGGTGAGCGCTTGGATCAGCGTGGTCTTGCCGTGGTCGATGTGCCCCGCGGTCCCGACGATCACGTGCGGATCACTCACGCGGGCGACGTATCACCGAACGTATACGAACCGAAAGCCGAGGTGAGGCCTCGCACGCCCTTGCGGCGCCCGTCGAGCGGACGGATCCTGCGTTCGTGCGCGTCCGCCCCGTCCTCGTCCTGCCGCTCCTCTTCGCCTGTTCGTCCGCCGAGGATCCGCCGAAGGGGCCGCCGCCGCCGGTGCAGGAGCTGGGGTCTCCCGCGCTCGCCTACGAGGGCGCCGCGCCGACCGAGATCGAGCTGGGGCCGCGGCCGTCCGGGAGCACCTTGGGCCTCGACGTCGTCGTGACGAACGTCGGCGCGGGGCCGCTGACGATCGCCGGCGTCGATCCGTCCGCCGACTTCGATGCCCGCATCGACGCCGGCGGCCAACAGACCGTGACCGTCGAGCTCACGTTCGACGATCTGCAGACGCAAGAACGACAGATCACGTTCACGTTCGAGGACAGCGACATCGAACGCCTCACCTTCACGGTGCGCTGGTCGATCCGGACCGAGACGATCTCGATCGCGCCGCCCTCGGAGCTGTCTTCCCTCGGGGGCCTCGCGTTCACGCCGAAGCCCGGGCTCGACAGCACGCTCTCGCGGCTCGTCGACGCGCGCCCGGAGGAGTTCCCGCCCGACGTCACCGTCATCGACGGGCGCGTGCAGTTCTCGGTGCAGGTCGCGCCGTCCACCGTCGCGATCGCGGTGACCGCGCTCGAGGGCGCGGGCGCCGAGGTCACCTCCAGCGACGACACCTTCGGGCTCATCCAAGCGTGGGCGCCGATCGATGACCTCGAGACGATCGCGGCGCTCGAAGTCGTCCCGCGCGTGACGAACCCACCGCGCGCGGTGCCGGCGCTCGCCTCCGCGCTCCTCGAGATGGACGTCGCGCCCTGGCACGGCGCGGGCTTCGACGGCCGCGACGTGCGCGTTGGCATCATCGACGTGGGCTTCGCCGGCTTCGATGCGTTGGTCGGCGAGCAGCTCCCCTCGGGCGTCGAGTTCATGAACTTCGTCGACGAGGCACCGAACCCGAACGTCCCGTTCAGCGCGTCGAACCACGGGACGGCGGTCGCCGAGATCGTCCACGGTGCGGCGCCGGGCGCCGAGCTCTACCTCGCGGAGATCAGCCGCCTCCCGGATCTCGTCGAGGCCGTGAACTGGTTCCTCGCGAACGACATCCACGTCATCAACACGTCGCTCGAGTTCTTCAACGTCGGCCCGGGCGACGGCAGCGGGATCGTGAACGACATCGTCGCGGTCGTCGCGGACGCCGGCGTCGTGTGGGTCACCGCCGCCGGCAACCAACGCCGCACGCACTGGTTCGGCGCCGCCACGTTCGACGCGATGGACCGGATGATCTTCCCCGGCTCCGCGAACCAACCGGTGAACTACCTGCCGTACTGCCTACCGATGAACTACCCGATCACCGGTTACCTGCGGTGGAGCGACTGGGGGAACGTCGACCAGGACCTCGACCTGCACGTGGTGAAGGTCGAGCAGAACGGGACGCTGACGTTCGTCGCGTCGTCGTCGGATCCGCAGAACGGTGGCGCCGGGCAGACGCCGACCGAAACCTTGAGCTGGGCCGTCGACGATCCGTGCGTCGGGAGCTGGCCGCTCTACGGGTTCGCGGTGACTCGCGGCGGGGCGACCGGCGCCCTCGACGTGGAGCTGTTCTCGCTCGGGCTCGAGGTCGCGACGCAGGTGTTCACCCAGTCGATCACCACGCCCGGCGACAGCCCGCGCGCGATCTCCGTCGCGGCCGTCGAGCCGTTCCCGCCGTACACCGTCGCGTTCTACTCCGCCGAGGGACCGACGCACGGCCCGGGCGGCGTGATGGGCGGCGGCTTCGGAAAACCGGACATCTCGGCGTACACCGACATCAACCTCGTCTCGACGGGCGCGACGCTCTTCAACGGCACCTCCGCCGCGGCGCCGTTCGTTGCGGGTGCGGCCGCGGACGTGTTGAGCGCCGACGGTGACCTGTCGCCGGCCGAGGTCCGCGGGCTCCTCGTCGAGTGGGCGCCCACGCTCGGCCAGCCCGCGCGCCACGGCGCGGGGCGTGTCGTCATGGGGCCGCTGCTCGTCCCGCTCGGCGCGCCGTCGATCGTCGGCCCGGCCGACGCGACCGCGTGGGCGACGAACGAGCTCCGCGCGCAGGTCGGTCCGATGAACGCGACCGCGCCCATCACCTACCTGTGGTCCGCGACCGGTAACCCGGACGTGATGCCCGGCGCGACGCCAGACATCGTTCACTACCGCTGGACCGAGGCCGGCACACACACCGTCACGTTGCGCGTGAACAACCCGGGGAGCGCCGAACAGATCACCACCTCGCAGGTCGTGGTGACCGGCCTGAGCGCGGGGATCGGCGTGGGCTCCTGCGCCGACGGCATCTTCGGCCTCGACGTCACGCTGGACGGCACCACCGCCGGCACGAACTACGGCGTCTACCACTCCACCGATCTGCAGACGTGGGCGGTGTCCTCCGTCGGCGTTACCGGCGCGGGCAGCAGCACCGTGTTCACCGACTGCGGCGGTCCGGGCTGGGACCCCGACGCGGGCGGACAGGCGTTCTACCGCGGCGCGGTCGAGGACGATCCGGACGGCGACGGGCTCGGCACCGGCTACGAGATCACGATCCTCGGCACCGACCCGCTGCTCGCGGACACCGACGGCAACGGCACCGACGACGGGGACGAGGACTTCGACCTCGACGGCCTCGGCAACGGCGCCGAGCTCAACATGCCGGGCACGGTCTACTTCGACCCGTGCCGCGCGGGCACGTCGGACCCGAACGCGATGGACTCCGACGGCGACGGCACGAACGACGACGCCGACGCGTTCCCGCTCGACCCCGCGGCGTTCGCCGACGCGGACTGCAACGGGCAGTCGGACGTCCCGCTCATGGGGGCGTCGACCAGCCGGCCGCCCGTCACTGCGCAGTGAGGCGGACCTTCGTCATCTTCGTCTCGTCGAGCTGCGAGTACATCCGAACCAGCTTGCCCGTCGCGTCGACGTCGAAGCTCATCGCGATGTAGGTCGCGTGGCCTTCGCGCTCCGCGAAGCGCGCGACGAACCCCGCGGCGCCGTTGAGCACCCGCGGCTCGAACCAGACCGGCGCGCCGCGCTTCGCGGTGATGCCGACGAGGTACTTCGCGACGCGCTCGGCGCCGATCACCGGACGGTGCGCCGCGCGGTACCGTCCGCCGCCGTCGGAGCGCGCGACGACGTCCGCGGCGAGGAGCGCCTCGACGCCTTCGATGTCCCCCGCGACGAGGTGTGAGAACAGCGCCATCATCGCGTGCTGGGCGTCCTCCATCGGGCCGCTCTTGGGCGCGTCGTCGTACGTCGCCATCTGGCGGCGCGCGCGGTGCAGCGTCGTCTTGACGTTGGCTTCGCTCATGTCGAGCGCCGTCGCGGTCTCCTTCACCGAGTAGTCGAAGACGTCACGCAGCAGCAGCACCGCCCGCGCCGTGGGGCGCAGCGCCTCGAGCGCGACGAGGAACGCGATCGACACACTCTCCAGCAGGTCGTAGCGCGCTTCGGTGTCGGCGCGCTCGACGTGCTCGGCGGGGGGCTCGTGCTCCAGCGCTTCGATCGGCTCCGGGAGCCAGTCACCGCCGTACTTCTTGCGGCGTCGTCGGCGGAGCCGGTCGCGCGAGAGGTTCATCGCCACGCGCACGAGCCACGGCCGCAACGTACGTTGCACGTCCTTCGGCGGGTTCGTGACGAGGCGCTCGAAGGTGTCCTGCATCAGATCGTCGGCGTCCGCGGACGAGCCGGTCATGCGGTAACACAGGCCCCACACGTGGCGGTGGTGGCGGGCGTACGCGGTGTCGAACGCTCCGTCCACGCGGTATCGATTCGCACTGGTCTGCATCGCGTTCAACCCCTCATGCGACCGCACGCGTTCGTCGTGTCACCGCGTGCGCCGCGGCGGCGCGTCCGCTCGCGGCGGCGGCGTCGGCGAGCATCCCGGTCGGGCCGACCCAGTCTCCTGCGATCAGGAGCCCGTCGACCCCCGCGGCGTCGACGTCCGGGCGACCGGCGAGGCCGCCGCGGTCGGCGTCGGGGGAGTCGGGGGTGACGACGAGGTTCGGCAGGAAGCGCTCGTGCACGACGACCTCGCGCCAGCCCGGCTGCATGCGGTCGAGCGTGCGCTCCAGCATCGCGCGGGTGCCCTCTGGCGTGTGGGTGTCGTCTGGTCCGAGGTACGCCGCGGCGTGCACCGTCGCGGCGCCGTGGGGCGCGACGTCGGCCCACACCGAGTGCACCGAGAAGTACGTGGGTTCGTCGAGGCCCAGCGCGAAGATCGCGCGCGGGTCGGGGAGGCGGGACAGCGCGACGTCGAGGCTCGCGGCGCGCACCGGCCGCGCGCGCGCGGCGATCGCGTCGAGGGCGGGGCAGGGGAACAGGCGCGCGCAGGTCGCCGGGTCGAGCGCGAGGATCACGCGGTCGGCGTGGGCGAGCTCTGCGTCGTCGTCGCGGTTCGGCGTCCGCACGCCCACGACGAACCCGTCCGCGCCGCGCTCGACGCGCTCCACGCGTGCGCCCGTCACCAGCTCGGCGCCGGCTTCGCGGGCGGCTTCGGCGAGGCCGTCGACGATCGCCGTCCACCCTCCGTCTACATAGTCGACCCCCGCATACGTGCCCGAGACGAGCTGGCCGAGGAGCGCGCCGGCGGAGAGGTGCGCGGGGTCGTCGGCGTAGGTCGTGAGGCGTGCGAGGGCGAGGGCGACACGGCGCGCGGAGTCGTCGGCGAACGTTTCGTCGAAGAAGCGCTGCACGGTGGTGCGGGCGAGGGCGTCGGCGTCGAACGACTTCATGCGCGCCATGAAGCGCGCGAGCTCGACCTTGCCGGCGAGCGTGAGCGCGCCGGTGGTGAGGAGCGAGGCGAAGCCGGTCACGGCGGTGTGGCGTGTGTCGGCGTCGAGGAAGAATCCGGTCGGAGCGACGCGGTGGGACCCGATCGCCACGTCGAGATCCTTCAGCGCTTCGGCGAGCGCGCCCGCGCGGTAGAGCGCGTGCGGTCCGAGGTTGAGCGCGTGCCCGGCGGCGTAGGTGGTGCGGGCGCGACCGCCCAGCGCGGTGCTCCGCTCCAGGAGGCGGACCTTCTGTCCCTCCCGGGCGAGCTGCGTGGCGGCGACGAGGCCGGCGAGGCCGCCGCCGACGATCAGGGTGTCGAAGCTGGTGTGGTCAGGCATGGTTTGGTTCCTTTCACCCGAGCCCACGCTGTTTCTTCGCCGGGGGTTACAGCCTGACGCACCACGTCGTTCGGATTTCACTCCGCCCGATAAACGGCGAGGCCTGCTATGCTCCCGCCGCGATGCCTCGGTGCCCCCACTGCACGCACGAGTTCGCCATCAGCGAAGGCTTCAAGTGTCCGTCGTGTGGCGAGGACTACCGGAGCGCCGGCTCCAGCAAACCCGCGCACCTCGCGGTGCTCGAAGGCGACGCAGCGCCGGAGGCGAAGCCGCGGCTGGTCTCTTCGGCGGGCCCGTCCGTCCCGGTCCGCGCGCGGCAGAACGACAGCGTCCCGAACGGCTGGATGGCGCGCTTGGAGGCGGCGCGGGTGACGGCGTCGAACGCGCCGCAGCCCACGTCGGGGGCGCCGGCCCCTGCGCCGGCCGCGCCGGCCAAGCCTCCGCCCCCGGCGGCCGCGCCGCCGCCGTTGCGCAAGTCGAAGAAGAACGGCCTGGAGGGCAAGCCGGCGCACCTGCTGGTGGCCCAGCTCGAGCAGGAGGAGACGAAGCGCCGCGCCGCGGAAGCGGAGCGGATTCAGGAGCTGTTCACGACGGAGAGCACCGACGAGATCTCCAGCGTTCAGGTCGAGGTGCCCGTCGAGGCGCGCACGAAGAAGAAGAAGATCCCCGATTGGCTGATCGGACTGATCGTCGTCGCGGTCGTCGCGGTCGGCGGGCTCGTCGCCTACAACACCGTCGAGGACGCGCCCGAGCCGACCGTCACCGTGGACCCCGAGCTCGCGGCGGCGGTCGAGAAGCGCCGTGAGGCGATGTCGGAGCTCGAGGAGGGGCACGTCCAGGTCCTGCAGGGCGAGAAGGGCGCGAAGAAGGCGATCGAGCACTACCAGCGGGCGCTGAAGCTGGAGCCGACGTTGGCGAAGGCGGAGCGTGGCCTCGCGAGCGCGCACGCGGCCTTGAACGACAAAGCCACCGCGGTGGAGCACTACCGGCGCTATCTCGAGATGGAGCCGGACGCGAAGGACGCGGCCGAAGTGCGCGAGATCATCGACCGGTACGAGAAGCGCAACAAGTAGGGGCGGCGGGGTTCAATCGACTTCCAACGGGTGCTACGACAAGCGCCCGGCCATGAGCATCACCGAACAAGTCCTCGAAAAGATCGAAAAGCGCGAAGCCACGATCGGCGTGTGCGGCCTCGGCTACGTGGGGCTCCCGCTGATCGGCGCCTTCCGGCGCGCGGGGTTCACGGTCTACGGATTCGACATCGACGACAAGAAGGTCGACGCCCTCGAGAAGGGTGAGTCGTATATCAAACACATCGACTTCGAGAAGCTGCGCGTCGCGATCGAGGAGAAGAAGTTCATCCCGACGACCGACTTCGGTCGCATCGGGGAGCCGGACGTCATCCTCATCGCGGTGCCGACGCCGCTGACGAAGACCCGCGAGCCGGATCTGACGGCGGTCGAAGGGACGTGCCGGGCGATCGCTTCGGGGCTGCGCGAAGGGCAGCTCGTGGTGCTGGAGTCGACGACCTATCCGCTGACGACGGTCGAGGTGTGCAAGCCGATCCTCGAGGAGAGCGGGCTGTCGGCGGGGAAGGACTTCTTCCTCGCGTACTCGCCGGAGCGCGAGGATCCGGGCAACCCGCACTTCGAGACGAGCACGATCCCGAAGGTGGTCGGCGGGCACGACCCCGATTCGATGCGGGTCGCGGAGGCGGTCTACGCGTCGATCATCGAGCGGGTGGTGCCGGTGTCGTCGATGGCGGCGGCGGAGCTGACGAAGATCTTCGAGAACACGTTCCGCGCGGTGAACATCGCGTTGGTCAACGAGCTGAAGATGATGTGCCTCCGGATGGGTATCGACGTCTGGGAGGTCATCGACGCGGCGGCGACGAAGCCGTTCGGGTTCATGCCGTTCTATCCGGGCCCGGGGCTCGGCGGGCACTGCATTCCGATCGACCCGTTCTACCTGACGTGGAAGGCGCGTGAGTACGACTTCTCGACGCGCTTCATCGAGCTCGCGGGTGAGATCAACACGCGGATGCCGTACCACGTGGTCGACGGGGTGATGACGCACCTCAACGAGATCGGCATCGCGCTGAACGGCGCGCACGTGTTGGTGCTCGGCATCGCGTACAAGAAGAACGTCGACGACCTGCGTGAGTCGCCGTCGTTGAAGATCATCGATCTGTTGAAGGACTCGGGCGCGAAGGTCCTCTACAACGACCCGCACTGCCCGGTGATGAAGCGGACGCGCCACTTCGACCTCGGGATGCAGTCGGTGGAGCTGACGCCCGAGCTGCTCGCGTCGCAGGACGCGGTGTTGGTGCTGACGGCGCACGACGCGTACGACTGGGACTTCATCACCGAGTACGCGACGCTCCTGATCGACACGCGGAACGCGACGAAGTTCGCGAAGAAGCGCGAGAACATTCGGAAGCTGTAGCTCCCGGTTCCCGCCGGGTGCGAGCAGGGATGAAAGCCAAGACCCCACCCGCAAAACACGCGACGGTCTTCGTGTGCCACGAGTGCGACGGCAAGAAGCCCCGCCCCAAGACGGTGCGCGCGTTCCTCAAGGCCGGCGTCAAAGCCGGCGGCGCGAAGCGCTCCCTGCGCGTAGTGGAGTCCGAGTGCCTCGACCTGTGCCCGAAGCGCGCGGTCGCGGTGTGCATCGCGCGCACGGCGTCGGGAGCGACGTTTCACGAGCTGGAGGACGACGACGCGATGAAGACGTTGTTGTCGAGCTTGCTGGAAGAGGTCCGGCGGCCGGGTTGAGGCCGAACCTCACCGCGTGTCACCCGTTTGGGACGTTGGCCGGCGGCCGCCGACCCGGATGTCTGTGGCGTGCGGGACTGAGTCGACCCGAGCCCGACGGCATGCGACGGTCCGCCGCACGGACATGAACACCCGCATCCTACCGTTGACGTTCATGCTGCTCGCTGCGGGTTGTGGCTCGTCGAACGAACCCAGTCCCTCGCCCACGTCGGCGCGCGACGCGGGCGAGGCGGCTGTCAACGACTTCTCGTGCACGGGAGTGGCTGAACGGTGCGACCAGGGCGCGCTGTTGTTCCGCGGCGATTGCGAAGCGCTCGACCAGTGCGACCCGTACCACGCCTGCCGGACCCGGACGCTCCTGTGTTTCGACTACGCATCCCAGCCAGAGTGCGTGCGTGTCGGCTGCTCGTGGGAGGGAGAGTGTTCGGGGTCCGCTCGAAGCTGCTCGAGCTACCTCACGCCGGCGCAGTGCAACATGCAGCCGGGTTGCAGTTGGTCGGCTGCGCTCGATGACTGTCGTGGGGCTCGCAGCTGCCTGTTGCAGGAAAACGGGATCGAGTGTGGCGCGATCGAAGGATGCCGCTGGAGTGAGGACTGCCGGGGTACGGCGGACGCCAATGCTTGCAACGAGGCTGGAGACACGTCGAGCGAGTGCGAGACCACGTCGGTATGCGGGTGGCAGTACATCGACTGCCGCGGAAACGAGTTCGCCTGCGCCCGACACACGGACGAGACGACGTGCGTCGCCGAGGCGGGGTGCTCGTGGACACGTAGCGGCTGAGCTCAGCGGACGCAGCCGATACCCGGGTGAAGACGTTGTTGTCTTCGCTGCTCGACGAGGTCATCCACACCGGGTTGAGGCCGAACCTCACCGCGTGTCACCCGTCGAAGAACGGCTCGGTCACGTAGAGCGGGAGCCGGAGCACGTGTTGGTCGGCCGGGGCGAACAGCACCGTGTGTGACGCCCGAGGGAACACGAGCACGGCGGCGTCGGAGTCCTCGAATTCGTAGGCCTCGACCATGAGTTGCGCGGGTGGGCCCCAGCGCGCCTGGAGTGTCTGCCACGTTCGCTCCGCTTCGTCGGGCGTGCGTGTGTAGAGGACGACCTCGATGCTCTCGACGCGGTCGCCATCGAGTCGGACTCGGGCGTAACACTTCGAGTGAAGGTGTCCGCAGTAGCCGAGGTCGATCTGCATCGGATCGCCGGGCTTCACCACGAACGATGCGCGCAGGTCTTCGAGCTTCGTGCCGATGAGCTCGGGACGGCCGAGCGGGAACTCGGACGGGCTGTCGCCGAGGAGCACGGACAGCGGGATGTTCTCCTCGAACGACACGTTTGTCTCGTGCCGGGTCGGGCGGACGATCGCGCGTCGTGTGTCGCCGTCGAAGAACCACACGTGTTCGGCACGACCCGTGACCTCCGCCGGAGGCCCCCACGCGTCGATGAGGCGGGCCAGCCAGCCCACGCCGGGGAGCACCAGTCGGATCGCGTCGAGGCGTCCGGGCCGCCGTTGGCCGAAGTCGAGGTCGAGGGTCACGTCGAGCTCCGTTCGGGAGCTCCAGCCGACTCGAGCTTCCAAGCTCGCGTAGGCGCTGATGTCGAACGCCAGCGTCGTCCCGTAGATCTCGATCGTCTCGAGCTTCTCGTCGCTCGGCCACAGGGCGCTCAGCGTGCGTCGCACGTCGGCGCGCCGCGAGCCGAGCGCGACGTCCTTCAAGCGCTGCGGAGGTCCCGGGGAATGTGGAAACGGTCCGAGCCATCGCATGACGTCGGCCAGGTACTCCTCGGACTCCGCGCGGGTTCGCGCGTCCGGCGGGGTGGGCTCCGAGCGGAGCCTGATCTCCAACAGGTGCTTCGGCGGGTCGTCGATGACGTGGCCGTAGACGCCTTCGCCGTGCCACGACCACAGCGTCCCGTCGGGGCGAGCCTCGGTGGGCGGCCCCCAACGCGCGCGGAGGACGTCGAGCAGTTGATCTCGGTAGCCTTCGTAGGGCCCGTACCGGATCCAGGTGTAGACGTATTCGAGGCGCCCGTCGCCGTCACCTCTCCCGTACACCCGAAGCCGATCGACGCAGCCTGGGCCCAGGGTGATTTCGACGTCGCCATCGGGCTTCGTGTGGAGCTCTGCGGTCGACATCCCGGGACGCAGCCCGGCGAGGCCGCCTTCGAGTGCGTCGCCCAAGAGGCGCTCGAACGGCGTGAAGCGCTGCACGACCTTCGAGTTCTCGAAGCGGTAGAACCGGACCGTCCGCGACGCGTCCAGCCAGATCGGACCGTCGGCGGCGCCCGGGACCGCGGAGGCGATCGTCGGGGGGCCCCACGACTTCGGGAACGCGGCCGTGCTCGTGACGACCGTGACCTCGGCGAGCTGTCGCTCGGGCCCGTCGAACGTCGCGCGAACGCTCCGCCCCGGGAAGGGCGTGGAGAGGAGGACGACGGTCGCGCCGTTCGCGCGCCGAACGTTGCGCCCGACATCGACGCCGGCGAGCGCGACGCCGTCTCGGTACGGCAACTTCGCGTCGGCCGGCCAGGCGAAGAGCTCGGGGCGACGGCGCGCGGCTTCGTCGAGCGGCGTTCCGATGCGGACGCCATCGAGGACCCGCGGGAGGCCGGGCTCCTCCGGCCACGGGCCGACCCAGTCCGCGTCGAGCGCCTGGTACGCGCGGACGCCGAGCCAGATGCCGATCCCCAGCGCGACCGCAGCCCCGACCGCTACGACCGCGAGCACCGAGACGACGCGCTTCTGTTTGTGGCTCGGGCTCGCGATGGCGCACGCTGGCTACGGACCGGTGGCTGGGTCAAGCCTGTGATGGCGCAACGCGGGGCGCGCGAACGGCTGACGAGCTCAGCCCCTCTCGCCAACCGCGATCCGAGTCGCTATCCTGATCTTCGGTCACCCAACACCAGGAGGTCCCATGGGTCCCACAGTCACGGCCGCGCTGGCGGCAGGCCGAGCACTCCTCACGAAGGTCGCGTCGAGCTCCACCGTCTCGACGGCGGGCGCGTGGTTGAAGAAGAACGTCACGATGAAGTTCCTCGCGGGCGAGGTCGCGAGCACCGCGGCCATCGAGGGCGTGCGCTCCACGGCGCTCCGGTCGAAGGCCGCGAAGGTTTTGGTCAAGAAGGACTGACGCGCTGGGCGCGTCGCTGCAGCGCGCGACCCTGGCGCCCGAGCTTCAGCGCGAGCTCGATCCTCTGACGGGCCGTCAGAGCCCGGACTCGACGGAGCTCGACCGCGCGGGCGTCGCGCGTGCTGGCGCTGGGGCGCCGGACGTTGGTCTCGGGCTCCGTCACGTGTGTCATCGTGATTTGTCGCGTTGGGCCGGTCAAGCCGGCTCGGGGGCCTCGCGGGTGAACGTCCCCGCGTCCGGCTTCACGACCTCGTCCAACACCACCGTCGCGTAGGCGCCGCTCGGGAGCGTGAAGCGCAGGCGCAGCGTGGCCTCGTCCTCGGCTTCGACCGTCGCGTCCGGATCGAACGGGATGCGGATCAGCCGCCGCGTCCCTGGGCCGACGCGGGCGAGCATCGCCTCGTCCAGGCCCGAGGCTTCGAGGACCTCGTCCTCCAGCGCGCGCGCGGCGCGTTCGGCGCGCATCGTCTTCTTCCCGAACAGGGGGCCCGTCGGGGAGATCTGCATCGCGTCGACGCGCGGTTGCTCCGCCGTCGGGTCGTCGACGGTGAACAGGCCGCCGGTCTCGTGTTTCTTCATGACGTCGCCGTCGAGCGCGACGTCGAAGAGGGCGCGCTCCAGGCGAAGCGTCACGTAGGCGTTGAACAGCTCGGACTGGAGCGCCGACATCAAGATGCTCTTCTCGTCGCGCCGGCGCGGGGCCCGCGCTTCGCCGCGCAGGATTCGAAGCGCGCGCTCGGCGTTGTCGCCGTCGCGGCCGAAGCGCTGCGGGCCGAAGACGTTCGGCAGGCCGGTCGCCTTCAGCGCGTCGACGATCGGCGCGGCGTTCGCCACCGCCGAGACCTCACGCAGCCGGATCGTGAACGTGTTGCTCGCGACGTGGCCGCGCTTGAGCTTGTTCTTGTGGCGCGTCGTCTCGAGCACGCGGACGCCGTCGACGTCCGCGACCGTCAGTTCCCCGCGCGGATCGTCGATCGAGATCCACTGCCGCGCGATGGCGTGCCGGTCCTTGAGGCCCGCCCAGCCGATCCGCCGCCGGTCGATCCCCGGGAGCAACCGGCCCACGGCCTGCGGCGTGGTCAGCGCGGTCTTCTCGATGCGGACGAACAGGTGGGTGCCCTCGCCCGAGAGGGCGTAGGGGATCGTCTCTTCGACGACGAAGTCTTCGGGCCTGGCCAGGAGTCGGCCGCCGCACCCTGCGAGGTGCGCCGTGCGGCGCGGGGGCAAGCGGTCAGCCGCGCCCGAAGGCGAGCACCTTGCCGCCCTCGGGGAACGCGACGTGGGCCTTCTTCCCCTCCTTCAGGTCGGTGACGATCCCGATCCCGAACTTCGGGTGCTCGAGGATGTCGTCCCGCTGAAGCTCCATCTGGATGGAGTAGGTGAGGGGGCTCGAGAGGTCCTTGCCCTTGGCGATGCCGTCGTATTCTTCGGCGGTCGGAAGGGCGCCCACCTTCTCGGCGGCGTTCGCCTTACGCTCCGCGCGGCGCCGCTTCGCGGTCGCCTCGGAGGCCGTGGGGGGTGGGCGATAGGCGTGCTCGCCCCCACACGTGTTGCACTTCACGCGCGCGATCTGGTCGCCGACCATCGCCACGATCGTGTGCGCGAGCACCATCTTGCACTTGGTGCACTTGGAGTCGACCTCGTCACCGGCCTTGTATCCGGTCCTACGGAGCGCCATGAGGCCGATGGAGTTAGTTTGGATCCGGCGCCGGATCAAGCTAAAGATTTGTCCTCGGGTTCGGTGCGGGAACAACCGCCTGCTTCCGCCCGGTTGGTTAGACGAAAGCGAACTGCTCCATGGGTATCCTCAGTCGAATCTCGAAGGTCCTAGAATCCAACCTCAACAGCATCGTCGAGCGCGCGGAGGACCCCGCCAAGATGCTCGAACAGGCGATCGAGGACATGAAGCGGGGCCGCCAGGAGGCCCGCGACGCCATCATCGAGGCCAAGACGCAAAAGCGCCTCCTCGAGAAGAAGCGGGACAAGGCGCTGGTCGACGCCGAGGGCTACGAGGCCCGGGCGATGCAGGCCCTGCAGAACGGCGACGAGGACCGCGCTCGCAAGGCGCTGGAGCTGAAGATCGCCGCCGAGCAGCGCGCCGCCGCGGAGACCTCGGCCATCGAGGAGCAGGCCAACCAGATCACGCAGCTGGAGGGGGCCGAGCGGGAGCTCGAGCGGCGCCTCTCCGAGATGCCGGCCCGCCGCGCGGCGCTGATCGCCCGGCAGGCGGCGGCGCAGGCCAAGGGCGCCAAGATGGGCGCGACGACCAAGGCCAAGAACAGCGTGGCGAACGCGCTGGACGCCTTCGACCGGATGGAGGAGCGGATCATCCGCGCCGAGGTCGAGGCGGAGGTCATCAGCGAGGGCGATCCGGCCCTCCTGGAGGCCGGCCCGCCGATCAACGTCGAGGCCGAGCGCGCCCTGCAGGCGCTCAAGGCCAAGATGAAGGCGCTCCCGTCGGGCGCCGAGGCCGAGCCCGAGCCCCCCGAGGCCCCCGATCCGGCCGCCGCGTCGGCGGTCGACGACCACCTGGCCGAGCTGAAGCAGAAGCTGGGGCAGTAGCCGTAGCGAAAATTGGGTAACATCCCCGCACGTTGACGACCGACGCCCTGCATGGAGGAGCCCCCGGCGACGCGGGCCTGGACGAAGAGGAACAGGCGGCGCGCCAGGCGGCCGACGTGTTCTTCCTGCTCCTCAAGGGCATCAAGAACATCAACATCTACCGGCACGCGGAGACGCGGTTCGCCGAGTACCTCGAGCCGGCGCACCAGGCGCTCGAGACGTTCCTCGCCGCCCACGACATCCTGCCGCTCAAGCTCACGCCGTACACGCTCGAGTTCAAGAAACACGTCATCTACCAGGACGAGGATCGCGAGAACCTCACCTACCGCTTCTACAAGGACGGGATGCGGTACCTCATGTTCCGCAAGGGCATGCCGCCCGAGGAGCTGCTCAGGTTCGTGATGCTCGCCACGGAGCGGCGCAGCGACGCCGCGCTCTTCCAAGAGGACATGATCACGCGCCTCTGGAAGGAGCAGTTCGAGTTCATCGAGTACGTCGTCGTCGAGGGCTTCGGGTTCGGCGACCTTTCCGAGGAAGAGGTCGAGATCGAGGTCGAGAAGATCGTCGCGTACCTGAGAAAGCAGCTCTCCGCGAACTCCGACGACATCACGCGCTTCGCTCGCCTGTCCGCGGAGGACCTCGAGCTGGAGCTGACCGACGTCGACCAGATGCGCGGCGGCATCATCTCGGGGCGCACCGCGACCGACGGCGACCGCGCGCAGGTGCAGGAGGAGCTCTTCCAGGAGGCCAAGAAGCGCCTCTTCGCGAAGATGGTGCTGATCCTGTTCCAGATCCTGGAGCTCGAGTGCGACGTCGACGACTACGAGATGATGCTCGAGGCCTTTACGCAGGTCCTCGACACGCTCCTCGTCTCCGAGGACGTGAAGGGCGCCGTCGCGTTGCTCCAGCGCTTCGACAAGATCGCGGAGCGGCCGCTCCCGAAGGGCCGGATCCAGCTCGTCACCAAGATGGCGGGGGTGTTCCGGCGGCGCATGGCGGAGCCGCACCGCCTCGACTCCGTCGGCCAGTACCTGATGCTCAACCGCGACCTCGACGAGGGCGCGGTGCACGCCTACCTGTCGGTGTGCGGCGAAGAGGAGCTGTTGCACCTCGTCGAGATGCTCGCGGGGATGGAGCGCCAGGACGCGCGCGCCATCATGATCAACGTGCTCGCGGAGCTTGGCCGTAGTCACGTCGACGTGTTCGCACGACGGCTCGACCACAACTCGTCGAACGTCGTGAAGGACATGCTGGCGATCATCCACAAGATCAACCCGGACAACAAAATCCAGCTGATCAGCCGCTGCCTCGATCACCCGAACATCATGATCCGCCTGGAGGGGCTCAAGACCCTCGCGAAGTCCAAGGAGGACATCTCGCTGAGGTACATCGAGAAGGCGATGCGGGACGAGGACATCCAGATGCGCGTCGGTGCCTACCGTGCGCTCGCGACGCGCGCGCCGAAGCGCGCGGCGCCGCTGTTCGTGAAGGCGATGCAGGCGGACGACTTCCTCCAGCGCGACAACCGCGAGCGCATCGCGATCGCGACGGCGCTCGGCGAGACCCGGTCGGAGGTGGCGCTCGACTACCTCAAGTCGCTCTTCACGCAGAAGGGTGGGCTGTTCTCCCGCGGCAAGGCGAACGACATGAAGACCATGGCCGTCATCGGCCTCGCGGCGATGAAGAACGTCTCGGCGTTCAAGGTGCTCGCCGCGCAAGTGCAGAACCGCGACAACCCCAAGGAGGTCATGGAGTCGGCGCACAAGGCGGCGTTGCGTCTGAAGCAGGAGATCAAGGCGAAGCGCGCGGAGGCGAAGAAACATGGCTGACAAGGAGTCGATGCGGCTTCGCGACGACTGGGATCCCAGTCAGAGCGCGTTCCAGCAGGACGACGGCAAGTACGACGGGCTGTCGAAGCCGTCGGGCATCGACGACGGCACCTCCGCGAAGCGCGATCAGAAGCTGCAGCAGCTCGGCAAGCAGATCGCGTCGACGCTCTACATGCTCGTGCGCAACGTGAAGATCCACGCGCCCGACAACAAGATCTTCCTCAAGCCGATCGACACCCTGCGTGAAGCGATGAACCGCGTCATCGCGACGGAGCGTCAACTCAACTTGCACGCCTCCGAGACGATCATCTACCTCAACAACACGCAGCTGAAGTTCGACTTCGGCGCGCTCGAGAGCGTGAAGTTCCTGACCGCGGAGTTCGAGCGTCGCGACATCGGCGGCTTCTCGACGAACCGCCCGGTGACGTCGCAGGAGATCCGCGACTTCCTCTACATCTTCAGCGCGGAGTACGCCGGCTCCGCGAAGGAGGACGGCGCGGAGGGGCGTGAGCTCCCATCGATGCGCCTCGCGCGTTACGCGCAGGTGAAGGAGCTGCTCGACAAGCTCCAAGCGGAGCCAGACCTCGACCAGCAGATCGACCGCAAGAAGTACCTGATGACGGTGTACTCGCGCGCGATCTTCTTCATGCGCGTCTACTTCGACAAGGTCGAGCGCGGGGACTACTCGCTGCCGATCGCGAAGGCCGGCCGCCTCGTGCAGGACCTCGTGGACCTGTCGCACGATCAGCGGACGCACTTCCTGGGCGTCACCACCACGCGCAGCGACACCGACTACCTGCCGTACCACTCGGTGAACACGATGCTCTTGTGCGTGGTGTTCGGGGCGGAGCTCGGGCTCGACAAACGTCAGCTGCACGAGCTGGGGATGGCGGCGATGTTTTCGCAGGTCGGGCTCGTCGGCATCTCGGAGGACATCCTCGCGCGCAAGGGCGGGCTCACGGACGAGGAGCGCAAGGAGATCGACCTGTTCCCGCTGCGGTCCGCGAAGAAGATCCTGTTCTCCCGCGGCCTGGACAAGTCGACGATGGCGCGCATCGTGGCGGCCTACGAGAGCAAGGTCGACTACGCGATCCCGCGCCGGACGGCGGACGGGGAGATCGAGCTGGTGATGCCGAAGATGGGCCTGGGCATCTACGGCAAGATCATCGCGATCTGCGAGACCTACGACGCGCTGACCTCCAAGCGGCCGTTCCGGGAGGCCTATGGCCCGGAGATCGCGCTGGCGCTGATGTCGAGCGAGATCAAGTACAAGTTCGATCCGGTGCTGCTCCGGGTGTTCATGAAGGTCATGGCGATTCAGCCGATCAAGATCATGAGCGACGGCGAGCGAAACCTGCGCATCGGATGAGGCCGCACCCAATGTCATTGCCTCGGTGCGTCATGAGGCGCTAGACCCACCCCGTCGCATGAGCGCGCAGCACCAACGACTCTTCGATGCCCGTCAGCGCAACGCCGTCCTCGACGAGGTCGACGGCGGCGACTTCGATCTCGTCGTCGTCGGCGGCGGAATCAACGGCGCGGGGGTCGCGCACGACGCGGCCCTCCGCGGGTTGCGGGTGCTCCTCGTCGAGCAGCGCGACTTCGCGTTCGGGACGTCGAGCCGATCCAGCAAACTGATCCACGGCGGCTTGAGGTACCTCGAGCACTACCAGTTCAAGCTGGTGTTCGAGGGGACCAACGAACGCGCGGCGCTGCGCAGGATCGCGCCGCACCTCGTGCGCCCGCTGATGTTCGCGCTTCCGGTGTACGAAGGCGACCGGCACCCGCTGTGGCTGATGGACGTCGGCCTGTGGATGTACGACAGCCTGTCGCTGTTCAAGGTCGAGAAGCGCCACATCACGCTGCGCTCGTCGAAGCGGATGCTCGAGCGCGAGCCGCTGCTCAACCCCGACGGGCTCACCGGCGGCATCATCTACTACGACTGCATGACCGACGACGCGCGGATGACGCTCGAGAACGCGATCGCCGCGACGGAGCTCGGGTCGCCGGTGCTCACGCGCGCGAAGGTCGTGGGGGTGAGCGGCCTGGAAGGGGACGCCACACCGCGCGTCGCGATCCGCGACGGCATCACGGACCGCCTGATCGAGGTGTCCGCGCGGGGCGTCGTGAACTGCACGGGGGCGTGGACCGACAAGACGCGCAGCCTCGCGCAGGTCGAGGATCAGATCGTTCGGCCGACGAAGGGCGTGCACATCGTCGTCGAGCACGACCGTCTGCCGTGCTCGCAGGCGAGCGCGCTCCTCGCGCCGCAGGACGGACGGGTCTTCTTCGCGATCCCCTGGCACGGGCGCACGGTGCTCGGGACGACCGACACGGACTTCGAGGGCGACCCCGGCGAGATCGGCGTGACGCTCGACGACGTGCAGTATCTGCTCGCCGCCGCCAACCACCACTTCCCCGGCCAGAACCTCACGCCGGACGACGTGTTCGCGACATGGGCCGGCCTGAGGCCGCTGATCAAACCGGACGACGCCGCTTCGGAGTCGGACGTGCCGCGTGAGCACAAGCTCTACCGCGACGGGCGCATGGTCACGATCGCCGGCGGCAAGCTCACGACCTACCGGCGCATGGCCGCGGAGACGGTCGACGTCGCGGCGCAGGTCGCCGACCTCAAGGTGCCGGGCTCGAAGTCCGCGAAGGCGAAGCTCCCCGGGGCGCGCGGGCTCACGAAGGACTTCGACGCGCTGGCCGAGGAGCTTCAGAAGCAGGCCGACCTCCCCGAGGACGTCGCGCAGCGGCTCGCCAACGTCTACGGGTCACGCGCGAAGGACGTCGCGGCCTACGTCTCGACCGACAAGGCGATGCGGGATCGCATCACCCCGGACCGCGACGCGATCTTCGCGGAGGTCGCCTTCGCGGTGGAGCGCGAGCTCGCGTTGTCGGTGGACGACGTCATGGTGCGTCGGACCTCGCTGACGCTCACCGCGAAGGACCAGGGGATGAGCGCGGTGGAGCGCGTCGCCGACGTGATGGGTGAGCGCCTCGGTTGGACCGACGCCGAGCGACAGGCGAGCCTCGACGAGTACGCGCACTCGGTTGCGTTGTCGCGCGGCTTCCGAACGGAGCTGGAAAAGAGCGCGTGACGTGGAGGCGTTGCACCCGGTCGCGATTCACCTCCCCATCGCACTGATCCTGCTCGCGCCGATCGTCGACGCGCTCGGACTCTTCACGAACAGCACGCACCTGTCGCGGTTGGCGGTGGGGTTCTACGTTGCGATCGTCGTCACAGCGCTGTTCGCCACGGCGACCGGCCAGGCGGCGTTCGACGTCGCGGTCGAGGGGGGCGTCACCGGTGAGCTCCTCAACACCCACGCGGACGACGCGAACCTCGTCCCGTGGCTGTCGATCGTGGTGGTGGTGGTGCGTTTCGTCGCACCGCAGAAGCTCGGCCGAGCGGGGCGCTTCGTCGCCCTCGCGCTGGGCGTGGCGCTGTGGCCGTTCATCTACCTGGTCGGCGACAGTGGGGGAGACCTGGTGTACCAGCACGGCATCGGCGTCCGCCCGGCGGCGGAACGCACGACGGAAGGTGCGCCCGAACGTTGAAGTACCGGGCGTTTATCGGCTAAGCGTACCGTCGTGCCCGGGCGGCCCTTCATCCTCGTCGTCGGCCTGGTGCTGACCGCCGCGCTCTGGGCGCGGACCGCGACGGCGAACGTGGTCGTCTTCCCGCTCGACCCGCGCGGCGTCGCCTACGACACCGCCGACCGCGGCACGAAGAACATCCTCTCCACGATGCGCGACCTGAAGGGGCTCCGCGTCATCGATCCGAAGACGGTCGCGCGGAAGATCGGCGTCGACCTCACCGAGCAGGCGAAGAAGTGTGAGTACGACGTCTTCTGCCTGGTCGAGATCGGCGAGATCCTGGAGGGCGACTTCGTCCTCATCGGCCACCTTCGCCAGCAGGGGGAGGGGGCCGAGCGAAAGCTCGAGCTGAAGCTCATCGTCCTCGACGTCGCGCGCGCGAGCATCACCGAGGTGTTGATCTGGAACGTCTCCGCCAACGAGGAGCGCGCGCTGGACGACGCGACGAGGACCGCGCCCCGACGTCTGTTCGGGGCGTCCGACGTCAAAGTGGTCTGGAACGTCGAACCCGACGACGCGGAGATCTTCGTCTACGGCGATCCACTCAAACGACCCAAGCCTGGTGCGCCGGTGCCGTACTGGTCGGGGGTCTATCACGTGCGCCTGGAGCGGGCCGGCTACCACCCGCTCGATCAGCGCATCCGCATCCCGCAGAAGAAGGCGGGCGTGGTCTCGATCGACATCGAGATGGAGCAGGACCCCCTCTACGTCGCGAAGCGCGAGGCGGGTGGCGATGTGACGCCGTTCGACAAGTCGTCGCGCCGAGAGGGGAGCGGTGTCTCGGCGCAGGTCGTCGGCGCGCTCCCGGACGACGACCAGGCATCCTCGGCGCTGGCCAACCCCTTTGCGTGGGCGGCCGTCGGCGTGGGCGTCGCGACCATCGTGGTCGGCTCCGTCGTCATGTCGGGCGCGCAGTCGAAGTACAACGCGCTCGCGCAGGAGGGGCGGTTCATGATGGGCACCGCCGCGACCGCTTCGATCGCGTCGCGGATGCGCGACGACCACCGCTCGACCTACACGACGGGGAGTGTGGTGGTCGGCGTCGGTGCCGCGGCGATCGTTGGAGGCATCGTGTGGATGCTCGTCGACGCCGCGCTCGCGGAGGACCCCGAGGAGCAGAGCAGTCGCATGACCTCGCTCGACCCGGCGTCGGTGGACCGCGTCGCCGCGGCGTGGGCGCAGTCGCTCTACGGGCGAGGTGGTCCGTGAGAAGGCTGTTCCCGATCCTGTTCCTGCTGCTCGCATCGTGCGGGCTCGGCGAGCGCGACGACTTCATGATCGGTCGTGCGTGCGTCGAGAGCGCGCCGGACCCGTGCGACGAGGGGCAGGTCTGCCTCCCGCACAGCTTCGACAACAACAACTACGGCGACTTCAGGTGCCGCGACTTCGCGAGCTTCACGAGCATCGCCGGACTCGCCGAGCCACCGCTCGCCTACTGCGATGGCTCGCGGCACGTGTGCCCGGACGGGCTGGTGTGCCGGCCGGATCGCATCCGCGTCGACGGGGGGCCGCGCCCCAGCGTTTGTAAGTCGCCGGACGACGTCTTCACGCCCCCGAACTTCGACGCGGGTGTGAGCGGGGGCGACTGACTTGTCCGCCTCCGCGCTCCTCCTGGGAGCGGTCCTGACCTTCGGCGCGAGCGACGGGACGAAGCTTTCGCTCACGGTCACGCTCACCGAATCGTCGACGCTCGCCTTGGACTGGGGCGGCCTGACCGTGACCTCTACGGCGCCCGCGCGACGGCACTACTTCCGCGACCTGCCGACGCCGCGCCTGTCGCCGCTCGTCTATCACCTCGACGCACGCGGCGGTCGCATGCTCGAGGAGACGGTCAAACCCATTCCCCCCGACGGTCCGCTGCTGGTGGCGCTCTACGGTGACAGCCGCGACGGGGACGGTCCGCACCGTCGCATCGCGCGGACGATCGCCGACGTGGGGCCGGACGTCGTCGTGCACACCGGCGACGTCATTCACAAGGCGGGGGACGCGGCCGGGTGGGTCAACCACCTCTCCGCGACGCTCCCGATGACCTCGGCGTCGCCGCTCGTCTATGCGCTCGGCAACCACGAGCTGTGGCAGTACTGGCGCATCCCCAAGGAGGAGCGGATCGACGCGTACGCGGCGGTGATGGCGGAGCTCCCGGCGCCCGAGGATCCGCTCGCGGAGAAACACGGTGCGCCGCCCGGCGTGTACCACGTGCGCGTCGGACCGGCGTTGTTCATCGCGCTCGACAGCAACCAACCGATCGCGGCGGGGGCGCCGCAGGGCAAGTTCCTCGAAGAGGTCCTCGAGAACGAGCCGGCGCAGTATCGGTTCATCGCGTTGCACCACGGTCCGCTCTCGTCAGGACGTCACGGCGGGAGCGAAGCCGGGCCCTACCTCATGGACGTCGCCGATCGGCACGACGTCACCGCGATCCTCGCGGGGCACGATCACCTCTACGAGCGCATCGTGCAGCGCGACGTCACGGTGCTCGTGTCGGGCGGCGGTGGGGCGCCGCTGTACCGCCGCTGGCGAACCGTCGACGGATCCAAGGCGTTCGTCTCGACCTACCACTGGGTGCGCATGATGCTCGGCGCGGAAGACGCGACGGTCGAAGCCTACGGACTGGAGGGGACGCTGCTCGATCGCGCCGCGCTCCCCGCGGCGAAGGAAGGACACGACGGGCGCGCGCCGCTCGGCGTCCTGATCGCCGGGCTCGCGGTTCTGTTCGCGGGGCTCTTGTTCGCGCTCTACCGGATCGTGTTCAGCGCTCGCTGATCACGAACGGCATGTCGACGATGCGGGACTTCTCGTCGGTGCGCACGCGGATCCGCCGCGACGCGTGGCCATCCAGCTGAAGCTCGAGCTCGACGAACGGGAGATCGGCGGACACCACGAGGTCGTAGGGGGCGGTGGCGATGACACCACTGACGCCGACGCGACGAATCGCCGCGCCCGCCGGGCGGGAGATGATCTTGATGACCGACCACTGCCCCGACGGCTCGTGGTGCACCCCCGAGAAGCTCGCTTCGCCGAACTCGTCTTCCTCCTCGAAGCTCGTGCAGTCCTGTTCGGGCACGAGCGGGGACAGCGCGAGGCGGACGTCGTCGAGGGTGGGGCGCTGCTCGGGGTCGGTCGAGACACACCGGTTGATGAGGTCCGTGAGCGTCTGCGCGTAGGGCACCGCCGGGAGCCCGACGGCCACCGCCCGCCCGCGGTCCGAGGTCTCCGCGTAGAGCTGCCGGCCGGTGAGTATCTCGTAGAGGATCTCACCCACGGCGTAGACGTCGGCGGCGGTGGACGCGTTCGGCCGCCCGAACTGCTCCGGGGCCAGGTACGCGAGGTCGCCGTGGGGGCGCGTCGAGTCCGGGGCGATGCGCCCCGCGATGTGGGAGAAGCCGAACCCGGTGATCAGCGTGCGCGGCGCGGTCGAAGCGTCCGGGTCGATCGGTTCCGCGGCGAAGACGTTCGATGGCGTGAGGTTTCCGTGGACCACGCCGGATTGGTGGCAGGCGCGCAGGCCGTGCACGAGCTGACAGACGAGGGCCAGCGCGGTCTCGGGGGTCACGCCTTCGCGTGCGATCTGATGGAACGACGGCCCCTCCACGAAGGGGGTCACGAGCGCGACCTGGCGGGGCTCGCCCTCGTCGACGACCTCGACGAGGTCCACCACGTTCGGGTGCCGAAGGTCGTTGGCGAAGCGCGCCTCGTGGATCGACCGCTCCAGCAGCGCCGGGGTATCGACGACGTGCCGGGCGAGGACCCGAACACAGCAGGAGTTCCCTCCTTCCGCGTGCGTACCGAGGTAGACCTGACCGAGGCGGTCGACGTCCAGGATGGCCTGCAGGCGGTAGGCCCCTACGGCTTCGAGCCGAAGCGCGGGGTCCAGGGAGTCAGAGTGCGCCACCAGGTGACTGTAGCCCAAACGGATGGGGGGCGCCGCAGCCGCGCGGCGCGTGTCTCGACTCGATCCGTCCACGCCGAGTACGCGTTCGAGGACGAGACACGGCGGGGGTCGGAAGGTGGGTTGCAGGCCGACCTCGTTCGGCGTTACGTCAGCCCCGTGCTTCGCGTTGGGGTGATAGGGCTGATGCTCACGCTCTGCTCGTGTGTGTCGGGCGCCGGCACCGCGGCGAAGCCGACGGCGCTCGAACGACAACTCCTCGGCGCGTACGAAGAGCTCGACGACTCCCTCGCATCGGTCGCGTCCGTACGTGCAGAGAATGCACCTGCAGGTCGCTCCTTCACGCAGATGGAAGCGCTCGCGATCGACGCTCGGGCCACCCAGCGTTTCAACGCGGACGACCTCGCCGAGCTGAAGGACGCGGGCTGTATCGCGGAGACGCGCGCCGCGAAGGTGATCGTTCGCGACTGCTCCATCGCGAGCGAGGGGGCCGTGCAGCGGAGGTTGGGGCGCGTCGTCGAGGAGGAGAACCGAGCCCGCCGCGACATCGTGACGTGGGCGGCGTACGCGTTCGCGCGGCGCGACGGACGCCCGAGCCCGTCCGCCGAAGAGGTCGAAGCGCTGCGTCAGGCCTACCGACGCCTCCAGTACGAATCCGCGCGCGCGGGGCACGTCATCGAGGACGAGGCCGGTGCGTTCGTCCGAGTGAAATAAGTGCGAGTCGCGGCCGGAACGCTCGCGCTGGTGCTGCTGTCGTGCGGCGGCGTCGACATCCCGCGCCCGACCATCCCGGAGGCGGAGCTCGAAGGGCTGCGTACCGGCACCCTCGTCGCGTTCACGCCGGAAGACGATCTGCTGCCGAGTGTCTCGTCCGACGGGCGCTACGTCCTGTTCGCGAGTGAGCAGAACGGAAACCTCGACGTCTGGGTGCGCGACTTCGGACGCCACTCGACGTACCCCATCACCAAGGAGAGCTCCGCGGACGACTTCGATCCGAAGATCTCCCCCGACGGTCGCCGCATGGCGTTCGTGACGCGACGCCTCGACGCGAAGGGCGACATCTTCATCTCCGACTCCAACGACGAGAGCGACCTCGAGCGCATCACCGACGAACGCACGCACGACCGTCAGCCCGCGTGGGCGCCGAACGGCGAGACGATTTACTTCACGGCCGCGCTCGGTATCGCGCGGGAACACATCGCGAAGGTCGACATCGATTCGAAGAAGGTCGACCGTGTGTCACCGGGGCCCGGCTTCGATCCCGCCGTGTCGCCGGACGGGCGCTACCTCGTCTACACCCAGCCCGAGCGTCATCCGCGGTTGGTCGCGCTCGAGCTGGCGTCGGGGTCGACCGTCGCGCTCACGATCGGGGAGGCGCCGGAGGGGTTCGCGGCGTTCGTTCCGCCGTCGGCGCTCGAGGAGGGGGTGAAGGCCGGGTTGCTCTACGTTCGGTTCCCGGACGACGACAACGGTGACGGCATCCTCGACGCCGCGGACCACGGGAGCATCTGGCGCATCGACGTGGACCTGCCCGCGTTGTTCGCGGGTGGGTCGGACGCGGTGTCGCGCCCGCGTCCTCTGACGGACGGGAGCGACGACGAGCTGTTCCCCAACGCGGGTGACGGGTGGCTCTACGTTACGCGCGGCTCGGTGCAGCAGGACATCGTGCGCTTCCCGATCGACGGGATGTTCCCGCCGTACGAGGACCCGGCCCAGTACCTCGCGCTCGCGAAGACGGTCGAGGACCCGCGCACACGTTGGTTCGTGTACCGGCTCGCGGAGGCGCGCACGGACGACACCCTCCTCGGCGCGCAGATCGCGCTGAACATCGCGAACCTCCACCTCGCGGCTTCGCGCGACGACCTCGCGCGGCCCGCGTTCGAACGGGTCTTCGTGTACACGCGCCGCGCGACGGCCGACACCCCGCGCGCACAGCTCGCGGGGCTCGCGCGGACGGAGCTCGCGGCGATCGAACACCGGCGCCGGGTCGCGGCGGGAGACGATCTCACGAACGTCATCGAGCGCACCGAGAAGACGCTGCTGAAGATCCGCGCGGACTGCGCGTGGTCCGAGCGCGTCGTCGCGCGTGTGAACCTCGAGCTCGCGGAGCTCCTCGTGGCGCGCGGTCATCGGGTGCTCGCGATCGAGGCGTTCGATCGTGTGATCGCGGAGCACCCCGAGCAGACCTACTCGGCGGCGCGGGCGGCGCTGCGGCGCATCGAGCTGCTGCAGATCGCCCACGACCCACCGGCGATCGGCGAGGCCTACCGGCGGGTGTTGGAGCAGTGGCCGGACCAGGTGGAGATCGTGAACGAGGCGTCGAGGCGCATCGTCGCTGCGCACCTGGAGGACCTCGTGGTCGGCGACGACTGGAAGGATCAAGTCGACGCGCTGAGGCGAATCATCCCGAGGTTCGGCGCTTCGCCGGTACGTCGCGAAGCGCGCTGGCAGTTGGCCCGTCTCCTCGAGGAGCACGGCGCGCTCGACTCGGCCGCGCTCGAGTATCGCCAGATCGTCGCCGCCGCGAAGAAGGACCGACTCTCGGGCGCGCGGGGGATGGTGCGGCTCCACACGATCAACGAGCGCCGCGGCGCGCGAGACGAGGCGTCGCGCGGGTGGCGCGAGCTGCGGAGTCGGTTCAGCGATCTCCCCGGGTACGGCGCGCTCGCGCGCGAGGCGATCACCCGCGTGGATCTGGAGCGCGCGCAGGCGGAGGAAGAAGACGACAACCTCACGGCCGCGCTCGCCGCTTACAAGAACGTGATCGACAACGACCTCACGCAGGTGAAGGCGCACCGGCGTTACCTCGCGCTGTCGGCGCAGGTCGGTCGGATCGACGAGGCGCTCGCGGAGGCCAAGGCGCGCGCGGAGGCGTCCGCCGGGACCCCGATCGCGAGGTACGCCTACGGGCTCGCGCTGACGTGGGCGGACCCGCCGAAGCTCGACGACGCGTGGGACGAGATCGCGGAGGCGATTCGCCTGAACCCGCAGCTCCCGAACGCGTACGTCACGCGCGGGTGGATCCGCGAGCGGCGGGAGCGGTCGCCCTCGACGATCAAGGTGATCATCCGCGAGGTCACGCAGCGGATCGGACAGATGGTCGGCGGGTTCCTCGACGTGGAGATCGGTCAGCAGGGGGAGCTCGAGCTCGCGCTGGAGGACTACAAGACGGCGCTCCGCCTCAACCCGGAGTCGACGGCGCCGGAGGCGGAGGCGGAGATCCTCCTCAACCTCGGCAACGCACACTACCTGCTCGCGGAGACGACACAGGACGTCGCGAACATGCGGCTCGCGTTCGACCGGTACGTCGAGATGTGGCGCCTCGGGTACGCGTTCTACGAGCCGATCGTCGAGGCGATCTTCTGGGAGCGCTTCGGGCGCAGCGCGATCTGGGCGGACGAGCCGGCGCTCTCCGCGATGGCCACGCGGCGGGCGATCCAGTTCGCGAAGAAACACGATCTCGATTCGCGGCTCGCGCAGCTGTACGGCAACCTCGCGCTGGCCTACGCGAACGCCGGCGAAGACGCCTACGCCGAGGCGGCGCTCGCCGAGTTCGACAGCGCGCTGACCAAGCGCAAGATCGAGGAGCGCGTCATCATCGCCGTGCGCAACCGGGCGCGGTCGCGGCTCGCTACGATCGAGGCGCGCTCGACCGAGTCCCTCGACGAGGTGCTGCGCGCGCTGCGGAAGTCGCGGCACCTCCTCGCGAAGGAGAAGAGCACTGGGCGACAGACGCCGGATCTGTGGCGCGGCGCGATCGCGAACTACACGAGCGCGCAGTACGGGTTCCGAGCGGAGGGGGAGCTCGACCTCAACCTCGCCCTCGCCGAGATCACCCACCAGGCGCACGGGGAGACCTCGCGCGTGCGTGCGCTGCGTGAGGCGCGCCTCGACGTCACGTCGCACATCCTCGAGACGATCCCCACGAAGCTGATGATCGATACGGAGCCCGTCGCGCTCACGCAGGCGCGGGAGCGCATCGGTCTGGTGGCGAGTCGAGCGCGCGCCCTCTTGGAGCGCGGGGACCCGGAGGCGATCACGGCCTACGACGCGGCGCTCGCGGAGGTGGATCGGTGGTACGAGGACGGTCGCCTCGCGCTGGACCGCCCGGCGCTCGCAGTGGATCGCGGGCGGGTGCTCGCGGCGCGGGTCGAGGCGAAGCTTCGGTTGGGGTTGCCGATCGCGGACGAGGCCGCGGGGCTCGAGGCGGCGCGGACGAAGATCCTGGAGGACCTCTCGGGCACGGCGAGCGCGACGACCGGCGCGTTGCTCCTGACGAGCGAGCTGCTCGAAACACTCCCGAGCGCGCTGACCTCGACGGGCGCGTTGGCGCAGACCTCTTCGATCGCGATGCACGCGCCGCTCCTCGGCCGCGCGTTCCTCGACGCGCGCGCCGTGCGCGCGCGGTTGTCGCACGCGCTCGGGCTGGTGCAGGTCGACGCCGTTCACCGCGGGCTCCGCGGCGCGGCGGATCTCGACGGCGCGCTCGCGAGCCTCGACGCGGCGTCGCGCGAGGGGATGCGGGCGGCGCACGAACGCTTCGACCTCGCGGCGCGGGAAGCCGCCGGAGCGGGGCCCGGGCTCGGCGGGACGGTCGTCGTCGCGGCCCTCACGGCGCTCGCCCGGACCGCGCGAGCTCAACCCGACCAGCGGGTGATGTCGGCGGCGTTCGCCGCCGAGGCTCAGGCGATCGCAAAACGGATCGGGCGGCCGGATCTCGAGGCGGGGGTGTTGCTCACGGACGCGTGGACGCGGACCGCGACGCACGCGCGCACGATCGATACGCAGCTTCGCGCGCGCGGACCGCACGTCTACCTGAACGCGCGCGACGCCTACGAGCGTCTGCTGGAGCGGGTCGTCGGGCTCGCGGTCGCGCAGTCCAAGACCAACGCGGCCTTCGCGGCGGTGGATCGGATGCTCCTCGTGCACACGGCCTCCGGCGTGGGCGTGCAGCTGTCGAACGCGACGTCGTCGAGCGATCGCGCCGCGTCGACGCGATACCGTCGGTTCCTAGACCGCCTCACCCAGCTCCGGGGGGAGCTCGCCTCGACGGATCTGACGACGTCGGTCGACGACCACGCAGCGCTCCTCTCGCGCATCAACGACACGATGGAGGCGCTCGCCGAATTCGAGGAGCTCGCGGTCGCGGACTACTCCGAGGCCGGTTACCTGCGCACGTTCCGGTTGCCGCAGGACCCGGACTTCGTCGCGGCGGACCTCACGCCGCGCCAGATCGTCATCGCGCCGTTTTCACTCGAAGGCCGCGTGCACCTCGCGCTCGTCGACGGGTCAACGACGGCGCCGCAGCTGGCGATCACGCCGACGGACGTCGCGTTCGAGGACGCGAAGGCCGCGCTTGCTGCGCTGCGGGTGGGGCTGCAGAGCGGGTACGCCGACTCGGCTTCGGTCGAGGTGCTCCAGGCCGCGCTGGTCACGCCGATCGCGGCGCGCCTGAAGAACAAACGGCACGTCGTGTTTGCGTCGGCGCTCCTCGGCGGCCCGATCCCGGGCGTGGTGTTGCCGAAGGCGGCGCTGACGCACGTGAGCGCGCCCTCCGCGCTGGCGCAGGCGGCGTTGGCGCAGGTGGTCGGCGTCGAGGGGCAGATCGTCGTGGCGACGGACCCTGGGGCTCCGCTCGTCGACGGGCGTGTCCTCGACCCGAGACAGACCGCCGCGTTCCGCGCGACGAAGAACAAGGAAGATCTTCAGCTCGGGGCGCAGCGCTCGCTCGACGAGCGCTCCGCCGTCGAGCGGCTCGCGGCGCGGGCGGTCGACGCGGTCGTCGTCGATGCACCGGTGATCCTCGAACCGAACGCGCCGGAGCGAGCGGCGCTCTCCGTCGGAACCGCGACCTCCGCCGATGGCGACTACGGGACCCCGATCGCGGACCGCTTCTCCGAGGAGGTCCCGCTCACGGAGCTGGATCTCCCGTCGCGGGTGCTGGTGCTCGGACGGGTGACGGAACGCGACCTCGGGGGCGCGGCGTACCCCGCGGATGCGTTGCTGAGCCTGGACCTGACGCTGGCCATGAACGGCCACGCGACCACGCTGATCGTGCCGGAGCGTGTGCCCCGGCCGGTGGCGCGGCGGGTGGTGCAGCGGTTCCTCGATCGCGCGAAGACCCAGTCGTACGCGTACGCGCTCGCGGCGACGTTGCGTGAGGAGCGTGCGTCGGCGCCGCAGGTCGATCTGATCGCGCTGGTCGGTGCGCCGGGCCTCGATGCCCAGGGCCAGCGCGCCTACGCGAAGAGGAACGTCACGAAGGCGCGCCGGTACGCGATCGATCGCCTGAAGAACAAACGCTACGAGGAGGTCGTCCCGGCGCTCGAACGCTGGATCCGGCTGCAGTTCTCCGCGCGCGCGCCCAAGTACGTGAAGTCGGCGTACCTCGCGTTGGTCGGTGTGTTGAGCGAGACCCTCGAAGAACACGCGCGCGCCGCGGACGCGATGGAGCAGCTCGTCGAGTTCATGGCGAGCAAGAAGGGCGGCAAGAAGGAGCGCCGGCAGGTCGCGGACGCGCGCGTCGACCTCGCGTACCTCTACTCGCGCGCGCACGACTACGTGAAGGCCGAGCAGACCTTCGCCGGTGCGATCGAAGAGCTGGAGGCGCTGGGGCAGCGGGACGGCGTCGCGCGTGCGTGGTTCAAGCTGGCGCGTCACTACAAGGAGAAGCTCGACTTCGAGGCCGCCGCGAAGTGGATGGAGAAGTCGGTCGACCTGTACGAGGACCTCGGGCAGTACGCGCCCGGTGCGAAGCGGACGGCGGAGGCGAACCTCGCGTTGGAGCAGGCCGGTCACATCTACCTCACGAGCCTGAGTGATCCCGTCCGCGCGGAGCGGGCGTACGAGCGTGCGATTCGTTTTGCGAAGGACGAGGAGGCGCGCATCGACGGTCTGATCGACCTCGCGCGCGTGGCGCGACGACGCGGTGACTTCACGCGTGCGACGGAGCTCGCGGAGGCGGCGAGGAAGGCCGCGGCCGACAAGAAACTCCCCACGCGCGAGCTGTCGGGCGTGATCGAGAGCGCCAACGTGGCGTGGTACCGCGGGGACTACGCGCGGGGCCGTACGAAGTGCGAGGAGAGCCTCGCGCTCGCGTCGAAGTTGTACGGGATCGTTCGCGACGCGTCGGCCAAGAAGAAGGTCGAAGGCAAGGTGCCGTCGAAGCGCGAAGTGCAGCGGCTGGAGATCTTCGCGCGGAGCGTGTGCGGTCTGGTGGCGATGAGTCAGCGCGACTACGCCGGGGCGATCGATTACCTGTCGACCGCGCGGCGCATCGCGGACTCGACGAACAACCGGCGCGAGGTCGCGACGCAGTTCAACAACCTCGGCAACGTCTACCTGGAGCAGGGGCTCCCGGACGATGCCGCCGACGCGTTCCGCAAGGCGCTGTCGATCGACACCAAGCTCTCCGACAAATACGCGCTCGCCTACGATCTGAGGAACCTCGGTCGCGCGTTGACGCAGCAGCGCGACTTCGACGAAGCCGCGATCGCGCTGCGCCGCGGGCTCGAGTACGCCAAGGAGGCGCGCGACACGAACAACGAGCTTCGCGCGCGGTTTGCCTTGGCGCTCCTCGCCGAGGCGCGCGGCGACGAGGGGGCGGCGCAGGCGGCCTACGCGGCGGCGCTCCCGCTCGCCGAGCGGCTCGACGTCCGGGACATCACTTGGCAGATCCACCGCGCGCAGGGGCAGGCTGCGGAGAAGGCGGGGGATCTGGAGCGGGCCGAGGCCTCCTATCGATCGGCGGTCGCGGTCGCCGGGACGCTGACCGGGCGGGCGTCGGTGGGGGAGGTCGGGCCCAACCGCTTCGAGACGTTCGACGACCTGATGCGCCTGTACCTCGATCAGGACCGAGACCGGGAGGCGTTCGACGTGGCGGTCCGTCGCCGGCAGCTCGAACAGCTCGCGTTGCTCGCGGACGCGCGTGTGCCGCTCGGCGGTGCGGAGGTGCTCGCGCTGCTGTCGACGATGCAGACCACAACGAGCGCGACGGTCGCGTCGGAGGCGCTCACCGCGTTGCGGAAGTCGGCGCCGCGGGTCGCGGACGTCTTCGAGCCGATCGACGTCGACGCGGTGGCTGCCCAGCTGCCGGGCGACGCGGCGATCCTGATGTACACGGTCACGCGTCAGGGCCTCGCGACCTTCGCGCTCACGAAGGCTGGGCTGGTGGCGTCGCAGGTCAAGGAGTCGGGGCTCGTCGAGCGCGTGCAGCGGTACGCGCAGCTGCTCGCCGACCGCGCGGACCTCTCGACGGAGCACGCGTTCCTGGCCACGGCGATGTTCTCGGGCGTTCGCGAGGCGCTGAAGGACAAACGTCGCGCCGCGTTCGTGCTGGACGGTCCGCTCGCGTACGTCGCGGTGGCGGCGCTGCCGTACGAGCAGGACGTCGCGGTGGTGGATCGTTTTGTCCCGTCGCGCGCGCTACACGTGCGCGGCGCGCTGCGCGGGCTGACGAACCCGATGCCGGCGTTCGGTTCGCTGCCGATCCGTGCGCTCGGTGCGTCGTCGTTGCCGCCGGGCTCGGCGCGCCGTCCGCTCCCGTTTGCGCGGCGTGAGCTCGACGTGATCCAAGAGGAGTTCCCGAGCGCCGCGGTGACGAAGGGCGACGGCGTGACGCGGAGCATGCTCGCGTCGACGTTGGCGTCGTCCGAGGGGGTCTTCCACTTCGCCGGCCACAGCGTCCTCGCCGACAACCGGCGCGGGGTGCTCGACCCGCTCGGCGGTCAGCTCCTGACGAGCGACGGTCCGGTGTCGGTGCTCGAGGTGCTGCGGCAGCGGACGGCGTCGAAGCTCGTGGTGCTCTCCGCGTGTTTTTCGATGCTCGCGCCGTTCACCGACAGCGAACACCTCGGCGGCGAGGAGCTCGTCTCCTTCGTACGCGCGCTGCACCTCGCCGGCGCGGAGCACGTGCTCGCGACGTCGAGCTTCGTCGACGACCTCTCGGCGTCGGTGCTGATGAAGCGCTTCTACCGTGCGGCGAAGGGCGCCGACGCGCCGACCGCGCTCGCCGAAGCCCAACGCGCGGTGCGCGTGCATCACCCGCACCCGGCTTGGTGGGCGACTTTTGCGGTGGTGGATCGGTAGCCCGTCTCCTGTGCCTTTTTCAGGGACGTGAGAGCGCCTGGGCGACGCTCGCGGTGACGACGGCGGCGCCGGCCTCGTTCGTGTGAACGGAGTCGGCGAGGAGCGTGGTCTTCAGCGGCGGCGGGCGCTCGAAGAGGAGGCGGACGCGCTCGGGAAGGACGGCGCGCACCGCCTCCGGGTCGAAGTCCACGCGGGTGCCCTCCGGGGTCGGGCCGAGGAGCCACCAACACGTCGTCGACGCGGGGAGGCGCGCGAGCATCCGGTCGAGCGCGCGCCGGTGCGGTGGGGTGAGGACGAATCGGTCGGCGATCACACTCGCGCGGAACGCGCCCGCGGCCGGGAAGTAGCCGAGGCGCGCGCGGTCCGCGACGAAGGTCGCGTTGGCGTCCAGGTTGGCTCGGCCCGCGGACAGGTCGAACAGCAGCCACGGGCGCGCCGCGCCGAACACGTACGCGCGGTGCCGGTAGGTCGGGGACGCGGAGCGGAGTACGGCGTCGACGCCCTGCACCCAGGTGAGCTCACCGACTCCGACGTGGCGCCACGCGGAGGCGGGGGACGGGAAGAAGTCGAGGTAGAGCGCCGTCGGGAAGTCTTCGATCCCGCCGTCCGGGACGTGCCCGAGCACGACCGTGCTCGGGGGCGGGTGCGCCGAGAGGTACGCGTCGAGGAAGGCTTCGTCGGCGATGAGCCCGGCGTCGGAGACGAAGCCGAGGTTCGTCGCGCGTTGGTTCGTGAGCGCTTCGAAGCGCTGCGGGTCGATCGACGCGCGCACGCTGGAGTCGCCGAGGAAGAGCACGTCGGTTTCGTGGGTGACGCGCGCCTCGAGGTGCCGGTGCAAAAGGAACGTCTCGTTCGTGCTCGCGCGCCCCGCGAAGCGGTCCAGGCCGATCTCCGCCGCCGCCGCCACGACGACGAACCCCGCGAGCCCGAGCAGGAGCGCGCGTCGGTCAGAACTGGAAGTAGATGAACTCACGGGAACCGAACTCGCCGAGGGTGAGGAAGAGGTACAGACCGAGCGCGTACGCCGCGCCGCGCACGGGGGCGGGGAGGTCGCGGCCCTTCGCGATGCGTCGTGCGATCGCGACGACGAGGAGCGGTGCGACGCAGACCAGCGTCCAGCGCAGGTAGAGCAGCTGCGGGTCGTAGGTGACGAAGAAGTCCGAGGTGAAGCGCTCGATTTTGTGCACGAGGTCGCCGAGGTCGTTCGCGCGGAAGATCAGCCACCCCATACAGGTGAGCTGGAAGAAGAGGGCGACGCGGAGCTCGCGCGAGATCTTCGCCCACGCGTGGGCGAACGCTTCCACGCGGAACAGCGCGAGGAGCACGCCGTGGAACGCGCCCCACAGAACGAACTTCCAGGACGCGCCGTGCCACAGGCCGCCGAGGAGCATCGTCAGCATGAGGTTCCTCGCGGTGTGGCCGGTGCGGTTGCCGCCGAGCTCGATGTACAGGTAGTCGCGCAGCCAGGTGGAGAGGCTGATGTGCCAGCGTCACCAGAAGTCGCTGGGGTCGGTCGCGAGGTAGGGGCCGTCGAAGTTCTTGCGGAGGTCGAAGCCGAGGATCCGCGCGCAGCCGATCGCGATGTTCGAGTACCCCGCGAAGTCGCCGAGGATCTGGAACGCAAACGCGTAGACGCCGACGGCGATCACCCAGCCGCCGACGTCGGCGGCGGGATCGAAGATCGGGTCGACGACGTGCACCGCGAGGTTGTCCGCCACGACGCACTTCTGGATGAGACCCCACAGCACCAAACGAAGCCCGGACTCCAGCGCGCGTGGATCGAAGCGGCGAAGGGAGGTGATCTGCGGGAGCAGGTGCGTCGCGCGCTCGATGGGGCCGGCGACGAGCTGCGGGAAGAAGGCGACGTACAGCGCGAAGTCGAGGAGGCTTCGCGTGGGCGGGAGTCGACCGCGGTAGACGTCGATCGAGTAGCTCATCGTCTGGAACGTGTAGAACGAGATCCCCACCGGCACGGCGATCTCGAGGAACGGTCCGCGGATCCCGAGAGGCGCGAGGCTGCCGAGGAAGAAGTCGTAGTACTTGAAGACGCCGAGGAGCCCGAGGTTGGTCGCGACGCTCACGGTGACGGCGAGGCGCGCGCGCGTCGTGCCGCGGTGGCGCTCGATCGTGAGCGCCGCGAAGTAGTCCACGAGCGTGGACCCGACGATCAGGGTGAGGAAGCGGACGTCCCACGCGCCGTAGAAGACGTAGCTCGCGGCGAGGAGCAGAGCGTTGCGCACCGGAACGCGGCGGAGCGCCCACGTCGCCGGGGCGACGAGGACGAAGAAGACGAAGAACTCGAGCGTATTGAACAGCAAGCGTTCAGCCGCCGAGCCTTCAGTCGTCGTAGGTGGTGCGTCGGCGTTTGTTCCGCTGAATGTGCGCCCAGGCGGCGGCCGTGTGCATCGCCGCGAACAGGCCGCAGATCCCGAGGAAGAGCCACTGCGGGAACGGGGTGCCGGGGAGCCCGACCGAGTGCCCCTGGTCGTAGCCATACGAGCCGACGATGGCGACGATGGTCCAGAAGACCACGGAGAGGACCGCGCCCGCCACGCGGTTGAACTGCGAGACACCGATGACGACGATGATGCCGACCATCATGGCGACGGGCAGGCTGACGAACATCTCGTCCACGTTCCCTCGACTATCACGGTCGACCCGGACCCCCAAGCTCCCGTAGACTCCCACCGCTTTGACGGAGCGACTGATCGGACACGCCCCACCGAAGGAGCCGCGCGAGCGGCTGATCTTCGCGCTGGATGTCGACCACATCGACGAAGCGGAGCGGCTGGTGAAGGCCCTCGCGCCCCACGTGGGGATGTTCAAGGTCGGGCCGCGGCTGTTCACCTCGGCGGGATCGCTGGTGATGGATCTCGTCCACGGGATGGGCTCCAGCGTGTTCTTGGACCTGAAGTTTCACGACATCCCGGCGTCGGTCGCGGGTGCGGCGCGCGAGGTTGCGCGGCTGCGGACGAAGATGTTCACGGTCCACGGGTTGGGCGGGACGAAGATGATCGAGGCGGTGCTGCGCGAGCTGTCGCAGATGACGCTGATCCCCGGGCTGCCGCCGCCGATCGTGCTCGGCGTGACGATCCTGACCAGCCACGACCAGGCGAGCGTCGAGGCGCTCGGCTTCGAGCGGCCGATCTCGGAGCTCGCGATGCGGCTCGCGAAGGTCAGCGTCGAGGGCGGCGCGGGCGGGATCGTGGCGAGCGGCCACGAGGTCGCGGCGCTGAAGGCGGCGCTGCCGGAGGGCACGGTGTTCGTCGTCCCGGGCATCCGCTCGGCGAGTGACGAGGTGCAGGATCAGTCGCGGGTGATGACCGCTCGGCAGGCGGTCGAGGCGGGCGCGACGTACGTCGTTGTGGGGCGGCCGATCCGCCTCGCGAAGGACCCGGCGGCGGCGGCCGACCGGATCGTCGAAGACATCGCGCAGGCGAACGTATGAGCTCCCCGCGCGTCATCTTCGGCGTGAACCCGGTGCTCGAGGCGATCAAGTCCGGGCGGCGGGTCGACCGCGTGTGGCTCGCGCGTTCCGCGGGCGGGGCGACGAACCGGATCAAGAGCGCCGCGAAGAAGGCGAACGTCCCGGTGTCGGTGGTGCCCAAGGAGGAGATCGATCGACGGGCGTCGGGTGGTGTGCACCAGGGCGTCGTGGCGTCGGTGGATCCGAGCGACATGGAGCCGGTGGACGTGGACGGGATCTGCGACCACGCGGAGTCGCTCGGGGAGGCGCCGCTGGTCGTGCTCCTGGACGGGATCGAGGATCCGCAGAACCTCGGCGCGATCATCCGGAGCGCCTATGCGCTTGGCGCGCACGGCGTCGTGCTGCCGAAGAACCGCGCCGCCGGGATCACCCCCGCGGTGGTGCGGGCGTCGGCGGGCGCGACGATGCACGTGCCGATCGCTCGGGTCACGAACCTCAAACACGCGCTCGAGGATCTGTCGCGTCGCAACGTCTGGTCGGCGGCGGCGGTCCTCGGGGGGACGCCGGCGCACGAGGCCCGCCTGGACGGCGGGTTGGCGCTGGTGATCGGGAGTGAGTCGAAGGGGGTGAAGCCGAGCCTGGCGAAGGCTTGCGACATGCAGATCACCATCCCGCTCGGCGCCGATTTCGACAGTCTGAACGCGTCCGTGGCGGCCGGGATCCTTTTGTACGAGGCGCGGCGTCAGCGCGCTTGACAGTGCGCCTCAATCCCTCTAATGACCACAGTCCCTCATCCCGGGGGTCGTTTTCGGGCGTCGGGAGACTGGGGGGCTCGCGCTGGCGTAGCTCAATCGGTAGAGCAGCTGCTTTGTAAGCAGCGGGTTGTTGGTTCGAGTCCGATCGCCAGCTTTCCAAGAGATTGCTAGCGGTTACGAAAACTTAGCTCGGAGGGATGCCCGAGTGGCCAAAGGGACCAGGCTGTAAACCTGGCGGCTTCGCCTTCGAAGGTTCGAATCCTTCTCCCTCCATCGAACGTCGCCGTACCGACGGCGGCGCTCGGTTCTTTGAACACGATGGTTGTTACGTGCGGTACGCGGGAGTAACTCAGTTGGTAGAGTGCCAGCCTTCCAAGCTGGATGTCGCGAGTTCGAACCTCGTCTCCCGCTCGTCCGCCTACATAGCTCAGTCGGTAGAGCACTTCCTTGGTAAGGAAGAGGTCACCAGTTCGAGTCTGGTTGTAGGCTTGTTTTTCCTTGGCAGTCGCACCCTGGATCGACTAGACAACGCCGGTTTTGGGGATCGCCCGCTGGCGGCGACCCAGGGGGCGGCACGAGGGGTGAACAGTAGGGCAGTAGCTCCAATTGGTAGAGCGGCGGTTTCCAAAACCGCATGTTGGGGGTTCGAATCCCTCCTGCCCTGTACGGTGTCGCCCTCCAACCATCCTGCGAAGACGCTCGGAGACCACGGTGCAAGGTAACCAACGCTACGTCATCTTCTCGTTCCTCGCGGCCGGCGGCCTGCTGTGGGCGACGTTCGCCAAGATCTTCGGCGCGATCGCTTACGCGGCGGACCTCCCGGATGCGGCGATCCTCGGCAACCAGTTCACGGTCAGCACGCTGCTCGGCATGGTCGTCGGCGTGGGCGCCGTGATCTTCGGCCTCAAACATTCTCAAACGTTCTCGTTCTCGGAGCAGGTGGTCGCGGAGCTGCGCAAAGTGACGTGGCCCGACCGTAAGGAGACGCAGACGGCGACGGTGGTCGTCATCGTCACCACCCTGATCATCGCGGCCATCCTCGGCGTGTTCGATCTCGTGTGGGCCAAGATCACCGGCCTCATCTACTCCGCGTGAAGGACGGCAAGCTCGTGATCGAAGAAGAGACCCAGGAAGAAACGGAAAGCCCCGCGGTCGAGGAGACCCCCGAGGAGGCGCCTGCAGAGGCGGCCGAAGCGGCGGCGTCCGAGCCCGAGGCGGCCGAAGCGCCCGCGGACGCGTCCGAAGCGCCGGCCGAGCCGGAGAAGCCGAAGAACACCAACCCGAAGATGAAGTGGTACGTGGTGAACACGTACTCGGGTTTCGAGATGCGGGCCCAAAAGAGCCTGCAGGAGCGGGTGAAGCTCGAGGGGCTCGACGAGTTCTTCGGGGAGATCCTGGTCCCGGCGCAGAACGTCGTCGAGCTGATGGGCGGGACCAAGCGCACCAGCAAGCGGAAGTTCTTCCCGGGTTACATGCTCGTGGAGATGGAGCTGACGGACCACACCTGGCACCTGGTGAAGTCCACGCCGAAGATCACCGGCTTCGTCGGCAACCAGCAAAAGCCCATGCCCTTGCGCAAGAAAGAGGTCGAGCGCCTCACGCAGCAGGTCAGCCAGGGTGAAGTCGCCGTGAAACCGAAGATCGTCTACGAGGAGGGCGAGACCGTCCGCGTGATCGACGGGCCCTTCGCGAGCTTCAACGGCACGATCGAAGAGGTGAAGGAGGAGAAGCAGAAGCTTCGCGTCCTCGTCTCCATCTTCGGCCGCTCCACTCCGGTGGAGCTGGACTTCACGCAGGTCGAGAAGACGGCGGGCTGAGGCGTGCGGGGGCGTCGTGGTGGCTGGGGACAAGGTGGCGCCGCTGGCGCCCGGCTCCGATGTCGCGGCGCTGGCCGCTGACCTCCGGCAGACCCTCGACGCGCTGAAGGGGATCGACCAACGCCTGGGCCGCGTCGAGCGGAGCCTGGGCGAACACACCGAGATGCTCTCGAAGCTGCGGACGGTCGTCGACCGCCTCGAAGGGGCGATGGCGACCAAGAAGCAGATGAAAAAACTGAAGAAAGTGCTCGATCAACTCGACGTGATCGAGATACCCGACGACGCTCCGCTGCTCGAGGGGGCTTCGGAGAACAGAGACTAAGCCATGGCGAAGAAGATTCTTGCCCAGATCAAGCTGCAGGTGCCGGCCGGCAAGGCCAACCCGGCCCCGCCCGTAGGCCCCGCGCTCGGCCAGCACGGCGTCAACATCATGGACTTCTGCAAGAAGTTCAACGCGGTGACGCAGGAGCAGATGAAGGACAACCTGATCATCCCCGTGGTGATCACGGTCTACGCCGACCGCTCCTTCTCGTTCATCACCAAGTCGCCGCCGGCGTCGGTGCTGATCAAGAAGGCGATCGGGCTGCACCTGAACAAGAAGCCCGCGTCCGGCTCGCGTGAGCCCGGCAAGGTGAAGGTCGGCAAGATCACCGTGTCGCAGTGCGAAGCGATCGCCGAGATGAAGATGAACGACCTGAACGCCAACGACAAAGTGGCGGGCGGGCGCATCATCGCCGGCACCGCGCGCTCGATGGGCATCGACGTCATCCCCGGGTGACGTTGTCGCGTCGCGTCTCGTCAGGGGCGCGCGTGTTCCATTGGGTGTAATCCACTCACGATAACGCTCTTCGGAGCACACCGGCAGGAGGTGCGGGTCATCGGGGCTCGGCCGTTTGCACTGCGGGAGGATTGAAGATGAAGAAGTTCGGAAAGAAGTACCGAAAAGTCGCCGAGCTCGTGGAGCAGGGGAAGAAGTACTCCGTCGCGGAGGCGTGTGATCTGGTGAAGCAGACCGCAACCGCGAAGTTCGACGAGACCATCGAGGTCGCCGTGAAGCTCGGCGTCGACCCGCGTCACGCGGACCAGATGATCCGCGGCGCCGTGGTCCTCCCCGGAGGCACCGGCAAGACGCAGCGCGTGGCGGTGTTCTGCCGCGGCGAGAACCAGCAGGCGGCGAAGGACGCGGGCGCGGACTTCGTCGGTGCGGAGGATCTGGTCGAGCAGGTCCAGGGCGGCTTCATGGACTTCGACGTCGTCGTCGCCTCGCCGGACATGATGGCGCTCGTCGGCCGCCTCGGCCGAGTGCTTGGCCCGCGCGGCCTGATGCCGAACCCGAAGACGGGCACGGTGACGCCGGACGTCGCGAAGGCCGTCTCGGACGCGAAGGGTGGCAAGATCGAGTACCGCACGGAGCGCACCGGCATCGTGCACGCGCCGATCGGCAAGGCGTCGTTCGAGCCGACCGCGCTCGCGCAGAACCTGACGACGGTGATCGACGCGCTGAACCGCGCGAAGCCGTCCTCGGCGAAGGGTACGTACATGCAGTCGGTGACCATCGCTTGCACGATGGGCCCCGGGATCCGCGTGGATCCGGGATCGACCGAGGCGTGAGGCGACCCGGCAGCTCGCAGTGAGCAGCTGGCAGCAGGAGGAGCGAGGCGAACGATCGAGATTCAGTGAGCGGCGATGGCAGTGAGGCCCCGATGGGGATCCGACTGCGAGCTGCAGACTGAGAGCTAAGAGCTCATCCGAGACAGCGGGTGGTGCTTCGGCGCCTTAATGATGCCCGCCGAGATGGGGCGCGATGCTTCCGAGCCCGTCGGAGCGTTGGCGCCACTTGGATGGCGGAAACGACAACCGACGGGAAGGAGGTGAATGACTCATGCCCATGACTCGCCAGGCCAAAGAGGCCATGGTGGCGGACCTCGCGGACAAGTTCTCGCGAGCGAAGTCTGCGTTGGTCGCGAACTACACGGGGCTCGACGTCGCTTCGGTGACGGAGATCCGCGCCGCGTATCGCGAGGTCGACGTCGAATACAAGGTCGTGAAGAACACGCTGGTGAAGCGTGCGCTCGCGGGCACCGCGCTGGAGAAGCTCGGTGAAGCCTTCGTGGGACCGACCGCGGTCGCGTTCAAGTTCGACGACGAGGCAGGCAAGCTCGGCAAGGCGACCGAGGAGCTTCAGAAGAAGTTCAAGAAGCTCGAGGTCAAGGCCGGCTACATCGAGGAGGATCTCCTCGAAGGGGACATCGTTGGAACGATGGCCAAGGTGCCGACCCTCGACGAGGCCCGCGCTCAGCTGCTCGGCTTGCTGAACACCCCGGCGTCCAAGCTGCTCGCGCAGATCAATGCGCCGGCGCAGCAGGTCGCTGGTGTCATCCAGGCCAAGAAGCAGAAGGACGAGGAGAGCGCTTAGGCGCCTCTCCACATCAAACTTTCGAAACGATTTGCGGCGCGATGACGCCGCGCAAGGAGATTGAAAATGGCTGATCTGGAGAAGATTGCTGAAGACCTCGGGTCGCTGACCGTCGTGCAGGCGGCCGACCTCGTGAAGATGCTCGAAGAGAAGTGGGGCGTGAAGGCGGCGTCCGGTGGCGGCGCCATCGATCCCGCGATGCTCGCCGCGATGGCGGGTGGCGGCGCGGCCGCGGCCGAGGAGCAGACGGAGTTCAACGTCATCCTCGCCGAGGTCGGCTCCGAGAAGATCAAGGTCATCAAGGAGGTCCGTGCGATCACCGGCCTGGGTCTCAAGGAGGCCAAGGAGCTCGTCGACAACGCGCCCAAGCCCGTCAAGGAGGGCGTCGAGAAGGCCGAGGCCGACGAGCTCAAGAAGAAGCTCGAAGAGGCCGGCGCCAAGGTCGAGATCAAGTAAGCTGGCAGCCCACAGCTCGCAGCTGGCGGCCGGACGCGCGTTCGAGACTCAGGGGATCCTCCGATCTCCTAGGAATGGATCGACGAATCCGGCTGTTGGCTGCCCGCTGAAAGCTGTTCGTTGTCGCAAGGCGTCGAGGGGATTCCTCGACGCCTTTCGGCGTTTTATATAGGGGTTTCGTCGCTAGGGTTATTTTGTAACCGATTTTTCCGCTTGACTTCAGAGGTGGGCCCGAACATGTCGGGCACACTTCCCTTCATCCCGGAGCTTGGTGTGTGCCGACCGAATGGACTTGGCATTGCATTGGCGCCGAGGTGACGGCGGAGCGACACAACGAATGCGCGCGTCGACGGGCGTGCGCGGTCGGGAGTAGAGAGTCCGATGCCTTCGGTCGTCCAAACCAATTTCCGCATCCGCAAGAACTTCGCGAAGCTCACCGAGCCGCCCCAGATCCCGAATCTCATCGAGATTCAGAAGCAGAGCTACGAAAAGTTCCTGCAAGCGCACGTCGACCCCGACAAGCGCGAGGAGCATGGTCTGCAGGCGGTCTTCAAGTCCGTCTTCCCGATCAAGGACTTCCAGGGCACCGCTGCCCTCGAGTTCGTCTCCTACCACCTGGAGAAGCCCAAGTACGACGTCGACGAGTGTCACCAGCGTGGCATGACGTACGCGGCGCCGATCAAGGTGATGATCCGGCTGGTCGCCTGGGACAAGGACGAGGCCACCGGCACGCAGGTCATCAAGGCGATCAAGGAGCAGGAGGTCTACTTCGGCGAGATCCCGCTGATGACGGAGAACGGTACGTTCATCATCAACGGTACCGAGCGCGTCATCGTCTCGCAGCTCCACCGCTCGCCGGGTGCCTTCTTCGACCACGACCGTGGCAAGACGCACTCCAGCGGCAAGTACCTCTACTCGGCGCGGATCATCCCGTACCGCGGTAGCTGGATCGACTTCGAGTTCGACCCGAAGGACATCCTCTACGTCCGCATCGACCGGCGCCGCAAGCTGCCGGCGACGACACTGCTGCGCGCGCTCGGCTACGGCACGCAGGAGCTGCTCGACTACTACTACGACAAGGAGACGGTCTACCTCGAGAAGGGGAACAAGCTCGCCAAGGGCGTGAACCTCGACCTGCTCCTCGGCCAGCGCGCGGCGCGGGACCTCAAGGACCCGAAGAGCGGCGACATCCTGGTCAAGAAGAACCGCAAGTTCACCAACGCGGTGATCCGCAAGATCGAGGCGCTCGACATCGACCGCATCCCGGTCGAGCAGGAAGAGCTGATCGGCGCGGTCGTCGCCGAGGACATCATCGACGAGACGACGGGCGAGGTCGTGGCCGAGTGCAACGACGACGTCACGCCGGAGTCGCTCGAGAAGCTCAAGACGGCGGGGGTCAAGGAGTTCAAGATCCTCTTCATCGACAACCTGAACGTCGGCCCGTACCTGCGGCAGACGATCATGTTGGAGCTGTCGGATCGCCGCCGCGCCTGGACGGGCGACGGCTCGGTGCTCGACACGCCGGAAGAGGCGATCATGGAGATCTACCGTCGCCTCCGGCCGGGTGAGCCCCCGACCGAGGAGACGGCGCGCAACCTCTTCAACAACCTGTTCTTCAACCCGGAGCGCTACGACCTGTCGCGCGTCGGTCGTCTGAAGCTGAACTACAAGTTCAACCTCGACGAGGGGTTGGACTCGGGCGTCCTCACCAAGCGGGACATCCTCGAGGTGGTTCGCTACCTGATCGACCTGAAGAACGGTAAGGGCCAGATCGACGACATCGACCACCTCGGCAACCGCCGCGTCCGCGCGGTGGGCGAGCTGCTCGAGAACCAGTACCGCATCGGTCTGGTGCGCATGGAGCGCGCGATCAAGGAGCGCATGACGGTCCAGGAGACCGAGACCCTCATGCCGCACGACCTGATCAACGCGAAGCCGGTCAGCGCGGTCGTGAAGGAGTTCTTCGGCAGCTCGCAGCTGTCGCAGTTCATGGACCAGACCAACCCGCTGTCGGAGGTCACGCACAAGCGTCGTCTCTCCGCCCTCGGGCCGGGCGGCCTGACGCGTGAGCGCGCGGGCTTCGAGGTCCGCGACGTGCACCCGACGCACTACGGTCGTATCTGCCCCATCGAGACGCCGGAAGGTCCGAACATCGGTCTGATCTCGTCGCTGTCGACGTACGCGCGCGTGAACCCGTACGGGTTCGTCGAGACGCCGTACCGGACGGTGGAGGCCGGCGTGGTCGACATGCAGCCGAAGTTCCACTCCGCGCTGCAGGAGGAGAACCACATCATCGCGCAGGCGAACGCCGAGCTCGACGACAACGGCAAGTTCATCGCGAACTTGGTGTCGGTGCGTCGCGGCGGCGACTTCGTCTACGTCGATCCGGAAGAGATCACGCTGATGGACGTCTCGCCGAACCAGCTGGTGTCGGTGGCCGCGGCGCTGATTCCGTTCCTCGAGAACGACGACGCGAACCGCGCGCTCATGGGTTCCAACATGCAGCGGCAGGCGGTGCCCCTGGTGAAGACCGAGGCCCCGCTGGTCGGGACCGGCATGGAGCCGATCGTGGCGCGGGACTCCGGCGTGACCGTCGTCGCCAAGCGCGACGGCATGGTCGAGTCGGTCGACGCGACGCGCATCGTGGTTCGGGTGGACACCTCGGAGGAGTCGACGGACGTCGCGGCCGAGGTCGATATCTACAACCTGCTGAAGTACCAGCGGTCGAACCAGAACACGTGCATCAACCAGAAGCCGATCGTTCGGGTCGGCGACACTGTGCGGCGCGGGGACGTCATCGCGGACGGTCCGTCGACGGAGATGGGTGAGCTCGCGCTCGGCCGCAACTGCGTCGTCGCGTTCATGCCGTGGCACGGCTACAACTTCGAGGACTCGATCCTGATCTCGGAGCGCGTGGTGAAGGAGGACGTGTTCACGTCGGTGCACATCGAGGAGTTCGAGTGCATCGCGCGTGACACGAAGCTCGGCCGCGAGGAGATCACCCGCGACATACCGAACGTCGGCGAAGAGGCCCTCAAGGACCTCGACGAGTCCGGAATCATCCGGATCGGCGCCGAGGTGCGGGCGGGCGACGTCCTGGTCGGCAAGATCACGCCGAAGGGCGAGACGCAGCTGTCGCCGGAGGAGAAGCTCCTCCGCGCGATCTTCGGCGAGAAGGCGGGCGACGTCCGCGACACCTCGCTGCGCGTTCCGACGGGTGTGGTCGGCACGGTGATCAACGCCAAGGTCTTCTCGCGTAAGGGCGTCGACAAGGACGAGCGCGCGCAGCAGATCGAGGACGAAGAGGAGGCGCGCCTCCTCAAGGACCAGAACGACGAGATCCGCATCATCCGCGACTCGGGGCGCCGCAAGATGCTCCAGCTCCTCAATGGCAAGGCGACGACCGCGCGCCTCGTCGACGTGAACAACAAGGAGCTGGTGAAGAAGGGCGACACGATCAGCGAGGAGCTCCTCGCGGACGTGCCCGAGAAGCTCTGGAAGGACCTCAAGGTCGGCGACGAGGTCACCGAGGGCCGGGTCAAGAAGGTAGCGGAGTCGGTCCGCGACCAGACCGAGCTGGTCACGATGGTGTTCCAGGAGAAGATCGCGCGCCTCAAGAAGGGCGACGAGCTGCCTCCGGGCGTCATCAAGATGGTGAAGGTCTACGTCGCCATCAAGCGCAAGCTGCAGGTCGGCGACAAGATGGCCGGTCGCCACGGGAACAAGGGCGTCATCTCGCGCGTGCTGCCGGAAGAGGACATGCCGTTCCTCGACGACGGTACGCCGGTCGACGTCGTCCTCAACCCGCTCGGCGTCCCGTCCCGCATGAACGTCGGTCAGGTCCTGGAGACCCACCTCGGGTGGGCCGCCAAGGGCATCGGCCGCGCGGTCGGCGACATGTACGACCAGTGGGCCGAGAAGCAGACGGCCGTCGCGCCGAAGATCCGCGAGCTCCTCACCAAGGGGTACAAGGGTCACGGCCTCGGCGAGCTGGTCGAGTCGATGGACGACGAGGATGTCCTGACGCTCGCGCGCAAGGTGAAGAACGGCATCCACACCGCGACGCCGGTCTTCGACGGCGCGCGTGAGGAAGACATCCGGGCGATGCTCGAGCTCACCGGCCGCGGCGTGCAGTCGATCCTGTTCGACGGCCGCACCGGCGAGGCGTTCGACCAGGACGTCACCGTCGGCGTGATGTACGTGCTGAAGCTCCACCACCTCGTGGACGACAAGATCCACGCGCGCTCGATCGGTCCGTACTCGCTCGTCACCCAGCAGCCGCTCGGTGGTAAGGCGCAGTTCGGCGGTCAGCGTCTCGGTGAGATGGAAGTGTGGGCCATGGAGGCCTATGGCGCCGCGTACTCGCTGCAGGAGTTCCTGACGGTGAAGTCCGACGACGTCCTCGGCCGTACGCGCATGTACGAAGCCATCGTGAAGGGCGAGAACGTGCTCGAGGCGGGCCTGCCCGAGTCGTTCAACGTGCTGATGAAGGAGCTGCAGTCCCTCGGCCTCGACGTCGAGCTGATGGACGAGCAGTCGGTGAACGATCTGGTGCAGCGTCGCGACGCGCAGCGGTATCGGCCGATGACGGCGCCGGTGGAAGGCGAAGAGGCGTCGGAAGGGGAGGTCGCCGAGTGATCGGATGACCCGACCGTCCTGACTTTTCGTTTCAAAGGTTCAAAGAGGTAGCTGTGAAGGACATTTTCAATTTCTTCGAGAAGCCGAAAGACCCGCTTTCGTTTTCCGCCATCCGCATCTCGATCGCTTCGCCGGAGAAGATCCGCGAGTGGTCGCACGGCGAGGTGAAGAAGCCGGAGACCATCAACTACCGGACGTTCAAGCCGGAGCGTGATGGCCTCTTCTGCGCGAAGATCTTCGGACCCGTGAAGGACTACGAGTGCCTATGCGGGAAGTACAAGCGCATGAAGCACCGGGGCGTCGTCTGCGAGAAGTGCGGCGTCGAGGTGATTCAGTCCAAGGTGCGTCGTGAGCGTCTGGGCCACATCAACCTGGCCACGCCGGTCGCGCACATCTGGTTCCTGAAGTCGCTGCCGTCGCGCATCGGTAACCTACTCGACGTCACGCTGAAGGACCTCGAGAAGGTGCTGTACTGCGAGGCGTACATCGTCATCGATCCCCGCGAGCAGAAGGAGTACCAGCGCGCGGAGATCATCTCGGAGGAGCGCTACGAGGCGATCCTCGACGAGCACGGCGAGGACTACATCCACGCCGGGATGGGCGCCGAGGCGATCCGCGAGCTCCTCAAGGGGCCGGAGAAGGGCGGGATGCTCGACGTCCACGTCCTCGCCGAAGAGCTGCGCGCCGAGATGAAGGCGACGGGCTCGGAGGCCAAGCGGAAGAAGATCGCGAAGCGGCTGAAGGTCGTCGACGCGTTCCGCGAGTCCGACAACAAGCCGGAGTGGATGATGCTCGAGGTCATCCCGGTCATTCCGCCGGACCTGCGCCCGCTGGTCCCGCTGGACGGCGGTCGCTTCGCGACGTCGGACCTCAACGACCTCTACCGTCGCGTCATCAACCGCAACAACCGGCTCAAGCGCCTGCAGGAGCTCAACGCGCCGGAGATCATCATCCGCAACGAGAAGCGCATGCTTCAGGAAGCGGTGGACGCGCTGTTCGACAACGGTCGGCGCGGCAAGGTGATCACGGGTCCGAACAAGCGTCCGCTGAAGTCGCTGTCGGACATGCTGAAGGGCAAGCAGGGGCGGTTCCGTCAGAACCTGCTCGGTAAGCGCGTCGACTACTCGGGTCGTTCGGTGATCGTGGTGGGCCCGGAGCTGAAGCTCCACCAGTGCGGCCTGCCGAAGATCATGGCGCTCGAGCTCTTCAAGCCGTTCATCTACAACAAGCTCGAAGAGAAGGGTTACGTCACCACCATCAAGTCCGCGAAGAAGATGGTGGAGAAGGAGAAGCCCGAGGTCTGGGACATCCTCGAGGACATCATCAAGGAGCACCCCGTCCTCCTGAACCGCGCGCCGACGCTCCACCGTCTGGGTATCCAGGCGTTCGAGCCGGTGCTGGTCGAGGGCAAGGCGATCCGGCTGCACCCGCTGGTCTGCACCGCGTTCAACGCGGATTTCGACGGTGACCAGATGGCGGTCCACGTGCCGCTGTCCATCGAGGCGCAGATGGAAGCGCGCGTCTTGATGATGTCGACGAACAACATCCTGTCGCCGGCGAACGGCAAGCCGATCATCGTGCCCACGCAGGACATCGTCCTCGGCTGCTACTACATGACGCGCGAGCGCGCGTTTGCGTTCGGCGAGGGCAAGGTGTTCGCGGCGCCCGAGGAAGTGCGCGTCGCGTACGACCACGGCGCGGTGTCGCTGCAGGCCAAGATCAAGTGCCGCGTCCCGGACCGTCCGGTGAACGGCGTGATGACGAAGGAGGAGCAGGAGACGACCGTCGGTCGTGTGCTGCTGATGGAGGTCGTGCCGAAGAAGGTCGACTTCAACCTCGTCAACGTCGTGCAGACGAAGAAGGCGCTCGGTGCGCTGGTCGACGCCTGCTACCGCGCGTGCGGGCAGAAGGACACGGTCATCCTGTCCGACAAGCTCCGTACGATGGGTTACACCCAGGCGACGGCGGCCGGCATCTCGATCTCGATCGACGACATGGCCATCCCCGAAGAGAAGAAGACGATCGTCGGGGAGGCGCAGGCGGAGGTCGCGGAGATCGAGGAGCAGTACGTCGAAGGTCTCATCACCGACGGCGAGCGCTACAACAAGGTCATCGATATCTGGGCGCGCGTCGGTGAGACGGTGTCCAAGGCGCTGATGGAAGGCATCTCGTCCGAGGTCGTGAAGTCCCCGGACGGCTCGAAGGAGCGGAAGATGCCGACCTTCAACCCGATCTTCCTCATGGCGGATTCGGGTGCGCGTGGTTCGGCGCAGCAGATTCGTCAGCTGGCCGGGATGCGTGGCCTGATGGCGAAGCCGTCGGGTGAAATCATCGAGACCCCCATCATGGCGAACTTCCGTGAGGGGCTCACGGTGCTCGAGTACTTCATCTCGACGCACGGTGCGCGTAAGGGTCTGGCGGATACGGCGCTCAAGACGGCGAACTCGGGTTACCTGACGCGTCGTCTGGTCGACGTGGCGCAGGACGCCGTCGTGACGGAGCAGGACTGCGGCACGATCGACGGCCTGGTCTGCACGCCGCTGGTGGAGTCGGGCGAGGTCATCGAGCACATCGGCGACCGCATCCTCGGCCGCACCGCGCTCGACGACATCGTGCACCCGCACACCGACGAGGTCCTCGTCGAGGCGGGCACGATCATCGACGAGCACATGGTGAAGATCGTCGAGGACGCCGGCATCCAGAAGGTGAAGATCCGCTCGGTGCTGACCTGCGAGACGCGGCGCGGTGTGTGCGTGACCTGCTACGGTCGCGACCTGTCGCGCGGTCGTCGCGTGAACGTCGGCGAGGCGGTCGGTGTCATCGCGGCGCAGTCCATCGGTGAACCCGGAACGCAGCTGACGATGCGTACGTTCCACGTCGGTGGTGCGGCGCTCGCGCGTGGCGCGAAGTCGGACATCGAGGTCCGCTACGGCGGCACCGTGAAGTACGTGAACCTGTCGACGGTCGTTCGTAAGGACGGGGTCATCGTGGCGATGAACCGCAACGGTGAGATCCAGATCCTCGACGAGACGGGCCTGATCCGCGAGCAGTACCAGATTCCGTACGGCGCGCAGATCCGGCACGGGGACCAGGCGGAGGCCAAGAAGGGCAGCAAGCTCGCCGAGTGGGAGCCCTTCAACATTCCGCTGCTCTCCGAGGTCGGTGGCAAGATCAAGTACGGCGACCTCATCGACGGCGTGACGATCCAGGAGGAGCTCGACGACATCACGGGTCTGTCCCGTCGCGTCGTCATCGAGTCCAAGGATCCGGACGCCCGGCCGCGGCTGGCGATCGTCGGCGAGGACGGCGAGCTGATGCAGCTCTCGTCGGGCGCGAAGGCTCAGTACTCGCTGCCGGTGAAGGCGAACATCACGGTGGCGGACGGGGACATCATCGGTCCCGGTGACGTCATCGCGAAGGTGCCGCGTGAGTCCACGAAGACGAAGGACATCACCGGCGGTCTGCCGCGCGTCGCGGAGCTGTTCGAGGCCCGTAAGCCGAAGGACTGCGCGGTCGTGGCCGAGGTCGACGGCATCGTCTCGTTCGGTAAGGACACGAAGGGCAAGCGGAAGGTGCTCGTGAAGCCGGAGGTCGGCGACACCCACGAGTACTTGATTCCGAAGTCCAAGAACATTGTGGTCCACGAGAACGACACGGTGACGGCCGGCGAGCCGCTGATGGATGGTTCGGCGAACCCGCACGACATCCTGAAGGTGCTCGGTGAGAAGGCGCTCGCGCGCTACCTCGTGGACGAAATCCAGGAGGTCTACCGGCTCCAGGGCGTGAAGCTGAACGACAAACACATCGAGACGATCGTCCGGCAGATGCTGCGGCGCGTCCGAGTGCGTGAGGTCGGCGACACGATGTTCCTGATCGACGAGACCGTCGAGCGGCAGAACTTCGAGGACGAGAACCTCCGCGTGATGGAGATGGGCGGCAAGCCGGCAATCGGCGAGCCGATGCTCCTCGGCATCACGAAGGCGTCGCTCTCCACGGAGTCGTTCATCTCGGCGTCGTCCTTCCAGGAGACCACGAAGGTCCTGACCGAGGCCGCGATCAGCGGCAAGGTCGACCACCTCCGCGGCCTCAAGGAGAACGTCATCATGGGCCGCCTGATCCCCGCGGGCACCGGGTTGCCGAACTACGGCTACCTGGACATCGAGGTGGATCGCGCCGAGGTCGAGTTCGACGACTATCCGATGGAGGAGGGCCCGATCCTTCCGCCGCCGGATCCGGAGCCCGAGGCTGCGGAGGCCCCCGCCGAAGGCGAGGCCGCTGCCGTCGGCTCCGACGGTTAGTCGCTGCGCACACCCTCGGGGGCCGGTCGACGGCCCCCGACTTTTCCTACCTCCCCCGTCACATTCTTCGTACCCGTCTCGTCTCAGGGGCGATGACGACGCTCCTCAGACTCGACGCCAGCGCCCAAACCCACGGGTCGCGATCGCGGCAGCTCGCCGACCACTACGAAGCGCGCTGGCGGCAGCGCCACGCCGACGGCACGGTGATCACCCGCAATCTCGTCGCCGATCCGGTTCCGCACCTCGAGGCGGAGACGGTCGCGGTGTTCTATGCCGGCGGATCGACCGACAGGAACCCGCCGCCGCCGGGGATCGCGGTGTCGGACATGCTCATCGAAGAGCTCGAGCGCGCCGATCACGTCGTTGTGAGCAGCGCGATCTACAACTTCTCGCTGCCCTCGGCGCTCAAGGCGTGGATCGACCACGTCGTTCGCTTCGGCCGGACCATCGCGTACCGACCCGAGGGGCCGGTGGGGCTCCTCACCGGTCGACGCGCCTGCTTCCTCACCGCGCGCGGCGGCACGCCGCAGACCAGCCCGAGTTATGCTGAGCCGGTGGTGCGGGCCGTCTTCGACTACATCGGCTTCGAGCGCTTCGACTGGGTTTCGCTCGAGGGCACCCGCGTCCCGGACGGCGGGCTCGACGATCGCATCGCGAGCGCCCACGCGGCGATCGATGCGCTCATCGCCGGCTGATCATGGACGTCTTCGAGGAACACCGCCCCTTGCTCGAAGGGATCGCGTACCGCATGTGCGGCGTGCACGCGGACGCGCGGGACCTGGTGCAGGAGACCCACATCCAGTGGTGCGCTGCCGACCGCGCGGCGATCCGCGATCCCCGGGCTTGGCTCGTCACGACGTGCAGTCGCCTGGCGATCGACATGCTGCGGTCGGCGCACCGGCGACGCATGAGCTACGTCGGCACGTGGCTACCGGAGCCGCTCGTGGATGAGGCGGCGCCGACCCCCGCGGAGGCGTTGGAGATCGACGAGTCCGTGTCGCTCGCGCTGATGGTCGCGCTCGAACGGTTGAGCCCCGCCGAGCGCGCGGTCTTCATCCTGCACGACCTGTTCGGGTACCGCTTCGAGGAGATCGGACCGATGGTGTCGCGGAGCGAACCGGCCTGCCGCAAGCTCGCGTCACGAGCGCGGAGGGCGGTGCAGTCCGAACGGCCTCGCTTCGAGGCGACCGCCGAGATGCACCGCGATCTCCACGCGGCGTTCCTCGAGGCAGCGCGCCACGGTGATCTCGACGGTCTCGCGTCGCTGCTGACGGAGTCGGTGGCGCTTCACACCGACGGGGGCGGTCACGTCGAAGCGCTCACGTCGGTGCTCCGCGGACGCCGCGCGGTGTCGAAGTTCTTCATCGGCATCTGGCGAACGCACTTCACGCCCGCCGACGATGTCGAGGTCGTGCACCGTTGGTTCAACGGCAGCCCCGGCACCCTCGTCTTCAAGGACGGTGCGCTCGTGGTGTCGCTCGACTTCGCGATCGAGGACGGCAGCATCCAGAGCATCTACGCGCTGAGGAACCCCGAAAAGCTCACCGCCTTCGGCTACAGCTGAGGCCGCTCCGGCCCCTTGACCGAAGCCTCTGTCGGCCGGACGGTCGCGGGCGTGACCCACCGCGCTCTGTCGATCCTCTCGCCGTTCTTCGTCGCGTGCGCGACGACGCCCGCGCCCGCTCCGCGGCCCGACTTCGATGCGGCCCTCGCCGAGCACGTTCGGACGATCCGCGAGCGCGACCTCGCCGGCTACGAACGCACGCTCACCGAGCGTGAGTCCTTCTCGATCATCTTCCCGAACGGACACCGGACCACGAAGCGCGCGGAGGCGATTGCGTTTCACCGCGAGTGGTTCGCGGACACCGCCTGGCAGATGAGCTTCGAAGAGGCGGAACGCATCGACGGCGGAGACAGCATGGTCGTCGTCTTCCGCACGGCCTACCGCGACGCGCCCGACGGGGAGGACCGCGAGGGGTGGCTGACGCTCGTGTTCGCGGTGGAGGGGGGCGCGTGGCGCCTCGTTCACGATCAGAACACACGCATTGCGCCGAAGTGAGCCCCGGCGACCCTCGCGGACCGCCGGGGCTTCGACGAATCGACCTCAGAGCGGGAGCTTGAAGTCGTCCTTGCCGCTGACCTCCTGGATCGTCGGCTCGAGCAGGCTCTTCAGGAACTTCTTCGTCGACGCATCCTCGTACAGCGACTTGATCCCGAACGCCTGCGGCGCGTCCGCCATCGACAGCTCGTCGATCTTCCCGGAGACGGCGTGCACGTACCCGTACAGGCTCTTGGCATCGTAGGGCCCCACGGCCACGGCGATCGCGTCGGCGAACGTCTTGTCCTCGGGGTTGATGATGCGTTTGAGCTGACCGAGCGCGGTCTCGCCGAGCTTGTCGATGCCGCCCGAGTTGAGCGCGCCGAGGAGGCCCATCGTCTTCGAGAACGCGAAGCCGAAGTCGAAGTCGACGTCGGGGTCGCCTTGCCCGAAGGTGAGGGTCACCGCCCAGATCTTCAGCGTGAAGCCCTGCTCGGGGTTCATCGCCGTCTTGACCGCGGAGGTCGCGACGCCGCCGAAGATCTCGTTGGCGAGTTTGATCCCCGCGTCCGGGCTCGTGCTCACCGTGGCGACGAACCCGGCGATGAACCCACCGAGGAACGACAACACGAGTTTGCCCGCGTCGCGCTCACCCTCCGCGTAACTCATCGCCAAACTCATTGCGCCTCCGTACACCGCGGTCTGCGCGATCGCGGTGGTACTCACGCCGAACACCGTCGGTCCGAGCACCGCCGCGGCCAGCACCCCGGCGGCGTAGGCCGCGACCGCCACCGCGACACCGATCATCGCGCCGGCGACGGCCGCCGCTGCGTTGAAGTCGTCGAACGCGTTGGCGGGGTCCGTGAAGATCTTCCCCTCCGTGCCCGCGACGAGGAAACCGACGACCCCCGCGACGAGCACGGTGATTGCGATGATCGCTCCGACGAAGCGCCCCGACGGATCCTGGAAGGTCACCGGGTTGTTGCTGCCGAACGCGTACCGGTTGTGCGGGACGGCCTGCATCGGGTCGGAGCCGATCGAACGGTCCGCGCTGATGAAGCGCCCGAGGTCCGCGTCGTAGTAGCGCGCCTGCATGAACATCAGGTCCGTGGTGCGGTCCAGCTCGTGCCCGCCGAACTTCGGCCGGAACTCATCCGTGCCGGAGCTCGACGCGTGAATCTCGCCGTACGGCGTGTAGTTCACGTGCGCGCTCTTGTTCCCGCTCTCGTCGGTGACCACCGTGGTGGAGCCGACCTGGTCCTGGTGCAGATAGCGCACGCCCACCGCGGGCTCACCCACGCCGTGGGCGCCCGGCGACATCGCCGCCGAAGCCGAGCCCGAGCCGTGCGTCACGAAGAACACCGCTGCGACCGCCGCCGCGAGCGCGGGGCTGAAGCGCGGACGACCGTACAGCTTCATGTCACGGCGACGACGGCGTAGGCCGACGAGCAGCAACAGGCACAGCACCGCGGGGAGCGCCACGGTGGTCACGCGCCACGCGGTACGACCCGCCGGCGACGTCACGTACGCGAGCGCCGTGTGCCACGCGACGCGCGGACCGCCCGAGAGCGTCGCCGGATCGAACATCGCGGCGAGCATCTCGTGCTGACGCGACTCGAACTGCTCGACGAGCATCACCTCGGTGCGGGTGATCTGCGCGACGCGACCGGACGGCCCCTGCAGGTACTTCGTGTGCCGCGTCGGCCCCGACGCGGGGACCGTGACCTCGTAGTCACTGCCGACGTAGTAGGTCGTGCTGCCTGTGGCCTCGACCTTCTTGAGCCGGTGCCCGTCCTGGTCGTAGACGAAGCTCGTCGCCTGACCGTTCTTGACGACCTGCACGAGGAGGTCCTCTTCGTTCCAGGTGTACGTCCACTGGTCGGTGCCTCGCGTCTTCTGCGTGAGGTTGCCGTTCGCGTCGTAGCTCATCGCGGTGCCGTCGCTGCGGCTCGTCGGTCGGTGACCGCCGAGCGCGTACTGGTACGTCTCCGTGATGAGGTTGTTCTCCGTCCGCTCGAGGAAGCTCCCGCCCGAGGAGTACACGTAGCTCCGAAGCCCGTAGGGACCCTCGGCGAACGCGAGCTCGCCGCGCGGCGTGTACTCGAAGTTCTGCGAGTCGGAGCCGAGCTGGTCGGTGATCTTCGTGATCTGATCGACGTCGTCCCACGCGTAGGTGAGGTCGAGCAGCGCGTTCTCACCTTCCTCCTCCTCCGCGCACGGGTCGGAGGGGACACCGCTGGGGTGCGCCGTCAGACGGTGCCTCGACATCCGCGCGGTGACGACGTCGAAGTCGTAACAAGCCACGACGTCGTTGCCGAACGTCACCTGACCCACGCGACCGGATGCGTCGTAGTCCTCGTAGACCGCGTAGGGCGTGAACACGCCGTCCGCGTCGCCCGGCTCCCACAGCGCGATCTCCTCGAGGAACCGCGCCGAGTCGAACCCGTAGCGCGCGATCGAGCCGTCCGGGAAGCTCCGCTCCACGACGTTCCCCATCGCGTCGTGCCGCGTGCTCCACGTGTACGCGACACCGTCGATCGTGAGCTGCGCGGCCGACTGCCGACCGTAGGCGTCGTAGCTCGTGGCGTAGGTGTGGTCCGGTCCGACGACCGACGTCAGCCGGCCCAACCCATTGGTCAGTGAAGAATCGTCGTAGCCGTAGCTGATCGTCCGCGCCGTCGCCGCGTTGGGCGCGAGGAACGACTTGGTCAGCGTCCGCCCCAGCGCGTCGTACGTACGCGACGCCTGGTTGCCGTTGGCGTCCGTCTCCAGCGACAGCTGTCCGAAGACGTCGTAGTCGAAGTGCGTCGTCCCGGTGTCGGTGTCCGCGACGGACCGCTTCCGGCCGATGGTGTCGTACGTCGTGGTGGTGGTCGCGTCCGGGCTCGTCACCGACGTCAGTCGGCCGAGCGGGTCGTACGCGTAGGTCGTCGTCGCGAACGTCGCGTCGACCTTCTTCACGAGGTTGTCGCGGAAGTCGACGTGGACGGTCGTCACCGACTGGTTCGGCTCCGTACGCGTCATGACCATCGCGTGCGTCGAGGTGTCGTAGTCCGTGTACGCCGTCTCGATGCGACGCCCGTCGTGCAGGACGAACGCGGTCGGACGTGACTTCACGTCGTACTCACTCTCCACCCAGCGCGGAACGGAACCCTCGAAGTAGGGCTCGGTGGTCCTCAGGACGAGCGTGTCGCGGAAGTACTCGCGGTCGCGAACGATCGCGCTGCTGCCGATGCCGCGGCGACGCTCGCGGACGACTCGTCCCTGCACGTCGGTCCACGTCTCCGTCCAGTCCCACTCCTCCGGGCCGACGTGGTCGCGGAGGTTCCAGGTCTGCGTGACGAGGCCGAGGAACTCATCCTCGACGGGGTGTGTGTAGACGAACCTTCGGAACGGGGCCGCGTTGCCGTTTTCGTCGGGACCGAGGATCTCCAGCGGACGACCGAACGCGTCGAGCTCGATGGTCACGGTGTTGCCGCTGACGTCCGACCGCTCGACCTCGAGCGCGAAGCGCGGATCGACCCGCTTCACGATCTTCTGGCCGATCGCGTTGATGATGAGCGCGAGGTGACCGAAGCCGTCGTACTCGTACTCGGTGGTGCCGAGGGGGGACGTGGCGGAGGTGACCAGGCCGCGAGCGTCGTAGGTCTTCTCCTGGCCGAGCCACTGCTGGTGGGTGTCGTCCCACGAACCCTCGAAGAGCACGTTCATGCGCGAGGGGAGGTCGTAGGTGACCTTGCGGTGGCTCAACGGGACGTTCGGGTTGCCCTGGTGAATCTTCACCTCGTACGGGTAGCCGATTCGCCAGGCGCTGAGATCGTTGTGATAGAGCGTGTCGGTGATCAGCAGCGCCGATGGGTTCGCGGAGTCCGGCGTGTCGGACATCTGCACGGGGTTGCCGAACGTGTCGTAGCTGAACGAACGCACCGCGCTGATGCACGCGTTCTGGCTGCCGAGGATGTACTCACACCGGTTCTGCGACGCGAGCCCCACCCGGTGAAGGTTCGGGTCCGCGAAGGACGGGTGCTGAACGTCGACGTACGTGAAGTCGATCTGCGCGAGGTCGACGCCGTTGCGGTCGAGGTGCTGGGAGGACGCAAAGCCCGCGAACGGGTGGTCCTGGCGGTAGGTCGTCGTCAGCGTGGTGCCGTCGGCACGATCCACGGTGACTTCACCGAAGCCGAGGAACCCGTGCCCGGCGAGGTGTGAGCGCGCCTGCGCGTACGCGTAACGATCCGAGGTGAGTTTGTCCTTGGCGTCGTTCTTCTCTGCCTTACGGACCACGAACAACGGCATGGTGACTTCGCGCTCGGGGTAGATGGCGCCGCTGCCCGGCGTGTAGACGTCCGAGCGGGTGAGCGGCGCGTACTCGACTTCGAAGCGACCGTAGAGGCCGTCGAGGAACTGTGTCGCGAGGCCGGTCTTGTACGACTTCGTCCAGTAGAAGTACGACGGGTCGCCGCTCAGCTGGTCGGTGCGCATGAAGATGCCGGTCATGCCCTCCAGGCCGTTGTCGATCGCGAGGTAGTCGTCCTGCGGATCCTTCGGGATCGTCTCCTGCCAGACGTAACCGAGCCCATCGCTCAGGTGGATCTGGATGTCCGACGTCTCGTGCGAAGGATCCCACCGGCGGTTGAAACCGGTGACGAGGTCGGTGCGACCGTCGTCCGTGATGTTCGCGGGGCTCAGGCGGTGACGCCAGTCGATGCCGCCGACGGTGTAACCCCAGTCGCGGAAGTACCAGTTGTTCGGCGCGAGGTCGATCTGCACCTGGTAGGTCTGCGTGAGGCGCGGCGTGAGCGTGCGCCCGTTGCCGAAGAAGATGAGCAAGTTCTCTTGCAGGTCGGACTGCGCCTGGCTGGGCGGCGCCGTGTTGCCCTTGCGCGCCGAGCCGACGACGAGCGCGTCGGAGCGCCCGTCGCCGTTCACGTCGGAGGCGAGGATCTCGTAGAACGGATGCGGCCAGACGTCCGCCCAGTCCTTGGTCAACGTGCCCGACTGGGACGCGACGAGGAGCGTGATGCGCGAGTGTCCGCCGTACTGCGGGTCCGAGCCGCCCGAGGCGTGGAACGGGAAGCGGACCAGGAAGTCGACGCGCCCGTCGCCCGTGAAGTCACCCGGGGTGAAGACGGGACCGTAATACTTCTCGTAGTCGAGGAGCATCGGAATAGCCGGCGCGGGCGGGACGTCGTCGAGCGTCCCCGTCTGGTGGAGGGTGAAGCCCGTCGGGGTGGTCAAAAACACGCGGAAGTCGAACATCAGCGCGAAGTCACCCGTCTCGGTGAGCTCGCGGTTCTTGATGGCGAGGACGTCTGCGCGTGCGTCGCCGTCGATGTCACCGATGTGAATGGTGTCCGCGAGGGAGATCTCGCCGCCGGTCTGTGCCGGCGTGTTCGAGAGGCCGTTCTCCGCAGAGCCGAGGAAGATCTCGTAGCCACCCGCGTTGTCGATCAGCGGGTGCTTGAGCCAGATGAGATCCGTACAGCCGTCGGCGTTGAAGTCACCCGCGTGGAAGCGCGGGCCCCAGTCCTGCGGGTTGCCGAAGGTGTCTTCGTAGTTTCCTGCGTTGACCGAGAACGGCTTGACCACGCGCAGGTTCGCGCTCTGGGGGGAGGTGACGATCTGGTAGTCCGCGACCGGGTAGACGAAGTCCTGGCGGCCGTCGCAGTTGAAGTCACCCGAAGCGCCTTCGCCGTAGAGTGATGGCGAGCGAATCCCGAACTGCGGGTCGAGCGCGGAGTGATACTCCGAGAACGAAAACATCGACGTCGCGTTGGCGTCGAGGTCCGACCAACTCACCAGCGTCGGCGGGTAACAAACCGCGCCGGAGCACTCCTTTACACGATCGACGAAGAGTTGATCGCGGAGGTTCAGCGGACCGGTTTGGAACTCATAGTGTTTGACCTCGTCGAAGTTGGGCCCGTCCTTGACGTAGGTGCGGATGTGCTCGAGGGCCTTGTCTCGCACGATGCGGGCGCCACCCACGTAGCGGTTGTGGCGCTCGGTGTGGGTCGTGTACTCGAACTCGACGACGCGATCGAACGGGACCTGCTGGTCGTCGTTCGAGCCGTACTCGATACGGACCGGGGCACAGTATGTCGTCCCGATGTCCTGGTAGAAGACGCGCATCACGTTGCCGTGGACGTCGGTGAGCTTGGTGAGCGGCCAGTCGAGGCGCGGAGCCTTCTGCCCCTCGACGGAGTCGACCAGCGCGTTGCAGCTCGACATCTCTTCGAGGCCGCCGAACTCCGCGGTCGAGCCGTTCTTGAGCTCCGCCTGGAAGGTGCACGGGCCCGAGAAGGTCGCCTCGGCGCCGGTGTTCTGGTCCCACGGCTGCCCCTCCTCGGCGGAGGACGCGGGGAGCTTCACCGTCGCGCGACAGCTGCCTGTGCTCTCGAAGCGGCTCCAGGTCTGCATCTCGGTCAGGTAATTCGTGCCCGGCTCGCCGTAGTCGCCCGAGATGGCGAGGAGGCGGAGGCCGCCGGTGCAGAATCGGTCGTCGTCGTCGAGGCGGACCGCGCCCACCGCGCCGTCGTGCACCTTCGTGCGGGCGCAGCGCTCGACCCTCGGGAGGCCGGCGAGCGTGAAGCCGACGCCGAGGGCGCTGTCACCGGCCTGGCTGTTGTAGGTCGCGGCGAGCTTCGGCTCGATTCCGCCGATGCCCGGGGGCACCTCGATCGGGATTGCGTAGGTTGCAGCGCCGGTCGCGTTCACGTCGAACGCGGCTTCGATGCGGCCGACCGCGTACGGTGACTCGGGGACGGGTTCACCGCCCTCCGGTCCCGAGGGGGGTTCGGGTGGGTCTCTCGGAGGGGGCGGTGGCGGTCTGCCGGGCTCGCTCCCCGGCGGTGGGGTGCGCGCTTCGTCACGCGCGACGCCGTTGAGCTCGTCGCTCGAGCAGCCCGCGATGACGAGCGCGATGGTGAGAAGGTGAGTTGGGAATCGAATGTTCATGCCTGCGAATAGCCAAAAGCTCCGCAGGATTTTTTGATGAGTTTCAGTCGCCGAGGAACGCGCGCGTCAACTCACGGATTTTGTGCTGCCAGTTGTAGACGACCTGAACCTTTACACCCATGAGACGAGCGACTTCGTTCGGTGAGCGGCCGTCGGTATAGGCGTGCCGAAACACGAGCTGACCTCGCGTCGGGAGAGCCTCTTGAAGATGCGCGCTGAGGCGCGCCGCGAGGTCGCGAGCGAGGAGCCCCTCCTCCGGCGATGGGTTCGGTGTCGTCATCGAGTCCAACGCGTCGGAGCCGAGCGCTCTAAGGTGACCGCCGCGTTTCTGCGCGGCGGCCCGCGTCCTCAGGCGCGTGATCTCGCGCTCCGCGACGAGGCCGACGTAGCGCTCCAGCGACAGTCCGCGATCGGGATCCCACGCGCGCAGTCGTTCGCCGCCGCGACCGACGAGCACGAGCCAGACCTCCTGGATCATGTCGTCCACGGTGTCCGGGATCTTCTGACGAGGGTCCCGCGCGCGCGCGCGCCGCGCACGCGCGCGCACGACGGGGAGCAGCCGGGCGACGAGCTCGTCGCCCGCGGCTGCGTCCCCCGCCAACGCCTGGCGGACGAGGAGCTGATCGTGCTCGACGACCTCGGCCTCGAGCCCGGCCGGTCTGGCGGTTTCGGTGCTCATGGCTGTTCGCTCAGTGGTGCAGGTCGATGGCCGAGAAGTCCGTTACGGTCTTGGCGTCGGGCTCGGTGATGTTCACGACGAGTCCTGCCTTCACGTCATCGAGGTTGCTGAAGTCGATGCTCGAGCCGTTGAGGTCCACCTCGATGTCGAGGTGGTTGCCGAGCACCCAGTCGACGTCGGGGGAGGCCGGCAGCGCGATGTACTCCTCCGTCAGCTTGCCGTTCACGAGGGGCGGCCCGTTGAGGACGAGGTAGGGGTTGTCGATCGCCGTCTTCGGATCGCCGTCGGCGGTGAGCTCCAGCGACATGACGATCTTCCCCGGCTCGAACTGCGCGGGGCAGTCGGGGCACAGTGGAACGATCGGCTGCGGACCCAGCGAGCCGATCGCGGTGCGCTCCGGGTGGCTCTCGAAGGGGCACTGCGCACCGCAGGCGGCCACGTCCTGCCAGGGGGCGGTGGCCGCCGCGTCGCCGCAGACGATGCGCCCCGAAGTGTAGCTCGGGTTCCACGTGATGGGGCCGGGGCGCGACGGCGTGGTGCAGTCCGGCGCAAAGCCACACGCCTGCACCTCGGCGGCACACGCGGCGAGCGTGCCGGCGGGGATGGGCTCGGTACCGACGATGTTCTGCGCGCAGGTGACCAGCGCCGGACAGCTCCGCAGCGCGTGGTCGAGGCGGTCGACGGCGAGCATGCGAACCGGGACGCCGGCGGCGGTCGGACGGCAGAGGTCACGCCCCGTCAGGTAGAGCACGCGGGCCAGCGCGAGGCGCGTCAGCGGCGCGTCGCCTTGCATGAGCCGCTGGTGTTGGGCGCGGGCGGCGGCGCCAGCAACGAGCGCGGCGCTCACGGAGCTCCCGGTGAATGCGCGGGGGAGGGCGTCGAGGTAGTCGTTCGTCCCGCCCGCGCCGCAGAGCGGATCCTTGGGCATCCCGTGGGCGGCCGAGTTGGCGGCGTAGACGTGTTGGCCCGGCGCGACGAGCGGCGGCTCTGCGCCGGGGATCGCGACACCCGTGGCGCGCAAGCGTTCGTCGACGGCGCCGACCGCGATCGCCGCGTGGGTGATCGTCGGATCGTTCACGCGGCAGGTCGCTTCCTGGCTCCACTGCCCGGGGTAGTACAGCGCCGGGGTGTTCGGCGTCGCGCCACACGTCACGTGGAGGACGTTCGCCGGCGGCGTCGGGAACGTGCCGGCCGGGACGCGGACGGCGCGGTTGCCGGACGCGGCGCTGACGAAGACCGGACGCTGTCCGTCGCGATCCATCCGCGCGGCGACGTCGAGCATGTAACGAATGACTTCGCCGGCTGCGTTCTCGTGGCTGGTGCACGAACCTCCGACGCCGCTGATGCCCGCCGGCTGCGCGAGCTCGGGCGGGAAGCCGAGGCTCATCTGCAGGACGAGCGGGCGCGGCGGGCTGGTGTTCGTCCCGCCAAAGAGCGCGGCGTCGATGCCGATCGCGACGTCGGCCATCGTGCCCTGACCGCCGGCGTCCAGCACCGCGATGTCCGTCATGCGGAGGCTGGGGCCGACCTGCCGCGCGAACGTCGCCATCCCGCGCCCGTGGACGTGGTGGTTCGTTCGGTTCGGGTGAAGGTCCGTCACCGAGGTGACGCCGAGGGAAGCGTGCAACGCCGCGCCGACGCCGGCGTCGATCAGCGCGAGGTCGACGAGCTCTTCGCTCGACGCCGGCGGCGATACGCCTTCGCTGGCGGGGAGGCCGATGTCCGTGAGGTGCCACGTCAGCATGTCGTGGGTGGGGACCGCCTGGGCGCTCGCGACCGAGGCGTCACACTCGCGGCCGACGTAGAACTCGTCGTCGGCGAGGAGGCCGTTGCGGTCCGCGATCGTGCTTCGGATCTCTTCGACGGCGTCACACTGCCAGTCCGGCTGCACGGAGAGCGTCCCGGAGTTGTCCGAGAACCGAACGCGAAGGAAGCGGAGGTGGCCGTCGGCGCGCGCCGCCGGCCAGGCGCGCGCGGGCAGCACCGACTCGATCGCGACCGCGACCGGGCCGTTGAGACACGAGGGCTGATTCGGCGGGCAGAACCACTGGCTCGCGTGGCTGGCCAGGTAGCCCTCGAGGTCCGCGTTGCTCTGCGCGAGGAACGCGAGGTCTGGCCACACGTTGGCGAGGCCGACGGGGATCTCGACGAAGAAGCTGTCGGCCCGACAGGGGCGCGCCGCGGTGCGAACGCGCGAGGGTCGGGTGCGGGCGGAGTCGATCGTCTGGTCTCGTTGTTCTGGCGCCGGGGATGAGCAGGCGAGGGCGGCCAACGTGGCGGCCATCAGGGTGCGCTCGCGCGAAGTCTTCATGGGGTCTCCTCCTTGGGGGCTCGAGCTCGATAATCGAGTCGTGAGGTCAGCCACTGGTGTGGGCCGATGGTGAGTGCATCGCGGGCACCGGAGTACGCCGCGGCGGCTTCGCCCTCGGGCGTGAGGGCGAAGTGGATGGTGCGTGTGCCGAAGTCGCGTCCGAGGAGCGCCTCGGCGTCGGCTTCGTAGCGGACGATGCCGGTCGCGCCGACGTCGTACGCGGGGTTCGCGATCTCGACGAGCTGTTCGGGCGCGCCGACGGGCGAGACGAACACCCGCAGCTGGACGGGAGCGTTCGGGGCCGTCGACGGTCGGAGCAACCAGCGGACGCGGCTCGTCGGCACGAAGACGTCACCGGGCGCCTCGTCGCCCCGCATCTGGACGACACCACCCAGCGGCGCGTTGAGCGCGTAGCTCGGGAGCGCGGACGTCGTGTCGGGCCGCGGCAAGAAGACGAAGAGCAGGGCGGCCGCCGCCACGGCGATCGTCGCGACCGCCGGCCAGCGTCGTGACCGTCTCTGCTTCAACGCCCCCTTGGCGAAGTCCGACAGCTCCGACGACACCGGCTCGCCGTAGTCCGAAGCCAGCGCGCGACACTCCGCGCACGTCGCGAGGTGCGCCTCGATCGGCTCGCGGCGGTCGTCGTCGACGCGGCCGCGCGCGTAGGCGACGAGGTCGCGGTCGTCGAGGTGCTCACCGTCGGTTTCGACGTCCGGAATCTCGCGCAGCATTCGATCGATCTCCTCGTCCTCGCGGCTCACCGCCGGCCCCCCAACACGTAGAACGCGGACCAGGTGTCGTCGTTGGACGCCAGCGCCGCGCGTCGGAACGCATCGATGGGGGTCCTCGCACCCCCCGCGCCGTAGAAGCGCTCGACGAACGCGGCTGCGTCGTCGTCCGAGACGCGGCGGGTCGTCGCGACGACGGTTCGTGAGCCGCTCGCGATGAAGGCATCGGGGAGGCCGATACGAATCGTCCGACCGAGCCGTCCGCTGCGCCCGGTCTCACATCCGCTGAGGACGACGCGCCGCGCGCGGGGGCGTCGCGCGAAGAGGTCCTCCACCGTGAGGCGCTCGTCGTTCGCCAACACGAGGTGTGCGTCCCAAGGGGTGGCGGCGTCGAGGACGCCGTGTCCGGCGAAGTGGAAGTGCGACGTGTTGGCGACTGCGTCCAGGACGCGCGCGCGCGTGGCGTCGCGTCCGAGGAGGAGCGCAGACGCTTCGAGGCGCTCTCCTACGCGCTCCGCCTCGCGGCGCGCGACGGGGAGGTTCGAAGCCGTGTCGCCGACGACGACGGCTGGGCCCGTGCCTTCCTCGGATTCGAGGACCAGCAGGCTGGGGAACGGGACGAACGCGATCGCGGTGGCGTCGAGCCAGCGCTTCGCTTCTGCACGGGTGCCGAGGACGCTCCACGGATCGTCGGCACCCATCGTCGCGACGAACAGGGTTCCGTTCTTTGCGTCCCACCAGGGCGCGGTCGGTCGCGCGGTGAAGCGGCGGATCGTTCCGCGCGTGACGCCGAACCACACGGGGGTGTCGCCGTCTTCAAAGGGTACGAGCAGCGCGTCGTTCGAGCTCAGCGAAGCCTGGATGGGTTCGACGCTGTCGAGCGCCGTCGAGCCGAACGTGTTCTCGACGAACGCAAACGCGGCGTCGAAGACCTCCTCCAGCGCCTGGCGCTTCTTCGCGGTCTCAGCCCGAAACGCGGGGAGGTCCTTCGGGGCGACGAGCTCCTCCTCGCGGTTTCGTTTCTCGAGCGCCGCGCGTTGCTCGTCGTAGCGGTCGAGGCCGGCGCGCCACTTCAGGCGGTCCTCTTCGTCGAGGCTGTCGAGCATCGCGCGTCCGTAGAGCACGCGGTAGGTCTGCGCGCGCGAACGGTCGGCCGCGAGCACGGCGAGGTCGTTGCGGTCGTTCGCGGCGAAGGCCTCGACGGCGTCGGCGAAGAGCTGCCGTCGGTCGTCGATGAACGTCGCGCGGTCCTTGGCGATCTCGGTTCGGCGCGTCACGGCTTCGAGGTGGTTCATCGCCTCGATGAAGTGCGCCGCCGACCGTTGGGGCTGCGCCCGCGCGAGGCCGTAGTGGGCGCGCCAGGTGAGGTCCGATGCGCGGCCTGCCGATTCGCGCGTCGCCCGCTCGAGCGCGCTCTCGTACGCACGGGCCGCGTCGTCGCTGCGCCCGTCGGCCAACGCGAGGTGACCGCGCATCAGGCGCGTGAGGACGACGACATCCTCGGGGAGGGAGGCGTCGGCCTCCATCGAAGCCAGGAGCGTTCGTGCGCCCGCGAGGTCGCCGCCTTGATAGCGCGCGTAGAGGAGGTTCGTCGCGGGGATGTAGGCGAGGTCTCGGCGCCCGGCGCTAACAAGAATGTCGCGAGCTCGCGCGAGCTCGCCTTGCACGCGGTTCCAGTCACGCTCGAACGCGCCCGCCGCCATGCCGCGGGAGAGCACCCAGCCGCGGTCGGCCGCGTACGAGCCCTGTTCCGTTACCGAAGCGCCTTCGACCCAACGCTCCGCGCGCTGTAGCAGCGACCACGCTTCTTCGAAGCGCCCGACCTCCGCCAAAGCGAGGTAACGTGCAGCGACGACGTACCGAAGCGGTTCGACCAAGGCCGCCGCATCCGCGATCTCGATCGCCGCCTGCGTGACCTGGAGCGCCTGTCGGTACTGCCCCAGCTCCGCGAGCACCTGCCCGCGGTAATACGCAGCGAGCACGATCCCCACCTCGTCGCCGATCGCCTCCGAGCCCGCCGTCGCTCGGTCGAGCAACGCCAACGCCTCCGGGAACCGCCGCTCACGCAGTCGGTAGTACGCGAGCGTGCGCAGCGCGCGGTAACGCTCGCTCTGCCCTTCCCGTGCGGCGGCTTCCGCCCAGACCTCGATCGCCGCGTCGGTGTCCTCGGGTCGAACGCGTTGAACGAGCTTCACGCGGAGCTCGTTTGCTTCGACGCGGAGCATCCCCTCGAGCGCGCCGACGGTGTCGAGTCGAGCTTCGAGCTTCGCGAGCGCGGCAGGCGCGTCGGTCTCCATCAACGCCCACTCCTCGGCGAGCTCGGGCCACTGGCGGGACTCGGGGACCTTCTGCACCGACCACCGCTTCGCGCCGACGCTCAGCGTTCCGCTCTCGGTGATCGGCGCGAAGTACACCAGCACCCGCCCCGCGCGCGCCGCGGTGGCGGTCACGGAGAGGGGTTGCTCGCCGAGCCTCGCCGCGACGGGCACGTACGGGGCGGCCATCGAGACGTACGGCGCGTGGGCGTCGTCGAAGACGTGGGTGACCGCGCCCGCCCGCGCGCTCAGGATGCGCGCGCCGTGAAGCCGCAGATCGGCGGCCACCGGCTTCGCCGATTCCTCCGTACGCGGACACGCAACTGCACACACCAACACGAGAATCCAGGCTCCTGAGCGGACCACCTCCAACCCGTGAGGGTGCAGGTTGCCTGCCAACCCCTTCCTAACCATTTCGGCGAATCGCTTTTTTTTCCCGCCCCACATTTTCTCGCTAAGAGCGAGATACCCCGGTTGAGTGGCAGAATCTGCAAGAGTTCTGCGCTCGAGCGAGCGCAGGGGCGCCTACGACCCAAGGAGCGCCGTCTGGAGCTCGTGCGCGAGCCGCTCCTTGGAGAACGGCTTGGGGATGACGTGCACGGATGGGTCGAGCTTGCTCGCGTGCGTAAGTGTCTCGCTGGCGTATCCTGACATCAGCGCGACGGGGAGGTCGGGCCAGCGCTCGGCGATGCGTTGTTTGAGCTTGAGGCCGTCGACGCCGCGGGGGAGCACGACGTCGGTCAGGACCACGTCGAACCGCGCGGACTGGGGCGGCGTGCGTTCGAGGAGCTCGAGCGCTTCGATCCCGTCGCTGACCTCTTCGACGCGGTAGCCGAGGCGCTCGATCAGCCGTCGAATCATGCGACGGACGGTCGGGTCGTCCTCGACGAGGAGGACACGCTCACCCTTGGGCATCGCCTCGACCTCGACCCGCGGGAGCGCGACGTCGGAGTCCTCCACGCAGCGCGGGAAGTGAATGCGCACAGTCGTCCCGCGTCCGGCCTGGCTGTCGATCGCGACGAACCCGCCGGACTGCTTCACGAACCCGTACACGGTACTCAGCCCGAGCCCGGTGCCGCCGTCTCCCTTCGTCGTGAAGAACGGCTCGATCGCTCGCTCGAGCACCTCGGCCGTCATCCCCGCGCCATCGTCCGCGACCTCCAGGAGGATCCACTGGCCGAGCGGGAGCGACGGGTGCAGCGCGTCGAGGACGGGGACGTTTTGCGTGCGGATGTGCAGCGTGCCGGTCTCTTGAGTCATCGCGTCGCGTGCGTTGATCGCGACGTTGAGGAGCGCGCTCTGGAGCTGCCCCGTGTCGATGCGGCACTTCCACAGCGACGGGTCGAGATCGATCTCGACCTTCACCTGTTCGCCGAGCGTCCGCGTGAGGATCGTGCGCTCCTCCTCCACGAGTCGATTGATGTCGCACTTCGTCGGCGTGAGCGATTGGCGACGCGCGAACGCGAGGAGGTGGCGCGTAAGATCGGCCGCGCGCTGACTGGCGTCGCGGATCTGTTGCGCGGCGTCGGCCACGTCCTCGGGGTCGTTCGCGGCCGGATCGAGCATCTCGACCGCGGAGAGGATGATCATGAGGAGGTTGTTGAAGTCGTGCGCGATCCCGCCGGTGAGTTTGCCGAGCGCGTCCATCTTCTGAAGCTGGTGAAGTTGCTCCACGAGCTGAGTGCGTTCGCGTTCGATGCGTCGCGCCTGGGTGATGTCGGTCGATACGAGGGTGACCCGATCCACGGAGCTGCCGTGCATGATCGGACCGAGGCGCGTGGAGTAGAGGCGCTCGTCGGCGCCGAACCCGATGAACATCTCGTAGGCGGCGGGGGTGCCGGTCGCGAAGACGCCATCGATCGCGTCGCGCACCATCCGGACCTGATCCGGTCGAGCGTAGTCCAGGACGGACACGCCGATGAGGCTCTGCGGAGAGACGCCGGAGTGCGTGCGGCTGATGAAGCGGATGCGGTAGTCGCGGTCGACGACCGTGAAGATGTCCGGCGCGTTCGACAGCATCGCGCCGAGGAGGCGTTGGGTCGCATCGCGTTCGGCTTCGACGCGCTCGGTCTTCGTGACGTCGATACTGATGAAGCAGAACAGACGCCGAGCGCCACGCTCGTTAGGCACGGCGAACACCCAGTTGTGGTACGTCGCCCGCGGAGTCTCGCGCCCGACCGCTTCCGACTCGAAGAACTGCGGCGCCCCCATGGTCTGGGCGTTGTCGACGGTCGCTCGAAGGCGTTCGTGGTAGTCGGGGTCGATGTACTCCAACAAGGAGCGCCCCTCGACACCGACGCCGTCCCGATTCAAGAACACGATGTCGAAGTTCTCGTCGACGTACGCGATGAACTCCGGAGCGCGCATGACCTGCGCACGCCAGTCCTCATCGTTCAACCAGTCCACGTCGCGTAAACCCCGAAACAGCGAGGTTACTCGAAGTCGAGCCGGCGTCGATAGATCCGTCGCGCGGATTCTGCGTTCATCGGCGCGTCTTGAATCGGGTCTACGGTCTCAGAGGCAGCGACCGGTCACGAAGTCACAAGCGGTGCCGGCGGGGCACGGGACCCCGGCGAGCTCGTTGAACAGGCAGCCGTACTGACACATGTTCTGTTCGCAGATCAGGATGGGGATCGGGAAGCCGATGTTGCAGTCCGTATCCGAGATGCACGGGTCGCCGACGTTGTCGGCGCCGCCGTCGATCGTGGGCTGACCTGCGTCGCGCGGGGGCGGGAAGCCAGCGTCGCGCGGCGGAGGGAAGCCGGCGTCGCGCGGGGGCGGGAAGCCGGCGTCGCGGGGCGGCGGGAAGCCGGCGTCACGAGGGAAGCCGGCGTCGCGACCGGGTGGGAATCCAGCGTCGCGTCCGGGCGTCACGCCGGAGTCGACGACGCCCGAGTCGGCCTCGGGCCCGGCGTCGCGGACCTCGCCCGTACACGCACACGCGCCGTAGACGCCGCCGGAGCAGGTCTGGGAGCCGCGGCGCCCGTCGTTGCAGGAGCACGCGGCGGTCTGACCGTCCACGCAGCCCGTGACGATGATGCCGCCTTCGCGACGCGTTTCTCCGCACGCCGTCGCGGTGACGGCGAGCAGCAGTGCGAAGAGAAGACGGCGCATCCTGACTCGTTCTTACGCTCTGCGCGCCCAAGGCTTCCTCGGCCGATCGTCGGAGGCGCCTCGCTTGACGCTCGGGCATCCGCGCTGAAACGAAGGGGGCGATGAAGGGGAAGGTCTGCCTCGTGACGGGGGCGAATACGGGGATCGGCCGGGTGACGGCGCTCGAATTGGCGCGCCAGGGGGCCGAGGTCGTCCTGATGTGCCGATCCGAGGAGCGGACGGCCCCGGTCGTCGAGGCGATCCGAAACGAGACGGGCAACCAGGCCGTCTCGTTTCACGCGCTGGATTTGTCCTCGCTCGCGAAGGTGAAGGCGTCGGCGGAGGCGTACCTCGCGACCGACAAGCCGATCGACGTCCTGGTGAACAACGCGGGCGTCGCGGGGTGGCAGGGGACGACCGAGGACGGCTTCGAGGTGCACTTCGGCGTGAACCACCTCGGGCACTTCCTGCTGACGAACCTGCTGCTGGACCGCGTGAAGTCGTCCGCGCCGGCGCGCATCGTCCACGTCGCGAGCCAGGCGCACCAGCGTGCGACGCCGATCGACTACGACGCGATTCAGACCAAGACCAAGACGGTCACCGGGTTCCCGGAGTACCAGGTGTCGAAGCTCGCGAACGTGCTGTTCTCGGCGGAGCTTTCGCGGCGCCTCGAAGGGACGAACGTGAACAGCTACGCGCTCCACCCGGGCGTGGTCGCGTCGGACGTCTGGCGCAAGGTGCCGGCGCCGTTTCGGTGGATCATGAAGAAGTTCATGATCAGCAACGAGGACGGCGCGAAGACGACGCTGCACTGCGCGACGTCCGACGCCGCCGCGAACGAGACCGGCCTGTATTACGACGAGTGCAAGCCGAAGAAGGTGAACGCGATCGCGACGGACGCCGCGGCGAAGGAGCTGTGGGAGCGGAGCGAGGCCTTCGTCGCGGGGTTCCGTTAGATCGAAATCGAGCCCTTGCGGAAGTCCGACTTGCCGATGATCGCGTTGACGAGCACCGGGTGACCGGCGCGCGAGAGCTCGAGCGCCTTCTCGAGCGCGGCGTCGATCTCGTCGGGTGACTCGACGCGGATGCCCTTCGCGCCGCAGCCCTCCGCGACGGTCTGGTAGTCCATGTGCGTGAGCATGCACGCGACGTCGTCGCCGAGGGTCGGCGTCTGGTCGCGCTCGATCTGCGTCCAGCACGCGTCGTTGCCGATCACCGCGATCACCGGGATGCCGTGGCGCGCGAAGGTGTCGAACTCCATGATCGAGAAGCCGGCGGCGCCGTCGCCCCAGAGGAGCCACACGTCCGAGTCGGGGCGCTGGGCCTTCGCGGCGAGCGCGAACCCGGCGCCGACGCCGAGCGTGCCGAACACGCCTGGGTCGAGCCAGCACAGCGGCTTCCTCGGGCTGAGCGTGTACGACGCGGTGGCGATGAAGTCGCCGCCGTCGCCGATCAGCACGGCGTCGTCCGTGAGGTGACGATCGATCGCGCGGCACAGGGCGATCGGGTTGATGTTGCCGGTGTCGACCTTCTCGAACTCGTCGATCTCCGTCTCTCGCGCGGCCTCTCGCTGACGGAGTGTCTCGAACCAGGGCGCCCGCGTCGACGCGTCCTTCATGAGTCGCGCGACGGACGTGAGCACGGTGACCGGCTCGGCGAGGATGCCGAGGTCCGGCTTTCGGTTCTTCTTGAGGTCCTCTTCGCTGAGGTTGATCGAGATGACCTTCGCGCGTGAGACGTGGCTGCCGTAGTCGAGGCGGAAGTCACACGGCACGCCGCAGAGCACGACGACGTCCGCTTCTTTGAGTGCGTTGCGCCGCTTGTGGCGCATGAGCAGGTTGTGTTTCGCGCCGAGGAGCCCGCGCGCCATACCGGAGAGGTAGACCGGCGCGCCGATGCGCTCGATCGCCGTGATGAGCTCGTCGACGCGGTTGGGGTCGAGCATCGCCTGGCTGCCGATCACCATCAGCGGCTTCTTCGCGCCTTCGAGGAGCTTCATCGCCGCGCGCACGTCGTTGTTCGCGGGCGCGGTCGGCGCCGCGGGGGCGGGGGAGTGGATGACGGGGCCGTTGATCTCCGTGAAGAGGTTCGTGAGGTGGCCCTTGATGTAGAGGCTCGTCGCGTGGTCGACGAGGTTCTTGTTCGACTTGTCGGTCTTGGCTTTGTACCAGCCCCGCACGGTGTCCTCGGCGTAGAGCAGATCGACGGCGAGCTCGACGAACACCGGGCCGGGGACGCCGGCGATCGCCTCTTCGAACGCCTTCTCCAACGCGGGGACGACTTCGCGCAGCGTGTTGGGTCGCGCCGCGTACTTCACGTGCGGCCCGATGAGCGCCATCTGATCGATGTCCTGAAGCGAGCCGCGACCGCGGAGCATCGTCGCGGTTGCACCGCCGATCAGCACCAGCGGCACCTGCGCGAGCTGCGCGTTCTTGATCGCGGTGATCGCGTTCGTCACGCCGGGGCCGGCCGTCACCGCGGCGACGCCGGGGACTCCGGTGAGGCGCGAGTAGGCGTCGGCGGCGAACACGGCGTTCACCTCGTGGCGGGTGTCGATGACGCGGATGCCTCGCTTCTTGCTCTCCACGAGGATGGGGGAGATGTGCCCACCCACGAGGGTGAACAGGGCCTCGACCCCGTGTGATTTGAGGACCTCTGCGACGCGCTGACCACCGTCCATATGGGTCGTTTCGGTAGCACATCCGGGCGAGATTGGGGTCGTCTTGACGGCCTGGAAAAGGCACGTTACCCCGCCAACATGCTGGAGCTCGAAGAACACCTGTCGATCCGTGCGTTCCGTCTGGAGGCCAACTACACCTCCGCCCGCCTGAAGGCGTTGGAGGAGACGCGCGGGCTCGCCGGGGACTTCGAGGAGGCGGCGGACAAGTTTGCGCTGCTCGAGGACGAGCAGGCCCGGCTCGACATCCGCCGGATGCAGACCCAGGCCAGCGTCGAGACCGCGGACGACGCGTGGGACGACACGATGCTCGCGTTCCAGGGGCGCCTCCTCGAGAAGTCCGGCAACAGCGTCGACGCCGAGCTCTACCGCCGCTATTTCGCCGACATCCCGTCGCAGGTGACGCGCATGTCCTACGCCGCGGAGATCATGATCTCGGAGGACCTGGAGAAGGTCCTCGAGCACGAAGAGATCGAGGAGCTCGCCGCGTTCGCCGAAAAGCTCGGCGAGAAACGTCGGTCGCTCGAAGCGATCCTGCGGGAGCGCACCCGCCTCGAAGTCGACGAGGCACGCTTCGCGAACCGGGTGTCACTCGCGAAGGCCATCCTGAACAAACTCCGCCGCATCCTGTTCGCGAGCCTGGAAGAGGTCGCGCTGGCGAACGGCCGCGGGCGTGAGTGGTGCCTACGCTTCTATCACCGCGAAAACGTCGTGCTCGACGCGATCGATTCAGATGGCGTGGACAACCTGCCGTCGCTCCCCGCCGGGGACGACTACGAAGCGGACGCCCACGCAAACGGCGCTTGAACGGCGCGTAGTCGGCGGCGCTCATCGCGAGCGCACGATTCGGCCGATCACCGAACCGATCAAGACACGCCAGGACTCCTCGATCGCCGGCGAGAAGCGCGGGTCCAAACGACGCACCGATTCGACCAGCGCCTCGAGGTAGCGGTCGTGGAGCTGTTGCGTCACGGCCGCGGGGACGCGCTCGTAGCGCTCCGCCTGGCGCGTCAACGCGGCGAGGGCGTCGGGCTTGCCGTCGATCGCGTCGGCGGCGACCGAGAGCCAAAGTCCGAGCCGGTCGCGCTGTTGCTCCGGCGCGACGTTCGCGAAGTGCGCTCGGGCGGACGCCGAGCTCTCCATCAGGCGCCGATGAAACTCCGGAACGAGGTCATCGCCGCAACGTAGGAGGCTCGCGCGGAAGGCCTCGCGCGGACGATCGACCTTGAGGATCTTCGATAGCTCGTGTTCGCCGACGCGGCCCTTGGCGTCGTTCACGAGGCCGACCCGCGCCACGAGGCGCGCGATGTCGGTGAGCGTGACGATACCGACGACCTTGCCGTCCTCTTCGACGAACAGGCGGTGCAGCTTGCTGTCGGTCATCAGGCGCGCGGCGACGCGGACGGACACCGCGATGTCGACGGAGAAGACGAGCGGCGTCATCACCGCGGCGACGGTCATCGCCTCGGACCGCATCATCAGGTCGCGGACCGAGACGACGCCGGTCAGCTCCCCGCTACGGTCCACTACGCCGAGCCCGCTCACGAGGTTCTCCTGCAACGCCTTCGAGGCCTCTTCGAGGCTCGCGGACTCGAGCACCGTGACCAGGTTGCGCTGGACGATGTTCGCCAGCGTATGCACGCACCCTTGAATCGGCCGAATCGGCCCCGGGTTTAGTCGGGTTTTCGCTCGAAGCCCCGGGCGATCCAGTACGACTTCTTGGGTTTCTTCTCGAGGTTCAGGGTCACGTGGTCCCCCTCCTGCGAGTACCACGCGCCGATGTTGAGCTGCGAAGGTCGGTCGTTCGGATCCACCACGCCGTTCTTCGACTTCACGCGCGGGATGACCGTGATGCGATCACCCTTCTTGATGCCCTTCACACCCGCGGGCACCTTCGACACCACGACGCTCACCATCACCAGCGGGAAGCGCGAGCGCGTCACGCCGGTGACCTTCCCCTCCAGACGACCGCTCGGCTTGCCGAGCACGTCGGAGAAGTCGGCGAGCTTGGTCGCGCGGATCGAGGAGCCCGAGCCCTCCTCGTCGTCGCCGCCGCCTTGAAGATCGGTGAGGAGCTGGTCGACGTCGTCCATCGTCCGGTCGACCTCGACGCCCTCGAGCGCCGCGAGCAGCTTCGCCTCCGCGACGCCCGACACCAGCACCTTGCCGCCCTTCGCCTTGGCCTTGGCGCCTTTGACGTTCTTGGCGATCGCCGCGGCGACCTCGTTGGCGTCGTAGCCGTCCGCGACGACCAGCACCACCGACGAGCCGGCGGCGGACCAGGACTTCGCGACGCCCGGCTTGCCGCCGGCGTTCACGACCGGGTCGGCCAGAGCGACCGTCGAGACCAAGGACAACGAGACGGAGAGGAGGAGGGCGCGCATCGGTACTTCCAAACTAACACCCGCGGCCGCGCGCCGCAGGGACGTGACGGCGATCAGCGGCTGATGAGCTCGGCCTCGAAGCCGTTGCCCGTGGCCTTGCCGATCTTCACCTGAACCCGGTCCCCCTTCTCGAGGTACCAGGCGCCGAGGTTCGTGAGGGTGTCCTCGTCGGACAGGTCCGGCGCGCCGCCCTTCATCTTCAGCTTGGGCGTGAACGTCACCGTCTTGCCCTTGCGGACGTTCTTGCCGAGCGCCCCGATCGGTCCGCGCAGCACACGGACCATCACCTGCACGTTCGGGAACTTGCCGTTCTTCACCGCCTCGACCTTGCCCATCGCCACGGTCTTGCGGTCGCGGAAGGCCTTGTCCTGCTTCGCGGTCTTCTTCGCGCGCAGCGACGAGCCGGAGTCGGAGTCGTCGTCGCTCATCGCCGCCGCGGCGAGCTCGCCGAGGTCGTCGCCGCCGCCGCCGAGCTCCACCTCGGACAGCGCCTTGAGCAGCTCGTCCTGCGTCTTACCGATCACCAGGACCTTGCCGCCCGAGACCTTCGCCTTTACGCGGTCCACGTTCGACTGAATCGCCGACGCGACCTCGGAGGCGTCCGCGCCGTCCTTCACCGTCAGCGTGATCTTCTTCCCGGAGCCGCTCCACGCGGTGACCACGCCCGGGCTGGCCTTGCCGCCCGACATCGTGATCAACGGCTCGGCCAACGCCATCGACGTGCCGAGCGTGAGAGCCAACGTGAGCGCGAGTGTCGCCTTCTTCATCCCTGATCCCGTTTCCTATTTTCTGGCACCGCGCAAGATCGAGAAGCGCAGTGGTTTGAACGAAGCCCCTTCGCCGGAGCCCACCATCCAGATGCGAGCTCCGACGTGCCGATTCATCTTCTTGCCCCAACCCTCGGGCAACAGGTCCGCGCGGCCGTCGTCGTCGACGAACAGCAGGCGCTTCGTCCCGCCCATGTCCACCGACGCGATGACCCCCGTCCGCGGCACGACGCCCTTGCCGACGTCCACGATCTGGTACCGCTGCACCAACACGTGACGTCCGCGCGGGAGCCGCGGGTCGTTCAGCAGACCGAACGCGTCGATCTTCACCCCCGCCAACCGCGTGAGCTCCTCGCCGGTCTCGGAGTCGATGCCGTGCATCGTGTACTCCTCGCCGTCGTCCGCGACGAGGACCGCGCGGGACTTGCCGAGCTTGCCGCCGCTGACCTCGCGCACCTCGCCGCGCATCTGCACGGTCTTGGGGCGGGGCACCGCGGAGGCCGGGTGTCCGCTGAGCGCGGAGAGGAGGACGAGGGTCGTGAGCGCCATGGGTTGCCTTTCGTTTCCTGTCGGACGTCAGCGGGTGGCCGGGATGGCGAGGATGCCCATCTCGTAGTCTTCCGCCGGACCGCCCATCGCGGCCGTCACGACGCCCGAGGCGACGTTGATCGTCCGGATCTCCCCGCCGTTCGAGGGAATCGGAGTCTCCTCCGTCTCAAACGTGGAGGTGATGGGTCCATTGAATGGAATCGTTCCGCTGGACGCGGAGATCGAAGTGCGGAGATCGAGCCCACGCTGGAAGCCGGTGTACGCGTCCGTCTCGGGAGCCGCGAACGACGCCATCGTGTTGCAGCTGACGTCCTGGTAGCCGGCGCCGTCGATCGCCACCGCGACGTAGAAGTCACGCAGCCACGCGTCGAGGCTCCGCCCCGTCTTGGCGGCGGTGATCGTCTCCACGCTGGTGTCCGGCGACTGCACGATGCCGTTGATGAGCGCGATGCCGCCGTTGTCCGTGACGTCCGCCGGTCCGCTTCCGTAGGTCGCGCCGCCGCGCTGCTCGTAGAGGAAACGCAGGAAGAGGTGCGCCATGCCGCGCCGCTCGATCGAGTCCGCCTCGAACTCCGACGTGTACACCAGCCCGAAGCCGGTGAGTGAGGTCGTGCCGATCTCGTTCATGTACGTCGACACGTTGCGGAACGAGTCCGCGCCGTAGCCTGCGACGTCCTCGGCGAACGTCGCGAGACCCTCGTCGAGCCACGCGGCCTCCGGCGAGGACTGCCGGTTGATGACCTTCGCGTAGTAGCTGATGAGGTGCTCGTACTCGTGCGCGATGGTGCCGCTGATCGAGTCGAGGTCGATCGCGCCGCCCGGAGGCTGCAGGTAGAGCAGGTCCGCGCCGTTGCTGGCGTCGTTCACCGCCGGGTCCTCGAGGTCGGTCGCCTGGAAGAACCCGACGATGTCCGCGTTGAAGTCCGCGATGCGCGAGGTGATGAAGAGGATCACGACGCCGTTGTCGTCGAAGTCCTTGCCGGTCGCGTCGCGCGGCTCGCCGAAGAACTGGTGGTCGATCGGTGCGATGCGCTCCTCGAACCGCTTCGAGAGGGTCTCGATGTCCGCGTCGCTGACCGTGATCGCGTCGTCGGTGACGATCGCGCCGAACGCGCCGACCTTGCGCACCGTCGCGTCGACCAGCTCGAACTGCGTCGGGTTGTTCTGGTCGCGCCACTTGATCTGGAGCATCGACTGACAGAGCCGCTGCTGACCGTCGTCCACACACACGGAGTCACCCGCGCAGTACGGCGCCGTCGCCGCGCACTCCGTGTCCTGCCGGATCGCGTTCGGCGGGAGGATGTCCCGCCCGCGGATGCCGGTGGCGACCTCGCCGCGCGCCGGCACCGCGCCCTTCGCGTTCTCGCGGACGGTCTTCTCGGCGTTCAGCGCGCTCAGCCGCGCCGGGTCGACCGGCGCCTTGGGGCGGTCGTAGACGCGCGCCTTTTGGCCGCCGAGGCCCCCCGCCGTGCCCTTGGTGAAGGCGATGTTGGGGTTGTCGTTCTCGAACAGCACCGAGGAGACGTAGGACACCACGATCCAGTCGTTCGCCGTGTCGGCGGACAGCTCGACCGTGCCCACGGCCTTGGTCCCGGTGGTGGTGTTACACGCGGCGTCGGTGCAGGTCGCCTGCACGATCGGGAGCTGCGCGGGGCAGTTCGGGTTCGTCCCGCCGTCGGTGTCCCCGTCGTCGTCGCCGAGGGTGCCGCCCTCACAGGCGGTCAGGGCGACGAAGGGGAGGGTGAGGAGGAGGCGGCGCGGTCGAAAAAGGGACATGAACAAACCTCTCGTTCTCGGCCTTGGACGGACCAGGCCGGCTGACATTCACACGCGACCGATGAGCCGTCAACGCGACCCATCGCGCGATTCGCGGCCAAATCCGACGACCTCTGATAGGCTCGATGGCCTCCACGAATGCCGATGGACGGAGCCATCGCGCCGGTCCCGGATCCGTCGCCGAAGAAGAAGAAGAAGCGCTCCGTGAAGAAGCGCGTCGCGCTGTGGACGCTCGTCCTTCCTTGGATCGTCCTCGCGCTGCTGATCGCTCTCATCTTCGCGTTGCCGTTCATCGTCTCGCCGGAGCGCCTCCGGAAACAGGTCGTGACTGCGCTCACCGACACGCTCGGCGTGCCGGTCCGCATCGGCCACCTCGACTACCACCCGACCACCGGCTTCGAAGCCTTCGACGTCGTCGTCGGCCCTCCGCCCGGCTTCGACCGCGACGTCTTCACGGCGCACCGTATCGCGGCGCGCTACAGCCTCACGGACATCGCGTCGCAGCACCTCGTCGTGAAGGAGCTCGCCGTCGAAGATCCGCACTTCGTCATCGAGACCAAGGACGGCCAGCGCAACGTCGATGCGATCCTCGCGCACCTGAACGCCGGCGCGACGCCCGAGGCGCCGAAGGACGACGAACCTTCGGCGCCGCTGTCCGGGCGCCTCTCGCCGATCGACGTCGACGTGAAGAAGCTCGTCGTCGGCCCGCTCGAAGTGGAGCTCGTCGGCGAAGGCCCGACGGCTCACCTGAAGGGCGTCGCGCTCACGGGGTCGGCGCGCATCGACGACAACATCGTCGCGGACCTCCAGCTCGCGGCCGACGCGAAGGGCGCGCCCAACGTCGAAGCGCACGTGCCCGGCCCGCCCGCGGTCGACGTCGCGACCCAGCTCGACGCGACCGTCGGCCTTCGCGTCGAAGCGGGCGCCGCCGACGGGTTGTCACTCCGCCTCGTGAAGGTCGACGGCAAGCTCGACACGAACAACGACGTGACCTTCGGCGACAAGGGCCGCCTCGAGCCCGCCGCGATCCGCGCCGCGCTGGGGCTCGACGTCGATGCGAAGTCTGACCGCATTCGACTCACCTCCACGCTCGGTTACGAAGCGCACTCCCTCCTCGACGCCGAGGTTCGGGTCGACGGTCTCACGCAGACGTTGGTGCAGCTCCTCGGTGACGTCCCGGGGCGCGCGCTCGCGGGCGGCACACTCGGGCTCCCGGCCGGTGGCCCCGCGAAGATGACGGCCACGGTCGAGCGCGTGCACGTCCCGCTCACCGCGCTCGCGCCGTACATCCGGGTGTTCGCGCCGGACATCTCGGCGGAGGGCGCCGTGGATCTGGACGCCTACGCCGCCGGCACCCCGGCCGAGCTCGTGGCGGGCGCGCCGCCGACTCTGGAGGTCACGGTGCACTTCGGCGACGTCGCGGGCGCGCACGCACCCTCGCAGTCTGCGGCGGCGGGTCTGAAGGGGAGTGTGAAGCTGGAGCGCGCGGACCCGGGCTTCGTGGTGGGCGGCGCGCTGGAGCTAGCGCGGGTGCGGCAGGCGAACAACCTCGTCGGCGCCACGAACGTCGAGCTCGCGGCGGCGATGGAGCGCCTCGCCTACCCGGACCTCGGCGCGCTCACGGCGACCGTCGGGCTGGCGGCGCGCGACATCGACGCGGCGGGGACCCGAATCGATCGCGCTTCGGCGACGGCGGCGATCCGCGGGCAGGACGTGTTCGGTGCGGACCGCGCCGTCGATCCTCCGGTCGACGTCCGGCTCTCCGCCGAAACTGCGAACGTGCGTGTCCCGGGCGCGGGCGGTGCGATGCGGATCGGCGGGACGTCCGTGTCGCTCTCCGCGGCGCTCGATCGGGTGCTCGAACCCGCCCGCGAGCCCATTCGCTACGCGACGACCACGAAGGTTCGGCGTGTCGCGCTGCCCGATGGCACCGAGGTCGCGGGGACACGCCTGACACTCGCCGGCACGACCGACGATCCGCGGCACGGCCGCCCGTTCGACGTCGCGGCGAAGGCGCGCCTCGTCGTCGCGTCGGTCGCGACCGCCGCGCAGCAGGTCGAGGGGGTCGACGCGAAGATGAGCCTCTCGGCGCGCAAGATCGCGAGCTACCGACCGAAGAAGTTCATCGGCGCGCCGCCCGCGATGCTCCCGGCGACGGTGGTGATGCAGCTCGAGACAAACGTCGATCGCGTCGCGGGCGAGGATCCGTCGGTCGGTGCCTTCGAAGCCGCGGCTTCGTTCGACACGAAGCTGTCCATGAACGTGCTTCGGGGCGACGTGAAGATCGATCGCCTGAGCGTCGGCTGGCCCGGCGTGCTCGCGATGTCGGGCTCCGGCACCGCAAACGACGTCTACGATCCTCGCCCGACCGTCGACCTGAAGCTCGCGGTCCCGCCGGTGGATCTCGCGAACGCGCTCGCGCGCATCCCGCCGAAGGCGCTCGCTTCGACGCCCGGCCTGAAGGCGAGCGGACGTGTCGCGATGAAGGTCGACGTCGAGGGGCGTGTCCCGGCCGCCGTCGAGAAGCTGGATCTGCTCCGGCCGCCGATGAACGTGTCCGCGTCGTTCGACCTGACGGAGGTCGCCGTCGCGAGCCCGAGTCAGGGGCTCGACCTCGAAGGTCTCGACGGACACTTCGGCGCGACGCTCGGGCGAGGCCGCGCCGACACGGAGCTCGACGTCTCGCTGCGCAGAGTGACGAGCGGGAAGGGGGAGGTCACCGATCAGGTGGAGGCCCTGACGCTCCGCGGGACCGCCGGCTATGTGAACGGCGCGTGGGCCGCGCGCGCCGACGGCGCCGCCGCGTCGGTGTCGCTGGGGAGCCGGAAGACGGGGGACCTCGGCGCGGCGAAGTTCATCCTCGACGCGCGGCACCCGTTGAACGGCGGCGTCGAGCTCAACGCGTTGTCGCTCGCGTTGGAGAAGAGCAACCTCGGCTTCTCCGCGACGGGGCGTCTCACCAAGGAGACGTACGGCGTGCTCGAGCCGCGGTTGAACGTGGTCGCCGACATCGACCTCGCGACCGCGCGGACGTTCACGCCGCAGCTCACCGGCGTCGATGGTCGGGTAAAGGCGCGGTTCTCGGTTACGCCGAAGGGGAAGGGTGTCGTGGATCTCGACGGCGCGCTCGAGCTCGACGACGTCGACTACGCGACGCCGACCCTCGCGATTCAAGGTGCGTCGGGGCGGGTGCCGTTCAACCAGCGGCTGATCCTCCCGCGGCCTCGGCTCGACGAGCGCCTGGTGCAGGCGCGCGGGATGCTCGGCGACGACATCGAGGTTCGGCTCGACGAGCTGAACGCCCGCTTCGCCCGCGCGCGCATGACCCTCGACGCGGAGGACATCCTCGTGGCGGCGCCGCGCACCGCGGACCACCAGGCGCTGCGGCCCTACCGAACCGAGCGCGGACCTTCGCTGGGCATCGAGTCGATCCAGACCGGCAACACCAAGCTGGAGGACGTGCTGGTCGAAGCGTCGTACGGCGAGGGGCTGTTCCGGCTCGACCGCCTGGAGGCGCGGCTGTGGGAGGGCGACGTGAGCAGTGACCTCGCGCTCCAGCTCACGCCGGACCTCGACATCCTGATGCGCATGCGCGGGACCGTCACGAACCTCAACCTCGATCAGCCCTACGCGATGGCGAAGGGGATCGAAGCCGTCGCGGATCCGGACGAGAAGGAGCGCTACAAGGCGTCGGCGACGTTCGATCTGGAGCTCGGCGTGCGCGACCGCGTCGTGAACGGGAACATGGACGTGTTCCGCATCAGCCGCCCGCTGGTCGAGCGCCTGTTCGGCGCGCTCGACCCGAGCGGCGAGAGCTCGGCCGTCCAGGCGATCACGATCTCCGAATCGGTGGGGCTGCGGCCGGTCGGCGCGAAGGTCTGGATCGCGCACAACCTCCTGAACGCGCAGTTCGAGTTCAAGCGGCTCTGGATCCACGCGCACTACGACAGCGCGTCCCCCGCGGATCTCTTCCTCGGCACCGTGTTGATCTTCCTCCGCCCCGTGCTGATCCCCACGGTCGGGGGCCTCTGGGTCGTCCCGCAGATCAACGGCGTCGTGCGCCGCATCTCGCTGTCCAACGTGATCGACCCGTACCTGGAGCAGATGGCGCTGGACCGGAAGCTCGCGGTGCTCCGGCCGTACGTCGCGACGACGGCGGGGGCCTCCGCGCGCGCGACGATCGAGTGAATGCGCCAAGTCCCGGGATGACAAACGGGTCTGGCGTGTTTCATCCTCCGGGGCGTCCACGTGTATCCGGTCCTGTTCCACATCGGCGATATCCCGATCGACAGCTACGCCACGATGATGACCCTTGGGTTCGTCGCTGCGCTGGCCACGATCTTCTACGTCACGCCAAAGGGCGGTGACGCGCCGAACACCGGCGGCCTCGACCGCCCCCAGGTCTGGGACCTCTTCATCGTCATGGTCGTCAGCTCGATCATCGGGTCCAAGTTCGGGCACGTGCTGTTCGAGGCGCCCGGCCACAAGACGGAGACCGGCGAGACCATCAACTCGCTGTGGGAGCTGCTGAAGGACGACCCCATCCACTGGGCGCGCCTCGGCGAAGCCGGTTACGTCTGGTACGGCGGCATGATCGGCGCGCTGCTCGTCGCGGTGTACTACTTCCGGAAGCGCCCGCACCTGAAGGCTTGGCTCTACGCCGACGCCTTCGCGCCCGCGATCATGTTGGGCGCGTGTGTGGGGCGGCTCGGCTGTTTCCTCGCGGGGTGCTGCTACGGGCAGCCGACGGACGGTCCGCTCGGCGTCCAGTTCCCGCGCCTCCCCGGTCCGGTGATCCCGACGCAGCTGTTCGACGCGGGCATCGCGCTCGTCCTCGGGCTCGGGCTGTTGTGGCGCTTCGGCCGGCGGCGCTTCGACGGTGAGAACATCGCGCTGCTCTTGATCACGTACCCGGTGCTGCGCGCGACGACGGAGATCTTCCGCGGCGACGCGGACCGCGGGGTGTACGGCGCCATCTCGACGTCGCAGCTGCTGTCCATCCCGCTGCTGGCGATCGGTCTGTGGCTGTACTTCCATCTGAAGGGCCGACCGGACTCGCGTTTGGCGGAGCAAACCTCATAGACTGGGGGCGCTGATGGCCGACGACGACCCGACGACCCCACAGGCGCAGTCGTACGTGGTGGGGGGCGAGGCGCCGCTTCCCGACGAGCACACCGCGCGCGTCCGCGCGCGACAGCAGGACGAGGCCACCGTCCACAAGGTCCACGACACCACCGTCGACGCACGTCCGGCGACCTCCACCGAGCTCGCCGAGTCGTCGCGCAAGGCGCGCCGCCGAGAGCGCGATCGCCGCGCCGAGCGCCGCGCGATGCAGTGGTTGGTGGCGGGCTTCGTCGGGCTGGGCGGGATCGGGCTCGTCGCGGTCAACGTGCTGATCGACGACACCCCCTCGCCGGCCTCTGCGTCGACGGATGACCCCACGAACCCGGACGAGCCCCCGCCGCCGGTGAAACCTCCGCCGCGCCGCTCGCCAGGGGTGTTCACGACGGCGCCGACCGAGGCGGTCGACATCCCCGCGATCCGGCAGCTTCGCGCCGACGGTCTGACGATCGCCGCGGAGGGGCTCCCGGAGGTCATCGCCAACGGGGAGGGGCAGGCCGTCGCGCCGCTCGCCGCGCTCGAGACCTGCCGCTTCGCGTTCTCCGTCTGGGAGTTCTCGCCGAACCGACGCTTCCGGTTCATGACCACGTGCGCGCCGCTCGAGGGGCAGATCCTGTATGGGGCCTACGAGATTCGCGGGGGCAAGGTGCACATGTCGCCGCTGACCACGCCGATCGCGCGCATCACCTCCGTGTTCGACGCCGAGCGCCCAGCGTCGATGAAGACCAAGGTGGAGTCGATGCTCAAGGGCGAGGTCATGATGACCTTCGAGGTGAACCAGCGCGTGACCGTGATGCGCGCCGGGCTCCACGGCGAAGGATTTCACGACACGTACCGGCAGAAGAACACGATCACGCTGCACCACCAGCTCGCGCCGGGCCGCGTGCCGACGCCGCCGAGCGGAGGCGGGGGGGCGGCGCCGCCGCCGCCCACGAAGAAGAAGTCGGGAGGCGGCGATCCGCTCCTCGATCTCCTCAAGGGGCAATGACTACGCGCGCCGCCCGATCTGGATCAGCTCACCTTCCTCCTCCGTGCCGTCGCGGCGTCGGAAGCGGTAGCCGCACCCGCGCAGCACCGCGGGGCGTCCGGTGAGCGGGACCTCCGGGTACGTTCGGCAGAACAGCGGTCGCGTGCGGTAGGTGCCGCAGCGCCCGTCTTCGCGGAGGTCGTGGCAGCCGAGGACGCGCACGAGCAAGCCGTCTTGCACCTCCCACGTGTAGCCCTTGTCGAAGAAGTTGTAGAACCGCGTCAGCTTCCACAGGACGAGGCGGCCGAGGATCGGGAAACGATCCAGCATCGGCGACCACTCCAGCAGGATGTGGTGGCAGCACGCGCCGCGCTGATGACAGCCGCCGGCGACGCGGTACTCGGTGCGGAGGAGGATGCGCCCGAAGCGGTGGCCGGCTTCGAGGAGGAGCACGAGCGGCCAGACACACTCGCGCGCGATGCGGCGGACGATGCGGACGGGCAGGCTGCGGCGCGGCGCGTCGGGCTGCGCGCCCATGAGCCGCCGCGCGTCGTCCATCAAAGGTCGAGGATGTCGAAGTGGAAGGTGAAGACGACCTGGGGCGTGAGCAGCGTGGTGGACGGGCCGTTGCCCGTGCACTGGGCGTCGGCCTCCGAGAGGTTGATGACGCCGCCGTTGGCTCCGGACTGATCCATCGTGACGCCGTCCAGGCATCGGCCGCGGTCGTCGCGGTAGCTCGTGAACCCGAAGTTGTCGTAGTTGCCGAACAGGATGTCCATCTTGATGCCGGCGGAGAGGAACGACGCGAGCTTGTACTCGAGCGAGAAGTCGACGTCCCAGAAGGTGCCGCGGTACGCGAAGTCCTCGCCGACCAGCGTGTAGCCGAAGAGGACGCCGAGGCTCATGTCGATCGGCAGCTCGCTGGTGTCGAGGCCGAACAGGCCGATGAACTTCAGCGGGTACGCGCGGATGCCGCCGCCGATGTGGCCGGCGCCGCCCGAGAAGCTGTTCCACCCCGCGCCGACGAACCCGAACTCGGGGCCGCCGAAGCCGAGGATCGAGAACCCGAGGCGCAGCTGCGTGCCGAGGCCGGGGGAGGCGCAGCACGCCGGATCGTTGGACTCGAGCGGGAAGTCGCCTGCGCGGCCCTCGTCTTCGACGGTGACGAGCTTGGTGCCGGAGTAGGCCGCGTAGCCGAGCCCGAGCTGCAGATACAGCCCTGCGGCGGCCTGTGCGGTGCTCGGGAGCGCGAGGGCGCCGATGAGGGCGAGAGGGAGAAACGCGCGTCGTGCGCCGCGAACGAGGGAATGCATTGCGTTGTGTGGACTTTATTTTAGACTCCCGGCGGACTCAACATGGACGACACCACCAAACGAGTCTTCATCGTCGCGGACGGGACCGGCGAAACGGCGCAGCAGGTCTGTCACGCGGCGCTCACGCAGTTCCGGACGTCCGAGATCCAGACCGAGACCTTCACCCGCGTTCGCTCGAAGTTCGAGATCCGCGAGATCATGGAGCGCGCCGCCAAGGAGCGCGCGTTCGTCGTGTACACGGTGATCGACCCCGAGCACCGCGACTTCGTGCAGAGCACGGCGCACGAGTTCCAGGTCGAAGTCGCGGACCTGATCGGCGGCCTCGTGCTGAAGCTGGGCGCGTTCCTGGGGGAGCAGCCGCTCTTCGCGACGGGCATCAAACACCAGCTCGACGCCGAGTACTTCAAGCGCATCGAGGCCGTGGAGTTCGCGGTGAAGAGCGACGACGGCCAGTCGCCGCAGAACCTCAAGCGCGCCGACATGATCCTCATCGGGCTGTCACGCACCTCGAAGACGCCCCTGTCGATGTACCTCGCGCACAAGGGCTACCGCGTCGCGAACGTGCCGCTGGTCCCCGAGATCCCGCCGCCGCGGGAGCTGTTCGACGTCGACCAGGAGAAGATCTACGCGCTGATCATCGACCTCAACTCGCTGGTCCGCGTGCGTCACCAACGCCTCCGCGCGCTGGGGCTGCCGCCGGACGCCGAGTACGCCGCGCGCGAGAACATCGCCCGGGAGCTTCGCTGGGTGCGCGAGTTCTACGCGCGCCACCCGACCTGGCCGGTGGTGGACACGTCGGGCCGCGCCGTCGAAGAGACCAGCGCGGAGATGATCCGCATCATGAAGGAGCGGGAAGCGCGGCGCGCCGGGTAGCTACTTCAACCCGATCCGCCGGTAGTCCGCCTTCACGAACTTCCAGTCGCCGTCGATCTTCTGCAGGCCCATCTCGATCTCGAGCATCGTCGCGTTCGTTGGCACGAGGTCCTGGACCTCCTGCACATCGTTGCCCTCCGCGACGGCGACCTCCAGCTTCGCCTTGGCGTAGCTGTCGTTCTTCACCTCGACGACGAGGTTGCGCTCGATCGCCTTGACCCAGCCCTTGCGGAAGAAGAACCCCATCAAGTAGCGCCGGGTGTCGGCGAGCTTCATCTTGCGCGGCCCGACGAAGGACTCGTCGGCGTCTTGTACGACACCGCCCGCGTCCTTCTCGTTCGCGGCCGTGAGCGCTCGACGCACCGTGGCCTTGATCAGGTCTTCGTCGGAGGTCTTCTTGCAGGCGGTCGCCCCGAGCAGGACGCTCAGGGCCAGACCGAGGAGGAGGCGGGCGGGCAATCGCAAGTCAGCTTGCGGAGGAGAGCGAGCGCAGGTACTCGCGCTTCTTCTCGCCCCACGCCCCCGCCATCTTGCGCGCGGCCTTCTTGATCTTGCGCTCCTTCACGCCCTTGAACTCGCCAATGACGCGGTCGTAGAAGCGCACGACCTCCGGGATGGGGCGACGCAGCTTCTTGTACTGGTCCTCGGCCGTCTTGTACGACGCGTCCGCGCCGTCGACGAGGTAGTTCCAGAGGCTGATCTCTCCCAGGTACTCGTGGACCTCCGGGTACAGGCGACGCTTGTCGAGCGCCAGGCTGAGCGCCTCGCCGACCTTCTCGATGTCCGCCTTGTTCCCCTTGGCCTTCTCCTCCTCGAACGTGACCTTCGCGAGGCCGAAGAGGATGTCCGGGTTGTCGCCGAGCTCGGCGGCCTTCGTGTAGTGCTCCTTGGCCTTTTCGATCTCCCCCTTACGCAGGGCGTGGTCGCCGCGGAAGATCTCGTACTCGGGGCCCTTGGTGCCGAGCGCGCTCTTCTCGAGCTCGTCGACGATCGCGAGCGCCGCGTCGTCCTTCTGCTCGCTCTTGAGCTCCGCGAGGTCCCACTTCGGGCCGCGGTACGCCGGCTTGGCGTCGGCCGCCTTCGCGTACGCCTCGCCCGCCTTCTTGAAGCGGCCGAGCGCGTAGTGCGCGCGCCCCTGGAGGTCGTACAGCGGCGCGAAGTCGGGCATCTTCTTCAGCGCTTCGTCCGCCTTCGTGATCGCGCCGTCCGCGTTGCCGACGGCCAGCGCGAGCTCACCCTCGGCCCACAGCAGCATCCCCTCGCCGCGCGCCGCGAAGTTCTTGGTCTTCTGCGCGCGCTCGATGTTCTGCGCGGGGTTCGTGAGGTTGCCGTAGTTCTTGAGCTGGAGCGCCGCGAGGTAGGAGCGCGCCAAGTCGTGGTTCGGGTTCATGCTGTCACGGGTGATGTCCCGCAGCTGCTTGACCGCGGCGCGATCGTCGCCCTGCAGGTGCGCGATCTCCGCGAGCGTCAGCTGGAACGCGACCGCCGAGAACGCCGACTCCTGCGCCGAGCGGATGACGCGGTTCGCCTCGATGAACTTGCCCTGCGCCTTCAACGCGACGCCCATCGCGTGTGCGATGACCGGGGCGCCGATCTCCTGCTCGAAGAGCTTGATGACGTCGGCCTCGGCCTCGGCCGCCTTGCCGTCCGCCACCTTGAGGTAGGCCGCGGCGGCGTAACGTGACGCCGTCTCCGCGTCCCCGGCCTCTTGCAGGTGCTGGCGCGCCTTGTCGAGCGAGCCGGCGACGCCGTTGTCGTTGAGGTAGTAGTAGGTCAGGGCGAGCGCCGCGTTCGCCTCCTGGTTGCCCGGGTCGAGGTCCAGGATCTCTTCGTACAGCTTCTTGGCCTCTTCGAGCGAAGCGACGTCGTGCTTGTACATCTTGTCGCGCGCCTTCTGCGCGCGCTTGGCGACCTCTTCTTTGACCGTGACGTGCTGGTTGTAGAGGAAGAGTCCGCCGACCCCGAGGCCGGCCACGAGTACGACCGGTACGAGGAAGCCGACCAACCCGGTCGAGCGCTGGGGCGTCGTGAGCTCGTCACCGAGTGCGTCATGGGCTTGTTCTTGGGCCATCCAGGATCCTCCGCGCGTCTGCGCTGCTCGGCGGGTGTGACGTCGGCCTCCTAGACCGCAAAACCCGAACGATTCCGGGTTGCTAACAATGGAGTAAAAGCGTGTCAAGCGACCGATCGAGCCTGAGACACCCCAATGACGATCAGGCTTTTGTGTCGAGCTTTGCTGGGGTTACGCTATTCGGCAGCCGTGAGTTCCCGTCACAACAGCCGCAACATCAACCTCTCCTGCTCGTTCTGCGGCAAGAGCCAGCGCGAGGTGAAGAAGCTCATCGCCGGTCCGACGGTCTACATCTGTGACGAGTGCATCCGCCTCTGCAACGACATCATCGCGGAGGAGAAGCTGAAGGACAACGCGCTCGGCCCGAAGGAGCGCATCCCGCCGCCCACCGAGATCAAGGCGTTCCTCGACGAGTACGTGATCGGACAAGAGCGGGCGAAGAAGGTCCTCTCCGTCGCCGTCTACAATCACTACAAACGGATCGGTCTGCGCGAGCAGCCGGACGGCATCGAGATCCAGAAGTCGAACATCCTCCTGATCGGACCGACCGGCACCGGCAAGACGCTGCTCGCGCAGTCGCTCGCGCGCTTCCTCAAGGTGCCGTTCACCGTCGCCGACGCGACGACGCTCACCGAGGCCGGCTACGTCGGCGAGGACGTCGAGTCGATCATCCAGAACCTGCTCGCCTCCGCGGACAACGACATCGACCGTGCGCAGAAGGGCATCGTGTACATCGACGAGATCGACAAGGTCGCGCGCAAGGGCGAGAACCCGTCCGCCACGCGCGACGTCTCGGGCGAAGGTGTGCAGCAGGGGCTGCTCAAGATCCTCGAGGGCACGAAGTGCTCCGTCGCGCCGCGCGGCACGAAGAAGTACTCGCAGCAGGAGTACGTGCAGGTCGACACCGGCAACATCCTGTTCATCGTCGGCGGCGCGTTCGTCGGGCTCGACCAGGTGATCGGCCGGCGCATCGGCAAGAGCGGCATCGGCTTCGGCGCGACGATCGAAGCGAAGAAGGAGGGGCGCCTCGGCGAGGTCCTCCAGAAGGTCGAGGCGGACGACCTCACGAAGTTCGGCCTCATCCCCGAGTTCGTCGGTCGCCTCCCGATCATCGCGACGCTCCAGGATCTGTCCGAGGACGACCTCGTCACGATCCTCGAGAAGCCGAAGAACGCGCTCGTGAAGCAGTACAAGAAGCTGTTCGCGCTCGAGGACGTGAAGCTCGAGTTCACGCGGAGCGCGCTCGCCGCCGTCGCACGCGAGTCGATCCGCCGCGAGTCGGGCGCCCGCGGGATGCGGTCGATCCTCGAGAATCAGATGCTCGACATCATGTACGAGGTCCCGTTCCTCCCCGGCGTGAAGGCGTGCCGCATCACGAAGGAGGTCATCGAGAAGAACGAGCCTCCGCTCCTCACCTACGAGGAAGAGCAGAAGTCGGCTTGATCTACTGACGCGCGCGCTGCGAGGCGGCGCGCAGGAGCCGGTTCACTTCGTCCTCGGCGGACGCTTCCTGGCGGAGGCGCTCCGACGTGTCCTCCAGCTCGGACAGCGCGTGTTTGACGGGCTCGCTCTCGAGGCCCGCCGCCGACGAGCTCTGATCGAGCATCGCGAGGTGCAGGTTCTTCAGCTCGACGAGGATGCGCTCGGCGCTCGCGTCGAGATCGCGCTGGCGGCCGCTCAGGCGCTCCGCCTGTTCGGCCTGCGTCTCGAGCCCGCGTAGCCGCTCGCGCTCCTTGTCGCGCTGCTCGAGATCCGACGCGGTCTCGGCCTCGACGCGCGCGTCGTCGATCTGCGCCGCGAGCTTCTTTGTGTCGATGCCCTCCAGCGCCGCGCGGATCTGACGCTGGATCTGCTCCTGTTTCGCGAGGCGCCGGAGCACGTCGTCGACGCGCTCCGCGACCCGCCGCCTCGCGTCGGGCGCGGCGGTGTCGACGATCAACACGCGCATCTTCAGCGCCGCGTCGAGCCGCGGCGCCTTCTTCGCGAGCTTCATCATCTCGTTCAGCTCGATGACGTTGAGGCCCCCCGAGCCGAGGAGCTTGCGGGCGCGCCACCAGCGCACGCCGGCGTACGCGGCGAAGCCGACGATCAGGAACAGGATGAGGCGGAAGAGCATCTAGCGACCCATGAAGAACTTTCGCCAGGCCGCCATGCTTCCGAACGTCTGCAGGAAGTTCGGGTCGTTCGAGTTGAGCTGGATGTCGCCCAGCTCGAAGTTCTCGGCGGCGGTGATCGCGGAGTAGGTCTTACCGGCCTGTGACGCGAGCGCGCGCGCCTTGAGCCGTTCGCCGAGCGCTTCGGCTTTGGCCTCCGCGAGGTTGCCGGCCGCTTCCGCCTCCGCGTAGAACGCGTCGCCCTCCGAGCGTCGGCGTCGATCGTACTGGACCGCCTCGGCTTCGATCGCCGCGATCTCCAGCTCGTACTTCGTCTTGAGCTCCTCGATCTTCTCGTTCCACTCCTCGCGTTTGACGTTGATCTCTTTCTCGATCGTCTTCTCCAACGTCTCCGTCGACTGGATCGCGACGGACTCCTTGCGGAGCGCTTCGTCGAGCTTGCCCTGCACGATGAAGTACTGCTTGTCCTGCAGCTTCTGTTCGTACTCCGGGCGGAACCGAATCGCGCGGATCACCACCGAGTTCGCTTCCACGTGGTACTGCTCGAGCGCCGCGTTGAGCTTGGGCAGGATCGTCTTCGAGATCTCCTGCCGTTTGTCGGTCTGGTAGATGTCCGTGTTGGTCATCGCCGCGAGCGTCTCGCGCAGGATGCCGGTCGTCGTCGACGCCACCTTCTGCGGGTAGGTGCCGATGAAGCCCTCCTGGATGATGCGCCACGCCTCGCCGTCCTTGATGTGCCAAGGGATCGTGACGTCCACGTAGATGACGTTGTTCGCGGACGTACGCACCTCGAGCGAGCGCGCCTCCGCGCCCGGCTCGTCGTTGTAGTTGAGGTACTGCAGCGTGCGCGGCATCCGGTACCAGCTGTGGAGCAGCGGGAGGCTGAACTGGTAGCCGAAGTGGAAGTCCTGCTCCGTGATACCGCCCGTCAACGAGCGGCGCACGCCGATCTCCCACGGGTTGATGCGCACGAGCAGGAGCTTGGGCGCGAGCCAGAAGAGCAGGAACGCGATGCAGACGACGTTGATCAGGCGCTTCACTGGCCACCTCCACGGTTGATGTGACGGATGTCGATGGGCGTCGCCGGCTTCACGAGCGGCGTCGCCGTCACCTTCTTGAGCTGCGGGAACACCTTCTCGGCGATCACGCGGTTGAGGACGTCCGGCCCCGCGGCGCCGACCGCGGTGATCTTGGCGACCATGCCCTCGGCGGCCTTCTTGTAAGCGACCTCGTTGGCCTTCGCGCGGACGATCTTCTCGTCGCGGTAGGCGCTGCCGTTGGCCTCGCGGTCGATGAAGTACTTGTCGGCGTCACGTTTGATCGCGATCAGCTGGTTGCCGGCGGCCTTCTTCCGCGACTCGAGCTCGGCGATGAGGCTCTGGTACTCGCCGTTCTTCTCCTGCTCGATGCTCTGGATCTTGAGGCCCTTCTCCTGCTCGAGCTTGCGGCGCTTCTCCTCCTGCACCTCGACCTCTTGCTCCGCGTTCTGGCGATCCTCGATGGCCTTCTCGACGCGCGCCTCGAACTTCGGCTTTGGCGTGACGATCTGGGTGACCTCGACGCCGAGCGGGGACAGCGCCTCGTTCAGGTGGGTCTTGGCGTCCGTCGTCGCGGCGCCGTAGGTCGCGGGGTTCGCGATCTCGAGGAAGTCGTAGCGGCCGAACTCGTCGCGGAGCACCTGCCGCGCGTAGGTCGCGAGCAGCTCCACCTTGAAGGCGTCGTCGGGGCCCGAGGTCCGGATGACGTCGGCGGCCTGGCTCGGGACGATCTGGTAGTGCACTTCGAGGCGGTCGAAGTAGAAGTTGGAGCCGTCGTTCGCGCGGACCGTCAGGGACCGCTCGGTGTTCACGTCCCCCTCGCCGCGTTTCTTCACCTCGTCGTTCGACATGACGAAGACCTGCGGTCGGCGCTCGAGGACGTGCACCGCCTGGAGCCCGGGGAGGAACGTCTTGGCGCCCTGCTGGACGATGGTCTCCTCGTCGTCGCCGAAGATGGCGATGCCCGTGTTGTTGTAGACGACCGCGACCTCACCCGGCTCGATTTCGACGAACCCGCCGGTGCCGAGCAGCAGCTCGCCCAGGATGATGAGCACCACCGCCGCGATCAACACGGTCGTCACGTTCAGCTTGACCGGTAATTTCAGCTTCTTCGGATCCGCCATGGGCGGGAGCGAAACACCGAATCGGGGCGGGGCGCAAACGTACGCGCGGTCAGAAGTACCAGCGCGCGCCGAGGCCGCCGTCGATCAGGAAGTCGGTGCTGGGCAGGAGCCCGATGCCGGGCGCGACCTCCAGGAAGATCTCGATCGGCACCGGCGACAGCCACAGCCCGATCCCGATCGGGAAACGCACCCCGATGATCGCGTCGTCGCCCACGATGCCCAGGCGCCCGCCGACGCCGACCGTCGGCACGAGGATCCCGACCCGGTCGAGCCTCGGGAGCACGTTGCGGACGTGGAAGACGTAGTCGCCGATCAGGATGAACCGCCCGCGTCGCCCGACGCCGTAGCCCACGTGGGCCTGGACGCCGGAGTGGGGCGCGAACAGGTACTTGGCGGACAGCGCGGTGGGCTCGCCGAGGATCAGGCCGGCCCCGAACGGGCCGTTCTTCATGCCGCCGACGGTGGTCTTGCGCTCGGCGGCGTCGAGGTCGTCGACCGCGTCAGCGAAGGCCGGGCGGGCGAGGGCCACCAGACCGAGGGCGAAGAGCGTCGCGGCGAAGGTGCGCATGACGGTGAAAAGGAGAAGGCCGGAACCACGGCTTTGGCAAGTGGTTCCGGCCTTCGGTTGTGACCCCACGGAGACTCGAACTCCGGTCTGCGGCGTGAGAGGCCGCCGTCCTAGACCGCTAGACGATGGGGCCAAACTTCTTTTTCGATTGGGGTACGAGGACTCGAACCTCGACTAACGGAACCAGAATCCGCCGTCCTGCCAATTAGACGATACCCCAACGAGGTCCGCGAATCCTGCCAACGAACGGAGACGACCGCAATCATTTTTTTCGTCTGCGCGACTTCTTCTTCGACGGCACGTAATCGGGGTTGGGGAGAACCGTGATGAACACCTTTCCGTTCGTCTCGTAGACGTTGATCCAATCCCAACGTCGTCGCTCCGCGATGTTCTGAATGGACACGCCACGAACACCCGGCGCCGTCGGCATCTGCCGCCACACCGTCGTCTTCTTGCGGTAGTAGACGCCGGCGAGCGAGCGCACGGTGCGATCCCAGTCGCGCGTGGCGCGGTACTGACCTTCGCCGATCTTGCGCGTCTCGTCGGGGATGTACGCGCCGTACACCTTGTCGGCGGAGGCGACGCGCGGCGCGAGCACGAACGCAAAGAGCAGGGCCACGGCGACGAGAGCGCTACGCACGGCCCGGATTCAAAGGACGGCGCGGCGCCGCTGTCAACTGCTCGCGGTGCCGGTCAGGATCTGTTCGGCGCGGCGCTGAATCGCGGCGGCGTCCATCGTCCACGCGATCGAGGCGTGGATCAGCCACGGGTACCAAAACGATCGCGTCCGCAGGGCGAACAACCCGAGCACGATGCCCGCAACGATCGAGCCCATCAGCTCCGGGAAAGGTTTGCCGACGTGCAGCAGCGCAAACGGGATGTTGCCGACGAAGATCGCGTTGATGCCGAGCCGGTCGTAGAGCCCGAACGTCAGAAAGCCGCGGTAGAAGTACTCCCAGCCCACGAAGTACAGGCCGTAGAGGAGCTCGTAGGTGAGGAAGCGACCGAGGAAGCCCTCCGGCGCCTCGCCGCGCCCCGCGAAGTACAGGCCGGCCTCGTGCCCGATCACCCCGTTGAGCGGGTAGTACCGCCAAAAGACCGAGAAGCGGCTCGCGACGACGACGATGATCACCATCACCACGAACGTGGGGACGAGCACCTTCAGCGCGAACCGCCAGTCGCCCAAGCCCAGGCCCAGGCGGGTCGGGCGGAAGCGCCGGGGGAGCAGCAGGAGGAGGGGGATGAATCCGAGCAGGATGAACGACGTCCCAAACCAGTAGGCGTCCCCGTAGAGCGTCAGGTACGGGCTCTGGACCTGGTGATCGGGGCGAAGGAGGGTCTCGTATGTCGTCGAACCGCCGAACTTCCGGAACAGGACGAGCAGCAGCGCGGCCCACGTCAGCACCCACGCGATCTGACCGTCGAGGCCCACGACCACCGGCGCGAGGCTCGGCCATCGATTCACGATCCGGGCGCGCAGGGTGGGGCGGACCACCGCCCGGCTATAGCCCGCCTGGTCGTGCTGGCAAAGCGGCGTCCGGGTGCCCTAGACTGAACGGGATGCGACGCTCGATCGTCCCGCTCTCCCTGTTCGCGATGCTCCTCGCGCCCCTCGCGGCCGAAGCCACCGTGATGGTGCCGCTGTCGGTCGAGGACCTCACGGCGCGCTCGGCGATGGTGATGCGCGGCCGCGTGCTCGCGCAGCAGGCCTCGTGGGACGACAACCAGCGGAAGATCTACACGTTCACCGAGATCGAGGTGCTCTCGACCGTCCATACTCAGAACGCCGCGCCCGAGCGGGTGTTCGTGCGGTCGATGGGCGGTGAGGTCGGCGACGTCGGGATGCGCGTCGCGGGCACGCCGAAGTTCTCCGTCGGCGAGGAGGTCTTCCTCTTCCTCCGCGTGGACCCGAAGAACGCCGAGCAGTTCCAGGTCGTCGGCATGTCGCAGGGCAAGTTCACGGTGACGCGCGACGGCGGCGTGATCGTCGCGATCCCGAGCGCCGAGGGCATCGCGTACGTACGCCCCAACGCGCAGGGCGTCCTGCAGGTCGACGAGGGCCACAGCCCAGTGACGTCGCGGATGCCGATCGCGGACCTCGAAGCGCGCGTGAAGAAGGCGCTCGCCGCGCCCACGTCGCCGAAGGCGCCGACTTCACCGACGGCGCCGGCCGCTCCGACCACGCCCACGTCGCCGACCGTCATCGGCCAGTAGCGGAGCCATGCCGCACCTTCGCGGCGCGCTCCTCGCCGTCCTCCTCTGGGTGTCTCTGTGCGCGCCGCGCGCAGCGGTGGCGTTCGAGATCAGCCTCACCAGCACGGGCGCCGAAGTGCGCGTGGAAGACTTCCCGATCGTCTACGACGTCGTGGATGCCGAGCCCTACGCGCTCGCGCGCGCGACCCGCCGTGCGTTCGACACCTGGTCGCGCACGAGCGGCGGCGTGATCCAACCGCGGTACGTCGGGACATCCACCGGCGCCGCCGCGATGGACGGCGTGAGCACGGTGGTCGCGCTGTCGCCCTGGGACACCTCGTTCGGCGCGACGATGCGAACCGTCGCGCACACGGAAGTCTTCTACGACGTAGCGACCGGCCGGACGATGGAGTCCGACATCTTCCTGAACGCGGAGCGCTTCACGTTCGCGGACGGCGGGCCCGGCACGTTCGACGCCGAGAGCGTCGTGCTCCACGAGCTGGGGCACCTCCTCGGCATCGCGCACAGCTGCGGCGATCCGGGCCGCACGTATGCGTCGTGTTTTTCGGTGCCCGACGAGCTGGGACCGACGATCTTGGAGGCGGTGATGGCGCCGACGCTCGCGCGCAGCGTGATCCGCAACGCCCCGAACGACGACGACCGCGCGGCCATCGCCGTGCACTACGGCGGACAGCTGGACGCGCGCATCCCCGGCGTCACGGGGCTGACGCGGCGGTGTCCGGATGACGTGTTGTTCGCGAGCGTCGAGCTCGAAGTGGGCGATCGACTCGAGCTGCGGACGGACGACGGCGACCGCCGCGTCGTCACCGGGACGCTGACCGCCGACGGCTTCGCGATCGACGACACGCTGCCGGACGTGTTCGATCTGCTCGCGCTGGATCCGGCCACGGGCGCGTACGGCTCGACGGTCGCCGTGGCGCTTCCCGACGTGTGCCGGACCGCGCCGCCGCCGCTCTTGGCCGAGGGGTGTGACTGCTCCGCGGCGCCGGGGGAATCGGCGCCGTGGGGACTGTTCGTGCTGCTCGCCCTCGTCATCCGGGTCGTCCGGCGGTCGACACGTTGAGCCCCATTCGTCATGCTTCGCGCGTGCGGTTCTCGGTCCTCCTCGCGGCGGTCGCGAGCGTCGCCCTCGCGAGTGAGGCCTACGCGTTCAAATGCAGCCGCGTCGCGCCGGACAGCGGGCCCTCCTTGGTCTGGCAGGAGCGTTCGATCCCGTGGTTCGCGGAGGACGAGGTCTTCGACCTGCTCGGGGATCGTGCGATCGGCGAGGCGGAGGTCTTCGGCGCCTACTCCGCCTGGGAGGACGTCGAGTGCTCCGACATGGAGCTCCCGTACATGGGGTCGGCGCCGGCGCTCGTGGCCGAGTACAAGGACGGGCAGGCGAACCGCAACGTGTTGGTCGTGCTGCGGACCGGTTGGGACTACGACACGGGCGCGATCGCGGTGACGACGAGCGCGTACGACACGCGGACCGGGCGTGTCGTGGATGCCGACATCGAGATCAACGACGAAAACTTCGACTTCACGCGGGTCGATGACACCTGCGAGATGAACGCGGGGACGATGGACCTCCGCAACACGCTCACGCACGAGGTCGGGCACGTCATCGGGCTGGAGCATCCGCCCAATACGTCGCGCTACGAGAACGCCACGATGTTCGCGAGCGCGCCGCCCTGCGAGACGAAGAAGCGCTCGTTGGAGAGCGACGACCGCGACGGCATCTGCTTCATCTATCCGTCCGGCGGGCCCACGGCCCAGTGCTTCCCGCCCGAGGGGCCCAGCTTCGTCATCGTCGGCTCCGACGAGGGGTACGGTGGCTGCTCGCACTCCGGGTCGGCGCGGCTCCCTTGGGCCAGCGTGGTCCTGTTGGGTGGTTTCATCTTCGCGCTGATCCGACGAAGCTGAAGGCGGGATGTCCCCGCCGCTCGCCGTCCAAGCTCGCCTCGACCGAACCTCCGTCCCCGCCAGTGATCGCGCCGAAGCCTTCGTCGCGATCGACGTCGGCGCGGAGGAGACCACGCTCAAAGATCGCCCCGCGTTCGACGTCGTGTTCGTCCTCGACACCTCGGCGTCGATGAAGGGCCCGCCGCTCGAACACGTCGTGGGGTCGGTGCAGCGGCTCGCCTCGATGTTGATGCCGCGCGATCGATTCGGCGTCGTCACGTTCAGCAACGACGCGCGTGTCGTGATGCCATCGACGCAGGTGTCACCCGCGGCGATCGACGGGCTCGAGACCGCGCTCGGTTCGTTGGTCGCGTCCGGGCAGACGAACATGGCGGCGGGGCTCGAGGCCGCGCGCGGGCTCGGCGACGGGAGCGCGCAGCCCGGGCGCCGGATGATCTTCCTGCTCTCCGACGGCGTCCCCAACATCGGCCTGTGCACGCCGCTCACGCTCGCCGAAGTGGTGCGACCGTGGCGTGACGAAGGGGTGCTGTGGAGCCTCGGCTACGGACCGCACCACCAGGAGGACGTGCTCGCGGCGGCGAGCGACGCGGGCGGCGGACGCTACCAGTACATCCCGCAGCCCGAGGTCTGTGAGTTTGCGTTTGCGAAGGCGCTGGGCGCGCAGGCGGACATCGTCGGTGAGGCGGTCGAGCTACGGTTGGTGCCGCGCGAGGGGATCGAGATCCGGCGGGTGCTCGGTCGGTACGAGCAGCGCTTCGGCGCGGGCGGCATGGTGCTGCGGCTGCCGGACATCTTCGTGCAGACCAAGCGACGCATCGTCGCGGAGATCGGGTTGGGGCCTTGGTCGAAGTCTTCGGTCTACCCGGGCGTCGACGTGATCCTCACGTGTCGCATCGCTGGCTCCGATCATCGATTCACGGTGCGCACGTGCGTGGACGTCGAGGTCTCCGATGTTCCCCCGCGCGTCGTCCCGGAGGCGCGCGCGTCCGTATTGATCGCGCGCTGCGACGAGGTCCGCAAGGAGTCGCGCACGCTCGCGGATCGCGGAGACTACGAGGCCGCGTCGAAGGTGCTGCGTTCGATGTTGGAGGTGATCGGGCGCGAGACCTGGTTCGATCCGGCGAAGTACCCCGAGCTCGCCGACGCGTGCGACGTCCTCCGCGACGAAGCCACCGCCCTCGCGAACCGGCCCACGATGGACATCTACCGGGAGTTCCGGCGCTCGCAGATGTCGATCGAGCTATCCGGCGAGAGCTTCTCCGCGTCCGACCACCGGATGGAGAACGAGTACGGGCAGCGGCTCGTGCACGCCGTCGCGGGTGAGTATCCGGTCGCGCGTCTCGAGCAGCTCGGTGGCGACGAGGACGGACGCATCGTAGTGCTGCGCGCCGAGCAGTCGATCGGGCGCGGGCGCAACTGCGACATCATCGTCCAGCGGGACACCGTGTCGCGCGCGCACGCGCAGGTCGTCGCGCAGAACGGGCGCTTCTTCGTCGTGGATCTGGGATCGAGCGGTGGCACGTTCGTGAACGGGCGCGTGACGCCGTCCCACGCGCTCCAGTCGGGCGACGAGATCCGCTTGGGTGACGTCGTGTTCCGGTACGTGGAGCGCGACGTGGCGGAGGAGCGCCTCTGCGCGGTGACGTCGAGCGGCGAGGTCTACGTGCTCGAAAAGGATCGCCTCTTCGTGATCGGTCGCAGCCGCGCCTGTTCGCTCGTCATCCGGGAGATGGGGATCGGGCAGCGCCACGCGTACGTCGAGTGGCGCGACGACGCGTGGTTCATCGGCGCCTACGACAGCCCGGCGGGGATTCGTCGGCGCGGCCAGCCGATCACCAACGCGCGCCTGAGGCACGGGGACGTCGTGCACTTCGGGGTGGTGCCGCTGAGGTTCGAGTTCCGGAGGTCGCCGGGTTAGCGAAGGTGCTGGCTGCTCGGCGGATTCGGCTCACGTCGAACGCCGTCGGGGGAGCGGTGCGCTTCTCGATTCGGCTCGAGAGAGCTCCCGCACGAAGTTGGTGGGCCGCCGGTGCGCGCGCGACTGCGGGGCGTGTCTGCCGGAGGAGAGAGGGCGGCGCCCCCTCGGGGCGGGAACGCGCCACGGGGCACGCGCTGTCGGAGCTGGAGGACACGGACCCTCGGAGTGGGCTAGCGACAATGCCGTTCACTTAGCAGACGGGCCTGCCTCGAGCCCCCATCAGGCGGCAAGGGGCGCCTCGACGTGGGGCAGCGCGCGGACGCCACGGAACGACGCGTCGCTCGGCCGCCGTTTCGCCGGGCCGGTGAAGGAGGAAGGCTGCGGACCGCAGTGCTCCGAAGGAGGGCCGCACTCTCGATCACCAGCGGGTATCGCTCTCACGAACTGCCCTCCGCGCGTGCCGGTGGCGTCGGATGCGCTTCACGCCGAGGACGCTCGGGACCCGAGCCTGGCCTGGGCTGGGGGGAGCGGCGGCGCTCGTGAATCCTCCGATCGATAAGGGCGCGACCCAACACCTCCCGTGCCGCGTGAAGGTTGTGCGCGCGACATAGTAATCGCAGCTCGCCGACCACGCTCTTGGCCCCCAACGCGCGGCCGCCCACGTGATCGAATTCGAGGTTCGACCGTTCGCTGCATCGCCGCCCGTCCGGGCTCACGTACGTGCACTGCGCGCCGTCGCGTTCGACCACCGCACGCCGCGTCGCCGCCGGGACGTACGCTGCGCCCGCCGGCGCATCCTCGGCGGGTTTCGATCGCGGACGACTCGTCTTTCCGTTCTTCCGCTTCTCGAGCCTCTCGACGTACAGCGCGAGCGCGGCTTCGAAGATCTCTCCGATGTCCGTCGCAGGCGGGGCGAGCTCCTTGGCTCGATCCAAGAGCGCCTTCGCTTCGGCGCTCCCGTCGAAGTGAAAAGCGAACGTGTCAGGCGTCGCCGCCTCGACGCGATCGTCAGAGCTCTTCGCTCCGGGGAACTCGGTGGCGATGAGCATCTCGACCTCGGCCTTGGACTTGTTCTTCGCCTGCTCGACGAGGCTGTGGGCGTTGTCGTCGTTCATGAACTTGGAGAGCTTCGCGACGCCGGTCATGTGCAGCTCCCCGGTCGCGAGCAGTTCGAATACCTCGGGCACCCGCCCCGCCGCGCGCACCACGGCGACCCGCCGGCACGCCTGGTCCTCGGTCAGCCCGAGCCCCTCGACGCAGAACCGAAACAGCGAGCTGAAGCCGCGCTCCACGTAGAGCTTGCGCCGCTCGATCTCCGCCATGAACCGGAGCGCCTGCACACCGCTCTTCAGCTCCGCG
>JAVJQW010000011.1:0-520425 GCA_040218735.1 Deltaproteobacteria bacterium
CGCGATCCCCGCGCCGGACGGTCGCCCGGCAAGCCGAACCGAGGTCGCCGCGCCCGATGTCGGAGCGGAGTGGGAGCCTGGGCAGCGCGTCGCATTGGCGGGGCGTTGGGTCGAAGCTCCACGGGTCACCCCACTCATCAGATCGCTGGCGAGCGGCAACTCGAGAAGCGGAGCGATGGCGGCGGGCGGGGACCTCTCCGTAGGGAATCAGTTCGGCTCGCCCACCGCGGCAGTCAGCGAAGCCGAAGGGCCACACCCGGCGAGACGAACGGCTTCTGACCGGAGGGGAGGTCCCCGGCCGTCGCCGAAAGCGAAGCCGAGCCTGGGCACTCCCACCCCGGCTAATCTGATACGGCCTCCTAGACCATAACGCCGCTCCGCTTCGCGGACCGCCTTGGCACAGTCTTCGGACCGGCCGCGTTCGCGACCGGCCTCAGCCTAGTACGCGATGTTCGCGAGGGACTTGAGGGCGAGGTCGGTCACGTCGAGCCAGGTGCTCGGGGCGATGCCCAGCACCAACACCGCGACCGTCGACAGCACGAGGCCGATCGTCAGCTCCGTGGAGCGCGTCGCCTGGGGCGTCGGGCCGGCGTCCGGGACGTCGCGCATGTAGAACGCCACGATCACCCGCAGGTAGTAGTAGACACTCACCACGGACCCGAAGATGCCGACGAGCGCCAGCGTCGTCTCGCCGGCGCGCAGCGCGCTCGAGAACACGTAGAGCTTTCCGAAGAAGCCCCCCGTCGGCGGCATCCCGGCGAGCGCCACCATGAACAGCGCCATCGCGATCGAGAGCGCCGGGTGTTTGTACCCGATCCCCGCGAAGGCGCCGAAGCGCTCCGACTCCACGCCACCGTCTTCGCGCTCGAGGTACGTGAGCACGCCGAAGGCGCCGAGCGTCATGAACGTGTACGTCGTCAGATAGAACAACACGGCGCGTCCCGCGCCTGCCTCGCCCTGCGCAGCCGCGACCACGCCGATCAGCGCGTAGCCCGCGTGGGACACGGACGAGTACGCGAGCATCCGCTTGATGCTCTGCTGCACGATCGCGATCGCGTTGCCGACGAGGATCGTCACGACCGCGAGGCCCGAGAGGAAGTCGACCCAGATCGCGTCCGCGCCGCCCTCCTGTGCCGACAGGCCCACGATGACGATGCGAAGCAACCCGAGGAACGCCGCGGCCTTCACGCCCACCGCCATGAACCCGGTGACCGGTGTCGGCGCGCCCTCGTACACGTCGGGCGCCCACATGTGGAACGGCACCGCCGCGATCTTGAACGCAAAGCCGATCAGGATGAGCACCAACCCGATGCCGAGGAGCGGCCTCGACATCACGGCGTCGTTGCTCGCGGCGATCGTACGCGCGAGATCCGACAGCGAGACGGACCCCGTCGAGCTCGCGCCGTAGACGAGCGCGATGCCGAACAGCAAGAAGCCGGTCGCAAACGCGCCCATCAGGAAGTACTTGAGCGCCGCCTCCGACGCCCGCGGGTCGCGTGCGCGCAACCCGGTCAGCGCGTACACCGCGATCGACATCGTCTCGAGCCCGATGAAGAAGGTGAACAGGTCACCGGACATGACCATCACCATCATCCCGACGACCGCGAACAGGATCAGCGAGTAATACTCACCGAAGTCGTGCCCCTGGTTCTTCGCGTAGGCCGGCGACAGCAGGCACGCGATCAGCGCCCCCGCCATCATCACCAACGACGACGCCCGCGCGAACGCATCGACGACGATCGGCGCGGCACGAACGTTCGAAGCAAACAGCGCGCGCGTCGGCGCGGCGATGTCCTTCGCGACGAAGTACATCGCGACCAACAACCCGATCGCCGCGATGCGCGCGTGGTACCGACGGTCGAGCTGGTCCGAGAACACCTCGTACATCAGCAGCAGGAGCGCCGTGGCGATCACGATGCCCATGCCGAGCAAGGGGGTCAGGTCGGGGAGCGAGACACTCACTTCAGTTCCCTCTTCGGCACGAGCGTGGGCGCCACGCGGAGCGGCTGGCCGTCGGCGGGCGCACGGAACATGGGTTTGCCGGTCGGCAGCTGCAGCTTGTTCGGCAGCCGGCGAGGCAGCACCACGGCGGGCCGGCTCGGCGCCTTCGACGGCGCAGAACGTGGACGGAACCGCCCGGAGTCCGCCGCGTAGCTCGGACGCCGCTGCGCGCGTTCGTGCAGGTTCACGACGAACACCTCGACGGCCGGCTCGATCTTGTCGAGCACGATGCCCGGCTTCACGCCGAGCACCACCGCGAACACCATGAGCGGCGCGAGCACGCAGATCTCCCGGAGGTTCATGTCCGCGAGCTTCTCGTTCGCAGCGTTCGACAGCGGCCCGAAGAGCACCCGCTGCACCATCCACAGCAGGTACACCGCCGCGAGGATGACGCCGGATGCGGCGACGATCGCCCAGATGCGCTGCGAGGCACCGGCCGTGTACGTCCCGAGCAGCACCAAGAACTCACCCGGGAACCCGGAGAGCGCCGGGAGACCCGCGCTCGCCATCACGGTCATGACCAGGAAGAACGCGAAGATCGGAACACGCCGCGCGATGCCGCCGTAGTCCGCGAGCACCCGCGTGTGGCGACGCTCGTAGAGCACCCCGACCAGGAGGAACAGCGCGCCGGTCGACACGCCGTGCGCGATCATCACGAAGATCGCGCCGGACACCCCTTCGATCGTCAGCGCCGCGAGCCCGAGCATGCAGAACCCGAGGTGGCTCACCGAGGAGTAGGCCACGAGCTTCTTCATGTCCGGCTGCACCCACGCGACGAGCGCGCCATACACGATCCCGATCACCGACAACCACGCGATGATCGGCAGCGCGTCCATCGCGGCGTCCGGGAACAGCGGGAACGCGAAGCGGATGAAGCCGTACACGCCGAGCTTCAGCAGCACGCCGGCGAGGATGACGGAGCCGGCGGTCGGCGCCTCGACGTGCGCGTCGGGCAACCAGGTGTGCACCGGGAACATCGGCACCTTGATCGCGAACGCGATCGCAAACGCCCAGAACAGGTACTTCGCGACCTCCGGGTCGAAGCTCCGCAGAAGCGCGTGCGAGAGCTGGAAGTTCCACCCGCCCTCGGGCTGGCTCGCGACGAAGAGGATCGCGAGGAGCATGAGCAGCGACCCCGCCATCGTGAAGATGAAGAACTTCACCGCAGCGTAGACCCGACGCTGGCCGCCCCAGATCCCGATGAGGAAGTACATCGGGATGAGCATCGCCTCCCAGAAGACGTAGAAGAGGAAGAGGTCGAGCGCGACGAAGGCGCCGAGCATCCCCGTCTCGAGGACGAGGACGGCGATGACGAACTCCTTGGTCCGGTGCTCGATGGCCGACCACGCGCCGAGCAACGTCAGCGGGACGATCATCGTCGTCAGCATGATCAGGACGAGCGAGATGCCGTCGATGCCGATCGTGTACGTGATCCCGAACGCCGGAACCCACGCGACCGAGTCGTAGAACTGGTAGCCGACGCGCGTCTCGACGAAGCCCCGCCACAGGCCGATCGACAACAGGAACGTCGCCGTCGACACCGCGATGGCGGAGCCCTTGAGGTTTCGGTCGTCCCCCGTGGGGAACAAGGCGAGGATCAGCGCCCCGAACGCGGGGAGAAACACCACCGCGGTCAAAAGCTGGGCCGACTCCAGCATCGCGACGGCGGGTACTACGGCTTCAGGAGGCGGTCAATCACAGCCGAATTCGGGCGGTTCGCTCCGGACGACGGTTGACTCGGGCGGATCGCCCTGGCGGATGGGCGGGCCATGGCCTGGGCCTTTCTCACGCGCGCCGGCAGCGAGGCCGATCTCGTGGAAGAGCTCGGTACGGCGTGTGATGCGCGGCGTATCGCACCCGGGGTGGTCCTCGCCGAGAAGCGCCCCCGCGGCCCCGACGGGGCGTTCCGGGAGGTCTGCTTCGCGCGCCAGGCGATGCGCGCCGAGCGGGAGGTCGAAGCCGATCCCGAAGCCGTGGTGAAGACCCTCGCGGCGCTCATGAAGCAGCACCGCCCCCGTCAGAAGAACGCCAAGCCCTGGACGTGGGCGCTGCAGCTCGTCGCACCCGACGCGTCCGACCCCAAGGATCCCCGCCGCGCCGAGCTGCGCGCGCTCGAGGAGGCGGGGCTCGAGGAGCGGCTGGTCGCGTCGCTCCCAGAGGCCGTCGCGTCTCGGCGGGTGCCCGCCGAGGAGGCGGATCGGATCGTCCAGGCCTGGATCGTGGACGGGCGCGACCTGCTCGTCGGCGTGACGTCCGCCCTACAGGTCCTCTCGCGGTGGCCGGGCGGCAAGATGCGCCTGCGACGCCCCGACGATGCGCCGTCGCGGTCCGGGCTGAAGCTCGAGGAAGCGATGCACTGGGTGGGCGTCGGTCCGGAGCGTGGCGACCTCGTCGCCGACCTCGGGGCAGCGCCGGGCGGTTGGAGCCAGGTCGCGCTGGAGCGAGGCGCCGTCGTCATCGCGGTCGATCCCGCGAAGATGAAGATCCCCGCGCAGAAGAAGAAGTTCGAGCACCTGCAGCAGAGCGCCTTCGACTACACGCCGCAGGAGACCCTCGACTGGGTCATCTGCGACATGGCGTGGCGCCCGCGAGAGGTCGCAGCCCTCCTCGCGAAGTGGGGCCGCCGCGCGTGGGCCCGTCAGCTCTTCGTCAACTTCAAGCTCCCGATGAAGAAGAAGGCCGCCATCCTGAAGGAGCTCCTCGCGACGCTCACGGAGGCCGGCTGGGAGGGCGTTCGGGCGCGGCAGCTCTACCACGACCGCGACGAAGTCACGGTCTTCGGCTGGCTCAACGCCGGGCTCGTCGCGCGCGGGATGCTCGCCCCCTTCGAGCTCAACTCGAAGAAAGCCAAGCCGAAGCGCGGACGCTCCACGGACCGCGGCGCCGCCGGGCGCAAGTCGCAGGACAAGAAGGCCGCGGGCCGGGCGCGCGGGCGCGGACGTTCCGGAGGACGCGGGGGTCGCTCGGGCGGACGCGCCGGCGGACCGCGCGGACGCTCAGGCGGACCACGCGGACGCGGACGACGCTAGGCGGGCGAACGCGCCAACCCGGCCGGGACTCACCGCGGCCTACGCGCAACGACGCTCCACAACGCGTCTTCGGACGGACCCATCCGATTCCGCCCGCGCAAGACGCGCGTCGCGCTCGAAGCCCCCCGCAATGACGAGGGCGGCTCGACCGCGGTAACCCCGCGAGCACGCCAAGCCGCCGCCCGCCGCCAAACTCACTCGAACCGGATATATTTTTTCGATATTTTCATATGAGTTCAAACAGCACGACTCGCCGAGATTCAAACGTAGCGCACCCCAACGGCAACGTCACTTTCAGCGCCCTGAAAGCGCTCGAATAGCCGATTTAGCAATCGAATTCGCACGATCCGCAACTCGCGCCACTCGAACATCTCCGCAACAAAAGAACCACGAACGATTCCGCGAAGGACCACGAAATGCATGAGTTCGTACTCATGAAAATCACCCATCGTCGACGCGACGACAACCACATCATCACGCCTCGCACCCCCCTGCGAAACACGGAGCGGCTGACGCCTTCGAAGGACGGCGGCGCCCTCCCACTCTCCTGGACCGAGCGAAAGACGACGTCGACCGTCGGCACCCCGCTCACGGTTCAGGATCGACCGGAGGCCGCGACGACGTTCCGGGGTCGCGTCGGCGCGGACGGCCACCCCGATCCGGGGACCGCGCCTCATCCCCCGTCGACCGCGGAGAGCTTCGCGACGCTCCCCCTCCCGGACGACGTGCCGCTCACCGCGCTCAACACGGATCAGGCGTGGGCGCTCGCGGACCACGTCGGCCGGCCGCAGGCGACGCGCACGGGGATCCACGGCTCGACGCGGTCGACCCGCAGCGTCGCGGTGCAGAGCCCGCCGACGGATCGTTCGCAGCAGATCGAGGACCAGTACCTCGGGCTCTGGGACGGCTCCCGGGACGCCAACGCCGCGCTCGACGCCGTGCTCGCGCTCGGCGATCCGGACTTCAAGGACACGGTCGAGGCGATGGCCCGCAAGGGGACGCTCACCACGATGCTGACGCGCATCGGGGAGCGGGCGCGGTCCGGGGAGTTCCTCCGCGCCGTGGGTGCGAGGACGGACGACGCGACGATCGAGAAGGTCTTCCAGGGCATCCCGCTCATGCAGCTGAGCCCGGACGCCGGGGTCATCGCATACATGCAGCAGCACACCGCGCACTTCGGCACGCGTCGCCTGGCGTCACCGGCGGCGAACGCGACGGTCAACACCGGCGCGACCGAGCCCTTCTCGGGCGGAGGAGCCCAGGGCTCGCTCGCGTCCGATGCGCCGATGAGCTTCGCTCAGATGTGGCGTCTCAAACGCCACGCCGCACACGCCGAGGAGGTCGCGAGCGTGGACGAAGCCAAGTATCGCCGCATCACCGGCGCCGAGATGGTGTTCGACTGGTCCAACCCCATCAAGGGTGGGCTCGTCGGCGCGAGCGGCTACCTCGGCACGCTCTCCACCTCGGAGCGACACCTTCAGGCCGAGGCGCTGTTCCTCCAGCCGGTCCAGACCCACGTCCCGGAGGCGTACGGATCGACGATCCCCACGCGGGCGCAGGTCATCCGGGCCGCCGCGCACGCCTACGACCTGGAGCCCGAGCTGGTCGCGGCCGTGATCCTCGCGGAGCAGCGCGATCAGTCGCGAAACGAAGACGCCGCCGACTACCAAGCGGCCGTGTGGGCCGGGCGCTCGTCCTCGGTCGGGCTCGGCCAGGTGACGACGCGGACGGCGCAGCGTTCGAACCTCTTCGCCGACCTGGTGCACGCCCCCTACGAAGCGCGGCTGACCGGCGGTGACGTGTCCAACGGCGACGTCGCACGTCTGCTGTCTTCCGACGAGCTCAACATCTTCGCGACGGCGCGCTACATCCGCGAGGTCGCCGACCTCGCCGCGTCGAAACGCGCCGGCTCGCTCCCCCACACCGAAGCCATGCTGGGCTCGACGCCGCTGTCCAACTACGCCAACCACTCCAGCACGTGGACCGACGCGCAGATCCTGTTGCTCGGCTCCGAGTACACGTCGAGCCCATTCGACGATCGCATCTTCGCGGGCTGGGGCGAGTTCGTGTTGGAGGCGTACCGCGACGTCCAGGGGTCGTCGACGTTCTAGCCGCACCACGCACCGTCACCACGCTCTCGCTGTCGCTGGTTGCCAACGCGATCGCGCGCGAGCGATGGTCCGATGGCTTGCGACGCATCGCACTTCTCGTCATCCCCCTTACGGCCTGCGGCACTCCGGACCGCCCACCGAGCGCATCGACGCGCGACGTCGGTCCCTTCGAGACCATCGAACGCGATGCGGGCGCCCTCGACGCGGGACCATCGACCCGGGATGCGGGGGGTACGCGAGAGCCGGATCGTGATGGCGGCGCGCAGGGTCACCCGATCTGGCTCGATGTCACGCCAGCGGGGAGTGAGACGACGATCGAGGGCGACGCGCGCACGCTCGACTACGTCTACGCCCTCCCCTCGACGGCAAACGCCCAGGCGCGCGTATTTACGAGCGCGTTCGTCCCTGAGCTGGTTCGGGTCGAGTACCGGACCACGGGCGATCGTCTCGTGGCCTTCGTCGACGAGACCACAGTGGTGCTCCACGAGGCCGAAGTGCCGGGGACCGGCGGCGAGGTGACCGGCGAGGTCCTCCTCGACTTCGTCGGTCACGAGACGTTCGGCTTCATCGTCAGCGGAGGCGTCGAAACGATGGGGGGTCGCGTCGAGGGCACGTTGTCCGCACGCGTCGTGCCCTGGGCGCCGCAGATCGCACCGATGCGCGGCGGGCAGCGTTACGTGGAAGCCGACGGTGTGCTCCCCATGGGCGACGGCACGGTGCAGACCTACCACCTGCACGTGCAGGCGTTACGCCGGATCGACGGGCAATGGCACGAGGAACCCTTCGTGTACGACGACGGGCGAACGCCGACCGAGGTCCTCGTGGACAGCGCCGATCTCTGGATTCGGTTCTATCGCAGCATGATCGCGCGCGGCACCGCTCGGTCCGAGATCCGAAAGCTCGCGCAGGGCATCCAGTCGGACCAGGACGACTCCGGCGTCTACGTCGAGACGAACCTGAGCGCGTGCGGCTACAACGGGTCGGCACGAACCATCACCTGTGGCCCCGGTACCAGCCGCCACCTCGAAGGGACCATGGCCCATGAGAGCATCCACGGCTGGGAGTGGCTCACGTTCGAAGGTGACCCCGCGCTGAGCATCGTGTTCCGCGACGCGTTCACCCGGTACGCCAACCTCGTCTACCACACGCGACTCGACGAGCCCGAGAAGCTGATGGGCGACGGGTGGCGGCTCACCTACCTCAACTACGGCCTCCAGAACTCGATCGAGTGGGGATCGGAGATGTTCCGCGACTGGCTCTACGGGCCGCCCGGTGGCGGCTGGCCCGGAAACTGGCAGTTCACCCGTCTGCACCTACCGGAGTACGCCGAGTTCTTCGACTGCCTGTGGCTCGACGGCGACGCCCTCTTCGACTGCAAGGCGCGCGCGTTCGGGGACGGACCGCTGATCGCGCGTCCCGAGGTGAGGCCGCAGGACACCTCGATCGCCGTCGCCGGGTTCACGGCCGCGGAGTCGGCGGCCATCTGGAACGTCTGCGCGCGTACGGACGACGCCGCGCAGTACACCGCCCAGTTCGACGCCATCGTGCGCCGGGTCGCGCCGAACCTCCCCGGCTCTCCCGCCGCCGCCTACGAGCTCGCGGTCGGAGACTGCAACCACGACGGCATCGAGGACTGGCTGTGCTGGTATACCGGACGCGGCCCCGAAGGCGTCGGCAACGGCAACTACCGCTGGAACGTCGACAACACCGAGGGCGCCTATACGTTCGTGGTCAGCGGCAAGGCCGGCGACGACTACGCCGAGTACCTTCAGGACCCCTACCTCACCCTCCCCTCGATCAACGGGTCCCTCGCGCAGCCCATGTTCCGCGAGTGGCAGGGCCAGTACGGCAGCTGCAACGGAGCGCTGCGCATTTGGCCGATGGGAGACACCTGGATCCGCGCGTACTTCGGCGCGCTGCTCGACTGACCCTTCGTGTGTCGAATCGGAGCCGGCACCCGCCAGCGCCGACGGTCACTTGCCCTTGAACTCGGCCTTGCGCTTCTCGACGTAGGCGCGGATGCCTTCCTTCGCGTCCTCGGAGGTGAAGAGCTGCTGCTGGAGCTCGCGCTCGAGCGCGAGGCCGGACTCGAAGCTCACCTCGCCGCCGGCGACGACGCTGCGCTTGATGAGGCCGACCGCCTTCGACGCCTTGTTCGGCGGGACGAACTGCTGCGCGTACTTCTTCACGGCGTCCATGAAGCCTTCGGCCTCGAACACCTCGTTCACCAGGCCGAGCGCGTGCGCGTCGTCCATCGAGAAGGTCGCGCCCTTCGTCATCAGCTCGAGCGCCTTCGACTTGCCGACGACGCGCAACAGACGTTGCGTCCCGCCGGTCCCCGGGAGCACGCCGAGCGCGACCTCGGGGAGGCCGACCTTGCCGCCATCCTTCTTGCCGATACGAAGGTCCGCCGCGAGCGCGACCTCGAGGCCACCGCCGACGGTGTGGCCATTCATCGCCGCGATGACGAGCTTGGGGGTGTTCTCGAGGCGGTTGAGCGTCTCGTTGGCGTGCAGGCAGAAGTAGTATTTGAAGGACGGCGTGACGTCGTCGAGCATGTTGATGTTCGCGCCGGCGCAGAAGAACTTCTCGCCGTCGCCGGTCAACACGATGACGTGGACGGCGTCGTCCATGCGGGCTTCGAGCACGCGCGCGTCGAGCTGCTGGAGCATCTCGTAGGTGTACGTGTTGGCGGGCGGGTCACAGAGCGTGAGCGTCGCGACGCCAGCGTCGACTTCGTAGCGGATCAGTTCGGCCATGGCCGCGCCTCATACCACGCGGGCCGCAAGGATGATCAGTCGGCGTCCTTCGCGACGCCGTACGCCATCTCCCGGTTCGCCGCGACGCCCCACCCCGCGCGGTCCACCGCGATCAGGCCGACCGACGAGTCCTCCGGGAAGTCGGACGCCGCGCGGTGGACGGCCGCGCGCGCCGACACCCCCGACGCGATCTGCTCGTACACCGTGCGCGCCAGCGCCTCGCGGATGATCACCTCGCCGTGCCCGGTGCAGGCCACGGCGCCGGCCGGGCCGGCGTACAGACCCGCGCCGTAGACGGGGACGTCGCCGACGCGCCCGTAGAGCGTGACACTCGTACCCCCGGTCGACAGCGTCGCCGCGAAGCCGCCTTCGACGTCGCGCACGACCGTGCCCACCGTGTCGCCGCCGTGCCGCCACGCCTCCATGTCCGCGGGGAGCTCGTTCGGGAAGTTCCAGTACTTCTTCCAGTCGAACTCCAGCGTGCCCGCGGACTGGTACTGCGAGCGCAGCCTTTCGAGGCGCGCCTCGTACTTCGTCTGCGCCTCCGGCGAGACCGGCACCTCGTCGGGGAGTCCCGCGCGGTGTGCGAAGACCGTCGCGCCCTCGCCCGCCATCAACACGTGCGGCGAATCGAGCACGAGCCGCGCGGCGCGGATCGGGTTCTTCACGCGCTCGATGACCGCGACGGCCGCGAAGGCTCCGTCGTCGGTCATCAGCGACGCGTCCATCTGGATCGTCTTGCCGTCGAGCCGGATGTTGGCGCCGGTCCCCGCGTTGTAGCGGGGGTCGTCCTCGAGCACGACGGTCCCCGCCACCGCGGCCTCCAGCGCGGGCTGGCGAGCGAGCAAGACCTGACGCGCCGCGATCGCCGCCCGCAGCGCGCCGTCGGCGAGGTCCGGGGGCGTCCCCACGCCCGCGTGGGTGACCGCGAGCGGCCCCGCCTGGGGACCGCCGGCGAGGGTGGGGAGCGCGTCCGGCTCGTCGAGCGACCGCGTGGGGCGCACCAGCGGAGGCGGGCAGTCGGCGGTCTTGTAGATGACCGGCCGCGTCGGCACGCCGAACGGGTCGTCGGCGGGGGGCGCCGCCGCGCACCCCACCAGCAAGAGGACCCCACCGAACCCAAACCTCGACATCGCCTGGTGTTTACCGCTGACCCCGGGTCCAGTCACGCCGTGACGCCCCCCTCGCCCATCATCCGACGCCGCGACTGTGGACCCGCTGTTACACCTACCTTCGATGCGCCGCCTTGCCCTCGCCCTCGTCGTCACCGCGCTCGCCGCGGGCTGCGACACCGGGCGCATCGGCGGACCGCTCCGGCTCGGCGCCTGCGGCGACGGCGTGTGCGCCGGCACCGAGGACTGCGGATCGTGCACCGCCGACTGCGGTGCGTGTGACGCGTGCGGCGACGCCACCTGCGACGCCAACGAGTCCTGCTCCGCGTGCCCCGACGACTGCGGCGCGTGCGGCCCCTGCGGCGACATGATCTGCGAAGGCACCGAGACCTGCGCGACCTGCGCCGACGACTGCGGCGCGTGCGGCATGTGCGGCGACGGCACCTGCGACAGCAACGAAGGCTGCGACACCTGCAACCAGGATTGCGGGGTCTGCGAACCGATGTGCGGCGACGGCACCTGCGACGCCGGCGAAACGTGCGACACTTGCAACCTGGATTGCGGTGCCTGCCCGACCTGCGGCGACGGCACCTGCAACGGCGACGAGAACTGCGAGACGTGCACGGCCGACTGCGGCGCGTGCACCTGGCCCCCGGAGCTCGAAGCCACCGAAGACGCGCTCCTCGTCCTGATGAACGAGCTCCGCGCGAAGGGCGCGACCTGCGGCGGCCAGGCCTACCGCGCCGTCCCCCCGCTCGCGATGCACGAGGCCCTCCGCGAAGCCGCGCGCCTGCACTCGCAGGACATGGGCGAGCAGAACTACTTCGACCACACGTCCCTCGACGGACGCAGCCCCTGGCAGCGCATCCGCGACGCCGGCTACCCGGGCTCCGGCGCCGCCGAGAACATCGCCGCGGGCAACAACTCCGCTCAGGCGACCTTCAACCAGTGGCTCACGTCCCCCGGCCACTGCCGCAACATGATGACGGCCAACGCCAACGAGGTCGGGATCGGACACGCGGAGGTGCCCGGTTCGCGCTATCGACACTACTGGACGCAGGCCTTCGGGCGCCGATGACGTGATCCGGGCGACACGCTCGACGCCGGCCCCCTTCTTCCCGCACGATGAAACGACCGCATGGGTCGTGTCGCCGCCGCCTTGCTCTCCCTCGGCCTCGTCGCCGCGTGCACCCGACCATCGCTCCACGCGAAGCTCCCCGCCGACCACTGCCGCACCGCCTGGTGCGCGACGGTCGAACCCGACGGAGACGTCGTCGACGTCACCCTGAGCATCCCGCCGCGCGCGGGCGCCGGGCGCGCCCACGTCGAGCTGGCGTTCGTCGAAGGCCTCCTCGGGCGCGGCTTCACGGCGCGCTCGGTGCGCCTGCTCGACGACGGCGACGAGCGGCCCTGGCCCGGACACTTCGAGCGTTCGGACCGACCGCAGACCATCCGCTACCGCGTCCGACTCGAACAGAGCGCTCGCCTGGAGGTGCTCCGCGAGCTGAGCTTCGAACACACGCGCGGGTGGCACTTGAAGGGGTACAGTTTCCTCCCCCACCCGGCCGCCACCACCGGCGACGATCCCCCCGCGCTCCTGCGGTTCGTCCTGCCGGAGGGGCAGCGCGCGCTGAGCTCCGTCGTCGCGACGGAGAGCACCTTCCACGGCCGGAGCCTGACCGAGCTCGTGCGTGCGACGTACGAGATCGGCGACCCTCACCACCACTGCCTGCGGGCCGAGCACGGTCTGGTGTGCGTCGCGTCGTCGACCGACGAGGCCCTCGAGGAGACGGCGCGCTTCGTACGCACCGCGATGGAGGAGACCGCTTCGCTCCTCGGTCCGCTCGACGAGCCGAACGTGTTGATCTCGATTCACCCCGCGTCGCTGCCGACGCCGCTCGGGCTGTCGGTCGGGTCCGGCGTGTTGGTGCTCGCGGACGGCCCGCCGCTCGAGACGAGCCCGACGAGCTTCGCGCTCGTCCACGAGATCGTTCACCTGTGGCACCCCGGCGGCCGTCGTGTCGCGTCGCTGTGGTTGCGGGAGGGGCTCGCCGAGTACTTCGCGCACCAGATCATCGCGCGTATGTCGACACAGGGGCAGGACGAGTTCCTCGCGCGTGTCCTCGAGGCGCACCGGCGCACGCGGGGCCACGGACCGTTCGAGGTCGCGAGCGGGGACGACGTGTACGCCGTGGGCGTGATGGCCGGCTTCTGCCTCGACAAGCTCCTCGCGCCCTCCGGGGCGTCGACCGCGAAGGTCGTGAAGCGGCTCCTGGATCAGGTGCCCGCCAACACGCCGGCGGCGGTGACCGACGACTGGTTCTTCGCAGAGGTCGCGAAGGCCTCCGCGAGCTCCGCGGGTTACTTCCGCCTGATGATGCAGGAGCCCGAGTTCGACTTCTCGAAGTGCCTGACCACGAGGCTGTGACGTTGGGCCCCGACACCGCGTGGCTGTCGCGAAAGTGGCGCGACGAGCTCGGCTACGGCAGCGCGCTCGTCCCGCGGCGGGCGGCGATGGTCTTGCCCGCGCTCGAGCCTCCGAGGGACATCGTCGTGACCTCCGAGAAGGCGCTCAAGATCGACGCCGCAAGACAACTTGCGCTCGACCTCTTCGGTGCCGAAGTGCCCGTCGAAGGCGTGAAGACGGTGTCGGGGGTCCCGGAGCAACCGGTGGACGACGAAGCGCTCCGCGGAGCCCACCACCGCACCGAGGGCGTCGACGCCGAGTGCGTCGTATCGTTCGAGAACGGCTTGTTCTTCGAAACCGTGGACGCCCCCGAAGCGTGGACCGCGGTGGAAGACTACGTCGGGCCGCGCGGCGTCGCGGTGGACCGCGCCGCGGTGGTCGTCGTCGTCCGAGGCACGCGCTACGAAGGCGTCGGCGCGGGCGTCCTGGTGCCGCGTCGCTTCGCGGAGGCGTCCGAGGCGTCGGAGTGGGCGCTCACCGCCGGCAAGGCGATGGCCGCGGCGTGGGGCGTGCCGCACGACGACTGGCATGCGGCGCTCGTCGGTGTGGACCGCGCGGCGCTGATTCGCTCCGTGTGGTGGCCACGCGAATCGACGTGAGCTCAGGCCGGCGGCACCAGCGTCCGGATCATCGCGCTCGCGATCTGGCCGTTCGGCCCGCGGACGACGAGCCGCCCCCGCTCCTTCACCTTGTCCTCGGAGGTCGACTGGTTCCACTCGAGCGACCCCTTGCGGCGCTCGACCTCGGTGCGCGCGACGACGTCTTCATCCACGTCGACCTCCGCGAGGAGGACCTCCCCGTCCGCGTCGGTCCGATCGGCGCTCCCGCCCGAGGCGTAGATGCAGCCCGTCGTGAAGTCGACCGCAAGACAGATTGCACCCGGAAGTAGTCCGGGTAGCAGCCACAGCAGGTCGATGACCAGCACCGCGAGATCGATGCGCCCGCCGACCGTCCCGCGACGCTCGGGGTACAGCAAGTACCCGCACCCGGGCGTACCAGCGGCGGCGGCGAGCACGGCGGAGGACTTCAGGAAACGTCGGCGCTGCATGGTCGAGCCATGCCACAGGCCGCGTCAGCGCGCCATCAACGGCCGCCGAGGGACTTCGCGCGCTGCGCGAACCGTTTCAGCAGCGCGGCGTCGTTCTTGTCTGCGAACGCGCCCTTCTTCTCCTTCGCGATCAGCGCGCGGATCGCCTTGGCGTGTGTTTTGTCCCCCGTCGCCGTCACGGCTTCGACGGCGACCTCGCGCACCTTGGCCTGCGGCGCGTCGAGCATCTCGACCGCAGCGGCGCCCGCGTCTTTCTTGGTCGCGTCGTCGGCGCCGGTCAGGCCGGGGCCGATCGCGTAGGTCAGCCAGACACACACCTCGGTCTTCGCGGCGTCGAGACCACCCGCGAGGCACTTCGGCTTCTTGGCCGCGAGGACGTCGAGCAGCGGCGGCACCGTCAGCGGCGACTCGAGCCGTGCGCCAACCTCGGCGGCGTACGCGATCATGGCGTCGTCGTCGCCGCGGAGGTTCGGCTCGATCAGCGCCATCATCTTCTTGGGCGTGAAACACCGGAACAGATCCAACGCAGCCTTGCGCTCGCCGTTGGAGCGCGTCGTCGCGATGCGCTTCGCCTCGGCGTGAAGCGCGGGGTGATCACGCAGCGAGTGCCGCAGCTTGCCGCGACACGCACCGGTCACGTCCTTCACGGCCGCCTTCATCCCGGCCTCCCCCTTCGCGGCACGCAGGCGCGCGACGGCCTGCGGCGGCGACTGGATCGCGGGCGCAGCGGCGAGCAGCAGCAAGAGCGGGAGCGTCATGGCCGTCGTCTACCAGCCCCGCTGCCGCGAAGTCACGGGCGCGTTGGCAGGTACACCCCGGTCTCGACGCGACGCCACCACGCGCCGATCCGATCGTGTTCCTCGCGCGACGTGAATCGGTAGTCGAACATCCGCGCGCGCACGTACCGCGGAGGTGCGCCGTCGAACGGTGGATCGTCGAACAACCCCATCACCTGCGGCGAGCCCTCCAACATCCGGTCGAGGAGGCTCGACACCCAGGCTTCGCGTCGCGGGTAGGTGAGCGCGGCGAACCACATCTGCCAGTCGAGCCGCGGCTGGTGCGGCGCGACGAACGGCGGGACACGGTCGGTGCGACCGGGCTTCGCCGGCAGCTCGTACGCGAGCCATCGCTCGCCGTCCTGACTCCCCTCGATCACGATCTCCGGACGCTCCGTGGTCATCACCGCGAACAGGCCGTACCCGTTCACGAGCCGGAACGAACGCACCTTCTCCACGACCGGGTCGAACACCTCGGGCAGCGCGCCGTAGCCGTAGATCAGATCACTGAGCGGGATGACGTTCAGCGCGATCACGACCCCGATCGTCGCCCGTCGCGCCGTGAACCAGCGATCGAGCTTCGGCAACGGCGGTGTTCGGAACACGACGCGCTTCGGTAACAGCGCACGCACCGTGCGATCGTCGAGCGCTCCGACGCACAACGCGAGCGCCAGGAGGTTGAAGAAGCAGTAGTTCCCGGTGAGCGCGATCAGGATCTGCAGCGCCGCGAGCAGCGCGATGGCCACGGCACGAACGCGGCCCGGCACGAAGACGAAGAACGGCACGACGAGCTGGATGAAGAACACGCCGACGACCGACGCGCGGTGAAACCACAGCGGCAGGTGGTGCGCGAACCACGCGAGCGGAGTCGGCAGCGGCTGCGTCTCGTAGTGCACGAACATCGCGCCGAGCTCGCGCCACGCGACGTCGCCGCTCGCGAGCTTCGCCCAGCCCGAGGAGAACATCAGCTTGAACAGCACCAGGCGGACGAGCCACTTCGCGACCGGCGGCGCCACGCGGTTCGACGGCGCGACGAGCGCGGCGACGATCAGCACCTCCAGCAGGAGGATGTCCCACTGGTACGCGAGGAAGTTGCGTCCCGCGATGCTGATCGACAGGTAGAGCAACCAGCACACGATGAGCGCGGGGCGCTCGAAGCGCCCGCTCATCACGACGATCGATGTGAAGGCGCCGAGCCAACACACCACGACGAGCGCGGTGTCACTCGCGCCGAAGTAGAAGAGCGTGGGGAGGCGCCACCACCGGTCGGCGCCGAGGTTCTGGGAGACGAGGTCGAGCCACGGCGCCGCGGGGAGGATGCCCTGCGCGCCGACGAGCCCTTCGATCTGGGTGGCCAGCGAGGCGAACGCAAAGAAGGTGCTCAGTCCGACGAGCGCGACGAACAGGCGACGCGCAACGTGGTCCGTGGGCGGGGCGATCGTCACTTCTTCGCGGCGAACAGTCGCTGGGCGAGCTGCATCATGAGGTCCGGATTCTTCCAGACGGCCTCACGTCGGTTCTTCGCCTCCTCCGACTCGTTCCTGCAGCGCTCGATCGCCGGCTCCAGGAAGAGGCGTTTGTTCTCGGCGTACGCGATCGCCGGGATGTCGGCGTACCGCTTCGCGGTCGCGTGCACCGTCTCGTCGAGCGCCTCCGGAGCGACGACCTCGTGGACGTAGCCGAGGGTCTTCGCCTCCTCGGGACCAAAGAGCCCCGCGCCGAGGATCGTCGGACCAAACGTCGCGGGCGCGAGACCGTGCCTCGCGATCTCGAACGCGCCGCGCGGGAACGGCAGGCCGATCGCGGTCTCGTTGAGGCCGATCTTCTTGGGCGAAGACGACGCGATGCGAACGTCGCAGACCAACGCGAGGATCGCGCCGCCCGCGATCGCGTGCCCCGCCACCGCGGCGATGGTCGGCTTCTCGAGCATCCACAGGTCCGCGATGCCGTCGCCCCAGCCGAAGTTGATCACGTCGTCGGGCCCGTTCGCGGCGAGCGCTTTGAGGTCGAGGCCGGCGGAGAAGAAACGTTCGTTGCCGCGGAGGACGACGCATCGCACGTCGTCGTCGGCCTGCGCCGCCGCGGCGGCGTCGCCGATGGCTTTCACCAGGTTTCCGTCGATGGCGTTGGCGGGGGGTCGGTCGAGCGTCCAGGTCTGGACGTGTTCGGCGGTGTCTATCCGGAGCACCCGGAGACGCTACTCGTCCTCGCCGGTCAGGGGGAAGAGCTGGAAGCCCACGTGGTAGATCTTCCGCGGCTCGACGGAGTCCGGCGCGGGGCGGCTCTCCTCGTCGATGAAGTCGAAGAGGTCCTGCCGGAAGGCGTCGATGCGCTTCTTCACCTGCGCGTACTGCGACTCGGTGAGGCTCACGGTCAGCGCCGTGATCTCACGCTCGTCGGCGCTCACGCGATCCAACGAGCCGGCCGCGAGGTCGAGCATCGCGCGGTGGAAGTTCCGCACCGCGAGCGACTTCACGCTCGGCCCCGTGGAGATCTTGTTGTTGGCCGGCATCAGCTTGCCGTTGTCGTCGCGAACGACGAGGCCGATCTCTTGGAGCAGCTCGAGCGCTTGCCGCACCTCGGCCGCGCGAACCTGCGGACGAAGCTGCCGACCGATCCACGCGGGGTCTTCCTCGAAGTCGGGGTGCAGGAGGAGCTCGCGGATCGGGAGCGCGTACCACAGCGAGTAGACGCGGTACTGCGCTTCCTCGAGCCGCGTCGTCGACGACGTGTGGTTCGCGCGGCGCCGCAGCTGTTGGTAGTGCCGGTTGCGGTCCGCGTCCGTCTGCGCCTGGCCGAGCAGCACGAGCGTCTCGAACGTGTCGGCTTCCCGCGGGTCGAGTCCTAGTCCGCGGGCGAACTTGGGTATCGACTTGTGCGAAATGTTCCGCTTGCCCTCGGCAACGAGCTTCAAGAAGTTCGGCGAGGAGAACCCCGCTTGCTTCGAGAAGTACCGATAGGAGAACTGCGGGCGGGTCTGTTTCAGAAACGAAATCATCGCACGCAGGTACGCTCGGTAGTCGTCGAACGACTCGGGCGCGGGACGGGTGAGCTCGTCATGTGCTTTGGCCACCAAGGCGTCCAGGATTACTGGGATATTCTGCGCCGTCAAACCCCTCTTCATCCGGGATACATACCTAGACGATGAATCTTGAAACGAGACAAGTCGAACGAAGCCGCGCCGAGGATGAAAACCGAGTGAATGTGCGGAGTTTCACATCGGCCAAGCGGAATACTGAGAGAACACAATTTGAAACACGCGAAGATCGGGACGGGGATTCGTATTCTTGGACAAATCTCCCAGATGACCCACTCGGCTGACAGGGTCTGACCATCATCCGATGTCGTCCGTCGCGATCGACCGTTAGGGAGTGACCATGCGCACGCGTTGGGCCCGGGGCACGTACGCCCTCCTTTTGATCCTGGTCGTGAACGGCTGTAACTGTGACGAAGGGGGGCTCGTCGACGCGAGCTCCGTCCTCCTGATCGAACCGGCCGAAGTCGACTTCCTGAAGGTCCCCGTCGGGACGGAGCGCGTGCGCGGGCTGAAGCTGACGAACGACGGGCAGTCGATCATTCGCTTCGACTCGGTGACGCTCGCGTCCGACGGCACGGAGCTCGCGCTCGCGTCGACACCGCCCGAGCAGATCCTCCCCGCGCAGTCGATCGACCTTCTGCTGGTCTACCAGCCGAACGACGTCGGCGAAGACCTCGGCACGCTCACGATCGTCTCCGACGAACGTGAAGAGCCCCACGTCGTTCCGGTGCGCGGTGAAGGTGTCGTCGCAGACGCCGCCGTCTCGCACGGCGCCCCCGCGTGCACGGACGCCGAAGGGTCGCTGTCGTTCGGCGGCGTCGTCCCCGGCCAAACCAAGGACGAGACGATCACGATCACCGCGCAGGGCACCGCGCCCGTCACGATCGTCTCCGTCGTCACCGAGCCCGGCACGTCACCGGAGTTCACGATCGAAGATGCGGTCGACGTCGTCCTCGATCCCGGCGGCACGCTCGACCTCGTCGCGACCTACGCGCCCGTCGACGGCGGCCCCGACTCCGGCGTCTTCGTCGTCACCACCGACATCCCCAGCACGATTCGCATCCCCGTCTGCGGACAGGGCGTCGCCCCCGCCGTCTGCGCGAGCCCGGTGCCGCTCGACTTCGGCGCGATGGCGGTCGGCCAGACGCGCGTCGAGACGATCACCCTCGAGAGCTGCGGCGGCGAGGACGTCACGATCTCGGGCGTCGAGATCGCCAACACGGCGATGTACATGAGCAACGCCGGTTACCGCCTCCCGATGGCCGTCTCGACCCCCGTGACGCTCGCGCCCGGCGAGACCGTCGACGTCGAAGTCGAAGTCACCATCAGCCAGCTCGGCGTCGCCGAGGGGTGGCTCCACGTGCAGTCCGACGCGCTCAACGCCACCGACAACTACTTCCCGCTCAGCGCCCGCGGCGCGCAGCCCTGTGACCTGCAGGTGCTCCCCGATCGCCTCACGTTCACGAACGTGATGGTCGGCAGCACGCTACCGAAGCAGGTCTTCCTCGCCAACCTCGGCGCGCGCGACTGCACCGTGAACCGCGCGGAGATCACCACGGGCGCGACGGTCTTCTCGGTGCGCAACGTGACGGTGCCGTTCACGATCGCTTCGGGCGGCAGCGTCCCGGTCGAGGTCGTGTACGCGCCGACCGCCGCCGGCATGCCGGACATGGGCATCCTCGAGGTCGAGGAAGGCGGCGTCCCGCGACAGATCGAGCTGCTCGGCAACCCGGACACCTCCGACGGTTGTTTCGTCGACATCGCGCCCACCGCGCTCAACTACGGCGCGGTCCCGCCCGGCCAGACGAAGACCCTCGGCGTCGTGGTCACGAACGTCGGCCAGGACCCGTGCCTGCTCCGGAGCGTCGAGCTCGCGCCCGGCACGTCGCCGGACTTCCTCGAGACCTCGCCGAGCTTCGGCCTGATCATCCCCGGCCGCGACAAGACGCTGACCGTCACGTATACGCCGACGTCGCCCGGCACCGCCTCGGGCTCGGTGAACATCGGCGTGTCCGAGGTCGGCGGCTCCGCGACGATCTACAACGTCCCCCTCGTCGCGGTGAGCGCCGCGGCCGGGCTCTGCGTCATGCCGCGGCAGATCGACTTCGGCCCCACGCAGACGCAGGCGACCCAGTCGTTCAACATCATCGCGTGCGGCTCGAACCCGGTCACGGTGACCGCCCTCGACTGGACGATGCCGGACCCCGAGTTCACGCTCACGCCGGGCGCTGCCCTCCCCTTCACGCTGATGCCCGGCAACGCGCAGGCCGTCGACGTGACGTACACGCCGACCGACGCGATGGGTGACACCGGTGAGGTCACGGTGCGCTCGAACGACCCGGCGGCGCCGGCCATCCCGGTGACGATCACCGGCGGCCCCGAGCTCGTCCCGCCGAGCGCGGGCCGGTTCCTCTACTACTGGCAGATCCCGAGCCCCGTGCAGAGCGACGTCATGCGCCTCCCCCTGCAGGGCAACACGGCCCCGTCCCCCTGGTGGGGCTCGCGCACCGGCAAGGCATGCTCCGGCTGCCACTCGGTGTCGCCGGACGGCCGCTACGTCGCGGTGATCGAAGCGAGCGCGTTCCGCATGGTCGACACCACGACCGACATCGCGCTGTCGGTGCCGAACAGCTCGATCTCGCCGGCCTACGTGTCCTGGAAGCCGGACATCAACACCAACCCGCCGTACCAGTACGCGTACGACACCGGCGCGGGCGACATCGCGATCGCCGGGCTCTTCGTCGGCACCCTCCGCGAGCTGCAAGGCGCGAACGACTCCGCCTACGCCGAGCTCATGCCGTCGTGGGGCCCGAACGGTCAGATCGCCTACGCGCGCGGCACGCAGACCACCGGTGGCCAGGGGGGCACCTCGTTCGGGTTCCAGGGCCCGGCGGACATCATGATCATCGACGAAAACGGCGGCACGCCCGTCCCGCTCGCCGGCGCGAGCGGCGGCACCGGCGCGAACTACTACCCGCGCTACTCCCCGAACGGGCAGTGGATCGCGTACACGTACAGCGCGATGGCGAGCTCGACGATCGCCGCCGCCGACGCCGTCGTCCTGCTCGCGGCCGCCGCGAACAACAACACGATCCTCCCGCTGAACAACCTCAACAGCCCGGGCTCCGCGTCGAGCTACCCGACGTGGTCCGTCGACGGTCAGTTCCTGAGCTTCTCGAGCAACCGAGCCGGCGGCCAGGGTGACTGGGACATCTACCTCGCGCCGATCGATCCGATGACCGGCGCCGACAGCGCAGCGACGAACCTCACCGCCGCCAACTCGCCGGCGTTCGAGCACTCGGCGCAGTGGAGCCCGTGAGCCTCAAGCGCTGAGGCGCAGCTTCCCGCCCCGCCACTCGCGATACCAACGCGGCACACGCTCGGCCGCGAGCTTCGGCGAGACCTGCGGCCCCCGAGCGAAGTCACACCGCTTCTTCTGAAGGAAAGCGAGCTGCTCGCGCGTCGCGACGTTCGGCGCGACGACGGCGACACCGAGCGCGTGCGCCATCGCGATCACCGCACCCACCACCGCACGCGCTCCGGGGTCGCGCGTCACACGCTCGACCAGGCACGGATCCAGCTCGAGCGTGTGGACGCCGCTGGCCTCCAGCGCGGCGATGCGCGTCGGCGCGGTCCCGAACGGTCCGACCGCGACCCGACACCCGAGCCGAGCGAACCCCGCGACGTCGCGCCGGACCACACCTCCGGCCGTGAGCCCCTGCTCCTCCACCGTGATCTGAAGGAGCGACGCCGGAACACCGGTTACGCCGAGCGCCTCCGCGATGCGGTCGAGGGTCTCGCCCGTCGTGAGCTCCGAGAAGGAGACGTGGACGTTGAGGCGGACGTGCGGAAAGTCGCTCGCCAACCACTCGCCGAGGTCTTCACAGGCGCGACCGACCAGCCACGCGCCGCGGGTCGCGACGCCGTCGTCGGCCGCGATGAGGTCGGTGCTCGCCACCGACCCCTGCGAAGACTCGAGCGACACGGCGAAGCCGACGAGCTTCCCGGTCGCGAGGTCGACCTCCGGGGCGTAGGACACCTGCGGATCGGTGACGATCGCACCGAGATCAACGACATTTCGAACCGTGACGGCTTCTGCGTCGGTACGCGACATGGAGGCCTCCGGGCTCTCGCATCGGCCCCGGGGCGTGCAAATCAAGCCCCGAATACCCAAACAGCCCCGCGCGCCTCGCGATCGAACGCCGAGCCTCGCCGGCGACTTGATTTGTGGCCGCGACCCGGGTTCAGTCCCGCCCACGATGATCATCAGCACGAAGTTCGCCCAGGGCCAGCAGGTCCGCTTCGTCCGGCGATGTGTCCTCGCCTCCAACGTTCCGCGCAACTCGCAGGGCTACAAGTACGCCGCCCTCCGCGCCAAGGACGGCGACACCTACGATGGCGAAGGCGTCATCGAGCCCGGCACCCGCGCGGTCGTCGTCGACTACGCGAGCCACGGCACCGGTAGCCACGACAACCCCATCGTGCGCGTCAACGGGCACCTCGCCCGCACCCACCAGACCAACCTCGAGATGGCCTGATGGCCCGCGGCGCCGAGGCGCCGTACAGTGCCGCTCGATGAAGCGGATCGCGATCCTCACCAGCGGCGGCGACGCCCCGGGGATGAACGCCGCCGTGCGCGCGGCGACCCTCCTCGGCATCGGCAACGGCCTAGAGGTCTTCGGCGTCCAGCACGGCTACCAAGGCCTGCTCGACGACACCCTCGTCGCGCTCGAGCCCCAACAGGTGCAGAGTGTCATCCGCGACGGCGGGACGATGCTCGGCTCCGCGCGCTGCCTCGACTTCCACAAGAAGGAGCGACGCGACGAAGCCCGCGCGGTGCTGAAGAACCGCGGCATCGAGGGGCTGATCGTCATCGGCGGCAACGGTTCACTCACCGGCCTCCTCGCGCTCACGGATCCGGCGGAGTGCGACATTCCACTCAAAGGAATCGGCATCCCGGCGTCGATCGACAACGACCTCGCGATCACGCGCCTCGCGATCGGCGTCGACACCGCCATCAACACGATCGTCGACGCCTGCGACAAGATCTCCGACACCGCCTCCGCCCACGACCGCACGTTCATCGTCGAAGTCATGGGTCGACAGTGCGGCTACCTCGCGATGACCTCCGCGATCGCGAGCGCCGCGAACGCCGTCCTCTTCCCCGAGATGGGCAAGTCCGAGGAGGAGGTCGTCGAGACCGTGGTGCGCGCCGTCGTGCGCGCGCAGCAACGCACCGAGCGCTCCAAACGTGTCCTGGTGATCAAGGCCGAAGGGGTCGGTATCCCGATCGAACGCCTGAAACAGCGCGTCGACGAACGCGTCCGCGAAGAGACCGGCCGCGACACCATCGAGACCCGCGTCACGGTGCTCGGCCACGTCGTGCGCGGCGGTCGCCCGTCGGCGCTCGATCGCATGATCGCGAGCCGCCTCGCGAACACCGCCGTCGAAGGCCTCCTGGCCGGGCACACGCGCATGATGACGGCGTGGACCCCGCCCGCGGCCGTCCCGCCCGATCACGTGCAGCGGACGCGCAATGACCCGCAGGTCTGCCTCGTCGACCTCGCCTACACGCTGCAGGAGACACGCGCGATGCTCGACGGCACCAGCAACTTCGTGAAGTGGCGCAAGAAGGTCTTCGCGGAGATCGAGGAGGTCCTCTCACTCTGACGGCGGCAGGCGCGACGCGAGATCGTCGTCCTTCACCTCCGCCAGATACCGCTCCAGGTGCGCGGCCGCCGCCGGGTCGTTCGTCAGCGACAGAATCGCCGCGAGGGTGCGGTGACACTCGGCGAGGTCGGCGATCTCGATGCAGATCCCCAGCGCCCGCTCCGCCTCGTCTACACGGTTCTCTTCGAGCGCCCGTCGCGCACGCGCATAGTAGTTCCGCGCGCGCCGAACGACCTGCGGCTCGACCGGCACCTGACCGTAGAACCGATAGCGCGCCGGCCCGCGCGTGGTGAGCGGCATGACGTCGGGGAGCGTCGAGGCGCGCTCGACGCGCTCGTAGAGCAGTCGCCCGCCCCACACCGCCGCGACCGCGACGACGAGCCCGACGAAGAACGCGCCCCACCTGAACCGCGGACGCGCGGTCGCGCCCAACACCGGCACCGGCGCCGTGACCAGCACCGCCGACTCCGGCGGCGGCATCACCGGCTCGTCCGCTCCGATCGTTTCGAGGTGATCGTCATCGGCCGGGGCGCGCGGCGGCGCGGTGTCGTCGCGCGGCGCCGGCGTCGCGTCCGGGACGGTGTCCGAGCGCGCCGGCAGGTCGGGCTGCGTATCCGGTCGAGCAGGTGGGGCCGCTGGGGCCGGTCCGGTTGATCGCGCCGGTCGGGGCGGCCGCTGCGAGAGCGTGTCCTCCGCGCTCGCGTGCTCGGGCATCGGCGTGGGTGTGGTGGGCGGCCCCGCGAGCGGCGTCGGCCCCGTGCCGGGCACGATCGTCTCGAGCTTGTCGTCGAAGAGCGCCTCACGCCGCGACGGGAGCCGAGCGTTCGGTATCGTGTCCGACGCGTTGAGCACCTGTAGCCCAGAGAGGTCGCGGTCGGGCCCGACCGTCTCCGCGGCGTCGTCCGGGGTCAGGCGCTGGCGCACCGTCGCCGGCTCGGCCCCTTCGCTGCCGACGGGGAGCGCGGCGTGACTCGACAACTCCACGGAGCCCCGCTCGGCCAAGTGCCGTTCGGCCTGCGTCCGTAGGCTGGGCAGGATGCGATGCGACGCGGTGGTCTCGGCGAGCGGTTGGTAGTCCTCGACCTCGAGCTCCAACCCACCGCCCGACGACACCACGATGCTGCGCGTCCGCGAGACGCTCGGCGCCGGTGCGGTGGGCGCCGAGACCGGCGGCATGGGCATCGTGCGATCTTCGACGAGCTCCTCGGCCGGCTCAGAGTGCAGCGCGAGCTCGACGAGCTGCGCGAGCGCCTCGTCCATCGTCGGGTAGCGCTCGGCCGCGCGCGACGCGGTCAGGCGCTGCACGATCGGGAACAGCGCATCGAACCCTTCGTCGTCCGTCGGGTAGCGAGACCAGTCCACGGTCGGCTCCGACAGCTGCGCCTTCAGCGGCTTGCTGCGATCGATGTCGATGGGCCGATTCGTTCCGGCGAGCGTGAGCAGGAGACGCCCGAAGCTGAACTGGTCCGACAGCGGTGACGGGCTGAGCCCGAGCAACAGCTCCGGCGCCACGTACCCCGGAACGCCGAGGACTTGTTGGCCGCCCTGCAGCCGCGTCAACGCGGACAGCGCCACGCCGCCGATCACCGCTCGACCGCGCTGATCGATCACCACGTTGGCCGGCTCGAGGTCGCGCACCGTGACGTTCACATCGTGCAGGCGCGCCAGTGTGTCACCGACCTCCAGGGCGATCGCGAGGAGCGTCCCGAAGTCGGTCGCGATCACGTCGTCGAGCAACCGGTCCAGCGTGCATCCGTCGACGCGCTGGAGCACGAGGTAGTAACAGTCGTCCGTGACGCCGGCGTCGAGGATCGGGACCAGCCCCGGGTGATCGAGCGCGCGGAGCTCGGCGACCTCCGCCAGGAAACGCTCGGCGCGCAGGGGATCGGGATCGACGCCCTTGGGCTTGGGGACGACCTTGACGATCCCGTCGCCACCGCGCAGGTCGCGCGCCACGAACATCGCCGTCCGGCCGGCGGCGTCGACAGCCGTCTCGACCATGAAGCGCCCTACGCGCCCCGGCCATGAGTCGCGCTGCGTCACCCTGGGCACTCTGCCACGTTCTGCGCGCCGGGGTTACCGCCGGAACACGCAGCCCGTTATGCTCGCGGCGTTGTCGTGACGATGGACTGGGGTACCTCCGACCTCGGCGCGACGAACGCGCCGCTGCCCGACCGCATCGGGCCGTACCGCATCGTACGCAAGATCGGACGGGGCGGGATGGGCGTCGTCCTCGAGGCGGAGGACGACGAGGGCCAGCGCGTCGCCCTCAAGTTGATTCGCCCCCTCGGCACCGAAGACGACAAGGAGCAGCTCGTCGCGCGACTGCTTCGCGAAGCCGCGGCCATCCAGCGCGTCGATCACCCGGGCGTCGTGCGCCTGCAGCGCTACGGCAACGTCGACGGCGCCGTCTACCTCGCGATGGACTACGTCACCGGCGTGACGCTCAAGGCGATCCAGCGCCGAACGTCGCTCGACCCCGCCACCCTGCTCTCCCTCGCGATGCAGCTGCTCAACACACTCCAGCACCTGCACACCGCGGGCATCGTTCACCGCGACGTCAAACCGGACAACGTCCTGATCGACACCACGGGGCGTGCGGTCCTCGCCGACTTCGGCATCGCGTGGGTCGCCGACTCCGCGGGCATCACGCGCCCCGGGGAGATCGTCGGGAGCGTCGGATACCTCGCGCCCGAGTGTTTCGAAGGTGAGCCCCCTTCGGCGCGCTCGGACCTCTTCGCGCTCGGCCGCACCTTGTTCGAGATGGCGGCCGTCCTCCCGCGCGCGCGCCTCCCGGCGGAGCTCCCGGTGCTCATGCAGTTCGAGCGCCGTCTGCGCGTGGACTGGCGCCGCTTCCCGACGCAGTCCCCCTGGCCGAGCGTCCGCGTCCTGATCGAGCGGCTCGTCGCGATCGATCCCGAGCTGCGTTACGCCTCCGCAGAGTCCGCGTTCGCGGCGGCGGCGCAGCTGCACGCCGAGCTGCTCGGCCCACCCCCCGAGAACGCACACCCGACGCGACCGGACGTCTTCCACGAGCTCACGTGTTACGAGCCCGACGCGACGCTCTCGGCCTTCGTCGAGCAGCTCGACCTCCCCGCGCGTTCGTTCTGGGCGCAGGCGCGCGACGACGAGTCACGCTTCGAGGCCGTCACGGTGCCTCCCGAAGGACCGCGCGGGGGCGCCGGGTTGAAGGCGCCGAACACCGCGCAGACGCCGCCGAGCAACACACACACGCCGCCGACCCCGCCCGTCGTACAGCGCGAGCCGCCGTCGCAGGAGACCGTCGCATCGGGCGCCCCCGACGCCGCACCGACGCTCCCCCACGAGCCACCGCGTCGCTCCGGCGCACGCGCAGCAGCCCTGGGCGCCGTGATCGGCCTCGCCCTCGGCGCCGCCTCGATGTTCGCGTACGCCCGCCGCCCCATGCCCCCGGTGGTCCTGGATCCCAGTCGAGCGGCCGAAGCCCGCACCCGCGCCGACCAGGCGCTCGGCGCCGGCGACCTCGCCCGCGCCGAAGCCGAGCTGTCCGCCTGCGTAGAAGCCGGCGGCGCGGCGTGTGAGCGCCCGCTCGAGATCGTCCGCGCCCTGCGGGGACGCTGACCCGTCAGTCCGACATCTTCGGCGGCTTCCGCATCGCCTTCTTCTCGGCGTTCTTCTTCTTATCCGCCAAGCGTCGCCGCTTCGCGCCCTTGCCGGGGCGGGTCTTCGTCCGTTTCTTCTGCTCGACGAGGGCGGCGTCCATGATCGCCTTCAGGCGCCGCCGCGCCTCCGACTGGTTCTTGGGGCGCTCGCGGTGGCGGTCCGCGGAGACCAGCAGCTCGCCGTCGTTCGTGAGCCGCGACGCGAGGCGCGCGAGGAGCTTCTCGCGGATGTGCTCGGGGAGGGACGGTGAATTTGCCACGTCGAAGCGCAGCGTCACGCGGGTCTCGGTCTTGTTGACGTGTTGTCCGCCCGGCCCCCCGGAGCGGGAGAACGTCATCTCGAGCTCGGACTCGGGGATCTCGACGCCGCGGCCGATGACGATCGGCTCCACGACGCGAACCTAGTGCGCGTGTTCGTAGCCGCCGGCCGCGCCACCCGCGCCACCGTCGCCGTCCTTGCGGTCCACGCGGCCCTTGCCGGCCGCCGTCGCAGGCGGCAACGCCGGGTCGCGCTTGCCGCCGGACTTCGCTTCGTCGCGGCCGAGGACCGCAAGCAGATCCGACTTCCCGAAGTCCGCGTCGTCGCGCGAGTACACGGGCTTGGGGTGAAAGCCGCTGTCCATGCGAATCGCGTCGCACGGGCACGCCTCCACGCAGAGGCCGCACACCACGCAGCGAAGCTCGTCGATCTCGAACACCACCGGGAACTTCTCGATCGACTCGTCCTCGGTCTCACCCGCGACGATGTGGATGCACCGCGCCGGGCACGCCGTCTGGCACATGAAACACGCCACACACCGCGGCGCGCCGTCGTCGCGCGGCACCAGACGATGCATCCCGCGGAAGCGGTGCGGATACTCCACCTTCACGTCCGGGTACTGGATCGTCTGCGTGTACTTCTCCTTGCCGCCGAAGACGTTCTTGAAGAAGTGGCGCACCGTCGCGCCGAGGCCCTCGACGATGCCGGGGACGAACAGCCGCTCCTCCGGAGGAATCTCGCGGGAGACCGAATGGATACCGACTTTGCCCTGCTTCACTTCACCCATGGCGTCCTCACTCGGTCCGTCATTGTAACGCCAACACGGCGGCCGCCGTCACGACGAGATTCACCAGCGACAGGGGCAGCAGGCGCCGCCACCCCAGCACCATCACCTGGTCGTAGCGGAACCGCGGCAGCGTCCAGCGGAGCATCAGCTGGAACCAGCAGAAGAACAGGAGCTTGAACACAAACGCGCCGAACCGCAGGACCGTCGCCGCGATGTCGCCGATCTGCCACACCGCCCCCCACGGGAGCACGAAGCCCGCCTCGGTGAGCGCCGCGTGGGCGTTGGCGTCCATCAGGAACGGCACCTGCCAGCCACCGAAGAACAGCGTGGTCGTCAGCCCGGCGATCACGATGACCTCGATGTACTCCGCCATGAAGAACATCCCGAACTTCATCCCCGAGTACTCGACGAAGTAACCGACGATCTCCGACTCACCCTCCGCGAGGTCGAACGGCACACGTTTGTTCTCCGCGATCGCCGCCGTCAGGAAGATGATGAACGACAGCGGCTGCACGAAGATGCCCCACGCGGGCAGCCACCCGCCGAAGTGGTGGCCCTGCTCGACCACCATCGCGTTCGGCTCGAGCGTCCCGTAGATGAGCACGAGCCCCATCACCGACAGGCCCATCGTGACCTCGTAGGAGATCATCTGCGCCGACGCGCGCAGCCCACCGAGCATCGCGAGCTTCGACGCCGACGCGTACCCCGCGAGCGTCACGCCGAACACCGCGAGGGAGCTCACCGCGAAGATGTAGACGATGCCGGCGTCGACGCGCGCGACCTGCATCCCGTAGCGCTCGCCGTCGATGACGACGTCCGGTCCGAACGGGATCACCGCGAAGGTGACCAGCGCGGGGAGCAACGCCACGAAGGGCGCGATGTTGTAGAGGAACCGATCCGCGCGCGCGTTGATCGTGTCCTCTTTCGTGATCATCTTGATCGCGTCGGCCAGCGGGTGGAGCAGACCGAACGCGGTGTAGTTGCGACCGAAGAGCGCGAGCCCCGCGCGGTTCGGGCCGACGCGGTCCTGGATCATCGCGGACTGCCGCCGCTCCGCCCAGGTCAGCGGGCCGGCGAGGCCCACACACAACAAGAGCATCACGCCGATGCAGAGCAGCTGCCAGAGGTACGGAAAGTAGGCGCCCATCACTTCAGCTCGCCTTCGCGACTTCCGGGGTCGGCACCGGCGCGTCCTCCTCGGACTCCAGCGCCACGCCCCACGGCCCCAGCTCGAGCGGACGCACATCCGCCAGCAGGTTGGTGTGTTTCTTCAGCTCGTTGAACGCGGTGACCCAGTTCTTGATGCGCCACTGCGCCTGGCCGCCCACCGCGGTCGCCGTGAACGTCGCCGCGTCGATCGCCGAGCGCCGCCCTTCGATCGGTTTGATCGCCCGGTTCACGCGCTGCATCCGGCCGTCGTGGTTCACGAACGTGCCGTCCTGCTCCGCGAACGACGCGAGCGGGAGCACCAGGTCCGCGGCGCGCGAGCTCGCGTCCAAGTTGGAGGTCCACGCGACCACCGTGATCTTCTCGAGCGCCGCGAGCCACGCTTCGTTCGGCTCCGGGTAGTCGCTGCCGACCATCAGCAGCGTCTTCACCGCGCCCTTGTCGATCCCCCGGCGGAGGAGCTGCGGCCCCTCGTCGAAGATCGAGTAGCCCTCGAGCACCAGCTCGGCGCCCGCGCGGTTCGGGTTCTGGTCGGCGACGCGCAGCAGCTTGTCCGCCTCCCAGTCCTCGCGCCCGAGGATCGCGTACGTGTCGACCTGGAGGACCTGCTCCGCGAGCTCCACGAACGCCGTCACGCCCTCCGTGGTGAGCTGCGCCGACAGCGACATGCCGAGCGTGCCGTCCGTCTCCCCGACGTACCCGCCGAGCAGCTCCGCGAGCTTCGTCTGCGCCTGCTCCCAGGTGATCGGGACGAGCTTGCCCTCCGCGTCCTTGGCGAGGGGGACGGTCACCTGCGTGTCCTTGTCGTGGATGCGTTTGTAGCTCAGGCGGCCGGCGTCGCAGAGCCAGCCCTGGTTCACGTGTTCGTTGTCGCGCGAGCGGTAGCGCTGCACGGCGTCGTTGTAGTGGTCGACGATGATCGAGCAGCCCCGCGCGCAGCCCGCGCACACGCTGTCCGCCGACTTGAGGAACCAGGAGCGCACCTTGAACCGGAAGTCGCGGCTCGTGAGCGCGCCGACCGGGCAGATCTCCACGGTGTTCATGCTGTAGGGGTCGTCGAGCGGCTGCCCCGGGAACGCGCCGATGACCGCCCGGTCGCCGCGGTCGAACTGACCGAGCTGCGGGTTTTGGGCGACCTCCTCCATGAACCGGACGCAGCGCGTACAGTTGATGCAGCGCTCCTCGTCGAGGACGACCTGCGGGCCGAGGTTCACGGCCTTCTTCTTCACGACCTTGGTCATCCCGAAGCGGGTGCCGGTGCGATCGTGCGCCATGTAGTAGTTCTGGAGCTTGCACTCGCCCGCCTGGTCGCAGATCGGGCAGTCGATCGGGTGGTTGACGAGGAGGAACTCCATGACGGCCTCGCGGGCCTCCAGGACCTTCTCGGAGGCCGTCTGGACCACCATCCCGTCGCGCACCACGACCTCGCAGGCGGGGAGCAGCTTCGGCGCCTTTTCGACCTCCACGAGGCACATGCGGCAGTTCGCCGCGACGGAGAGCCGCGGGTGCCAGCAGTAGTACGGGACGTCGATCCCCGCGCCGAGGGCCGCGCGGATGATGGTCGTGCCGTTTTCGACCTCGAGCTCCGTGCCGTCGATCGTGACCTTGGGCATCGCGCGCACCCTGGCCTCAAATCCTACCCGTCGCAAGGGGTTATGGCGGCCCCCGCACGATTGGGGCGCCCATGCGGGCGGATCGGGTGTAAATAGGGCCCGTCATGACACGATTCGCCCTGGCGCGCGCCGGCGCCCTCTCGTTCCTCCTCATCGGATCCGCGTGCAGCGGCGGCAGCGACGACGACGGCGGCGACGACAACGTTCAGCAGACCGCTCCGGTCATCAACGCGTTCACCGTCAGCAGTGACTTCGTGCAGGCGAACGACGCGGTCATCGTGAGCTGGGACGTGTCGCGCGCGACCGAAGTGTCCATCAGCCAGAACGACGGACGCGACCTCGCACCCGTGACGTCGATGACGGTCGTCGGCTCCCAGAGCTTCGTCATCGTGCGCGACACGGAGTTCGTCATCGTCGCCACCAACGCCATGGGTGAGACGGCGATGGCCACCGCCACCGTGGACGTCGACGGCATCCGGATCGACGCCTTCACGGCCTCCGCCACCAGCGTGAACCGCCTCGACCGCGTCGACCTCAGCTGGATGATCGGCGGCGAGGACCCGAGCTCCGTCAGCATCGACGACGATCAGGGCAACAACGTGTACCAGGGCACGATGGCGCAGGGCTCCCTGGAGGTTCGTCCGGCCGCGACCGTCACCTACACGCTGACCGCCGAGGGCTCCACCGGGACGGAGACCGCCGAGGTCACCATCACCGTCGCGTCCAACCGCCCGACGATCGTGCGCTTCGTGGTCGAGCCCGACAACGTCGTGCAGATCAACGTCGAGGAAGCGAACCTGGTCTGGGAGACCACGGCCGACGAGGTGCAGGTTCTGCAGGACGGCGTCGCGGTGCGCCCGTGGAACTCGTTCGGCGCGTCGGCGGGCAACCTGCAGCGCCCGGTGACGACCGAGATGACGGTCTTCACGCTCCAGGCGCGCAACACGGCGGACCCGGAGGACATCGTCGAGGAGTCGGTCACCGTTACGGGCCTCGCGACGCCGACGATCGTGTCGTTCACCGTGACGCCGCTCGAGTACACCGAGAGCAGCACGATGGCGACGATCAGCTGGGAGGTCGAGACGACCGACACCGTCGAGATCCGGCTGAACAACACGGTGCTCCCCGGCTTCCCGAGCACGGACGCCACCGGCAGCGTCACGGTCCCGATCACCGGCGAGCCGCGCGTGCGGCTGCTCGCGACGAACCCGGTGACGACCGTCGAGCAGACGCAGCAGATCGTCTTCGGCTTCGACGAGCGCGAGCCGAACGACAGCGCGATCGACGCGATCCCGATCGAAGGCAACGGCATGGCGCTGCGCGGGACGATCTCCGATCCGACCGACGTCGACTGGTACGTGGTCGACGTCCCGCAGGACGTCCAGCTGAACGCGCGCGTCGGCATCGTGCAGGTGATGGGCATCGACGTGTGCAGCTTCGACACGTTCGTGCGCGTCTACACCTCGACGCTCGCGGAGATCGGCAGCAACGACAACGGGCCGACGTCGATCTCGCCGTGCTCCGAGATCAGCCCGATCGCCAACGCGTTCGCGGAGCAGATGGACGCCGGGACGTACTACATCGCGGTCTCCGGCACCGGGACCACGCCGCAGGGGCAGTACTCGATCGTCGTGGAGTTCTCGCCGGTCGCGCCGCCTGCGCTCCCGCTGACGAACGTCACCGCGGTCGGCAACCCGACGTGGAGCGTGACCGGGCTGCAGATGTGGGAAGGCCCGGTCGGAGCCACGGGTGAGCTCGTGCCCCCGGACTTCGACATGACGTTCGCGGACTACCACGCGTTCGCCGCGTTCGGGCTCATCTCGATCCTGTCGCAGCCGCTGTCGCCGCTCCCGCGGAGCAACTACGACAACGTCCTCGCGCTGTTCCTCCACCGCGCGGGGTACACGGCGACCACGACGTTCCCGACGACTTCGCTGCTGAACGGGAACGCGATCTACATCGGCATGACGCTGGTCCCGAACGGCACCGCGCCCGTCGGTCCGTCCTTCGACTCGGTGAGCGGCCCGATCATCCCGAACGCCGCGTTCCCCATCGTCGTGAACATGACGATCCGAAACGGCGCGGCCGACTACCTCCCGGTCGATCCGCTGGACCTCCCGAGCTACGCCGGCTACGCCGCCGCGGGGCTCCCCCCGGTGCCGAACCCCGGCAACGGCGACGGCCACCGCCACCTGATCTCGCTGATCGCGGACTCCATCGCGCCGACGCCCGGCGGCAACCTGGTGGGGAGCTACACCTGGAACTACCAGCTCCGCGACGCGACCAACGCCGGCTACGACATCGTCGTGCCTTTCACAGTCCAGTAGGCCATTCCGAGTCCGGGTCCTCGAGAACCGACGGATCCGGACGCCAGCTCATTACTTCGTCCGTGAAAGCGACAAGTGTCGGCGAGTCGTTGGAACCTCGCTGCATGACGTCGATGTCGCCGTTCGAGCTCCTCAACTTTGGCGCCATTACGCCGAGGTGGGGACCGCAGCCCTTCATCGCGGCGCAGTCCGAACCGGTTCCTCCGGATCTCGAAGCGCTGTTCGGGACCGACGGCTTCCAAAGCGAGGCGTTTGCCCGACTCTTCACGGATCCCTGGCTGGCCTCAGCGGCCCTGAACCTCAATCTGGACCTCCCCGGGTTACTCGTCGCGCTGGTGCTGCACGAGCTCAATCGGCGGGACCCGCGGCCGAGCCGTGATGTCGGGACGTTGCCTCGCCACCACGGTCGCCCGCAGCGCGCAGCGCCTTGGACTCACCTCGCGGGCTCGAACGGAGGCGGTGCATCGAATGGGTCCGCAACCCAGCCCGCCGGCCCGGCCCCGTCTGCAAGTGCTCCCGCTGCGCCCGTCACGGCCAACGTCGCGACCGACCGGGCCCAGGTGCAAACGGCGCTCGACTTCGCCCTGAGCCACCAAGGTGCGCCCTACGTCGGCGGCGGCAGCCCCTTCCGTTTCGGCCAGCCGGGCGACGGCGGCACGTACCAAATGGCCGGGCAGAACGCCTATGTGTCACCGCGAGGCGTCGTTGGATTCGACTGCTCCGGTTTCGTCGTCGCCATGTACCGCCAGGCGGGCATCGACCTCGCCGCGCAGGGCATCGCCAACACCCGCAGCATGCACGCCAACCTCCCCGCGGTCGGCCGAGGGGACCTGCAGCCCGGCGACCTCTTGGTGAAGCCGGGTTCGCATGTCGTGGTGTTCTTGGGCGACGTCACCGGCGACGGTCGACCCGATGTCATCGAATCCAAACCCGGCGGCGTCGCCGTCGGTGATGCGAGCAAGTTCTTGGACAATCCGGCCTACGAAGGCCGGCGCGTTCCCACGGGATGAAGCGTCGCCGCGAGCGGTGAAGGCCAAGCGCAAAGCGAGGATGCCCAACTGGCGCGTTAGCTGGCGCGGAGGGCTTGGTAGCGGATGCGGTCGATGTGCTGGCGGGCGGCGAGGTCGGCTTCGAGCGGGGCGGCCCAGGCGGCGGCCTTCGCGGCGGGGCCGGCCGTGAGCTCGAAGAGCTCGGCGCCGAAGCCGCTGCCGTAGGAGAACGCGACGACGCTCTCGCCGCGCTCGGCGCCCGCGAGGGCGCGCGCGACGGCGAACCACAGGCTGCCCGTGTAGCTGTTGCCGATCTCGGTGTTCCAGGACATCGCGGGGGCGACCTTCTCGGCGAAGAGGCGCTCCGTCTCGTCGGCGCTCCACCCGAACGTCTCCCCGACGCGGCGCACCGCCTTCTTCACCATCTTCGGGAACGGCGCGTGGAGGCACGCGGCCGAGAGGGCTTCGATCTTCGCGCGCGCGTCGTCTTCGCCGACCCACGACGAAAAACACGCCGCCGCCGCGCGCATGTAACACTCCAGGCTGAACTTCCCGTCGACGCGCGGGAACGACTCACCGACCGGACGCCAGAAGTCGAACGCCGGCTCGGAGAACGCGTGCGCGTCGATGCCGACCGCCGCGACCGCCGGGTCGTGCACGATCATCGCGACCGCCCCTGCGCCCTGCGTCGCCTCGCCCGGATCCTCGGGCGCGTACAGCGCGACGTCGGCCGCGATCACCAGCGCCGCCTTGTCGCGAGCGGCTCCCGAGGCGCGCCACTCGACGGCCTGCCGCAGCGCGAGCGTGCCGCCGTAGCAGGCGTGTTTGACCTCGTACGAGCGGACCGAGCCGCGCACGCCGAGGCGGTCCGCGACGAACGCCGACAAGGGTCGGCTCATGTCCAACGCCGACTCGGTGCCGACCGCGATCAACCCGATATCCTCCGCGCTGCCGCCCCAGCTCTCGAGCGCGCGGCGCGCCGCCGTCTCGGCGAGGTCCACGACGCCGTACCCCTCGGGGCACAGCGCCATCGTTCGGCAGCCGAGGCCGACCGTGTACTTGTCGGGGTCGACGCCGCGGAGCGCAGCGAGCTCGGTGACGTCCATCGCGAGCGGAGGAACGGCGAGGCCGAGCGCAGCGATGCCAGTGGATTCGGGGCGGTGGTCTTCACGCATGGGTAGGATCTCGGGGTCGCGCGCTAACACGACCCGCGAGGGTCGTCACGCCCGCGGTCACAACCAACGACCGTCGAGGCTGCTTCCCCAAACGCCTAGGGGCCCGTGCGGGAACAAGGTGGCCGTTCTCCGCGAGCGCCGCCGAGAACGGTCAGATTATCCCCGCACCGGCCCTTAGGTGCTGACGAGGCAATAGCGACCGTCGAGCTGCACCACGCGCCACCGCGCGCCGCGCCACTCGACGACCTGCTCCGCGCCGACTTCGAGCTCGGTACCCGTGAGCTTCACGCGAACGACCAAACCGTCCTCGACGACCGCGCCGTCGTGCACGTCGATCGCCGGGACGCCGCGCGGCGCCTCGTCCGCGACCGGTGTCGTGCCTTCCGAGAAACGATTCGTCTTCGGCTTCACAGGCGATCTTCTCCGCGCACGAACCCGTCGGCCCCCGACGAGAACGACGCGACGTCGAAGTCGAACCCTTCGTCCTTCGGCGTCACCCCGACGATGACGGTTCTGAACCCCGGGAACAAGGCGACCTCACCGCGCGCACCTTCGAGGTCCCCCTCGGAGAACAGCGGCGACTCGTCCGGGTGCGAGTGCACCTTTGCGCGGATGTCGAGGCCGAACGCCTGTACCAGCCGGTCGACGTGTTCGACGTCCTCCGGGTGCACCACGCCCATCGAGTGGCCCATGTCCGTCCCGTGCAGCAGGTTCCGCACCGGCAGGAAGCGGTGCGCCGCGCCGTCGTAGACGAGGTACCCCATCCCCTCGAACGGGAACGCCTCGGCCATCGCCGACTTCATGTCCGCGACCACGCCGGGCTCGAGCCCCAGCTCGTTCGCCCCCAGGTTGCGCTCCAGCGCCTCCGTCTCGCGCACCGTCTGACGCGCGGCGATCGAAGCCTGCGCGAGCGCGTCGACGTGACCCGCGAGCTCCTGCGCGACGACCTCGATGCCGTCACGCTGACACTCGGCGACGAGACCATCGACCACGGCGTCGAGCGCACCTTCACCGCGCGCCCACTGCGCGAGCGCGCCGAGGCGCTCGGACGCCTTGCCCTCTCCGGGCGGGCCATAGCGTTCCAGCAGCGCGACCGTCCCCTGCCGAACCGCCGCCGAACGCGGCCCCGCGTCGCGGAACATCCGCGCGACGGACGCGAGCTCGGGCCGGCGCCCGATCGCATCACGGAGATCATCACCGATGCGGCGCAAGCCATCTTGCAACAGACGCGCGTGCAAGTGCTCCGCCTTCGCGCCGATCGGCCCCGGCGCGTCGAGGTCCGCGAACACCCGGCTCCCGTGCCGCGGGTCTGCGAGTGACGCAATCGTCGCCGCGACGTCCACGTTCGACGTGACCTCGGCGGCGAGCTTCGGGCCGAGGTGTTTCTCGAGCGACTCGAACACCAGACCCAGACGATCTCCAGCCAAGCGTTGCCGGTTCACCATCGCGACGAACACGTCGTCGTGGGACGGGCCCGCGACCGGATCCGAGAGCCCCTCCGCGATCCGCTGGGCCTGCGCCTGGAGGACCTCGGAACCCTTGGGATCGATCGTGAGTGCGCGCAGCGAGGCACCGGTCGCAGAACCTCCGCGCCGCGCCTCGATGTCCTCCATCGTCGCGAAACGCTCGTGCGCGGACTGCATGAAGTTCGCGAAGCCCGCGAGGTCGGAGGCGTCCGCGCCCGCGAGCTCGGTGAGGAACGTCTCCGCGGAGTCGATGCCACACGCCTGCGCGAGGGCCCCCCACGCAAACGGGGACGCGCGCCCCACGCGATCGATCAGCATCGCGAGATTCGACGTGTCGTCCTCGGCGGTGTGTGAAGCCACGACCGCCGTCGCGATCGAACGCCCGAGCGCGAGCTGCGCACCACCGCTGGTGTCGACGTTGGGACGCGGCGCCGCCGCCCGCATCAGCGCGGCGAAGCTCGTGGTGATGCTCGCGTCGTCGCGCGCGAGGAGCTGCTCCGCGGCCTCTTCGGCCGTCATCAGCGGCGAGTGACCGCACAGGGTGTGAGCGACGTCGAAGAGCGCGTCCGAGAACGCCTGCCGATTGACCGTGCCGTCCTTGCCAGCCGCCAGGACACTCGCGAGCTTCGCGGACCCACCGCCTTCGGCCATGCGTTGTCCGAGCACCGCCTCGAGCGCCCACACAAATTCGGTCTTGGCGTTGCCCGAGAACGCGGCCTTCTCGAACTGCGCCGCGAGCTCCGGTCCGAGGAGGTCCGCCGGTGTGGTGCGCGGCGCTTCGGGCTCCTCGGTCTTCGCGGTCCGTCGAACCCGGTTGGTGTTGTCCGCCGCGCCGGGTCCGCCCAGCGGTTTCATACCCCGTACTCCGAGCGGTCCGCGCCCACGACGACGGCGAGCCCGGCGTCCTTGAAGCGCTGCTGGGTCGACTCCACCTCTTCCGCGGTCACCGGCCGATCGATCTCTGGCGAGCGGAACGTCGTGAACGTCGGCGTCCACTGGTCCATCAGGTGGACGCGCATGTCCTTCGACACGGACGCGAGGAAGTCGGCGATCTTGCCGGAGTCGGTGACGTCATCCGGCATGATGAGGTGCCGAACGAGGAGCCCCTCGTACGCGACGCCGCGGTCGTCCTTCTTGAGATCGCCGACCTGCCGGTGCATCTCGCGCACGGCCTCCTGCACGTTGTCCCAGTAACCCTTCGTACCGCCGTAGCGCTGCCCCGCGTCGTTGTTCCCGAACTTCACGTCGGGGAGGTAGACGTCGACGATGCCGTCGAGCTCCTTCAGCGCGTCGAGGTCTTCGTAGCCGCCTGTGTTGTAGACGAGCGGGATCTTCAGCCCCTGGTCGGCCGCCATCTGCACCGCCTCCAGGATCTCGACGATGAAGTGGGACGGCGTCATCAGCTGGATGTTGTGCGCGCCGCGGTCCTGCAAATCGAGGAAGGTCTCGGCGAGCTCCTTCACCTTGATGTCGTCGCCGCCCTTCATGTGCGCGATGTCCGCGTACTGGCAGAACGAACACGCCATGCTGCAGCTCGAGAAGTAGACCGTGCCGCTCCCCTGCACGCCGGAGATCTCACGCTCCTCGCCGACGTTCAGGTTCTTGCCGCCGATGCGCAGCGGCACCTTCTTGCGGAACACGCCGTACTTGTCGGTGTCGCGGATGTCCTTCAGACGGTCGATGCGCTCCTTCAGCTCGCCGCTCTGCGCGAGCGCAACGTAGCTTGCGGGACGGAAGACGTCGTCCGCTCCGCCCGGCCAGTCGACGCGGAACTCCGCGAGGCGCGCCTGCTGCTTTTCGTCCATGCAGATGGCCTGCGCGAGCGGCACCTGCTCCATGGTGAGGTCGAGGAACTCGAGCGTCCCGTCGTCCCGGATGTGCAGCGAACCCTGGTCGTAGCTGACGTCGCTCTTCGCAATCGTCCGCAGCGCGACCAGCGACTCCTTCTCCGCGGGGGTCGCCTTCTTGTACGGCGTCCGCTCCTGCGAGGACGTAGCCGCGCGTTCAAAACCGCCCTGCCCGGCCGGCGCCTTCGCCTTCTTCTTCGGCGCGGACGCAGACGACGCATCGCCCGAGCCGCGCACCTGGGTGCCCGACTCGGTCGGCGTCGCCCCGCCGGTCTTGCGGCTCGCGCGGGTCACGCTACTGCTTGGAGGCGTTGAGGCCGACCTCGCCGCGCACGACCTTGCCCGGATCGTCCGGCTTGTCCTCGAACCGATCCGTGTTGCGCGCCTCGGTGATCTCCAGCCCTGCGAGCGACTGGAGCGCCGCGTAGTGCAGCGCCGCGCACGCGTCGCCGATCCCCTGGCCGCTGTGGTCGCTGATCTCGACCTTGTCGCCCGTGATCGAGATGTTCATCTGGACGTCCACCACGTAGGTGCCGTCGGTCATCGCCTTGAAAGGCTTCGCTCGAATATCGCTCATCTCGTGCTCCTCAGGTCTGGACCATGGCGCGACGCCGACGCGCCGCAACCGCCGCGCGCGTCCGCTCGGGCATCTTCAGATCCCCGGAGTGCTGCGCGATGACACCCGCCGCCTGGCTGGACGCCTTCGGGTTCACGACCACCTTGGCGGTGAACTTGATGTCGAGGCCGCCGTCCGGACGGACGACGACGTTCGGCTCCACCATCATCTGCGGGTTCTTCTCGATGTGCGTGAGCACCTGCCCCGCGCGCGCGAGCTGCACGACCTTCTTGATCGCGGCTTCGACCTTCGCCTGCGTGAGCCCCACCGCGCTCGCGGTGATCGTCGCCTGGCCGTTCTCACCGGCCTGGTACTGGAGCGTGAGCCCGTCGACGCTGATGTTGTTGCCGTTCACCTTCACGTCGAGGCTCGGGATGCGCGAGTCGGAGAGCGCCTTGTTCACGTCCTCGAGGTTCACGCTCATCTGCGCCTGCACGCGGTTGGGCTGCGGAGCGCGGTACACGACCTGCGTGTAACCGTACGTCCGCCGCGACTGCACCGCGCCCGAGAAAGCCGCGAACGCCGCACCGGCCTCCGCTCCGACCCCCTCGGTCGTCGACGCCGCCTGCGTCGCCTGCGCCGCCGGCTGACCGCTCTCGACCTCACCGGCCGCGAATCGTCCGTTGTCGTTCTTGATCTTCATGCCATCACTCCTGCGGCGGCGCCGCGTCATTCTCGACGACGTTCACCGGTACGCCTTCGCCGACATCCGGGGCCGACGCATCCTTCTTGATCGTGCGCGACTTGCCTTCGAGCGCGTCGCGAATCCCTGCGCTGTCGATCTGCTTGAGGACCTCCGCGATGAGGTCCTTCGGCACGTGCGAGCGCACGAGCCGCAGCACCTCGCGGTCCCCCTTGTCGGCGGCGGCGCGAACCAGGCCGACCATCGCTTTCTCGGTCATCAGGTTCGGCACGGCGAGCCTCAGCGCCGCCTCCAACCGAACCATCGCCTGGTGCTGCCCCGCGTCCATGTCCTTGACGTCCGTCCCGACGGTGTCGTCCGCCATCTGGACGATCGCGTCGCGCGCCAGCTTCGTCGTCTCGACAGAACCCGCGAACGCGAGCGCGATGGACGACGGGTCCTGCTTCAGGTCGACCATGTTCCCGAGCTCTTCGCGGTTCGCGAACTTCCCGAGATCACCGATCGCGCGCGCGAGGCTCACGTGCCCCTGCGGCTGCCGAAGCACCAGCTCCGCGACGCGCCGCACGCTCCCCGAGAGCAGCTCGACATTCGATACGGTCTTCAGCGCTGCGAGCGCGTCGGCCGCGCCGTTGACCGAGACGTTCGCGCCGCCCCACTGCACGTTCTGCGGTCCGTTGGCCTGCGGGACCTCCTCGACCAGCTTGTCGAGGAGCTCGTTGGCCTTGTTCATCGAGCCGATGTCGTCACCGTGCCGCGCGAGCACGCCGACGAGCCCGGCGACGAACGGCGACAACCTGAAGCCCGCCCCTTCGACCGCGGTCTGGACCTTCGACACGAGGTCCTCGGTCTGCTCGGGCGAAAGCGGCGCGTCCGCGTTCGTCAGCGCGTTGAGGATGCGCTGCGCGGCCGGGAGCTGCATCGGTTTGTTGGGATCCAGCGCGACCTCGATGCCGCGGAGGTAGCTCTGGCCGATCCACTCCTCGGTCGGCTTCTTGCCGAGCTTGCCCCCCTCGGCGAGCGCTTCGAGGCCCGCGTCCGTCGCCGCGGCGAACATCCGCGCCTGGCGCGCCGGGTTCTGACCGTCGTCGATCTCGTCCCACAGCTCGTCGAAGAACAGCTCGTACGCCTTGTCGAACTGACCGTGCTCCAGGAAGCCGGTGACGGCCGCCTCGAGCGCGTTGAGCTTCGTCGTCGCGTTCGTGATGAACTCACGAATCATCTCGACGGCCTTGTCCGCCACGGCGGGATCCCGCGTGAGCTGACCGACGAGCGACTGCATCGGCCCGTCCTGGTCCATCGCGGCCGCCTGCAGCATGAGCGCCTGGCCCATCTCACACGCGGCGCGGTGCCCCTCCTTCGCGTCCTTGCTCTCGAGGTCGGGGTAGACCGTCCCGATCAGCTTCACGAAGCGCGCGACGTTCTGGTTGAACGCCGTCACCTCGGTCTTGTGCGCCTTGTAGGGCGTGCCGTCCTCCTGCGCCTTCGCCTCCGTCAGGACGCCGAGCGCCTCGGGCATGCGCGCGAACAGCTCCGCGTCCTTCTGCGACACCTCTAGCGCCGAGCCGAAGGCGGCGATCGCCGGAGCGTCGAGCGGCGCCGTCCGCTTCGTCGCCCCCTCGATCATGTTGTCGAGGTGCGCCGCGATACGGCCGCGCGCGGCCTTGACGTCCGTCGCCTTGCTCGACCCGAGGAAGATCGCGTCGACCTCGATCTGCTTGGCGCGACCGGTCTCGCCGTCGATCTCCTTCGCGAGGCGAGTCGCCTCGCGGTTGTACTCCATGACCTCGGACTTGGTGGAGCCGAGGTCCGTGAGCTTCGTCAGCGCTTCTTTCAGGACGTTGAGCGCCGCCTCGCGGTTCTCCGGCGTGCGGTTCTCCGCGACCTGCACCGACTGCACCGCCGCCTTCGCCATGCGCACCAGGAACTCACTCTGCGCCTCGGGCGCGAGGCCGGGCGTCGCCGCCATCTGGCGGAGCGTCCCGATCAGCTGCATCGGCTCGTCGAGGTACGCCTGGATGTCGGTGTTGCGCTCGATGATCTCGAGGCCCAGCCGCGTCATGTCGACCTCGGCCGAGTCACGCAGCTCACGCATCTCGCCGAGGTGTTTGTCGAACTCGTCGAGGAAGTCGACGACGAGGGTCCGCTGCAGCACCACGTCCGCGTCGGCCTTCTTCTGCGCCGACGCCTTCGCGCTGCCCGACGCGATCATCGCGAGGTAGCCCTTGAACGCCATCAACAGCAGCGGGTCCTGCAGGACCTTCTCCTGGAACGCGACGTCGAGCCGGTCGGCGCCGACGATCGCCTCCTTCGCCTCGCGCAGCTTCTCTTGGAACTGCTCGGTGGTGATGCGCTTCGAGAACACCCCCGAGTCGTTGCCGAACAAACGCGTCGCCGCCTTGTCGACGACCGCGGTGAGGTCCGAGAGGCCCACGCGCTGGGTCGACGCCGCCTCGGACGTGACGTTGGCGCCGGGTGAGAACCGGTTTCCGTTCTGAATCTTCATGACTGTTCGCTCTCCCTGACCTCGGCGTCAGACCGAATCCATGGCCGACGGGTTCACCCCCGCGCGCCGCGCCGGACGCTCCGCCGAGGGCGCCTCGCCCTGCTGCGCCGCCGGTGCCACCGGTGCCTCGCCCGTGCTCGGGTCGAGGATCGCCTTCCCGCTCGCCGACTCGTACGCCGACGCCTGCGCCAGGATGACCTGCGCTCGGAACGGGTCCTTCTGGTAATCCGTGCGGTACCCCTCGAGGCCCTTCTCGATGTCCTTCAGCGAGATGACCTCGTCCTGGTCCGGACGATCCACCAGCGCGACTTCGCGGGCCGCGTTGATCGCGTGGTAGACCTCGCGACCCGAGATCGTCGGGAACGCCTCCACCAGCTTCTTGATCTGCGCCGGCTTGAGATCGTGCCCGTCCGTGAGCGCGTCGAGGTTCGACTTCCAGATGTCGGCGAGCCCCTCGGCGTCCTGGTAACCGACGAAGTACTTCGCCGGCGAACGGCTGACGAACGCGCTCGACAGCTTCTGCGGCTCGTTGCACGTGCCGAGCAGGAGGATGTCGCTCTTGTGCTCCTCGATCCACGTGAGGAGCAGGCCGTGCACGCGGTCGGTCACGCCGCCGTCGTGCGCGCTCGTGCCCTCCGCCGAACCGCCGAGCGCCTTCTCGATCTCGTCGAGCCACACCACGCAGGGCGCGAGCGACTCGAGCAGCTCGAACATCCGCGCGAAGTTCGACTCCGACTCTCCGACGAACTTGTTGAAGAGCTTCGCGAGGTCGACCTTCACGAGCGGCATGTCGAGCTTCGACGCCGCGCTCTTCGCGACGAGTGACTTACCCATGCCGGGCACACCGGCGAGGAGCATCATCTTCGCGGCCTGCAGCGGCTTCTTGCGGGTCTGACCGGCCTTGAAGACCGCGCGCAGGCGGTCGAGCTTGTTCATCACCGCGCCGAGGCCCATCGGCTCCGGCATGTTCGGGTCGTGGCGGACGAGCTCGATGTTGAAGTTCTTCTTCAACATGTCGAAGCGACGCCGCGAGATGAACTCGAAGTCGATGCGCCGGTCCGAGCTCCCCGACGCGCGGCTCACGGCCTCACCCATGAGGTCCTTCGCCTGGTGCGTCGTGAAGCCGATCAGCTGCTGCGAGAGATCCGGGAGCGTCTTGCCCTCGGGCAGGAACTCCTTGAACTGGTCGAGCGTGATCCCGTCCGCGATCGCGTTCCGGATCATGCCTTCCTTGAGGTCGTCGCCGACGACCTCAAGCCAGGCGCCGATCTCCTTGTCGGTGACGTCCTCGGGCGCCTTCTCCTCGCCCGCCGCGCGACCCCACAGGTAGCCGGTGACGGAGCCGAACACGAGCCCGGCCATCATCCGCTTGGTGGGCATCGGCATCGAGTAACCCGAGCCGAGCTCCGCGGCGGTCGTCGGCATCATCGACGGACCGTCGTTGAAGATGATGTGTTTCGTCGTCGACGTGGTGTCCATGCGACCGCGCATGTCGACGAGCTGCTGGTAGATGCGCCCGTTGCCGACGGCGCCGTCGAGGTCCGCGCGCAGGTGCGGCCCCATACCGTTGAGCGTGAAGATGATGCGACCGCGTTTGTCCTGGTTGCCGGCCTGGACCCGGTCCACGGCCTGGAGCGTCTCGTTGGGGCTGAGCAGATCGTTGATCGCGTCGGTGCCGTCGCTGCCGTACAGGAGGCGCTGCAGCCCCTTGTTGTTGTACGTGCTGCGCTCGGTCTCGTCCGTGAGGTCCTTGTACGGGACGACCGTACCGTTGTCGTCCGAGTACGCGACCGGCGTGCCGTCCTGCGGGTACAGCTCGAGCCACCCGCCCGCCGAGGACCAGGTGATGAGGCGGACCGGCCCCGCGTCGACGTCTTCACGCGCGAACGTCCCGGCGACCTTGACCGAGGCCGCGAGCACGCGGTCGGGCTGCGTGCCTTCGCTGAAGATGTACGGCTGGCCGCCGTGCACGTGGTAGTAAAGCTCGGCCGACGGGTTCTCCGCCGCGGACTTGCTGCACACCGCGCCGATGGAAGCGAGGCGCCCCTCGAAAGCGTCGAGCGTCTTCTGCATCGCCGCCGCGATCGCGCCCAGCGCACCGCCCTGCTTGCGGGTGGGGTTGAACCGGCCGCCCTGCGGATCCGGTAGACCGCTCGCGGCCTGGAAGCCGAGTTGCTCGGCGCCGCGCTGTTGGGTCTCGGCGACCGGCGTGGCTTCGTTCGCCCCGCCGGCATTCGTCTTCAGGCCGTCGTTCTTCAGCTTCATCTGGGTATGGTCCTACGCATCAGGGTGTGGTGTTCGTCCACGATGTGACCACCGGTTCGGCACCGGGGCCATCCGTCGTATTATACGTGCGTCTCTTACATTCCTACCATGGAGAAATGCTGAGTCACTAGCGATCCCGGAGGTCGGTCAACGATCCGAGGCGTGACCTTTGGGGGTGACCGGGAGCACGATCGTGAACCGCGCGCCGCCCTCCGGGCGATCGTCGACGCCCACCCAACCGCCGTGGGCCGTGACGATGCGATCCACGAGGGCCAACCCCAGTCCGAGGGAGCCCCGCTCGCTCGCGCCCTTCTGCAGCGGGGCGAAGATCCGGTCGCGGTCCTCGCCCGGCACGCCCGGCCCGGCGTCCTCGACGGAGAAGGCCACGCCGTCGTCCGCCTCCGCGACCCGCACTGCCGTCACCCCGCCCCCGTGACGCTCCGCGTTGTCGAGGAGGTTGGCGAGCGCGCGTGCGAGGAGCGTCGCGTCCGCTACGAGATGGGGGTCCCCCTGAACCTCGAGCAGCGTGGACGCGAGGGCCCGTCGTTCGAGCGCGGCGGCGGCGACGTCCTTCGCGACGAGGCGCTGCGGGTTCACCACGCCGAAGTCGAGCTTGCTGCTCGCGAGCAGCTCGCCGACCAAGCGATCGATCTCCGCGATCTCCGACTCCATCCCGTCGAGCGACTTCGCGAGCTTCTCGGGCGCGGCCTGCCGCTGCCGCACCAACTCGATCAACACCCGCAGGTGGCCGAGCGGCGTCCGCAGCTCGTGGGACACCGCCGCGAGGAGCTCGCGTTGATCCTCGAGCTGTTTTTCGAGGCGCTCCGCCATGTCGTCGATCGCGTCCGCGAGCACCGCGACTTCTTCGGTGCGGTGCCGCGACAGGTGCGTGCGTCGCGACAGATCGCCCTGCCCGATCCCCTCCGCGACCGACGCGACGTGGGAGAGCGAGCGCGTGATCCGGCGCGCGATCATCAGCGACGCCATCCAAAGCACGAACCCGACGAGCACCAGCACGAAGAACACCTTGAAGAGCCCGCCGGGGGGGTGGAGGTTTTGGCGACACAGCGCGAGGTGCCCGAACACCACGCCGTCCTTCGCGAGCGGGACGTCCATGCGGTGCGGGATGAAACACTCCGACGGACCGACCTCGGAGAGGAGGCGGCGGTCCCCGTCGAGCACCTGGATCGACAGGTCGAAGTCATCTGCAAGTTGTCTTGCGTACGCGTCCCGCGCGGCCGGATCGGCCCAGGCGTCGGAGAAGTTCCGCGACAGGTGCGTCGACAGGCGATCGATGTCGCGGCTCCACTCGGACCCGAACACCCGCCCGAGCCCCCACACCGCGAGCGTCGCCATCACCACCGTGAAGAGGATCGACGCGCCGAACCAGTGAAAGATCCGTCGCGCGAGAGGACGCGCCGACCGCATCCGCCGGTGACGCGCCCACGGCGGCCCGTGGCCGTGGTGCCACCCACGCCGGTGGTGGTGGTGCGGCGAGCACTTCATACGCCGTCCTTGACCAGCAGGTAGCCGACGCCGCGCACCGTCTTGATGCGTTTGGCCGCGCCGAGCTTCGAGCGCAGATGTGAGATGTGCACGTCGACCGTGCGCTCGCCGACGACGACGTCGTTGCGCCCGGCTTCCTCGAGCAGCGCGTCGCGCGGGATGACGCGCCCGGCGCGCCGCGCGAGGGCGTGGAGGATGTCGAACTCGATACCGGTGAGATCGATCGCCGCGCCTTCGACGATCACCTCGCGTGCGTCGGGATCGATCGTGAGGCCGTTGATCTCGATCGTCTGCGTAGTGAGCTCGCCGCCGGCGCGTCGCAGCACGGCGCGGATGCGCGCGAGGAGCTCGCGCGGGCCGAACGGCTTCGGGACGTAGTCGTCGGCGCCGAGCTCGAGCCCGACGACACGGTCCGTCTCGTCGCCCTTCGCGGTGAGCATGATGACCGGGATGGCGCTCTTCTCGCGGACGCGGCGGAGCACCTCAAGGCCGTCCATCCCCGGCATCATCATGTCGAGAAGGACGACGTCGTAGGCGCCCGCGGCCAGCGCGGCGAGGCCGCGTCCTCCGTCGGGCGCGTGCGACACCTGACAGCCGTTGTCCCCGAGGTAGTCGTCGAGGAGCTCGTACAGTCGGTGGTCGTCGTCGACCAGGAGGACGCGGTGCGCCATCGTCGAGGTGAGCCTACCAGCCGCCGTCGATCATGTCGGCGAGCTGTGCGCGCTGCCGCGGCTCGAGGACCTCGTGCACACGCTGCAGTGCGGTGAGGACCGCCATCCGGGCCTTCTCCAGCGCCTCGTCCTGTTCGGTCCAGGCCTGGCCGACAGCTTCGTGATCGAAGCTCTCCCCGCGCAGGATGTCACCGAGGTCGCGGCGCTGCTTCTTGCCGAGGCCCCGCGCCCCGCGGACGGCGTCTTCCACCTCGCGCGCGGCGTCGAGGATCACCTTCTCCTGTCCGTGCGTCGTGTCGAGGCGCGTGAAGAGCCAGTCCATCCAGTGGCGACGACGCCGCTCGAACCGCCGCCCGTGGCCATGGCCGTAGCCGTGATGATGACGGAACCGCCGGTGATGCCCACCGCAGCCCCCCAAGTGATGTCGATGTGATGCCACCTTGAACACGATCAGCGCCCCCAACAGTCCGAAGAAGAATCCACACATGGTCGAAATCTCGACTCCTTTCCTCGGGAGCCTAGAGACGGTCTTTGTGGGTTCGGTCGCGTGAACGTGAAGAAGTGTTGCGACGCGCTGGATGACTCGACGGCGTTGCTGCGTTAGCGAGGGGGCGATGGGCCGCATGACGGAGAAGCAGAGCGGGCTGCACCGGCTACAGCCCGCGATCGGCACGCTGATCCTCGCGCTCGGGCTCACCGTGCTCGCGCTCGTCGTGCAGAAGGGCCTCGACAGCAAGTCACTCCCGACCGCGGGCATGAGCGGGATGATGACGATGGGCGGCCTCAGCCTGCTGTTCCGCGCGCGCATCTCCCGCGGGCGCGCCGGGCTGTGGGCGCTCGGCGGCGTCATCGTCGCGGCCGTCGCCGTGTCGCTCGCCACGATCCCCTGATTCGCGCGCAACGCGCGCGGCGATCTCACGATAACGAACCATGAAGACGACAACTTCGAGTTGTCTGGGTTTCGTGTGTCCGGCGCTGCTGTGGTGCGCGTGTGTCTCCACCCCGACGCCGCCCGTCGCGCTCACCCAGGTCGACCTCGGCCTCACGTACCTCGCGCAGGGCCAGTGCGACCAGGCCTACGCGCGGCTGACCCACGCGCTGGAGTTCGATCCGGATCTCGCGCACGCCCACAACGGGCTCGGGCTGATCGCGATGCAGTGCGACGGTGATCTCCTGCGCGCCGCGCAGCACTTCAAGGACGCGCTCGCGATCGACGTCGACTTCGTCGCCGCGCGCACCAACCTCGGCGTGACGTTCCTGGAGCGCACCCCGCCCGAGCTCGACGCTGCGTGTGAGCTCTTCGAGAGCGCGCTGGAGATCGCCCCGTCCGCGATCGAGCCACGCGAGAACCTCGTGCGCTGCAAGCTCCGGCAGGCCATCACCGGCGACGACGACGCGCTCGAGACCGCCTACCGGCACGCGATGATCTTCGTGGAGATCGCCCCGAACGTCGCCGCCGCCCACGAGCTGCTCGGTGCGATTCGGCTGCGACGCGAAGAACCGGCGCTCGCCGCACGGCGCCTCGCCCACTGCATCGACATCGACCCGCGGCGGGCGCGCTGCCACTACTACCTCGCGCACGCGCACCTCGCGCGCGAGCAGTGCGCCGACGCGATGGCCTCGTTCGTCGCGGCGCTCACGAACGGCGACACGATCGAAGTCGAGGTTCGCCGCGACCTCGCCGCCGCTTCGTTCCGATGCGCGCTCGCCGACGAAGCGATGCGCCGCGCGCTCGACACGATCGCCAAGGCCCCCTCCGACCCGCAGTCGCACGTGAGCCTCGCGCGCATCTTCGAGGACAAGGGTTGGTACGCGCAGGCGGAGCACTCGTGGCAGACGGTGCTCCAGCTCGCGCCCGACTGGTGCCCGGCGCACTTCGCGCTGTTCCGCGCGGCCGACCGACGCCTCGACACGCGCGGGGTCATCGAGCACTGCGGCGCCTACGCACGGTGCGGCGAACGCGAAGCCGACGCCGAGCAAGTCTGCAACGAGCGGGTGCGCGGGCTGACGACCGAGCCGAATCGGTTCACTTCGAGGTGAGCTCGATCAGGTTCTTCGCGCCCGGCGTCGCGCGGCGGAGGTTGGCGTCCAGGAGGCGCCGCGGACCGTCTGTCTCGGGGAGCGCATCGACGAGCGTGCGCGCGCGCTCCAGGTCGCCGGCTTCGAACGCCGTCGTCGCTTCCTCGTAGGTCGACCACACGTCTTCGGGCTCGGTCGCGAGCTGGTGGAGCACGACAGCGTCGTCGATCCCCACGACCCGCACCGCGCCGATGCGGCGGGTGGCGACCGCGTCCCCGACGAGCGCACGCGTCGCCTCGGAGAGGAGGATCGAGACCCCGGCGTGTTTCGTCGCGCCCTCGATGCGGCTCGCGAGGTTTACGGTGTGCCCGCGCGGACCGTACTTCTGGCGCTTCTTGCTGCCGGCGTTGCCGACGCGCGCCGGTCCGGTGTGTACGCCGACGCCGATCGCGAGCGGCGTGCCGAGACGCTCGCGCCACTTCGCATCGAGCGCGCGCAGGTCTTCTTGCATGCCAATCGCCGCGCGGCAGGCGCGCACGGCGTGGTCGTCGTACTCGATCGGTGCGTTCCACATCGCGGCCATGCCGTCGCCGTAGTAGTCGATGATGACGCCACTCTCCTGGAGCACACGCTCCGTGAGCACGTCCATCACCTCGCCCACGAGCTGAAACGTGGACGCCCCGTCGAGCTGTTCGGACAGCCGCGAGAATCCGCGCAGGTCTGAGAACAACACGGTGATGACGCGGTCCGCGGGCTCCAGCATCTTCGGGTTGCGCTGCAGCTCGCGGACGAGCTCCTGCGAGAACACCCGCTCGAACTGCACGCGCAGGCGGCTCGCCTCCGCGGCCTGCTCCTGGCGAGCGAGCCCCGCCGACACCGCAGCGGCGAGCACCCGCACGACCTGCGCTTCGAGGGGCATGATCGCCGGCGACGGGACGCCGGGTCGCCGGTCGCGTGCGCCGAACACCGCGCCAATCACTTCGTTGTCACCGTCGAGGATCGGAGAAGCGACGAACGCGTCCACGGCGGCGAGGCTCGCGACGGTGGTGTCGGGCGCCTCGAACACCGTCTGCTTCGTGGTCTGCAGCTGCGCGAGGACCGTCTGACTGTACTCGGCCTGGCCCGCAGGATGTGCAGCGGCGACGGTCCATTCGTCGGCGCGTCGCAGCAGGACGATCCCGCGGTCGAGGCCGATGAGATCGACGATCGCCCGCGCGGTCTGGTCGTAGAACTCCGCGGACCCGGCGGCGGCCTGCTGCACCGAGACCAGCGTCGTGAACCACTCCGCGAGCTGCTCGGGCGTGGGGGTGCGCTCCAGGACGATCGCGCGGGTCTGCAGCTGGATCGTCTGCATCCGCGCGGAGGCCTTCGCGGGCGACGCGGTGACGTGGGCGCGGACCTCGATCTTGGTGGTCCCGGTCTGGACCGCGATGGGCAGCGCGTAGACCTCGCTCCCGTTGGTGGCGAGGGGCTGACCGTTCACGGTGATCGGCTGGCCGTAGTTGGTCACGCGCGCGCCGCCGCCGGCCTCCTCGACCGACAGCTGCGTCCGCGACACGTGCGGGTCTTCGATCACGAAGCTGCGCCCGATCCCCTTCGGTGCACGGCCGAAGATCATGGGGCCGCGGTCGTTCCGGAACGTGTGGTTCTGCTGCGCGTTGCCGACCGTGAACTCGAGCATCGAAGTACGGTATATGCGATGCGTGGACCGCACGCACTTCGACGTCACGCCGGGCGTGCAGATCGGTGAGTACGTCGTCGAGAAGGAGCTCGGGAGCGGGACCTTCGGCAACGTCTACAAGGCCGTCCACCCGCTGATCGCGAAGAAGGTCGCGATCAAGGTGCTCTCCGCCGACTACTCGAAGAACGAGGAGGTGGTGTCTCGGTTCGTGACAGAGGCGCGCGTCGTCAACGAGATCGGCCACAAGAACATCATCGACACGTTCTCGTTCGGCGAGCTCCCCGATGGGCGCCAGTACTTCGTGATGGAGTACATCGACGGCGAGCCGCTCGACGAATACATGGCGCGCTTCGACGGCCAGGTCCCGCGGGCCGACACCCTCGCGATCCTCGAAGGGGTCGCCGCCGCGCTCGACGCCGCGCACGCCGCGGGGGTCACCCACCGCGACCTGAAACCGGCGAACGTGTTCGTCGCGAACGACGACGGTCGCCCCTTCGCGAAGCTCCTCGACTTCGGCATCGCGAAGCTGCGCTCCGACGAGATGGAGCAGAAACACCGCACGGCGACGGGCATGGCGCTCGGCACGCCGGCGTACATGGCGCCGGAGCAGTGCCAGGGCCACGCGGTGGATCACCGCGCGGACATCTACGCGCTGGGGGTGATGACGTACCAGCTGCTGACCGGGGAGCTCCCGTTCGACGGGACCGCGTTCGAGATCCTGATGCACCACGTGCAGACGCCGCCGCCGTCGATCGGCGACGCGACGCTGCCCGGGACGCTCGTCCCGATCGTGAACGGGATGTTGGAGAAGGATCCGGCGATGCGGCCGCCCTCGGCGGGGTTCGCGATCGAGCGCCTCGTCGAGATGCTCGGGAGCCAGCAGAACACCGCAGCGTCCGTCGCGACCGCGGCGCTGCCGGCCGTCACGGCGACGATGACGCCCGCCCCCGCCGTCGCCGCGCCGTCCGAGCCGGAGCCGAAGCGTCGTACGGGGATGATCGTCGGCGCGCTCGGCGTGTTCGCCTTGGTCGGCGTCGGTGCCTTCGCGCTGACGCCCAAGGATCCGCCGCCGCCGCCCGAGAAGAAGCCGGCCGCCATCGAGCCGCTCGCAGCCGCGATGCACGCGGTCCCCGCCGGCGACTTCCTGATGGGCTGCAACGCCGAGGTCGACGCCGAGTGTGACGAGGACGAGCCCAAGCTACGCTCGACGCCCGTCGCCGCGTTCGAGATCGACGAGACCGAGGTGACGGTCGAGGCGTACGCGAAGTGCGTCGACGCGGGCGCGTGTGACGCGGAGGGCCTCGACACCCCGTTCTGGAAGGAAGGCGACGAGCCGGAGAAGGCGCACCCCGAGTGGGCGCACGCCTGCAACTGGGGCAAGGACGGCCGGAAGAGACGGCCGATCAACTGCATCACCTGGGCGCAGGCGGACACGTTCTGCCGGTGGCAGGGCAAGCGCCTCCCCACCGAGGCGGAGTGGGAGAAGGCTGCGCGCGGAACGACCGGCAAGAAGTATCCGTGGGGCAACGACGGCTTCGACAAACTCTCCGCCCCCGTCGCGAACATCGCGGACGTCGCGATGAAGAAGGCGCGCGACGTCGCCTGGGCACACGCGACCTACGACGATGGCGCGGAGCTGTCCGTCGACGCCGGACAGCTCACCGCGGGCGCGTCGCCCTACGGCGCGCTCGACATGATCGGCAACGTCTCCGAGTGGACCGCCGACTGGCACGACCCCGGCAAGACCCGGGTCACCCGCGGCGGCTCCTACGACAAACCGGCACAGATGGCCCGCGCGTCGTTCCGCAACGCGTCGTTCCCGACCTGGCGCCAAGACGACGTGGGGTTTCGGTGTGTCCGATGAACGAGCAGGCAGCGCTCAGCCTTCAGTCCGCAGCCAGACCGCCGCGCGTGCTCCGGCTGCAAGCTACCCGCTGCGAGCTGTCGGCTCCCTAGAGCGTCAGGTTCAGCTCGCGCCCGCGTGAGGAACGCACGTCCATCGTCTTGAGCGGCGCGACCTTCTCCGAGGCCTGCAGGACCGCCGCCTCCAGGTGCGTGATGTCGAAGGCGGCCTTGTAGAAGACCTCCAGCTCCATGCGCCCCTCCGCGAACGTCAGCTGCTTCACGAGCTTCACGTCCGGGAGCTTGCCGAGCATCTCGATGAAGCGGAGGCCCTGCCGCTTCTTGCTCTTCACCTCGTAGAGGCGAACCGTGTAGCGGATGCCGTTTTCGGTGTCGCGGTCCCAGGACTGCACGATGCGATCGATGAACGGCTCGATCATCTTGTCGGAGAGGACCTTCACGGTTTTGTTCCGCATCGTGCCCTCGTCGTAGCAGTTGGGCGGCGAGTTGCCGTCCTGGTTCGTGCTGTGGACGAGCGCGCCGGTCGAAGCGTCGATCGCCTGGACCGCGATCTCCGCGCGGCCGCGGTGGGCCTTCAAACCCATCGCGTCGAAGCTGGTGTGCGCGACCTTCACGTCCGCGACGACGAGATACTCCGCGCCGTAGCTGCTCGCATGCTGGATTGCGGCTTCGTTCGGTTTGTCGAGGAGGCTCGCGAAGACCTTCGCGTCCTGCGCGCGCAGCCGCTCCACGACCTCCTTCGACACGAGGTCGAACCCGCGCGCGATCAGCGCGTCCTGCATCACCGATCGGAACACCGGCGAATCGATCGTGACCACTTCCCCCGCCTGGTTCGTGTACTGCTCCTTCACCAGGAACATGATCTTCGGGAACCGCGCCTCCGCGATGCGCCGGTCGAGGAGCGACATCATCCTCAGCATCCCCGGGCCGTCGACCTCCATCACCACGTCGGCGCTCACGACACCGTTCGCGAGGTCTGCGCTCGTGAGGTTCGCGGTGCGGAAGAACGGCGCGGGGTCGCGGTCGATCGCTTCGTAGGCTTCGCGCTCGAACCGAGCGCGGTCGCGCTTCACGCCCACGAAGCCAGGCGTCGCGGCGAGCACGTCGAGCTTTTCGTGCACGAGCTTCTTGAGCTCGAGGACCTGGGCCTTGCGCACCAGCTTCTTCTTCGTCGCCGCGTCCGCCTTCGGGGCGTTCACGGTGACCTTGGTACGGATCTTCGACTTGATGCCGAACGGGTTACCGGCCCGCGCCACGCCGGGCGCGCCGACGAGGAGCGCGATGAAGAGGAGATGTCGCATCGTCAACTTGGGTTGCAGCGCACGTGCCATGGAGGTCATCGATGTTTCCCGTCGCGTGTCACAGGCCGTGTCACTACGGGCGCAGCGGCGCCACTAAGAAGTCAACGTCGACACGACCGTTCTGCGGCGCGCGGTTCGCGACGATCAGCGTCGCCGTCAGCCCCACGACCACCGCGCCGCCGACGGCCGTCCACACCCACCACTTCTCGTACCACTGCTCCGGTCGCCGCTCGAGCTCGGCCCACACCGCGGTGGTGTCTCCCGGCTCGACGTAGGCGTCCTGTTGCCAGTCGAAGTACCCGCCCTTCACGAGGCGGACGCTGTGCCGCCCGCTCTTCAGCTCGGGGATCGGCGGCAGCGGCAGCTCGCCGACGCGCTCGTTGTCGACGTACACCTCGGCGGCTTCTTGCGACGCCGTCACGACGAGCGCACCGCCGCTCGACGCTTCGAGGCCGAGGAGCGATCGCGCCGCGTGATTGATCGCGCGGATGAGTTGGTCCTCGGTCCCCTTGAACGACTCGGTGATGCGGTTGTCCGTCTTCACCTCGTTCGGATCGATCAAACGCAACGAGATGAAGTACGTCTCGCCGAGCGTCCCGACGCTCCCGCTGATGAGTTTGTCGACGCCCAGCGCGCCGCCCAGCTCCGCGACGCAGGACGTGTCGCAGTCCTCGCCGACCATCTGGTTGAGCTTGTCGAGCGAGAGGAGCGCGACGAGGTCGTCGCGGCTGATCACCGTCGCGCCTTCGACGCGTTTGATCGCCGCGGAGAGGAGCTGCGTGAGGTTGGCCGTGACCTTCGCGTCGACGCCCGTCGCTTGAAGGTCCAACACGGCGAAGGAGAGCTTCGTACCCTGCGGGAGGTGGTACGCGACCTTGGTCTCGGCGCCCTCCAACCCGAGCAGCCGCGCGACGGCGACCTTCAGCTGGGCGTCGAGCTTCTCGAGGTTCGGGACGTTCACACTCTCGCGCCCGAGGGGCGCCGCCTGATCCGGCGACACGAGCGTCAGCGTCGCGACGAACGTCTTGCCGACGCGCCCCACGGTCGTCGCGATGACGAGATCGGTCTTCGACGCCTTGGTGACTTCGGCGACACACGCCGCGTCTTCTTCGCAGCCGACGAGGCCCTTGGTCTTCTCGAGATCGAGGACCCCCTGCAGCTCCTCGGGCGTCACGACGCGCACCTCTTCGCGCGCACCGAGGGCCTCCGCCATGCTCGCGATCGCCCGGACCCCGACGCTCTCTTCGACGCCGATGACGTTCGGCTTCGCAAGGAAGACGGAGCGCGTCCCTTCCGCGAGCGCGTCGGCGCTCACGAGGGTGAGCGCGAGCAGGATGCAGGAGCCTTTCATTCGTGTTTCATCCTACCTCAGAGTAGACGCGCGCGCCGCCCTCGACATTCGGTTCGATCAGCACCCGTCGGTCAGCACACTCTCCGATCGGATCACCTCGCCGTTGGCGATCTGAGACTCGAACCGGATCGTGGTGAGGCCCCCGTTGAAGTCCACGCAGCTCTTCAGGTGCATCCGAACGATGCCGGCGCCATCGCTCATGTAGTTCCGGCGTTCGGACGTGGAGACCTCCGTGACGGTGGTTCCGCCGAGGACGAGCCGCTGCGTTCGGGTCCCGTTGAAGACGAAGTGCAAGCGGCCGCGGCCGTCGGTGTTCTGGTGCGAAACCCCCTCGAGCGCGACGCAGGACAGGTAGGGTCCGGACGGCGAGCAGGTCTCGCTGCCGTCGTGGACGGTCGTCTCGGACTGAGCGAGTCCGCTCGTGTCGAGATCGTAAGCGACCTCTTCGTCGGGGCCGCCGCAGGCCACGAGGAGCGACGCGGACAGGAGGGTTGCGGTGAGCGCTGGTTGGTTCATGCCCTCGTCCAAAGCAGGCGTCGTGCCACCGCTTCGAACACCGCCGAGGCGCGCGCGTCACCGCGCAGGGCCTGCGTTGATCGTGTCATGACACCGGTCGCGGGCGCATTCGCTCGCTCTGGACGGCCCTCGTGCTGGCACGTAAGACGCAACTGGGGCCTGTCGTTGTTCGCCCGTTCCCGCCTGCTCGGCGCGCTCGGCGCGCTACTGATGTGCGTCGCGTGCCGATCCGAAGGGCGCGTTGGGCTGCGTTTCTCGCTCGAGGATCTCCCGGCGGAGCTCACCGGCCTCTTCCTCCACGTGCGCGTCCAGGACGAAGCGGGTGACGTCCTCGGAGGCAGCATCACCGAAGCCGACCGCGACGTTCAGCTCGGGCTGTCCGTACCGCACGGCGACGATCGGCGCGCCGTCGTCGAGCTGCGCGACAGCGCGTCGCCGACGAGCTCCAACGTGATCGCGTACGGCGTCTCCGCGCCGTTCTCCCTGCATCCGAACGACAACCGCGTCGTCGAGGCCGTCGTCGTGATGCGACGGGTACCCGCGATCGTCGACCTCGTCGCGCCGTCCGTCGTGAACACCTCCGACGTCCCCGTCTCGGTCACCGCCGATCGAGGCGGCGTCGTGCAGCTCGTCCTCGCGCAGGACCCGAGCCTCACGTTCGGGCGCCAGGTCTTCGACTTCACGGAGGACCTCGACGTCACCTACGACATCGACGCCGCGTGCCGCGCGACGAACACCTGCACCGACGGGCGACGCAACGTGTTCGCGCGGTTGATCGACGAAGCCGGCTACAGCTCGACGTCGACGTCGACGCCGGTGGTCGTGGACACGCAGCCCCCGCGTGTCCTCGCGGGCGCAGGCTCGGTACGTTTCGTAGCGCCCGCGGGCCTCCTCACCCCCACCGCGGCGAGCGCCGGCGTGACGGTGCGGTTGTCCTTCGTGTTCGACGAGCCGGTCACGAGCACGCCGTCCGTCACGCTGGAGTCCGGGCTCGACTTCACCCTCGTGAGCGAAGCCGCGGGCGCGTACATCTTCGAACGTATCGTCGTGGCGACGGATCCGGAGGGCGTGCAACGGCCACGCGTTCAGGCGCGCGACGAAGCGGGCAACGAAGCGCCCGTGGTCGCCCCCGACCTGGCGTATGTCGTGGACCACGTGCCCCCCGATGCGCCGCGCGTCGACGTCCCGGGGGCGATCGTCTACCGACGCATCCCCTACCGCGACGCGTCCGAAGGCGGCGCGTCCTTCACCGTGGTCGGCGCGCCCGGCGCGGTCGAAGGCGGCGCGCGGGTCGTCGTCTACGACCGCCCCGACGCGTTCCTCGACGGCCTTGAGGTCGCCACGCGCGCGGGCGCAGCGACCGCCGACGACGACGGGAGCTTCGTCGTTCAGCTCGCGCCGGTGGACCGCGCGCAGGTCTACGTCCTGGTCCTCGACGCCGCCGGCAACCCCCACACCACCGACCGCTCCGCGGCGCGCGTGCGTGACGTCGAGTGGCGCCTCCCGGCCGGGGTGCGCTCGGGCAGCCAGCCCCCGGTCGAGGTGTTGACGCTCGACCGCCTCCACGACTCGGCGCGCCTGGATCACGCCGGCGTCACGACCGTCGACGCGTCGCCGCTCGCGCTCGCGGACGGGCTCGCGGTCGAGTCGCACTACGATCCACGGTGGACCGAGCGGCTCCCGGCGCCGACGGCGCTGCCCGACGCGCTCCGCTTCGCGGCGATCGCGAACGACCCGGCGCGCGATCGCGTCGTTCTGTACGGCGGGCGCTCCGCGGGCGACGTCGTGCGCGGTGAGACGTGGGAGTGGGACGGGCGCCAGTGGGAGTCGATCGCAACGAGCGGCGTCCTGCCGTCGTGCGACGACGGCTCCGCGGACGGCGACGATCCGTTCGGGGCGATGAGCTACCACGGGGCGCTGGGGCTCTCGATCCTGATCTGCCGATCGCTCACGCCCAACCAGGCGCCGCCCCTCCCCGCCGGTGGCGTCGACGCGATGCACGCGTTCGGTTGGGACGGCGCGCGGTGGCGAAGTGTCACGCTCGAGGGCGCACCCGGCGGGCGTTCGGGCGCGGCGTTCGCCTACGACCCGAACCACGGGCGCACCGTCATGTTCGGCGGCAACTCCGCCGCGCTCGTGCTCCCGGGCGCGAGCGCGAGCACGCTCGGTGACACGTGGGAGCTCGAAGCCGTCCCGACCACCACCATCGGCGCACGCGCGCGGCTGCGCTGGATCGAACGGAGCCCCGGGCCCCCCGCCCGCGATCGACACGCGATGGTCTACGCGCCGAGCCTCGGCGGCGTCGCGATGTTCGGCGGCATCTCGAACGCGCCCGATCGCCACCCCCTCGACGACCTGTGGATCTGGGACGGTACGACCTGGACCGAGATCGAGAAGAGCGGCGCGTGGCCTCCGGCGCGCGCGCTGCACGCGCTCGTCTACGACGAACGGAGCGGACACCTCGGCGTGATCGGTGGCGTCGCGAACGAGCCCATCTCGACGCGCATCGATCAGCTCGACGCCGGCTTCGACGACGCGTGGTGGTTCGACGGCGCCACCTGGACCCGAACCGCGACCGCCGCGAACACCCCGCGCGGCCCCGGCCTCGCCGCCACCGGGATGCGAAGCGAGGCCGACGTCTACGTGCTCTCGGGCGCGGCCCCCGGCGCGGCGCCGGCCTCGGCGCAGACGTTCGTCGCCGACGCGACCCGCTGGTCCGACCGCACGCCGTCCGGCGCGGTCCCCCCGCAGACGGAGCTTCAGTCGTTGCTCTACGATCCGGGGCGCGACCTGTTCTGGCTGTACGCCGCGCCACGAGGTCCGAGTGGTAGACCCGAAGGTGAAACCTGGTTCTGGTCCGAGAGCGGCTGGCGAATCGTCGACCAGAACCCGGCGACCGGAAGGGCGTGGGCGGCCGTGTTCGACGTCCGCCGCAACGAAGCGTTGCTGCTCGCCGACTCCGGCGGCCCACTGATCCCGGGAGAGCTGGCCCCCCGGAAGTACTACTTCGTCAATCGAGGCGCCGGATGGACGGCCACGTCGAGTACGGCCAAGGTCCAGCCTCGACGCCACATCCTTGGGCTACCGGGCAACGCGCTCTTCTACGATCGTGTGCGGTCGCGGCCCGTCTCCTTGGCGCACGACGACTTGGGTGGCCCGATTGGTACCGCGCACTTCGCGACCCAGGAGCTATACGAATGGACCGCGCCCACGTGGACCCGTGTGGACCGACGCGACACTTTGGACACCGAGCTCCGCTCCGCCACCATGATCTTCGATGACCGGACGGCGCTCTATTTCCTCCAGTTCTCGAACTCGGCCCGCTGGAAGACGTTCACCTTCGACGGCAACGACTGGGCGGAGCACACCGGGACGGAAGGCAGCTGGTCGCACCTGCGCGGCATCGTCGCGGACAGCACGCGTCAGGACATCCTCGTCGTCGGTGCCGTGGCCGGTCGCGCCCGCACGTGGTCCTGGGACGGCGCGAGCTACCGCGATCGGGTCACCACCGGGACGCCGCCGCCCCGGGCGGTGAGCCGAGGCATCGCCTACGACCACCGCCGCCGCCGGGTGGTGGTCGCGGAAGCCCCGGAGCAACGCGCCTCCACCGGACTGGAGGCCCCTGCGGGCGCCGTCTACCTCCTCGACCTCGACCCCGACGCCGCACCCGCCGTCGCCGTGCGCGCGCGACTGGCCGAAGGCGGCGTCGCGCCCGCGCTCGTCGAGCGAATCACCGTCACGGTCGACGCGGGCGGCGTCGGGTTCGCCACGACGAGCACGTCCGCCACGCCCGGCGCCGTGCTCTCTGCGTTCGACCGCCGCGCCGGGCGCTGGTCCCAGCTCGCCGTGAGCACCGCCGGCGTCACGAACCCCGCGCGGCTCGCGATCGACCTCGACGCGGAGGACGTCGCACCGCTGCTCTTCGCCGACGACGCCGAGCTGCTCCTCGCCGTCCACTCGAGCGAAGGCCTGGGCGCGGGCGCCGAACCCGCGAGGGTCGTGGTGGACCGCGCCGAGGTCGTCGTGTGGTATCGACTGCCGTGAAGGTGCGGTCCATTCGCCTGCTTTCGGCGCTCCTGGGAGTGGGGCTCGCGATCGCGTGTCGGTCGGAAGGAAGCGTCGCGCTGCGGTTTCAGATCGAGGACCTCCCCGCGGACCTGTCGGGGCTCTTCCTCCACGTCCAGGTCCGCGACGCCGACGGCGACGTGCTCGGAGGCAGCGTCACCGCGGCCGCACGCGAGATCCAGCTCGCGCTGTCCGTGCCCCACGGCGACGACCGCGTAGCCGTCGTCGAGCTCCGCGACGGCGCGTCGTCGAGCGCCTCGAACGTGATCGCCTATGGCGTCTCTGCGCCGTTCTCGTTGACCGTCGGCGAGGACACCATGGTCGACGCCGTCGTGGTGATGCAGCGGGTGCCCGCGCTCCTCTCCATCACCGCACCCGACGTCGTGCGCGACCCGACCATCACGGTCACCCTCACCGCCGACCGGAGCGACGTCGCATCCATCGTGCTCGCGCAGGATCCGAGCCTCACGTACGGGCGCCAAGTCTACGACGCCGACGCGGACCTCACCGTCACCTACGACCTCGACGCCCCGTGCCGCCCGACCAACACCTGTACCGACGGACGCCGCAACGTCTTCGCGCGCCTCGTCGACCGCGCCGGGTACAGCTCCACCGCGACGTCCGCGCCCGTGTTCGTCGACACCGAAGCGCCGCGTGTCCTCCCCGGCTCGGGCACCGTGCAGTTCCTCGCCCCCGCCGGGCTCCTCACCCCGACCGCCGCCGGCGCGGGCGTGACGGTGCGGCTCGCGTTTGTGCTCGACGAAGCCGTCACGAGCACGCCGACCGTCGTGCTCGCCGACTCCGGCTTGCCCTTCGAGCTCGTGCGCACCGAGCTCGGCGCGTACATCTTCGAGCGCACCGTCGCGGCGACCGACCCGACCGGCCCGCAACGCCCGCTCGTCACTGCGCGGGACGTCGCCGGCAACGAAGCGCCCCGCCTCGCCCCGCAGCTCGAGTACGCCGTCGAGCACGAGGCCCCTGGGGCGCCGGCGGTCGACGTGCCCGGCGCCGTCGTCTACCACCGCGACCCCTACCGCGTCGCCTCGGAGGGCGGCGCGTCGTTCCGCGTCGTCGGGGCGGCGGGCGCCGTGGAGGGAGGCGCGCGCGTCGTCGTCTACGACCGCGCCGAAGCGTTCGTCGACGGGGTCGAGGTCGCCACCCGATCGGGCGCCGCGACCGCGGAGCCGGACGGCAGCTTCGTCGTCCCGCTCGCACCGGTCGACCTCGAAGCGGTCTACATCCTCGCGCTCGACACCGCCGGCAACTTCGACGCGCAGGGCACCGCAACGCGGGTGCGCGACGTCGAGTGGCGCATCCCCGCGGGCTCCAGCTCAGGCGCGCGCCCGCCGATCGACGTGTTCACGGTCGACCGACTCGACGACACCACGCGGCTCGATCGCGAAGGCACCTTCGAGGTCGACCCGTCCGTCATCGATGGCGGCGTCGAAGCCCACTACGACCCGCGATGGAGCGAGCTGCTCCCCACCGCGTCCCCCCTCCCCGACGCGCTGCGTTTCTCCGCCGTCGCCAACGACACTGCGCGCGGCCGCCTCGTCGTCCACGCCGGGCGCTCCGCCGGCGACGTCGTACGCAGCGACACCTGGGAGTGGGACGGCCGAATGTGGCAGAACCTCGGGTCGCTCGGGACACCGCCCGCCTGCGACGACGGCACCGCGGACGGCGACGACGCATTCGGGCTCGCGACCTACGACGGCGCGCTGGGCCTCTCCCTCGTCGTGTGTCGTCACCTCGACCCGCGCCAAGCGCCGCCGCTCCCGGCAGGCGGCGTCGACGTGATGCGCGCGTACGGTTGGGACGGCGCGCGGTGGCGCACCGTCGACATCGAGGCCGCGACCGCACCGGGCGGACGCACGGGCGCGGCGCTCGCGTACGATCCCACCCGCGGACGCACGGTGATGTTCGGCGGCAACCGCGCTTCGCTCGTCCTCCCCGGCGCGAGTGCGACGACGCTCGGCGACACGTGGGAGCTCGAAGCCGTCCCCGCCGTGTCGGTCGGCGCACGCGCACGCATGCGATGGATCGAACGCACCGGCGGGCCGCCCGCCCGCGACCGCCACGCGATGGTCTACGCGCCCGGCCTCGGCGGCGTCGCGATGTTCGGCGGGATCTCCGCGGCGCCGGACCGACACGCGCTCGACGACCTGTGGATCTGGGACGGCACCACCTGGACCGAGGTGGCGAAGACCGGCGCGTGGCCGCCCGCCCGCGCGCTCCACACGCTCGTCTACGATCCGCGGAGCCAGAGCGTGGGGGTGCTCGGCGGCGTCGCCGAAGAACCAGCGTCCACGGACGTCGACCTCGTCGGCGAGGGCCTCGACGACGCGTGGTGGTTCGACGGCGCGACGTGGACGCAGACCGGGACCATCGCCGGCGCCGCGCGCGGCCCGGGGCTCGTCGCGTCCGGGATGCGGAGCCGCAGCGACGTCTACGTGGTGTCGGGGGTGACGCCCGGTGCCGCGCCGTCGGCTTCACGCACCTTCGTGGTCGACCCGGTGCGCTGGTCGGACCGGACGCCGTCGAGCGCGGTTCCGCCGCAGAACATTCGCAGCGACCTGACGTACGACCCGATCCGCGACCTCGTCTGGTACTCCACGTACCAGGTCGTATCGGAAGCGACCACGGCGAGCGAAACGTGGCTGTGGAGCGAAAGCGGGTGGCGCGTCATCGACCGCGACGCCCGGCTCCAAGACCCTATTGCGTGTGTCTTCGACCGCCGCGACAGCGTGATGTTCCAGCTCAGCGGCGCGCCGGTGATTCGCATACCGGACCAGACACCCAGCCTGCGGATCCCGCCCCCATTCACCGCCGTGAACGGAGGCGCTGGCTGGTCGATTACGTCCACGACGGTACCGGTCTTGGGCGCGGGGAACGCGGGCACCTTCGTCCTGGACGACCTGCTCTTCGACCACGCGCGGATGCGTCCCGTCGTCCTGAACACGGCGGGCCAGGTGCAGCTGCCGAATGGCACCTTCGGCCCACCCACGTCGCAGGAGCTCCACGTGTGGGTTCCGCCCGAGTGGGTCCGCATCGATCAGACCGACCTCCTCGTCGGCGGCCCGAACGAGGCCGTTCTCCCGAACCGTCGGTTCGTCGAAGAGCGTTGGACCGGGCGCTACTTCCTCCAAACCACCGACGGCGAGGGACGACGCACGTTTACGTTCGACGGCGCCGAATGGACCGAGCGCTCCGGGACCGAGGGCTCGTGGAGCGTGAGCCGAGGCGTCGTCGCCGTCGACGCGCGTCGACACATCCTGACCTTCGGCGGGACGAGCAGACGCGCCGCGACGTGGTCCTGGAACGGCGACCGCTACCGCCCACAGACGACGGCGGGTCCCGCACCGCCCGCGGTCGTGGGCCGCAGCCTCGCCTACGACGAACGCCGCCGACGTGTCGTCGTCGTCGAGCCGCGCCTGCCGACGCAGTCCCTCGACGCCCCCGCCGGGGCCGCGTTCCTGCTCGATGTCGACCCCGACGCCACCCCCGCGATCGTCGTACGCGCGCGTCTCGACGTCGGCGGCGTCGCCCCCGGCCTCGTCCAAGGTGTCCGCGTTCGCACCGTCGCGGGCGGCGTTGGGTTCGCTTCGACGAGCTCCGCCGCCTCCGACGGCGTCTCACTCTCGGCCTACGACCGGCGCGGCACCCGCTGGGAACCGCTCGCCGCGAGCGCGTCTGCGATCGAGTCTCCGAGTGAGATCGACTTGTTGCTGTCCGACCCCCAGCTCGCTCGCGTCACGGGCGCGTCCAACGCCGAGATCCGCTTCGCGCTGCAGCCCGCCGGCGGTCTCGGCCGCGGGGAGGACGCGCCGACGGTGCTGGTCGAGCGCTTCGAGGTCGTGGTGCAGTATCGACTACCGACGGAGAATCGATGAGCCGACGCTTCACCACCATCGGCCTGCTGTGCTTCGCGCTCGCCGCCTGTCGCTCCGAGGGGCGGGTCGCGCTGCGCTTCTCGATCGAGAACCTCCCGACGGATCTCACCGGGCTCTTCCTCCACGTCCAGGTCGTCGACGCCGACGACGACGTCCTCAGCGGCAGCATCGTCCCCGCCGCGCGCGACGCACAGCTCGCGCTGTCGGTGCCGCACGGCGACGACCGCTCCGCCGTGGTCGAGCTTCGTGACAGCGCATCACCCGCGACCTCCAACGTGATCGCGTACGGCGTATCGAACCCGTTCTCGCTACACCCGGGCGACGACACGGTCGTGGAAGCGGTCGTCGTCATGCGACCGGTCCCCGCGATCGTGGACCTCGACGTGCCCGACGTCGTCCGCGACCCCAACGTCGTCGTCTCGGTCACGGCCGACCGTGAAGACATCGCCCAGATCGTCCTCGCGCAGGACCCGAGCATGACGTTCGGTCGCCAGGTCTTCGACGCCGCGAGTGGTCTCTCGGTGGTCTACGACATCGACGCCCCGTGCCGCGACGGCGGCGGCTGCGCCGACGGACGACGCAACGTCTTCGCGCGGCTCGTCGACGACGCCGGCTACAGCTCCACCGCGACCTCCACGCCGCTCGTCGTCGACACGAAGTCACCGGGGGTGTTGCCGGGATCCGGCACCGTGCAGTTCGTCGAACCGGCCGAGCTGCTCACGCCCACCTCGGCGAGCACCGGCATCACCGTCCGCCTGACGTTTGTCTTCGACGAGCCGGTCACCAGCACGCCGACGGTTACGCTCGCCGACTCGGGCCTGACGTTCGACCTCGTGCGCATCGAGCTCGGCGCGTACGTCTTCGAGCGCGTCGTCACTTCGCTGGACCCCGAGGGCGTGCAGCGACCGCTCGTCCAGGCGCGCGACCGCGCGGGCAACGAAGCCCCCGCGCCCGCCCCCGACCTCGAGTACCTCGTCGACCACGTCCCGCCCGCGGCGCCCGCCGTGGACGCCGAAGAAACGATCGTCTACCGCCGCAGCCCCTACCGCGAAGCCACCGAGGGCGGCCCTTCGTTCACCGTCGTCGGCGCGGCCGGCGCGATCGAGGGTGGCGCCCGCGTCGTCGTATACGACCGCGCGGAGGCGTTCGTGGACGGGGTCGAGGTCGCCAACCGCGCGGGCGCCGCCGACGCCGCCGCCGACGGCAGCTTCGTGGTGCAGCTCGCACCGGTCGATCTCCCGGAGGTCTACGTGCTGGTGCTCGACCGCGCCGGCAACCCGCACGGCGCCGAGGCCACGCGTGTCCGCGACATCGTGTGGACGCTGCCGGCGGGGGTGTCGGGCGGGACACCACCGCCGGTCGACGTCTTCACGGTCGACCGCCTCCCCACCACCGCGCGCTTCGACGGCGCGGGGGTGGTCGACGTCGACGACCTCGCTCCGCTCGCGCGCGCGGACGGCGCAGGCATCGAGTCCCGCTACGACCTGCGTTGGACGGAGTGGCTCCCCGCGACCACCGCGATGCCCGAGGACATTCGCTTCGCCGCGACCGCCGAGGATCCGGAGCGCGGCCGACTCGTCGTCTTCGGCGGACGCACCGCCAACGACCTGGTCCGGACCACGACGTGGGAGTGGGACGGCCAGCGCTGGCGGAGCTTCTCGCCGACGGGCGCCGAGCCGGTCTGCGACGACGGCTCGGTCGACGGCAGTGATCCCTTCGGCGCGATGACCTACCACGGCGCGCTCGGACTCACCCTGGCCGTGTGCCGCCACCTCGATCCGCTGCAGGCCCCGCCGCTCCCGATGGGCGGCGTCGACGTGATGGAGGCGTTCGGTTGGGACGGCGCGCGGTGGCGAAGTGTGCCGATCGAAGGGGGCACCGAACCCGTCGGGCGCACCGGCGCCGCCGTCGCCTACGATCGCGCGCGCGGGCGCACCGTGATGTTCGGCGGCAACACGTCGTCGCTGCTCCTCCCCGGCGCGGGCGCCGCGGCGCTCGGAGACACCTGGGAGCTGGAGGCCATCCCCACCGAGCGCGTCGGCGTGCAAGCTAGCTTGCGTTGGACCGAACACGCCGCCGCGGGCCCGCCGGCGCGCGACCGCCACGCGATGGTCTACGCGCCGAGCCTCGGCGGCGTCGTCCTGTTCGGCGGCTTCTCCGCAGCGCCGGATCGCCACCCGCTCGACGACCTGTGGATCTGGGACGGGGCGACGTGGACGGAGGTCGAAAAGAGCGGCGCGTGGCCACCCGCGCGCGCACTGCACACCCTCGTCTACGATCCGCGGAGCGGCAACGTCGGCGTGCTCGGCGGCGTCGACGCGGAGCCGGCGTCCACGAGCGTCGACCTCGTCGGCGAGGGCCTCGCCGACGCGTGGTGGTTCGACGGGACGACGTGGACCGAGACGCCGACGACCGCCGACGCCCCGCGTGGACCGGGCATCGCAGCCGGTTCCCTCGAACACAGAGGCGACGTCTTCGCGCTGACGGGCGTCGTCCCCGAGGCGGAGCCGCGCGCTTCGCAGACGTTCGTCGTGGATGCCGCGCGCTGGTCCGACCGCACGCCGTCGGGCGCGATACCGCCGCAGACCGGGCGGCAGTCGCTGCTCTACGACTCGGGCCGCGACCTCTTCTGGCTGCTGACATCGAGCGGATCGTATCCGGACTTCATCGGGGAGTTGTGGTTCTGGTCGGACGCCGGCTGGCGATTTGTCTCCGACGAGCTGCCATTCAGAGAGACGAGGTCCGCCGTGTTCGACGACCGCCTCGGCCAGGCGCTGCTGCTCGGAACCGTCGACTTGCTCCCGAGCGAGTTGGAGTTCTCGCACCGGGTCTTCGTTGGCGACGGCGCGGATTGGCTCCAGGCTTCGACCGTCGTCGACGGCCAACCGCTTGGCTTCTTCAACGGCGCCGGGTTCATCTACGCGGTGTTCCAGCTCTTCCTCTACGATCGCGCGCTCGACCGCCCCGTCGTCCTCGCGCTCGGCGGATTCGATCCCGTGCAGGCGACGTTCACGGGATTCGAGCTCTTCGACTGGACGAACCCGACCTGGCGATCGCTCGGCCTGCACCCGGCCTTCACCGAGAGACCGTCCATCCACATCGCCTACGACGACCGGAGCGGCCGGTACCTCGCGCAGACCTCGGACCTCGCCGGCCGCGCCACGTACGCATACGACGGCCAGAGCTGGTCCTCGATCGGCGGCACCGAGGGCGACTGGAACTCCGTCCGCGGGATGGTTTCGGACGTCGCGCGTCGACGCGTCCTCACCGTCGGCAGCTCGGCCGGGCGCGCGCGCACGTGGGCGTGGGACGGCGCCGGATACCGCGCCGTGACGACGGTCGGCTCCGCACCCGCGAGGACCATCGGTCGCGGCATCGCGTACGATGGTCGGCGCCACCGCGTCCTGGTCCTGGAGTCACGCGAAGCGGGCATCCCGTTCGACGCACCCGCGGGCGCGGTCTACGCGCTCGACGCCGAGCCCAACTCCACGCCCGCGCTCGCGTTCCGCGCGCGCCTCGCCGCGGGGGGCGTCGCGCCGGGGCTCGTCCGCTCCGTGGGGATCGAAGCGGACGCCGGCGGCACCGGCTACACCGCGACGGCCACCGTGAGCACCGGCGGGGTCGTCCTCGCGGCGTACGATCGAAGCGCGGCCGCGTGGGTCCCGCTCGCCGCCAGCACGGCCGACGCCAGCACCCCCGCGCGCCTCGGCCACGCGCTCACCCCGAGTGAGCTCTCGCGTGTGTTGCGCGCCGACGACGCGGAGCTGCTCGTCGCGCTCCGCACCTCCGAAGGGCTCGGCGCAGGGCCGGCGGGTCCGCGCGTGAACGCGGACCACCTGACCCTCGTCGTGACCTATCGTCTCCCCGATCAGTAGGCGACGACGGCTGCGGACGCGCCGACCGACGACGTGAACACCGCGACGACCGCGTTCAGATCCACGATCTCGTGCGCACCGTTGCCGCTCTGGACGTCGGTCGTGGTCGCGGTCGTGACGTACTGAATCCCGCCGGTCGTCGTGCTCGTCGGCGCATAGTCGAGGACGCCGAGGGCGCCGTCCGAGATGCCGTTCATGTTCAGGCGGCGCACGACGACGTAGCCCGAACCATCGGTCGAGGCCGCGACGCCAAACCCGAAGGGATGCGGCGCGCTATGACCGGCAGGGACGATCAGCGGCTCCGCAGTGCCCGCCTGCACGTCGATGCGCGCGGTGCACGTCGAGTTTCCGAAAGTCGACGCACACGAGTAGTACGCGGTGGACGGCGGGCTGAACGCGATATCACCGCCCAGCGACAGCCCCGAGATCATGTGCTCGAGCGCAAACGTCTGCCCGAGGTCGGTGCTCCGGTGGATCTCGAAGCGCAGCGGCGCGTCGATGAAGGCGATCAGGTCCCCGGTCGCCGGGTCGACGTGGATCGCGCCGCCCGCGGCGGTCGCGCTGGTGATCGACGCGAGCTCGAACGTCGTCTCTCCGAAGTCGGAGTTGCGCCAGACGCGGACCTCGGAACCCGCGCTGTCCTTCACCGCCAGGAAGACGTGGTTGCGCCACGACGCGATGTGCGGGCCGTAGTCGAGCAAGCCGCTCGCCACGGGGCCGGCGTCGACCACCCGGGGCGCCGACCACGTCGCGCCGCCGTCCGTCGACTTCGCGAACACCAGCGCGCCGCCCGTCGTGTTCGCCGCGGCGTACAGGACGTCGGGGGCGTGGGCGTGGATCGCGAAGCGCTCCACGGTGGGGATCGCGATCGGCGTCGGGTCCGCGTAGCTCACGCCGAGGTCGGCGCTCCGCGCGACGTACGGCGCGCCGGCGCAGTCCATCGCGACGAAGATACGGCCCGAGGGGTCGACCGTGACCTTGTCGATCTGCGCGGAGGGAATCGTACACCCCGGGCCGACGACCTGCTCGGGCACCGTAGCTGCGAGCGTCGGCGCCGGCGGTCCACACACACCCGAGAGGCAGACGTCTCCGCCCGCGCAAGCTGCGTTGCAAGCACCGCAGTGCCCATCGTCGGCGAACAGGTCGGCGCATACGCCGTCGCAGTTCGTGAGCGGGTCCATACACATGCCGGCGTCACGCGGACCACCGTCGCGCGCGCCGCCGTCGCGCGGCGTCCCCGAGTCTGGCGTACCGCCGTCGGGTACGTCGACGCCGCCGTCGCGGAACCCGGCGTCCCGTACGACTTCGGTTCCGCTGTCGCGGGTCCCGCCGTCGCGCGGGTCGATCATCTCGTCGTCGTCATCACCGCCGCTGCAGCTCGCGAGCACCAGCGCAAACGTCAAACCCACTAGGCGTCGCACCATCATGAAGCGTCGAGGATACACAGATCTGGTTTTCATGGGCTCCCCTTCCGCAAGCCGCGTGCCGATTGCGGCGCGTCGCGAGTCGCCATCGTGTCACGACGGATCGCCACGTCACCGTGCCATGGTTCGAGACCCCACCGCGCGACCATCGCAGCCTGAGATTCACCCCGAGACGGATCGCGTCGGGTCGCGCGGCACGGGGCCGACATGAATTCGCACTACGCATCCCTAGCGTAAACGTCGAGGCTCCGGCTCGCGTCACCCCCCTCGCGCCTGACACACGTCGACGCACGACCGGCTGTGACACGACGAGGGCCGTGCAACCTAACCGCCTTGGCACGACCGCTGCTATCGTCCCCCGTCGACCATGCAGATCGTCGAGCTCCTCCTCGCTTACGCCGGACCCACGATCGTCGGCCTCGTCTTCGTCGTGACCGGCTTCCTCAAGCTCGCCGAGCCGATGCCGTTCGGGATGCACCTGCAGAAGCTCGAGCTCGTGCCGCCGAAGTACTTCGCGCGCGTCCTGACGTTCGCGATCGTCCAGGAGCTCGTGCTCGGCGTCGCGCTCCTCATCGGTTGCGCACCGATGCTCGTCATCCCCCTCGCCATCCTCACCATCGCGACCTTCACGATCATCACCCTGCGCGCCGGCGCCGCCGGTCGCATCACCGACTGCGGCTGTTACCAAGGGCTGATCGAGCTGACCCCGAAGCAGAGCGCGCTCGTCAACCTCGGCTACATGCTCGCCCTCGCCGCGGCCCTCCCCTTCCGCCTGCACCTCGGCCACTGGGTCACCGGCCTGATCGTCGCCGCCGCCGCCATCGCAGCAACGCTCCTCGCGCGCGAGTCGCTGAAGCGCAGCGCACAGATGCGCGACCCCCTCATCGATCTCAACGGCGTCAAGGCCGGCAAACGCTTCGATCCTCGCTGGACCCCCGGCTGCCCCGTCGACCTCGGCGAAGGCGAACGCCTCGTCGTCTTCCTCGGCCTCGGCTGCTCCGCCTGCAAGCCATGGCTCCCCGTCCTGCGCGCGCTGAACGCGTCGAACCAGGGGATGCCGGTCATCGGCGTGCTCGCCGGCGACGCTTCGGCGGTCATCGCGTTCGTCGCCGAATACCAAGTGGACCTCCCGCTCGTCGTCATCCCGCACGGACGATTCAACCGCCTCGTCCGCGGCACGCCGATCGCGGCGCACCTCGTCGATGGACGCATCGAACACCGCTACGTCGGGGTCCTCCCTCGCGACGTCGCGCTGCGCGCGCGCAATCGTCCAAAGCCGAGCGTCTCAGTGGAATCCACTGAAGCGATCGGGGTCGCCGGATGAGGAACCGCTCCTTCGTCATCACGCTGGCGCTCCTGGCGCCGGCGAGCGCGAGCGCCGAGGGGACACTCCGCCTCGACGACGCGGTGCGCTCCGCGCTCACGGAGCACCCCGATCTCCTCGCCGCGCAGCAGCGGGTCGAGGCGGCGCGGGGGCAGCTCTCCTCGGTGCGCGGCACCTTCGACGAATACCTGGACGCCAGTGTGGACTACCAACGAACCGAGGAAGCGATCACGCAGGAGCAGCGTCCCTTCGTCGGCGCGGACAGCCTCACGTCCGACGTCTTCACCGCCCGCCTCGGGCTCTCGAAGACCTTCCGCTGGGGGATGCGCGTCAACCCGTCCGTCGCCGTAACGCGAAGCGAGCGCGACGTCGGTGCCAACGCCCCCGAGACCGACGCTCTCAACCGTGCGCAAGCTCGATTGCAGGTCACGCAACCCATCTTGCGCAACGTCGGCGCCTCGTCCGCCGTGCTCCAAGAGCGCACGTCCGAGATCGCGTTCGAGGCCGCCGAACGCGACCTCGAAGGCACCGCCCAACGGCTCACGCGCGACGTCGTGAATGCGTATTGGACCTACGCCGCATCCGTCCGCCGCCTGGCGCTCCTCGAGATCTCCGAAGCGCTCGCCAAGAAGACCGCCGAGGACACCCGCGCGCTGATCGCCGCCGACGAACGCCCCGCCGCGGACGCCCTCCAGCTCGAAGCCACCGAAGCCGACCGGCGACGGCAACGCCTCCAGGCCGAGTCCTCGGTGTTCGCGGATCGCCGCCGCCTCGGCCTCGCGATGGGGCTCGACGACGCCCGCGCGATGGCGCTCCCGCCCCCCGCGCGCTCGCTGCCGACCGCGCCCCTGCTGGCGGCGATCGCGCCGACGGAGCCCGAGCTCGCCGCCGCGGTCGAACGACGCCCGGACGTCATCGCGGCGCGGCTCCGACTCGCCGCCAACGGCCTCTCCGTCGACGCGGCCGACTGGAACACCCTCCCGGAGCTCGACGCGAGCTTCGGCGTCGGTTACAGCGGCCGCCTCGACCGCGACGCGCCGTCCGGGCTCTTCGGCGCGCTCACCGCGAACGTGGGTCCGTCCGTCGGCGGGGGCCTCACGCTGCGCCTCCCGGTGCGCAACGCCCAGCAACGCGGCGCCCTCCTCAACCAGCTCGCAGCGCGCCGGCAAGCCGAGTTGCAGCTCTTCGATCTCGAACGCAACGTCCGCGCGAACCTCGCGATCGCACACAACCAACTCCTGCGCGCGGCCGAAGCGGTGACCGCCGCGCAGCGCGCGCTCGAGCTCTTCGAGGGGGCGCTCGACGCCGAGACCGAAAAACTCGCGGCGCAGCTCGGGACCGTGCTCGACGTGGTGCTCTCGCAGGAGCGCCTGCTCAACGCGCAGATCTCTTCGGTCGACGCCCGCGCGCAGAACGCACGCGCGCACGTCGATCTCGAGTACCAACGCGGCGTCCTCCCCAACGGCGCCGAAGACCAAGACGCCCTCGCGCGGCTCCTCGCCGCGTTCGCCGAGGAGGCCACCCCATGAGCTCACCGTTCCGTGAAGCCGCGCTCGAACGCCTGTCGTCGCCGGAGCAGCTCGACAGCCTGATGCAGGTCACCACCGCCAAGGGTTGGATCGCGCTCCTGACCTCCGGCGTCCTGGTCGCCGGCTTGACGGTGTGGAGCGTCGTCGGGCGCCTCCCGACCAACATCACCGGCTCGGGGGTGCTCCTCTACCGCGGCGGCGTGACCGAAGTGACCGCGCTCGGCTCGGGGCAGGTCACGGCGCTGCACGTCGCCGAGAACGACGTCGTGAAGGTGGGTCAGACGATCGCCGAGGTCGCGCAGCCGGATCTCGTCGACCAGATCACCGACGCCGAGGCTGCCGTCGAGCAGGCCCGCGCGGACCTCGAGACGCTGCAGCGCTTCGGCACCGAGGACCAGCGGCTGCAGGCCGTCAGCCTCCGCGCGAACGAGCGCGACAAAGCCGCCGCCTTGACCTCCGCGCGCGACAAACTCGCCTACCTCGAAGAGCGCCACGCTGCGCAGCTCAAGCTCCACGACCGGGGCCTCATCACCGGCTCCACGTTGCAGCAGACGAAACAATCGATCGACGGCGCCCAGGCCGAGATCGCGCAGCTCACCCAGAGCGTCCGCGAGCTCCGCCTGTCGACGCTGCGCAACGAGAAGCAGTCCGAGTCGGAGCTGAGGAACGCCGAGGTGCGCCTCGCGGAGGCCGAGCGAAGGGTCGAGACGCTGAAGGAGCGCCTCGCGACCAGCTCGAAGGTCGCCAGCCCCTACGCGGGCCGCGTCGTCGAGGTCCGCGCGCGGCGCGGCGCGCAGGTCAACACCGGGGGCCCGGTCATCGCGCTGGAGCTCACGAGCCCCGACGACGTCGAAGAACTGGAAGCCGTCGTGTACCTCCCCCTCGCGGAGGGCAAGCGCGTGCAACCTGGCATGCGCGTCCGAGTCTCGCCTGCGACGGTGAAGGAGGAAGAGTTCGGGATGATCCACGGCGAGGTCCGCGCCGTGGACGGGTTCGTCTCCAGCCGTCAGGGCATGGCGCGCCTTCTCGAGAACGAGGACCTCGTCTCCAGCCTGATGCAGAGCGCGGGGGGAACGGCGCTCGGCGTGCGCGTGACCCTCGACCGTGACGAAGCCGCGAAGAGCGGCTTTTCGTGGACCTCGGGCGAAGGCCCCCCGCTACAGGTCGAGAGCGGCACGCCCTGCTCCGCCACGATCACCCTCGAGACCGAGCGCCCGATCGCCCAGCTACTGCCGTCCGTCGCGAGGTGGTTGGGGCCGTGAAACGCAAGAAGGTCGAGACCGTCCTCCAGATGGAGGCCGTAGAGTGCGGCGCCGCGTCACTCGCGATGATCCTCGGCTACTACGGCGCGCACGTCCCGCTCGAAGAGCTCCGCTACGAGTGCGGCGTGTCGCGCGACGGCACCAAGGCCGGCAACATCCTCCGCGCCGCGCGCACCTACGGCCTCACCGCGAAGGGCTTCAAGAAGGAGCCGTCGCAGCTCGCCGAGATGCCGCTCCCCGCGGTGCTGCACTGGAACTTTCAGCACTTCCTCGTGCTCGAAGGCATCGACGACGAAAAGGCGTGGCTCAACGATCCCGCGCTCGGTCAACGGACCGTCACCCTCGAACAGCTCGACGAGGCCTTCACGGGCGTCGTCCTCACCTTCGAACCCAACGACGCGTTCAAAAAGCGCGGCGCGCCGATGCGAGTGTGGCCGAAGCTCCTGGAACGCATCCAGGGTTCGAAGTCCGCGCTCGTCTTCGCCGTCGTCGCCGGGCTCCTCCTCGCGGTGCCGGGGATCGTGATCCCCCTCCTCGCGCGGATCTTCGTCGACGAGATCCTCGTGGGCGGAAAGACGAGCTGGCTCCTCCCGCTCCTCGCCTTCGCCGCGCTCCTCCTCGTCCTGCAGTCCGGGCTCGGCCGACTGCGCGCGAAGAACCTCCTCGACTTCCGCACCAAGCTCTCCGTCCTGGGCTCGGCGCGCTTCATCTGGCACACGCTGCGGATCGAGCCGCGGTTCTTCGAAGCGCGCTTGCCGGGCGACGTCGCGATGCGCGCCGGCCTCGAGTCTTCGCTCGCGGGGACCCTCGCCGGGCAGCTCGCGAGCACCTTCATCGATCTGCTGCTCGTCGTCTTCTACCTGATCGTGATGCTGTCGTTCGACGTCCCGCTCACGCTCGCCGCCGTGACCGCCGCCGCGATCAACATCGTCGCGCTCCGGATGATCCAGTCCCACCGCGCGACCCTGAGCAACCGCGCGTCGCGCGCCGAGTCGAACCTCAACGGCGTGCAGTCGGCGGGGCTCATGCAGATCGAGACGCTCAAGTCGACGGGATCCGAGAGCCAGTTCTTCGAACGCTGGGCCGGGAACTACGCCCACGTCGTGAACACCAAGCAGGAGTCGACCGACAGCAACCTGCGCCTCGGCCTCGTGCCCGCGCTCCTCGGTGGGATCTCCACCGCGGTCATCCTCTGCTGGGGCGCGACCCGCGTGCTCGACGGCGCGATGACGATGGGGACGCTCGTCGCGTTCCAAGCGCTCACCGCCTCGTTCCTCGGCCCGGTCCAGCGCGTCCTCGGGCTGTGGTCGACGGTCCAGATGCTCCCCGGCAACCTGGTCCGCCTCGACGACGTCCTGAAACAACGCGTCGACGACCCGTTCGGCGAAGGCAACGATCGGACGCCGCTCGTCGGGCGCGTCGAGCTGGAGGGCGTGACGTTTGGCTACAGCCCGCGCGAGCCGCCGCTGCTCGACGACTTCTCGCTCACCGTCGAACCGGGGCAACGCGTCGCGCTCGTCGGGAGCTCCGGGAGCGGCAAGAGCACCATCGCGAAGCTCATCGCCGGCGTGTATCCGCCGTGGGCCGGCACGGTCCTCTTCGACGGGCGACCGCCGAACACGATCGACCGCCGCGCGTTCCTGGACGCGTTCAGCGTGGTGAACCAGGAGATCATCCTCTTCGAAGGCACTGTCCGCGAGAACCTCACGTTCTGGGACGACTCGATCCCGCAGGAGGACGTCGTGCGCGCGGCGAAGGACGCGTGCATCCACGAACACATCGTCGGCCTCCCGAACGGCTACGACACAAAGCTCGAAGAGGCCGGCCGGAACCTGAGCGGCGGGCAGCGGCAGCGCCTCGAGCTCGCGCGCGCGCTCGTCAAGAACCCGGCGCTCCTCGTGCTCGACGAAGCGACGAGCGCGCTCGACTCGACGGTCGAGCAGCAGATCGATCGCAACCTGAGGCGCCGTGGGTGCACCTGCCTGATCGTCGCGCACCGCCTGAGCACCGTGCGCGACGCGGATCAGATCGTCGTCCTCGAACGCGGCAAGGTCGTGGAGCGCGGGACCCACGACGACCTGTACGCGTCCGACGGCACCTACAAACGACTGGTGGCGTCGGCATGACCAGCGCGACGTACGACAGCCGAACGACCCGCTCCATCGAGGGCAACGCCCCGCTGTGGCTCGTCGGCGACGGCGCGTGGCGGGTCGTCGGCGGCGAGGTCGATCTGTTCGTGGTGCAGCGGCGAGACGGCCGCGCCGTCGGGCGGCGCCGCTACCTCGGACAGATCGGCGCGAACGCCCTCCTCCTGGAGCTCGAGTGCGACGCCGAGCATCAGCTCCTCGCCGTCGGGGTGCTCGGCACGACGGTCGAGCGTGTCGAAGACCCGTCCCCGAGCGACCCCGCGCTCGGCCCCTGGCGCAAGATCTTCGGCGGCGAGGATCCCCGCGTCGCCGCCCAGACCTTCCTGGCCGACGAGGCCCCCCGCGAATTGAACGCCCGTGCGGCGATCCGCGATCGGGTGGAGGCCGGCGTCGAGCGCAACCGCGACCTCTTCGACGCCGCCCTGCGAGGCCTCGGCGATCTCCGCCTCCGCGGCGCCGCGAAGTGGTCGCCGCCCGACGAACCGTTGGCCTTCGCGATCGCCCACGTCGCGCGCGCCGAGGGCATGACGCCGCCCGCGAGCGCGTTCGAGGACCTCGGCGAAGGTGACGCCAAGACGCGCCTCGAACGCTTCGGCCGCCGCGCTCGCGCGCGGAGCCGGCGCGTGTTGCTGCGCGGGGACTGGTTCAGAACCGACGCCGGCTCCCTCGTCGCGTTCGAGGACCGCGGCGTCGACAAGCCTTACCCCGTCGCGTTGGTCCGCACCGCGGCGGGTTACGTGCTGCACGCCGCACAGGAGGCGCCCGTCGCCGTCGACCGCGAGGTCTCGGACCGGCTGACCGGCGAGGCGTTCCAGCTCTACCCGGGCTTCGACAAGGACCGCATCACACCCGTCGATCTCGTTCGCTTCGCGATGCGCGGCCGACGCACCGACGCGATCGTGATGGCCGCGATCGGGATCGCGGGTGCGGTCGTGGGGTCCGCCGTCCCGCTCGCGACGAAGGAGATCTTCGGCACCGTCATTCCGAACGCCGCGCACTCGATGCTGTGGTTGGTGTTCGCGGCGCTCATCGGGCTCACCGTCGCGCAGGCGGTGTTCCAGCTGTCGATGGGGCTCGCGCAGCTGCGGCTCGAGTCGCGCACCACCGCCGCGTCGCAGGCGGCGGTCCTGGATCGTGTGCTCAGCCTGCCGATGGGATTCTTCCGGCGGTTCGGCACGGGGGATCTGTCGCAGCGCGCGATGGGCATCGAACAGATCCGCTCGATGCTCTCGGGGACGGTCTTTGCGTCGTTGATGTCGTTTGTCTTCTCGCTGTCGAGCTTCGCGCTCTTGTTCTACTTCAGCCTCCAGCTCGCGCTCGCGGGGCTCGTGCTCGTCCTGATCGCCGGGGGCGTCGCGGTGTTCAGCGCGTGGATCGACGTGCGACTGATGCGGCGCATGGAGGAAGCGCGCGGCGCGACTTCGAACTACCTCCTCGAAAACCTCGCGGGGATCGCCAAGATCAAATCGGCGGGCGCCGAGGCCCACGTGTTCGCGGAGTGGTCGAAGCGCTTCGGGCGACAGTGGTCACTCACGTATCGCTCGACGGACATCCAGAACGACGTGCAGACCTTCACCACCGCGTTCCCGCTGTTCTGTTCGATGGTGCTGTTCTTCATCGTCGGCAACTCGGGCGGCGACATCGGTACCGCCGACTACGTCGCGTTCTCCGCCGCGTTCACCGCGTTCAACGGGGCCGCGCTCGGCCTGATCAACGCCGGGCTGATGGCCCTCAGGATCGTCCCGCTCTACGAGCGCGCGCGGCCGATCCTCGAGACAACGCCCGAGGTCCCGACCGAACGCCTCGCCGACGTGGACCTGAACGGGAAGATCGAGGTCAGCCACGTGAGCTTCGGCTACGACCCGGAGGCGCCGGTGCTCGAGGACGTCAGCTTCGAGGTCCCCGCCGGCCAGATGGTCGCGCTGGTCGGTCCCTCCGGCTCCGGGAAGTCGACGCTGGTGCGGCTCCTCCTCGGGTTCGAGACACCGACGTCCGGCGCGGTGTACTTCGACGACCAAGACCTGTCCGAGATGAACGCCGAGGCCGTGCGCCGGAACATGGGCGTCGTGACCCAGACCGGCGAGGTCCTCGGCGGAACGATCCTCGAGAACATCCGCGGCGGGACCGACGCGACGATGGAGCAGGTCTGGACCGCCGCGGAGCGCGCGGCGTTCGCCGACGAGATCCGCGCGATGCCGATGGGGATGCACACCGTCCTCCAGCCGCGCGGCGGGACACTCTCCGGCGGCCAGCGGCAGCGCCTGCGGATCTCGCGGGCGCTGGTCGAAGAGCCGAAGATCCTCGTCCTCGACGAAGCGACGAGCGCGCTCGACAACCGGACGCAGGCGGTCGTCACGGACAGCCTGCAGGCGCTCGGCGTGACGCGGCTGGTGATCGCGCACCGGCTCAGCACGATCGAGCGCGCGGACCTGATCGTCTACCTCGAGGACGGGCGCGTGGTGGAGCGCGGCACGTTCGAGGAGCTCATGGCGCTCGACGGCGCCTTCGCGAAGCTGGCGCGCCGGCAGCAGGCGTGAGGAGGAACCGATGCGACAGGCTTTGTACATCCTAGGGCAACTCACGGACGACGACGTGGAGTGGATGATCCAAAACGGTCGTCGCCACGCCGCGCGCACCGGCGACGTCCTGATCCGCGAGGGTGAGCCGGTGCGGTCGCTGTTCGTGCTGCTCGACGGCCTCGTCGCGATCGAGCGTGGCGGCAAGCGGATCAACACGTCGCAACCGGGTGAGTTCTTGGGAGAGCTGTCCTTCGTGGACTCGCGGCCGCCGAGCGCGACGGTCAAGGCGGCCCGCGACTCATCGCTCCTCGAATTGCCGCGTGACGTGCTGGTGCGCCACCTCGGTGAAGACCTCGGGTTCGCGAGCCGCTTCTACCGCGCGGTGGCGGTGTTCCTCGCCGACCGCGTGCGCGCGGAGATCGGCGGAGGTCACGATCCGGACGAGCTCGATCCGGACGTGCTCGACGAGGTGAGTCGGGCGGGCGAGCGGTTCACGCGGATCCTTCAGAGGTTTCAGCGAGCGTGAGCGGTGACGTGTCACAAGCGCGGGCGGTGACACAGAGGACACGATCGAGGCGCGGCCGCGGTGGCCCGCTTGGTGCATTTCGAAAACGTAGGCGCGACACGATAGGCGCGCGGAGGAATGAAGAGAGATGAAGAGCATCACCATCAACGGAAAGACGTACTACCCGGGCGACGAGGTCGAAGTGGAGATCGATGGGCAAAAGCATCGACTCCCGTTCCCCAAGGACCCGGGCGTGTCCGAATCGGGCGAGCTCAGCGACGATGCGCTGGACGCCGTCACCGGGGGCGCCGGAAGCTACCCGGTGTGTCCCGGATCCGAGGGTACCGGCGGCACGCCCATCTGTGACGTGGCTTCGCTGTACATCGGCGCCCTCTGCTTCGAGACGGGGTCGACGCTCCAATGTTTCTGCTCGAGGAGCAACGGCTACGCCATCGACTCGTACACGAACTGCCAGGGGCTCGGTCCGGACACCACGGTGTCCGACGCTCGCGTGAAGCAGGACGTCCAGCCCCTCGAAGGCGCGCTCGACACCCTCCTCGCGCTCCGCGGCGTCACGTTCGCCTACGACGCCGAAAAGGCGCCCGGCACGCGGCCCGGTGAGCACGTCGGGTTCGTCGCGCAGGAGGTCGAAGAGGTCCTCCCCACCTGGGTGCACGAGGCCGGAGGCATCAAGCGCCTGAAGGCCGAGGGGCTCTCCTTCGAAGCGCTCGCCGTCGAGGCGCTCCGGGAGCTGAAGAAGCAGAACGAACGCCTCGCCGAAGACAACGCCGAGCTGCGCAAGCGGCTGGATCGAATCGAGTCCGCCTGATCCGCTTCTGCCCCGACCTGCTACGCTGCGCGCGATGTCGGACGTCGACCTCGCGCGCGTGCTCAACGAACGGTTCGGGCTCTCATCGTTCCGCCCCGGGCAGGAAGAAGCCATCCGCGCGCTCCTCGCCGACGGGCGCCTCCTCTGCATCCAGCCCACTGGCCACGGCAAGTCCCTGCTCTACCAGCTCCCGGCGACGCTCCTGCCGGGCATCACGCTCGTCATCTCGCCGCTGCTCGCGCTCGTGCGCGATCAGGTGCAGCAGCTCGGCGAGCGCTTCTCGATCCACGCCGTCGCGATCAACTCCGACCAGGAGGACGACGAAAACGAGGCCGCGATGCGCGACGCCGCGAGCGGCGCTGCGAAGATCCTGTTCGTGTCCCCGGAGCGCCTCGACAACGTGGAGGCGTGGCAGTTCCTCCTGAGCCTCGCGGTCGACCTCGTCGTCGTCGACGAAGCGCACTGCATCTCGACGTGGGGGCACGACTTCCGCCCGTCGTACCGGCGCATCGTCGACGCGGTGCAGAGCCTCTCCGGGCAGCGCGAAGGTGTGCGCGTCCTCGGCCTCACTGCGACGGCGTCGGCGCGCACCGAAGCGGACATCGCGCGGCAGCTCGCGCCGGATGCGGATCACCCGCTCACCGTGATGCGGGCGTCGATGGACCGCGCGAACCTCTCCCTCGCGACCCGGAGCGTGTCCGGCCCGGCGGAGAAGCTCGGCTGGCTCGACGCGTTCCTCGCGGACGCGGAGGGCACCGGCATCCTCTACTGCGCGACGCGCGATCAGACGGAGGTCGTCGCGGCGTTCCTCTCCGCGCGCGGGCACGACGTCGTCGCCTACCACGCGGGGCTCGCGCCCGAGGACAAGCGTCGGCTGCAGCAAGCGTTCACGCGCGGGGACCACAAGGCGATCGCCGCGACGAATGCGTTGGGGATGGGGATCGACAAGGCGGACCTGCGCTTCATCGTTCACGTCGACGTCCCGGGCTCGATCACCGCGTACTACCAGGAGGTCGGCCGCGCGGGACGCGACGGGGAGCCGGCCCGTGGCGTGCTGCTCTTCGACCCCGCCGACCGACGCATCCAGGCGCACTTCATCCGCTCCGCGCAGCCGACCGCCGAGGACTTCGACCAAGTGCTCTCGGTGCTGCGTCCGGGGGGCGACGATGAGTGGCCGAACCTCACTCAGGTGAAGATGCGCTCCGGCCTCCACCCGACGCGCGTCACTGTCGTGCTCGCCGAGCTGCGCGAGCAGGGCCGCGTCGAGAAGGTCCTCGACCGCCGTCGCCAGGTCTACCGAACGATCGAGGGCGACCACCCGCCGCTGGATCTGACGCGTTATATTCGACAGAACGAGGTCCGGACGAACGAGCTCGAGGCGATGATGCGCTACGCCGCGGCCGAGGTGCCGTGCGCGATGCAGGCGCTCCGCGTCGCGCTCGGTGACGACGGCGCCGAACGTTGCGGGCGCTGCGATCGGTGCGCACCCGATGCGTGGTCACTCCCGGCGCCGGGCGTTGGCGCCGAGGTCGCGGGGCGCTGGCTCTCGGATCGCGTCGTCCCGATCCCCGCGATGCGGACGAACAAGGTGTCCGAGGGCGTCGCGCTGATGACGAGCGAGGAGCGCAGCCCGCCGTTCCTGCACTTCATGAAGGCGCGCACGAACGCCACGTCGCTCGACGCGGTCGTGCTCGAGAACCTCGATGCACGCGCGGCCGAGCTCGCCGAGCTACATCGGTTCTCCGCGGTGGTCGCGGTGCCCTCTCGGACGTGGGCGCAGCGGACGGCCACCGGCGAGCGGCTCGCCGCGGCCGTCGGCGCGACGTTCGTCGAGGCCCTGCGTTGGCGCGAGCCGCCCGAGGCTCGCCAGGGCGAGCTGCTCAACAACGACCAGCGACGCGACAACGTGAAGGGCCGCCTCGACGCGGCGCTCGACGACGACGGCGGCGCGGTGCTCCTCGTCGACGACTACACCGGGAGCGGGTCGACCCTCGCGGAGGCCGCGCGTGCGCTCCGCAAGGATGCGGGTTGGTCCGGGGCGATCGTCCCGTTTGTCATCGCGAAGGTGCGCTGGCGGCTCGGCGCCCGCGGGATCGTCTGACGGCGCGTCTTGGCGTACGCTCGGAGCAACGGATGTCACGCGACGACAAGACCGTGAAGAAGAAGTCGCTGGCGCGCCCGAAGCCGCGCCGCCGCGTCGTGCGCATCGTCTTCGCGCCCGATCCCGCGGCCCGCGGCCGGGTGGTCGAGCTCGACGGGCGCGAGAAGACCTTCGGCCGCGCCGCCGAAGGGGATGGCCTCGTCGAGGACGACACGATGTCGCGGCAACACTTCGCGCTCAGGCCCGAGGCCGGCGCGCAGTACCGCATCGAGGACCTCGGGACCTCGAACGGCACCTTCGTCGACGGGCGTCAGCTCGGCGGCCCTGCGCCCGTCGAACCGCAGCAGGTGGTCGCCGCGGGGGAGACGCTGTTCACGATCGACGTCGAGCCGAAGAAGGACACCCTCCCCGCCACGGACGTCGACGCGGATGCCGTGACCGAGGTCGTCGGTGTGTCCCTCGCGACCGAGCGCTTGCGCCGATCGCTCGCGACCGTCGCGCGCGCGCCCGGCGCCGTGCTGCTCCTCGGCGCGACGGGGGCCGGCAAGGAGGTTGCCGCGAACGCTATCCACCGACTGAGCGAGCGCCCCGGCGCCCTGGTCGCGGTGAACTGCGCCGCGATCCCAAAGGACATGGCCGAAGCCGAGCTGTTCGGCCACGTACGCGGCGCGTACACCGGCGCCGAGACGGACCGCGCCGGCTACATCGAACGCGCCGACGGCGGCACGCTGTTCCTCGACGAAATCGGCGACCTCCCGGAGGCGCTGCAAGCCAAGTTGCTCCGCGTCCTCGAGACGGGTGAAGTCGCGCGCCTCGGTGCGGAGGGGATGAAGAAGGTCGACGTCCGCTTCATCGGCGCGACGCACAAGGACCTCGAAGGCGGCGCGTTCCGCAAGGACCTCTTCGCGCGCCTGTCGGACTGGGTGCTCCGCCTCCCGCCGCTGAAGGACCGCAAGGCCGACGTCCTCCCGCTGTTCGATCACTTCCTCGGCGACGCCGAGTCCTACGGACCGGAGGTCGCCGAGGCGCTCCTCCTCCACGACTGGCCGATGAACGTGCGCGAGCTGCGCAAACTCGCGCAGCGGCTCCGCACCCTCGCGGACTCCGGCGTCGTCGCGCTCGACGATCTCCCATCGACGCTCACGGAGCGCCTCGCGCATCGGTTCGAAGAGGAGGTCGAGGACCCGGACGACCCCAACATCGCCGCGCCCCCGCGCGAGGAGCTCGAGGCCGCGCTGCGCGCCTGCAAGGGCAACGTGAAGGACACCGCCACCGCGAACGGCTGGCACCGGACACAGCTCTACCGCTGGCTCAAGCGACGCGCGATCGATCCGAAAGCCTTCCGGGATGGCTGACCTCGGCGAGCTCCGCCGACGCCTCGGGATCCCGCGGGACGGCGAAGCGCGCTACGCCCTGGGCGACGAGCTCGGCCGCGGCGCCTTCGGACGCGTCGTCTCCGCCGAAGACCGCGACCTCGATCGCGCCGTCGCGATCAAGGCCCTCTCCGCCGACCCCGGCGCGTCCCCGGACGACGCCGAAGCGTTCCTCGCGGAGGCGATGATCACCGGGCGCCTCGAACACCCCAACATCGTCCCCGCGTACGACGTCGGCGTGCACGACGAGCTCGGCCTCTACTACACGATGAAGCGCCACGGGGGTCGCTCGCTGCGCGGTGCGATCGACGACCTGGAGCTCGGACCGGCGCTCGACGTGTTCGTCCAGATCTGTCGCGCCGTCGCGCACGCGCATCGCCACGGCGTGGTGCACGCGGACCTCAAACCGGAGAACGTGCTGCTCGGCGAGCGCGGCGAGGTGCAGGTCGGCGACTGGGGCGTCGCGTTCCGTGTCGACGACGACGGCCGCCCCGTCGGTGGCCCCCGCCCCGGCGAGGGATCGCTTCGGTACATGGCGCCCGAACAGATCACGGAGGCGTTCGAAGCGCTCGACCACCGCATCGACGTCTGGTCGCTCGGCGTCATGCTCTACGAGCTGCTCACGAAGACGGTCCCGTTCGACGGCGCCGACGAAGAGGACGTCCTGGAGTCGATCCTCACCGACCGCGTCGAGCCGCCCTCGCGAATCGATCCCGCGATCCCCGAGGCGATCGACAACATCTGCCTCGGCGCGCTGACGAAGTCGCGCTCCGACCGCTACTCGACGGTCGATGTGATGCTCGACGACCTCGAAGCCGAGCTCGCGGGGCGCCGCGAAGAACAGCGCAGGCGACAGATCGCCGAGCGTGCCGTCCGCGTGGTGGACGCGTTGCTCGAAGACGCCGACCTCGACGCCTACGCACTCGCCGCCGATCACCTCGTAGCGGGCCTGTCGCTGGTCCCCGACCACGCCGAGCTCCTCGCGCGCGCCGGGACGATCTACTGGCGCGTCTTCGAGGACATCTACCCCGGCGGCACGACCGACGACCCGCAGCGCGCGCTCGCGTTGCTCGCGAGGCTCACCGAGCACGCGCTCGGCGGCGTCGTGCGCGCGAAGCCGGACCAGCTCAGCACCGGCGACCTCGAAGACCCGTGGCTGTCGCTCGTACGGCGCCTCACCGCGGGGGAGCGCGTCCAGGCTTCGGAGGCGCCCCCGGCGCTGCTCCGCCTCGTGCGGAGGATCGAGTTGCTCGACGCGGCGCCGATCTTCGCGTCCCTCCCCTCGCACCGCCTCCTGACGATCGCCGAGGCCTGCGACGACGTGGCACTCGCCGCGAACGAGACGCTCTTCGAGACCGGCGACGAGAGCCGCACGCTCTACATCGTCATCGACGGCACCCTGCGCGCCGAGCGCGCCGGACAGGTCCTCTCCACGATGGGCGCAGGCGAAGTGTTCGGCGAGATCGCGCTGTTCGGTGGGCATCGCCGAACCGCCACCGTCGTCGCCGAGACGGACGCGTCGTGCCTCGCGCTCGACGGCGCGAAGTTCTCCGAACTCGTCGAGAACAACGGCGACATCGCGCTCGCAGCGCTGAAGGTGTTGAGCGCCCGCCTCGAAGCCGCGACGCGGCGCGAAGCCGCGCGGCGTCACGCGCCCGGTTCGTGAGTGAGCGAGATCCCGATCGTCGGCGCCTCGCGTCCGTACTGCCGCGCGTCGAGCTTCGCCGCCGCGACCGCGAGCGCGCGGAGGATCGCGCGGCTCGTTCGGTAGAAGTCGAGGTCGTGCAGCTCGTGGCACATGTGCGCGAGCTCGTGCGCGAGCACCGGCATCAACGCGCGCGCCGCGAGGCGAGGGTCCGGGTTCTTCGACAGGCGGCGCACCGAGCGGTGCGCGGTATTGAAACGAATCTCGCCCATCCGGTACGCGGCCACCGGCCCGAATGCGTTCCGCGACACCCCGAACCCCAACCGCGGCAGCGGGCCGGGGAGCAGGCGCGCGAGGGCCTCGCTGACCTCCTCCGTCGCCAGGAACTCCTGCAGCGCCTCCACGATGCGCTTCGTCCCCGCGTTCACGGAGTTGTCGTTCACCGGCCGCTGGAACAGCGAGTACTCCGCGCGCGGCCCGGACATGAAGCGGTCGCGCATCCGCGACCACAGCGAGGGACGCGCGATGTCCTCGGCGCGCGCCGCCGCCGGCATCTCGCGGAGCCCGGAGAGCTTCCGGAAGATGTCGCGCTCGATGGAGTCGTCGGCGCGTAGGATCGGACCGTCGTCGCGGTCGCGCCACGCGGGGCGGTACGAGAGCGCGCGGAAGCGGTCGGCCTCCTTCAGCTCGGTCAGCTCTTCGAACGAGTAACGACGCTTCGTCCCCCACGCGTTGAACAGCGGGGAGCGAACCACCGCGCTACTGAATAGATCCTCTGACTCCGCCAGCAGCGACTCCGGGGTCGTGCTGCGCAAGCCGCGCCGGATGGCGTCGAGCAAGACGATGCGCGCGTAGGCGTCGTGGTTCGACTCGAAGTGCCGCACGACGCGGTACGCCGCTTCGTACGCGAGCCGACGCAGCTCGTCCTGAAAGCGTGTGAACCGATCGTTTTCGACGAACGCGTTGCGGCTCGCGACGAGCTCGAGCCCCTCCGCGTGCACCGCGCCGAACACCCCGCGCGGCCACGGCTTGCCCTGCACGCGCGTCAGCGGGATCTCGCAGACGAACAGGCCGCGCTGGTACGCGCGGAACTTCGACTCGGAGCGCGCGGGATCGATCGCCGCGACCCCCACCGGGCCGCGCACCGCCGTCGCCGACACCAACGCGCGCTCGACGTTGCTCCAGTCACCGTCCTTGATCTCCTGCTTGATGTAGTCCGCGAGGTCCTTGCCGAGCAGGCGCCCGTTGAGCTCCGTCTCGACGCCCGAGTACGCCGCGTGGGTCTCGAACACCTCGACGGCCTTCGCGACGCGATCCTCGGGCGCACGCGCCGGGTCGAAGTAGACCTCGACACGCGAGCCGCCGGTCTTCGGCCGAGGCGCGTCACTCACTTCGATGGACACGCCGCCGCTCACGTCGGGCACGAAGCGAACGATGATGCCGTCGTCGCGCCCGTAACGCGCCGCGCGGAACTCCACGCGCCCCACGCCGAGCTGCGGGTCGAAGATCGACGCGAACCCGATGCCGAAGCGGCCGATCGCGTCGTTCCCGCGACGCGTCGACGAACCGAGCGTCGTGAGCGCCTCGATGCCCGGCTCGTCGAGGCCGGTGCCGTTGTCCTCCATCACCACGCGGTCCGACTGCACGCGGATCGTCACCTGCGGATCGCGCCGGTTGCGGACGGCGTCGAGCGCGTTGGCGTACAGCTCGCGGAACGCGAGGAACGGATCTTCGAACTGGTTCGCCGACAGGACCCGCAGCACGCGGTCCGGATCGGCGCGGTAGAGCGGCCGACGGGTGCTCGGCGGTTCGGCGCGCGGCGGTGGTTGTTCGACGGCGAGCCGCTCGAAGTGATCGGAGGGCGGGTCCTCCACGTCGTGCGGGCGCCCGAGCACGGGGAGCTCGTCGCGACTCGAGCGATCGACCGAGCGCCCCTCGTCGGTCGTCGAGTCGTTCATGCTGTCGTAGCGACCGCTCATCGCTTCCTCTTCAGCGCCTGGTCGGCGCGGCCCAGCAGGTCCCACTCGACCTGTCGCGGGTCCGTGCCCTTGCCGAGGTCCGGGTCGGTCGCGAGCAACACGTCGAGGATGAGCCGCGCGCGCACGGCGTCGACCTCGGCGACGGTGATGAGGTCGCGCACCGTCGGGTGGTTGCGGTTGAGCAGCACGCGGTCCTGACGGCGCAGCAGGATCCGACCGTCGTGCGGGTCACCGCTCTGCGACATCAGATCGACGAAGCCGATCTTCACGCGGTCGAGATCCAGACGAACCCCCGACCGAATCGGCAGCTCCGGCGCGAACTCACGGTAGCCCTTGATCCCCGCCGACGCCGACACCGTCAGCGGCCGCGCGCCCGACGCACGCACCGACCAGCCGCGCGCGACGAAGAAGTCGATCGGGTGCAGCAGCGCCCGCGACAGCACGTTGAAGCGCCGTTTGCGCGACTCCCCCAAGGTCAACGGCGCACCGGCCTCCGCGCGCAACCAGGACGCGGCCTTCGCCGACTTCGAGGTCAGCGTCAGGTAGATCATCGCGAACCCCGCCGCCGCCGACAGCGCGGCGACGATGCCCGCGATGGTGACCAGCAAGGTGTTCTTCCGGCGCGCCGGCGGGAGGCTCACGATGTCGGCGCGCCCGACCTCGTCCGCCGGCTCCAACATCGGGGCCGCCGGCGAAGCGTCCACGGCGTGCGTCGCCGCGACCGGCGCCGGTGACTGCATCCGCGGCGCGACGTAGAACACCGCGCCCGCCACCGCCGCGGCGACGACCGTCGCACCGATCCACGCGCCCGGCGAGCGCCACGGCGCACGCACTGCGACCGGCGGGCGGTCGGCGAGCGCGAGCTCCCCGGCCGACCAATCCAACTCGGCGATCTCCACGCCGTCGTCCAGGCCGTCGACCTCGACGGTCTCGATCGACTGCCGCTCCAGGAAGTCCTCGAGGTCCCGGTACAACAGCAGCACCGGCACGCCGCGGTCCGCATAGGCGCTGATCTCGTCGCGCGTACGCGGCACCCGCGAGATGGGCACCCGCCCCTCGCGGCGGATCACGTCGATCAGCTCGTTGGCCGACACCAACCCGCCGTCCGCCGTCTCGAGCACGGGCGCGTCGCGGACCACGGAGTCCGGCGCCTCGTCTTCCGGCTGCAACAACAGCGAGCGCAGCCACTCCAGCGCGGCGCGATCGTTGGCGTCGAGCCCACGTTCGACCGGCGTTCCGTCCTGCCTCAGGCGTGTCGTTCGCACGCGGAGCTGTCGCGCGACGTGCGCGGTGAACGCCGGCATCTGTGCACGCGCCGCGCGGAGGAGCGCATCGAACGCCTGGTCCCGGCGCACCGCGTTGCGCGACAGCGTCGGCGCGAGGCGCGGTGAGTCGAGGATGTACGAGACCTCCGCGCCGAGGAGCGGCGCGTTCTGCTCGAGGACGATGCCCCCGCCCATCAGCGCGTGCTGCGCGTCCGAGACGATGCCGAGGACGCCCTTGCCCGCCTTCGTCGAGAACGTCAGCGCGTAGATCGTGGGGAGCGCGATGTCGCGGTTGACCGGGGTGCCGTTGACGAACAGCGGGATGGAGATCGATCCGCACGTCTCCTGCACCAGCTTGAACGCGCGCTCGGCGAGCGCCTCTGCCTCCTCGCGGCCGCAGTCCTTGTAGACACGCACCACCGTCCCGCGCGGCCGTGTCTCGAGGCGCGCGATGGTCCCGGAGCCGTCACGGTTGAAGGTGATGCGGTGGGTGTGCTGGCCGGCGCAGGTCTCGACGACCATGCGCGTGATGCCCAGCGCGTACGGCGACAGCTTCCCGACCCCGAAGCGCCCGCGGTGTTTGCTCGGGTCCTTCTCCGAGAACCCGATCGTCAGGTAACCCTCGACCTCCTCGTCGTTCATCCCGCGTCCGTCGTCGCGGACCGAGAGGCGGAGGAGGCGCCGGGCGGCGTCGTAGGCGACGTCGGCTTCGATACGGCGGGCCCCCGCATCCGCTGCGTTCTGGACGAGCTCGCGGACGCAGAGGAGCGGCTCCGGAAACTGCTCGGTCAGCGCTTCGAGGAGGCCCTGGATGTCGACGGAGAATGACTGCCGTTTGGCGCCCGCCACGGCCGTCAGTCTACCTGAAAAGCGATAACACCACCCAAACGGCGACCGCGGACACCGCCAGGACCGCCGGCCAGAACCACATCGGCCTACCGGGCAGGGCTTCCAGCGACAGATCCTCGGTGCCGGACATCGCCAGCACCGCGTCACGACGGGGCGGGAGCGGGGGGATCGTGAGCACACCGTGGTCATCGACGGTGGGATCGAACGCGCTGACCTCGTCGGTGGAGAGGTTGCCCCCGGCGGTCCACATCACCACCTCCTCCTCCGGCTCACGACGCGCCAGATCCACGACCGGCGCGGACAGCTCCTCGTCGAGGGTGACGTCCAGCGACCGGACCCACTCCACGACCGACTGCCGCCCGCCGTCCACGAGCGCGGCGTAGTCGGTGCACGCGCGGAGCGCGTCGGCCATCGCGGCGGCGTCGGCGAACCGATCTTGGGGCGCACACGCGAGGCCCTTCAGGAGGACCGCGCGGATGTCCTCGGGGAGCCGCTCCACCGCCGACGCCGGAAACACCGGCGGGTCGAAGGAGGTCCTCAGCAGCTCCTTGATCGAGTCCAGCGGCGGCCACGGGTGGGTGCCCGTCAGCAGCTCGAAGAGGATCACACTCACCGAGAAGACGTCGGCGCGCGTGTCGATGTACTCGGCCATCCGGTGCTCGGGCGCCATGTAACGCGCCGTCCCGATCACCCGGCCCGGCAGCGTGATCGCCGGGCCCAGGACGTCCTTGGTGATCCCGAAGTCGATGATCACGGGCACCCCGTCGCGCGAGATGATCACGTTCGCGGGGGTGACGTCGCGGTGGAGCATCGGCCGCGGCTCTCCGTTTTCGTCGGTCACCGCGTGCATCGCGGCGAGGCCGTCGAGGAGCCCCGTCCCGATCGACAGCCCGGCCGCGACTGGCGGCGCGCGGTCGTCGGCGAACACCGGATCGAGGAGCCGGTTGAGGCTGTGGCCGGTGACCATGTCCATCGCGATGTAGTGACAGCGACCGACGCGCCCGAACTCGTGGAAACGCACGAGGTTGTCGTGGCCGAGCCGCGAGGCGACCTGCGCTTCGAGGATGAAGCGCCGCAGGTATTCGGCGTCGTCCGCGAGGTCGGCCCGGATGCGCTTGAGGACGAGGCGCGGCCCCGCCGCCCCTCGACGCTGCGCGATGAACGCCTCCGCCATGCCGCCGCGGCCCAGGAGACGCTCGAGGATGAATGGCCCGAAACGTTCGGACACGGGCGGGACGATACCCACCGCCCCGCACACCTGGAAACTCGAAAATGGGCCTATTCGATGCGCGAGAGCGCGAGGGTCTGGAAAGGGGTTTCCAGGTCTGCGTACGTGAAGCGCCGACAGGCGAACTGAATGGGGGTCCCGGCGTCGTCCTCGGTGTGCACGATGGCGTCGATCGCCTCGAGGTCGAGCGCGTCGAACCCGATCTCGCGGGGCGTGTCGTCGTCGCGGGTCCAGCGCTCCGATCGAACGCCTTCCACCGTCTGCACGTTGTCGAGATCGACGGCCGGACAGCGTGGATCACCGGTGCCATCGGCGAGGGTGAGGACGAGCGTCGCCGCCAGGCCCGACAGCCCCTCGATGCGCAGCTCCATTGGGCGGCGCGCGATCGACCCGCACCCGAGGGTGCCGAGCAGGAGCGCCACCGCCAAGACCCGCATGCCTGGGAGCGTAGCCTGGCGCGAGGTCCGCTGCTAGCGTGTCGGCCGGTGCTCGGCTCGCTCCTCGCGCTCTCGGTGGCCTCCGTCCCCGGGCAACTCACGATCGTCGGGCCGGCCGACCCGGTGGAGATCGAGGTCGGACAGACCGTGCTCGTCGAGGTGAAGGCGCGGGTGGCGCGCCCGGACGTCGTGGCGATCCCCCCGGTGCGTGCGGTGATCGTACGACCGACCGGGGTTCGCAGCGGGCGCAACGCGAAGGTCCTCCCCTGGATCGAGGTCGTGAAGGTCTCGCGCCGCTTCGTGACGGCGCGCGTGCCCGTCACCGGGCTCGCGCAGGGCCAGACCACGGTGGCGTTCGGGCTCGAGATCCACGAGCGCGGCGCGGTCGACCCCGTCGGTGTGAAACCCGTCTCGCTCGCCGTGAAGGTCGTCGCCCCGACCACGTCCGCGGCGGAGATCGAACCATGGGTCGAGGCCTTCACCCGCGCCGACGGCGCCGCGAAGGACGCCCACCGAAAGATCTCGAAGGCGCTACGCCGAAAGATACCGATCGACCGCGTCTCCCCCTACCCGCGCGAAGGGGTCGAAGACCGCGACCTCGCGCCGCTCGCGCGCTTCTACGGGCAACGCCTTCGCGCGCTCGCCGCGCAACGTGCCTTGCGCGCCGCGGCCGACGCCGACGACACAGCGCTCGCGCAAAAGGCCACCCTCGCGATCGGCAGCATCACGCCGCCGGTCGGTGAGGACTACGACACAACCGCGTTGCAGCGCCTGACGAACGCGAAGGCCATCGCCGCGATCACCCGCGCGATCGACGACCTGCGCGTGCAGCGCGCGCACGCGTTCGCGGACGCGCTCCTCGCGTCGGGCCGACTGGACCTCTCGGAGCTCGCGGAGGTGCTCGCGCTCCGTGGGTTCGTGATGCTGGTCCGCGGCGAGGCCAACCGCGCGGAGCGTGAGCTCGGGCGCGCGTACTGCGTGCGCGCGGACCTGGAGCCCGCGGTGAAGCGCCCGTGGTTCGTCGAGGCGGCCCGCGCCGCGAAGACCGCAAACGCATGCTCGCGCCCCCTCGCGGTCGACCGCGTCGTCGCCACGCACGTGGTGAAGGACGACACCCCGGCGCTGGAGGTCATCGCGACGTTCGGGCCCGACCCGCACCACCTCGTCGCGAAGGCGAACATCCAGCTTTGGGGTTACGACGGCGCGCTCGACACCTCGCTCACCGTGCCCGCGCTCCACGCGAAGATCCCGCGCGCGGAGGCGCGGCTGACGGGCTCCGTCCCCACCGGCGACGGCTACGCGCTCATCAAGGTCTTCCTCCTCGACGCCAACGGCACCGAGCTCGTGGCGACCGGCGATCCGGATCCGCTCGCGGTCCCGGTGGTCGCGGGTGAAGGCAGCGGCGGCCCCCTCCCCTGGTGGGTGTGGGCGATCGCCGGCGGCGTCGTCGTGGCCGGCGCGGCCACCGCTGGCGTCGTCGCGCTGTCACGCGGCGGCGACGTCGAGCGGGTCATCGGCCCGGTGGACGTGAGGTTCTGAGCGTCAGATCCCGACGGCCTTCTTGAACTTGTCGATCGCGCCCTCGGCGAAGCCGGAGCTGAGCCATCGGACCTGCCCGTCCGGCGAGATGATCACCGTCATGGGCAGCTCGTTCGCGTGGTAGCGACGGGCGAGCACGCCGAAGCGATCCGACAGCACCGGGTACTCGAGCGCGAGCTGATCCACGGTGAGCTTCTTCATCGCCGCGATCCCCTCCGGGTCGGTGTCGATGACGACCACCGCGAGTTCCACGTTGGCGCCGTCGAGCGAGCCCTTCAGCTTCTTCAGCTCGGCGAGCTCCTTCTTGCACGGCACGCAGTACGACGCGGCGAAGCTGAGGACGACGGCGCGTTTCTTCGTCTTGGTGTCGTTACCGACGTAGTCGCGCAGCGCAAAGCGTTTCTTCTTCGACAGCTCGGGGTTCATCGTCTTGAGCGTGAACGACGGCGCCGTCTCGCCGACCTTCAGCTTCTCGTTCTCGGCGGCATCGCCGCTTTCGGCGCCGGCGAGGACGAGGCCGACGAGCGCGAGGGTGAGGATCGTTCGCTTCACGACGCGGAGTCTACCGACGCCGGTGGCGCCTCGTCGAGGAGCGCTCGCACCTCGCGCAGCAAGTGTTTCGGTTCGTACGGCTTCGGGAGGAAGCGCTCCTGGGGACGGAGGTCGTCGATCGCGGCCTGCGTGTATCCCGAGACGTACAGCACCCGGTCCACCGCCCCCGCTGCACGCAGCGCCTCGAACAGCTCGCGGCCGTTCATCTTGGGCATCACCACGTCCGTGACCAAGAGCGCCACCGACGACGTCTTCGCCACCGCGATCGCCGCGGTCGGGGAGTCCACCTCGACGACCTCGTAGCCCCCTTGCTCCAGGATGCGCGCGGTCGCGGCGCGGGCGCCGTCGTCGTCGTCGCAGTAGAGGAGTCGTTCGCCACGGCCGGGCTCGACGGGTGCGTCGTCCGCGGCCATGTCGACGCTCGGATCCACGCTGTCGGACGCCGGGAACAACACGTCGAAGCGCGTCCCCACGCCGACCCGGCTCTGCACGACCACCTGCCCCCCCGCCTGCGACACGATGCCGTGTACGACGGACAGACCCAGTCCACTATTCTCCTGCGATTCCTTCGTCGAGTAGAACGGCTCGAAGACCCGGTCGAGGACCTCCTCCGTCATCCCGATGCCGTCGTCGACCACGCTGAGGCGAACGTGCGGCCCGACCAGCCCGCGGCCCGCGTACCGCTCCGCCAGATCGCTCTCGTCGAGCTGCTTGATCCCCAGCGCGATCGTCCCGCCCTTCGGCATGGCCTGACTCGCGTTGATCACGAGGTTCACCAAGACCTGTTCGAGGTGCGCCGGATCCGCGTAGACCGCACCGACCTGCCCTTCGACCTCGAGCGCGATGTCGATGTCGTCGCGCAGCAGCCGCGAGAGCATCGGGAGCATCGCGCGGACGATCCGATCCAGCGCGACGTAGCGCGGCTGCACCGACTCGCGGCGGCCGAACGCGAGGAGCTTCTTCGTGAGCGTCGTCGTGCGCTCCACGCCCGAACCGATCTCCAGGAGGTCGGCACGCGCCGCGCCGCCGTCACCCGACTCGACCGACATCAGCGCGAGGTCCGCGTAACACTTCACGGCGGTCAGCATGTTGTTGATGTCGTGCGCGATGCCGCCGGCGAGCCGACCCATCGCATCGACGCGCTGACTCCGAAGGAGCTGCTCGCGGAGGCGGCGCTCCTCGGCGTGCGCGGCGACGAGCGGACTGAGGTCGACCACGCTGACCAACGTTCGAGTCGTGCCGCCGAACACGTAGGACGCGACCTGCACGCGCGCCTCGAACGACGTGCCGTCCTTGCGCCGACACGCCTGCACCGACGCCTCGTTGTCGCTCTCGTTCACGTACACGATCGACGACAGCGGTTGGTCGAGCAGCTCGTCCGGTGCGTAGCCGAACATGGTGCACGCGGCCGGGTTCGCGTCGAGGACGACACGATCGACCCCGACCACGAAGAACCCGTTCTCGGAGGAGCGGAAGACGCTGCGGTAGTGCATCTCGCGATCGCGGAGCGCGGCCTCGGCGACCAGCCGGCTGTCGATCTCCCTCGACAACTCTCGGTTCTGACGGTCGATGCGCCGTGTCCGCCACGCCGACCACGCGTAGACGAGCCCGAGGAAGAGGACGACGAGCCCGCCGCGGAACGGGAGGGTCTCGGTCACGTGCGGCGGCAGGTCGAAGCTGAACGCGGCGGTCGGGCCGACCACCCGATCCTCGTTGATCGCGCGGACCTCGAAGCGATACGTCCCCGGCGCGAGGCCATCGAAGATCGCCTGCTCCCGCCGCCCCGGGACGCGGAGCCAAGCGTCGGAGAGGCCGAGCAGCCGATACTCGAACGTGCGCAGGCCCGGCTCGCGAAGCATGGCGGCTCGAAACTGCACCGAGAGCGCGCCACGACCCGGCGGAAGGTCCGTGGCTTCGCCGGCGGTCAGCGGGCGACCGTCGACCGACGCCTCCGTGATGACCACGACCGGCGCGACGGGGTTGCCTTCCACCGCGTCGAGGCGAACGACACACACACCCTCCACGGTCGGCACCCACAGCTTCGCGCCGTCGAAGAACCCGGGCGGTGATGCGTAGCCTTCGGTTTCGAAGAGTCGGATCGGCTGGCCTCGGAGTACCGCCCGTGCTCCGGAGCCGACGGCGTCGTACTCCGCGAGCGTCGCGCCGAACACCCCGAGGTTGCCGGTGACCCACACGCCATCGTTCGCGTCGATCGCGATGTACGAGACGAAGTCGTCGAGGAGCCCCTCCGCGGTCGTGAAGTGTTGTGTGCCCCCGGACGTGAACCGGACGAGCCCGCCGCCGTAGGTGCCGATGAAGACATCGCCGTCGTGGAAACGGATCGCACGCACTTCGCCGGGCGGGATACCGTCCGCCTCGGTGCGAACCGTCGGAGCTTCGTCGACGACGACGACACGCCCTTCCCCGCCGACCCACAACGCACCGTCGGGGGCACGGGCGAGCGTCGCGACGGGGCCCTTCACCGGCGCGTCGATCGGCTCCAGGTGATCTTCGTCGAATCGGTAGAGCTTGCCGAGCCGCGTGCCGAGGACGACGCGCCCGGCCTCGACCAAGAGCGACGTACACACGTCGCCTTGCTCCGGCAGCTCGAACACCTCGCGCTCCGTGCCGTGTCGCTCCAACGCGGACTCCGTGCAGATCCACAGCGCCCCCGAGCTCTCGTCGTGGGCCATCGCCTCGATGCAGTCCTGCACCGGCACGGCGCGCTGCGTTCCGTCGGGCGACATCCGCGTGTACGCGTAACACTGGTTGCCGAAGACCATGTCCTCGCCGGCGGCGACGATCCCCGTCACCGAGCGCGCGGCGGTGTGCCGCGGCGGGTAGTGATCGACCGGGACGGGCTTGAGGCGCCACAGCCCGTTACCGGACACGCCGACCCACAGGTTGCGCTCACGGTCGGCGTAGAGCGCCCGGATGACCGTCGACCACCGAACGACGTGAGGCGCGGAGACCGGACCTCCCTCGGCTTCGCGGTGCGCCCACTCCAGCGACGGCACGAAGTGGAGGGCCCCGTCGATCGAGAACCACGCGTGCCCGTCGAGATCGACGATCGGACCGCGGGCCCATCGGGCGCCGTCGCCGTTCGACGCGACGAGGTGCTGCGCCCGTCCGTCGACGACGCGGTACAGGCCGTCCTCCGTCACGAAGTAGATCGCGCCGTCGAGCACGCTCACGCTGAGGATTTGATCGCGGACCTCGACGATCGGTTCGCGCGCTCCGCCGACCAGCCGCTCGAGTCGTCCGCCGAGCGTGAAGACGACGCCCGCATCATCGACGGGCGCGGCGCGATAGACGTGGTCGACCACGGTCGTCCACACGCCATCGACCCACTTCATGAGGCGCTGTTCGTTCACCGCCCACAGCGTCTCGTCCGCCCAGAACAACAGCTCCACCGCGCCGGTCGACATCGCCGCAGCTTCAGGGCGTGCCTCGACGCGCCCGGCGTGGATGTGCTGCAGGCCGCGCCCTTCGAGGCCGACCCAGAGATCGTCGTTCGTCCCGACCGCGAGCCCCAGGGTTCGGGGCGACCTCAACCCGTTGGCGTAGCCGACGACGTCGAACGTCGTGCCGTCGAATCGCGCGACCCCACCGAAGGTGGAGACCCAGAGGAAGCCGTCCTGGTCTTGAGCGAGGTCGGTGACCGTGTTCTGCGGGAGACCGTGCTGGTCGTGCCAGGTGTCCGGGCGGAAGCCGGGGACGAAGCCGGTCGGGTTGGCCTCGGCGGTCGGACTCGCAAGGAAAGTCGCGAGGAGGAGTAGTCGGGGCGCCGCGCGCATCCAGTGCGCAGTATACGCGCGGCGGCCCGGGGGATCAGAAGGGTTGGACTCAGAATTCGGTCATCTCGTCGAAGTCGAAGTCGTCGTGACCGGCCGAGACGTAGGCCTCGGCGGCCGGCGACGACGCCGCGGGCTTCTTGACGCGCGGCGTGGCGGCCACGGCCTGCCGGGGCGCGCTCTGCTCGCTGTCGTCCACGCGGAAGAAGGAGACGAGCTGCTGCAGGTTGTCGGCCTGCTCGTCCATCGAAGAGCTCGCCGCGGCGGCCTCTTCGACGAGCGCCGCGTTCTGCTGCGTCATCTCGTCCATCTGCGTCACGGCCTTGTTGACCTGCTCGATACCCTGCGCCTGCTCGTCCGAGGCGGCGGCGATCTCGGCGATGATGTCGCTGACCTTCTTCACGCCGGCGACGATCTCCTCGAGCGTGGCACCCGACTGATCGACCAGCCGCGAACCGTCCTCGACCTTGGCGACGCTGTCCTTGATGAGCGCCTTGATCTCCTTCGCCGCTCCGGCGCTCCGCTGCGCGAGGTTACGAACCTCGGCCGCGACCACCGCGAACCCACGCCCCTGCTCACCGGCACGTGCGGCTTCGACCGCAGCGTTCAGCGCGAGGAGGTTGGTCTGGAAGGCAATCTCGTCGATGACGCCGATGATGTCCGAGATCTTCTTCGAGGAAGAGTTGATCTCGCTCATCGCGGAGACGGCCTGGCCGACGACCTGACCGCCCTTCTCGGCGACGGCACGCGCCTCGGCGGCGAGCTGGTTCGCCTGCGCCGCGTTGTCCGCGTTCTGCTTCACGGTGCCGGTCATCTGCTCGATGGTCGCCGCCGTCTCCTCGAGCGCGGCCGCCTGCTGCTGGGTGCGGGAGCTGAGGTTGCTGTTGCCCTCGTTCAGCTCACCCGCGCCCTGCGCGATGCGACCCGCACCCTCGCGGATCTGGCCGACCATGCCGCGGAGGTTGCCGAGCGACGAGTTGAGCGCGTCGGACAGCTCCTTGAACGCCCCCTCGTACTCGCCGTCAGACTCCTGCGTGAGGTCACCCTTCGAGAGCGCGCCGACCACGCTGGTCGTCTCGCGCATCGGCGCGACGAAGGCGTCGAGCATCGTGTTGACGCCCTCGCCGACCACCTGCAGGAAGCCGGTCCAGCCCTGCGCCTCGAGGCGTTTGTCCAGGTTGCCGGCGGCGGCTTCGCGGATCAGCGCGTCGATCTGGTGCTCGGCGTCTTCCTGCGCCGTGATGTCCTGCCACTCGAGCGTGTTGCCGAGGTAGGTGCCGTCGGTGCCGTTGATCGCCGTGACGTTGAGCGAGAAGCGCAGCGGCCCCACGCGAATCTTCGTCTTGTACGGGAGCCGCGACGGGTCGGCGAGGAGGTTGCGCTGGTGCGACGGGCTCTTGTGGAACACGTCGATGCAGGCGCCCACGATCTTCGACGCCGAGAAACCCGGGTAGACCTCACGCATCGTGCTCTCGTGCTTGGAGAGCAGCTGGAGGGTCGCGTCGTTCGCGTAGGTGATGACGAAGTCGCGGTCGATCATCATCAGCGGCGTCGAAGCGTTGGTGACCGCCTGTCGGAGGATCTCGGCCTTGTTCTCGGCCTCCTCCTGCGCGGTGATCTCCTGCCAATCGAGCATGTTCCCGACGTACTCACCCTTCGCGTTGGTGATCGCGGTGACGTTCAGCGAGAACCGAAGCGGTCCGACGGTGATCTTCGTCTTGTAGGGGAGCCGCGACGGGTCGTCGAGGAGCCGCCGCTGGTGCGACGGGTTCTTGTGGAACACGTCGATGCACGCGCCGACGACGTTCTTGGCCGAGAAGCCGGGGTAGATCGAACGAAGCGTCTCCTCGTGACGCGACAACAGCTCGATGGTCGCGTTGTTCGCGTACGTGATGACGAAGTCACGGTCGATCATCATCAGCGGAGCCGACGAGTTGGTCACGGCCTGCTGGAGCGTGTCGGCGCTCTCCTGCGCGACCCGCTGGCGCTCGACTTCGGCGAGGCGCTCCATCGACTGGGAGACGAGCCGACCGACGTTGCGCAACGCTTCCAAGCGGCCCTCGCTGGGGCTCAGCTCTTCGAGCGCGAAGAAGTCCATCGTCCCGACCACTTCGCCGCCGACGACGATCGGGAAACACACGCCGGACTTCACGCCCGCGCGCACCGCCGACTCACGGCGGCAGCAGTCCGTCATCTCTCCGAGGTCCTTGACGAAGTAGAGATCGCGACGCTGCCAGGTGCGGCCCGACAGCCCGACGCCCTCGGCGAAGGAAGCCGTCGCGGTGACGCGGTGGAACTCGTCCGTGACGCGACCGGAGTCGACCGCGAACTCGAGCGCGTGACTCTCCGGGTTCACCTTCCAGTAGGAGCCATACGCCCAACCGAACGCCTCCTTGACCGTTTCGAGCGCGCGCTTCGCGGCACCTTCCACGGACTCCGCGTCCGACAGCGCGGACAGCACGCGGTTGACCGCTTCGACGTCCCGGGCGGCCTCGCGCTGCTCTTCGATCGCGGCGATCTGCCCGAACGCCTGCGACACGAGACGGCCGACTTCGCGGAGCGCCTCGAGGCGCTCCTCGCTCGGCTGCAGAACCTCGAGCGCGAAGAAGTCCATCGTGCCGACGACTTCACCGGCCTGGACGATCGGGAAACACACGCCGGACTTCACGCCCGCGCGCATCGCCGACTCGCGGCGGCAGCAGTCGTGCATCTCGCCGAGGTCCTCGACGAAGTACAGGTCGCGCTTCTGCCAGGTGCGGCCGGAGAGGCCGACGCCGTACGCGAAGCTCGCCGACTCCGTCACCTCGTGGAACTCGGGCGTGACCCGCCCGGAGTCCACGACGAACTTCAGCGCCTTCGCGTCCTGGTCGACCTGCCAATACGAGCCGTAGGCCCAACCGAATGCGTCCTTGACGGCGTCGAGCGCGGCCTTCGCCGCCTCGCGGGTCGAAGCGGCGCCCTGGACGGCCTTGACGACCTTCGTCACGGCCTGAGCGTCCGCCAGCTGCTCGGACAGCACGTTGATCTTCTGTGCGGAACTGGTCCTCTTCGTTGCCACTATTCTACTTCCTTCTCGACACTACATTCAGTGGATCACATTCGAGCGAACGTGCTCGTACGTGCGGTTGCCATCCAAGAGCTCATCGATCTCGAGAACGATGATCATCTTGTCGTCCATGGTTGCGAGGCCCTTCACGAAGGCCGTGGTCGCGCTCGCGCCAAAATCAGGTGGCGGCTTCATCGCGTCCGGCGGTACGTCGTAGACCTCCGAAACGGCGTCCACGACCATGCCCACCGGGCGCGGTCCCTTCTCGGACTGCACGAGGACGAGAATGACGACCGTCGTCGGCCCGTACTCGACCTCCGCAAGCCCGAAGCGCGCGCGCAAGTCGACGACGGGGACGATCAAGCCACGAAGGTTGATCACCCCGCGCACGTAATGCGGCGTGTTCGGAATCTCACTCGCCCGCTCCCAACCCCGAATCTCCTGCACCCGCAGGATGTCCACGCCGTACTCTTCACCGGCGAGGAGGAAGGTGAGGAACTGACGGGTCTCGGACGTGACCTGCTCGTCTTGGTGCTCTAGCGCGTGTCCTTGAACCAAGCTCGAAACCCCCTGAGCACGGGTGGCAGAAAACGCACCCGGGCTACGGGAAAGAGGGATCGGACGGTTCGACCGAGATTCGAGCCTGAGCAGGGTGAATACACTCGAAAAGTGTCGGGGCCGATTCGGAGGCCTCGCGCTCATACCGGGCTGAAGACGTCCGATGGATCGAAGTCATGGCCGACTCCGCGCACCGTATCGCCCTCCCGAACCGGCTCGGCATCGCCAACGTCACCGCGTTCAAGGAAGTGCTCACGGGCTGCTTCGAACAGTCCGGTCCGATCCACGTCGAGGCCGACGCGGTCGAGCGCATCGACGCCGCGGGACTGCAGCTGATGTTCGCCTTCGTCACGGCGGCGCACGAGCGTGGGCAGCCGGTCGAGTGGAAGGCGCCGTCCGAGGTCGTTCTGAAGACGGCGACGATGCTCGGTCTCGCCGAAGCCCTCGGCCTCGGCGGATGACGGCTCGGTTAGGCCGCGAGCTCTCGTGACACGGCGCGGGCGAGCTCGCGGAGCGACTTCGACACCGCGCGCGTCGACGCGCTCTCGCTGAACTCGAGGCTCGTGAACGGCTTGACCGCCGCCCTCAGCGCGCGCACCTCGCCGCGCTGCACACCTGTGAGCACAGCGACGGCGGCGGCGATGACGTCACGGCGCGGACGGCGCTGCGGCGCGAGCTTCAATCGCAGCTGTTCGAGGAGCGCGACGGCGACCTCGATCACCCGCGGGTCGTCGGGAGCGAGCGGGAGGATCCCGGCGAGCATACACGCGAGGTCCTTCACGTACTCGAAGCCGTCCTCCTCGTCGTCGGTGCTCTCCCAGTCGGCGACGCGCGCCTCCATCTGCGCGCGCAGGAACGCGAGGCCGTCCTCCCCCGCCGCCGAGGCGTACGCCTCCACGACCGAAGCGCGACCGCCGTCGTCGATGCGCCCGAGCCTCCGCGCCACGGCGCGCTCCAGCCCGGGTAGCGCGAGCTTGCTCTTCAGCTCGCCCGCGGCGACGGCGGCCCGCACGCACATGTCCCAGTTCGCGGGCGAAAAGCTCGCGTGACCGAGGAGCTGCGCGAGCACCTCGTGTGTCTGGAGGGTGTCGCGTTTCATCAGCTGGATCAGCGGCTCGTCGGAGGCCATGCGAATCCAGTCGTCCATCTCGCGGAGCCACGCGCGCGCGCCCTCCGTGAGCACCTGCGTCGCGCGCGGCTCCTCGAAGTGGCCGTACGCACGGAAGAGCTCGGTGAGGCGCCGCGGCCCGAAGTTCTCGGTGCCGATGCGCGACAGCTCCGCCTCGAACGTCGCGACGTCCTCGGCGAGGTGGGCCCACGCGAGGATCAACCCCCACGAGGCGCCTTCGTGGGTGTCCCCCACCCGCGCCGCACGCTCGAGGCGCGCGAGGACCAGCGGACGAAAGCGCTGATCGACGACCTCCGCGAGGCGGTCCATCGCACGATCGGCGTCGAGTCCTCCGTGCAGCGGCGCGGGCCCCGGGGCGATCGCCCCGCCGCGCGAGAGGTGCTCCAGCAACAGCAGCGCTTCCCGCGCGAGCGCGTCGTCGTCGGACGTCGCTTCGATCTCGGCGAGCGCGGCGTGCGCCTCCCGGTGCTCGATCTCCTCGTCCGCGAGCCGCTCGTGGAGGCGGCTGCGCGCGCCAGCGCCGAGGACCTCGTTCGGCGCCGCCCGGATCGCGACGTCCCGCAGAGCGTTCAGCTGCGCGGTGTCCCGGTCCGCCATCTTCATGCGCGTCCCATCGCGGAGCCGCTGGATGCACTGGCGCGACTCGATGACGACCTGCGAGGCGAAGTGCCCGGTGAGCTCGAGGGCCTCGCTGAGCGCGTGGCGGTTGTCGAAGAAGTGGTGCGACCACAGCCAGTAGGTCGCGACGTGCGGCCAACGCTTGGCGGCGTCCTTCTCGTCCTCCCACCGCGCGAGCGGTGCCGCCCGCTGCACCGCGGAGCCGAAGTCGCGCCCGATGCCGAGGAGCGCGTGCACCAACCACTCCGCGCGAGCGAACAGCTTCGCCGGGTCGAGGTGCGGCGGCAGCGGCTCCACCGAGGCCACCGCCTCGAACAGCTTCAGCGCCGAAGACAGGTGCTGACCCTCGCTCGACGAGAACCGGACGTCGTCGAACTCTTCGCGCTCCTCCTCCTCCACCAGTCGGAACAGGCGGGCCGCGATCGACTGGTCCGTCGGCCACAGGCCCCAGTCCTGGGGGTGGAAGTAGTAGACCCGCGCGGAGCCCGAGGGCGTCGACGCCCAGGACGCGAGGAAGCTCATCTCGTCCTGCTGGACGATGACGGACGCGGCGCAGAGGAACCCGAGCAGGTCCGCGATCCAGGACGGCCCGCGGCGGTCGATGAAGTCGAACAGGGTCAGCTTCGTGCCGGGCGCGCGAAGCTCCGCGTACGCGGGGTCGGCGACCTCCATCTCGTAGCGCTCGAAGATCTCGATCCAGCGCGCGAGCTCCCCTTCGAAGGCGTGCCCCTGCGTCGCGGCGAGCGGCGCGAGGATCTTGATCGGGCGCTCCCGCGGCGTCGCGAAGCGTTCGACGATCGCCTCGAGCCGCTCGGCGCTCCCCCCGAAGAGCGCACGGGCCTCCGCCTCCGAAACCAGAGCCATCGGGGGACGCTAGCACGGTGCAGATCGGTCCGGCGAAAACTCGGACGCCGGATCGGTGATCCGATCCTCGGGATCGCGCCGATCCCCTGCCCCTCTCGATGGCGTGGTTCGTGATCCGTCAGCGACGCCGGTCCGCACCGCGCGGTCGGGAGAGGAAACGATCCACCACGACGCCGTCGAGCGGGTCCTCGCCGTCGAGGTTCAACGCGACGTACTCGAGGCTGTCGTTCCCCCAGAACAACTCGTCGCCGACCACGAACGTCGGCACGCCGAAGACCCCCGCTTCGATCGCCTCGGCCGTCAGGTCCTTCAGACGAGCCTTCGACTCCGGCGCCTTCGCCGCTTCGACGAGCGCCGCACCGTCGTGCCCGCGCTCGGTGAGCGCCGCGGCGATCACGTCGTCGTCACCGCCGTCGATCCCGCCCGTGCCCCAGATCGCGTCGAACAGATCGTCGACGCGGCGGTGCTGGGTCTCGGGGTCCGCCGGCAGCGCGGCGATACGCAGCGCGGTGAGCGTGCGGAACGGGTGCGTCGCGGGCCCGACGAGCGGGATGCCGCGGCGCATCGCGTAGCGGACGATGTGTTTGAACGTCCACACGCGCTTCGCCGGGATCTCCGCCGGGCCCAGCTGACCGTGGTGGTCGAGGAGCGCCGCGAACACAACCGGGCGGACGTCGAGCGCCAGGTCGCGCTCCTTCGCGAGGGTGCGGACGTTGCGCCAGCCGAAGTAGGCGTAGGGCGAGATGAAGTCGAGGTAGACGCGGACGGTGGCCACGCCCGTACGGATGCCACGAACGTAAGCCGATGCGAAATCAGCGCTTCACCCGCGCGGAGGTGACACGGCCGATCCACGCCTCCAGCTCGTCGGGCTGGGGCGGGCGCTGCAGGCCCCACAGACGGACGCGAGTGTCGGCGCTGCCCGAGACGATGCGGGCGCCGTCGGAGGAGATCGTGACGTCGAAAACCGGCGCGCGGTGACCGCGGAGCACCCGGGACTCGCCGGTCTCGACGTCCCAGATGCGCACGGTGTGGTCGCCGCTCCCGGTCACGAGCGCGCGCGATGCCGGGTCGAACTCCAGGTCCCAGACGATCGATCGGTGACCGACCATCGCGTCGCAGAAGTCGTAGGCGCGACGGCACAGATACAGCGACTCGTTGAACGTCGAGACCGCGAGGAAGCGACCGTCCGGCGAGTAACGAACGAGGCGCGCGCCGTCGAGCCCTTCGTGTTTGCGAACGATCGTCCCCGACGCCGGGTCGATCACGTAGACGACCCCCGTCGAGCTCGCCGCCGCGACGCGGCGACCGTTGGGTGCGAACGACACGCCCCAAGCTTCACCGGCGTCGAGGCGGACGGTCTGCTCCGGCTCACCCGACGCCGACCACAGGCGCAGCGTCCCGTCGCGGCTCGACGAAGCGATGCGGCCCGACACCGGATCGAACGCGACGAAGGTCACCGCATCCTCGTGGCCCTCCAGCGCGCGACCCTCGTGCGTCGCGAGGTCCCACAGCCAGATGACGTGATCCTCACCCGCCGTCGCGAGCCGCTTGCCGTCGGGGGAGAACGCCAGCTCCTCGACGTCCTGCCCGTGCCCGCGGAGCACGATGGGCTCGCCACCTTCGCTCGGCCACAGGCGCGCCGTGCGGTCGTCACTCGTGCTCGCGACGTAGGCGTCGTCCGGGGAGAACAACACGCGGAAGATGTGGTCCTCGTGGCCCGCGAAGGTCCGGTGGGAGCCGTCGACGAGATCCCAGATGCGCACCTCGTTGTCATGCCCACCGGAGGCGACACGGGTGCCGTCCGACGAGAAGTCGACGCCGTGCACGCCGATCTTGTGCCCGATGAGGACGCGCCGGTAGCCCGGGTCCACCTGCCAGTAACGCACCGTTTGATCCCACGCGCCCGAGGCCACCGCGCGTCCGTCGTTCGACACGGCGACGGACGAGACCACGTCGCCGTGACCGAGCAGAACCAGCGCCTCGTTGGCCTCGAGATCCCAGACCCGCACGGTGCGATCCCAACCCGCACTCACGACGCGCTTCGCGTCGGGCGTGAACGCCACCATCGACACACGCTCCGAGTGGCCGTGGAGCGTGCGGACCTTCCCCGTGCGGACGTCGATCAGGCGGACGGTGTGGTCGAGCCCCGCCGAGGCCACCGTCAACCCGTCTTGCGAGAACGTGACGTGGTTGGAGACGTCGTCGTGGGCCTGCACGATGCGATGGGTGTCGTCGTCGAGGTTGACGATCAGCACCGAGCCGTCCGCGGCCGCCGCCGCGAGGCGTCGACCGTCGAAGGAGATCGCGACGTGGCGTACCGGCGCCGCCTGCTCGGCAAACCTCCGCGACTCGCCGGTGGCGACCTCGAAGACGAACACCGCGTTGCCGTGACCGCCGGTGACGACGTAACGACCGTCGCGCGTGAAGGCGACCGTCACCTCCCGATTCACGGTCGGGAGGCGGTGCACGACGGGTTTGTCACCGCCCGGCGACGACAGGCGCAGCGTGCGGTCCTCGCCGACCGAGGCGACCATCTTGCCATCGGTGGAGATCGCGACGGCCTTCACCGCGGCCTCGTGGCGAACCAACACGCGCGACCCGCGCGAAGCGAGATCCCAAAGACGCACGTCGAGGTCGTAGCTCCCGCTCACCAACGACGTGCCGGAGGACGCAAACGCGATCGAGGACACGCGGTCCTTGTGCCCGGAGAGCACCTGCGCGCGGCCCGACTCGACGTTCCACAGGCGAATGGTCTTGTCGGTGCTCGCGGACGCGATCGTCTGTCCGTCGGGGGAGAACGCCACCGCGTTGACCACGTCGTCGTGCCCGGTCAGCACGTGGCGCGCGACGCCCCGGGACTCGGCTTCGGCCGCGACGGAGGCGGCGCCCGGGAGGGTCTCGTCCAGCTCCATCAGCCAGGCGAGCGCCCGCGTCGGATCCGTGTCGAGGAGGGAGCGCGCCTTCTCCAGCGTCAACGCGTCCACCCGCTTCGAGGCGAGCTCCGCGTTGTGCTCCGCGACGTTGCGCTCGTGAGTGATGCGCGCGAAGGACCACGCCGCGAAGCCGAGCAGCACCACCGCCGCGAGCGTCGCGACGAAGAAGGCCGCGCGCTGCCGCCGGGCGTAGTGCCCGAGGATCTGCATCGGGGAGTAGTCGTAGAACCGGACGAGCTGCCCCGCCGTGAAACGCCGCAGCTCGGCCGCCAGCTCTGTCGCCGACTCGAAGCGCTGCAGCGGATCGCGCGCCATCGCCTTCGAGACGATCGCCGACAGCGCGGGCGGAACGTCGGGCGCGTACACGTCGAGCGAGATCGGCGGACGCGAAGCGACGGCCTGGAGGATCTCCGTCGTCGGCACCTCCTGGTACGGGCGGCGCCCCGTGAGAACCTGGTACAACATCGCGCCCAGCGCGTAGACATCGCTCCGCTGGTCGAGCGGCTTCGCGAGCGCCTGCTCGGGCGGCATGTACGGCGGCGTCCCGACCACGATGCCGTCGGAGGTGTAGAACGCGTCCGGGGTGCTCTCGGGATCGAACGTGAGTTTGTCGTCCTCGCTCCCGATCTCCTTGGCGAGCCCCCAGTCGAGCAGCACCGTCTCGCCGAACGGCCCGACCATCACGTTCGCTGGCTTGATGTCGCGGTGCAGGATGCCTTGCGAGTGGGCGTAGGCGACGGCGTCGCAGACGTCGATCACCGCGGGCAACAGCGCCAGCCGCTGGTCCACCGTCTCGGCCTCGTCGAGCTTGGTCGACAGGGTGTCGCCCTCCACCAACGTCATGGCGTAGAAGCGCTCGCCGTTCGGCCAGCGCCCCGCCTCGTGGACCGTCACGATGTTCGGGTGTTCGAGCCGCGCGGTGATGAGCGCCTCGCGGATGAAGCGACCTTCGGCGCGTTTGTCGCGCGGGATCAGCTCTTTGAGCGCGACGCGACGGTTGAGCCGGGTGTCGTAGGCCTCGACGATGCGTCCGAGGCCGCCGCGCGCGATCTCCTTGCCGAGGATGTACAGCGCGGTGTCGATCTCGACGAAGTCGATCGGCGCCGACGGCTGCCGACGCGCGCCGGGGAGCGTGTCCTCGACTTCGGTGTCGACGTCCACGCCCTCGAGGGAATGGGTGCGCGCCGGCCGCTCCGGCTTCGTGCCCCCGCTCCGGCTCACGCCCCTGGATTACACACGCGCCGCCGCTCGTACAAGCTCACGTCACGCGGGCCATCACGGTCGTCCCCTCCGTCACCCCCTTCGACGCCACGACCTCGAACCCGAAGTGCCCGTAGAACCGCTGCTGGTCCCGGGTCCCGAGCCACACCTTCTTCACGTCGCGGACCGCGGGGTGGTCGAGCACGAGCCCCAGGACCGTCCGACCGACCCCCGTGCGTCGCCAGTCCGGGTCGACCGCGACGTCGTAGATCCACGCGTGTTTCGCGCCGTCCGTGACGGCGCGCGCCGTACCGATCAGTCGCCCCGCCGTGTCCCGTGCGCCGACCCAGACCGGGGAGCCGAGGTGAGATCGATCGATCTGCTCGGGGGTCACGCCGACGTTCCAGTAGGTGTCGAGGAGCAGCGCGCGGGCGCGCGAAAGATCACTCGGGCGCCCGCGGAGGAACAGCGACACCCCGTCGGGCGCGGCGAGGAACGCGGGGCACGGCGCCTCGGGGTTCGCAGCGAGGATGCGTTCGATCGCCTCGAGATCCCGCGGCGCACCGCGACGCCAGAGCCCCTCGACGATCGCCCGCAGCTCGTGCGGCTTCTTGTGCTGCCCGAGCTTCACCTTCGCCACCGCGTCCGCGAGCGAGATGCGCCACAGCGCGAGGTTCTTCACCGCGTTCCTGTAGAGCGGATCGTCCGGCGTGATCGGGCGGTACCCCCCCTCCGGCTGATAACGCTCCATCAGCGCCTGGAGCGCCCTGGCCTTCTCGTCGTGGTCCTCGATCACCTCGATCGGCCCGGCCGCCTGCGCGCTCTCGTAGTACGTCGTCGCAGGGCACGCGCGCTCCGGGTCCACGAAGTGGCTCGGCACGTTCGCGACGATCCGCTCGCAGCTCACCACGCCCGGCTGCCCCGCGAGCTCCGTCTTCTCCCCCTTCGGCGCGCCGTGCCACGCGAGCGCGCCGTCGACGACGACGCCGTGCACCGTGCGCAGGACGGGCCGCCCGGCGGGGGTGACCGAGGCGAGGTGCACGACCTCGGCGCTTCGAAACAACTCCGCCGCCACCTCGGTGCCGGCGCGAAACAAGGCGCGACGCATGGGTGATTCATCGCCGATCCAGTGGACTACTCAGAAGGTCCAGATTGGATAAATCGACTAGTCCAGATGTGGCCGCTCCTATACCCTCCACGAAGTGAGCGCCTGGACGTTCGGCCTCGACCTCGACGAATCGCTCGACACGCCCGTGTTTCTCCAGATCGCCCGGCAGATCCTGGAGGCCATCCAGGCGCGCCGTCTGAAACCCGAGGAGCGCCTCCCCGGCACGCGAACCCTCGCCGAGACGCTCGGCGTCCACCGCAACACCGTCGTCGCCGCGTACGACGAGCTGGTCGCCGAGGGCTGGGTGGAGTCTTCACCCGCCAAGGGCACGTTCGTCGCGCGCGACCTCCCGCTCCACCGCGCTCGCCCCCCCGCCGAGCACCTCGCGCGCCGACCCGGCTTCGACCTCGGCCCCGCGCCCGCCTACCGCACCACCTACGAGCCGCCGAAGGATCGCGACGTCATCACCCTCGCGGGCGGCGCGCCGGATCTCGACCGCGTCCCCAAGGCCGCCCTCGCGCGCGCGTACCGGCGCGCGCTCCTCGGCCGCGCGCCGCTCCTCGACTACGGCGACCCGCGCGGCGACCCCGCGCTCCGCGAGCAGCTCGCGGCGATGCTCGCGCAGGAGCGTGGCGTCGTCGCGACGCCGGACGAGGTGCTCGTCGTACGCGGCTCGCAGATGGGCCTGCGCCTCGTCGCGGAGGCGTTCGTCGGCCCGAAGGACCGCGTGGCGGTGGAGGCGATCGGCTATCCGCCCGCGTGGGTCGCGCTCGGCCGCGGTCGACTCCACCCCGTGCCAGTCGACGCCGACGGCCTCGACGTCGACGCCCTCGCCCGCCTCGCTGCGAAGCGCCCCCTGCGCGCGGTCTACGTGACCCCGCACCACCAGTACCCGACGCTCGTGGTGCTCTCCGCGGCCCGCCGCCTCGCGCTCCTCGACCTCGCGCGCCGGCACCGCTTCGTCATCATCGAGGACGACTACGACAACGAGGTCCACTACCGCGGCCGCCCCGTCCTCCCCCTCGCGAGCGCGGACCGGTACGGCGTGGTCGTCTACGTCGGGACCCTCTCCAAGGTCCTCGCCCCGGGGCTCCGGCTCGGCTACGTCGTCGCCCCCGAACCCGTGATCCAGCGCCTCGCGGAGCACCGGCGCTTCCTGGACCGGCAGGGCGATCGCGTCGTCGAGCGGGCCGTCGCGGAGCTGATGGAGGACGGGGAGGTCCAGCGCCACGCGCGCCGAATGCGACGGCTGTACGGGCAACGCCGGGAGGCGGCCCTCGAGCAGCTCGACCGTCACCTCGGCGATGTCCTGCGGGTCGAGTCCCACGACGGCGGGATGGCGCTGTGGGCTCACGCGCCGGGTGTGGACGTGGACAAATGGGCCAGATCCGCCGAGGCAAACGGCGTGTGGTTCGCGACGGCGCGCCGGTTCACCTTCGACGGGCGCCCGCGGCCCTATCTGAGGCTGGGATTCGCATCCTTGGACGAGCGCGCCTTCGCGCGGGCCGTCCGACGAATGACCGAAGCACTTCCCTGAATCGCGCGGGCGACCGATGGCCGGATCGTGCCCTCCTCCTGACAATGCCCGACGTGACGCACGCCCGGCTCGTCCGAACGCTGGCCCTCGCCGGCCTCCTCCTCTCTTGTTACGCGTGCACCAGCGGCTCGACCGACGGCACTTGCGCCGTCAGCCTCGACTGCGGCGAAGGCGGCGTCTGCGTCGCCGGTCAGTGCATCGTCGCGAACACCCCCGAGTGCACGACGAACGAAGAGTGCGCGCTCGGCGAAGTGTGCCTCCCGGACACGAACACCTGCGGCGAGCCGCCGCTCGTGAGCTGCGCGACCGACACCGAGTGCCCCGACCATCAGCGCTGCAACCAGGCGACCGGCGTCTGCGTCGACGGCGTGCGTCCCTGCACCGGCGCGGACCCGAACGAGTGCCCCGGCCGCTACTGCGACACGGGCCGTCAGGTCTGCGTGGACTGCCTCGCGCCCGAGCACTGCAGCTCGCCGGAGATCTGCGTCGAGAACAGCTGCATCGATCCGATGAACCCGGGCCCCGGCCCGATGAACGAGTGCGTCGACGACGCGAGCTGCAACCCGCCGATGACGATCTGCGAGGGCAACATGTGCGTGCTCGGCTGCGGCAACCCCGGCGGTGTGCAGTGCATGAACGGCGACATCTGCGACACGAACACCGGTCGCTGTGTGTCGCTGCAGGGCCCCTGCACGATGGACTCCGAGTGTTCGCCGCCGATGACGGTGTGTGAGACGGGCCAATGCATCCCGGGTTGTCACCGCGTCGGTGGGCTTCAGTGCCCGGGCGGCGAAGTTTGCAACCCCAGCACCGGGCGGTGCCGTGGGGGCGGACCGATCTGCACGTCGGACCTCGACTGCAACGCGCCGATGACGGTGTGCAACCTCTTCTCCGGCGCGTGTGAGCCGGGCTGCGGCACGGCGGGGTGCACGGCGCCCGAGATGTGCAACACCGCGACGGGGCACTGCGAGGGCGGCCAGGCGTGCAGCCCCGACCGCTACGAGCCGAACGATACGCGCGCCGCTGCGGCGATGATCAACGGCGGTCTGCAGAGCGGGCTCACGTTGTGCCCCGGCGACGAGGACTTCTTCCAGGTCGCGCTCGGCACGAACGACTCCGTCGACATCACGGTCGACTTCGTCCACGGCGAGGGCAACATCGACATCCAGCTCCTCGATCCGAACGGCACCGTCGTGCAGAGCTCTGCGACGCAGACCGGCCAGGAGACGATCTCGCTGATGGCGACGACGGCCGGCGTCTACACGGTGCGTGTCTACCTGACGCAAGACCTCGGGCCGAACCCAGGAAACTCGTACACGATGAACATCTCGGCGAACGTCGCCGCGTGCCCGCAGGACCAGTTCGAGGACAACGACGAGGACTTCGGCGCGCCGCTCATCTTCCCCGGGAGCCACACGCTCAACGTGTGCGTGGGCGACGAGGACTACTTCGACGTCATCCTCACGGAGGGTGAGACGCTCGAGGTGGAGGCCGTCTTCTCACACGCGGAGGGGGACATCGACATCCAGATCCTCGGGCTGCTCGGCATCCCGCTCGCGTCGAGCGCGTCGTCGACGGACAACGAGCAGGTCTCGTACACGGCGAACAACGTCGGCTTCTTCACCATCCGCGTCGCGCTGTTCTCCGACACTGGTACGATGCCCGGGAACCCGTACCAGCTGAACATCAACGTGACGTCCGCGCCGCCGATGATGTGCACGGCGGACGCGCAGGAACCGAACGACACCGCGGCGGCCGCGTCGTCGCTCGGCATCGGCAACCACGCGAACCTGCACTCGTGCACGGACGACGACTTCTACGCGTTCTCGTTCTCGCAGGGTGACGACGTGTCGGTCGCGGTGAGCTTCTCGGACGCCGAGGGGGACATCGACATCGAGCTGCTGAACCCGTCCGGCACCGTGGTGGCGAGCGGGACGACGAACACCGACGACGAAAACATCAGCTACACCGTCGCGACCGCGGGCACGCATCGCTTGCGGGTGTTCTTGTACGGCGACGCGGGGTCGGTCGTCGGCAACCCGTACACGTTGAACGTGGGCGTGGCGGGCGCGGCGACGTGCTCGGCCGACACCTACGAGCCGAACAACACCCAGGCGCTCGGGGCGTCGTTGACGTCCGGGACGTACGCCAACCTCACGTCCTGCGTGATGGACGACGACTTCTACACGGTGCCGATCACCAACGGGGCGCCGTTCGTCGCCAACCTCACGTTCGTGGACGCGGAGGGCGACATCGACGTGGAGCTGCTCGATCCGAGCGGTACGATCGCCGCCAGCTCGGCGTCCGCGACCGACAACGAGCAGATCAACTACACGCCCACCGTGAGCGGGAACTTCTCGCTGCGCGTGTACCTGTACGGGGACGCAGGCTCCGTGCCGGGGAACACGTACACCCTCACGTTCTAGGCCATAACGCCGCTCCGCTTCGCGGACCGCCTTGGCCAGTCTTCGGACCGGCCGAATTCGCGGCCGGCCTCAGCCTAGAGGGCGTGAGCGGCTCGGACCCGCGCTCGACTTTCGGTACGATTCCCGCCGGTTCGCCTCGGGCGGCTCGGCACTCATGACCTCGACCGTGATCGGCAACGGGCGCTACGCGATCCTCGACGAGATCGCGCGCGGCGCTTTCAAGACGGTGTGGCGCGCGAAAGATCTCGCGCTGTGCACCGACGTCGCCCTCGCGGTGCTCCACCCGCAGGACGACGAGGCGGAGTCTCGTACCGCATTCTGGCGCGAGACCCGTGCCATCGCGATGCTCAAGCAGGACCTGCCGGAGCACGTGCGGCCCTTTGGCTCGCGCGTGGTGACGATGACGGACTTCGGGGAGCTGGAGGACAAGCTCCCCTACCGCGGGTTGTACATCGCGACGGAGATGGTCGCGGGCCGAACGCTGCGCGAGCTGCGCGACGAGATGCCGATGGACTGGCGGCGCGCGTGCCGACTGTGCGCGGGGGTGTTGGAGGCGCTCGAGCTGAGCCACACGCCGACGCCGCACCGCGGGCCGATCATCCACCGCGACATCAAACCGGCCAATGTGATCGTCGGCGAGGACGACGCGATCACGGTGATCGACTTCGGCGTCGCGAAGGTCACGGAGTCGACGGCGACGGCTTTGAGTCAGGTCGTCGGGACACCGCAGTACATGGCGCCGGAGCAGCTCGATCCTGGGCGGCCGATCACGCCGAGCGTCGACCTGTTCGCGACGGGCGTGATGCTGCACGAGATGCTGACCGGACGGGTGCCGTGGTCGCGCTCGAACCTCGCGGAGGTCTTTGCGTTCTACCGCGCGACGCAGGAGGGGCAGGTGCCGGCGCTGCGGCTCTTGGACGGGCTCGACCTCCCCGCCGCGGTCGACATGGTCCTGCGCTCCTCACTCGCCGCGGACGCCGTCGCGCGCCCGGAGAGCGCGCTTGCGATGCGCGACGTGCTGCTCGGCGCCGCGGGGCGTCCGGACGAGGACGCGGTCCCGCTGCTGGAGCTGCCGTCACTCGATGAGCTGTCGGAGCGGACGCTGTTGGATCGCCCCACCGACGACACCGACCGCGAGCCGCTGGGGCCGGAGGCGTTGGCGGCACACTTCGGCATCACGGCGGAGACGGCGCCGGCCGACGACGTGGACATCGACGTCACCGACGAGACGACACCGTACGCAAACTTCCCGGTCACGGCGGAGGTCTCACCGATCGAGGAGCTCCCGGTCACCGCGGAGGTGCCCCCGATCGAGGAGCTCCCGACGGCCGAGATGCCGGCCGTCGTAGAGCGCGCGCCCCCACCGGCCGTCGCCGAGGTCGGCGCGGGCGTCGCCGATACGATCCGGCCCGCGCCGACGCACCGACGCACCCCGGTGCCGCAGCTGTCCGCCGCGCCGGTCGAGGGTGTGCGCGGGGAGAAGAGGAAGACGAAGGCGAAGAAAGACTCGGGCGAGGTGACGATCTCGGGCGTGTGGATCGCCGCGGCCGTCGCGGCGTTTGCGTTGCTCGCGTTCGCGGTGACTTGGGTCGTGCGCTTCGGGCCGACGGAGCGGACGGTGGTGACCGTCGCGCCCAAACCCGGTCCGGGTCCCGGTACCGGTCCGGGTCCCGGGACGTATGCGGTGCGCGCGGGGGCGGACGTTGGGGCGGGCCGTCGAACGGGGTCGGAGTCGGGATCGGACTCGGAGGCGGGATCGGGATCGGACTCGGGATCGGACTCGGACTCGGGATCGGACTCGGACTCGGGATCGCACTCGGGATCGGACTCGGGATCGGACTCGGGATCGGACTCGGGATCGGACTCGGAGTCGGGGTCAGGTTCGGGAGCCGGATCCGGGTCGGGAGCCGGGTCCGCGTCCGGATCCGAGTCCGGATCCGAGTCCGTGTCCGAGTCCGCGTCCGGATCCGCGTCCGGATCCGCGTCCGGATCCGAGTCCGGATCCGAGTCCGTGTCCGGATCCGAGTCCGTGTCCGGATCCGAGTCCGAGTCCGGATCCGAGTCCGTGTCCGGATCCGAGTCCGCGTCGAAGTCCGGTTCCCCGTCCAAGCCAGGTTCCCAGACCGGCGCCTCCGCCGCTTCCGGGACCCGGCCCGGGACCGGTACCGGGACCGGGGTTGTGGTTAAGATACCGGCCGACGACTTCCTCGCCGCCGCCGAGAAGGCGCTCCTCACCGACCGCCTCGCCGACGCCGACGAGGCGCTCGCGCGTTGCCTGCAGATCGAGCCGACGCACAAGCGGTGCCGTCAGACCTACGGGATCCTCGCGGCGCGGGGATACCGGCGCAGAGGTGCCGACGCGAAGGCGAAGCCGATCGACGACGCGGCGCGGGTGATGAAGGCCTGGGACGCGCCGAGCGACGCGCCGACGATCGCGTCGCCCGCGGGCGACGACGGCGACGTGCTGCCGCCGCCGACGTCGTGGATCAGACTGGAGTCGCCAAAGGAGGACATCGACCTGCTGCAGATCTCCGCGGAGCGGGAGCTGTCGATCACCGGGTGCATCCGAAGCCACCCCGAGGAGCGGCGCGGACGGCCCGACGCGATGCGCGTGCACCTGCTCGTGCGGCACGACGGGTTCCCGGCGCGGGTGCGCGTGGGGCCGTCGAAGTGGTCGGCTTCGCGCGCGGCGATTTGCTTGGAGAACCTGGTGATGAACTGGCGCTTCCCGTCGATCGCGGGTGAGGCGCGCCCGGCGTTCTTCGACGTGGTGATGAGCCCGGAGTAGGTTGCCTCCGCGTCCCGAAGATGGTCTCGATCCCCGCGATGCGAAGAATTCGGACCGTTGCCCCGCTCCTCCTGATCACCGCCTGTGCGTCGCAGGACGCCGCCCCGCCGCCGCCCGCTGCGGCGCCGGCGACCGCCGCCAAGAAAGCCGAGGCGCCCAAGGCGCTGACCGCCGCGGACGCCGACGCGTTCGTCGCCGACGCCGAGAAGCAGCTCTTCGCGAGCTGGGAGTACGGCGCGCGCGTCGCGTGGATCAACTACACGTACATCAACGAGGACAGCGACTGGCTCTCCGCGAAGGCCGACGCCGAGTACACGAAGCTCGCCGTGAACCTCGCCAAGGAGGCCGCGAAGTTCAACGACGTGAAGACGTCGCCCGAGACCGCGCGCAAGCTGAAGATGCTCAAGCTCGCGCTCACCCTCCCCGCCCCCAGCCGCGACGGCGCGGCGGACGAGCTCGCGGAGATCACCACGCGCCTGAAGTCGACGTACGGCAAGGGCAAGGGGACCTTCAAGGGCAAAGTCACGCCCGGCAGCGAGCTCGAGGCGTTGATGCGCAGCCAGCGCGATCCGAAGCAGCTCCAGGAGATGTGGACGTCGTGGCGCAAGATCTCCCAGCCGATGCGCAAGGACTACGTCCGCATGGTCGAGATCGCGAACGAGGGTGCGAAGGAGCTCGGCTTCGACAACGTCGGCGCGATGTGGCGCTCGGGTTACGACATGTCGCCCGACGAGTTCTCGGCGCTCCTCGAGAAGCTCTGGACCCAGGTCAAACCGCTCTACGACGCCCTGCACTGCTACACCCGCGCGAAGCTCAACAAGAAGTACGGCGCGAAGGTCGTCCCGCTCGACAAACCCATCCGCGCGGATCTGCTCGGCAACATGTGGGCGCAGGAGTGGGGCAGCATCTACGACGACGTCGCGCCGAAGGGCGCCGGTGACATCGGCTTCGACCTCACCGCGCTCCTGAAGAAGAAGAAGTACGACCACCTGAAGATGGTGAAGACCGGCGAGGCGTTCTTCTCGTCGCTCGGCATGCCCGAGCTGCCCGAGACGTTCTGGAAGCGCTCGATGTTCCTCAAGCCGGCCGACCGCGAGGTCGTCTGTCACGCGTCCGCGTGGGACGTCGACAACAAGGACGACCTCCGCATCAAGATGTGCATCAAGGTCGACGCGTCCGACTTCCAGACCATCCACCACGAGCTCGGCCACAACTACTACCAGCGCGCGTACAACGAGCAGTCGCCGCTCTACCTCACCGGCGCGAACGACGGTTTCCACGAGGCCATCGGTGACATGATCGCGCTGTCGATCACGCCCGACTACCTCGTGAAGATCGGCCTCCTCGACAAGAAGAAGATCCCGCCCGCGAGCAAGGACATCGGCCTGCTCCTCCGCGAAGGCATGGACAAGGTCGCGTTCCTCCCGTTCGGCCTCATCGTCGACAAGTGGCGCTGGCGCGTGTTCTCCGGCGAGGTCGCCCCGGACAACTACAACGCCGCGTGGTGGGAGCTGCGCACGAAGTACCAGGGCATCCGCCCGCCGGTGGAGCGCAACGAGACCGACTTCGACCCGGGCGCGAAGTACCACATCCCCGGCAACACGCCGTACACGCGTTACTTCCTCGCGCGCATCCTCCAGTTCCAGTTCCACCAGGCCGCCTGCAAGATGGCCGGCTGGAAGGGCCCGCTGCACCGCTGCTCGATCTACGGGAACAAGGAGGTCGGCAAGAAGTTCGAAGCGATGATGGCGATGGGCGCGAGCAAGCCCTGGCCGGACGCCCTCGAAGCCTTCACCGGCACCCGCGAGATGGACGGCACCGCGATGATCGCCTACTTCGAACCGCTCATGGGCTGGCTCGCCGAGCAGAACAAGGGCCAGCAGTGCGGCTGGTGAGTTAGTACGAAGGCCTTCCGTCGATCGCGACCTCGACGAGGCCTCGCTCCACCAGCGCCGAGAGCGCGAGCATGAGGCCTCGGCCGAGGTTCCGGTTCGGCCCCTGCATCGTGTCGGCGGCGTAGCCGTCGAAGACCTCCGACATCGTCCGACCGTCGAGCTGCGCGAACAGCTTCGTCGGATCCAGCGCGGCCGGGATGTCCACGCGCTGCCCCGACGGCCCCACCAGCGCCGGGCGCTCCACCACGAACACCCCCTCCGCGGACGGGAGCGTCTTCAGCTTCAGCGTGTCGTTCTTCGTCAGGGACACACGCTGCCCGCCTTTGTGCTCCACGTCGTCGCGGAAACGGTCGCGTCGCTCGATCCCCGTCGCGGTGACGAGGTCGTCGATCTCCGCGGACAGCGCCATCTCCGTCCGCGTGCGCGCCGCCCAGAACGGCTCCGAGACGTACGGCGACGTCCGGTAGAACGTCAGCGCGACGCTCGTGTAGTTCAGCACCGAACGCGACTGCATGTTGTCGTAGTAGTCGATCGCGATCGGCGTCGACTCCGGGCGCCTCAGGATCGTGTTCACCACCGCGCTCGCCGTGATGCCGGACTGGAGCGCCTTGAACACGCCGTGCGCCGTGAGCGGATCGATGAACGCCCCGGCGTCCCCCGCGAGCAGGAAGCGCTCCCCGACGTAACGCGCCGCGCGTGACCACGTCGCGTCGTGCGCCGAGAGCGCGCCGTCGAACTCGACCCCGTCGACCAACGCGCCCACCAGCCGCGAGCCGCGGACCCGATCGAGGTACAGCTCCACCGGCAACGCGTCCTCGGACTTCACGGTGTTCGCGTCGACACCGAGCGTGATGTTGCGGCGCCCGTCGGCGAGCCGCACCGACCACAGCCACCCCTCCGGCATAATCTCGAAGAGCGTGTCCTCGTCGTCGAACGCCTCGGGCGCCTTCGTACCGCGCCAGTACCCGGTGAGCGCGACCGTGCGCACCGTGTCGCGCTGCCTGAGGCCGAGCGCCTTCGCGACGACCGCCGCCGTGCCCGACGCATCGACGACGAAGCGCGTCGTGATCGTCCCACGCTCCTCGCCGCGCCGGTAGGTCACGACGGTTCCGTCCTCGGACAGCGCTTCGAACGAAACCCCTTCGAAGACCTGCGCGCCCACCGCCTTCGACTGTTCGAGGAGCCGCCGATCGAAGTCGGCGCGGTCGACTTGGTACCCCATCATCCCTTGGGTCGGGTCGAACGGGTGCGTGAGGATCTCGTCCCCCGCGAACACCGTCGTCGCGCCCATCCGCGTGTAGCCGGCGCCGTCGATCGCGTCGCGCACGCCGAGGATGGAGAACAGCGGCGCGATCTTCGGCGGGAACGACTCCCCGATGTGCGGTCGCGGAAACGTCGCGCGGTCGAGGACCACGACGCGGTGCAGGAGACGCGCGAGCGCCGTCGCGACGCTGGAGCCGGCCGGCCCGCCGCCGATGACGACGACGTCCGCTTCTTCGGGGATGCTCACTGGACCCGACACATCGCACGAAACGACGGCCGGAGTCCCGCGTGATGGGTGGGGGTCAGCTTCGTCGCCGCCGGACGAGGCGTCGACCGAGGAGGAACAGGCCGAGCGCGACCGCGGTTCCGAGCCCGCGGCGGTGGCGGTAACGCACGTGTGTGCAGCCGCCCGCGCCGCTGTCGTCGGAGCTCGCGACGAGCGCCTGGTTGTCCGTGACGATCCGCGGCGCGCCCTCCTGCCCGAGGACTTCGACGCGCACCGCGAACGGGACGCCTTCGCGCTCGGCGACGGAGAACGTGAAGGTGTCCGGGTCCGAGAGGTAGACGCGACCGTCGTTCAGGATGAGCTCGTTCTCGGCGCCGTTGCAGTGGTTGATCTGCGTGGCGGTGTGAAGGTTCGCGACGTCGGGCAGGTCCGGGTTGAACGAAAATGCCGGGTCCTTCGTCATCTCCTCCGGGTCGAGGAACGTGAGCATCCGCGTCACGTACGGGAAGTCGCCGAGGAAGCCGATCGACTCCTGCGTCGGCAGCACGATGCGCGTCCAGATCTGCTCGGCGAGCTCGACGCTGTCGAACGCCACCGACACCCCACGGCGCGCCGCGAACTCCGCGTAGACCTGCCAGTACTGCTCCTCGAGCGTCGGCCCGAAGAACGCGCCTTGGTCGGTGAGCGGGTCGAGCTCGCTGTCGGGGATCCGCAAGAGCGGCTGCAGGATCCCGCGCAGCGCGAGCGCGGGGAAGCGGTTGAACCGCATGTGGTCGACGAACGAGACGATGTCGGTCTGCTCCGCGAGCTGGTCCTGCGTACCGAAGCGCGACGCCAACCCGATCTGCGCCTGCGCCGGCTGGCTCGTCCCGGCGTACTCCGTCACGAACGCGTGGTGCCCGTCGGCCTCGTCGATCGCGCGGCTCACGACCTCGGCGTAGTTCGCCGCCTGGTTGCTCCAGTCGATGTACTCCTCGTTGATCTGCACGTGCTGATAGTTGTGTGGGATCGCGCGCGCGCTCCCGAGCACCCAGACCAGGACGCCCATGTCGGGCACCGCGCCCATCGAGGTCAGGACGATCGGGACCATCGGGAAGTCCGAGTCGTACTCGACGACGATCGGCTGCAGGTCACCGGTGGTGGCGTCGGCCTTCAGCTTCAGCGCGAGGAAGAACGCGTTCGGTCGAATATAAGGGTCGAAGGAGGCGTCGCTCGCGGACGGCACGAAGTAGCCGTTCTCGCGGAGCCAGTCGAACATCGGCTCCTTCGCGTCGGCGCGCACGACCGCGTACTCGTACGGGCCGGCGCTGGACTGCACGACGGCGACGCTCGACTGGCTTCCTCCGTTGCGCTCATCCGCCACCGCGAAGGCCGCGTCCGCTCCGCCGCACCCGAAGCCACCGCCGGTGTCGCAGCCTTCACCGGCCTGGGGCTGGAGCAAGAACTGCGGCGCGGTCGTCGCTTCGAGGGCATCGAAGAGCGCCTCGCTCCCGAGCCGAAACTCGGGCACCGCAGGCATCGGGAGCATCCACGCGAAGTCGGACGCGTCCCCCTGATACTGAATCTGGATATGGGCCGTGACCGTGCCGTCTTCGTATCCGAAGACGATCCGTTCACCGGCCTGCACGACCGGCTGCGCCGGCGTCGGTGCCGCGAAGCATCCGCAGGCCTCGGCGACCTGCGGCGTGAGCGCCGCGAACCCCAAGAGTGTCGTTCCCAACAGGCAGTGAGTCTTCCGCATGGTGCCGGTCCCCTTTCCAAGAACGATGCCGTAAGGCAGCGCACACGTTCCAGACCACGTCGCGCCCCGCGTGTCAGGGGTATGATCGAAATGTCGCCGAAGTCCGAGGCGCTGTAGACTCCCGGCCGTGCTGGCCCTCGCCGCCGCGCTCCTCCTCGTGGGCGCCCCCGACGATCCCACGCACCTGATCGCGGTGCAGGAGCGCGTCCCCTTCGCGTTCCTGCTCAACACCCCCACCGGCGGGACGGCGCGGACCAGCAGCTCGGAGATCATCCGGTTCGTGACTGACACGCTGCGTCGCGACACGTCGTTCGCGGTGCAGCTCGTCGACGGCGAGGTCGTGAAGACCTGTCAGGGCGAGCTGACCTGCCTCGTCCTCGCCTCGCGCCGCGACTACGAGCGGTCGGCGCTGCTGCGGCCCGACGGGAGCCCCCTCCCCTACCGCGAGCACGTGCGACGCCTCGCCGAACGGGAGGCGGACTACGCGCGCTACCTGTTGGTGCTCTCCAACGTCACGGTGCCGGATCGGCCGGACCGCGTGAGCGCGTCGCTGATCGACACCGACCTCGCGCTCGCCGTCTACCACGAGGCCGACCACAGCCGCCCCGAGTGGAAGGAGCGCGTCGAGACGCGGATCAGCACGGCGGCGATGCCCAAAGGCACGCTACGCGCCGAGGTCGACGGGAACGCCGACGCCGCGCAGTTCGTCGAGCGCCTCGTACGGCAGGACTTCGCTTCGCTCTTCGAGGCGAGCGGGCACTGGCAGCCTTACGGCTCCGTTGATCTCGTCACGAACGCCGAAGGGCTGGAGATCCTCCTCGACGGGCGCTCGGTCGGCTCGACCCAGGGGGCGCGCACGCGCCTGACGAAGCTCCTCCCCGGGACGCGCGCCATCTCGGTGCGTCACCCCGACTACACCACCCTCGACACCTCCGTCACGGTACGCCGCGGCGAGAACGCGACGGTGCAGGTCGACCCCATCCCGATCCTCAGCGAAGCCGACGCGACGATTCGGCCGGTCGTCTTCTACTCCGGGATCGCCGTGGCTGCGGCCGGCGCCGGCCTGCTGGTGTTCGCCGCAGTTCGGCAGGACCGCTCCGTGCGCACGGTGTGCTTCGACGGCGAGTGCCAGTCCGGGCGGTTCCAGACGCTCGGCTACGACCCGAACGTCTCCATCGCGGACGCGGAGTCCGTGAACCCGAACGGCCTCTTGGTCGCGCCGCTCGGAGCGGCGCTCCTCACCGGGGGCGCGGCGTTCACGCTCGGCACGGGTCTCGTGGAGCGGGCATCGCCCTGGTGGAGCGTTCTCGTCGGCGTGGTGACGGGCGGCGTCGTCTACGGGCTCGGCGCGCTGTTCCACTGAGTGGAATCGCGGCCGATTCAGGCGGTCGCGAAGCGGTAGCCGCAGTGCACGCACACATCGTCGTCGACGTCGCAGTACGCTCCGCACTCCGGGCACTGCTTCTTCGGGCGCTTGGATCGACGCCACGCGTACAGGCCCCCGAGGGCGACGGCGGCGAACAGCACGGCGAGCTCCACGGCTCAGCTGTGTAGAGCATCACACGCCGGTTTGTCACGGTGCTCCGAGGCCCAGAAGGTGGCATGGTGCCGCGCGATGAGGTGGACGACCACGGCCGCACTGCTCTTCGCGGCGACGTTCCCGACCACGGCCCACGCGGCGAAGTTCACGACCGGGGATCTCGACCTCGTGCTCGGCGGCCACGCGGAGGCGTTCTACAGCTACGTCTTCGCGAACCCGGCGAACGGCGTGAACAACGCGCGGATCTTCGACACCCGCCACAACACGTTTGCGCTGTCGTCCGCCGGGCTGTCCCTCGACGCCGACACCGAGTACGCGATGCTTCGCCTCGCGCTGTGGTTCGGGACGACGTCGGAGGCGATCTATTCGTCCGAGCCCCCCGCCACCACGCCGGGCACGGCGGGTGCGGGCGGCAAACAGCTGTGGCGGTTCATCCAGGAGGCGTACGCGCGCGGGAAGATCCCGGTCGGCTACGGCAACGTCCACATCGACGGCGGCATCTTCGTCTCGCCGATCGGACTCGAGAACGTGCTCGCGAAGGACAACTGGAACTACTCGAGCTCCAACCTGAACTTCATGCTGCCGTTCTATCACACGGGCCTGCGCGTGACGGTGCCCGTCGCCCGCACCTGGACGGTGACCGCGGGGATCTACAACGGCTGGTCGAACGTCATCGACAACAACGCGGACAAGTCCTTCGCGCTGTCCTCCGCCGGGACGTTGGGGCGCCTCGACTGGGGCGCGACGTACTGGCTCGGCAACGAGCGCGCGGCCGGTAGCCCCGAGGGGAGCCCGTGGCTTCAGCACTTCGACGCGTGGGGCAAGGCGCGCCTGTTCGACTGGTTCTGGGCGGGGGTGCAGGCGGACTTCGGCTTCGAGTCGAACCGCATCGACAGCAGCGTCTGGTACGGCGGCGCGCTCTACGGCCGCTTCCGCATCGGGCCGCCGCTTCACCTCACCCTTCGCGTCGACTACTTCTCGGACCGCCCCGGCGACGGCGTGAGCCCGCTGTTCTTCGCCGCGACCTGGGTGAGCTCGCAGACCGCGACGCTCGAGCTGTCCCCGAACGAGTTCTTCGCGATCCGCCTGGAGTACCGCCACGACGAAGCCGGCGGCCCGCTGTACTTCGACGCGGACCCCACCGCGGTGACCGCGGACCACCAGAACGTCTTCACCATCGCGCTCCTCGCGCAGATGTGATTCAGCCGTCGACCTCGTCGTCGTAGTCGGCCATCGCGGCTTGGATGACGCGAAACGCGTGTTGGCGATCGTAGGCTTTGGCGATCACCGCGGGGGCGTCGTGCCCCGGCACCATCTTGTAGGTCGAGAAGTAGTGCATCAGCCGTTCGACGAGCTTTGGAGGGAGCTGATCGAGGTCCTCGACCTGACCCCAGAAGAGATCGTTTTCGAGCACCGCGACGATCTTGTCGTCGGCCTCGCCGCCGTCAATCATCTGCAACCCTCCGACGACCCGTGCATTCAGTAGAATGTCGGCGCGGGTGATCGGACGCTCGCTCACGACGCAGATGTCGAGCGGGTCGTGGTCGCCGCGCTCCGCGTGCGGCTGTGCGATCTCGGCGACGCGCCGGCCGCAGTACGTCCGCGGGATGAAGCCGTAGAGTGTGGGTGGCTGCGCCGAGCTGCGCTGCGGTCGGTCGACGCGGATGTACCCGGTGACCTTGTCGATCTCGTACTTCACGGCGTCGAGCGGCGTGATCTCGATGTAGGCCGTCACGACGTCGGGCGGCTTCGGGCCGACCTCGAGGCCGTGCCAAGGATGGGGGCGCCAGCGATAGGACGGAGGAGGGAAGCTCACGACGACATCCTCGCCGCGAGGCCCCTTCCACCGCAACGCCCTTACTCGAAGACGATGTACGCGACCTGCTCGGTCGTGTGCCTTCGTTCGCTGCCGCCGATCGTGTCTTCGTCGAACGCGAGATCGATCCCCGTCGGCGACAGCGGGTTGGGACCGTAGAGCAGCGGCCAGCCGCCGTCGTTTCCGTCCATGCCCGCCGCCGACACGACCGCCACCGAAGCCGACGCGAGCCCGCTCAGCGCGTAGCCGTAAGGCGGGTTGTTGCCGAAGCCCTGAACCTGGTCCGCACCGACGTCCGCGACGTAGCCGTGTCCCTCGATCGCCCCCGCGCCCGCCTCGAGGACCACGTAGCCGACCGTCTCCATCGCGCGCGACGTGAGGCTGTCCTCGGCGACGTGTTTGCCCACGAAGAGCGCGCTCGACAAAGGCGGCGAGCTGCGGTTGCTCCCGCGCGCCCAGAACACCGACCACAGGTTGTCGTTCGTGGTCATGACCTGCCCGAGCACGACGGGGTTCGCGTAGGCGTTCGACGTCGAGCGCGCTTCGCCGTTCCAGCTCCCGCGCGAGTCCGTCACCGTGGAGTCGTACCGCACCGCCTCCATCGTCACGCCGTCCTGCGCGGCGGTGTACACGCCCTCCTCCACCACGAAACACGCGATGCCGACGCCCGACACCGGCGCGTCAGTGCCCGCCGCGTCGATCGCGGCGACTTCGAAGCTCGAGCCCGACGCGTTGCGGACACGCACGACGTTGGGGACCGTCGCGCCTTCGTAGCTCGGCGCGCACACCACGACCATCGACGTGTAGCTGGTGCCCAACGCAACCGTCGACCAGCCCGCGCCGCTCGTGAGCGACACCGTCGAGAGGTTCGGTCCCGCGGCGCAGATGTTCGCGCCCGAGCAGCTCCCCGCGCCGTCGCAGGTGTCGGGGGACGTGCAGCTGTCGCCGTCGTCGCACGAAGTGCCGGCGGCGAGCGGGCTCGCGACGCACTGCGCGCTCGGTTCGTCACAGATCCCCGCGTTGCACTGATCGTCGAGCCCGCTGCAGTCGACGGCGCTCCCCGCGACGCACACACCGGCGTCGCAGATCTCCACGCCGTTGCAGAACAGGCCGTCGTCGCACTCGCCGTTCGTCGTGCACCCGCTCGTGCACGCATCGAACGTCTGGTTGGTGTTCGGCGCGCCGCGTGTCTCGGGCGCCGGTCCCTCCCACGTGAACGCCGCGGAGTCGCCGCCGGTGCCCGCGCGTTGGAGGGAGTCACCGATCGGCGTGGTCGTGGGCTCGCTGACGCCGATGTCCACCGACGTCATGCCGTTCGCCGGCCCGGAGGTCGCGACGAGCGTCCCCTCGTAGCTAATGAAGTCGAGCACGGTGCCCTGCGCATCGACCAGCGCGAGCCCGTCCGGTGAGCCGTTCTGCATGGAGCCGAAGTCGAAGTCGAGCGTCCCGATGCAGCCGCCTTGGTCCACGACCGTCCCCGAGAGGCTCACCGTCGCGTAGGGCGCGCCGTTGCTGCCGTTGTAACCGACGACCGACCACCCAGTGAGGTCCGTCCCCGCCGCCGCGGCGACTTCGACGAACTCGCCGACATCGCCGCTCGCGTTGTCGTAGTGGAGCTCGTTGATCCACGCGCTCGCCCCCTGGCTCGCACCCGGCGTCGCGCTGACGATGGTCCCCTGCGCCGACTCGTTCCCCGCGAGGTCGACCGCGGTCACGACGTACTCGTACGTCGTCCCGTTGCTCACGCCTCCGTCCGCGAACAGTGAGGTCGTGACAATCGATCCATTCAAACGAACGAACGCCCCACCGCCCGTACGACGGTACACGAAGTACCCGATGAGGCCGGGGTCCACGTGGTCGTTCCAATCGAGCTCCACGAGCCCGTTCCCCGGCGCCGCCGCGAGGCCGCTGACGGTCGCGGGCGCCGTGGTGTCCCCGCACGTGTCGCTGAACGCGCAGGCGACCCACTCCGGGTGGTCGACGAACGGGTTGCGGTTGCCCTGGAAGCTGAACACCACGTCGTTGCGCGCGATCTCGCCGGCGTCCACCGGGTCCTCGATATGCCAGCGCAGCAGCTCCGAGCGAATGCCCATGTACGCGACGGACGCGTTGCTCCCGGTGATCGACGCGGAGATGAGCGCCTGGTCGTCGGTGAGGATCAGGTCCGGCTCGCTGTGTCCGGTCCCCCCGTGCGTCCCGCCTTCGTACCGAACGTCGAGGTACAGCACGGCCCGCGCGACGTCGCCGCGGCGCCCGATCCACGTCTCCCAGGTCCCGGTGTCGTTCGACCCCGAGCGCCAGTTGGAGTCCCCGGGATAGCCGCCCCCAACGCCGCCCCGCCCGTCGTTCGCGACGGTCACCTCTTCGGTGCACGTGGCGTCGCAGTACCGGTACGGCCGGTTGGCCCGCGCGCTGTTGTACGAGTCGTTCGAGAGGAACAACGCGTGGGTGTCCGAGTACGGATAGTTCGACTGGTTGTCGTTCGGGAACCCGAACGAAGACGGCCACGTGTGCTCCCGGTTGTAGTCGGAGTTCCCGCCCCCCGCCTTCGCGTAGGAGTCGTTCCGATACACGTCGAGGATCCGGTTCGCGTCGTTCGGATCCTCGTCCGCGAGCTCCAGGATGTCCCACGTATCGAGCGCCGTGCTCGTGAACGGGAACCGCTGATGGTCATCGATCGCGTCGTGCAGCGTCGCCCGCAACGCCGACGGCGACGAATCATCGACGAGGTCGTAATAGTTCGGCGTAATCGACGCGACCTCCTCCGCGGTCATCCGCTGCGGCCCAGGCGTGCAGGCGATCAGGAGGAGCGGCAGGGCGAACCCAAAGCGGTGCGGCATCGCAGAGTACTACGCAAGAATTCGAAGAGCCTTCCTGGGCGAGGGGCGCGAGGGGCGAGGCGAAGCCGAGCCACGAGCCTACAAAGCCACCCAGAGCCAAGGACGAGCAAACGACCCCCTCGAAGAGGGGCTCGTTTGCGAGGCCAAGGCAGTCCGCTCATGCGGGACTCGACCGGAAGGTGAGCCAAAGGCGAACCGAACGTCCGAGCCCCCCTTTAGTAGTGGAGGGCGAAGCCCGGAGCTGCGAAAGGGGGGACTCGAACCCCCACGTCCATACAGACACAGAAACCTGAATCCTGCGCGTCTACCAGTTCCGCCACTTTCGCGAGGCGGCAAACGGGTACGTGTTCACCGCACCGTTGTCAAGCACGCACGACGAAGGCCCAGAGTTCTTCGGCGAGGCGTGCGGCGTGGTGACCAAGCGGGACGTCGACGTGGCTGCCGCCCGGGATCTGAACCAGGCGGCGCGGTCCGGCCTGACCGGGTCCGAGCAGCGGCCGCACGCTCTTGGGCGGGGCGAAGACGTCGTGCGTGCCGACGACGAGCGCGACCGGGAGCGGCGAGCGGCGCACGCAGTCGACGAGGTCGAGCCCGAGCAGCTCGGGGCGGCGCCGCACGGCCATCCGGGCGAGCTGGCGGGCGACGCGCGGGGACTCCGGATCGGCCGACGCGAGCGCACCGCGGAGCGCCGCGCGTTCGCCCGCGGACGGCGTCACGAGCGAAGTGAAGCGCTGCAACCCGCGCAGCCCGGGCGGGGCGCGGTCCTTGGTGAGCGGCCGGCTCACGAGCCGCAGGAAGTGATGCATCGGCACCCGACGACCACGCGCGGCCACCGGCGCGAGCAGCGCGGCGGCGCGCACCGCGGTCCGCGTGGCCCCGAGGATCGCCGGGGCGCAGTAGGTGACGAGCGAGGCGAGCAGCACGTCGCGGGTCAGGAGCGCGTACCCGAGCATCCCGCCCATGGAGTGGCCGCCGAGGTGCACGGGGCCGCCGGTGCGTTCGGCGACGGCGCGGATCAACGCTGGGAGGTCTTCGTCGAGGTGGTCGGCGAGGTCCCAGGGGCGCTCCGGTCGCTGAGAGCGCCCGTGGCCGCGCAGCTCGCCGTAGAAGACCCGCGCCCCGCAGCGGACGAAGGCGTCGGGCAGCGCGCCGAGCGCGAAGGTGTGGCGGTTCTGGGCGAAGCCGTGGACGAGGAGGACGCCGGGGCCGTCGCCGCCGACTTCGTGCAGCGCGAGGCGGACGCCATCGCGGGTCTGAACCGTGTGCTCCCGGGGGTGAACCTCGTGGGATCTGCGGTTCACGACTGCGGGATTCAGGGGGATGGTGAGGGGCGGACTTGAACCGCCGACCTAGGGCTTATGAGACCCCCGCTCTAACCGACTGAGCTACCCCACCAAACCGGGGTGTGCGGATAGCACCAAGGACGCGCGCAGGAAAGACTTTTTACTTCTTGAACAGCGCTTCGAGGCTGTTGAGCGCGGCGTCGCGATCCTCCTCCATCTCCGACTCACCTTCGCGCGGGATGAAGTAGGTGCAGAAGTTCGCCTTCTCCTTGTCCGGCTCCCAGACCGTGGTCGATTCCCGGCACTGGTTGTGGACGTTCGGATCGAAGAACTTGCAGTTCTTACACGAGTGCAGGTCCGCCCCGCAGTGCTCGCAGGAGTCGGCGCGTTTGACCTTGTCGATCAGCTCCGTGGCGCCGTTGCACTTCCAGCAGTAGAGGACGCTGTCCATGACGGGCCGAGCCTGAGCGCGGTCGGCGGCCGAGGCAAGTGTTTTCATGCATCGGCAATCCGGTGGACTGCCGATTCGCAGCGAAACCTGATTGATTGGGCACTGGATGCGAACGTCGATACTCCCCTTCGCCATCGCCCTGCTCGCCTTCTCCTGTAGCGGCGACGACGACGGCGACGAACCCGCGCGCCCCGCGTGCAAGTACCACAGCGACTGCGGCACCGGCGTGTGCTTCCAGCTCGAGTGCCACCCGACCGGCACGTGCTTCGACCGCGGCAACTGCCGCACGATCCCCGTCTGCGCCGACGAGCAGTGCATCTGCGACACCGACGCGAACCGCTGCCTCCCGGTCTGTGAGACGGACAACGACTGCTCCGCCGAAGCGCACTGCCTCGACGGTCGCTGCGAGGCGCACCCCGCGGCGGAGTTCATCGCGACGCCCGGCCCCGGCGGCAGCGCGCGCGGCGCGTTGCAGGTCGGCCTCGGGATCGCGCCGCTCGACTTCCCGGTCGGTGTGTCGCTCGCCGGGTACGGCAGCCGCTTCGGACCGCGCACGCCGTACCGCGACTCACTCGGCGGATCGAGCGCGTGGTTCGATCGACCCGACGTGCGCGCGCTGGTGTTCGACGATGGCAAGGAGCTGTTCGTCCTCCTCCGGCTCCCCACCTGCTGGACCACGGACTTCATGGTCGCGCGCACCGCCGAGAAGGTGATGGAAGCGACCGGCGTGAACCTGATCGATCACATCCTCACCTCGTCGCCGCACAGCCACTCGCAGCCTGCGCGTTACTGGCACCTCGTGAAGGGCCTCGGCTTCGGGTTCTTCGGGTACGGCGAGTGGTCGCCGGAGATCTTCGAGCGCCTCACGTCGTCCTTCGCGGAGGCGATCATCATGGCGATGGACGCACGCGAGCCCGCGAAGTTCGGCTACGCGGTCCTCGACGACTTCGACCCGACCAACGACATCAACCGCGACCGCCGCGAGCGCAACAACGGCCTGCCGAACGACGACGGCAAGGACAACCGCATGGTCGTGATGCGCGTCGACGACGCCAACGACCAACCGATCGCGGTGCTCTCGAACTTCGGCATCCACGGCACGGTGTTCGGGAGCAGCAACCCCGTCGTCACCGCCGACGCGGGCGGCGGCGTGGAGGGTGTCCTCACCGACCGCGCGAGCGAGAAGTACGGGCGTGACGTCACCGGCTTCTTCATCCAGGGCAACGCGGGCGACATCTCCCCCGACGGCGACGACCTCGGGCACCCCGACTTCGAACGCATCCAGCTGATCGGCGAGCGTGCGTGGGGCGTGATCGAGCCGGCGCTCGACGGCATCACGACGTCGGCCGACACGAAGGTCGGCTTCGCGACCCAGCGCGTCCCGATCACCCACGAGCTGCTCGGCTACGGGCCGGGCAAGTTCTTCGACGCCAACGTGTCCTGCGAGAACGGGCGCGACTACTTCCGGTTCGGCGCGTTCCAGTGCGTCGAGGGGTTGATCGACGACGAGGACCCGAGCACCGCGTTCGAGGACGGCGCGCTCAACTGCGTCTTCGGCGTGGAGTGCCTGACGGACGGGCACCCGGTGCCGCAGTTCCAGAAGACGGTGCTGTCGGTGGCGCGCCTCGGCACGCTCGCGCTCGCGTCGATGCCCGGCGAGCCGCTCTCGCAGTTCGGGCGCGACCACTCGGACCGTATCGAGTCGGCGGTCGAAGGCATCGAGGACGCGACGATCCTCGGCTACAGCCAGGACCACCACTTCTACCTCCTCAACGAGGACGACTGGCTGCAGGGCGGCTACGAGCCGTCGCGCGACATCTGGGGCTGGAAGTTCGGCCCGTACCTCCAGGACAACTCCCTCGCGATCGCCGAACAGCTCGCGGCGGAGCCGGAGGACCGCACGCTCGACAACCAAAACCTCAAGCCGATGTACTGGGTCGACCCGCCGGAGGAGACGGCGTGGGTCGAGCTCACGCCGACGTCCGGCGACCCGGCGGCGTTTTCGATCGACGCGCCCGCGCAGCACGAGCGCCTCGACGAGCTCGTCGTCGAGTGGGCGGGCGGACACCCCGGCGTCGACCAGCCGGTGGTCATCCTCGAGCGCGACGACGGCCAAGGCTTCGCGCCGGTTCGCAAGCCTGGGGACCGCGTCTACGACGACCGCGGCTTCGAGATGATCGTCGAGTACCGCGGCGCGTGCACGCGCGCGCAGTGTGAGGACCACAAGTGGGCGGTGCGCTGGCAGGAGCGCGGCGACTTCCCGCTCGGCACGTACCGCCTCGCGATCTCGGGGCGCGCGTTCGTCAGTGGCTCGGTCGTCGACTACACGATGAACACCGCGGCGTTCGAGGTCGTGGCGTCGACGCGGATGCAGTTGTGGAACCTCGCGTTCGACGGCGAGGCGCTCACGGGCTTCGCCGCCGAGACGCCGCTCGTGCGCCTCGAGCCGGACGGCGACACGTTCACCGCCGAGGACAACACGTTCCTGCTCCGCTCCACCGAAGCACCCGCGCAGTACGGCGCACCGCTCGCCGACGGTTCGATGGTCACGATCGCCGGCACCGTGCGCGCCCCCGGCGGCGCGACGACCTCGATCGACACGTCGGTCGCCACCACGCGCCTCACCACGGCGCGGCGCCGCATCACGGGCGTCGACGCGGAGGGCGTGGTGCAGTGGGCGAACGGCCGCGAGTACCCGACGAGCCGGTGGTCCGTGAGCGACGCAGCGTTCACGGAGACCGGCGACTACTTCGTGTCGCTGACGATGACGGACACACGCGGCAACCTCGGAACGGTGACGGCGACGGTGACGCGCTGACATGACGGCTCGCGCTCGGTGGCTCCCGGCGCTCGCCATCCTCGCGTTCGGTTGCAGCGCCAGCCCGAGCCCGGAGCTCGGCGGACGCGGCGACATCCGAAACATCGGCCAGCTCCCCCTCGCCGGCAACGGTTGCGGCGCACGAGGCGAGCGATGCTGTGGACCCGATCGCGAAGACGTCCCGTGCGACACGAAGTGGTTGCGCTGCCAGGAGAACGACATCTGCGGCGACTGCGGCGCGCTGGGGCAGTCGTGTTGCGAAGACGCCTGCCAGGATGGCCTCGCGTGTGAGGACGAGCGGTGCAGCCTCCCGCGCCAGGAGGCTCGGCCCGTCGCGTTCTACGAGGCGAAGCAAGGTCAGGTCGTGAAGATGTGGCCGGCGACCGAGGGATTCTGCGCGCTGACGGGGATCGCGGGTGATCTCCAGGGCGGTGGTGAGATCGTCGATGTCTACGTCGGCTCCGACGGCTACTGGAGGCTGAGCGCACAGTCCGGCCAAGGCTGGATCCGAGGCGAAGCACACTGCGTCGCGCACGACGCGTTCCTCGCCGACAGCGAGGTGCGCCAATCCTTCCCCGTCCAAGGGCGCGCGCGCGCCACCGCGCAGGCCTGCGAGGACGACACCGGCCCCTTCACGCCCGGTTGTACGTGTCACGCGAACCGCGGCGCGGTCGAACACGGCGACGCGGTCCGGGGCGGCCTCGCGTGCTCCGTCAGCCGTATCTCGGGGCGGTTCAGTGGGAGCGAGGCGGTCCAAACGCTGCTCGGGAGCGTCGAGGTCACGTCGTGTGGCCCGCCCTGGGTACAAGGCGAGGCGCGCTGCATGTACTTCGGGCAGACGCGTGTCGCCTATGACGCTCCCAACGAGTTCCGGAACGTCTCCACCTTCCCGAACCCCACCGAGATGAGCCTGACGAGCCGTGCGTTTTGCTACCTGACGAAGGTGAGCGGTCAGTTCCGCGGCGGTGCGGAGTTCGTCCGAATCAGTCGCAACGAAGACAGCGGGAGCGGCCGGTGGTACCTGCGCGCGGGCGCGGGCGCCGCGGCCGGCAACGCCGGGACACGCGGCACCGCGCGCTGCGTGCTCTACGACCAGCGCTGGAACCCGCCCGCGCTCCCGGACTGACGCTACAGCTGCGGGCCGGTGATGTAGGTCTCCAGCTGCTCGACTTCGTCGCGCAGGTCGCTGGTGACCCACTTCGTGAGGTCGCCGATCGACACCATCCCCACCAGCCGCGTCCCCTCCATCACCGGGAGGTGGCGGAGGCGGCGGTCCGTCATCAGGCGCATCGCGTCCATCACCGACATGCGCGGCTCGACGGTCACGAGCGGCGACGACATCAGCTCCCCGACCGGGACGTCCTTCGGCTCCCGCTCGGATTCGACGACGCGCCGGAGCACGTCGCGTTCGGTGAAGATGCCGACCGGGACGTCGTGCTCGACGACGAGGACGGCGCCGATCCGGTTCTCGTTCATCGCCCGCACGGCGGCGAGCGCGGTCGTTTCGGGCGTTACGGTGTGAACCGCGTGCCCCTTCTTGTCCAAGAGCGTTCGAAGATCACTCTGCATCGTTGGTTTCCCCCTTGAATCGGAAAACCTACGACCAAGCCCGGGTCATCCCGCAAGCGACCGCCGACGCCACCTAGCGACGATGTGCTCGGCGCCGCACCCACGCCCACAGTCCGATCACGAGGACGGCGACGGGACTCGCGCCGCGCCCTCGACGTTCGACGCCGCACGCGCAGCCTCGGCCGTCGAGCGGAGCGCGCGTGGGCGCCCTCCCCAGCCCGCCGGACGCGCCCATCGTCCCAGCGTCGACGACGCCCGCGTCGGGCTGCTCGACGACGCGCTGAAGATCGACGCAGACCAGCTCCGAGTCGGCGAAGTTGCCGGCGAGGTCGATCGCACGGACGAAGTAACAGCGCTCGCCGGGCGTCACGCCCGCGACGACACCGATCGTGACGTTCTCTGTCGCGGCGCCGTCGGGACCGAGCCGCGACGACACGAGCTGCAGCGGCTGCCCCGGCGTCGCTTCGAACAAGTAGAACGCGCCGAGGCCGAAGTCGTCGGCGATGAGATCGACGACGAGCTCCACATAAAAGCCTTCGTCGATGCACATCGACGAGTTCTCCTCGCGGTACATCGCCGTCGCCGAGATGACCTCGCCGACCGCGGGCGCCACGAGGTCGTCGAACGAGACGACGCGGAACTCGCGCCGGATCGCTTCCACGTCGGGGCGCCCCGACTCCGCCGACACGATCGCCTCGCGTCCGAAGTACGTACCGTCGTTGTAGATCTCGTACACGCTGGCGTGCGGTTCGACGCGCAGCGGAATGAAGACGTCGAAGTCGAGCCACGTCGCTTCGACCGGATCGACCTCGAACCCCGACACGTACCAGACGCCGTTGCGCGGGATGCGACCGCCCTCGCGCGGCGCGGTCTCGGCGAAGCCGTGGAACAGCGAGCAGGCCTCGGCGGGCTCGGGCACGGCGAGCAGGAACAACAGGGCCAACGGGAGCGCGCGCATGGTCGTCGCCCGCCATGTTAACGCGAATTCAGACCGCTTCGATCGACTCACTCGGGGCGTCCTCGACGATACGGCGCGGGTTCGTGGTCAGCAGGACGTCCACATCCCCGCCCCGCTTCTTCACGAGTTTCTCGAGCACCTTCTTCGACGGCCCCACGATCTTGTCCACGTCCTCCGGCCGGTGCAGGTCACACGCCGCGACGTGGTACGCGCCCGCCTTCACGAGGCGCTCCGAGGCCTTCTTCGCGGTCCGACCGTAGTGGCCAACGAGGCTCCCGGCGTCGAGTTGGAGGAGCACCCCGTTGCGCGCGAAGATCTCCTGCGCAGCGTCGAGATCACGCGCGACCTGCTCGCAGCGTTCCGGATGCGCGATGACCGGCACGTAGCCGCACAATCGGATCTCGTAGAGGAGGTCGTCGAAGCGCGGCGGGAGCTGACGCAGCGGCAGCTCGATCAACACGTACCGGCTCGACTCCCCGAGCGTGAGGAGCGTCTTGGCCTTCGCCGCCGCGAGCAGCTCGGGCGCAAAGTAATACTCGGCGCCGAGGAACAGCTCCATCCCCACCGGCTCGAGGAGCGGCGCGACCTCGTCCCGGCGACGCCGGATCCCGTCCGGGTCGTTGTCGAACATGCCCGGGCGGATGTGGGGCGTCGCGACGAACCCGCGGTGCCCCGCGGCCTTGGCGCGCTCCGCGAGGGCGACCGACTCGGCCGGCGTCCGGCAACCGTCGTCGAGCCCGAACAGGACGTGGTTGTGGAGGTCCAGCACTTCAGGTCCGCATGATAGCCTCCACCACCAATGGCCGCATGGGCGTATAAGGTCTTGGTGCTTCCCTCCTCGCACTACGAATACGACGAGGAGGTGCTGAACCTGCAGGGTGAACATGGATGGGAGCTCGTGAATCTGCTGTTCGACACGCAGGGCAACCGCGTCGCGTACCTGAAACGTCCGTCGGACGGGCCGGCGCCGGATCTCGAGACCACACTCAACGACGGTCAGTGAGGGTACGCATGATGCGTCGACGGATCCCCGCCCTACTCTTCTTCGCCCTCGCCGCGTGCAGCGGCGGCGACGACGACCCGATGACCCCGCGCGACGGCGGGACCCGCGACACGGGCCCGACCGAAACGCCGCGCGACGGCGGCCCGCGCGACGGAGGCGTCATCGACTCCGGCCTCCCCCCCGACGCGGGCGTGCTCTTCTCCGAGTCGAGCTGCGCCGCGTGTGACACCGGGTGCCCGGGCGGCATGTGCCTCAACACGCAGACCGAGAGCTTCTGCGCGGATGCATGCGGCGACGACCTCGACGGGTGCATCGACGGCTACACCTGCTTCGACATCGCGCAGGGGATGGGGACCCCGCAGTACTTCTGCGTCCCGCCCGGCGCGACGTGTGAGGAGCCCGCAACCAACCACGGGACGAGCTGCTACGGCGACGTGTCGGCGTGCGGCCCGGGGATGGACTGGTGCGAGGGGGACTACTTCGCGCTCGGGTACTGCACCACGAGCTGCGCGGGCGGGAGCGCCTGCCCGCCCGGGTACACGTGCGGCGTCGGCGACGACTTCATCACGCCGACGTGCATTGCAACCCAGCTTGCGGGCGCCGAGTACTGCGGGCGCCGCAACGATCTCGAGCTCACCGAGACCCCCTGCACCCTCGACCGCGAGTGCATGCAGGGCCTCGTGTGCGTGAAGAGCGAGCCGTCCCTCCCGGGTGTCTGCGCGCCGCCGTGCGGCGCCGGCTGTGATCCCGACAAGACGTGCCGCACCACCCTCCGCGGCGACGTCTGCCTCAGCCGCGACTGCGCGTGCCACGGCGAGACGGTGCCCGAGGGGACGCGGAACCTGATGGCCGAGGCGCTCGCGAACGTCGACATGACGAGGTGCAGCGCCATCTGGGACACCTTCGCGTTTGCGAACCTCCCGAAGGACCTCCTCCTCGACCCGTACCGGCTCAGCTGGTTCGACGACATCCACAACGAGCCGCTCCGCGGACCCGACTTCGCGAAGGGGGTCGTGCGCGACCTCGACGCCGCCGCGGAGGACGACGGGATGGCGCCGCCGCGCCGCGCCGCGCGCATGGTGGAGCGGCTCGCGGAGCTGATCGACTTCCCCGCGAACGGGAGCGCCCCCGGGATGCTCGATCCGGTCGAGCCGCTGACCGAGGCGATGGTGGATCTGATCAACGCTACCGGCGGCAACCCGGACCGCGCCGCGATCCTCGCCGACGCGGCGGACGTCCCGATGGATCTTCAGCTCGCGCTCGCGGAGGTGCTCGACGCCATTCGTCGCGCGGACGCGAAGCAGAAGCTGGCCGTGCCGAACGCGAACAACCGCAACAACCTGTACGACTTCGGCGCCGCCTTCATCGCGCCGCGCGCGGATCGGTTCGGCCTCAACGTCGCGACGCCCAACACCCAGCGGCTCCTCAACGAGGACATCCCGTACGGCGAGTTGTACGGCGCGCAAGTCGACTTGCTCGACGCGATCGGCATGGCGGCGCTGCACCGCTTCGCCGCGACGCCGAGCACCACCGCGACCGCCGCGGCGACGTACGTGTTCGTCCAGGACACGCCGATCGGCCGCGTCGCGATCTCCGACGGCGAAAACGGCGTGCACACCGACGACGCCCCGGACGGCTGGGCGCTCCTCGTCGACCTCGGCGGCGACGACCTCTACCGAGTCCCCGCCGGCGGCAACGTGAACGCGACGAACTCGGTGTCGGTGCTCATCGATCTGAGCGGCGACGATCGCTACGGCTACGTCGAGGTCCCGCACCCGCTCGACGACATGCGCCTGGTGTCGGACGCGGGCGGCCGCTACACGCCCACCGCGGGCCCCGACGAGGACAACGGCCCGACGAGCTTCTCCGAGACCCCGCGTCAGGGCGGCGGCCGCATGGGCACTGCGACGCTCGTCGACCTCGGCGGCGGCGACGACGAGTACCGATCGCTTCGGCTGTCGCAGGGCACCGGTGTGTTCGGCACCGGCGTGCTCGTCGACGACGACGGCGACGACCTCTACCTCGGCGAGGCCGCGATGCAGGGCGCCGCGGCGTTCGGCATCGGTCTGCTCTTCGACGGCGGCGGCAACGACGAGCGCCGCGCCTACCAGTTCGCGCAGGGCTTCGCGTACGCGCGCGCGGCGGGCGCGGTCTACGACGTCGCGGGCGACGACTTCTACTTCCTCGACCCCGGCGATCCGGACGCGGGCGGCGACCCGCTGTACTACTCGGCGCAGCGTCCCGGTCGCGCGAACTCTTCGCTCGGCCAGGGCTTTGCGTTCGGTCGCCGCGCGGACTTCACGGACCGCGCGTTCATGAGCGGCGGCGTCGGCATCCTCGTCGACGCGTCGGGGAGCGACCGCTACGACGGGAGCATCTTCGTGCAGGGCGGCGGGTTCTGGTTCGGCACCGGCATCCTCGCCGACCACGAGGGTGACGACGCCTACGACGCGCTCTGGTACGCGATGGGGACCGGCGCACACTACGCGCTCGGCTTCCTGCTCGAGGGCGCCGGCAACGACACCTACGGCGGCGCGCTCCCGCGCGTGAATGTGACGATCGCGGGCGCGCACGACTACACGGCGGCGTTCCTGATCGACGAGTCGGGCGACGACGTCTACAACGGCTCGCGCATCACGCTCGGCGCCGGCAACGTGAACGGCATCGGCTTCTTCGTCGACAACGCGGGCGACGACGAGTACCGCCCGCGTACCGCCTACGGCGTCGGCAACGCGGCCCTGTCGGAGAACACCGACGCGGGCAACGCGCGCCGCAAGGTCCGCAGCGTCGGTGTGTTCATCGACGCGGGCGGCACCGATCTGTACGAGGTGAACGGTATGCCGCCGGAGGCGAACCTCGGCAACGATCAGACCTGGCGCCAGGCGCAGAACATGGACCCCGCTATCAACCGGAACGAGCGCGGATCGGGCGTCGATGGCGTCGGGGAGTCCACGCTCCACGCCCGCTAATTGTGGTATTCATCCGCAGCCGGCCGGGATGGCGAAATTGGTCATACGCGGGGGCCTTAAAAGCCTCTGTCCTCTGGACGTCAGGGTTCGAGTCCCTGTCCCGGCATGAACGCCACGTGGGATCCCTCGGCGGGGATCACCAGCGTGGTGTGGATCGTCGTACCGGCGCCCGGCGCCGACTGGACGTCGAACGTGCCGCGGAACTTCTGGGCACGCTCCTTCAGGTTCGTGAGCCCGTAGTGTCCGCTGCGGGAGGCGGTCGCCGCTTCGAAGCCCTTCCCGTCGTCGGTGACGATCAGCGAGACCATGTCGCCGTCGTACTTGAGCCGCACCTCGACGTTCTTCGCCTCTGCGTGTTTCGCCGTGTTGGTCAGGCACTCCTGCAGGATGCGGAAGATCGCGAGCTGCATCTCACTCGGGAGGCGCCGCGTCCGGCCGCGGACCTTGAACGCACACCACGAACGCGACCGCTCCTGGAACCGCATGCAGTAGTCCTCGAGCGCTTTGTGCAGGTCGAAGTCACGACGCATCATCGTGAGCGACCGTCGCAGCTCGTCGATCGCCTCCTCCGCCTGCGCCTTGAGCTCCTGGATCTCGTCGCGCAGCGGCGGGTCCTTCGCCATGCGCAGGATGAACTCCGACTGGATGATCAGCGTGGACAGCGAACCACCGAGCCCGTCGTGGATCTCGCGCGCCAGCCGCAATCGCTCCTCGGTGATGATCGCCGACTCCTGGCTCTTCGTGAGCTCCCGGAGCTGACTCGTCCGGCGCTCGTCGCGCGCCGACAGGTAGAGCAGGACGTACGCCGCGATCAGCGACAGCGTGGAGTACCACCCGACGAGGAACACCCCCTCGCCCAGCGCGCCGCCCGCGCCGAAGGTGCGGTCGAGGCTCGCGACGATCGGCAACACCAAGAGCGGCGGCACCAACGCAAAACGCTGCGGGAACAACAGCACGAAGAAGATCGCGAACAACACCTGCGCGCCCATCACCGGCGACTGCAGCCCGCCGCTCGGGAGGACCATCATCGTCAGCGCGCACAGATCCAGGCACAGCGTCGCAAACGTCAGCGGGCGACCGAGGGTGGGATGATCGATCAGCAGGAAGTTCGCGACCGAGTAGGCGATCACCGCGAAGTACACGACGAACGCGATCGAGCTCGTCGTCCCCAGGAAGCGCGACCACGAGGGGACCGCGAGCACACACAGACCGATCGCGAGGAACGCGAGGCGCGCGTAGAACAGCGCCCGCGCCCGATCCGAGAAGCTCTCCGTGATCTGGAGGGCATCTTCCGTCGCCCCGTCCAGCGCGGCCGAGCCGCCGTAGGTGGGTGGCATCGACACGTCCTAACACGAGTCGCTTGACCCCTCACGCATCAGGCGGGATGGACAAGGCACCGTGTGTGGCGTGTTCGGCATCTGGTCCCATCCGGAGGCCGCCAAGCTGGCGTACCTGGGCCTCCACGCCCTCCAGCACCGCGGCCAGGAAGCCGCCGGGATCGTCGCGGCGGGCCGTGAAGATCAGCGCTACGCCCGGCACCTCGGCCGCGGCCTCGTCGCCGACGTCTTCACCGAGACGACGCTCACCCGCCTCGCCGGACAGCACGCGATCGGGCACGTCCGCTACTCGACCGCGGGGGGCACCGGGCAGGAGAACGCCCAACCGTTCTCGGTCCAGACCAGCAAGGGCCCGCTCGCGCTCGCGCACAACGGGAACCTCGTCAACGCCAAGGAGATCCGCGAGACACTCGAACGCGAGGGCGCCATCTTCTCGACGCCCGGCGACTCCGAGGTCTTCGTCCACCTCCTCGCGCGGGCCCGCGCGCCGCGCCTCGTCGACCGCGTCCGCGAAGCCGCCGCGCAGGTCATCGGCGCGTACACCCTGATCATGATGCACGCGGGCGGCATGATCGGCGTGCGCGATCCGGAGGGCTTCAGGCCGCTCGTCCTCGGCGAGCTCAACGGCGCCCACGTCCTCGCGAGCGAGACCAGCGCGCTGGAGCTCATCGGCGCCACGTTCCTGCGCGAAGTGAAGCCGGGGGAGATCGTCTCCATCGACAAAAACGGCGTGCACAGCGAACGCCTCGTCCACGCGCCCGACGCCCGCCCCTGCTCGTGTGTCTTCGAGCTCGTCTACTTCGCGCGCCCGGACAGCTCGATCTTCGAGCGCAGCGTCTACGAAGCGCGCGTGAAGATGGGGAAGCACCTCGCCGAAGAGCAGCCCGCCGAAGCCGACCTCGTCGTGCCGGTACCGGACTCGGGTGTCCCCGCCGCGCTCGGGTTCGCGGAGGCCTCCGGCATCCCGTTCCGCCACGGCCTCCTGCGCAGCCACTACGTCGGCCGCACGTTCATCGAGCCCGAGCAGTCGATCCGCCACTTCGGTGTGAAGCTGAAGCTCAGCCCGATCCGCTCGGTGCTGGAGGGCAAACGCGTCGTGGTCGTCGACGACTCGATCGTGCGCGGCACCACCAGCCGCAAGATCGTCGGGATGCTCCGCAGCGCGGGCGCGAAGGAGGTCCACCTGCGGATCTCGTCGCCGCCGTCGCGCTACCCCTGCTTCTACGGCATCGACACCCCCACACGCACCGAGCTCATCGCCGCGCAGAAGTCCGTCGAAGAGACGCGCGACTTCATCACCGCCGACAGCCTCGGCTACCTCTCGGAGGCGGGCCTGCACGCGGCGGCGAACGACGCCGAGCAGGAGCGCTTCTGCAACGCGTGTTTCACCGGTCGCTACACGTCGGGCCGCGAGCTCATCGAGCCGCGCCTCGTCCAGCTCCCGAGCAACGCGTAGCCGTCACCACTCGAGCGGGTGGCCCGCGATGTCGTCCTTGGACGTGGTCACGAAGACCTGCGTCGCGCCGCCGAGGTAGGCGAGCATCTGGGCGAGGAGCTTGCGTTTCTTCGCCGAGAACTTCGTGAAGGGGTCGTCGAAGAGCACCGGGATGCGGCGCTCGCGCACGATGGCCTCCACGAGGCAGAACCGCAGCGCGGCGTCGACGAGGTCGAGCTGCTCCCCCTCGAGCTGCGTGTACGCGGTGGATTCGTCGGCCGCGGTGTAGAGCGTGACCTCGCCGCGGGGGCCAAAGGAGGCCGTACGGAAGTGACCGTCGGTGAACGCGACGAGGTACTGCCCGAGGCGGCGCTCGATCGCCTGCCCGAGGTCGTCGACCTGGCGCTGGAGGACGTCGACCGCCGCCTGCATCAGGTCGCGCGACCGGTCGGGGATCATCGCGCCGCCCGAGCCGTCGTAGGTACCGACACCGTACCCGCCGCTTCCGCCGCCGCCGCCGCCGTAGCCGCCCACCGCGAAGTAACCGCTCGCGCCCTGCCCGCCCGACGAGTCGGACCGCCCCGACGACGACGCGCCGTAGCCGGAACCGTAGCCGTCTTCGTCGTCATCGTCCTCTTCGACCAACGATCCACCGCCGAAGTCGAACATCGCGCGCGCGTTGCTGTCGGCGTTGGGGATCGGCTGCTTCGGTACCGGCGGCGCGGGCTGCGGCTCGCCGGGGTACGCCTTCGTGATGATGCTCGGCTCGCGCGCGAGGGGATCGGCGGGCGCCGACTCGTTCGTCTGCGAGAACTCGCGCGGATCGATCGGCGTGACAAACGTCGAGAACGACCGCGGGCGCGCCGTGCGCAGCTCCGGGACGTCCGACGCGACGTCCGGTGCAGGCAGCGGCGGCGACGAGGGGAACGACGGGAGCTTGGCCCTGACCCCGGGCGAGCTCGCGAGGGGATCCGGGTTCTCGAAGTCGCCGGTGCGTACACCCGGGATGTCGTCGCTCTTGATCTTGCCGAGATCGTCCGTCGAGAACCGAGGCACGTCCCCGGTTCGCACGGGGAGGTCCCGCGTCGGCGGTGACGCGGGTGTGCCGACGATCGATCCTCCGCGTGGACGCGGCACCGGTGCGCCGCTCGCCCCACGTGGCAGCGGCGCGCGGACTCCACTCGCCGCCCTCGGGATTGGCGTGCCCGGGACACTCGTCGCGCGCGGCGGCGCCCCGCCCGGGATAGGCGTGCCGACGATGGAGCCGGTCCGCGTCCGCTCCGGCGGTGGGAGGTCCGGCGTCCCGACGATCGAGCTCGCGCGCTGCTTCGGTTCACCGAGATCCGTCGCGAGGCGATCGATGCGGCGGTTCAGCGTGTCGACCGAAAGCAGCGAGCCCGCCCCCGCCATGACATCGGCCTCCAGCGCCTCGAGGCGCCGCTCGATCGCGGTGAGCTCCGCGGTCGCGGAGCTCAGCTCCGAGTCGCGCATGAGCGACGCGAGGGTCTCCTCCGCGATCATGCGTTGGTGCTGCACGCGCTCCTGCGCTTCGAGGCGTTCGAGGAGCGCGGCCGGGGAGTCGACGTCGAGCTTGGTCATCAGGCGCTTCGTCGCGCCGGTGTCGAGGTTGTGCTGTTTCTCCAGGCGCGTGAGTCGGTCCTTCGCGGCGGTGTGTCGGACGGCGCGCCGGGCGCGGCCCTCGAGGTCGGAGATGAAGCGCAGCGCCGAACCACCCACGACCAGCGCGCACGCGACATTGAGCAGCGCGAGCATCGGGGCGGCGAGCACCCCGGCCAGCACGAGGAAGCCGACGACGCCCAGCAGCCCGCCGAGGAAGTACGGATCCTTCTCGAGCGGTTGGATGAACGCGTTGCGCTCCTCCGCTTCGAGCGCGATCAGCTCGTCGTCGAGTCGCGCGCGGTCGTCCATGAACTTGGCTTCGAGCTCTTCGTAGTGCCGCAGGCGCTCGGTGAATCCGCTCGGGAGGTTCTGGAGGTCGTCGCCGGGGGCGTCCTGTTCGATGCGCTCGAGCTCCGCCTTCACGCGCGACACCCGCTCGACCTTCTCGGCGAGCTCGAACTTGCGGTGGTTGAGCTGGTCGATCTCGTCCTGCGCCCGCTCGGACCGCACCAGCGTCTCGAGCTGCCCCTTGAGCTTGGCGAGCTCGGCGCGCGCCTCCTCCTTGGAGGCCTTCTTCTTCTCGGGCGTCGGGGCCGCGGAGCCCGGATCCTCGAGCTCGGACTGCACCAGCGCGTTGGTGACGTTGAGCGAGGAGCCGAAGGTCCCCGGCATCACGCCGCTCATGTGGGAGAGCGCGCGCGGCGGCGCGGCGCCCAGCGCGCTGTCGGGGCGCGCCATGACGCCGGAGAGGTGGTGGTGCTGCATCCCCCCCGCGAGCCCCGGCGCGGAGGGTGCGGGGGCGTTCGACATCAGCGGCGCGCCGCTCTTGGTGCGCGCGCGCTCCAGCCTCGACGGCATCGACTCCGGCGAGAAGACGAAGAGGCGCTCGTAGGAGACCTCGTCCGGGAGGTGCTGCTGGACGCGTACGTAGTTGGCGGCGTCTTTCGTGACGTCGGTGAACAACGTGTACTGCTTCGTCGCCTGGTCGAACTTGTAGAGCTTGATCGCTCCGCTGTCCGCCTCGCGGATCATTCGGTACGTGACCTTGTCGCGACCGAAGAACGTGAGCGCCGCGCGCGACCGGTCGGCGCGCGACATGACGAGGTGTGCGGTCGCGTTGTGCCGCGCGGGGTCCGCGAAGAGCGTGTGATAGAAGGCGTCGAACAGAGCGGTGCCCAGCGCGCGATCCGAAGGATGCGCGACGTTCAGCCCGGGCTTCATGCGAAGCCGGACCAGCTCCGGAAAGCCCTTGATGCCCTGGAGCGCGAGCTCGACGACGATCATCGACCAGGTTCCTCGACCGCCCCGGACGAACGCGCCCGAGACACCTCGTCCGGGCTACGCTCGGGTCGAGGCGGACGCAGTAAAGCATCGATGCCGCCCGCCATAAACGGCGGACAGCGGCCTACACCGACGATGGGATGGTAAACGCGCCGTGCGCGGTGCGCGGCGGCGATCAGGAGCGCTTCTGCCGGTGGTCGGTGCGCTCCTTGATGCGCGCCGCCTTACCGGAGAGGTTGCGGAGGTAGTAGAGCTTGGCGCGGCGGACCTGACCGTGGCTCTTGACCTCGATCTTGTCGATCGCGGGCGTCGCGAGCGGGAAGATACGCTCGACGCCGACGCCGTGGGAGACCTTGCGGACCGTGATGCTCGCCCGGACGCCGCCCTTGCGGTGGCGAATGACGATGCCCTCGAAGACCTGGATGCGCTCTTTGTCGCCTTCCTTGATCTTGGTGTGAACTCGAACCGTGTCTCCGATGCGGAGCGCCGGGTGGTCGTTGCGGATGTAGTTCTTTTCGATTTCGTCGATGACCGAGTTCATGATCCAAGCTCCCTGGGAGAGAGGCGTTTTCTTCTCAGGCGGTCGTCGCGTCAAGAGAAAAAGTCCATCGTCGGGCTTTCACGCCCTCACCGCTCCGACCGCAGCCGCTCCAGCTGACTCGCCATCGCCGCCAGCAGCGGGAGCCGGTTGAGGCGCGCCGTGCTCCGGACCGGCGGCAGCCAGCCCTGCACCGCGTCCTCGGGCGCCCCGAACGCCAAGACTCCCTCGCGAGGCGCCGCCACCGGCGCGGACCCGCGCGCCGCGCTCGAGCTGCCGTACAGCGGAGCGCCGATCGCCGCCCAGGTCGGCACGACCTCGATACGCCGCGACGTGACCAACCGCGCCCGCGGCGCCGGCCCACGGCGCTGACGGCGCGATCGCTCGTCCGGCACGTCCACCTCGATCGCCGGGAGCGCCGCGACCTGGTCGGGGTCGCCCCCCACCCAGATCAACCGCGACAGCTCGTACGCGGCGGCGAGCCGCGCCAACGCGACCAGCGCCTCGGACGAGCGCGGCCCTGTGAAGGCCACCGCGGGACCCACGTCGGCGGTTGCACCGGGGAACGGGTCTTCGAGGCCCACCCCCTCGCGGCGCAACATCCGGCGCTCGTCTTTGGAGGCGCCGCGCGACACGAACAGATCGGGGCGCCGCGCCCGCGTCCGCCGCAGCGCCTCGGCGTACCGCCAGGCCTCGATGCGCTCGTGGTGCCCGGACGTGAGCACGTCGGGGACGTCGCGCCCCTCGAAGCTCGGCGGCCGGGTGTACTGCGGGTGCTCGAGGAGGCCGGCGGCGAACGAGTCGTGCTCGGAGGAGTCGGCGTTGCCGAGTGTTCCGGGGAGCAACCGCACGACGCCATCGATAATGGTCAGCGCCGCGTACTCCCCTCCGGTGAGCACGAAGTCGCCGAGCGAGATCTCGTCGTCGACGAAGTCACGAATCCGCTCGTCGAACCCCTCGTAGCGCCCGGCGAGCAGCGCGAGGTGGCCGCCGGCGGCCCACCGCGAAAGATCCTTCTGCGCGAGCGGCCGGCCCTGGGGCGACATCATCACCACCGGGCCCGCGCCCTTCGCGCGCACGGCGCGGATCGCCGCGACGAGCGGCTCGACCTTCATCACCATCCCGGCGCCGCCGCCGTAGGGGGTGTCGTCGACGGTGCGGTGTACGTCGGACGTGAAGGTGCGCGGGTCGATGAAGTCGACGTGCGCCGCGCCGCCCGTGATCGCCTTGCCCACCAACCCCGTCGCCAGCGGTCCGGCGAAGAACTCGTGGAACAAGGTGATGACGTCGATCTTCATTCGAGGTCCAGCAACCCCGGCAGCGGCGTGAGGCGGAGCCGCCCTTGTCCGTCGAGGCCGGCCACGAACACGTCGACGTACGGGACGAGCGCCTCTCCACCGTCCGGACGCTCGATCACCAGCATCGCCTGCGCGCCGTTGTCCCGTACGTCGGCGACGACGCCGAGGACGTCGCCGGTCTCGTCGTGGACGGCGGTCGCGCCGAACGCACGGTCCACGTCGTCGACGAGCGCGCCGGGGAGGTGGGCCGGATCGAGGTCGAGGAAACGACCGACGAGCGCTTCGGCGCGGCTCCGGTCGATGCCGTCGAGCCGCAGCACCGCGCGCGTCGGATCCACGAACCGCAGCGACGTGAGGACGAAGGTCTCCTCGTCACCCGCTTCGGTGGCGAGCGCGACGGACACCGGCCCGCGGACGCTCTTGGTCTTGTGGCTCTTGTCCCGGCGCGGCCGGAACAGGCGGACCGCCACGTGCCCTTCCAGGCCGTGGGGCTTACTGACGAGGCCCACCCGGTAGACGTAGGCGGACACGGTCGGGGGGAGCTACTCGATGATCTCGAGCGTGGAGCGCTTCTGCACCTTCATGGCTGCGGCCGACAGGATCGTACGCATGGCCTTCGCGGTGCGGCCCTTCTTGCCGATCACCTTGCCGAGGTCTTCCTTCGAAACCTTCAGCTTGATGATCGAAGCCTCTTCGTCGCCGAACTCCGTGACTTCGACGGTGTCGGGGGCATCGACGAGCGCTTTGGCGATGTACTCGATGAGGTCCTTCATCTCGTGTCGCCTCGCGCTCTACTCGGACTTCTCGGCGTCGGTCGCCTCGGGCGCGGCCTCGCCTTCGGGCTTGGCTTCGGCGGGCGCGGCCTCTTCGGCCTTCGCCTCGGCGGCGGGCGCGGCTTCGGCCGCAGCGGCCTCCGCCTTCGGCTCGTCCTTCGGCGCGTCGGCCTTGGCGGCCTCCGCCTTCGGCTCGTCCTTCTTCGCCGGTGCGGCTTCGACGGGCGGCGCCTCGTACTTCGGCTTCGCCTGCGGGAGGACGTTGCCCTCCTTCTTCGCCTTCTTGATGAGGCTCTTCACGGTCGGTGACGTCTGCGCACCCACGCTCAACCAGTAGTCGATGCGGTCCTGCTTGAGGACGAGCACTTCCTTCGCGGGGATGTAGTAGCCGAGGTTCTCGACGAACCGGCCGTCACGGCGTGCACGCTGGTCGGCAGCCACGAGGTGGTAAACGGGGCGCTTTTTGGTACCGGCGCGCGCGAGTCTGAGGGTCAGCATTCAGCCCAGCTCCTTGATATCGAATCCTCCCCGAGATGTAGGACGGGGAGGGCGGTCAATCGCGAATGCAGCCCGAGATGTCAACAACTATCGGAGGACGTCGAAGACCGACACCACCACGATGAGCGCGGCGAGCAGGACGAACCCTCCGCCGTGGACCCAGGCCTCCACCCGCGAGTCGACCGGACGCCGCCGGATCAACCCGACGAGCAGGAACAAGAGCCGCGAACCGTCCAGGGCCGGGATGGGGAGGAGGTTGAAGATACCGAGCGCGATGGAGATGGCCGCCGCGAAGCTGAGGGCGTCGATCCAGGAGCGCTCGAACGCCCCGCCCATGGTCTTCACGATGCCGATCGGTCCGGAGACGTCGTCGATCCCGAAGACCCCGTCGATCATCCCGGCGATCATCTTGAACGGGCTCTTGGTCCACTCGACGGTCCGACTCCAGGACTTGGCGAGCGCGTCCCCCACCGACAGGGGCGCGGCCTTCTTCTCGGTCGGCGCGAAACCGACGCCGACGCGCCAGCCCTCCCCGACCTTCTGCGGCGTCACCGTCACGACCTTCGTCTCGCTCTCGCGCCGCACGTCGAACGCGATGGCGGCCCCGCCGGAGTCGTCGATGGCCTTCAGGAAGTCCTCGACCGTCTCGAACGGCTTCCCGGCCACGCCGGTCAACAGGTCGCCCTTCTGCAATCCGGCGGTCTCGGCGGGGGAGTCGGCGCTGACCGCGGTGACCTCGATCGGCGGCAGCGGCTCGTAGTTGAACGCCACCAGGAGGCCGAACCACAGCGTGAAGCCGAGTAGGTAGTTGGCGGCCGGGCCCGCGAGGATGGTCGCGAAGCGCTGGTGGAACGGGCGGCGCAGGTAACTCGTCGGGGCGTCGGGGTCCGTGCCGTCCTCCGGGTTCATGCCGTCGATCTGGACGAAGCCGCCGAACGGGATCGCGCAGATGGTGAAGGTCGTCTCGTTGCGCGTGACCTTCGCGATGATCGGACCGAACCCGATCGAGAAGCGGCTGACGTTCATCCCGCTCCACTTCGCGGCGAAGTAGTGCCCCGACTCGTGGATGATGATCAGCAGGCCGACGGCGACGATCGCGAGAGAGACGGAAACCGGATCCACGGGCCTAGTAGCCGATGCGTCTGTGCGAACAGTCAAGCCTTGCCAGGTGCGCCGTTCGTGGCGGATATCCTGCCCCGCCCCCGGTCCGTCCGATGCAGCTGCCGTACGAAGTCACCGTCGCGCTGAGGTACATGCGCTCGCGCAAGAAGGCGGGGATCTCGCTGACCAGCACCCTGACCATCTCCGCGTTTGCGCTCGGGGTCACGGCGCTCACCGTGGTGACGTCGGTCTGGAACGGCTTCGAGGCGGAGTTCCTCGACAAGCTCCTCGGCATCAACGCCCACGCGGTCGTGCTCAAGCGCGGCGACTTCTTCCGCGACCACGAAGAGGTCGCGGACAAACTCCGCCAGGACCCGAACATCCAGCACGTCGCCCCGTTTGTGTTCAGCGAGGTCATCGGGCAGAGCGCCAAGGGGATCCAGGGCCTGCTCATCAAGGGCATCGACCCGCGCCACACCATCGGGTCGCCGCTGGCGAAGTACATCTCCAAGGACGTCGAGCAGCAGCAGGCGGTGCTCGACGCCCTCCCCGTCTCCACGTCGACGTCCGCGCACAAGAAGACGAACCTCCCCGGCATCCTGATCGGCAACGACCTGCAAGAGGTCTTGCACACGAAGCCGGGCGGCGTGGTGTCGATCGTCTCGCCCTACGGCGGCAAGGGCGGGCAGGCGCGCACGAAGAGCTTCGAGGTCGTCGGCATCTTCCACTCCGGGATGTTCGAGTTCGACTCGCGGATGGTGTTCATCGATCTGAACGAGGCGCAGGCCTTCTTCCGGCTCTACGAGAACGTCACCGGCCTCGAGGTGTGGACGAAGGACCCGTTCGAGTCGCGCAACACGGTGTTCGCCGCGGCGCGCACGCTCGACCCCGAGGACCCCCTCGCCTACGACGTGAAGGACTGGTCGGTGACCAACCGCGGCATCTTCGGCGCTGTGCGGAGTCAGAAGGTGCTGATCAGCATCGTGCTGTTCTTCATCGTGATCGTGGCGTCGTTCATGATCCTCGCGACGCTGATCCTCCTGATCCTCGAAAAGGATCGCGAAGTCGCGATCCTGAAGGCGCTCGGCGCGACCAACCAATCCATCCGGCGCATCTTCCTGTTGGACGGTCAGATCATCGGCCTCGTCGGCTGCGCGTTCGGCGTGGGGCTCGGACTGGCCGTGTGCGCGGTGCTCGAAGAGTACGGGCTGAAGCTCGACCCGCGTGTCTACTACCTCGAGCACCTCCCGATCGTCGTGCGCACGCACGAGATCATCGGGGTGTGCGTCGGCGCGATGATCCTCGCGACGCTCGCGGCGATCATCCCCGCGTGGGCGGCGTCGCGCATGCGGCCCGTCGACGGGCTGACCCGACGCGCGCAGGTGAAGGCCCCGGCGACCGAAGCGCCGAAGATCTGATCTGCTACGGTCTCGGCCGATGGGCCTGCTCTCAGACTTCAAACAATTCGTCCTCCGCGGAAACATCACCGACCTCGCGATCGGCTTCACGGTCGGCGCGGCGTTCACCACCGTCGTGAAGTCCGCGGTCGAAGACCTCGTGATGCCGCCGGTCGGATTGCTCGTCGGTGAGGTCGACTTCACGCAGCAGTTCTGGGTCCTCGCGCCGGGCAAGAACGGCGAGGCCGCGTTCGAGACGATGGCGCAGGCGAAGGCCGCCGGTGCGGTGACGCTGAACTACGGCAACTTCATCAACAACTGCATCGCGCTGCTCGTCGTCGCGCTCGTGATGTTCGCGGTCGTGAAGTTCATCCGGCGTGTCGAGACGCAGATGGAGGAGGAAGCAGGCGGCGAGGCAAAGGCGCCCGAGGAGCCGGCGAACAAGAAGTGCCCCTTCTGCCTCGAGACGATCGCCTTCAAGGCGGTGCGCTGCCCCGAGTGCACGAGTGAGCTCGACGGCTTCCGCGCGCGGCGCGACAAGCCTGGGGTCGCGCTCAACGAGATGGGTGCCGCGGCGGACCAAAGTTCTCCGTAGAGAACTTGAACACCGCGACGTCGTCGCCCAGGTAGGCGTCCTGCGGGAGGCCCGCCTTCTCGCAGGTCATCGCGGCGAAGGTGCGCGCCGACCATTCCCGCTCGGCGGCGACCTGAGGGAGCAAGAGCCCGCGGCGCCCGCGGCCCTCGACGACGAGGCCGTCGCGACCCACGCGGATCTCGTCGATCGATTCGATCGGCTCGAGCGGGTTCAGGACCGAGATCTCGATCTCGAGGTCGTCGACCTCGGCCTCCACGACCGGCTCGAACCGCGGATCACGCAGCGCCGCGGCGCGGGCCATGTCGGCGACGGCTTCGTGGAGCGGCTTCGTCGCGGCGGTGGTCCCCACGCAGCCGCGCAGCGCGCCCTCGGCGGTGTGGAGCGTGACGAACACGGCGCGCGGTGCGTCGAGGATCGCGTCCCCGTCGGGGCGCGGGATCTGCGCGCCGTCCCCGCGCGCGGCGGCGGCGACGGACCGACGCGCGAGGTCCAGGAGCTGGTGGTGAACCGCGGGCTCCATCGTGCATTCGACCGTAGCGAATGGGGGCCGGTCCGACCAGGGATCGAACTTGGCGATCGGTTGCGGTATGAAGGGAGGGAGGCGTGCGCGACCAGCTCGATTTCGGTCTGGCGACGACCGACGCGCCCGCGGATCCGGATCGGACCGCGCGGCGACGGCGGCGGGCCCCCGTCGCTCGAACGGCGCCCCAGCTCGCGCTGCCGCTGCGGGCGAAGGTGCAGGTCGCGACGGTCGATCCCGCCGACGTCGCCGACGCGCCCGACGACGCCGACGCGCCCGACGGCGCCGATCCGTCCGACGTGGCGGACCGTCCCGACGTGGCCGACCCGACGCCGACGCTCCGTGGGAAGGTCCGCATCGAACAGGTCGCGCGGCGGGTGCTCGGACCGCGGGTCATCGTCACGCTCACGAAGAACCGCTCGACGATGATCTCCTGCCGCTCGAAGAAGGGCGTGGTGTACCTCCGCATCCACGCGATCTTCGCGGAGGCCCCGGAGGACGTGCTCGTCGCAGCGGTCCACTACGTCACCGGCAACCGGACGTCGCCGCGCGACGAAGCGAAGATCGACGCGTACATCGAGAAACACCGCGAGGTCGTGAAGCGCCCGGCGAAGGAGGCGATCCTCCAGCCGCACGGCGAGGTGCACGACCTCGAAGCGATGTACGACGACATGAACGCGCGCTACTTCGACGGCCGAATCACCGCGCGCATCACCTGGTCGCGCGCGCTGAAGAACCAGAAGCGACGCTCGATGCGGCTCGGCTCCTACTGCGACGAGACGAAGATCATCCGCATCCACCCGGCGCTCGATCAGGCGTTCGTCCCCGCCTACTTCGTCGCATCGGTGGTCTTCCACGAGATGCTGCACGAGGTGCACGGCGCCCCGGAGCACCCCGAGAGCGGCCGCCGCGAAGTCCACACCCCCGCGTTCCTCGCGGACGAACGTAAGTTCGCGGACTACGAGCGCGCGCGAAAGTGGGAAGCGAAGCACTTGTCGCGCCTGCTGCGCTACTGACAACGCACCGACCTGCGAACCTTCTTACGGTTGTGCTTCACCAACCGGCGCTTCTACATTGCGCCGCGATGTCCTGGACCACGATGGCCCTGCTCTCGATGCTCGCGACCGCCTACGGGGAGGCGGACGCCGGCAAGAAGGTCTTCCACGACGCGGGCCTCGGCACGCGCGGCGTCTCCTGCGCGCACTGCCACGCGACGGAGGAAGACGAGAACACCGGTGACGGGCTGATCCGCGCCGGGCACACGCTCTTCGGCGTCGCCAAGCGCGGGGCGTGGCGCGGGGACACCAAGCGGAAGAAGTTCGCCACGCTGAGCGAAGCCGTCGACGAGTGTGTGCGGCTCTTCATGGGCACCGACGGCCTGGAGGGCGCCGACAAGATCACACTCGCCGCGTACCTCAAGTCGATCTCCAAGAAGAAGAAGGCTCGCCCCGATCTCGACACCGGCCTCGTCCCCAACAACGACTACGACCGCCCCGAGTTCAACAACGGCGACGCCGACCGCGGCCGACCGCTCTTCTTCGCGGCGTGCCACTCGTGCCACCCGAGCGCCAAGGCCGGCATCGCGCCGAGCCTCGAGAAGAGCAGCGTCGCGCTCGTCGCCCAGAAGGTTCGCGAGGGCAACGGTCTGCTCCGCGGCTCCCGCAAACCCGGCGAGTGGATGCCGTCCTTCGGACGCGAGCGCCTCACGGACCAGCAGGTCGCCGACATCGCGGCGTACGTGCAGACGACCCGCCCGTAACTCACTCCTCGGTCGGTGTCCCCAGCCAAGCGTTCTTCACGCCCGCGGCCACGCACGCATCGAGCAGCTCTTCGAACGCGTCGACGGACGCCGAGCCGAGGTCGAGATCGATCTCCAGCGCCCCGTCCTCGACCGCCGGATCCGACATGAAGTGCACCACACCGTAAGGCGCGTCGCCCTCTTCGTCCGAGGCGAACCACCGCTCGAACCACGCGACGAACGGCTCCACCTTCGCGTCGGCCGGCTCGAGGCGCAGCTTCACCGCGTCCCACATGAAGGGCGCGATCTCCACGACGAGGTTCTCGTACTCCAGCTCGCCCGGCTCGAAGTCGATCATCCGCTCGGAGTCGACCGCGTGCGTCGTGGCGTCTTCGCCGAGGACCGCGATGTCCACGCGCATCCCGAGCCCGTGAGGCCCCTCGCGCACGAGCGCCCCCGCTTCGTCGCGAAGCGCCGCCTCCATGCGAACGTCGCCCTGCCCCTTCAGCGCCGACGCCGCCGCGACGAGGTCGTCGACGTACATCGTGCGGATGTCTTCCAGTAACTCGTTCAGGTTCACGTCTTCACCATCGCCAGGGCGCCCTCGCGGTCCACGATGCGCCGCTCCAACACCGCGTCGTCGACCGCGCGCAGCAGATCCTTGAAGTGCGGACCGGGCGCCATCCCCAACGCCTTGAGATCGGCGCCCGTCAGCATCGGACGCGCCGGCAGCGGGTCCGCCGCGATCGCCGCGACCGCCGCGTCGAGGCGTCCGAGCGCCGTGGACTCGTTCGCGCTGACGAGGAAGACCCGCAGCCGCGCGACGTCCTCGTCGGCCGCGATGCGCACTACGTCCGCGGAATCCGGCGAAGCCGCGTCACGCAACCGCGCCGCCTGCGCGTGCAACGTCATCGCGCCGCGGATCTGATCGCGGGAGAGCTTCAGCGCGCGCAGGTCGTCCTCGATCGCCGCCGAGTCGACCGACACGAGCGCCCACGCGACGACGTCACGAACGTCCTCGTCGAGCGGTTCACGCGCCGCCGCGAAACGATCGAACGCCGCGGCGGAGGCGTCACGCACGAACGGCAACACGTGCGGCAGCAGCGTCGTCGACGCCAACATCCGCAGGCCGTCCCCCGGCCGCACGGAGCGAAAGATCCCCGTGAGCTCCTGGTTGATGCGCTCCGCGCTCACCGTCGAGATGTGCGGCGCGTTCGCGCGGATCGCCGCGAGCGTCGCGTCCTCGATTTCTAGCCCGAACCGCACCGCGAAGCGCACCGCGCGCAGCATCCGCAGGCGGTCCTCCGCGAAGCGCTGCGCCGGGTCCCCCACCGCACGCACCACCCGGCGATCGAGGTCTTCGCGCCCCCCGACGTAGTCGAGGATCTCGTCGGTACGCGGGTCCATGAGCAGGCCGTTGATCGTGAAGTCGCGCCGCTTCACGTCCTCGATCTTCGACTGCGAATAGGACACCGCGTCCGGCCGACGGCCGTCGGAGTAGTCGCCGTCCTCCCGGTACGTCGCGACCTCGTACTCCCGATCGCGCGGCCACAGCACCTTCACCACGCCGAACGCCGCCCCGACCTGCACGGTGCGCCGGAACAGCTTCGACACCTGCTTCGGCGTCGCGTTCGTGACGATGTCGTAGTCCTTCGGCTCGACGCCGAGGATCGTGTCGCGCACGCACCCGCCCGCGAAGAACGCCTCGTACCCTGCGTCGCGCAGCACCGCGGCCACCTCGTCGGCGCCGGTCCTCAGGTGGGTCATCAGCGGCCGTAGACGATCGCCGCCGAGCGCGGCTGGTAGCGGCGACGCAAGACGATCTCGCTGTCGCGCTCCGTGTACGTGTCGACGGGGTCGGTCGGATAGAGCGACGTGCTCAACGCCGGCGCGTCGGTGATCGCACGACCGACGACGACGGTCAGACCCGGCGGCGATTCTTCACTCCCGCGCGCGGGGATCAGGACACTCGTGCCCGCGCCGTCCACGACCGCGGAGAGCGGGTTCTCGAGGGTGTCGCCGAGGACGTTCGACTGCACGCTCGGTTTGCCGTCGGTCTCCAGGTAGAGGAACAGCGCGACGACGCGGTCGAGGCGGCCCGTGGTCTCACGCACCGCGATGACCGAGGACAGGCCGTCGGCGTACGCGGCGACGTTCCCCGTCGCGTCCCCCCCCTCGTAGGAGATCGCGTTGCCGTTGCCGAGCTCGACCGCGGTCACGCGATTGCTGCCCTGCGAGGTGAAGTAGACGGTGTCGCCGCCGCCGCGCAGGCCGACCCCGCCCGGCTCCGCGACCACGTTGCGGGCCGAGACGTCCATGTCGCCGACGTCGATGAACAACGTCCCCGGCTCCTGGTCGATCACGAACACGGCGTCGTCTCCGTCCGCGGCCATCGCGCCGTCGAGGAAGCGCCCACCGACGCCCTGCGCGAAGCGGCCGAGGTTGGTCCCGGCGTCGACGTCGGCGAAGGAGATCAGGTTGCCGCCGCCGATGACCGCAACCGGGCTGCCCTCGGAGGCGAGCGCGAGCTCCTGCGGGCCGTCGAGCTGGATGGACGTGAAGCCGTGGTCCGCCAGCGAGATGACCCCGAGGTAGCCGACCGCACCGATCTCGTAGGTGACGAGCATCTGTTTGCCACCCCGCGCGGAGACCCCGCGCGCCACCGCGCCCGCGGGGAGCTCGTACTTCGACACCAGCGCGCGCGTCACGACGTCGACGACGTAGAGCACACTCTCGGGCGCCGGCACGCCATCGTTGCGGTCTTCGCCGTTGGCGTAGTGCGCGATGTACGCGAGGTTCCTGTGGAGCGGGAACGACACCGAGACGTCGCCTTCGCCGTCGAGCCGAAGCCGCTCGCCGTACGCGACGACGTTGCCGACCTCGTCGTAGCCGTACGCGCGCACGTCCACCGTCGCCGACTCCGCCGAGATGCCTTCGAAGGTCGCGGTGCGCGTGGAGAGATCGAGGTCGCGGATGACGTCGTCACCCGTCGCCGACCCCTCCACCACGACACGCACCGAAGCGAGGTTCGCGGACTCGTACGGGTTCAGGATCGCGACGGCGGACGTCGTCAGCTCGACCGAGATCGACTTCGTCGACTCCCCGCACGCCGCGAGCGCCAACAGGGTCAACAGCGCGCAGCGTTTCATTCGGCCGGCCTCACGTAGATCTCGTCGATCCCCACGCTCGCGCCATCCGACAGCGCGGGCAAGAACCGGTAGCGGAACGTCGCCGTCTTCACGGCGTCCGGGATGGTCACCACGACGCGACCGGCCCGCCAGTCGAGTGTGCTCTGCGAACCGAGCGTCAGCCCGTTGTCACGCCGCGACGTCGGCGGGAAGACCGCACGACTGCCGTCGACGAGCGTACCGTCGACCCAGCTCGAGTCCTGGCCACAGTTGGCGCCGCAGAACTGCACGACGACCTCCTGCGGGGCCGTCTCCCACTGCGCGGGATCCGTGCCCTGCTCCGCGACCTTGAACGTCACGCCGACGTTGAAGCCGACGTAGTCGAACCGCAGCTGCATCGGGCCGGCGGCGGACAGGTCGATCGCCGGGGACGTCAGCGCCTGCTCCAGATCGAAGAGTTGCGCGCGGTCGTAGTTGCGCGGCGTCGGGTAGCAGCCGTCGTCGCCGAGCGCGAGGCAGCGGTTGCGGAAGTCCGCGCACTCCGCCGTGCTCATCATCGCCGCCCGACAGTTCGCCGACTCGCCGCAGGAGATGCAGTCGGTGCAGACGTTCGCGGTGAGGCACATCGTGTCCACGCACATGCCGCACTCCGTCGAGTTGGGGTTCGCGCACGGCCCGCCGCAAGTCGTGTTGCGGCACATCGCCACCGAGGTGTCGCAGTCCTGGCAGACGGTGCACGCGCGCCCGGCCGCCTGGGCCTCACACGAGACGAGCCGGTCGCCGATCGTGTCGGGCGGCGCGTTCGGGCAGGCGTCACACGCCGTGCAGACGCTCGAGCACTCACTCGGCGGGGTCGCCGGGCACGACAACGGCTGCGGCAACGACCACAGCCGGTCCGGCGCGCCCGGGCACGTCGCGAGGGTGACGTTCTGTCCAGAGGGCGGCGGGTTCGCGAGGCAGTCGAGGCAACACGCGCACGCCTTGCAGGTGAACGACGTGTCCGCCTGTCCCTTCGGCGAAGCGGCGCGATACCGCAGCCACACGAAGTTGTTCCCGAGCGAAGCGGTGCCGGCGCAGCGCTCGTCACCGAGCGTGCACCCCGCGACACCGAGCGTCGCGATCTTGGTGAGCGGGTTCGCGATGTTGGGCTCGTTGGGGTCGGCCTGTGGGGCGACGAAGCCGAGCGTGGTGAGGTCGACGAACGTCTCCCCGTCCCGGATCTCGAAGCTCTCGTAGTGGAAGGCGCAGCGCCCCTCTACGCACTCCTGGCCGGCGCCGCACGCGTTGGTCGGGCAGCCCGTGCGGCAGCGGAGGTTCTCGCAGATCGGTATCTGCGGCTGAGGGTCGCCGACGTTGACACACGCCTCGTCCAGCTCGTCGCGGTCGATGACGCAGTCCGAGTCCTCGGTGCACGCGCGCAGGCATCGGCCGTCGAGGCACGTGAGGTTCGAGAAACCTTCGTCGATGCAGTCCTGCGCCGTCTGACACTCGAGCTCGGTGACGACGACCTTCGGCGCGCACGTCGGGTCGTCCGAGGAACAGCCGAGGAGCCCCGCGGTCAGGAGCGCGGCGAGAGGGACCGCGAATCGCATGGCGTTCAAACTATCACGACGCCATGAGGCGGAACACCAGGCGCTCCATGGCCCGCGTGTTGTCCAGCGCGCCGCCCTTGAGGTCGCGGTCGGTCGCGGTGACGGCCGCCAAGCCGCGCGCGAGGGTCTTCAGATCGTGACGCCGCGCCTGGGACAGCAGGTTGTCCATCACGAACGGGGGGACGCCGACCATCGCCTGGATCTCCCCCCGCGAAACCCCGGCATCCAGCGCGGCGCGCGCCTTCGTGAGGTTGCGATAGTGACGTGCGACCAACGCCAGCAGGCGAAGCGGGTGGTCACGGGCGACGCCGAGGATGCCGTGCAGGCCCTCCAGCACCGCGGCCCGGTTGCCGGTGCCGATCGCGTCCACGAGCTTGAAGATGTTCTCCTCCTTCGTGACCGCGACCACGGCCGCGACGTCGTCCGCGGTGATCTTGCGCGCAGGCTCGCCGACGTACAGCGACAGCACCTCCAGCGCCTGGCTGGCGGCGCCGACGTCCGTCCCCACCGCGTCCACGATCGCGCGCACCGCGCGGGCGTCCACGTCGATCTTCATCTTGCGCGCGCGCGCCCGCACGACGTCCGGCATCTCGCGCGCGTTGGGGCTGGAGAAGCGGACGGTGACCTTCGCCTTGGCGGCTGCCTTGTACGCTTTGCCGCGTCCGTCGAACTTGTCGGCGACGAACAGCACCGTCGTCGTCGGGCTCGGATCCTTCAGGTAGGCGAGGAACGCGTCGAGGTTCTTGTCGAAGTCGAGTTTGTCCGCGTGCTGGCAGATCACCAACCGCCGCTGCGCGAACGCCGGGAAGGTCTGCGCGGCGTCGATCACCCGCGCGATGGAGGCGTCGCGCCCCGAGAACTGGTCGACGTTGAAGTCCCGCGCGTGTGGCGGCACCGCGGCGTCGCGAACGGCGGCGACGAACTCGTCGACGAGCACACGCTCTTCGCCGTCGAGCACGTAGACGGGCTGCGGGCCCTGGTCGGCGAGGACCTGGTACGGATCGACCTTCGGCTTCTTCTTCCGCGGCGGCATCAGAACAGCAGGCCGCGGTAACGTTCGAGGTCCTCGAGGACGATGCCGACGCCGTTCACCACGGCGAGCAGCGGGTCCTCCGCGACGATGGCCGGGATGCCGGTCTCCTCGCGGAGCACGAGGTCGAGGCCCTTGAGCCCGGCGCCGCCGCCGACGAGGACGAGCCCCCGCTCGGCGAGGTCCGCGGACAGCTCGGGCGGCGTGCGCTCGAGGACGGAGCGGCACGCCTCGACGATCGCCTGGATGGTGTCGGCGAGGCCTTCGCGGACGTCCTCGCCCGTGATGTTGATCGACCGCGGCACCCCGGAGATCAGGTCGCGCCCCTTGAGGTCCATCGCGCCCGAAGGGCTGTCGCGGTGGACGTTGCCGATCTTCATCTTGATCGCCTCGGCGGTGCGCTCGCCGATCAGGATGTTCGAGCGGCGGCGCACGTACTGGATGATCGCGTCGTCCATCGAGTCGCCCGCGATCTTGAGCGTGCGGTAGGTGACGAGGCCGCCGAGGGAGATGACGGCGACGTCCGTCGTGCCGCCGCCGATGTCGATGATCATGCTCCCGCGCGCGTCGAGCACCGGGAGCCCGGCGCCGACGGCGGCGGCCATGGGCTGCTCGATGAGGAGCACCTCGCGGACGCCGGCCGAGAGCGCGGCCTCGCGGACCGCCTTGGTCTCGACGTCGGTGATGCCGGCGGGGATCGAGATGACGAGGCGCGAGCGGATCAGGTGGTTACGCTTGTGCGCCTTGCGGATGAAGTACTTGAGCATCGCCTCGGTGACGGCGAAGTCCGCGATGACCCCCTCGCGCATGGGGCGGATCGCGTCGATGTTGCCCGGCGTCTTGCCGAGCATCTCCTTGGCCTCGTGACCGACCGCGACGACCTTCCGGCTGCTCTTGGCGATGGCGACGACGGAGGGCTCGTCCAGGACGATCCCCCGCCCGCGCATGTGTACGAGCGTATTGGCGGTCCCCAGATCGATCGCGATGTCCTGGGAGAACATCCCGAGCAGGCCATCGAACACGGCGCGGGGAGTAGCAGGTTTGTTACTTGGGATCGAGGCGCTTCTTCACCTCTTTGAGCGCGTCGAGGTTCTGCACGTGCGCGAGGCTCCCGATGAGGAATTCCTTCGTCGCCTCGTTGAGCTGGGCGACCTCGTCGCGGCCCACACCGACGGCCTCGGCGTACTGGTGGATGAGGTCGTCCTCCTCCTGGGCGTACACGCCGTCGGCGAACGCGAGGAGGATGAGGCTCTTGACGTAGAGCGAGCGCAGCTCGGCCGTGGCGAAGAGGTCCTTGGCCGCGGCGGGGTCGAACTTGCCGCCGGCGAACTCCTCGAGCCGGGGGTCACCGGCGCGCGAGCAGCTGTCGTAGAACTGCCGAATCAGCTGCATCTCGTTGTCGTGAATGCCGTCGACCTTTGCGAGCGCCATGAGGGCGTGGGTGAGGCACTTGACCTGATCGAAGTCGAGGTCCTGATGGGAGAAGAACTCGGGGATCATGTTGCGGGTAGCTGTACCCACCGTCCGACCTGGCGACAAGGGGGACGGGTCGCTTCAGGGCGAAAGCGGGAAGACGGGGCCCCAGGCGGTGCGGATCGCGACGGAGACGTTGCCGATTCCCGGCACGGCGACCTGCCCGCGGACCTCCTGATCGCGGCGGAGCTCGAGCGTCCAGGGCTGGGTCGGGTTCGCCGCTTGCCAGGCCTGCTGCGCGTCGAAGGGGATGTTGTAGCCGCCGTCGTTGAGCGGTGCGCACGTCAGCACGACCTCGCCGTCGGCGTCGGTCGCGACGACGGTGATCGGCTGGTCGATCGGCATCGTGTTCCAGGAGATCGGGTTGTTGAGCGTGGTCGTCGAGCCGGGCGCGAGCACCGAGCCCGTGACCTCCGTCGGCACCGGAACGGGGATCGGCCCCGGTGAAAACGCCCCGCCGCCCGCGCCCGCGACGAACGTGACCGTCGGGTTCTGAGCGGCGGCGAACATGCGGCGCGTGTACTGCGTCCCCGCCGCGGGTTCGTAGCGCCCGTCCGAGGTGTACTCGAGGTTGATCGTCGCGACGCTCCCGCCCAGCGCGACCTCGACGTGGTCCGTACGGATCGGGACCAGCGTCCCTCCGCTCTGGCGGCGCACGACGAGCTCGCAGTCGCCGTCGTTGTTCAGGAAGGTGTCGCTCGTCGTGTCGAACGAGGCCATCGACTCGTCGACGAGCTCCGCCGTCACGACGTACTCGGAGCTGTTCGCCCCCGAGGTCTGCTCGCGGATCCACACCGCGCCGCGGGCGCCCGGAACGGAGGCGTCGGGGAAGCCTGCGTCGCCGACGCCGCCGTCGCGGGGCGTCGACATGTCGCCGCCGTCGCGGTCCATGGTGTTGGTCGACGTCATGGTCCCGCCGTCCCGCATCGGCAGGCAGCTCCCGGACGGCCCGGCGTCACAGCGGTCCGTCGGCACGAAGGGTTGCTCCGCGACGCACTCGCCGTCGTCGCACTTGAAGCCCCCACCGCAGTCCGCCCGATTCTCACACTCGCTGGAGCAAGCCGTCGCCCCCGCCAGCATCCCCGCCACGACACAGATCCCGAATACGCGCATCACGCCCGATTATGGCCCCAATCGACCCCGCTGCGTAGAATCGAGCCACGAATGCCGAACTACGCGGACCTGGAACCGATCCCGGAGGCCGAAACGGCGGACCTCATGCCCGATCTCGGCCTCGCCGCCGAGTCGGGGACCCTGGACCCGGCCGACCGCATCTACGTCAACCGAACGCTGCGCCTGGACCAGATCCGGCAGGTCGGCTTCGACATGGACTACACCCTCGCGCCCTACGCGAAGCTCGAGATCGAGAGCCTGTCCTATCGCCTCACCGCGGAGCGCCTCGTGCGCGAGCTCGGCTACCCCGAGTCGATCCTCGACATCCAGTACGAACCGTCGTTCGTCCTGCGCGGGCTCGTCGTCGACAAACGCCTCGGCAACATCTTCAAGATGGACCGCTACAACCACGTTGGCCGCGTCTTCCACGGGCGACGTGAGCTCACGAAGGACGAGCGCCGCAAACACTACCGCAACGTGAAGATCCGCCTGTCGGCGTCGCGGTACCACTGGCTCGACACCCTCTTCGCGCTCCCGGAGGCGGCCCTCTACTCCGGCATCATCGAGCACTACGAGCAGGACCTTCAAAAACGCGTCGCGTTCCACAAGCTGTTCGACGACATCCGCAACTCGATCGACGCCTGCCACCGCGACGGCTCGCTCAAGACGATCATCAAGGCGGACCTGCAGCGTTACATCATCGCCGACCCCGAGCTGCCGACGACGCTGCACCGCCTCCGCTCCGCCGGCAAACGCCTCTTCGTCCTGACCAACTCCTACTGGGACTACACCAACGCGGTGATGAGCTACCTCCTCGACGATCGCCTCGCCGAGTACCCGCGGTGGCTCAACTACTTCGACGTGGTGATCGTCGGCGCGCAGAAGCCGGGCTTCTTCACCGGCAAGGCGCCGTTCCTCCGGGTCGATCCGCGGACGGGAGAAGTGTCCGACGAACCCGCGACGCGCTTCGAACAACGTGGCGTCTACCAGGGCGGCAACATCTCACGCTTCGAGAAGATCGCACCCGGCGGCGAGTCGGTGCTCTACGTCGGCGACCACATCTACGGCGACATCATCCGCTCCAAGAAGGACTCGCTGTGGCGCACCGCGCTGGTGCTCGAGGAGCTCGAGTACGAGCAGGCCCGCGCGCGCGAGATCCAGCACGCTCAGTCGGACCTCATCGAGCTCGAGGATCGTCGCCGCGCGCTCGACCACGAGGTCCTCACGATCAAGCTCCGCATCAACGCCATCGAGCAGGCCTTCGACACCGCGAACATCTCCCGCGAGCGCACCACCGAGCTCGCGGGTGCGAAGCGACGGCTGCGGATGCTCCTGGACCGCAAACGGCGCAGCCTCAACACGGTGATCGAACGACGCGAGATCCTCACCGAGGAGATCGACCGCGCCTACAACCCGTACTGGGGGAGTGTCTTCAAGGAGGGCTCCGACGTCTCGCGCTTCGGCGAGCAGGTCGAGGAGTACGCGTGCATCTACACGAGCCGTGTGAGCAACCTGTCGAAGTACTCACCCACGCAATACTTCCGCGCCGTGCGCCACTGGATGCCGCACGAGAAGGCGTGACGTCGTAGCGCCTGCGCCCCGCTGCGTCACGGTAGGGCGCGCTCGCCGACGGGTTTACGGACCTGACGGCCACCCCTTTCCCTTCGGTAAGGTGCGCGTCCAGGAGGGTCGTGGACGTGAAGAGGACTTGGTGGATCGCAGCGTTCTTGGGGGCGGGGGTTTCGGGGTGTGGTCTGGGTGCGCTGCTCAGCGCTCCGCGCATCGTCGACGCGGACAACGATGACGTCGTCTTCATCGGCGACTCGATCTTCGCGCTGTCGGGGGAGATCCAAGCGAACCTCCACGTCCGCAACGGCGGGACGTTCCGCAACTACACCACGTCCGGCGCCGAGCTCACGGGTGGGCTGATCAACCCGTCCGTCGAGCAGCAGTTCGAGCTCGCGGTGACGGACCCGCCGAACAGCTCGATCGTGGTCATGGACGGCGGCGGCAACGACATCCTCATCCCGGCCGTCGCGCTGTTCGATCCCTACGACTGCAAGACGCAGTGGTACGAGTTCGGGCGCCTCTCGCGCAGCTGCAAGAACTTCATCGACGACATCTACGTCGACGCGGTCGACCTGCTCGACGAGATGAGCGCAGACGGCATCGATGAGGTCGTCTACCTCGGGTACTACTACCCGAAGGCCGGCTTGCTCGGCGCCGACGACCTCGACGAAGCCGTCGACTACGGCGACATGCGCCTCGCGCAGGCGTGCAACAACTCGATCACGTCGTGTGCCTTCGTCGACCCGCGGGGCACGATCAAGAACCGCGACATCGTCGCGGACGGCGTGCACCCTTCGACGTCCGGTTCGAACAAGATCGCCGACCTCATCTGGCCGGTGCTGTCGCCGCTCCTCTGATGCGCGTCGCCCTGCTGCTGGTCGGCGCCGCGACGCTCGCTGCGCTGTTCGCGCTTCAGACGATGCACGAGGCCCCGGCGGTCGGTCCCGCCGAACGGGTCGAACGGGTCGAACGGGCTCACCGTGCCGCGGACGCAGCGCGCCCTGCGGCGCTCGTCGAACGTGCGCGCGACGCCGACCGCGACGAAGACGCGGCCCGCGCCGCGCTCCACGCGCGACTCGACGCCGCCGAAGGGTTCGATGCGCGCCTCGACGCACTGCTCGTCGCGACCTACGGCTCGACCGGACGCATCCCGGAGCCGCTGCACCGTGGCCCGGTCGCGGAGTACTTCCTCCGCAACCCCGCCGTGCAAGCTGACTTGCAGGCCATGGCGGAAGTCGAACGGGCCGCCGCGCTCGCCCGGATGCGAACGCGCCTCGGGTTCGACGAGGAGCAGGTCGCCCGGCTCGCCGCGCGAGACCGGCGTCAGGCGGCCCGGTGGTCGAACGGCCTCGCGTACACAGCCGCCCGCGCGAAGGTCGTCGACCGGGTCGACGACGGAGAACGCGACGCTGCGCTCGCGGCGCTCCGCACCGAATACTTCGGCGCACGCGCCGAGACGATCCGGCGGGAAGAGGAGAGCGGCTTCTTCCGGTTCGAGCGCCCGCGCATCCTCGGGCGCAACTGACGTCAGCGCTGGCCGAGTCGCACGAGGCGACCGGGGCGCTCGCCGGTGAGCTCGCCGTCCTTCGCGATCTCGGTCCCGGCCACGAACGTCGACACGTACCCCTCGGCGAACTGCAGCAGGCGCTGCCCGCCCGCGGGGAGGTCGCGGCGCATCTCGGGGGAGCGCAGCTTCAGGCGATCGAAGTCGATGATGTTGACGTCCGCGCGCTGGCCGACTTCGAGCGTCCCGCGATCGTCGAAGCCGATGAACCGCGCGGTGTCGCGCGTCTGCTTCTTCACCAGCCGCTCCAGCTCGAAGCGGCCCCGTTCACGATCGCGACCCCAGTGGGTGAGCAGGAACGTCGGGAAGCTCGCGTCGCAGATCGTCCCGACGTGCGCGCCGCCGTCGGAGAGGCCCGGCAGCGACGCGGGGTGGTCGAGCATCGTCCGTACGTTGTCGAGGTTGAGCTCGGTGTAGTTGTAGAAGGGGAAGTACAGGAGCGCCTTGCCGTCCTGGTCGAGGAGCGCGTCGTAGAGCACGTCGAGCATCCCGCGGTTTTCGCCCATCGCCTCCGCGAACAGACACGTCGTCGGGCCCGGCTCGTAGTCCGGCTCCTCGCCGAGGCGGTAGAGGCGCTTCGCGACGAGGTCGAGGTTCGCGAGGAAGTGATCCGCGATCGGCGGAATCGGGCTCCCGTCGCCGGAGACGCGCTCCGACTTCTCCGTGAGCATCTTCGCCTTCAGCGCCGGATCACGCATGCGCTTCACACGCTCTTCGAGCGGCAGGTGCGCGATGGCCTTGTAGCTCGGGAAGCCCATGAACGGCTGGAACGTCGCCTCGAGCCCGAGCAGCACACCGATCGCACGCGGCGCGACCTGCACGTGCATCGAGAGCCCGGACGCGTTGGCCTTCTCGACCCGCTCCAGGATGCGCCGCCACTGGTTCGGCTCCTGGTCGCGCTGCATCAAGGAGATCGACATCCTGTGCCCCGCGCCCGCGCGCGCCATCGACTCGATGATGTCGAACTCGGGATCGAAGCGCTCGGGCCCGACCGCCATGTCGAAGTCACTCACCGCCTGGAGCACGCCGTGGCCGAGGCCCTCGAACGCACCGGCGATCGTCATGAGTTCGCGCGCCGCCGCCTCGGAGGCCGGCGTCGCCTCCCCCTTCGCGCTGCGGTGGTTGTCGCTGCGGCCCGTCGAGAAGCCGACCGCCCCCGCCTGTAGCGAAGCGCGCACGTGGTTCTTCATCGCGGCGAGGTCGTCGTCGGTCGCCGCTTCGTTCGCCGCGCCGCGCTCACCCATCACGAACACCCGCAGCGCGTCGTGCGGAACCTGCACCGCGAAGTCGATCGCGTGCGCGAACGAGTCGATCTTGTCCATGTACTCGGAGAACTTCGACCAGCCCCACGTGAGCCCCTCGGAGAGCGCGGTGCCCGGGATGTCCTCGACGCCCTCCATCAGCTCGATCAACCGGTCGTGGTCCGTGTCGCGCACCGGCGCGAAGCCGACGCCGCAGGACCCCATCACGCAGGTGGTGACGCCGTGGATCGACGAGGGCGCGAGGTCCGCGTCCCAGGAGACCTGGCCGTCGTAGTGCGTGTGGATGTCGACGAAGCCGGGGGTCACGAGCGCGCCCTCCGCGTCGACGGTGCGCGCCGCCGACTCGGGCGCGTCGCCCACCGCGACGATCTTGCCGTCCTTGATGCCGAGGTCACCGGTGCGCCGGGTCGCTCCGGTGCCATCGATGATCGTGCCGCCGCGGATCTTCAGGTCGTACGCCATGAACGAGTCATCTCAGAATTTAACCGATCGGTCAAATCCGACATCGGGAGGACCGACCCCGTGCGACACGGCGTCCCACGGTGCGGTATGCCAAGATGATGCAGAAGATCGCGTTCGTCGCCGCGCTGGTGCTCGTCGGTTGTAAGCCACCGCCTCCCGCGGCTTCGACTTCGACGCTGTCGCCTCAGCCCGTCGACCTCACGGCGCTGACCCGGCTGACGCGCCCCGAGAGCACCACGGGCGAGCTGGTGTACGTGCCCATCTACTCCAGCACACCGCCGCAGGTCGGCAACTCCCGCTTCCCGCTCACGGCGATTCTGAGCGTGCACAACGTCGCGCTCGAGGGGCGCCTCGCGCTCACCGCGGTCACGTACTTCGATACGGCCGGGCGCCGGCTGAAGGAGATGGTCGAAGCCGACACCGTCCTCGGCCCGCTCGAAACGAAGCAGTTCGTCATCCCCGCCCGCGATCAGAGCGGCGGAACCGGCGCGAACTTCGTCGTGAAGTGGGAGGCCGAAGCCGAGACCCCGCGCCCCGTGATCGAGGCCCTCATGATCTCGACCACGTCCGCGCAGGGGGTGTCGTTCACGACCCAGGGCACGGTCATCCAGAAGCTCAGCCGCGAGGCCCCGAGCGACGGACGCGATGACTGAAAAAACGAAAGGCGCGCTACCTACCGGCAACGCGCCCTTCGAAATCCTCGCTGGAGTGCGGCGGGGGAGACTCGAACTCCCATACCTCTCGGCGCCACCCCCTCAAGATGGTGTGTCTACCAATTTCACCACCGCCGCATAGGCGAGGACCGGACCTTTACGAAGCAATTTTCTTTTCGTCAACGATTCACTGCGCGGCAGTGGACGATGCCGCAGGGGGCGTCGCCTGGTCACCCGAAGGCGTCGTCGTCGACTCGGTGGTCTGCTCGGTCTTGATGTCGCTGACGACCGAACGATCCCGCGAAGAGAGCCAAGACAGGCTCATGCTCGTCACCATGAAGACGACCGCGCAGCCCGTGGTCATCTTCGTGAGGAAGTTGCTCGCGCCGCGGCTGCCGAACACCGTCCCCGCACCGCCGCCGCCGAACACGGCGGAGACGCCGCCGCCCTTACCGGACTGCAGCAAGATGACGGGAAGCATCCCGATGCACACGAGCACGTGGAGGATGGTCAGCGCGGTCTCCATGGCGAGGGGGCGTTTTGCCCAAGGCCTCCTACGTTGTCAAGCTCAGGCCGCCGCGGCGCAGATCTCGGCGAACGAGTCCGCCTTCAGCGCCGCGCCGCCGATGAGGCCGCCGTCGATGTCGGGCTGCGCGAGCAGCTCCGCCGCGTTGGCGGGTTTCATCGAGCCGCCGTACTGGATCCGAACCGCCTGAGCGGTCTCGTCGCCCCACTTCTTGGCCAGCTCGGCCCGAAGGTGCGCGTGGACCTCCTGCGCCTGGTCCGGCGTCGCGGTGCGGCCGGTGCCGATGGCCCAGACCGGCTCGTAGGCCACCACCACGTTCGAGACCTGGCCCGCGTCGAGGTTGCCGAGGCCGACCAGCAGCTGCTCGGTGACGACCGGCAGGGTCTGGTTGCCGTCACGCTGTTCGAGCGTCTCCCCCACGCAGTAGATCGGCAGGAGGCCGCTCGCGAACAGCGCGCTGATCTTCTTCGCGCAGCTGTCGTTCGTCTCGCCGAACAGCGTGCGCCGCTCGCTGTGCCCGACGAGGCTGTACATGCAGCCCACGTCCTTCAGCATCCCGACCGAGATCTCCCCGGTGAACGCGCCCTGCCCCTCGAAGTGGCAGTTCTGCGCGGACAGTCGGATCTTCGATCCGGTGATGCGCTTGCTGACGGCGTGCAGCGCCGTGAACGTCGGCGCGACGCCGACCTCGACGCCCGCGAGTGATTCGATGCGGGGCAGCAGCCCGTCGATCAGCTCGACGGCCTCGCCGACCGTCTTGTGCATCTTCCAGTTGCCGCAGATGAAGGGTGTACGCGCCATCGTCTTGTCTTCCTTTCAGCCTTCCAGCGCCTTCACGCCGGGGAGGGTCTTGCCCTCGATGAGCTCCAGGCTCGCGCCGCCACCGGTCGACACGTGCGTGATCTTGTCCGCGAGGCCCGTCTTGTTGAGCGCCGCGACCGAGTCGCCACCGCCCACGACGGACGTCCCCGCGCTGTCCGCGACCGCCGCGGCGATCGCCTCGGTGCCCGCCGCGAAGCTCTCCCACTCGAACACGCCCATCGGCCCGTTCCAGAAGATCGTCTTCGCCTCGCGGATGACCTGCGCGTAGCGCTCGCGGGTCTTCGGCCCGATGTCGAGCCCCATGAACCCGTCGCGGATCTCCGTGACCGTCTCGGGCGTCGCGTTCTCGTCGAACGACGCCGCGACCACGTGATCCTCGGGCAACAACAGCTGCACCTTGCGCGCCTGCGCCGCCTTGATGATCTGCTCCGCCGACGTCAGCGCGTCGGACTCGACGCGGCTGTTGCCGACGTTCTTCCCGCGCGCCTTCAGCAACGTGTACGCCATCGCGCCGCCGATCATCAGCGCGCTGCAGCGCTGCACCAGGCTGTTGAGGACGCCGAGTTTGTCGCTGACCTTCGCCCCGCCGACGATCGCCACGAACGGCGCGACGGGGTTGTCGAGGATCTTCCCGAGGTGGTCGAGCTCGCGCTTCATCAGCAGGCCGGCGCCCTTGTCGCGGACGAACCGCACCATGCCGGTCGTCGACGCGTGCGCGCGGTGCGCGGCGCCGAACGCGTCGTTCACGTAGACGTCCACGCCCTCGGCGAGCGCGCGCGCGAACTCTTCGTCGTTCTTCTCCTCCGCCGCGTGGAAGCGGAGGTTCTCGAGCACCAGGACGTCGCCCTCGCGGAGGTCCTTGATGTTCTTCTTCACGCCGTCACCGACGCAGTCGTCCGCGAACGTCACCTCCTTGTCGAGCAGCTCCGACAGCCGCGCGGCCGCCGGCTCGAGCGACATGTCCGGGTCCCGCTTCCCCTTCGGCCGCCCGAGGTGCGACGCGATGACGAGGCGCGCGCCCTTGTCGATCGCGAGCTGGATCGTCGGCAGCGCGGCGCGGATGCGGGTGTCGTCGCTGACCTGCCCGTCGGGCGTCAGCGGGACGTTGAAGTCGACACGGATGAAGGTGACCCGACCCTGCAGGTCGAGGTCGGCGATGGACTGGATCATGGGAGGCCTCTCGCAGCAGCGGGTCGGGGCCCCGCGGCGCGCGAGGCCCCGTTTCGAACAGCTTCTAGGACGACTGCTTCGCCATGTAGTTGGCGATGTCGACGACGCGGCTCGAGTAACCCCACTCGTTGTCGTACCAGGAGACGACCTTGACCATGCGCTTCTCCATGACGTCCGTGAGCGCAGAGTCGACGGTCGAGCTGTTGGCGTTGCCGATGAAGTCGATCGACACCAGCGGCTTGTCGCTCACGCCGAGCACACCCTTCATCGGGCCGTTCGCCGCAGCGTTGAGCGCCGCGTTGACCTCTTCCTTCGTCACGTCCTTGCTGACGTTGGCGACGAGGTCGACGAGCGAGACGTCCTTGGTCGGGACGCGCACCGCGAAGCCGTTCAGCTTGCCGGCGAGCTCCGGGAGCACGAGGCCGACGGCCTTCGCGGCGCCGGTCGTCGTCGGGATCATCGACTCGAACGCAGCGCGCGCGCGGCGGTAGTCCTTGTGCGGCAGGTCGAGGATCTGCTGGTCGTTCGTGACCGCGTGGATCGTCGTCATCAGGCCGTGCTCGATCCCGAACGAGTCGTTCAGGACCTTCGCGACGGGCGCGAGGCAGTTCGTGGTGCACGACGCGTTCGACACGAGGAAGTGCTTCGAGGCGTCGAACGTCTCGTGGTTCACGCCGTAGGCGAGCGTCGCGTCGACGTTCTTGCCCGGCGCGCTGATCAGCACGCGCTTGGCGCCGGCCTGGACGTGCATCTTGGCCTTCTCGCCGTCCGTGAAGATGCCGGTCGACTCGATGACGATGTCGACGCCCATCTCGCCCCACGGGAGCTTCGTCGGGTCGCGTTCGGCGAGCGTCTTGATCGACTTGCCGTCGACGATGATCTCGTTGTCACCCTGCGCGACGGTGCCGTCGTACTTGCCGTGCACCGAGTCGTACTCGAGCAGGTGCGCGAGCATCGCGTCGTCGGTCAGGTCGTTGATCGCGACGACCTCCAGGTTGTGGTTGGTGCTCTTGTTCAGCGCCCGAAGGACGCAGCGGCCGATTCGGCCGAACCCGTTGATCGCAATGCGCGTCATCTCTCCCATACCTCCAGGCAGCGTGGTTGCTCGGCGCGGTTGATTTAGCGCGGCGCGTCAGCCGAGCGCGCTGCCGCGCACCGTGTAAGAGATCGCTTCAGCCCCGTCAAGGTGTGGCGTTCGCACCGGCGTGACGTGTATGGGTCGTCGCATGGTCGGACGTATTCCCCCCGCGAAGAACGAAGCCGTGCGGAACCACGCACCGGGCTCCCCGGAGCGCGCCGCGCTGAAGGCCGAACTCGAGACGATGGCCTCCAAGGTGCGCGACATCCCCGCCCTGGTGGGGGATCGCGAGGTCCGCGGCAACCCGGTGAACGTCGTGATGCCCCACGCCCACGCGAAGGTCGTGGGTGAAGCGCACAGCGTGACCCAGGCCGACGTCACGGCCGCCATCGCCGCCGCCGAAGCCGCGCGCCCCGCGTGGGCGGCGCTCCCCTACGAGGCGCGCGCCGGCATCCTGCTCAAGGCCGCCGACCTCCTCACCGGTCCGTACCGCGCGCGCATCAACGCGGCGACGATGCTCGGCCAGTCGAAGACGGCGCACCAGGCGGAGATCGAAGCGGCGTGTGAGCTCGCGGACTTCTGGCGCTTCAACGCGGAGTTCGGCGACAACATGCGGCGCGAGCAGCCGTACTCGCCCGACGGCCAGTGGAACCGCACCGAGATCCGTCCGCTGGACGGATTTGTCTTCGCGGTGTCGCCGTTCAACTTCACGGCGATCGCCGGGAACCTCCCGACCGCGCCCGCGCTGATGGGCAACACCGTGGTGTGGAAGCCGTCGCCGGAGCAGATGCTCTCCGCGTCGCTGTTGATGGAGATCCTCTTCGAAGCCGGCCTGCCGCGCGGCGTGATCAACATGGTCGCGGGCGACCCGCAGATGATCGGCGACACCTGCCTGTCGGACGAGCGCCTCGCGGGCCTGCACTTCACGGGCAGCACCGCCACGTTCCAGCACCTGTGGCGCACGATCGGTACGAACATCGATCGCTACAAGACCTACCCGCGCATCGTCGGCGAGACCGGCGGCAAGGACTTCATCTTCGCGCACCCGTCGGCGGACGTGGACGCCCTCGCCTGCGCGATCGTGCGCGGCGGCTACGAGTACCAGGGCCAAAAGTGCAGCGCGGCGAGCCGCATCTACGTGCCGAAGTCGATCTGGCCGGCCGTGAAGGAGCGCGCGGTCGCGATGATCGAGACGATCAAGGTCGGCGACATCGCGGACTTCACGAACTACATGGGCGCGGTGATCAGCGCGAAGTCGTTCGCGAAGATCTCGAAGTACGTCGACCTCGCGCAGGCCGACGCCGCGACGACCGTCGTCGCGGGCGGCACGTACAACGACGGCGTGGGTTGGTTCGTGCAGCCGACCCTCGTCGAGACCACCGACCCGAAGCACCGCCTGATGTGCGAGGAGATCTTCGGCCCGGTCGTCACGGTGTTCGCGTACGACGACGACAAGATCGAAGAGACGCTGACGGTCTGCGACGAGAGCACGCCGTACGGCCTCACCGGCGCGGTGTTCTCGCAGGACCGCTACGCCGTCGAGCACATCATGACGCGCCTGCGCGGCACCGCCGGCAACTTCTACATCAACGACAAACCCACCGGCGCCGTCGTCGGCCAGCAGCCCTTCGGCGGCGGCCGCGCGAGCGGCACGAACGACAAGGCGGGCAGCGCCGCGAACCTGCTGCGGTGGGCGTCGGTGCGGGCGATCAAGGAAGTGTTCGTGCCCGCGACGGACTACCGCTACCCGTACATGGGTGAGAAGTAGCGGGGCATCACTCGGGGCGCGTGACGCCGGCCAGGCAACTGGCCGGCGTCGAAGCCGTCGTCATCCTCACCGGGAGCGCGTCGATTCCGCTGACCAACACGCGGTCGTCTTCGGTGCGGGGACCGCTCGCGGTCGCGCTGATGTAACAGTCCTTCACCACGTCGACGGAGCTGAGCTCGGTCGGTCGGACGAAGTGCGTCGGCCACAGCACATCGGTGTTCGCCGACGCGCCCGACGGGAGGCGCGCGACCGCGAAGCGACCGTCGTGGGTCCAGAACCGGTGCGTGACGTCGTCCCTGGGATGGACCGCGATCTCGACGCTGTCGATCGTCGTGTCGTTCGCGGGGTCGACGAAGTGGACCGTGTACGACGACGCACCCCGAGAGACCTCCGCTACGAAGCGGCCGTCCCGGGAGGGGATGGCTTCGGTGTACGCGCCGAGCTCTGCGCGCCGCGCGAGGCGCCGCTCCCCGTTTGCGTCGACGACCAACGCGTGGTCACCGCCGGTCACCCCGCTCCACTCGAGGAGCAGATAACCGGCCGCGTGCATGTAGTAGAAGTCGCTCGGCGGCGACCCGGAACCGACGTAGAGCGTCTCGTCCTCGACGAACCCATCCGCGTCCACGCTGCCGGCGACGATGGTGTACTCGGTGTCCTTCGAGTCCACCGGGCACCCCTCGTAGGTCACACAAACGCGCGTGCTCTCGATGTGCTCCACCATCACCGCGGCGCGGGTGCCGTCTTCCGAGAAGACCCCGGACACCACGGTGAGCGCGTGGCTCTCGCCGCAACCCGCCAGGAGCAGGAACAACCACGACCAACCTCTCGTCATGGTGTTCAGCCTCGCTCGATCGCAAACCGCCCCGCAAGTCGGTACGGGCGGTGACCGCACGCACGGCTCGGCGTCGGCTACTTCGACGCCGTCGCCGCCTGCTTCGACTGGATCCAGTCCTCGACCTGACGATCGAGGATCTCCAACGGCACCGCCCCGCCCTGCAGGACGGCGTCGTGGAAGCCGCGGATGTCGAAGTCGTCGCCGAGCGCTTCCTCGGCCTTCTTCCTCAGCGCCTGGATGCGCAGCATGCCGATCTTGTAGCTCGTCGCCTGCCCAGGCCACACGATGTAGCGCCGCACTTCGGAGCGCACCGACTCTTCGGGTTCGGGCGTGTTCGCCAGGAAGTATTCGATCGCCTGCTGCTCGTTCCAGCCCTTCGCGTGCAGGCCGGTGTCGACGACCAACCGCACCGCGCGCCACATCTCGGAGGTCAGCCGGCCGAGCTCTGCGTAGGGGTCTTGGTACGTGCCCGGGATCTCCTTGGCGAGCCACTCGGAGTAGAGCGCCCAGCCCTCCATGTACGCGGTGAAGTGCGCCTGCGTTCGGAACTTCGGCACGTCCTTCAGCTCCTGCGCGATCGCGATCTGCATGTGATGGCCCGGGATGCCTTCGTGGTACGCGATCACCTCGAGCATGTTCTTCGGCATCGCGGTCATGTCCGACAGGTGCACGTAGTAGACGCCGGGGCGCGAGCCATCGGGCGTGCCAGGGAAGTAGTGCTGCGCGGCGCCGTCACGCTCGCGGAACGGCTCGACGCGCTTCACGACGATGTCCGCCTGCGGGAGCAGACCGAAGTACTGCGGCAGCTGCTTCTTGATGTTCTCGACCGCCGCCTTCGCGTCGGTGAGGTACGCCGCGCGACCCTCGTCGGTGTTCGGGTAGTAGTTCCATTCGCCCTTGCGCACGTGGTCGAGGAACTTCTCCAGGTCCCCTTCGAAGTCGACCTGCTTCATCACGCCCTTCATCTCTTCGCGGAGGCGCGCGACCTCCGACAGACCGAGCTCGTGGATCTGCTCGGCGTTCATGTCCGTCGTGGTGTTGGTCCACAGGCGGTACGCGTAGTACGCGGCGCCGTTGTCGCGGCTGCTCACGCCGGTAGCGATCTCGGGCGAGCGCTTCATCTCCTCCTTCGCCCACGCGATGACCTTCCCGTAGGCGGGCGCGACGTTGTCGACGAGCGCCTTCTTCGCGCGCTGCCGCATCGCTTCGGCCTCCTCGGCCGTGACCTTCTTCGCCTTCTCGAGCTTCTCGATCTCCGACTTCATGTCGGCCCACAGGCCCGAGTCGTCGCCCTCGCCGAATGGCTGTCCGGTGATGACGTTCTGGCTCTGTTCGATGACACCTTCCAGCGCGAACTTCGGGTACCGAACCCCGCGCTCGGCGGTGCCCTTCTTCGAGATCTCGAGCAGCTGATCGAACGCCGTCGGGATCGCCTCGACGCGTTTGATGTACGCGTCCATGTCCGACGCGCTCTCGACCGTGTGCACGCTGATCAGCACCGTCGGCAAGCCGCTCTGTGCGCCGTCCATCTGATGGAAGATCAAGCCGTCGTAGATGAACTTCCGCCCGCGCTCGGTGTCTTCGAGCTGGTGGACCCAGACGTCCCACGACTGCTGCTCGGCCGGCGAGAGCGCGTCACGATCGAACTTCGCCTTCATCGCCTCGACCGACTTCCGCTTCCACGCGAGGTGTTCGTCGTAACCCGCGACGGAGAAGTCGCCGAGCTCGTCGTAGCGGTCGCGGCGCCCCATGAACGTCATCTTGATCGGGCTGAACTGCAGCTCCTCTTCGAACTGCGCGTCGAGCCAACCGACGAAATCCTTCGAGACCTCATCGGTCGTGGTCTCGGCCACTCCGCCGGCGCGGCAGGCGACGACCAGGAACATCGTGACGAAGAGCGAAGCGCTGATACGGTTCTTCACGGGCGCCCTTTTGCCCCCGCTCGGGGCGCCGGGCAACCTCACCCGAGCGCGGCGTTCACATGTGCACGCATCGACTCCAGATCGGAATCCTTGTCGAGGAAGGCGTGTACGAAGTCGTGCGCGCGGGCGGCATCCGCATCGGCGGGCGCGATCGAGGACGTGTACATGAGCACCGCGAGGTCGGCGAGGTGGGCGTGGCGCTCGCGCAGGTCGGCGAGGCGCGGGAGGAGGTCCATACCCGAGACGATCGGCATGTTCACGTCGAGGAACACGACGTCGAAGCGACACGCTGAGTCCGCGAGGACGCGTTCGGCCTCGGCGGCGCTCGCCGCTTCCGTGATCGCGAACGATGCATCGATCTTCCGGAGGCGCCGACGCAGCAGGTAGCGTTCGTCTTCGCGGTCGTCGACGATCAGCATGTGGGTCACGTCCGTTCACCTCGTTCGGGGATCGATACGACGAACCGCGTCCCCATACCGGGTTCGCTCTCGAGCGTGATCGTCCCGTTCAGCGCTCGGACGTGACGACCGACGATCGACATCCCCAAACCGGTGCCGTTGGCGCGCTCGGTGTGCAGGCGCTCGAACATCTCGAAGATGCGCCCGTGCTGCACCTTCGGGATGCCCAGACCGTTGTCCGCGACCGAGATTCGCAGCTCGGCGGCGTCGCGTTCGAGCGAAATCCGAACGAAGCGGTCGGCGCGATCCGGATCGCTGTACTTCACGGCGTTGGACACGAGGTGAGAGAGGATCTGAAGCAAACGACCCTGCTCGATTCGGAGCGCTCCGTGGCACGAATCCAACCGTAGCTCGACACCGGCCGCATCCGCCGACTCGGCGTGCGCGATGGCCACGTCGGCGAGCAGGTCATCGAGGTCCGTCGTCATCTCGGGTGTTTCGCCCTGGGTCGCGCTCGTCAGCTCGAGGAGGTCCGCGACGAGCTCGCTGACGTCGTTTCCGATCTCGATGATCCGCGCGACGTTCGCGCGCGCCTCCTCCTTCGCGTCGTCGTCGATGTCTTCGAGCGCCGTCTCGGCGAACCGACGCATCATGAGCACCGGGCTCTTCAGGTCGTGTGACACCCGGTAGGTGAACCGTCGCAGCTCCGCGAGCTCGACCGAGCGCTGCTCGAAGATGACCTCGAGCTGTTCCATCGTGAGCGCGAGCTCGAGCTGCGCGACGACCTGGCTGGCCAGGGTCGTCAGGTGACGACGCTGCGCGTCGGTGAGGCATCGTGGGTGGTGGTCGATCGCGCACAGCGTGCCGAGGTTGTGTCCGTGCACCGACAGCGGCGCCCCCGCGTAGAAGCGAACGTGAGGCGGCCCCGTGACCAGAGGGTTGTCGAAGAAGCGCTCGTCCTCGAACGCATCCTCCACCTCGAACAGATCGTCGTCGAGGATGGCGTGGGCGCAGAAGGCGACCGCGCGGGGGGTCGACTCCACGTCGAGCCCGCAGGAGGCCCAGAAGACCTGACTCATCGCGTCGACCATGCTCACGAGCGCGATCGGCGTGCCGCAGATCTCCGCGGCGGTCCGGGTGAGCTGACGGAGGCTACCGGCGACCTTCTCGCGGACCGTCCCGCACGACGCCAGGACCGCGAGCCGCTCGACCTCGTCCACCGCCTGGGGCGCTTCGATCAAACCGCGATGTCCTCCATGCGCACGGGGATCGGTTCGGACGGATTCCCCTACGCTTGAACGCGGCGTAGAACCCGGGGTCCACCGTGTTCCGGGAAGGAACAAATCTGTACGCCGACCACGGCCCAGGCACACCTAGCCGCGCCTCTGGCCGGTTTGGCCGACCCTCAGGATTTGGCGTTCTGCTTCCTCAGCCGCTCCGACAGCGTGCGCACGAACGTCTGGTACACGTGCAGCGCGATCCGCTCGTGCTCGAACATCAGCTGCTGGAGTCGATCCTTACGGATGAGGAGCGCCTTCACCGCGCCGACCGCAGTCACGCGCGCCGACGTGGGCGCGTCGTCGAAGAGCGACATCTCGCCGACGTACTTCCCGGCGGGGAGCTCCGCGAGGACGCTCTGTTTCCCGCCACCCTCGATCTTCGTGACACGGATCGAGCCTTCGCGAACGATGAACAGCCCCTCGCCCGCGTGGCCCTGCTCGATCAGGATGTCGCCGTCGCCGAACGACACCTGATCACACACGCCGTACAGCGCCTTCATCTCGTCGAGCGTGAGGTCCTCGAAGATCGGCAGCTGCTTGAGCGCGTCGTAGCCGTCCATCCGCTGCACGTAGCCCACCGGCACCGTCTCGGCCGGAGCCGGCGGCCGCGGGGCGTCGGGGCGCGGCGCGAACGGGTTGCCGTCGAGCGCCGCGAACGGATCCGTGGCGCCAGCGGGCGGGATGCCTTTGACCGACGGGGCCGGCGTCCCCTTCACGGCGCGGAACGCACCGGAGTTGGCCGGCGCGATCGGCGCGGTCTGGTTCCCCTCCATCGAAGCGTACAGCCGCGCCGTGTCCTTGTAGTTCTTGTCGAACGCGAGCACGAGCTCGAACGCGTGGCGCGCGTGGTCGACCTGGTTCTGCTCCCACATCAGCCGGCCGAGTCGATAAGCGATCTCCGCCATCATCTTCGACGTGAGCGGCTGCCCGCGCGGCAGCGCCATCGCGAGCCGCTGCGCCGCGAGGTCGCGGCGACCGAGCTTCACCAGCACCTCCGAAAGGAGCCCCACCGCCTGAACGAACTGCGGGTGGTTCGACGGCACCTGCGACAACGCACGCGCCGCGCCTTCGTCGTCACCGGCGCGCATGAAGAGCTGCCCGGCGCCGACGGCGTCACCCGACTTCGCGAGCTGGTCGGCGGCGTTCGTGAAGTCCTTCGCCTTGAAGAGGATCTCGGCCGCCTTCCGGTGGTCGCCGAGCTTCGCGAACATGCTCGCGGCCTTCTTCTGGTCCCCCGCGTTGAGGTGACACGCCGCGGCCTTGTCCCACTTGTAACTCGCCGCGTACGCACGCGCCGCCGCGTTCCACTCCTCCAGATCCTCACACGCCGCCGCGGCGCGCTCGTAGTCACGCGACCGGTAGAACAGGTTCGCGATGTTCTTCTTCATCTGGACCGAGGCCGCGGTGAACTCTTCCCACAGCTGCTTGCCGACCGTCTCCTGCACGCAGCTCTCGTAGAGCTTCACTGCGTCGTCGACCTCGTTCTTGGCCAGGTGGCGGCGGAGCTGCTCGATCACCTTGCCCGTCGCCATGAACTGTCCGCCCGACGATCCCGACTCGTCGAACTCCCATTCCATCAACGCCATGGCTCGCGATGCTCGCACGAATCGACGGCGCAGGCATGGTAACGTTCGGCGTCGATGTGGACCTGTGGCCTGTTCGTCCTGCTCGCGCTCGCGACACCCCAGGACTTCGACAAGGACGGCGTCGCGGACGTGGACGACGACTGCCCGACGGACCCGGGCAACCCGGCCAACAAGGGCTGCCCCGGGGACACGCCGCCTCCCCCGCCGCCGCCTCCCGCGACGCCCGCGAAGATCGAGGTGTCGGGCGACCGCATCGAGATCGACGACACGATCGAGTTCAAGAGCGGGAGCGCCCGGGTCGATCCGAAGAGCTTTCAGCTCCTGGCGGAGGTCGCCGCCGCGATCCGCGGCCTCCCCGGTGCGCAGCGGGTCTCGGTCGAGGGCCACACCGACAACCGCGGAAGCGCCAAGCTCAACCGGCGGTTGTCGAAACAGCGCGCGCGCGCGGTCGTCGCCCACCTGGTGCGCAACGGGGTGGACCGGCGTCGCCTGAAGTTCGAAGGACACGGTGAGGATGACCCGATCGCCACCAACGACACCCCCGCCGGCCGCAAGAAGAACCGCCGCGTGGATTTCCTCATCCTGCCTTAGCCTCGCGGCGATCGGCTGCACGGCCCAGCCGCCCGAGATCCTCGACGCGATCGTCACCGGCTTGGAGCGGGGCGATCTGTCGCCGGCGAAGAAGTCGATCGACCCCGAATACGCCGATCCCCTCGGCGACCGCGACGTGCTGCTCGAAGACCTCGCCGGCTTCGTCGAAAAGTACGGCAAGCGAAAGCTGGCTTTCACCGACCTGACGACCGGCGCCGACCCCAGCGCGCTGACGGCGACGCTCACGGGGCGCATGGACCTCGAGCTCGTCGGGCGCCCCACCTGGAAGGTCGTCGGGCCGGCGCAGCTGGAGTTCCGCCGGCAGGGCGCGTTCTTCGTGCGCAGCGGCCTGTTGTCCCACGTCCGCGACATCCAGCGGCTCATGGCGGCCCGCCGCGCCGCCCTCGAAGCCAACGATGCCGAGCAGATGCGCCCCCTGCTGCACCCCCGCTACCGCGACCAAGACCTCGACGCCGACGACGCCGTCGAGCGCCTCGCCGCCGACCTGTCGGGGGTTCCCGTTCGACTGGAGGTGACGAACTACCGGGTCGAGCTGCGGGGCCCGACCGCCCACGTCGACGAGCACTACATCCTTTCGGTCAGGGACAAACGCATGCCGCCGAGCGTCGCCCGCTTCACGCTCGCCCGAACGGCGGGACGCTGGAAGATCATCGCCGGCCTGTACCCCGAACGGCCTTGAACCGGGGTGTCGTTCAGCATAGGGTCCGGCGAAATGCCGCAGGCGTACGCCCTGAGATTCATCTCCGGCAAGTACCAGGGCGGAGAGTTCCCGCTCACGAACGACCGCGAGATCGTCATTGGCCGGTCCTCGGAGCTGGACATGGTCCTCGTCGAGGACATGGTGTCGCGCAAGCACGCCAAGATCGCGACGCACACCGGACAGATCGTGATCATGGACATGGGGTCCACGAATGGGACCTTCGTCAACGGCGAGAAGATCCGGAAGACCCGTCTCAAAGAGGGTGATCGCATCCTGATCGGGACGTCGATCCTCAAGGTCGTCGCTGCGTCCTCCAACGGCCCCGTCTCCCAGTCCGTCGCGCGGGAGCGCCTCGAAGAGGTCGGCAAGTCCGACGCGGGCAAGCAGTCCTCGATGAGCGGTACGCTCGAGGAGGTCCCGATCCCGGACCTGCTCCAGCTGTTCTCCACGTCGAAGCGCACCGGCGTCCTGCACATCAAGTCGGACCTCGGCTACGGCAAGATCTACCTGCGCAACGGGAACATCTTCTACGCGTCGATCGACGACGACCACGACCTCGGTCCGATGAAGGCCCTGTGTCGCATCGTCGGTTGGGAAGAAGGCACGTTCGAGTTCGGACCGCCGGAGCCGGACGCCGAGTTCATGCTCGAGCTCGAAGACACCACGGAGTCCCTCCTCATGGAGGCGCTCCGCCAGCTCGACGAGTTCCGGCGCATCGCACCGAACCTCCCCGCGCCGCACGAGCGCCTCGCGCTCCCGCGCCCGCTCGAACCGCTCCTGTCGAACCTCAAGGCGCTCGAGCTCGACGTCTTCCAGCTCATCCACAACCACGGGATGGCGCAGCACGTGTTCGATCAGTCCCCCGCGACGGACTACGAGACCGCCTCGGCGCTGCTGTCGTTGGTGTCGCAGGGTTACGTGCTTCGCGGCAGCTGACGCGCCGAACCACGACGACGCGGATCGCGTCTACTCACCTTCACGCACGGGGTAGAGGCTCGGAGGGAAGTTCCCCGCGATGCCGCCGGACTGGTACTCGATGAAGTAGACGAGCGACCAGATGATCTCCTTCGAGAGGCGGTTCTCCCACGCGGGCATCTCGGAGTTGTTGCCGTTCACGACCTTCCCGCCCTTCGAGATCATTCGGAACATGTCCGCGTGCTGGCGCTGCTGGCCAAAGAAGAAACCTTGGCCCCCGCCCCAGTCGGACGGCGGCGGCGGCATGCTGCGCGCGTCCGTCAGGCGACGCCGACCGCCGTGGCACTCGTTACAGAGCGCGGTCCACACCGACGCGGTCTCGATCGCGGTCTGCTCGTCCCAGAAGATCGCCGGGGCCCGGCGCTCGCTGATCTCCTCGTCGCGTTTCTTCGCCTGGACCAGGCTCAACCCCAGACGCTCACCGCGGAACTCGAACCACCGATCGCCGAGGTGCACGTCGAGCGCGCGGACGCGCTCCTCTTCCTTCCGCGTCAGCTCATAGGCCCGGCGGATCGGCGCGGGGTTCGACGCCCCCGGCTCCACGGTCGGCTCGATCGCGTCGGCGCCTGCGGGTTCGATCACCGCGCCCGAGTCGTTCTGGGCCGGTGCCGCGCACGCGGCGAACGCGAGCGCCGTCAGGAGGACCTGCCCCCTTCGACGACCGACATTCATGGGTAGGAACCGTACGGCTTGCCGAACTTGTTCTTGTGCGTGCCCGTGCGCTTCGTCAGTGCGAGCTCGACGGACGCCGAACCGCTCCCGACGTTCGCCCACGCCGACGCGACCTCTGCGCCCGGCGCCCACGCGACGATCTTGCGCTTGCCCGTGGGCACGCCGTCGATTCGGAACGTCCCGTCCGGCTGCACCTTCGCGAAGTGCCGGTTCGGGAGGATCAACACCGACGCCGCCATGCGCGGGTGGATGTTGCAGTAGAGGTCGACCACGCCCGGGCTCATGAAGCGGTACGACTTCGCGCCCTCGCCCGCGCGGTACAGACCGAGGTCGAACGTGTTGCCCGGCGAGAGGGAGAAGACGTTGTGGTAGATCGCGTCGAGGTTCGGGAACTCGACCGTCGTCCCGCGCTCGATCACCGCCCAGTTCGGCGCGAAGCGTTTGTTCTGCTGTTTGATCGTGACGGAGCGGTTCTTCACCGCGCGACCGCGCACGTTCTCGATGAACACGTACGCGACGGGCTCGCCCTTCGGCACGCTCACCTTCCCCTCGACGGTGCCGCCGCCTCGGCTCGAGGTCGAACGACGCGAGGTCGTGGGTGGCGGCGCCTTGCGCGCCTTGGGCGGTGGAGGCGGCGGGGCCGAGCGCCCGTCCGTCTTCTCGGCGACCGCAGTCGAGCCCGCCGTTCGGTTCAGCAACCGACGCAGGACCTCCGAGCGACGTTTATCGAGCTCCGCGAGCTCGGACAGCGCCACGCGCATGGATTCGAGATCGATCTTCAGCTGGCTGACTTCCCGTCGCAGCGCTTCCACGGTCTCGGCGGAAGCACCTTCCTCCTGAGCGAAGGTCCCGGCGGGGAGCGCAACACCGACCGCAGTCACCCAGGCGATCGTGGTCCTCTTCATCACGCCCTCCACGCGTACCACAGGAGCGCGATGCTCGCGACGCCGGTCAGAGCCATCAAACCGATCAGCGCGATCACCACACCGAAGAAGTCCGGCGCCACGACGTGGTGGGGAACCAACCACACCACCCGCGCCGCAGCGCCGTCCGCGAGGTCTCGCACGATGAAGGCGTAGTCTGCGTCGGTGCTGTTCGCCAGCAGTCGCGCGACGACCGGCGACGGTGGTGCGCTCGCGCTCGCGGCCGAGACCTCCCGACCGATCACCAACGCACCGTGTACGGAGAGCGCAGCCTCGATCGCCGTGAACGTCTCCGCGGGCACCGCGTTCCCGACGAGGAGCACGCCCGCGAGGCGGGGCCCGAGACGGACCCGCGCGGCGCCGATGTTCATGGCGCTGGTGCCGTAGGTCCACGACCCACCGGCCATGTCCTCGCCCCCGAGCAGTCGCTTGACGACCTCGGAGGTCGACAGGTCGATCCCCTCGAGCTTCTGTTCCCCCGACGCCGCCGTCACCACCCCGGCCGGCGTCAGCAACGCGAGCAGCCCGGCGCCGCTGCTCGCCCGCACGTCGTCGAGGAGATCCCGCAGCGTCGCGGCGTCGATCCCCGGCGTCGCGAGCGTCGCGCGGACGCGACCGTCGTTGGCGATCACCGCGGCCTGCGACTCCAAGAGGTGATGCGCGGAGTCCTGCGACTGCTGGAACATGTGCTCCGCTGCCACGAGGCGGGCGTCGTCGATCGTTTGGTAACCGGCGCGGAGCCGCACCACACCGAAGAACGCAAACGCCCCGGCGGCCACGGTCAGCGCGACGGCGACCGCGATCCACCCCTTCGACGCCGACGGCGCCGGTTCGGGGGTCACGGTCCGCGTCGCGTTCGCTTCGAGGACCTGTAGATGCAACGGGGACCGAGTCACGTTCCCTCCATGACTTCGATCGTCTGCGTGCCGCTGAGCACCTCGATCGTCTTGCTGGTCAGGATGTCGTCGGGCGTCTCGACGCGGAGGCGGTGTGCTCCGACCTCCAGCTCGACCGTCGCCCCGACCGCGACGGGCTCGTCGTCGATGAACAGGGTCGCGCCGTCCGGCACCCCCGCGAAGGACACGCGCCCCACGGTGGACTGCAACGCGAAGTCGAGGCGCTTCGACTTGTCACCGACCTCGACCGTCGCGCTCTTCGGGACGTGCCCGGGTTTTTCGACGCGGATCTGTACGCTGCGCCCGCGCAGCAGATCGGAGAGCACGGTCGGCGTGAAGACGCCGCGCGGCTGCCCGTCGACGAACACCATCGCGCCGGGCGGCGTCGAGGCGACCGCGACCGTTCCGTAACGCACGACCGGATTCGCGGGCGACTCCGATTCGCCGCCGAGCACGAACGCGAGACCGCCGAACGCGAGGAGCACCGCGAGGCACACGCCGATGACCCAGCCCATCGAACGCCGCGGCGGGGCCGCTTCCGGGTTCACGGTCTCGGAGATGATCGACACGTCGACGAAGGATGCGGAAGGCTGCGCGGTGATCGACGAGCCCCCCGCCGCGGACGTCGACCACACCGGCCTCGAGTGCGTCACGGTCCGCACGGGCTCCGAGACGTCGAGCGCCGACTCGACCTGCGACCGCTTGGTGCGACGGCTCATTCGGATCGCGGCGGCGACGTTGCGCTCGAGATCCATCCCCTGCGCGACGGCGCGCTTCACGGCGGCGGCTTCGTCACCGAACAGCGACGTCAGCCACACGCCCGTCTCCCGCGCGCTGGGGCGGTTCGCGTGTAGCGCGAAGTACTCGTCGAGCGCGCTCGCGAGCGCCTCGGCGCTCGCGAAGCGTCGATCCGGATCGCGTTCCAACGCGCGCATCACGATGCGGTCGACGATCTCGGGGAGCTCCGATCGTTGTCCGCTCGGCAGCGGGACGGCGGCGGTGCGCACCGCTTCGACCGTGAGCGCCTCCGCCTTCCGCTTGAAGAGCGGCTTCGTCATCAGCAGCTCCCACAGGAGTATGCCGAGCGCGAAGACGTCGGTGCGGCGATCGATCTTTCCGTCGACCAACTGCTCGGGTGCGGAGTGCGCGAGCTTGCCCTTGAAGCCACCGATGCGTGTGTCGCCGCGGTCGAGCATCGTCGCCTTCGCGATGCCGAAGTCGAGCACCTTCACGTCGCCGTGGTAGGTGACGATCACATTCGACGGGCTGATGTCTCGGTGAACGAGGTTCATCGGGTTGCCGTGCGGGTCCCGGAACTCGTGTGCGTAGTGCAGCCCTTCGGCGCACTGTTGGACGATCGCACACGCCATGCGGGTGGGCACGACGATCTGCTGCTTACGGCAACGCCGCAGGATCGACAGGACGTCCTCACCCGGCAGGTACTCCATCGCGATGAAGTACTGCCCGTCCGACTCGCCGAGCTCGTGGGTCGCGACGACGTTCGGGTGGTGCAGCTGCGCTGCGATGCGCGCCTCGTCGAGGAACATCGCCTTGAAACGTTTGCTCTTCGCGAGGTGCGGCAGGACGCGCTTGAGCACGACGATCTTCGTGAACCCTTCGATGCCCTCCTGGACGGCGATGTAGATGTTCGCCATCCCGCCCTGCGCGAGTTTGCCGACGAGGCGGTAGCGGCCGATCGTGCGACCGGTCAGGCCTTCGTCCCAATCGCCCGTATCGGCCGCAGACCCATGTTCCCAACCCGTGCTCACGACGTCGTTCGTATCCGCCGGAAAAGGTAACGAGGTTCCGAGGTTCACGCCAGCAACTCGTGTGGACCGCGGGGGCGCGATTCGTATAGCAGTGAAGGCGGTGGCACGAAGTGACTCGATGCTTCGCCGACTGACGCGCCTCGGAGGAGGCGGTGGTCGAAGTGCGCTCGAGAAGGCCCAACGCGCCATCGCCGCCAACGACCCGCGCACCGCAGCCGTGCACACCGAAGAGGCGTTTCGTCGCCTGTCCCCCGACGACGGCACCTCCTGGCTCCACCTGGGCGATCTCGTCACGATGCTGGATCGCCTCGAATCCGCCCAGCTCGCCTACGAACGTGCCGCACAGGACGCACGCGTTCGACCCACCGCGCTCGCGCGACTCGCGGCGCTTCACCTGCAGGAGGACCGCGGCGCGGACGCGGAGCAGGTCGCCACGATGGGGCTCGAAACCGCACCGCGCGACCCGATGCTGCGCTGGCTTCAGGCGCTCGGCGTGGAGAGGACCCGGGGGGCCGGTGCCGCACTGGAGCTGTTGCTCGACCTCGCACACGACGAACCGGAGTTCGTGCACGCGTACCGCGACGTAGGACGACTCTCGGCGAAGACCGACGACGTGTATGCATGCATCGAAGCCTGGCGCCGCGTGGTCGAGCTCGCGCCGGACGACTTGGAGGCGCAGACCGCGCTGGGGATCGCGCTGACGGAGGCCGGCGAGAACGACTACGGCGTGGAGGTGCTGGAGCGCGTCGTCGCGCGGAGGGGCGATCACCCGCCGTACGTCGCCAACCTCGGGCTCGCGCTGTTCCGGTCCCGGCGCCACGACGAAGCGCTCGACGTCCTGGAGCGAGCGACGGCGCGTTGGCCCGACGAAGCCCACGTGCTCGTCAACCTGGGCGTCGTGCTCGAGCAGCTCGAACACTACGACCGAGCGGTCACGGTGCTCCGTCGCGCCGTGGACGTCGCGCCGCACTTCGCACCGGCTCATTTCAACCTCGGCCACGCCCTGTCCGGCCGCGGTGAGACCGGCGCGGCCGCGCTCGCCTTCGCCCGGGCGGCGGAGCTGGCGCCCGACGACCCCGAGATCCTGGCCGCGCGGCCCCCGGACGCGATGGAGGACAGCCTCACGGGGACGCTGTCTTCGTTGTCCTTGGATGCGCTCGTCGAGCTGATTCGCGCCCGGCGCACGAGCGGGCGCCTGATGATCGTGACGCCGGACGGCAACGCCTCGGCGCTGCACCTCGTCGAAGGCCAGGTGAGCTCGGCGCACGCGACGGGCATCGATCTCGTCGACCGCATCGTTCGCAACGGTCTCGCGTCGCCGAACTTCCTCGATCGCATCGAAGACGACATCGACCCCCACCGTCACCCCGAGCGCGTGGGTGCCTTACTCGTAAGGAGGTTCGGCGCAGACCCGGCAGCTTGGCGTCGAGTCCTCCTGCAGCATACGGAAGTGTCTCTCGCGCGCATGCTCCACCAGCGCGACGGGCGCTTTACGCTCGTCCACGAGTCGTTCCCGTCGTTCGGAATCGACGCCGATCCGCGATCGCTCATCGCGAAGATTCGCAGCGAGCAGACCCAAGACTTCGATCGGGATCGCTGAGTCAGAACGACCTCGTCGCCTTGCTGGCCTCTAGTGATTGAGCTATTCCGACCGTCGGTGAGAAGCGCGACGATCGCGGTAGTCCTGCCCCTGCTCCTCCTCGCGTCCACGGCGCACGCTCAAGAAGACGACGACGGCGGGAGTGACATCGCGCCAAGCCTTCCTCCGATCGAAGACGAAGAGTCCGATCCGGCGCTCGACGAGATTTACGATCGCCTCGACGAGATCGAGGAACGCCTCAACGGTCCCGACCCGTCGACGTACGCGATCCGTGGAATCGAAGTGGACCTGAACGGCTACGTCGACTTCGGCTTCTTCGTTCCGATCGGCAACGACGGTGTCGGTTGGGTGCAGGACTTCGGCAACGCCGCGTTCCCCGAGTACCAAGGTCAGTACGGCTGGGTCTTCCTGGGCGACATCCTCGCGACGACCGTCAACTCACGCGGTGAGGCGGCGGACCTCGGCGACGCACCGGGCGCGAACCGATTCGACTCGATCAACTCGCGCGGCGCGCCCGGCTTCGCCGTCAACGAGTTCAACCTTCGGCTCCAAGCGGAGCTCGGCGCCGACGTCGTGCTGCGCACCAGCGTCAACTTCGTCCCCCGCACCGGCAACGAGTTCGCGCTCGGCGACTTCGTCGAAGTCGACCTCGCGGAGATGGAGTGGATCCTGACCGAGGACGGCGGCACTTCGATCTTCGTCGGCAAGTCGCTGCCGACGTTCGGCATCGAGTACAAGATTCGGAAGTCGGATCAGCGGCGCGGCGTCACGCCGTCCTTGATCCACCGCTACACGTCGGGCTCGCAGCTCGGCCTCAAGATTCGCAGCAAGCTGCTCGACGACTGGGTCGTGCTGGCGGCGTCGGTCACGAACAACTCGATGACGACCGAGCAGTTCCACTTCTACGACGAGATCGACAGCAACATCGGCAAGACGCTCAACGGTCGCGCGGCGGTGCGCATCCCGATCGGTCGCTTCATCTCCGCCGCCACCGGGCACACGTTGGAGATCGGCGCGTCGGGAACGTTCGGCGCGCAGGACCGCGCGCTCGATAGCGAGGACAACATGTGGTTCGTCGGCGTGGACTTCGAGTACCGCGCGACGTCCTTCGGTGTGCGCGGCCAGTGGATCCGCGGCGGCGCCCCCGGCAACCCGGAGGACGGCGTGTGGATGCTGGACCTGAACGACTCCGGGTACGTCGAGCTCGACTGGCTCGTGTTGCCGTTCCTCGGGCTCCACGTGCGCGGCGGGATGCGCGACGCGTTCGTCGCGCTCGGGACCGAGCGCGCCTATCTCACCAAGAACTACCGCGTCACGGCGGGTGCGCAGTTCGTGTTCACCCCGCAGATCACGCTGAAGACCGAATATCTCTACAACGGAGAGTTTGGTGGCGTGGCATCCTTTACCAACGACATCTTCACTTCGTCGTTGCTGCTGAAGTTCTGAAGCGAGGTCATTCGAGATGAAGCGCGCATACAACATCCTCGGCGCCGCGATCGTCGCGAGCGCGTTCGGGTCGACGTCTTGTGACTCGCTGTGCGGAGACGCGAGCTGCCGAATCACCGAAGCGGAGTGGACCCGCATCAGCTCGCTCGCCGGGCTCGGCGATCCGATGCCGGACCCGGTGAACAAGTACGCGGGCGTCGGCGACGTCGCCGCGGAGACACTCGGGCAGCAGTTCTACTTCGACGGTCGGTTCTCCGGCGTGTCGAGGCAGCGCGACACCCTCGGGCGCTTCGTCGGTACGGGACGTGCGCCGCTCGGTGACCAGATCAACACGTCGTGCGCGGACTGCCACGACCCGCGCAACGGCGGCACCGACCGCACCTCGTCGCCGGGGCACGTGTCGGTCGGCGCGGGCTGGTACGACGTCAACTCGCAGGCGACGGTGAACTCGGCGTACTACCAGGTGAAGTACTGGAACGGTCGCTACGACTCCCTCGTCTGGCAGATCCTCGCGGTGAACGAGAGCGGCGTGTCGCAGAACTCGACGCGCCTCAAGGACGCGTGGCTCATCCACGACCTCTACCTCGACGCGTACAACCAGGTGTTCGGCGACGACCACCCATTCCCGTTCGACTACCGCGACGACGGCCTCACACGTTCCTCGATGATCTCCATGCTGGAGCCGGACGGGACGTGCACGTTGGTCCAGACTTCGTCGACCGCGGACCCGACCTGCCCGCTCGAAACCACGTCCGGCCAACCGCTCTGCCACGAGGTCGACAACGGCGGAACGACGCTCTGCCTCCCGCTATGGCCGCCGAACGGTAAGCCGGGGAACAAGATCAACGGCGACACGGACTGTGACCTCGCGGCCTTCTCACCGGGTACGGATCCGCAGTCCGACAACTTCGACGCGTTCGACTGCATGCCCGACGACAACCAGAGCGACATCACGCGGGTGTACGTGAACTTCGCGAAGGCGATCGCCGCGTACGAGTACCTGCTCGTGAGCAAGAACTCGGCGTTCGACAAGTGGGTCGAAGAAGGCGCGGACTCGGAGCTCATCTCGGCGAGCGCGCGGCGCGGGGCACGGCTGTTCGTCGGCAAGGCAGCTTGCATCGACTGTCACAACACGCCGCTGATGTCCGACGACCTGTTCCACAACATCGGCGTTCCGCAGGTCGGCGCCGCGGTGCCGACGGAGGCGGACTGCCCCGAGGGTGCGAGCTGCGACTGTGTCACGCCGGACTCGAGGAGCTGTCGAGCGTGGGGCGCCTACGGCGGGCTGTTTGCGCTGCAGGGCGGCTCGAACCGCGGCGACAACTGCGACAACGCGTTCGTCGACGCGTGCAACGACACGCGCCAGCCCTACTACGACCTGGAGATCACCGACGCCTTCAAGGGCGCGTGGCGCACGCCGTCGCTGCGTTCGGTCGCGCTGACGGCGCCGTACATGCACAGCGGTGCGCTCCAGACGCTGCAGGACGTCGTCGAGCACTACAACTACGGAGGCACCCGCGACGGCGCGGCGACCGACCAGCTCTCGGTTCGAATCGCGCCGCTCGGCCTGACGGACCGCGAGATCCTGGACCTCGTGGCGTTCCTCGAATCCCTGAACGGCGAGGCGCTCCCGCTCGACCTCGTCACCTCACCCGAGTTGCCCTGATGCGAAGAACATCCTGGCTCCTGTGCGCCGCCCTCGGGTGCGCATCGTCCTCCACCTCGAACACGATCGAGCCGGACGCACCGCGCCCGAAGGTCGGTGCGGCGTGGTTCACGATGCGCGCGCAGCAGCTCGGCGTCTCCATGACGGACGCGAAGAAACGCGACGCGACGTTCGACCCGGGGACGGTGCCGACCGACTTCTGGAACCCGGCGACGGCGACGAACACCGGCGCGGTGTGGAACGCGCTGTGCGCGGAGTGCCACGGCGGCCAGATGGATCCGGGTGACGCCGCGAAGCTCCCCGCGCCCGCGGTGGGCTGGGGCACCGGCACGGGACGCATCTTCGCGGAGGACCGCCCGCTGCCGGCGGCGTACGCGAAGATCTTCGACGGCTCCGACGACCCGAAGAAGATGCCGCCGTGGAAGGACAGACTCTCGCGCGAGCAGATCTGGGCGCTCGTGCACTTCGTCGAGCAGCTCTCGAACACCGCCTCGGCGCGTGTGTACCTCGAAAAGTAGTAGCCGCGGTCAGCCCGGCAGCACGCCGGTCTCGACCTGGAGCTGGTGAAGGCGCGTTTCGGCGTCGCCGTGGATGCGGACGTCCTTGGCGTTCGCTTCCGCGAGGGCGTGGACGAAGAACTCGTCGAGCGGGTGGGTGTCGCGTTCGTTCCACGCGTCGACGATCGCCTTGTGTCTCGCCCACCGCTCGAGCGCGAGCTCGACGTGCCCGAGGAACGCGCGCTCGTCTTCCGGTCGAATCGCGTAGGCGACCGGGCACGCCACCGAGCCGGGGCCGCCCCGTTGGGTGTCGGTCGCCCAGCCGACGGGGTACGTGCGGCACCCGGTCGGGCGCGCCGCGTAGACGCCGCAGCGCTGGTAGCCGCCGATGTCGACGAGCTGGTTGCACCGCCCGGTCTCGGGGTCATGGATCAGCTCGAGCTCGGCGTGGCCGGTCCAGCCGACGGCGGCGTGCTGGATGCGGGGGTCCGCCTCGACGGCGAAGCTGTGTTCGTGCGGTGCGACGGTGCGGACGACGAGCGCCGCCGACAGGGGTACGTCGATCGACCGACACAGCGCGACGGCGTCGTCCACGGCGACCTTCACGCGCAGGTGGCAGCAGTGCGCCGGGCACACGGCGCAGGGTTCGACGACGGGTCGGTAGGGCGCGATCTTCGTGGTGGGGACGCCGTTTTCGTCGCAGCGGGGCGTCAACGGGTGCGGCGTCAGGCGAAGCACGTCGGACACTCGGCCGAGGATGCCTGACTTCGCGCGCTTTTGCCGCAACCCGCACATGGCCCCACCGATAACCACAATCAGCGCGGCGTGTCGCTTGTGTCCCTGCGACCCGCCCATCCCCCGCGACGGACGACTGGGCCGGTCGTCCGTCGCGGATCCCAATTTCCTTCGTATCCTCGCGTCATGCCGGAGCTACCGGACGTCACCGTCTACGTCGAAGCGCTCGCGGAGCGCGTGGTCGGCGAGGTGCTCGAGAAGATCCGCCTGAAGAGCCCGTTCGTCCTCCGCTCGGTGCGCCCGCGGCCGCGGGTGTTGGAGGGGAAGACGTGCACGGGGATGCGGCGCATCGGGAAGCGCATCGTCTTCGAGTTCGAGGACGACCTCTTCCTCGTCATCCACCTGATGGTCGCGGGGCGTTTCAAGTGGGGGAAGAAGGGTGCCGCGGTGCCGGGGCGCATCGGCCTCGGTGCGTTCGACTTCGCGTCGGGCACGTTGTTGTTCACGGAGGCGAGCTCGAAGAAACGCGCGTCGATTCACGTGGTGGAGGGCGCCGAGAACCTCGCGGAGCACGACCGCGGTGGCTTGGAGGTCATGGGGGTCTCGCTCGCGGCGTTCAAGGAGCGACTCACGCGCAAGAACCACACCCTCAAACGCGCGATGACCGACCCGCGCATCTTCTCGGGCATCGGTAACGCGTACTCCGACGAGATCCTCTTCCACGCGCACCTGTCACCGATGAAACTCACGCAGAAGATCTCGGACGAGGAGATCGAGCGCCTGCACGCCGCGACGCAGTCCACGCTCGAACAGTGGACCCAGACGCTCCGCGACGAAGCGAAGGCCGGCTTCCCGACCAAGGTCACCGCGTTCCGCGACGAGATGGCGGTGCACGGGAAGTACAAACAGCCGTGCCCCGTGTGCGGGAACAAGGTGCAGCGCATCGTCTACGCCGAGAACGAGACGAACTACTGCGCGACCTGTCAGAACGGCGGGAAGCTGCTGAAGGACCGGAGCCTGTCGCGGCTGCTGAAGGACGACTGGCCTAAGACGGTGGAAGATATGGAGTGATCCGTCAGGGGTCGTACAGCTCGAGATCACCGGCGGAGATGTGGATCTCCTTCGCCTCGAACGGCGCCTCCAGCTCGGGCGCGGACTCGTCCAGGCGCTGAACCAACAACACCCGCTCCACCTTCTTGCGGATGCAGCCGATGCCCAGGAGCGCCTGCTCGCGGGCGGTACCGCCGGGGGCGAAGCAGCGGACGACGTCGACCTCCTCCGTGAGGCCGAGCATCGCGAGCTCGGTGAAGAGCTTGGCCTGGGCGCGGCGGCCGGACTGCCGGGTCCACTGCTCGTCCACGTGGATGATCGTGCGCCCCGTCTCGCTCTTGTAGCGGCGCACGAAGGCGCAAGCGTCGATGCCCTGCCCCGCGTTCTTTCGGTAGACCCACAGCTCGTAGTCGAAGCGCGGGTCGTCCTTGTAGCGCCACGTGAGCTGCTCGACGGACTTGTCGATGCCCAGCTCCACGCGCTCCTCCGGGGCAGCCATCGCGCGGCCGAGCGTGGCGAGGATCGCGTCGTCGATCGGCACGGTCGTGATCTTCGTGCGGATGCGGCGCGCCTCCTTCGCGAGTTTCCTGAACGGCGAGACCGCGCGTCGCGACAGGCGCGACGAGAGCCCCTCCAACCCGATGTAGAGGTTGCGGGCGTTGAGCTCACAGACGAAGTCGAAGTCGAGCGACTCGAAGAACGGCTGCGCCCGCTCCGTCGCCGCGATGTAGACGTACGCGAGGCCCTCGTCGCGCGCGCGGCGGACGAGCGCGTCGATGATCTCCGAGTCGACGTCGAGGTCGCCGCTCGAGCGCCCCAACGCCCCGGTGCCGATCTGCCCCGCCGCGTACTTCTCGCCGGCGACGATCAGGTCCCCGCGCACCAGGCTGCCGAAACCGCAGATGCGCTCCTGCTCCGCGACGAACACCGCGGGCGCCTCGAACGCGCCGGGCGCGTCGACGTAGCGCCACTTCCAGGCGTCCAAGAGGTTACGACGGGAGGAGCGGGTCTCGAAGAGCTCCGCGATCCCTTCCTCGTCGCCCGCGCGGTACTCGCGAACCTTCACGGCGCACAGCGTACACACTCGGGGCTCTGCATCGGAGCACCTTGTTCGCGAAATCAACACGAGCTTCTGACAAACGCCGTCAGATCCCGTGCCCTCGGACTGAAGGAGGAGACATGAACAGACTCCCACTCGTCCCTATCACCGCCCTGCTGCTGGCCTCGGCCTGCGGCGGCCCCGACGACACCTTCGAAACGGCCACGCATTCGTCGGCCCTGACCCGCGAGATGGCGTCCTACCGCGTGCGCGATGGCGACATCCTCGTCAAACGAGATCCATACCAAGTCGAGGTGCTGGAGCTCGTCGTCGTTCGGGGCGCCGTTTCGACGAACGACGTGCTGACCACGCAGGTGCCGACGCTCGAGTACACGTGCGATAACGACCCGCCGCAGGCCGGCGACGAGTGTCAGTGCGACAACAACAAGCCGCCTATCTTCGGAGGTACCTCCTGGGATTGCGTGGAGCTACAACTCGACTGCAAGCCGAAGAAGTACGACAGCGGCACGCACGAGTGTTCTGACTGGGAGGGCCCGCCCGTGTGGCCGTTTCCGTAGCGCCCTCCAGCTCCCTTAGGACTTCGCCTTCGCCTCGCGGATCTGCGCCGCGGAGGCGAGGAGTGTGTCGTACGCGATCGTGTCGCCGCTGGTGTAGCGGCCGAAGCTCAGCACGCCGGTCGGACACATCTGCACGCACGCCGAACAGCGTACACACTCGGGGTCCTGCATCGGGAGCCCCTTGTTCGCAAAATTCATGATGTCGATGCCCTGGTGGCATACCGAGGTGCAGACGTTACAAGAGATGCACTTCTTCTTCTCGGGGAAGATCCGGAACTTCGTGAAGCGCGCGTAGATGTGCATCAGCGCCGCCAGCGGGCACGCGAAGCGGCACCACACCCGTCCGCTGAACCAGAAGTAGAAACCCACGCCGACGATGCCCGCGAGGAACAGATCCACCACGTGGTAGTAGTTGAGCTGCACGCCCGCGACCGACCACCCGGACAATAGGCCCTCGTAGAACGTGCGCGCGGACCGCCCGAACGAAGAGTCCGGCATCCACCAGCTGATCGCACGCGCAGCGAACAGAACGAACGCCGCAAACAACACGACCTGCCCGATCATGTTGAGGCGGTTCCACTTCGGGCCATGCGGCATCTTCGTGCGGTGGCGATCGCCGAGTGTCTCCGCGAGCGCGCCGCAGGAGCAGATCCACCCGCAGTACGCGCCCTTCCCCCAGCGCCGGATCATCAGCGGGATGATCACGAACGTCTGCACGCCGCCGATCACCAGCCACCACGTCATCGGCTCCGACGTGAAGAAGTTCCAGATGAACAATGGCCACGCGAGCACGAACCCGAACGCTCGCCAGTACTCGCGCCCGTGCGCGGACCACTGCGTCGCCGGGAACAGGTTGTCGGCGAACGTCTTGCCGAACCCGTCGTCGAACACCCCGTTGTGCCCGAGGTAGGGGAGGAGAATGTACGGCAGCAGGAACAGCGGAACGAGCTGCATCGCCATCAGCGTGAGTGTCTGCGTCTTCACATACGGCGTGCGCCGCCGCTTGATGCGGTCGATGCCGAACGCCACCACCGCGACCGAGTACGCAAGCGCGTAGTAGAAGCCGGGCTCGGTCGAGGTGATCGCAAACGTGCCGAACAACGTCTTGGGGTCCTTCGCCGCCTGGGAGATCGTCGACAAGAAGCCCTTCATCCCGAACGGGAACCACCCGTGGCTCGTGAAGTAGTCGTGGATGACGCCGCTGCCCGACTTCCAGTTGTAGACGAACACGCAGAACAGCATGAACGCCGCGAACGCCGCGATGGACTTCGGCGTCCACTCGCCGCGGATCGGGATCTTGCTGCGGCGGAAGAAGTCGAGCGGCGCCTCGCGGCCGATCATCGCGAACACCACGTCGTTGGCGATCGTCTGCGCGTTGCCGTCGGCGTCTTGGATGCGCACGTCTTCGTCGCGCACCTCGAGGAGCTTGCTCGCCATCATCAGCTGGATGCCGCCGCGGTGCGTCCCGCCCGCGAGCCCGGCGCCCATCGCGGAGTTCACACGGTCGGAGACCGGGTTCTCGATGTCGACCTGCGCTTCCGGGTCGCGCCGGAACGTCTCGAGTTTTTCGATATTCTCCGGCTTGGGTCTGGAGAACTCAGGTTTTCGATAAGACAGCGTGACGTTCGCGCCGACCATCGCCAACGCGATCGCACTCTCCAACGCAGAGTCACCGCCACCCACGATGAGTACGTTCTTGTCCGCGTACTCACGCGGGTCATAGAGCCGGTGATAGACCTTGTCCTTGTCCTGCCCGGGGACGCCGAGGCGTCGGTAGTTACCACTGCGCCCGATACCGATGATAACCCGCTGCGCGCGCGTGACCTTCGCCTCGCCCTTACCACCGTGCACGACCTCGAGCACGTCGCCCTTCTTCTCGACGCGATCGATGTGCGCCGCGACGGGCTCCACGCCCGCCTCCTCCTTCTGCCTCTCGAGCTCCGCGAGGAGGTCCTCTTTGACGTCCGCCGTGAACTGCAGATCACCCGCCGGCGTCATGTCCGTCGGGTAGGTGAAGATCGGTTTGCCCTTCGGGAAGTTGACGATCGTGTTGAACGCCTCCGCGGCCTCGTAGACCACGAAGCTCAACCCCGCCTTCTTCGCCTCGACCGCCGCCGCGATCCCCGACACGCCCGCGCCGACGATCACGAGGTCCTTCACCCCCTTGCCGCCCTTCCCTTTCGAGAAGCCCGGCTCTTCGAGGATGGCCTGCACGGCGCGCGCGCCGGTGTGCGCGGAGAACTTCAGCAGCGGGATGCCGGTGAGATCGCCCACGATGCGCACGCCGGGCACCGCGGTCACGCCGTCCTCGCCGACCTCCGGCATCTTCTCCACGTGCCCCGCCGGCCAGCGGGTGTGGAGCCAGTGCATGTAACGCGCGAGGGGGTTCATGGCGTACGCGGAGAGGTACCGCGACCCGGGTACGCCGTCGAGCGCCTACCAGATCAGCGGTCGCCGCCGCGCGGGGTGAGCAGCTCGTCCTCGACGGACGTGCGCACCGTCTTGTCCCGCATCGAGACCACGCGGGGCTCCGGCTCCCGCACGTCGTCCGTGAGGTCCGACGCGATGCCGGCGCGCGAGCGGTGACGGAGCAGCGAGTGCATCTGCGCCTCGCCGCTGCCCTCGCGCTCGCCCATCGCGTCGAGGAGCTTGCTGTGCGACGAGATGATCGACCGGAGGCTCGCCTCGAACTGCGCCTTCTGGCGCCGCAGCTCGTCGATGTCCTCCATGATCCGCACGAGGCGTGTGTGGGCGTTCTGGATGATCTGCTCCGCCTGCGACTCCGCCTGCGCGATGACGATCTCCGCCTCTTTGCGCGCGTTGTGTTTGATGTCCTCGGTGATCTGCGTCGCGGTGATCATCGTCTCCTTGAGCGTGCGTTCACGCTCGCGGTGCTCGTGGATCTCCGCCTCCTTGCGCTTGAGGTCTTCGCGCAGGCCGTTGTTGTCACGCACCAGCCGCTCGACGTCGTTCGCGAGGACGTCCAGGAACGCGTCGACCTCGCGCGTGTCGAAGCCCCACAGCGTCGTCCGGAACTGCTGCTGCTGAATGTCCAGCGGGGTGAGCTTCATGGCGGCCAATGTAGCCGCGCGCGCCGGACCCCGCAAACTTCGTGCGCGCGGTCAGGTCTGACGCGCGCCGAACACCGCCGTCCCCACCCGCACGAGCGTCGCCCCCTCCTCGATCGCCGCCTCGAAGTCCGAGCTCATCCCCATCGAGAGCACCGGGAGGGGCGCCTGGACGCGGCCTTCCAGGTCCGCCGCCAACGCCCGTAACGCCGCGAACGCGGCCCGGGTCACCCCCCGCGGCGGGATGCACATCAGGCCCCTCGGGACCACGTTCGGGAGCGCCAGCGCGGCCCGGATCAGGGCTTCGGCCCCCGCCGGCGCGACCCCGGACTTGGCGTCCTCGCCCTCGGTGTTCACCTGGACGAGGACCTCCAGCGGGGCCCCCTCCCGGGCGTCCGAGAGGCGGCGCAGGAGCTTTTCGCTGTCGATGGTGTGAACGACGTCCGCCACCGCCGCGCGCTTCGCCTTGTTGGACTGCACGTTGCCGATCAGGTGCCACCGCGCGTCGTCCGGCAGGAGCGAACGTTTGCGCTCGAACTCCTGCACGAAGTTCTCCCCGAAGTCGCGCTGCCCGGCCGCGTACGCCGCCCTCAAGGACGCGTCCGGCTGGCGCTTGCTGACCGCGACGAGCGTGACCTCCGCCGCGTCCCGCCCCGCGCGCGCACACGCGTCGGCGATGCGCGCGTTCACCTCGGCGAGCGACGCCGCGACCGTCACACCAACCCTCGCTTCGCGAGCAGCGCGAGGGTCTCCTCGAGCGGCAGCCCCACCACGTTCGTGTAGCTCCCGCGCACTTCGGCGACGAGCGCGCCGCCCTCGCCCTGGATGCCGTAGGCGCCGGCCTTGTCCATCGGCTCGCCGGTCGCGACGTAGCGATCGATCTCCGCCGACGACAGCACGCGAAACCGCACCGCGGTGGTGACCAAGAGCTCTTCGACCTGCCCGCCCACCGCGAGCACCACCGCCGTGTGGACCACGTGAGATTCGCCGGAGAGCTTCGCGAGCGTACGCTTCGCGTCGTCGATGTCCTCGGCCTTCCCGAGGATCGCGTCCCCCAGCGCAACCACGGTGTCGGCGGCGAGCACCGGCTGAGCGAGCCCGTGCGCGAGCGCCTTGTCGCGCGCGACGCGTAGCGCGTAGGCGTCCGGCGCTTCGCCCTCGCGGGGGGTCTCGTCGACGTCCGCCGGACGTACCTCGATCGCCACGCCCGCCGCGGTGAGGAGGTGGCGACGACGCGGCGATGCGGAGGCGAGGACGAGGGTCACGCGTCCACGAAATCGCACCTTTTGTTCGTGCGCACCAGACGAGAATCCCGCGCGGGAGAACACAGCGAGGTTTCCTGCTACGTTCCCAGTCGCGTGAAGCGACTCGCGGTTCAGCTCGCCCTCCTCGTGGGGGTGCTCGGCGCCTGCGGCGAGCCTGCCGTGGACGACCTCGCGTGCCCCGCCGGCTACAAACAAGACGGTGGCGTCTGCTCCGACCCGTTCGAGATCTCGAAGACCCCGGCCGACGAGGACGCGTTGGTGTACACGTGTGTCTGCGAGTCGCTCTGCAACCGGCGCACGTTCGACGAGCAGACGTTGACGATGTGCTTCGAGCCTTCCATCGACGTCGCGGGGATCGCGTTCGACCGCTTCTGCGATCGCGGGGGCTGCCAGGGCAGCTTCAGCTGCACCTGTGAGTGCACGAGCGAGGGCGACCGATGCGACTGAGCACGCGCTTGACACGAGCGCTGATCGTCGGACTCGTCGCGGGCGCGTGGTCAGCCAGCCCGGCGAACGCGCAGGAGGAGCCGGGCGGCCCACGCATCCCCGAGCCGGGCGGCCCGCGCATCCCGGCGCCGCCTCCGTCGACCCCGGCCCCCGCACCGCCGCCGCCTTCCACGCCGACCAAGGCGCCCCCCGAGACGACGCCGCCCCAGGCCGAGTCGAAGGCGCCCACGTCGGCCGAGGCGACGGTCGAGCCCAAGACCGACTCGAAGCCCTTCCGAATCTACGCGGGCCTCGGGTCGCACTTCCCCGTCGCGCAACGCGGCGGCCTCCTCCCGGTCGACGAGATTGGCGGTGGCGTCGCGCTCGAGCTCGCCGGTGGATGGCAGGCCACGGAGTCCATCCTGTTGGGGCTGCGCTTCGACCTCCTCTTCGCGTCGGCCCAAGGCGCCGGCTGGGCGAAGATCCTCCGCGCCGACGTCGGCGGCGGGCTCGGCCTCGACGTCGGTCCGACGCTGCAACTCACCTTTCACCCGTTCGAACACGCCACGCTTCGCGTCGGCGTCGACGGTTACCTCTCACGCGCGTCGACCAGCCAAGCCACGAGCGACGGCGTCCGCATCGGGACGCTCCGCGTCGCGCCCGGGGAAGAGATCGGCGTCGGGTACGGCGGCTGGTCGGCGGGCGGGACACTCGTCCTCGCGTACCGGGGCGTCACCGTCGACGTCCGCTACATCCGCACGCAGTGGGGCTCCGCGAGCATCGCGGGCCGCGAGCTCGACGCAAACGGGCTGTCGTCGGACCGCCTCAAGGTCGCGGCGGGATACACGCTGCATTTCTGAAGCAGCGGGCGCGCAGCGCCGTGCACGCTTCGACTTCCCATCGCTCTTCGGGCGCGACGAGCTGGCAGTTGAAGGCGTCGGACCAGCGCGCAATCTCCTCGACCTCCGCCTCCCAACACGCGACGACCTCGCCGACCGTCGCTTCGCACCCGCGATAACCGCCCGCGCAGCTGTCCGTCGGGCGATCGCAGGTCACCGTCGGGATCACGCCGACCTGTCGACGGCACTGATCGATCGGTTCCTGGCAGGTGTTCGCGGACGGTCCGAGCGCCCCACCCGGCCAGAACGGTACGAGCGGCCCGCCGACGCTCCAGTGACACTGGCGCGCGCGTGTGATCATCAGCTCCTGAAACTCGGCGTAGGCGCCACAGAGGTCGCGCTCGGCGTCGCTCTCGAGCGCGTCGATCAACGTTCCCGGCGCGAGTGCGTGCTCGATCTTCGGCGACGAACAGCCGCTGGCCAAGCACACCCCCACGACGAAGACGATTCGGGCCAACACGCGCGCGAGCTTAACAACAGCTCCACGAATTTGCTCGCCCGCTCCGATGCGAAGTGCTAGCGCGATCCCATGCCGCTGAAGGACAAGACGATCGCAGTCATCGGGGTCGGGAACATGGGCGGCGCGCTGCTCGGCGGGCTCATCGACAGCGGCGCGGTCGAGAAGGACCGCGTCGTCGTGCACAACCGGCGCGACGACAAGACCCAGGACATTGCGAAGCGCTTCGGCGTCCGCGGCGCCGCGACCAACGCCGAAGCCGTCGAGGGGGCGGACATCGTGCTCGTCGCGGTGAAGCCGCAGATCTTCGAGAAGGTGCTCGGCGAGATCCGCGACGCCCTCTCGCCCGACGCGCTGGTGCTCTCCGTCGCCGCCGGCATCACCACCGCGAAGATGGAGGCGGTCCTCGGCGAAAAGGCGCGCGTCGTCCGCGCGATGCCGAACACCCCGTCGCTGATCAAAGAAGGCGCAAGCGCGATCGCCCCCGGCACCAACGCAACCGCCGAGGACGTCGAGGTCGCCCGCGCGATCCTGTCCGAGGTGAGTCGCGTCGTCGTCGTCGACGAGATCCACCTCGACGCGGTCACGGGCCTCTCCGGCAGCGGCCCGGCGTACATCTTCCTGATCATCGAGGCGTTCGCAGACGCAGGCGTGAAGGTCGGCCTGTCACGCGAGATCGCGCAGGACCTCGCGGTGCAGACCATCCAGGGCGCCGCGCGCCTGCTCCAGCAGACCGGCGAGCACCCGGGCCGCCTCAAGGACATGGTGACCTCCCCGGGCGGCACCGCGATCGCAGGCCTGCACACGCTGGAGGCGGGCGGCCTGCGCACGACGATCATCAACGCGGTGGAGGCCGCGACGAACCGGGCGCGGGAGCTCGGGCAGAGCTGATCCGCTCGGTCCTGCGAAACAACCTAAAGAAGCTCCCCGGGCCGAGCGGCTCCTCGTCGAACCCCCTCGGCGGAGCGAGCTCACCATCACGACGGCGCAACCGGACGAACACCTCGGTGGCCGAGTCCGGAGCGCCACACTTCGTACGGAGCGGGCGCCGCGCCCACCGCAGCGGCGACAACGCGCATGCGAGATCCTCTGCGACGACGTCGTCTCCGGGTCCGGCGAGCCGAGCGACCGTACGCGCCTCGTCGACGATACCCGCGGCGACGGCGAGCCGTGCGCGGCGAAAGCGCCCGTACGTCTGTGCGTTGTCGATCGCGAACCCGCCCAACACCACGGCGACCGCGACCGCCGCGTAGACCCGTTTCGTCGCGATGCGACGGAGGCCGTCTGCGGCGAGCACGGCGAGGATCAGTACGACGAACGCGAAGTACCGCGCCTCCGGACGTACGAGCGCGAGCGGCAGCAACGTGAACGACACGAGACCAATGGGGTAGAGCGCGGCACGCCGATCGACCGCGAGCCGCGCGACCAACTCGACGATCGCGAGGACCACCACGAACGCGCCCGCGTGCGTCCACAGGACTTCGAACGTCTCCGGCAAGCGATCGAGGAGCACACGAAGGACGGACCACGGATCCGCCACCATCGCCTCGAGGCTCGTGGCCCCGCCGAAGACCTGCGGTGCACCGAGCGGCCCCGGCCCGGACGGGACCCACCACGTCCCGCGCCCGAGGCTCCATCCGACGACGGCCCAGAGGACGGTGACCACGCTCGACCCCGCTATCATCGCTGCGCCGTGACGACGCGAGCGCGCGAGGAACACATACGCGATGACACACGGTACGACGCTGAGGAAGTTGAACCGGACGAGGACCGCCGCTGCGAGCCCGAGCCCCGCGCCGAACGCACGGCGCTCGGATCCACACGTCACGGCTGCGACCGACGCGGCGAGCACAGCGGTCCCGAAGAGGTCCGGAGTCACGTCCGTCACCGCAGAGAGGAACGGTCGCGTCGTCACGAAGGCCATCAACGCAACCAGCCCCCATCGAACCCCTCGCGCACGGCCGACCAGACCTCCGATCGCCGCCGCCGACGACACCGTCACCACGATGATCCCGAAGCCGAGCCACAAGCCGCCGACCGACGCGAGGAAGAGCGCCGCCGGATACCCAGGCGCTCGAAAGACTCCGCTCTCCAGGTGGAGCAACGCCCGGACGCCTTCGCCATCGGACCAGCCCCAGACCACGGGGAAGTAGACCGCAAACGCGTCCCCACCCGGTGCCAAGGCGAATACGGCGAAGACCGCACCGACGACGAGCATCATCACGAACGCCAGCAGAGCGCCCGCGTGTGCGTCTCGCTCGGTCGCCTGCCGCGAGCTCGTCACCTCCAGCCGTATCCTCGACAGGGCGACGGGCTGTCAATGCGGCCGAAGATTCAGGTGAGTGGGTCCGCAGCGCGCTCGGTCGGCCGGACACGCTTGCCCTCGATTTCCAAGAACAACCCTTCGTCGTCCTCACCGAGTAGCGGCTCCAACCGGAACGACGCCGTGCTCGTGAACTTCGCCTCGAACGTCCCGTCGCGCGCCCGGCAGTGCAGGATCCCGTCGCCGTCCATCGACAGCGTCGCCGGGTCGAGCTTCTCCCGACGCTCGTCCGACAACAGCAACCACACCGCGCCGCCCTCACCGAGCTGTACGTCGTTCACGAACAGCGGCGGGCCCTCGATCTCGACGTAGGCCCAGTTGACCTCGTTCTTCAGGCAGTAGCGCCCGTCCTCGGCGCGATCGATCCACCGATCGAACGCCTTCTTCACCTGCGGGTTCTCGACGAGCGCGCCGTCGTGGAACCAGCGCCCGAGCGCGTCGCGGCGGATGGTCGTCTCGCGCGTGAAGTGCGCGGGGACGTTCGCTTCGCCGTCGGTCATGGCCCCCTCAGCGTACGGGTCGCTTCCTTGACAGTCCAATCGAACGGGTGCCCAGATCGCGCGGAGAAGGCGTGCAGCCCGGAGACATCATCGTCCGCCGCTTCCGCATCGAGCGCCGGATCGGCTCGGGGGGCATGGGGACCGTCTACCGCGGCCGCGACCTCGAATCCGGCGCCCCCGTCGCGGTGAAACGCCTCGACATCCGCGGCAAACACGACCAGGAGCGCTTCCTGCGCGAAGCGTCCGTCCTCGCCGACCTCGACCACCCCGGCATCGTCCGCTACGTGGCCCACGGCCTCACCGAGGAGAAGGAGCACTACCTCGCGATGGAGTGGGTCGACGGCGTCACGCTGTTCGAGCGCCTCGCGGAGGGGCCCCTCTCGGTGGTCGGCGCCGTAAAGCTCGGCGCGCGCATCGCCGACGCACTGTCGATCGCCCACCGCCACGGCATCGTCCACCGCGACATCAAACCCCCGAACCTCCTCCTCCCCGGCGGCGACCTCGCCTCGGTGAAGCTCCTCGACTTCGGCGTCGCGCGCATCACCGGCGCCTCGACCGGTCCGTCCATGACCCGCACCGGCGCCCTCATCGGGACCCCCGGGTACATGGCGCCCGAACAAGCGCGTGGCGAGAAGGGCCTCGACCACCGCGCCGACATCTTCTCGCTCGGCAGCGTCCTGTACGAAGCGCTCACCGGGCGCCCGCCCTTCTCCGGAACCAACGTGATGGCGGTGCTCGCGAAGATCCTCCTCGAAGAGGCGGTGCCGATCCGCGACGCACGCCCCGACGTCCCGCACGTCCTCGAGCTCCTCATCACGCGCATGCTCGCGAAGGATCCCGAGCAACGCCCGGCGCGCATCGAAGAGGTGCTCGCGGAGCTCACGGCGTTCGATACGAAGTCACTCCCCGCGGCGCGCATCGAGCGCGACCTGTCGGAGGCGCCGACCAAACCGCCGTCGATCGGCGACACCGAGCAGCGCGTCATCTGCGTCGTGCTCTGCGGCGTCGCCGAGGGCACCGCGGACACGTGGGCGCCCGACACCGCCGACGCGATGGAGGCCGACCTCACGCGCGTCGTCGAAGACCTCGGCGGCCGCCTCGACCCCCTCCTCGACGGCTCGAGTGTCATTCACTTCTCCGGCCAGGGCGCGCCCCACGACCTCGCCGCGCAGGCGGCGCGCTGCGCGCTCGCGCTGAAACGCTTCTACGGTGACGCCCCGGTGGTGGTCGCGACCGGGCGCGGCGTGGTGTCCGAGCGCCTCCCCTTCGGCGAGGTGATCGACCGCGCCGCCCGCACCCTGACGTTCGCCGAGGCCGGTCAGATACGCGTCGACATCGCGACCGCCGGGCTGCTCGAGGGCCGCTTCGACGTCGAACACGACGGCGCCGGCCCCTACCTCGTCGGCGAACGCGACCAGGTGCTGATCGGCCGCACGTTCCTCGGGCAGCCCGCGCGCTGCGAGGGGCGTCAGCGCGAGCTCATCACGATCGAAGCGACGTTCGTCGAGTGTGTCTCCGAGCCGGTCGCGCGTGCGCTGCTGATCACCGCGCCGCCCGGGCTCGGCAAGACGCGCCTGCGCGTCGAGACCGTCGAACGTCTGCGCAGCCGCGAAGACGAGCTCGAGGTCTTCTTCGCCACCGCCGACTCCCTCGGCGCCGCCTCTCCCTTCGGCTTGCTCCGCCAGGTCGTGCGGCGCGCCGCCGGCATCCGCGAGGACGACCCCGATGAGGAAGCACGCACCAAGTTGAGCGCCCGCGTGGCTCGCGTGGTCGACGCATCGGAGCGCGACGCGGTCACCGCGTTCCTCGGCGAGATCGCGGACGTCCCGTTCCCCGACGACTTCTCGGATCGCCTCGCCGCCGCGCGCGGCGACCCGATGTTGATGGGCGACCGCATCAAGGCGGCGTGGACGGAGTGGCTCGGCGCGGAGGTCGAAGCGCAACCTGTCTTGCTCGTGCTCGACAACCTGCACTGGGGCGACCTCCCGTCCGTCCGGCTGATCGACCACGCGCTGAAGATCCACGACGAACGACCGCTGATGGTGATCGGCTGCGGCCGCCCCGAGCTGCACCAGACCTTCTTCGAGCTGTGGAGCGACCGCGACGTCCAGGAGCTCAAGCTCGGCCCGCTCACGAAGAAGGCGAGCGAGAAGCTCGTGAAGAAGGCGCTCCCGGACCTCGACGACGAGCGCCGCGCACAGATCGTCGACAAGGCGGAGGGCCACCCGTTCCTCCTCGAGGAGCTGATGCGCGCCGTCGTCCGCGGCGAAACGGAGCTGCCAGACTCCGTACTCGGCGTCGTGCAGGCCCAGCTCGACGCGCTCGGCCCCGACTACAAACGTGTCCTGCGCGGCGCGAGTGTGTACGGCGATCGGTTCTGGCAAGGTGCGGTCCTCCACCTCCTCGGCGGTGAGGCGACGACCAGCCGGGTGTCGACCTGGCTCGACGACATCGAGGACCGCGAGCTCATCGAGCGCGAGCGTGACAGCCTCTTCGCGAACGAACGCCAGTACTCGTTCGGCTCCAGCATCGTCCGCGAGGCAGCGTACGCGATGCTCACCGACGCCGACCGACGCCTCGCGCACGGCCTCGCCGCCCAGTGGCTGGCCGAACACGGTGAACGCGACGCCGCGATCCTCGCGCAGCACTTCGATCGCAGCGGTCAGGCGGCACGCGCCGTCCCACACTACGTCCGCGCGACCGAACACGCGCTGGAGGGCAACGACCTCGACGCCGTGCTCGCGCGCGCCCAGCGCGGCGTGGAGTGCGGCGCCCAAGACGAGGACCTCGGCCGCCTTCACCTCCTCGCCGCGACCGCGCACTACTGGCGCGGCGCCTCGCGCGAGACGATCGCTTCGGCGATCGACGCGACCCAACACGTCGGCCGCGGCACCGTCGAGTGGTTCAACGCCACCGGCCTCGTACTGTCGTCGCTCGGCCGGCTCGGTGAGCTCGATCAGATCGAACCGTGGATCGAGCGGGTCGAGGCGGCCGACGCCGAGCCCTCGGCGGTCAGCGCGCAGGTGAGCTGCCTGTCGAGGAACGCCGAGCACCTGATGATCCTCGGGCGCTCCGACCTGGCATCGCGGCTGTTCACACGCGTCGAGTCGATCGTCGAAGGTGCTTCGCTCGACGCCCTCGCCGAAGCACGCTGGTTCCGACTGCGCGCGCGTCGCGCGCTCCTCGACGGCGACGTGGGCACGCACGCCACCGGACTGATGGACGCCGCGGAGCGCTTCGAGGCCGCGGGCGACATTCGCAACGCGTGCAACGAGCGCATGAACACCGGCTTCGCGCTGTCGCAGCTCGGCGAGTTCGAGCGCGCCGAGGAGGCGCTGCGTCGCGCGCGCGAAGACGCCGAGCGCGCGGACCTCGGCCAGATCGTCGCGTGGGCCGACAACAACCTCGCGTACGTGCTGAGCGTGCACGGCGACCTCGACGACGCACGCGCCGTCGGCGAGCGGGCCGCGCAGACCGGCGTCCGGCAGGCCGACCCCCGCCTGGAGGGCACCTCGCGCACGTACCTCTCCGGCACGTTGCTGCGCGCCGGCGACTACCTCGGCGCGATGCAGGAAGCGGAGCGAGCGGCGGAGCTGTTGGCGTCGATCCCCGCCTCGCAGGTGGTCGCGCTCGCCGCGAAGACCCGCGCGCTCCTCGCGCTCGGCCAGCCGCTGAAGGCCCTCGCGTCGGCCGAGCAGGCGATGAAACGCCTCGCAGAGGTCGGTGCGATCGAGGAAGGTGAAGGCCTCGTTCGCCTCGTGTTCGCGGAAGCGCTGCACGCCAACGGCCGCGGAGCGCGCGCGGAGGACGTCATCCGGGAGGCCCGCACCCTGCTCTTCGCGCGTGCGGCGCGCATCACGGACTTGACCTGGCGCAGCAGCTTCGTCGATCGCGTGATGGAGCACCGTCGGACGATCGAGCTCGCCGAAGCGTGGGGCCTCGAAGACGTGCCGACGCTCTCGGGATGACCACGATGAACCAACGCCACCTCGTCTGCCTCGCCCTCGCCTTCGGTGCCGCCGGGTGCTTCGACTCCCAGGTCGACGCGGACTTCGTCGCGGTCGACCTCCGCATCGGTTACGACGCCGACTTCCCCGTCGAGCGCTTCGACGTCAGCGCCCTTCGCGTCAGCGACGACGCCGTCGTCTTCGAAAGCCAGGAGAACGTCCCGGCGCCCACCACCCAGACCTCGACCCGCGCGCTCCGCACGGTGCTCAACGGAGACGCCTCGTTCGCCGACGCCGAGGCGCGCATCGTCGTCACCGCGGTCGACGCGGACGGCGTCGCGCTCGGCGAGCGCACCACCCGTGTCGTCTTCGAGCTCGGTCGCATCCTCACCGCGACGGTCGCGTTCTACGCACCGTCGACCTGCGGCGACGGCGTCATCGACGAGGGTGAAGCGTGTGACAGCGCGGGCGCGGCGGGCTGCAGCCTGACCTGCCAGATCGAAGCGGGTTTTCTGTGCGCGGGCGCGCCGAGTTACTGCGTCATGGAGAGCCGCGTCGCGGTGGTCGACTCCAACGCCCCGGCGTGTCCGGGCGAGGGCTCGGTTGTTTCCCCGTTCTGCACGATCCCCCGCGCGGCCATGGCGCCCGCGGTCGACCACTTGTTCGTGCGCGCAGGCGACTACCGCAGCGCGGTCGTGCTCGACCGCGACCTCACCGTCATCGCGGAGCCGGGCGTCGTCGTCGAGGCGACGACCGCGCCCGTCCTGGAGGTCTACCGCGCCGACGTCCGCTGGAGCGGCGGCACCATTCGCGGCCTCGGCGGCGTCGGCGGGGGCGTCGGCGTGCGCGGCACCGGCGCGGTGCTCGAGCTGGAGGACGCGGTCGTGGGCCCGTCGAGCACGGTCGCGATCGCACTGACGGACGGCGGTTACCTCGAAGCGCGCCGCACGCGCATCGCCGGCAACCGACAAGGGATGGTGCTCGACTCGCAGGGTGGGTTCACGATCGAGAGCTGCATCGTCGCCAACAACGGCGGGGTCGGCGAGGCGGTCGGCGGCGTGTGGATCCGTCAGGCGCCTTCCACGTCGCGCATCGCCAACATCACGGTCGCCGACAACACCGGCGCGGCCATCCGGTGCGACGAATCAATCGATCTCCTCAACACGATCGTGTGGAGCGAGACGACGGTGACGAGCTCCGTCGTCGCGACGTGTGTCCCGGTCTACGCGGACATCGGCCCCGCGGAGGCCGGGCTCTCGCTCCCGACGGGGAGCTTCAGCCTCGATCCGCAGCTCACACCGGACCAACACCTGTCGCCCGACTCCCCCTGCCGCGACACCGGCGACCCGGACTCGGTCGCGCGCGGCGACGCGCCGGCGTTCGACATCGACGGTGACGCGCGACCGCGCGGCCCCAACATCGATATCGGCGCCGACGAGCTGTGACCGTCAGAGCTGAAGCCGCGCTCCGGCGCTGAAGCGTCCCGCAAAGCCGAACGCGACGTCCGAGCGCCCCTCGGCGGCCTCGACGCGCTTGGCGAACGGCGCGGACAGCGCCGCCGCCGTCCACAGCGACAGCGGCCCGACCATCTCGTACACGATCGTCGCACGCATCCCGAGCGTGGCCGCGACGCTCGACGCGGCCCACTGGGTCATCGCGGACGAGGACTGCCCCGGCGCGAAGCTGCAGGTCGGCGTGCCACACGTCGAAAGGTACGTGTTCACGCCGCTCGCCGATATCGAGCGCACGCTCAACGTGAGCCTCGGCTCGAACCGAAGGCGCTGATGCGCAAAGCCGAAGTCGCGGCCCACGGACGGCTCGACCTCGATCAGTTGGCCATCCAGCCGCGCCGACGGGCTCCGGCCGTACCGCGCCAGGACGCCACCGGCCCACGTCCCGTCGGAGAACGAAAACTCCGCCGCCGGCCCGAGCCACACGTTGCCGTCGTCCGACAACGTCGCCTCCGCGAGCCCGGCCAGGCGGATATCGAGGCCCGCCTTCGCCGAGGGGTCCGACAGCGACGACCGGTACGTCTGCATCGCGCGCCGGTATTCGTTCGGCGCCTTCGGCGTCACGACCCGCGTGCGCTTCGCGCGCACCGGCTCCCTTGGTTTCTTCTTGCGCGGCGCGGCCTCGTACGGCGCAAACGGCGCCAGGCGCTCCGCTGCGACGCGGGGATCGACGGAGGAGACCAACACGATGGGCTCGCCGCGGGGACGCCGCCGGTGGTTCGCCGGATAGATCGGCACGCGCTTGGGCATCGCGGCCTCCTCCGGCACGAGCACGCGCGACTCGATCAGCAAGCTCGCTTGCAACACGTCCGGCACGACCCGCTCGAAGCGTTCACCCGTCTGCTGCACACCGACGTAGACACCGTTGGGATCCGGCGCGACGTGCACGACCGCCGACGAGCACCGCGTGCCGGCGATGCGCTCGAGGTCGAGCCGCCCCACTACGTCGGCGATCAGGTGCTGATGCCCCCGGAGCGTCACTTCACACGGAGCGGCACCGGGGACGGTCAGCATCCAGAGCGTGGCGAACGCGAGGCTCATAGCGACTCGAGGAACCGGACGAGATCGTCGGTCTCGTCCGACGACAACGTAAACGGCGCCCCCATGGCTCCAGACTGAGCGACACGAACCACGTCGTGCAAGGTGGCCGCGCGGCCGTCATGGAAGTACGGCGCCGTCGCGCCGACGCCGACCAGCGAGCGCGTGTGCACGCTCTGGAGCCCGAACATCCGATACGGAGCGTTGTCGGTGTACGCCGCGCCCGCGTGGCAGCTCACACAACCGACCCGCGCGAAGACGGCCGCACCGCGCTCGATGGCGTCGGACTCGACGGCGCGCGGCGTCGGGGTTCGCGTCCAGTCGATGTAATCGGCGACGTACTGCGACTGCGCCGGCGACAGGCCGCTGCCCGGGCTCATCCCGCGCGACGTCATCATCGCGTTCTCGGCGACCGTGGCGCGTTGGCCCTCCCAGCGCACGGGCTCGGTCATCGACACACGCCCGGCGAGCGACGGCGTCTGACGCAGGCCGATGTCGAAGAACCACGTCATCCCGTCGTCGCGTCCGCCGACGTGGCACAGCGCGCAGCTCACGGCACTCCCCGGACGGGTCACGTTCGGATCCATCGTGGAGTAGAAGAGGCGCTGACCGATCTCGAGCTCGGGTGACAGCACCGACGGCGCGACTTCGATCCACCGCTTCATCGGCAAGGCCTCCTTGGAGCCCGCGACGAGATCGAGGCTGCTGTCCCGCGGGTCGGCTTCGCCGATGTCGAGCTCGGCGATCGAGCGATCGATGAAGCCGTACACCCAGGCGGTGCGGTTGTCCGTGAACAACACACTCGTGGTGCCCGCGGGGGCCGCGAGGGTCGTGACCGGGCGCGGCTCGAAGCCGATGTGTCGACCGCCCCGGATGAAGCCGCCGTCGCCGTCGTAGAGGTATCGCGAATCCGAAGCTTCGTGCTGCGCACCGACGACGACCACGGCTTCGGCGCCTTCGATCGGGACCGCGAGCAACGCGGAGTCGTGGGAGACCGCGACGCCTGAGGGGGCCCCGCTCAGCGGCGGGTACAGCGCGTAGTCGATGAGCGAGATGACCGCCGCGTTTCCGAGCTCGGGCTCGGCGTCTTCGTCGAGCGGCTGGGCGATCACGACGGGCGCGGGCTGCATGACGTGGCCGTAGTACTCGGAGTTGGGGTTGGTCGGGATGGGCGTCGCGGTGACGACGTAGATGCCCGGGATGTGCAGGAGTCGCCCGTCGGGCGCGACGGTCGGATCGCCGGTGAGGCGGAGCGTGGCGGCCTGGGTAGAACCGAGCTCGGGCAAGGCGATGACCTCGGGCGCACGCGTCGCGTCGCGCAGATCGATACGGACGAGCTGCCGACTTCGCAGCGTCACGACGAAGAGCGCGGCGCCGCTCGGGTGGACCGCGAGGCCGCGGGGCTCGCCCGCGACCGGCCACTTCCTCAGCACCTCGAGCGTCGTCGCATCGAGCTCGTAGACGAGGTCTTCCAGCGAGACCGTCACGAAGACGCGGTTCGTCGGGGCGTGGGCCACGACCCCGAACGGTTCGGCGCCGAGCTCGACGCTCGTGGTGTAGGTCGGGACGGTGGTGGCGCCGTCGTAGACGCCGAGGGCTCGGACCGAACGGAGTGTCACGAACAGGCGCTCCCCCAGCTGCGCGATGCGCGTGGGCTCGCCGGCCGCCGCGATGTGGTCGAGCTTCTCGGACTCCGGCTCGAAGCGCGCGATGCTCTCGTGCACGGGGTTCGCCACGTAGAGCGCCGCGGCGCCCGGCGTCGCGGCGATCGAGGAGCTGCCGTTGGGCGCGGTGAGCTCGAAGGTCGCGTCGGTGCAGCCGAGCGCAGCAATCATCAGGAGATAAGTGGGGTTACGAACCAATTCTTCGCCCTCCTGCTCCTTTCGTTGCCCCTCGGCCACATTCCTTACGTGGCCGGAGCGGGCGATTTTTCTTCGTAAGGTTCCAAGGCGAGCGGCAACGTACAGGGGAAGGCGACCGTGGCGTCCTCGAACAGCGAGCCGAAGGTGATCGAGCTGCGACCGCGCGCGGCGGAGCGCCCCGTGTCCGACGAGGCGCTCATCGTCGCGTGTGGTCTCGGCGACGAGTCGGCCCTCGTTCAGCTCTTCGAACGCCACAAGGAGTTCGTGCACCGCTACCTGTATCGCTTCTTCCCGAGGGATCCGGAGTACGTCGAGGACCTCGTGCAGTCGACGTTCCTCGAGGTCTGGCGCTGCGCGCCCCGGTTCCGGAACGGGAGCGCCGGCCGCACGTTCATCGTCGGCATCGCGACGAACCTCTCGCGCATGCGACGACGCGGCGAAGCCCGACGCCGCCGCGCCATGGACGCGCTCGCCGCCGAGCCCCAGCGCGCCGGAACGACGCCCGAGGAGCGCGCCGTCGTCGGCCAACGCGTACGACGCCTCGAAGCCGCGATCGCCACCCTCTCCGAGAAACAGCGGGAGGTGTTCGTGCTGTGTGACCTCGAAGGGTTCAGCGGGGGCGAAGCCGCCGAGACCCTGGGCATCCGCCCCGGCGCCGTTTGGCGACGGCTCCACGACGCCCGTAAGAAGCTGAGAGCTGCCCTACGAGAGGACGAGCGATGACCCGTTGTCCGACACCCGAGGCGCTCGACCGCGCCTTCGTCGAACCCGACGCCGAGATCGATCGGCACATCGCGCGCTGTGAGGCGTGCGCGCGCGAGAAGGCCGAACAAGACGCCTTGATGGCGACGCTCGACCAGCTCCCCTACGCGCCGATGTCCACCGACCGCAGCGCGTCGATGCGCATCGCGCTCGCGGCCGCGGCGCGCGCGACGCCGCAGCAGCGATCGCGGCGGTGGCCCGTCGCGTTCGTCGCGGCGGCGGCGGCGGTCGCGGCGGTCGTCGTGCTCCTGAACGGCACGGACACGCGCCCGGCGACGGAAGCGGGTGCGCCCGAGGCCCGACCGCCGGTCGCGAAGGTCGCGCCCCTACGGCCCGAACAGCTAGAACGGCCCGTACGGCCCGCGCCCGTATCGGCGGTCGAGCTGCGCGACGGCTCGCCGGTGTTCGAGGTGCCGGCGCTCGGGGTCACGTCGATCGTGGTGCGCACGGACGACGCGGAGATCCGCGCCGAGCGCGCGCGTTTCCAGGTCTTCGCGGAGGCCGGTTCGCTCGTTCGCCTCCAGGTCATCTCGGGTGTGCTCGAGCTACGTCCGCCGGGCGGCGGAAACATCGCGTTGGAGGCCGGCGAGTCGTGGACCGCGGAGCCCGCCGAGGTCGAGCCGGCGGCGGTGGCCCCCGTCGAGCCGAGACGCGTGGTCGAGCGCGCCGCGCCCTCGGGTTCGCAGGCGCAAAAGGCGAGCGCGACGGGGCGCACGGCGCTGGAGGACGAAGCATCGCGCGCGACGGAGCGCACGGCGTTGGAGGACGAAGCATCGAGCGCGACGGAGCGCGCGGCGTCGGAGGCGGACACGCCAAGCACGGCGTCCGAGGCGGACGCACCGAGCGCGACCACGGAGGCACCCGCCGAAGCGTCCGGCGACAAAGCGGAGCCCCCGGCATCCCCGGACGAAGCGTTCGCCTACGCATGGCGCGCGTTCCGCAGCGGCGACTACGCCGCGGCGGCGCACAACTTCGAGATCGCTGCGGAGGGGGACGGCCCGTTCGCCGAGGACGCGGGTTACTGGCGCGCCATCGCCGAGCTTCGGCGCGGCGACGAAGAACGTGCGGTCGAGTTGCTCGATGCGTTCTTGGAGGGGCACCCGACCTCGGCGCGTCGGGACGAGGTGCTCCGTCTCAAGGACAAGCTCCTGCGATGACCCGCGCTCAGAAGTCTGCGATGCGCTCCACGAGCTGCGGCTGATCGACGAACGGGTTGCGGTTGTTCTGGTGGGTCGCGATGCGTCCGTTGCGCGCGCGCTCCCCGTCGGACGGCGGATCTTCACAGTGCCACCGGCGCAAGGTGCCTTCCTCCCCCGCGGGGATCGGGAGCTCGTACCGAACCGCGAAGTAGAAGTGCGCCCGTGCGATGTCGCCGCGTGTCTCGGCGCGCACCTCGAAGACCTCCGTCCTCGCGTCTTCGCCCGGGCCGAGGTGTGAGCCTCCGCCGCTCCAGGTGCACGCCGCCTCGCCAGCGTCTCCGCACGCGACGTCGCCGAATTCGTGGACGCCGCGCGTCCCGTTCGCGTGGGCGATTGCCGGGAAGAGGTGGTGGAGGTCGCCCTCCGCGGGGAAGTTCTCGGCGCCGTCGCTGCGCGGCCAGCTGTGCTCGGTGGTGATGATGTCCTGGCCCATTCCGGGTGAGCGGGTCCCGTCGGCTTCGACCTGTTGGGCGGTGTAGACGCAGGTGACGAGGTTGTCCTCGTCGACGTCGACGCTCCCGGTGATGCCGTACATCAGGTTGCGCGCGGCGTCGTAGCCGAAGCCTCGCGCGCCGTCCGTCACGAGGTCGTGCAGCGCGGCGCGGAGGGCGGCGCCTTCCAGCTCGAGGGCATCCGCGTAGAGCGCGTCCTCGGCGGTCGTGTCGAACGTGCAGGGGTCGGGCCGCGGCCCACCGTCGCGTGCGCCGGCGTCGTGGGGACCGGCGTCGTGCGGACCGGCGTCGGGGGTGCCGGCGTCCGAGGCACCGCCGTCGCGTTCCGTCGTCGGCTCCGGCGGGTCCTCGATGCCGCTGCACGACACCAGCGCGAAGGCCGCGAGCACGAGGAACGATGACGAGCCGCGGGTCACCGTTTGTCGGTACGTCGTCGCGCCCCTCCTCCGCAAGCGAGCTCGGGGTGACGCGGAAACACTACCGGCGCTCACCGACCCAGTTGGCGGAGAACTTCGGCTCGAACGCGGGGAGCACGGTGATCTTGCCTTCGAACTCCGCGTCGCTCGAGAGCCGGTCGGCGACGCCGTCGTCGTCGTCGTCGATCAGCGTGACCTTGCCGCCGAGCTCTACGCCGCTGTCGAGGCGCGCCGCGCCCAGCGCAAACTGCCCCACGGTGTCGCGGACGAACTCACACGCGTTCGTCAACGCGCCGGCCGAGATGCTCACCGTCTGCCCGGCGACCGAGATGTCGACGCTGCCGTCGCCGCCCGTCACCTCGTCCACGATCGCCTGACACGGCACCGCGTTCTGAATCGTGACTTCGAGCGAGGAGGCGTTCTTGCCGAACAGGTGCGCGGTCACCGCGAGGACGAACTCACCGTAGTGGACCTGCAGCACGTAGTCGTCGAGCTCGACGCGGTCTTCTTCCTCGCGGTCGCCTTCGATCTCCGCGGCGATCTTCACGTCGCTCGGGAGCAGATCGTCGCGCCACTCGAAGCGGTTCTCGCCGGGGATGGCGAGCATGGTGAGTTTCTCGGTGCCCTCGACGTCGTCTGTGAAGACCAGCTCGGTCTCGACCTCGACGGCGCCGAGCGCCTCGCGGAGACCGACGACGACTTCGCCGTCTTCCTTGAGATCGTCGGGGAGCTGGCTGTCGATCGCGAGCTGGATGGGCGGCTTGAGGAGCGGGGTCGCGACGTCGATCGCCGCCCCCTCGATGAACCCTGGGGCGGCGAGGCTGATGGACTCCGTGATGATGAGCTCGGCGAGCGCGCCGCCGATGCCGCCTCGACCGAAGGGCTCGCTGATGTCCCAGACGGCCGTGGTGTCGTACGTACCTTCGAGTTGGATGTCGCTGCCGCAGGCGGTGGTCGCGGCGGAACCGAGCAGGAGGGCGACGAGAGGGAGCTTCTTCATGCGGCGGCGATGATTGCAGCCCGTGTGCCACGCAAAAAGCCACCTCACCGACCGCTTCGCGTGTCGACGTAGCGCCACACCGTCGCTCCACCACCCCTTCGCGTGACCGAATCGGCGTGACGGCGGCGACACTCAGGGCCGCAGCAACGCAAACGCCCGCAGGAAGTTCTCGCCGAGCACCTTGCGAATACGTGGCTCGGACCACTTCCGATCCAGCATCGCCTGCACTAACCGTGGATAGCTGTCCCCGGAGCGGAGTTCCTTCGGCGGGATGATCGCGCCGTCGTAGTCACTCCCGATCGACACGAAGTCTTCGCCGACCACGTCGATCACGTGCTGCATGTGCTCAACGATCATCTGTCCGTCGCGATGCCCGTGATCACCTTCGAGGAAGAACGCGGAGAAGATGATGCCAACGGTGCCGCCCGTGTCGGCGATCGCCTTCAACTGACGATCGTCGAGGTTGCGCCAATGCGGCTTGGCGCCGACGACCCCGGTGTGCGTATCGATCAACGGGCGCGTACGATCGTGTGCATCGACGGCGTCCCAGAACCCATCCGGGTGCACGTGCGCGAGATCCACGAACACGCGCGCTTCGTCGAGCTGCTCCACGAACCGACGCCCGCGCTCCGTCAGCCCCTTCGACCGACGCAACGAGGACATCGGCGAAGACGTCGTCCCGAGCACCGAGTTCGTCAGGTGCACGACGGTCACTCGGGTGATCTCGCGGTCCGGCACGGACAGCACACCGTCCGGCGCCGCGTCGAAACAGTTGCCGCCCTGCACCGCCAACATACACGCGTGGGCGTTCGCGGAGCGCGCGGCGGCGTACTCACTCCGCGTCCGCGCGAGCTTCATCATCCCGTCGGACGACGCGATCAGCGCGTGCATCCGCGCGAGGTTCTTCTCGAACGTCTTCCACCGCCCCGCCGCCGTGCGAAACGGGTTCGTCGTGATGGACCACATGCCGCCGGTCAGCCCCGCGTCCGCGGCGCGCGGGAGGTCGAGGTGCCCGAACGCGTGACCACGCAACCACGTCTGCGCGTGGCGCGTGAAGGGGTCGTAGCCGACGAGGCGCACCGGGATGAACGTGTCGAGGTGAAGGTCGATGACCTCCGCGTCGCGGGTGAGCTGAACGGCCTCGGTCGAGATGCCGAGGCGGGCCGCGACCCCGTTCACGTCCTGGTTCTGCTCGAACGCCATCGCGGAGCGGGCATACCGTCCGTTGGCAGTACCCGTCCACGGCGTTGACACCGCGGACGACGTTCGGGCGCCCAGGCCCGCGTTCGGCTCCGGCACGGACCGTGCTGAAGGAGCCTCCATGACACTCGACCTCTACGACGGATTCCTCGAAGTGGGCCGCGCCATCCGCCGGCCCGAAACGCTCGCCGAACGCTGGCGGGACCGCGCGCTGCTGCCCGAGGACGCCCCTCCGCTCGGGGTCTTCGTCGCGCTCACGCTCACCGCGATCCTGGGGCTCGCCGCCTACGGGCTCACGATGGGCATGCACCACGGCGCCGGCGGGATGCTCGCCGCCGCGGGGAAGGCGCCCCTCGCCGCGGGGGCCGGGTGGTCGATCGCCCTCCCCTCGCTCTACATCGTGAAGCAGAAGCTCGGCTCGCGCCTCGACGCGAGCACCACCGCGCTCGCCGCACTCATCACCTGCAGCTTCGGCGCGCTCGCGATGCTCGCGGGGGCTCCGGTGAGTTGGTTCTTCACCGTCGCCGTCCCGGTCTCGTTCGTTCGTTACCTCGTCAACTTCATCATCTTCGCGGGCGTCGGCGTGGCGATGACCGACGTCTTCCTCCGCGTCATGAAACACATCGCGCCGGATGAGAGCCGCGCCACCGCGTTCCTGTGGCTCGGCCTCGTCGGAACCCTCGGCGCCGAGCTCATGGTGCTGCTCGACCTCTTCGACTTCTGAGCAAGGAGAATCAGCGATGACTACCGAAACCCAAGTCCCCGGAATGTTCGACCTCGTCCTCTCGGACCAAGCGCGCCTCGATCGCCTGATGCTCGACGACAGCCGCGTCATCACCGTCATCGAGCAGCTCCTCGCCCTCTCCGTGCTCGGCCTCGTCCTCACGGGCGTAGCCGTCGGCGTCGCCGCCGAAGCCATCGACATCTCGAGCTACCACCCGCTCGCCGCGCTGTCCCGCGGCACCGCGGTGCTGTGGATGCCGCTGACCGCCGTCGCCGCGTTCCTCGGTGCGCTCTCGATCTGCCTCCCGAGCTTCTACTTCTATACCCAGCTCGCCGGCATCGACGCTTCGTTCCGCCTCGTCACGGCGCAGGCGCTCCGCGCGCAGGCCACGACTTCGGTGTTGCTCCTCGCGGCGCTCCCGGTGTTCCTCGCGCTCGCCCTCGCCAACGTCGCCGTCGACGTGGCGAGCGGATCTGGCGTGCTTTGGGTCGGCTTGCTCCTCCCGTTCGTGCTGGGGCTCTTCGGGATCAGCAGCGTCTACCGGAGCTTCTCGCGGCTGGTGCTCAGGCTCCCGAAGACCCATGCGCGCCGCGGTAAGTTCGTGCGACGCCTCGTCCTCGCGTGGGGCGCCGTTTACACCTTCGTCGCGCCGGTCGCGATGTTCCGCATCGGCCAGGCGCTCAGTGAGTTGCTGTGATGGGTGCGACGGGAACGTTACTCATCTACGTCGTCGTCGGTCTCACCGTCGCGGCGTGGACGTGGATGGCGCGCCGCCACTCGGGCCCCTGGGCGCACGGCGTGGCGACGCTCGCCGCGCTCGTCTTCTGGCCGGTGTTCCTGCCATTTGCGTTCGGTCGGGCGTCCCCGAGCGGCGCCGGGGAGCGAGGCTCGCGGTTCGACCAGCGCATCCGCGAAGGTGAGCTGCGGCTGGAGCGTGCGCTCGCGTCCCTGGAGGGCGTCGCCGAGAACCTGCTCGCGCCGCAGCGCGCGCACGTCGCGAAGCTGTCCGACGGGCTCCGGGCCATCGCGCGACGCGCAGAGGACATGGAGCAGCTCCTCTCGACGCCGGAGTTCGACCGGCGCCGCGCCGAGGCGCTCCTGTCGTCCACGGACGACGACGCTTACGCCGAGCGGCTGCGTCGGCGCCTCGACAACGTGGTGCGGCTGGAGACGATGCACGACGACGCCGTCCGTGACCTCGAACGCGCGCTCCTGCAGGTAGAGGAGATCGGCTCCAAGATGGTGCTCCTGCGCTTCGCCGAGGACCCGGACCACGAGGCGCTTCGCCTGCTCGAGGAGCTCTCCCTGACCGTCGAAGGGGCCACGGAGGGCCTCGCGCTGACGACACCGTGACACCCACCGAACCCACCGCTACGCTCGCTCCCGCCAACGCGATGCGCTCCCTGTACGCCTACAGCCTCGTGCCGGTGCTCTCCGTATCGCTGTTGCTGTTCCTCACCGCGGTGCGACGCGGGCGGGGGGCGTTCGGGCTCGCGGCGTTCGCGCTGACGGTCTGTGCGTGGTCGTTTTCGTTGTTCACGATCTGGATCCCGCCGCTCGCGGACCTCGGGGAACGGTTCGCGGCGATCGGTGCGTTCATCTCCGCTGGTTACCTGCACGCGGCGTACGACGTGACGCGGCAGCGCTCCTACCGCCTCGTGGTGTTCGCCTACGGCGTGGCGGCGGCGATCACCGCGGCGGGTGTGCTGCGCCCCGGGCTCCTCTACGGACCGCGGGCGATGGTGACGGGGCCGATGTTCTGGCCGTCGATGGCCCTCTCGGTGACCGCTGCCCTCGTCCCGCTGGTCCACCTCTACCGACGCTACCGCGAAGTCGACGTCGCCGAACGCGCGTCGCTGAGGTGGATCGGCGTCGCGGGGGTGCTGACCTACACGGGCGGGTTATCGAACGCCGTACTCCTCTCCCACGGTTATCCTCTCCCCTACAGTATGTTCTTCGTCCTGGGTGGGTTGCTGGTCGTCGGCCACGTACTCAGAAGTCATGAGCCACGCCACGAGCGTCGCCTCCTGGAACGAAGCCTTCTGTACTCAGCGGTCGCCGCCTTTCTCTCGGCCGGATTTCTCTTCGGTGTAGTCACATTATTGCAGGGTTCCGATGAGCCATTTCTCGGCCAGTATCGAATTGGCGCTCTGTTTCTATTGTTCATGGCCGCGCTCGCCTTCGAACCCATTCGGCAACAACTCACCGAGGTCGTAGGACGCAGCGTCGTGAAGAACCGCGCGCCCGCCACCGCGGTCGCGAAGGGCCTCGTGGAGCAGGAGGCCCGCGCCGAGCACGCGCAGCGTCTGGCGGAGATCGGCGCCCTCGCCTCCGCGGTTGCCCACGAAGTTCGCAACCCGCTCGGGGTCCTCTCCGCGCACCTGAAGCTCCTCGAACGCAAGGACGTCGACCCCGACACGGTGGCGTCGATGCGCGAGCAGATTCAGCGCGCGTCCGTGTTCGTCGACGACCTCCTAACCTACGGACGCCCGCGCCCGCTGGAGCTGCGGTTGTTCGATCTCGTCGCGACGGTTCACCTCGCGACGTCGACCGCGAAGCAAGGGTCGCCGTTCGACACCGACGAGATCACATTCGACGTCGAAGCCTCGGCCGACGAGCTCCTCGTCGAAGCCGACCAGGCGCAGATTGCGCAGCTGTTCGTGGTGCTCTTCGACAACGCGATCGCCGCCGTTCACGATCGCGACGGGCCCCAGCGCGTGATCACCCGATGCCGCAGCGCGGGTGATCGGCTCGTCGTCGAAGTGGAGGACACCGGCTCGGGCGTGCCGGATGCCGTGGTTTCGCGCCTGTTCGAGCCGTTCGTCACCAGCCGCAAACGTGAAGGGCCGCGCCCGGGGACCGGGCTGGGCCTCGCGATCGCCAAGAAGATCGTCGAGCGCCACCACGGGCGGATCACGCTGGCGGAGGGCGCGCTCGGCGGGGCGTGCTTCGAGATTCACCTCCCGAAGGTCCAGGCCGTGCTTGCGTCCAGCGCCGAAGATGGCGGACAAGAGCGGCGCCCGTGAGCAGCCCCGAGCGTTCCCTCCTCCTCGTCGAAGACGACGCCGCGTTCCGCAAGGTCTACGGCGCGCTCCTCTCGGACGCGGGTTACGACGTCCACGAAGCCGCCGACCGCTCCACCGCGTCGGCCGCGCTGGCGGCGACGCGCTTCCCGGTGGTGCTCCTCGACCTGATGCTCCCGCCCGACGGCACCGTGGAGGGTGGCCTCGCGCAGCTCGCCGAGGTCACGTCGGCGTGGCCGATGACGAAGGTGATCGTCGCGTCGGGCGCCGGCGACACACAGAACCTGCTCCAAGCGATCCGGGGCGGCGCCTATGACTTCCTCACCAAACCCATCGACCCGGACGTGCTCCTGATCGTCGTCGAACGCGCGATGACCAAGTTCAAGCTGGAGCAACGCGTCGAGTTGCTCCAGTCCGAGCTCGCCGAGAAGAACCCATCCGTGACGATGGTCGGTGAGAGCGCCTCGTTCAAACGCTGTGTTTCGATCGCCGAGCGCGTCGCGTCGAGTAACCTACCCGTCCTACTCACCGGGGAGAACGGCACCGGAAAAGAACTCATGGCGCGGACGGTCCATGACAGGAGTCGCCGCGCGAAAGAGAAGTTCGTCGCGATCAATTGTGGCGCGCTCCCCGAAAACCTCGCGGAGTCGATGTTGTTCGGACACGTGAAGGGCGCGTTCACCGGCGCGGCGCGCGACCACGCCGGCCTGTTCGCCGAGGCGGACGGCGGCACGCTCTTCCTGGACGAGGTCGGTGACATGCCCCCGCTGCTCCAGGTCAAGGTGCTCCGCGCGCTCGAGTCGGGTGAAATCCTCCCGGTGGGTGCCAACGAATCCACGAACGTCGACGTGAGACTCGTGTCCGCGACCAACCGCGACCTGGATCAGGCCCAGGCCGACGGAACGTTCCGCGAAGATCTCTACTGGCGCCTCAAGGGCGCGGAGATCGAGCTCCCACCGCTGCGGGAGCGCCTCGACGACATCCCGCTCCTCGCGCGTCACTTCCTCAACCAGGCGGCGCACCTCGGGGCGGACCAGCGGGCGAAGCGCCTGTCGAAGGGCGGCGAAGAGGCCCTACTCGCGCACACCTGGCCCGGCAACCTGCGCGAGCTGAAACACGAGATGCAGCGCGCGACGGTGATGGCCGGCGACGAAGCGGAGATCGCGGCCGAGGATCTCTCGTTCATCCAGAAGCGAAGGCGTCATGTGGGCGCCACGGATCCGAAGACACTCTCCGACAAGATCGAAGCGCTGGAGCGGCAGGAGATCCGCGCAGCGCTCGCCGCGCACGACGACAACCGAACACACGCCGCGGCGGCGCTCGGGCTGTCGCGGCAAGGGCTGCTCAAGAAGATCGAGCGCTACGGAATCGAATCATGACCGACCTGGACCGACGAAGAGACGTCGCCCTCGCCGTCGCCGCGGAAGCCGGCGCGCTCGCGCTCGAGTATCAGCGTGACCCTGCGTCACTCGTCGTGGACGCCAAGGGCCCGCAGGACTGGGTGACGATCGCGGACCGCGAGGTGGAGCGCCTCGTCCGCCGACGCCTCACCGATGCCTTCGCCGGCGACGCCGTGATGGGCGAGGAGGACGGCGGCCAGGTCGCCGATCAACTCTGGGTCGTCGACCCGATCGACGGCACCACCAACTTCCTCCGCGGGCTGCCGGAGTACGCGGTGTCGATCGCCTATGTGGAAAGCGGCGTCGTCGAGCTCGGCGTCATCTTTGCCCCCGCGCTCGGACACACCTGGGTCGCGCAGCGCGGTCAGGGCGCGACCTGCGACGGCCGCGCGATTCGGGTGCGCGGCGGCGCCAAGATCGAAGAGGCCGTCATCACCGTGGGTTTCGACTTCAAACAGGGGGTCGAACCGTTCCTCGGGTGCCTGGAGCGCATCCTGCGCTCGGGCGCGGCGTTCCGGCGGTTCGGCGCCGCGACGATCGGGCTCGTATCGGTGGCGTCGGGGCACGTCGACGCGTTCTGGCAGATGCGCCTCAACCCCTGGGACGTCCTGGCGGGGCTGCTGATCGTGCAGGAGGCGGGGGGTCGCACCAACGACTTCCTGGCGGACGGGGGCCTCGAGCACGGCAACCCCACCCTCGCCTGCGCCCCCGGCGTCGCGGACGCCATCGCAGACCTCGTCGGCATCCCGCTGATGTGACGGTCGAAGCCGAACGATCCAGGCGACACATCGTCGGTGTTGGACGACGCTCGCGCCCCGGGCGAGCCCCGCGTGGGGTGGCATCCGACTTGCTCCTCCGATCGACCGATGACTTCGGCAATCGCGGCGCGCGCCGCTCAACCACCCGTTCGGTCGCCCCACGAACCTTCCGGCCCTGAAGCCAAGACGCGATCGAGCGGGGAGGAGGCCCCGGCGTTCACCCGCACGAAGGAGGCCGCCTCCCGGCCGGTCGCGACGAGCCCGGCGGGCGTCGGCCCGACCGCGCTGGGCGTTCGGCTCGGCAACGTCGAACCGGTGAACCTGAAACCCGTGAAACCCAGCGAGGTCAGTGCGCTGTTCGAAGCGCACAAGCGGTACCGACCGTCGCGCGATCGTTTCATGCGGTACGCCCAGGCGCTGAAGGCGCTCCACCCCGACGCCAAGATCGGTCAGATCCAGATCCCGAGCGACGACGCCGATGACTTCTGCATCAGCCACCTGACCATCCCCGCGCGCGGCGAGGCGACGAACGTGAAGTTCTTCAAGTGCGGAACCCACGGCCCCGAGAGCCCCTACGGCGCAGTGATGATGGAGGCGTTCATGCGCGACCAGCTGCAGCACGTCGACCTCGAGAACACCACGGTGGTGTTCGCGCACGGCGTCGACGCGTGGGGTTGGGAGTTCGACCACCGCGGCACCGAGGACAACGTCGACCTCAACCGTCACGGCAACCCCAGCGAGGCGGGGAGCGACGTGTTCCCGAAGGTCCGCGACGCCGTCACGGCTTCGTCGGCGCCGAGCACGACCGCGCTCGGGTCGATGCTGTGGACGCTCAAGGGCCTCGTGCAGAAGGCGCTCGCGTTCGGCACCGACGCCACCACGCGCGGGATGGCGGAAGGCCAGAATGTCGACCCGCGCGCACCGCTGTTCATGGGGGAGAAGGACGCCGAGCTCCTCCCGGAGATCCGCGCGCTGATCGACGACGTGCTCGTCCCAGCGTACGCGGAGGCGACCGACATCGAGGAGCAGGACTTCCACACCGGGCTCGGCGACTCCGGGCGGGTCTACGTCATGGAGGTGCTCACCGACCCGAAGCGCGCGGCGGAGGTCATCGCCGCCGTCGAGGGGACCGACCTGATTCACCAGACGAAGGCGGATCAGCGCTACGACACGAGCCCGGTCGACTCGACGAACTGGTCGAAGCACGCCGCGCCGGAGGGCGCGCGCGTCAACACCATGACCGTGGAGGCCGGCGGCTTCGCACCGGGGAGCCTCCCGTTTGGCTTCGACGCGGACTCACTCGTGGGGTTGCTGATGACGGCGAACGTCCTGCGCGTGCGCGGGCAGCTGCATCACTTCTGGGACGAGGTCGAGCCCGAGCGCCGCGAGGAGATCCGGCAGGCGGTGCGCGACCTGTTCAACCCCGACGACGACACCTGGCAGCAGATGGTGTTCGCATCGACGAACACGCTGCAGGACAAGCTCTACAAGGGCGCGTGAGCGTCAGAGCGCGGACGGCGGACGCGACTGGTGGAGCACGAGCTGTTCGAACGGCTCGGCGACACACGCGGCGAACGCCTCGCAGCCCTCGCGCTCCACGCACGCGCCCATCGCTTCGACGTGCGGGCGCACGGTGGTGGGCATCCGCTGCGATGCGGTGGCGCACGCGTCGCGTCGCTCGTCGAGCGACCCCGCGGCCTCCTTCTTCAGCTCCGAGATGCCAACGTCGCGAATCGCGTCGAGGCCCTCCGCCTCGATAGCCGAAGCGATGCGCGGTTGGTGACGAGCGCGCGCGGCGATCATCACGTCGATCGTCGCGTCCGCGCACGTCGCCGCACGCTCGCGGAACTCGACGCACTGTTCGACGAGCCCGGCGGCCGACGAATCCGTGCCGGGTGATTCGGCGACGTCGCAGGCGATGAGGAGGGGGAGGAAGATGAGCGCGTTGTGTTTCATGCCCTGACGAACGCGCGCGGCGGTCGACCGTGACAAAGAAAGTTCAGCGCGCGGATTCGAGGCGCCAATCGACCAGCGCCCACTCGACCCACGCGCACGACCCGACGGCGCTCGTCAGGTGGAAGAGCGCGTGAAGTTGGAGCGCCTGCAGCGGGTGGTCACAGGCGAGCACGAGGTGCTCCGGTACCCAGAGCACCGCGAAGCCCCCGACGTAGGCGAGCACGGCGACGAAGAACCAGCGGCGTCGATCGCCATCGCCGCGCAGCGAGAGCGCGCCGGTGCGGGCCACGATGTACGCGACGATCAGCGCGTAGCTCACGATGAAGAACTGGAACCACTCCGCGAACGCGACGTACGCCACCGTGAACGCGACGCCGTATCCGGCGAGCGCAGACGCGACGCCGCGACGGACGCTCGAACGACGCGCCGCGAGCGCGTAGACGAACGTGAGGCCGGTGTAGATCATCGGGAGCTCGTCGGCGGCCTGCGAGACCCTCAGCAGCGTTCCGTGGAACAGCGCGGAACCCAGGCCCACCACGGCCACCGCGAAGGCCGCCGCGGCGAAGCGCGGCTTTGCCTTCCACGGCAGCCGTCGAGCGCGCAGCAACACCACGACGGCGAGTGCGACGATCGCGAAGCTCGACCACGTGTTCCACCACTCCGCGACGTAGGTGGAGTACACGTAGTTGGGCTCGCACCAGTCGACGTTGGACGGCGCGCCGAACCCATCCCAGTAACCGCGCTCACCCATCGCCGGACACTCTTGACATATTCGGGGGACATCTGGCACGCGCGCGCACGCGTCTTACTTACTCAGTTCGACGCACGTAAGTATCGAGAAAAATTGGATTTTTCTCGACAACGGGGTTGACGCGACCAGGGCGTATCCGTACGTTCGGTCTCGCGACACGGTGAAACCGTGTCGCGCGTCCCCACAACCCTTTTCACCCCGAGAGGAGAGCCATGAGCCAAGCCAAGTTCATCGTCTGGTCAATGCGCTCCCCTGTGCAGAACGGATTGCACCTCGGGCTGAGCAACGCGGTTGCGTGCCGATACGACGGCACCGCCGGGACCGACCCCCTGAGCTGACGGTCTACAACGACGTCGGCGCGCCAGGAGGCCGGGTCCCCACTTCGGGTACCCGGCCTTTTTTCGTTTCTCCCAAGACCCGCGGGTCGCCGACGCTCTCCACGCCCGGCCTCCCGCTTCAACGAAGAAGGAGGTGCGCCGTGGCGCACGAGACCGACCGCAACCGCGAACGCCTCGACGCCGAATACGAGCGTCTGCGTCGCTACTCCGACTACCGCGAGTTCGTTCGCGGCAAGCGTGACGGACGCCTCGGCTACCCGATCGCGGGGATCTCGGAGATCTACATCGAGGGGTACATCCTCGGCCGCATGGTGGCGGAGCGCGCCCGACGCGACACCCCGCGGTTCACGATCAGCCCGGCCCGCCGGATGAGCTGATCGAAGAGAAGTCGCGGCGCGAAGGACGATGGCACGCAGCGAGTCTTCCCGGACTCCACGCCCGCCGGTGCAACGCCGGCCCTTCGCGCCGCTCGAAACAAGAAGCTCTCGAGGTCATGGCCACGCGTGTAGGCGCGTCGTCTTTCTGGGTGCGAAACGCACCCAGAGGCCTCGCACCGTACGAAGGAAGACAGATTCAGGGAGGTGACACCGATGGAGACGCTCGTGCTCTCACACACGTATCAGCCACTGGACCGCATCGGGTGGCAGCGCGCCATCACGCTGTGGGTCCTCGACAAGGTCGAGATCCTCGAGTCGTACGACGACAAGACGATCCGCTCCGTGTCCATGGCCATCGAGATGCCCGCGGTCGTGCGCTTCGTGCACGCGGTCCGCATCCGCATCGGCCACCCGCGCTTCTCCCGCGAGAACGTCTTCGCCCGTGACCACGGGCGCTGCCAGTACTGCGGCAAGAAGCTGACCCGTCAGACCTCGACGTACGACCACGTCGTGCCGCGTCGCCTCGGCGGCCTCACGCGGTGGGACAACATCGTCATCGCGTGTCTGACCTGCAACCAGCGTAAGGGTGGTCGCACGCCCTTGCAGGCCGGAATGAAGCTGCGCTCGCAGCCCGTCCGACCCAAGTCGCTGCCGTCGACGTTGCGCTTCACACTTCCGGCGCCTGACAAGGTTCCGGTCCCGTGGCGCCAGTACTTCTACGACCTGACGTACTGGCATGGCGCGCTCGACGAGTCGTGACGTCGTGCGACGAATCTGCCGCGGCGCTCCTCGCTCACGGGGGGCGCCGCGGCCCTGCTACCGCGAGACATCCGGGGATCGGCGCGTTCACTGCCACGTGACCGCGCGAGGCGGGTTCGACTCCCGCCGCGGGGTTCGTGTTCTTGATCTGGTACACCCACCTGCTGGGAAACTGGTTCACCGAGGTTCAGTTCGCTCGGATCCGTCCGATATGACGTGACGGTGTCGAGCGAGCTGATCCTGGGTATCGACTTCGGTACGTCGTTTTCGTCCGTGGCCGTGTGGCTGGACGGGAAGATGTACGTCGTTTCTGACCAACGCGGCGAGCCCTGCGTCCCGAGCATCGTCAACTACCCCCGACGCGGCGAACCGCTCGTCGGCGCCCGCGCCGAGCAGGTCCGCGCCAAGGACCCGACCAACACCATCTGCAGCGTCAAACGCATCCTCGGGCGCGCCTACGACAGCCCCGAGCTCCGGATCTTCGATGCGAACAACGCCGTCCGCACCAAGAAGGCCCCCCGCGGCGGTATCCAGCTCATCACCGACGCAGGCCCCGTCTCGCCGGAGCAGGTCGCCGCCGACATCTTCCGCCACCTGAAGGCCCTCGCCGAGCGCCGCTTCGGCCGCTCCGCGAGCAAGGCCGTCATCACCGTCCCCGCGTCCGCCACCCGCGCCGTCGAGGACGCCACACAACACGCCGCGAAGTGCGCCGGCCTCGACGTCGTGCGTGTGCTGAGCGAGCCGTCCGCGGGCGCCATCGCAAACCAGCTCGATCGCTTCGAAGGCGAGCGCCGCATCCTCGTGTACGACTTTGGCGGCGGCACCTTCGACGTCACGATCCTCGAGCAGCGCAACCAGGAGCTCTTCACCCGCGCCATCGCCGGCGACGCCTGCCTCGGCGGCGACGACCTCGACCACGAGCTCGCTTCGATCGTCTCCGGCCACATCTGGAAGAAGTCGCGCACCGACGTCACGAAGGACGCCGTCCGCTGGGAGCGCATCATCCGCACCGCGGAGACCGCCAAGCGCGGCCTGTCCGCACGCGACGAGGTCCCGTTCCGCGTCGACGACGCCTACGCCTCACGCGGTCGCCCGACCCGGCTCGAGCTCAACCTCACCCGCAACGACGTGGAGCCGCGGTGGAAGCCGCTCGTCGATCGCGCGAACCGCCTCGCCGCGAAGACCATCATCCACGCGAACCTCCACCCCTCCGACCTCGACGTCATCCTCCTCGTCGGCGGCACGACCTACGTCCCGCTCGTACGCCGAACCGTGCACTCCGTGCTCAAACGCCCCGGAATGCACGAAGGTGATCCGCTCACCGCCGTCGCACGCGGCGCCGCCCTCGTCGCCGCCCGCGCCCTGGACCTCGCCGCCTGAGCACCGCGGCTAACGCAACCGTGTGGGGACCGGGACGGCGCGCCGGCGGCTCATCGCTTCGTGCGCCGCGTGCGCGAGGACCAGCGCCTGACGACCATCCTCGGGGCCCGTGAGGAGCGGGAAGCCGTCGGTGCGAACCGCGAAGAGGAAGTGCTCCAGCTCGGCGCGGTAGGCCTCGGCGTAGCGTTCGACGAAGAACCGCGGCGCGGGGTCGCGCTGCTGGCCGGCCTCGGTGAAGCGAAGGACGGTGTTCGTCGCGGCGTTCTCCGCGATCAACATCCCGGCCGCGCCGTGGGCCTCGACACGTTGGTCGTAGCCGTACGCGGCACGTCGACTGTTGGAGATCTGGCACAGCGCGCCGCTGTCCGTGCGGAGCGTGACCAGCGCCGTGTCGACGTCGCCGAGCTCCGCGATCGCCGGGTCCACCAGCGTGCTCGCGGTAGCGAAGATCTCGACCGGCTCCTCGCCGAGGAGCCACCGCGCCATGTCGAAGTCGTGGATCATCATGTCCGCGAACAGCCCGCCGGAGCGCGCGAGATAGTCCATCGTCGGCGGCGACGGGTCGCGGCTCGTGATCGTGAGGACCTCGAGGCGACCGATGCGTCCCGTCGCGAGCTGCGCCTTGAGACGCGAGAAGCTCGGGTCGAAGCGCCGGTTGAAGCCGACGAAGAACGGGACCTGCTGACGCTCGACGACCTCGAGCGCGTCGTCGACGCGATCGAGATCCAGGTCGATCGGCTTCTCGCAGAAGATGGCCTTGTTCGCCGCGGCGGCCTTCCCGATCAGCTCGACGTGGGTGGGGGTCGGCGACGCGATGATGACCGCGTCGACCGCGTCGTCATCGAAGACGCGCTGCGCCTCGGTCGTCGCCTGCGCCCCGTAGCGCTCCGCGACGGCCTGCGCGGCCTCCCGGTCGACGTCGACCACCCAGGCCAGGTGGGCAGCCTCCGACGCAGCGACGTTCTTCGCGTGGACCTGTCCGATGCGACCGGCGCCGAACAGCGCGATCCGTAGGCTGGCCATGGGGCGCCGAGCCTAGCAGCAATACGGTTAGGCGACACCTTCGGCGGACGCCGGCGGGAGCTGGATGGAAGGCGGCTCTTCGCGGCGCTTCCACTCGAGCTTCACGTTGCGCTCGTCGCAGTGCTCCTCGAACTCTTCGAACAGCTCTTGGATGTCCGGGTGGATGTACTCGGCGTTGCGGAGATCGAAGAGGACACGCGCGCCCTCCGGCACCGACCCGAGCACTTCCTTCACCTGCGCCTTCTCGAGGAACGTCAGGTCCTTCGTCGCGCGGATGGCGACGCGGTCGTCCTCGCGCGCCATGACGATGCTGTTCTTTCGCTGCTCACGGAGCGTGACGATCACGCCGACCACGAGGCCGAAGAGCGTCCCGGTGAGCAGGTCCGTGAACACCACCGCGGCGACCGTGAGGCTGAACGGGATGAACTGAACCCAGCCGCCCTTCCACATCGTCACCCACAGCTGCCGGCTGGTGAGCTTGAGGCCGACGCCGATCAGCACCACGGCGAGCGCCGCGAGCGGAATCGTGTTGAGCACCGTGCCGAAGAACAGCACACCGAGCAGCAACAGGATGCCGTGCACGAACGCCGACAGACGCGTCTCCGCACCCGCGACCACGTTCGCGGAGCTGCGCACGATGACCGCCGTCAGCGGGAGGCCGCCGATCGCACCCGACAGCATGTTGCCGGTGCCCTGCGCGATGAGCTCACGGTTCGGCGGCGAGATGCGGCGGTGCGGATCGAGGCGGTCGACCGCCTCCAGCGACAGGAGGGTTTCGATGCTCGCGACGATCGCGAGCGTCACCCCGAGCTTCCACACCGCCGGGTCGAAGGCGGCGGTGAGCTCCGGCGCGACGATCGAATCGGCGACGGCGCCCACGCTGTTGAAGATCGGCAGCGCGACGAGGTGCTCGTCGAGGAGCGGCTTCACACCGAACAACGACGGCGCCAAGAGCGCCCCGAGCGCACCGGTCACGACGACCATCAGCGGCCCGGGAATGAACTTGAGGAACCCGGCCAACTTCTGGATTCGGCCCCACGCGACCAACACCGCGACACACGCGAGCGTGATGCCGATGATCGTGATGTCGACCGCGCCGAACGCGTCGGCGAGCGCCGTGAAGGTGTTCGCGCCGTCCTCCTGGAAGAAGCTCGTGTCACCCTCGTAGTCGGCGTCGTAGCCGATCGCGTGGGGGATCTGCTTGAGGATGATCAGCACGCCGATCGCGGCGAGCATCCCTTTGATCACCGACGCGGGGAAGAAGTGCGCGATGCGACCGAGCTTCAGCACGCCCATCAGCAGCTGCAGCGCGCCGCCGATGACGACCGCGAGGAGGAACTGGCGAAAGCCGAGCCCCTCGATGCCGTTGGCCACGATCACCGCGAGGCCCGCGGCGGGCCCGCTGACGCTCAGCTCGGAGCGGCTGACGATGCTGACCACCAAGCCGCCCATGATGCCGGCGATGAGCCCCGAGAGGAGCGGCGCGCCGGAGGCCTGCGCGATGCCCAAACAGAGGGGCACCGCGACCAGGAAGACGACGAGCCCGGCGGACACGTCGGCGGCGATGTTCTTGGGTTTCGGGGGATTGGACACTTCGATCTCCTCACGTCGGAGGCGACCGCGTGCGGACGCCCCACTCGAACTCGGTGACCGCCGTGGCGGTCGCGCTCAGACGTGAAGGGATCGCGGAGGACGGTGGGGCGGCGTACGGTGGACATCGGCGCCCCGGATGCGGACGGACTCGCGCAGCGTCAGCGCGGCCGGCGGGCGGATGTCGTGCTGACCGGTGAGGGTCCCCTCCTCGGCCTCATCCGCCGTCTCCTCCGCCTCCGCCTCTCGTTCATCGACGGGCTCCGACGGTGCCTCATCCCGCTCGGGATGAGACGGATTCGGCGCGGTGCTGAGGCTCGGACCCGAGTCCGGTGCCACCCATGGAGCCGCCGCCAGGTTCAGCATCATCACGAGGACGAGCTGGATCGCGACTAGGAAGCGGCGCATTCCGGGGGCCTAGTCTCGACGGCTGGCACGGGGAGTCAACCAACAATCGGCCCCGAACCGCCCAGGGGTCTTGCCAACGCTCGAAGCGAGCCCTAAGCCACGCCGCATGCGATTCAAGGTATTCCTCGCCCTCTCTGCGCTGATCCTGACCGCCTGTAAGAAGGATGGGGATCCCGCCGCGACGGATCAGTCCGCCGCCGGTGCGAAGCCCGCAGACGCGAAGCCGGTCACCTACGACCAGATCCCGCGCGATGCGTTCCTCCGCCTCGCCGCCGCGCACGCGCTTCCGATCTTCTGGACGGCGGACACCAATGGCAATGACACGATCGACGCGGACGAGCTGGTCGAGATCTGGGGCGTGCCCGGACCGCGCGGCCAGTGGGTCGCGGACGGCAAGCTCACCCCGCAGTTCGACGAGGCCTACCGGACGCTGCTCGCCGAGCACCAGTCGGGGCCCGACCTGTCGAAGCTCGACGAGGCCGAGAAGACGCGCCGCAAGGCGGTGCTCAAGGAGCTCGCCCAGGGTCGCCCGACCCTCGTGACCTCCGACTTCTCCGGCGCCTCCGAGGGTGACAAGAAGGTCGTCCGACTCGTCCTCGAAGCGGCCGAGCTCATCGAGCAGATCTTCGCGCGCCAGCAGGGCACGGCGGGGATGGAGAACCGAATCCCCGCGGACGACGCCGCGAGCCGGATGCTCTTCTACCGAAACCAGGGTCCGTGGTGTGAGGCGCCCGCGACCGAGAACGACGACAACTGCTCCGCGGTGTCCCCGCGGCCGAAGCGGATCTCGGGCCTCTACCCGGAGAAGATCCAGAGCGACGACAAGTTCTGCGACACACTCGCGAAGCACCCCAAGGCGGACGAGCTCATGCACCAGTTCCACGTGGTGCGCACGCAGGGCGACGAGCTGATCGCCGTCCCGTACACGGCGGCCTTCGACAAGAAGATGAAGGCGATCGCGGCCAAGCTCGAGGAGGCGGCGAAGCACGTCGGCGAGGGTGAGGAGGCGTTCGCCGCGTACCTGACGGCCGCCGCGAAGGCGTTCACGACCAACGACTGGGAGCCGGCGGACGAGGCGTGGTCGAAGATGAGCGTCCACAACTCGAAGTGGTACCTGCGCATCGGTCCGGACGAGGTCTACTTCGAGCCGTGCCGCCGCAAGGCCGGCTTCCACGTCAGCTTCGCGCGCATCAACCAGGACTCGCTCGAGTGGCAGAACAAACTCGACCCGGTGAAGACCGACATGGAGAAGGCGATCGCGAAGCTCGCCGGCAAGCCGTACAAGGCGCGCGACGTCGCGTTCCACATGCCGGACTTCATCGACATCATCGTCAACGCCGGTGACTCGCGCAGCGCACACGGCGCGACGATCGGGCAGAGCCTCCCGAACTGGGGCCCGGTCGCGAACGAGGGTCGCGGGCGCACCGTCGCGATGACGAACCTCTACGCCGACAAGGACTCGATGGACGCGCTCGAAACGCAGGCGAAGTCGCTGCTGTGCAACGACACCATGACGCACTTCATCCGCGACCCGAGCGTGCAGGTCATGAGCACCGTGCTGCACGAGGCGGCCCACAACCTCGGCCCCGCGCACGAGTACAAGGTCGGCGGGAAGACCGCGCCGAAGATCTTCGGCGGCCCGATGGCGAGCATGCTCGAAGAGCTCAAGTCGCAGACCGCGGCGCTCTACTACACCGACTGGCTCGCCGAGCGCGGCATCATCACCGCCGAGCGCGCGAAACAAGCGCACGTGCGCGACATGATCTGGGCGTTCGGCCACATCTCGCGCGGCATGTACGGGTCCGACGGCCGCCCGAAGCCTTACAGCCAGCTCGCGGCGGTGCAGTTCGGTCACCTCGTGAAGTCGGGCGCGATCACCTACCGCCCCGACGAGCGCGCCGCAAACGGCACCGATGGAGGGTGCTTCGCCTTCGACCTCGAGAAGTTCCCGCCGGCCATCCTCGCGCTCATGACGCGCGTCGCGCGTATCAAGGGCAGCGGCGACAAGAAGGACGCGGAGAAGATCGTCGCGGAATTCGTCGATGTGGAAGGCGAGCAGAAGCAGGCGCTCGCGATCATCACCGACCGCTGGCTGCGCGCTCCGAAGGCGAGCTTCGTGTACGCGGTGAAGGAGTAGTAGCGAGGCTGCGCCTCGAACGTTGGGGGCTCGGCCGAAACGCAGTGCGGCGCATCCTCGCGCTGGCAGCCACCAGCGGGCAGCCGACAGCTTGGTGCCACGATCGTCGCGCCGGCTATTTGGCGGGCTCGATGCACCGCGCGTGATGCGACTGCTGAGCATCGCCTCGATCGGGCCATCTAATCAGCGCGGATCAAGGCCTGAGCGATCTGCCGGCTGTCGGCTGCGACCTGCAGGCCCCGGCGGTCGATCAGCGCACGGTAAGTCGGCCCGTTCGTCACGGTTCTCGTGGAGCAAGACTCCCTAGAACGTCGCGCCGGCGCCGAAGACGAGGTCCCAGCGCACCGCGGTCGCGTCGCCGATCGCGATGTCGAGGTTGAACGGGCGGAAGAACACGAGGATGCGGTCGTTCAACACCGCCTTCACCTCCGCGCCGAACTGCATGTTGAAGCCGACGTCGGACGCGAAGCTGTTCGACGCGTAGACCAGCCCGAGCGTCGCGGTCGGCGCGATGTAGATGCCGAGCGACTCGTCGATCGCGAGGTCGTACCAAGCCTTCGGACCGATCTGGAACGCGAAGATCCCGCTCCCGAACGACTCCTGCATCTCGCCGCCGACCGCGAAACCGCGGCCGTTCCCGTCGAGGTGCCAGCCGAACGTCTGCGTGAGCTTCAGCTGCGAGACCGCGTTCGAGATGTTGATCGCCGGCGACATCCCGAACGCCGCGTACATCGGGCGGGTGCTGGGGCGTATCAGCTCCAGCGTCGCGCCGGACGAGGTGGTCGCCGCGGGCTCCTCCGCGAAGGCGAGCGTCGGCGCGAGGACGATGAGGGAGACGGTGAGGATTTTCGTGTGCATGTCCTTGGGATGCACACCGCACGCGCCGATGCGCGTGTGTCCGCGCTCACCGCACGAGCTCCTTCGCCAGATGCGCCCCCACGATCTCGAAGCCCCTCGCGAGGAGCTGCTGCCCGGCGTCGGTCTCCAACAGGTCGAGCGCCTCACCGCTGGAGCGCCCGGCGCCTCGGTCCACGAGGATCGAAAACGCCACCATCGCGCCCTCGTCCTTCGCGCGCCACGACGCCGACTTGAAGCGCTTCTTCTTCGCCGTCTTCTTGCGCACCCGCTCCACGATCTGCGTCTCGTCCTCGTCAGGGTGGTCGGCGACGAGCGCATCCCAGATCGCGTACTGCAGGCCCTCGATGAGCTGCAGATCCTTCAGCGCATCTTCGAGTCGATAGTACGCCTCGTTGAGGTCGAGGTTCTTCGCCTTCGCGTAGGTCGGCGTGACCATCTCCACGAGCTGCGCGCGCGAGGTCTGCGCAAAGAAGGCGGCGGGCGGACGACTCATACCGACTGAGTAACGCCGAAGCGGAGCGTGAAGGAAGCCCCACCCTCCGGATGGTCGCGGTACGACAGCTGCGCGCCCATGTCCTTCGCGAGCCGCTGCGACAACGCGAGCCCGAGCCCCACCCCCGGCGCCGACATCGCCGCGCGCTGCGCCGACTTCGAAAACGCCGAGAACAACGAACGCCGCTCCTCGCCGTGGACGCCCGGCCCGTGATCCCACACCTCCACGAACACGTGGCGCGCGTCACCGCGCACCTCGACGTGCAGCCGTTTGTCCTCCGCCTTCGCCGCGTACTTGCACGCGTTGTCGACGAGGTTGAAGAGGATCTGCTCCACCGCGGCCGGGTCGGCGCGCACCGCGCAGTCCGACTCCGCCGGCGCGTACTCGATCGTCATCTTCGCCTGCGCCGCGCGTTCCTCGAGGCGCTCCAACATGCGCGCGAGGAGCTCGTCGGTGGTGATCGTCTCCACGCGCGACGTCGCGCTCCCGCGCTCGATGCGCGCGTACGCCAAAACGTTCTCGACGAGGTGCGCGAGTCGAATCGCCTCGCGCCGCAGCGTATCGAGGTAGCGCCGCTGCTTCTTCTCGTCCTTCACCTTCCCGTCGGAGAGCATCTCCGTGTACATCCGAAACGTCGTCAGCGGTGTCCGCAGCTCGTGGGTCACCGCGGACACGAACACCGCGCGCCGCTCCGACAGCGACATCGCGCCGACCACCAGCACCACCATCGCCGCGCCCGCCAACAAGAACCCCATCCACACCGCCGCGAGCGACAACAGGGTCGACAGCGACGTCTCGATGCGCTCGTACGGCAGCGGCCCCGGCTCCAGCCGCACCGGGAGCGACGCGAGCAGATTGAGCGACTCCACGGTATCGCCGCGAACGGGCTCCAGCTCCGCCGACGGCAGCAGGTCTTCCACGACGTCGCGGAGCGCAGCGTTCATCGCCGGCCAGTCCAACCAGATGCCCTGCACGTAGGTCTGCTGCCCGACCTGCACGCGCCGCGCGAGCACCAGCTCACCGTCGATCCACACCGGCAACAGCGCGTGCTCCGCGAGCGCCTTCGACAGACCACCGCGCTCGCCCAGCATTTCGTTGGCGACGCCGAGGTTGTTCGCCGCGTTGTATGTCGAGGCCTGCTGCACGGAGCGCGTGCGCTGCCAGTACTCCCCGACGTTCTTCACCTTCGACCGCAGCGCGTAGGAGCTCGACGACGGCGCGGGCGGCGGCACCTTCTCCACCGTCTGGTCGCGCGCCTCGTCGAGCGCGGCGAGTAAGGTCCCGCGCTTCACGAGCTTCTCGAGCCGCTGCCGTTGCTCCTCCGCCTCCTCGATCGCGCCCTCCCCCACGAGCTGTCGCGCGCGTCGTTCGAAGAGCTCCGGCGGCACCTGCGGCGAGCTCAACACGTCGGCGCGCGGCGCGTACTGGAAGTGCAGCCGCACGTACTTCGGACGCGCGAGCAGCAGCGGCGACGCCTGCACCGGCTCGTTCGCGCTGAGGTTGTCGACCATCGACGCGTACGAACGCTCCAACGATCGGAACGCCGCGTAGTCGAAGTACGGGCGCGCGTTCTCCGTCGCGATCAACGTCGCGACCTCCGAGTCGAGGCGCCACAACGCGAGCCGCACGTTCTCCTCGAGCACCGCCTCACGGCGCGCGAGGGCCTCGGCGTGGTCGCGATCGACGACGGTCCAGGACAGCCACGTCGCGCCGAGCCCGGCGAGGAGGAGGCACGCGGCGAACAGCGCGTACACGATGGCGGGTCGTCGGGTCATTCGCTCCTCTTGAACACGTAGCCGCGGCCACGCACGGTCTGGATGAGGGGTTGGTCGGGATCCTCGTCGCGCAGTTTGTCGCGGAGGCGTCCGACGTGGACGTCGATCGTTCGGGTGCGCACACCCGCCGACGGGATGCGCCACACGCGCTCGAGCAGCTCGTCGCGCGAAATGACGCGGCCGGCGTTGTTCGACAGGTACCTGAGCAGCGACACCTCGCGCTCGGAGAGCTCCACGCGATCACCGTCGTCGTAGCGGATCTCGTTCTTGGCGAGGTCGGCGGTGCCGCCGGGGAACGTGACTTCTGCGACGTCGGTCGGGCGCTCGGCGGAGCGGCGCAGGACGGCCTCCACGCGTGCGACGAGCTCCTTGAGCGAGAACGGTTTGAGCACGTAGTCGTCTGCGCCGAGCTTCAGGCCGGTGACGCGGTCATCCTCCTGTCCGAGGGCGGTGAGGATGATGACCGGGAGGGTGGGCCGGGTGGAGCGGATCGTCTTCAGCACGTCGAGTCCGCTTCCACCCGGGAGGACGAGGTCCAGGAGCACGAGGTCCACGTCGGTCGAGACGGCGGCGCGGTTCGCATCCTCGAAGGTTCCGGCTTCGAACGTTTGGTAACCTTCGAAGTCCATCGCGTCGACGAGCCCCTCACGGACGGCTTCGTCGTCTTCCACCACGAGGATGCGCTTCCTTGCCATGACCGCCGCACTCTACTCGAAGGAGAGGCCCTTCGCCCCCGCCAGCTTCTTCACGGCGCCGAGCATCGCGACGTCGAGCGAGTCTTCCTGGCCGAGCTTCTTGCGCTCCGCCGCGACGAACGCCTCACGCTCCTTGGTCAGGTCGCGGATGCGCTTCTTCATCGTGTCGCGCTCCGCCTTCTTCGCCGCCACGTACGCGGCGCGCTCGCCCTTGGTCATGCCCTTCATGGCCGCGGGGAGGCCCGTCTCCTTCAGGTCGTCGAGCTTCACGCGGCCCTGGTCGAGCGCGTCGACCAGCTCCCAGCTGTCGTTTCGGTAGTTCGCCGAGGCCTTGAAGCTACCGCGGGTCGCGAGGTTCGCGAGGCCGTAGCCGCTGGAGTTCGCGTCCTGCGCGGCCTGGCGCTGAAAGCCCGCCGCACCCTCGACGCCGTACGGGATGTACGTGCCGTTGATGGCGGTGTTGAGCTTCGCGAGCTCCGCGTCCTGCGGCGCGGCGATCTGCGCGACGGCCTGGTTGTGATCGATCGTCAGGTAGAAGCCCCCCGCGAGCATCGCCGCCGTCTGCCAGCCCTGCGCGATGCCGGCCTGCTCGGCGCCGCAGAAGATCGGGTTCACGGTCACGCCCTGCTTCTTGGCGAGCGCGATGGCCTCCGCGGAGGCGACCGGGCCCTGGTTGAAGCCCTCGTTACCGGCGACGAAGATCAGCTTGAGCGCGTCCTCGTCTTCGGACCACGGCAGCGCGACCAGCGCGTTTCGAATCGCAAGGCCGGCGTACTCCTGGCCGCCGTTCGTCCGCAGCGCGAAGAGGGCTTCCGAGACGCGGTCGATTTCGCCGGTGAGCCCGACGACCTGGCGGATGTAACCCTCACCGGCCGGGAGGCCGTCGTTGCCGTATTCGTAAAGCGCGAGCTGGAGGCGCGGCGCCTTGCCGTTGCGCTTGCCTTCCGAGAGCTGGCCGACGATGCGCCACAGCTCGGAGCGCGCCTGGTCGATGAGGCCGTCCATGCTGCTGCTGGTGTCGAGCAGGAGCGCGACCTGCACGAGCGGGCGCTCGGCGTCGGTGACGGGCTTCACATCCGTGACGTGGATCGGGTGGGGGTTGGGGGGATTCGGTGCGGGGGTGTTCGGCTTCTCCGGGACGATCGCGGCGATCGCGACCATGCCGAGTGCGGCGGCGAAGAGTCCGAGGGTCTTGTGTTTGGCTTGCATGGGTTGGTTGCTCCTTCACCAACACAGTACGGACGGGCGCGACGTTCGTGTGTAACGCGCCTGTAAAGGGGTAAGCTCGGCGAGATGCGTCGCCTGCTCACGTTCCTCGTCCTCTCCATCGCTTGTATCGGCTGTGACCAAGGCACGAAGCACATCGCGGCTTCGTCCCTACGCGGGCGGCCGACGATGTCGTTCCTCGCGGACACGTTCCGACTTCAGTACGCCGAGAACCCGGGCGCGTTCCTCGGCCTGGGATCGTCGATGCCGGAGGGCTGGCGCTTCGCGATCTTCGTCGCGGGGAGCGGGCTGCTCGTGCTCGGGACGATCGCCTTCATGTTCGCGCGACGAAACCTGGCGCGATCTCAGTTCATCGCGCTGACGCTGCTCGCGGCCGGGGGGATCGGCAACCTCATCGATCGCTTCGTCGGCGACGGGCGCGTGATCGACTTCATGAACGTCGGCGTCGGGCCGGTGCGCACGGGGATCTTCAACGTCGCGGACATCGCGATCATGGGCGGGATGTTGTGGATGCTGGTCGTGGGGTGGCGAGAAGACTCTAGAAACGCCAACCCACCTGCGCCGAGCCCGTGACGCGTTCGGCGGCGAAGGTCTCTTCGGCTTCGACGAAGACGATCTCGTCGTCACCCTCGACCTGGTAGCGCGCGAACTCGAACGGGTACGCGGAGACTTCGACGCCTACGAAGAAGCTACCGATGTGCCAGTTGAAGCCCGCGCCGACCTTCACGTAGCCGGCGCCGCCCTGTACGTCCGCGTCTTCGTAGAGGATGTCGTAGCCGAAGTGCGACGCGCCGCCGAGGATGTAGGGGTCGAAGCTCGAGCGCGGGTTCAGGTGGATCGTCAGCGCCGCCTCCATCAGGTGCGCGATCGCGTCGCGCACTTCACCGGCGCGGTTCGGATTCGCCCACGCCGAGCCGTCGACACGATCGAACCTGACCTCCTGCCGGCTGCGACGACGGCGACCGCCCTCGTCGAAGTCGGAGATGCCGTAGGTGCCGATGGCGCCGGAGAGGCGGAGGCCGATGACGTCGGTCATGTAGACCTCCGCGCCGAGCCCGCCGAAGCCGCCGGACGTGTGGCCGATCAGGTTGCCGAAGAGCATCAGGTCCGCCTGCCCAGGTTCGTCGTCGCCGAACCAGGAGAAGGAATCCCACTCCTCCTCGGCGGTGCCCGCGGGCGGCGCAGCGGGAGGCGCCGGCGGCGTCCGCGGAGCCACGGGGGGCGGCGGTGCTGCGGGCGCCGGCGGAGCCGCGGGGGGCTCGGTCTTCTGCTCGCCGCCGACCACGACGACGTTCACGATCTGGTTGTTCTTGTCGGAGGTCTGGACGTGGACCTTGCCGTGTTTGGCCTCTTCGCGCTCGAGCGCTTCGAACGCCTCGGCGGCGCGTCCGCGCACGGTGGCGGGCTTGGGATCCTCTTCGTCGTCGAAGAAGTCGTCCTCGTCCTCGACGAGGATCTTCACCTTCGGCGGCGCCGCAACGAGCGACGTCGAGAGGGCAGTGAACGTGATGAGGGTGGAGGTGAAGAGGAGAATCTTCATCGTCGCGCTCCCTTTTGGAGGTTGGGGTCGATGGAGAACCCACTCGCGAGCGAGCGGGCGATCTGGTCCGAGAACTGTTTCTGTTGGAAGGCCGTGGCGCGATCGGTGTCGAGGCGGCTCTCGATGGCGAACAGCCAGGCGCCGCGCTGCCACAACATGACGTAGCGACCGCGCGACTCGAAGAAGCGGTGCGCGCCTTCGCCGTGGTTCATCCCGATGGAGAGCCCCGTCGGGACGGCGCGCGTCGCGTCGACGATCTGCCCGAAGAGCATCGCGGACGCCTCCGGCTTCACGAGGTGCACGCCGCTCACGCGCACTCGCCCGCGGGCGCCGCGGTAGCTGCGCTGGAACGCGCCACGGATTGCGTCGTGCGCGAGCGACACGCGCGACACACCTCCGATGTCCATCGAGGGCGGGTCCTCGACGAACTTGCCGAGCCGGAGCCCGAGCCCGGGCGCCCAGCCGCGGAGGTCCGGCACCTCGACGCCGGCCGCCGGGACGGGCCGCTCGAACGGGAGCACCGCCTTGATCAGCGCGACCGAAGACGTCGAAACCGGCTCCGCGGAGAGCACGACCTTCGTCGCGCCCTGCCCCACGAACACCGGCGCCTTCGGGTCGGCGCGCTCACCGTCGGGGCCGAAGAACTCGGCGCCGCGAAGCTCGACGGTGGGCGGGAGGACCGCCCCGGCCGACAGGTGCAACGCACCGCCGGTGAGCGTGATCGACCCAAGGATCACGCCGCTCGGCCGGAGGACCACCTCGGAGTCGACGGCGTACACGTCGCCGCGCACGACGCCCTCGATTGCCACGCGCCCGTCGATGACCAAGAGGTCCCCGACCGCGCGTTCGAGCTCGATGGTCTTCTTCTCACCGGCGACGGTGAGGGCACCCGGCCCTACGGCCTCCGCGGTGAAGGCGAGGGAGGGCGCGAGCACCGCGAAGACCGTAAGGGCCGAAAATGCCGACAACTTCCTCAAGACGCCCCCTTTCGTTGCGGGGCGCCGGCGTTTTTATGAAACGAAAGCTCGGGAGCCTCGAATCACTCGACGCGGGCCAGCTTGCGCAGGTCCGAGGCCGCCTCGGGGAGGCGGTCGAAGTCCGGGTTCGAGGGGCCGACCGACGACACGACCCAGCGCGCATCACCCGCGGTCAACGCGAGCGTGCGGTGGCTGGTCATGTGCCGGACGCTCCGGGTCTCGGTGTCCTTCACCTCGACGCGGAGGCCGACGAGCGGCACCCGGAACGGACGGCTCTTCCGCCGGAAGTCGATCACGAGGCCGGCCGAGAGCGCCGTCGCGATCGCGACGATGATCGCCAACGTGAACCACCGGGGCGCGTCCGGCCCGACCCACCCGTAGGGGACCGAGGCGAACACACCGAACGCCCAGATCGCGACGAGCAGGCACATCACGTTCCGCTTCGAGCCCCGCGTCACCACCAGGTGGTCGTCGTCGACCGCGAACCGGGTGTCCAGGAGCGTCGGGAGCATCGTCATCGCAAAGAGAAACGTAGATCCCGGCGGCGCGGGGTCCACGGGAATCGGACCGCGCGATGACGATAGCGTTCAGCCGACGCCGAGCATGGTGTGGTCGAGGATGTCGTCGACGACCCGCTTCATGTCGCCGGTCTCGTCGTAGACCTCGAGCTGGCGGTCTGCGCTGGTGCCCTCGCGGCAGATGCGTCGGATACCTTCGAGCGCGTCGCGGGAGTCGAGGTCATCGACGACGTCGTCCACGAAGTCGAGCATCTCGTCCATGAGCTGCCCGAACGGCTGCTGCGTCTGTTTGCCGAAGTCGATCAACGTGCCCTTCACGCCGTAGCGCGCGGCGCGCCACTTGTTCTCGTCCATGAAACCTTCGCGGTGCATCTGGAACGAGAGGTTCTGGCGACGCAGCTTGGTGAGCTTCGCGACGATCGCCTGCACGAGCGCGGCGATCGCGATGACGTCGTCGACCCGCGTGGGGAGATCGCAGATGCGGAACTCGAGCGTGCTGAACGTGGGGTGCGGCCGGATGTCCCACCAGATGCGTCGTGCGTTGTCGATGCAGCCGGTCTTCACGAGCGTCTGGATGTAGTGCTCGTAGTCCGCGTACGTCTCGAAGCGCGTGGGGATGCCGGTGCGCGGGAGGCGCTTGAAGATCAGCGTGCGCGTGGAGCGCAGCCCGGTGCCGCGGCCGTTGAAAAACGGCGACGACGTCGACAGCGCGAGCAGGTGCGGCAGGAAGTAACGCGCCGAGTTGTAGACGGCGATGGCCTCCTCGCGATCCGGCACGCAGACGTGCACGTGCATCCCGAAGATGAGGTTCGCGCGGGCGACGTCCTGCAGGTCATCGACGATCTCGTGGTAGCGCAGGTCTTCGCTGATGTTCTGGTCCTGCCACAGTGAGATGGGGTGCGTGCTCGCCGCGGCGATGCGCATGCCGATGCGCCCCGCGATCGCCACTGCGGCGCGACGGTTCTTGATGACGTCGCGCCGCGCCTCGTGCACGTCGCCGCAGACGCCCGTCGCGACCTCGACGACCGACTGGTGAAGCTCCTTCTGCAGCTCCACCTCGTCGATCGGCGTGCGCGCCTCCATCAGCTGGGAGATCAGACTCGACAGCTCCCGGGTCTCGGGGTCGACGATCTGGTACTCCTCCTCGATACCGAGGGTGAACTCGCGGTCGGGCATGCGCGACAGGAGGATAACTGGATTCGGACTTTCGAGCAGGGGGCTGGCCCTCGTCGCCCTCCTCTGTCCCGCCGTCGCCCACGGGCAGCTCACGGGAGACTGGGGCGGCCACCCGCACCGCACTGGCCGAGTCCGGCCTGACGCTCGAGGTCGAGTACTTCGGCGACGTGATGGCTGCGGCGGCGGGTGGTGTCGAGCGGGGCGCGGACCTGATCGGGGCCGTCGATGTCGTCGTCGGCGCCAACCTGGAGCGCCTCTTGGGCTGGTCCGGGGGCCGCTTGCTCGTCGATCTGCTCGGGATCCACGGTACGGCGTTCTCGCGGCGGATTGGCGACGTTCAGGTCACCGACAACATCGAGGCGCCGCCGACGGTGACGCTCTACCGTGCGTACCTCGAGCAGCGTCTCCTGAACGACCGCCTCCGAATCGCCGCGGGCGTCTACGCCGTCGACTGGGAGTTCGATATCGCGCCGTCCGGGGATCTGTTCGTCCACAGCTCGTTCGGCACGGGCGGTGACCTCGGCAACGCAGGCCGCGGGGGCGCGTCGATCTACCCGGCGAGCGGGCTCGGCCTTCGGGTCTTGGTCGAACCCGTCGCGGGCTTCACGTTCCGCGCGGCGGTCACGGACGGCGTGCCACGTGAGACCACCGACCCGTGCTGCGTGCACGTGTCCTTGTCCCGCGACGACGGCGCCTTCGTGATCGCCGAGGCCGCCTACGACGACGAGCGTGTGAAGGTGGCGGTCGGAGCGTGGCGCTTCACGACGCGCTTCGAAGAGCGGCGCGGCACCAGCGGCGTCTATGCGCTCGCGCAGGTCCCGGTCGCGGATCAATGGGGAGCCTTCGTCCGCGCGGGCGCCGCAGAGCCGGTCGGCAACCTCGTCGACATCTACATCGGCGGCGCGGTGGTGGGGCGCAACCTCGTCTTCGACGAGGATCGCATCGGCGCGGGGGTCGCCTCCGCGCGTCCCGTCGGACGGGCGCGCTGGGAGACGGCCTTCGAGCTGACTTGGCTCGTCCCGATCGTCCGGGGCTTCGGGCTGCAACCTGTCTTGCAAGCCGTGACGAACCCGGGGTTCGCGCCCGTCGGCACGCGCGCCGCGCTGGTCGTCGGGGCCCGTGGGATCGTGTCGCTGTGAACAGCGTGCTGGACCTGCGAAGGACGTCGGCCTCGTCGACGGGGACGAACGCCGCCTCGTCGAGTGGGCGCGCTAAGCCGCTTCCTTGAGCGCTGCGTTCAGCTCGAGGAGCGCCTTCTTCCCGTCGCCGAACAGCATCAATGTGTTGTCGGCCGCGAAGAGCGGGTTGGGGATGCCGGCGAAGCCCGGGGAGAGGGAGCGCTTCACGACGACGACCGTGCGCGCTTTGTCGACGTCCAGGATGGGCATCCCGGCGATCGGGCTGGTCGGGTCGGTGCGGGCGACCGGGTTCACGACGTCGTTCGCGCCGATGACCAACACCACGTCGGTCTGCTCGAACTGCGTGTTCACGTCGTCCATCTCCAGGAGCTTGTCGTAGGGGATGTCGGCCTCGGCGAGGAGCACGTTCATGTGCCCCGGCATCCGGCCCGCGACCGGGTGGATGCCGAACTCGACGTTCACGCCGCGCTCGGCCAGCAGGTTCGAGAGGTCACGCACCGCGTGCTGCGCCTGCGCCACCGCGAGGCCGTAGCCCGGGACGATGACGACGTTCTGTGCGCCGTCGAAGAGCATCGCGACCTCGTCCGCCGAGGACGCCTTCACCTTGCCGGCGTACACGTCGTCCGCCGAGGGTCCGTCCGCGGACGCCTCCAGCTTGGCGAACAACACGTTCGTCAGCGAACGGTTCATCGCCTTGCACATGATCTGCGTGAGGATGAGCCCCGATGCACCGACCAGCGAACCGGCCACGATCAACACGTTGTTTTGCAGCACGAAGCCCGTCGCCGACGCCGCGAGCCCCGAGTACGAGTTCAACAACGCGATCACCACGGGCATGTCGGCGCCGCCGATCGGGATGACCAACATGATTCCGAGCACCGACGCGACCCCGACGAGCACCCAGTAGTTCTGCACCGCGGTCGGCTCCATCGTGACCCACGCGCCGAGGCCGATCGACCCGGCCGCGAGCAACGCGTTGACGACCTGCTGCCCCGGCACGCCCCTCAGCTTGGAGATCGCCTTGATCTCCTTCAGCTTCGCAAACGCGACCAACGAGCCGGTGAACGTCACCGCACCGATGATCCCGGAGGCCACCGTCGCCACGACCAGCGTCGTGCTCACGGACGTCACGCCCGTCTTCACCAGCGCGGTGTCGACGGCGTCGAGCCCGCTCATCCCCGTCGCGGTGTAGAGCGCGGCCCCCGCGACCAACACCGAAGCGATGCCGCCGAAGCCGTTGAAGATCGCGACCAGCTCCGGCATCGAGGTCATCTCGACCTTCACCGCGAGCACGGCGCCGATGATCGCGCCCGCCGCGAGCCCCGCGACGATCCAGGTGGGGGACACGATCTCCTTGTTGAAGAGTGTCACCACCACGGCGATCAGCATGCCGATCGCCCCCATCATGTTCCCGCGCACCGCCGTGCGCGGGTGGGTCAGCCCCTTCAGCCCGAGGATGAAGATGACCGACGCAACGAGATACGCACTATTGATGATCGTTTCGCGCATCGCTCACTTCCTCTTGAACATGTCGAGCATGCGGTGGGTGACGAAGAAGCCCCCCACCACGTTGATGGTCGCGAACACCAGCGCCGCGAACCCGAGGTAGGTCGTCAGCGCGCCCTGGTCCGCGCCCGCCGAGATGAGCGCACCGGCGATCGTGATGCCGGAGATCGCGTTCGACCCCGACATCAGCGGCGTGTGCAGCGTCGGCGGGACCTTCGTGATGATCTCCACGCCGACGAAGATCGAGAGCACGAAGATCGTGATCCCGGTGACGAGAATTTCCAGCTCCATGCCCTACGCCTCCGCCGCCGCGGGCTCCGCGGCCTCGGCCGGCTTGTCCAACGCCGGCAGCCCCAACACGTCGCGCACGCGCCCGTGCACGATCTCTTTGTCCTTCGTCATCACCACGCCCGACGTGATCTCGTCCGCCATGTCGAGGACCAGGTTGCCCTCCTTGTCGACGAGGTGCTGAAGGAGCGTCGTCACGTTCTTCGCGTACATCTGCGACGCGTGGAACGGGATGGTCGCGGGCAGGTTCGTCGGGCCGAGGATCGTAACGCCGTCGGTGTGCACCGTCTCGTCCGCCTTCGACGGCTCGACGTTGCCGCCACGCTCCGCCGCGAGGTCGATGATCACCGAGCCGAGCGGCATGCGCTTCACCATCTCCGCCGTGACGAGCACCGGCGACTGCTTGCCGGGGATCGCCGCCGTGGTGATCACCACGTCCGACTCCGCGACGACCTCGCCCATCAGCTCGCGCTGCTTCTTGTAGAACTCTTCGCCGAGCGCCTTGGCGTAGCCGCCCTTGTCCTCGGCCTCACCCGCGTCGACCGCGAGCTCCACGAACTTCGCGCCGACGCTCTGCACCTGCTCCTTCACCGCCGGCCGCACGTCGTACGCCTTCACCACGGCGCCGAGGCGCTTCGCCGTCGCGCAGGCCTGGAGGCCGGCGACGCCGCAGCCGATCACGAAGACGTGCGCGGGGGCGACCGTGCCCGCCGCGGTCATCATCATCGGGAACATCTTGGGCAGGTGCGACGCCGCGAGGAGCACCGCCTTGTAGCCGGCGATCGTCGCCATCGACGACAGCGCGTCCATGCTCTGCGCGCGCGTGATGCGGGGGATGAGCTCCATCGCCACGAGCGTCGCGCCGGTCTTGGCGATCGCCGCCGTCATCTCCGTCTTGGCGAGCGGGTCGGAGAACCCGACCACGAGCTGGCCCTCGCGGAACATCGCGACATCGTCGAGCCCGTGCTGCGCGTTCGCCCCCGGGGCACGCACCATGGCGAGGATGTCCGCCTTGTCGAAGATCGCCTTACGGTCGTTCTCGACCGTCGCGCCCTTGTCGACGTACTCGGCGTCGCTGTAACCGGCGCTCTCGCCGGCGCCCGCTTGGATCAGGACGTCGATCCCACGCTTCTTCAGGGCGGGGAGGACCGCGGGCGTCAGCGCGACCCGCAGCTCACCGGCGAACGTCTCCTTCGGTACACCGACATGCATGCCGGCGCCGAGTTAGCCCCAATGCCCACCGCAGGCAAGTGCGCGCGACGGGTGTCGCAGGGCGTCAATCCGGGACGAGGACGACCTTTCCGAGGTTTTCACGGTCGTGGAGGATCTGATGCGCGTCCGCCGCCCGCGAAAACGGCACCGCCGCGTGGACGCGCACGCGCAAGACACCCTGCGCCCACAGCTCGAGGAGGTGGCCGAGCCAGCCGCTCAGGCGGTCCGCCTCGTTCCACATGCGGCCCATGTTCACGCCCATGATCGCCTTGTTCTCGTTCAACAGCGCGATCGGGTTGAACTTCAGCCAGGGGATCTTCGCAGCGCTCGACACGTAGTCGACGAGGTTTCGCGTCGTGCCCTTCGCCGCCGCGGAGAACCCGAAACACACGAGCTTCCCGCCGGTGCGGAGGAGGCGGAAACCCTTCGCCCAGGACTCGCCGCCGATCGGGTCGAGCACGATGTCGAACGGCGGATCGTCGGCGAGCGCCCGCTCGTAGTCCTCGGTCGTGTAGTCGACGACTTTCGAATAGCCGAGCTCCATCAACATGTCGTGTTTCCACCGCGACGCGGTGCCGACCGCGATCGCGCCGCGCCGACGGATCAGATCCAACGCGGCGAGTCCGACGCCGCCGCCCGCGGAGTGCACGAAGACCCGATCACCCTCGCGGACACGCGCCATCTCCTCGAGCATCATCCACGCCGTCAGCCCCGTGACCGGGATGGCGGCGGCGGTGACCGCGTCGAGCCCCTCGGGGCGCCGGACCGCCTGCACCTCGCTCACCACGACGTGGGACGAGTAACCGCCGAAGCGCGTCGCCGCGACGACCGGCGTCCCGACCTTGCCGCGCTCGACGCCGATGCCGACCTCGTCGATCACCCCCGCGACCTCGTAGCCGACGACCGCCGGCAGCGGCGGCGCGTCCGGGTAGACGCCGATGCGGGTCATCAGGTCCGCGAAGTTCACGCCGGCGGCCTCGACGCGCACGCGCACCTCGCCGACGCCGGGCATCGGGTCGGCCTTCTCACGAACCTCCAGGACGTGTGGTTCGCCCGTGCGCGGGATCCAGACCTGCTTCATGACGCCTTCTTTCGCTTCGTCTTCAGACGGGTGTTGTTCTTCGCCTCGTCGGCGATGCGCTTCTTCGACGCGGCCCAGCCACAGATCGGGCACGCCGCGAGGTCGTGGTAGAGCGCCGGGCAATGCTCGCGCCCGAAGTAGATGATCTGCAGGTGCAGCTTCGACCACGTGTCGCGCGCGAAGATCTTCTTGAGGTCGACCTCGACGTGGTCCGCGGTCTTGCCCGACGACAGCCCCCACCGGTGCGCGAGGCGATGGATGTGCGTGTCGACGGGGAACGCCGGCTGCCCGAAGGCCTGCGCCATCACGACGTTCGCCGTCTTGCGCCCGACGCCGGGGAGCTTCACGAGCGCGTCGAAGTCCGCGGGGACCTCACCGCCGTGCTCCGCTTCGAGCATCGTCCCGAGCCCCTTGAGGGACTTCGCCTTCTGCGGCGCGAGCCCGATCTGACGGATGATCTGCCGGATCTGCTCGACCTCGAGCGCGGCCATCTTCGCGGGGGTGGGCGCCACCGCGAACAGGTCGGGCGTGACCTCGTTGACCTTTTTGTCGGTGGTCTGCGCGGAGAGCACCACGGCGACGAGGAGCGTGAACGGATCCGCGTGATCCAGGGGGATCGGCGGCTCGGGGTAGAGCGCCTCCAGGGTCTCGAGGATGCGCGCCGCCTTCTCCGCCCGCTTCATGACCGCCCCTCTTAGTTCGGGGCGCACGCCAAGTCGACCCGCGTCGTCCTTCGAATGATTTCGGCACCTTGCCCCACGAAATGACCGCCCCTGAAACATGTCGCAACATGTACGACATGTAGCCGATAAGCATACTAGCCATGCGTACCGGAGACCGCTTCGACCCCACCCCTCGCGTCGAGGGCGTCCACCTGCACATGTTCGTCGGAGGTTCCTTCGACGCGCAGCGGGTCGGCCGCATGGTCGGCACCTACCAGGCGGGGATGGGCTGCGCGACGCACCACGTCTTCGACATCCCGGTCGCGAAGCTGAAGCCGGTCGTCCAGAAGAGCATCCCGGACTCGATCGCCTCGAACCGCGACGGGAGCATCATCCGCATCTACGTCCCGATCTCCAAGAACGGGCAGGTCGGCGAGATCGGCCTGATGAACGGCGTCTACAAGGCGCCCGCGCACCCCTTCGTGCCGCGCGACGGCGGCCCGATCTACTGCGCGCCGAACGACGCGGCCAAGTACCTCGCGCGCGGCGAGACGCGGCAGAAGGGCTCGCTGATCAACCCCTGGTCCGACAACGACACCTGGCAGCCCGGCCCCGGTGACCGTTTCCGCGTCACCGAGCACACCTGAGCCGCCCCCCGCGACGTGCGGTAGGCTCGGCGCATCGCCGTGCGCCGCTCGCTCCCCCTCCTCGCGTTCACGCTCGTCGCCTGCGCGACGACGCCGAAGCCCGCCCCCGAAGACACCCGGATCGAAGCGACGATCTACGACGGCCGAACGGGCGAAGTGATCTCGCGCGACGTGCTCTTCGAACGGCTCGCCGAAGCGCGCGTCGTCTACGTCGCCGAGCGGCACGACAGCGCCGATCACCACGACGTGCAACTGCAGGTCCTCGAAGCGCTCGCGGCGCGCACCGCGACGATCGGCATCGGGCTGGAGATGGTGAAGCGCCCGTTCCAGAAGTGGCTCTCCGACTACGTCGCCGGGCGCATCGACGAGGCGAAGTTCATCGAGCGCGCCGAGTGGGAGCGACGGTGGGGCTTCGACTTCGCGATGTACCGTCCGCTGTTCGAGGTCGCGCGCGACAAGGGGATGCCGGCGTTTGCGCTGAACGCTCGGGACGAGATCACCCGCGCGGTCGCGCGCGAGGGGCTCGACGCGCTCGACCCGGTCGACCGTGAAGCGCTCCCCGAGCTCGACCTCACGGTCGAACGGCACCGCGCGATGGTGAAGGCGGTCTTCGACACCCACGACATGGGGAGCATGAAGTTCGAGGACTTCTACGCGGCGCAGACGATCTGGGACGAGACGATGGCGTTCGAGGTCGCCGCCGCGCTCGAGGGTGAAGGCGCCCCGAAGCAGCTCGTGGTGTTCGCGGGCTCCGGACACATCCGGTACGGCTACGGCATCCCGGACCGCGCGGCGAAGCGGGGCGCGACGCCGCACGCGACGGTGCTGCCGATCCTCGAGGACGAAGAGACCTCGGTGAAGCAGCTCGTGGAGGACGGCGCGGCCGACTTCCTGTGGATCATGCGGAAGGTGCCGGCGCGACCAGCACCGCGCCCTGCGGGTTGAAGCGAACGCGGACGGCGGCCTCCTTCGTGAACGGCTTCGCGGTCACCGGCGCGGTGACGAACCACGTGCCGTGCTCGGTCTTCACGACGTACTCCTGGTGATCGCCGAGGTAGGTCGACGTCACGACGGTGCCCGCGATGCCGTCGCCCTCCGCGTGTAGCTCGATCGCGTGTGGTCGCACCGCGAGCACGGGGCTGGCGAGGTCGCGGTGCGGCAGGGACAGCTCGAGCCCGCCGACACAAACACGCGCGACCTCGCCGTCGCGTTCCACTTCGACGTTCACGATGTTCGCTTCGCCGATGAACTCCGCGGCGAAGGCGTCCGCGGGGCGTTCGTACAGGTCGTGGGGTGTGGCGTCCTGCGCGATGCGCGCGCGGTTCATCAACACGATGCGGTCGGAGATCGCGAGCGCTTCGTCCTGGTCGTGGGTGACGTAGACGGCGGTGAAGCCGACCTCCTGCTGCAACGCGCGGATGTCCTCGCGCATCTGTCGCCGAAGGCGCGCGTCGAGGTTCGACAGCGGCTCGTCGAACAGCAGCACCTTCGGCTCCAGGACCAAGGCGCGCGCGACGGCGACGCGCTGTTGTTGCCCGCCGGAGAGCTCCGAGGGGAGGCGCGCCCCGAAGCCGGCGAGGCCGACGCGCTCGAGCCCCGCCTCCGCGGCGCGGTGCGCCGCGCCGCGTTCCTGCCGAGACATCACGAGCCCGTACGCGACGTTGTCGAGCACGGACATGTGCGGGAACAAAGCGTAGGACTGGAACACCATCGACACGTCGCGCGCGGTGGCGGGGAGGTTCGTGACGTCCTGGCCGTCGATGCGGATCGTCCCTTCGGAGGCGAGCTCGAGCCCAGCGATCATCCGTAGCGTCGTGGTCTTGCCGCACCCCGACGGGCCGAGGAGCGTGACGAGCTGCCCGGCGTCGATGGCGAGGCTGGTCTTCTCGACCGCGGTGACCTCGCCGTAGCGTTTGACGACGTCGACCAGCTCGACGGCGAAGGTCACGGCGCGGCCCCGGTCGGCCGAACGAAGCCGTTCGACATCCACGACCGGCGCGCGCCCTCGAACGCACGTTCGTAGCGTTCGATGACGATCGCGGCGTGGCGCCCGTCGGGGCTCTCGAAGACGCGGGCCTCGTCGATCGCGTAGCGGACCACGCCGGAGCGGCGGCGGGTCCCGGGTTCGATGGTCTGTCCGCCGATGACGAGGTGATAGGCGGCGCCCTTCTCCGCCTCGGGTGAGTAGGGATCGTCGACGGTGTGTTTCACTTCGAACGCGAGGTCCGAGGTGCTCCCGTCGGACCACGTGATGCGCCACTTGTCGCCGACCTTCGTCGGTTTCACAGGGGCGCGGAAGTTGCCGACGACGACGCCGTGTTGGCTGAGGAGCGTCGAACGTTGGGCGTCCGCGAGGGGCCGAAGCTCGGGCGGATCACACGGGTGGGTGTCGATTTGATCGCGCCGCACCAACACGTCGCCCCCGTCGACGAAGCGGTCGGCCGCGGCGTCGACGACGCGGACGCGGAACATGTCGGAGCACTCGGCGCCTTCGGCGGGGACGTCGATCTGCAGCGCGTACCGCGCGCCGTCGGCGGACCAACCGTAGAACGTGAGCGCGTCGGGGATGTTCGGCGGCGTGAAGCTCTTGCGGTCCAGCTTCCAGGGGGGCCCCTGCGTGACCGCCGGCCCGGCGTCGCGCGCAGGCGGCGGAGGCGGTGGCGGTGGCGGCTCGGGGTCCGGCTTCTTGGTCTTGCAGGCCACGAGGCAGAGCGCGAGGAGCAAGAGGCGACGCATCGGCGCCCTTGTCGCACGAACGTAATCGTCCGTCATGCCAGGCTGCGGCGTCCGACCTCGCGGCGCCCGACGACCCATTCGATGGACGCGATGGCGAGCATCATCAACGCGATGAGCACGGAGCTGTAGGCGATGGCGGGGCCGTAATCGCCGTTTTCCACGCGGCCGAGGATGTACGTCGTCGCGAGGTTGTGGTCCGCGCTGACGAGGAAGATGACGGCGCTGACCGCCGTCATCGCGCGGACGAATCCGTAGACGAGCGCGGCGACGAGCGCGGGACGTAACAGCGGGAGCACGACACGCCGCACGGTGCCGAACGCCGTGGCGCCGAGCGTGAGGGAGGCTTCGTCGAGGCTGCCGTCGATCTGCGAGAGCGTCGCGAGCCCGGCGCGCACGCCGACCGGCATGTTGCGGAAGACAAAACACGCCACGAGGATGACGGCGCTGCCGGTGAGCTCGATCGGCGGCACGTTGAACGCGAGCACGTAGCTCACGCCGATCACGGTGCCGGGGATCGCAAACGAGAGCATCGTGCCGAGCTCGAACGCCGCGTGTCCGGCGAAGCGCTGACGCGCGAGGAGGTACGCGGTCGCGAGGCCGATGAGCGCGGTGAGCGGCGCGGCGACCGCGGCGATGCCAACGGTGGTGAACAGCGAGTCCCAAGCGCCGCCGACGAGCTGCAGGTCGTTCGTCACCGCGAAGACGTCAGCGTAGTGCTCGAACGTCAGCGTGTGGTCGCGACCCCAGATGCGAACGAAGCCGCCGAACACGATCATGCCGTAGACGATCGCCGTGAAGACGGTCCACGGGATCGCGACGCCGCGGACGAGCGCATCGAGCGGGCGCGGGAGCGGGCACGGCGCGCCCGCGTCGGCCTTGCCGGTGACGGTGGTGTACGACTTCTTCCCGACCCAACGACGCTGCAGGAAGAAGGCGGCGAGGGTGAAAGTGAGGAGCAGGATCGCGAGGGCCGCCGCACGCGACAGATCACTCTGCGCGCCGGCGACCGCGAAGTAGATCTCGGTGGCGAGCACGTCGTCGTCGCCGCCGAGCACGAGCGGGTTGCCGAAGTCGGCGAGGCTCTCGATGAACCCGAGCAGGAACGCGTTTGCGAGTCCCGGGCGCATCAGCGGGAGCGACACGGTGCGGAAGGTCGCGAAGCGGTCGGCGCGGAGGGTCTGCGCGGCTTCCTCCATCGACGGGCTGACGCCCTCGACGACGCCGATGAGCACCATGAACGCGATGGGCGTGAACGACAGGATCTGCGCGAGCAGCACGCCCGCGAACCCGAAGATGTAGCGCGTGGGCGGGACGCCGAACGTCTCGGCGACCCAGGTCGTGACCGCGCCCGCGCGGCCGAAGAGGAGGATCAACGCCAGCCCGATCACAAACGGAGGCGTGATCACCGGCAGCACCGTCAGCGCCCGCATGATTCGTTTGAAGCGAAAGCTGGTGCGCGTCACGAGGAGCGCGAAGCAGAAGCCGAGGAGCGTGGAGCCGAACCCTGCGCAGAGCGCGAGGAGCAGCGAGCGGAGCGCGACGCGCCAGACGCGTGCCGAGGCGAGGTTGTCGAACAGGAGCAGCGGGGACACGACGCCGTCCGAGGTCTCGAACGCGCGCGCGAGGATCTTCACGACGGGGAAGAAGACGAACACGCCGACGGAGGCGACGATCAGGAGGAGCGTCGTGACGACGAAGGTGTCGCCGCGGACGAAGCCGCGCGCCGCGAGCCCGTACGCGACGTAGCAGACGAACACGGTGTGCACGACGAGCGCGCCGGCGCCCATGCCGTACTGTTTGACGCCGAGCGGACCGAGCCACGCGTCGAACGACTCGGGGCCCCACCCGAGCGGACCGATCAAGACGCCCTGCCCCAACCCGAGCGCGAGCCCCAGCGCGCCGCTCGCGAGCCACACGCGCGCGGCGCGTGCTTCCGAGCGTGGACGCTTCACGACGAACAGCGGCGCGAGGATCGGCGGGAGGAGGACGACCAACCAGGTCTTGCCGAAGTGCACGACCTGCCACGGCGCGGGCGCCAGCTCGTGGTCCACGGGATAGAACGCGAGGAGCGCCGGATCGAAGAGCCCGTCCTCGACGGCGTACCAAGGCAACAGCGCGTAGGCGACGATCGCGACCAACACCAGGGGTAGCGCGCGCGCCCGCACGCCAGCACGGGTACCACCGCGCACCGCCGCAAGCGAAGCGCGCAGCGCGCCGAAGGCGCGCGAAGGGGCCGCGGGACCGGCTTGCCGGACCGCGAACGGCCCAGACCGGCCGTTGACGGCGCGTGTTGCGCCGCGGAGGCTGATTGCGTGAGGACACTCTCGATCGCCGCCGCCCTGCTCTTTACGGTCGCCTGCCAGCGCGTGCAGGCCGAGACCCGGTTCCCTTCCTCGACGAAGGCCGACTTCGGCGCGTACTGGAACCAGGGCAAGGCGGAGGTCACCAGCTACGCGCTGTCGCAGGCGCGGTACGGCGAGCTGCACGAGGGGCACGCCGTCCTCGTCTTCGTGACCGAGCCGTTCTCGGCCGACAAACAGGTGAAGTTGGATCGCCCAGGTCCCGGCGCGGTGCCGGTGCTGAAGCTGAACTTCACGCGTAAGTTCAACACCGGCGTGTACCCGTACTCGATGATGACCTCGGTCTTCTCACCGACGTCGGGCGAGCGCGCGATCAAGGTGACGTCGTCGTCGCAGGAGTGGTGCGGCCACACGTTCTTCCAGCTCAACCAGCGCCCGAAGGGGTACGCGGGGCGGTTGTTCTCCTACTTCGAGAGCGAGGGGGACCAGACGTTCGAGGTGCCCGTCGATCTGATCGAAGACGAGCTCTGGACGCGTATCCGGATCGCGCCGGAGCGTTTGCCGCAGGGTGAAGTGACGGTGTTGCCGGGCGCGACGCACCTTCGCTTGCGACATTTGTCTGCGCGGCCCGCGAAGGCGATCGCGAGCGTCGAGGACGGTCCAGACGGAACGCGCGTCTTTCGTTTGAAGTACACGTCGATCGATCGCGAGCTCGCGATCACCTTCGAGGCGGCGGCTCCGTACCAAATTCAGGGGTGGACGGAGCGCTACGTCAGCGGCTGGGGTCCCTCGGCGGAGACGCTCACAACGACCGCGAAAGTGAAACAGCGCCTGATGTCCGACTACTGGAACCGACACGGAAACGCGGATCGCGGGCTGCGAAAGCAGCTCGGCCTGCCCGAGTAACGCGTAACGCTCTCGCTGACCGCCGTACTTCACATGAAGTGACGGTGGAGCGCATCGTCGATGGGAAGTACCGCGTCGGCCCACTCGTGGGTCGCGGCGCGATGGGATCCGTCTACCGCGCCCGGCACGTCCTTACCCAGGTCGAGGTCGCGCTCAAGCTCGTCCCGCCCAACGTCGCGCTGACGCCGCAGGGGCAGGAGCGCTTCAAGCGCGAGGTCGCGATCGCGGCGCTCGTCGGGCACCCGGGGATCGTTCGTGTCCTCGACGCGGGCGTCGACCCGGCGGACCAGACCCACTACGTGGTGATGGAGCACCTCGTCGGTGAGGACCTCGCGGCGCGTGCGCTGCGCGATGACTTCACGGTCGCCGACGGCGTCACCGCGGTTCGCACCGCGCTCGACCCGCTCGCCGCCGCCCACCAACACGGCGTCGTCCACCGCGACCTGAAGCCGGAGAACATCTTCCTGCACGCGGCCGACGACGGGCCGATGCAAGTCAAGTTGCTCGACTTCGGCATCGCGCGCGATCGCAAGTTCACGAACACCGTCACCGCCGAAGACGTCGCGCTCGGGACGCCGAACTACATGAGCCCCGAGCAGGCGACGAACGCACGCTCGGTGACCCCCGCGAGCGACGTGTGGTCGATGGGTGTCCTGCTCTATTGGCTCCTCGCCGGGCACCTCCCCTTCGAACGCGACAACGCCTTCCTCACGCTACGCGCGGTCTGCTCCGAGGCGCCCCGACCGATCGCGATGGTGGGCGGCCCCGCGACGCAGGCGCTGGTCGACCTGACGTTGCGGTGCCTCGACAAGGATCCGCTGCGCCGTCCGCAGGACGCCGCGGCGCTCGCCGCCGCGCTCGACGAGGTGCTCGGCATCTTCCGCGCGGCGTCGTCCCAGGAGTCAGCCGGGTATCGCGAACCGACGACGACGCTGGAGATGACGCCCGGCCCGGCCGCCGACCGCGCGCCGACCGGAGAACGCCCGCCCGCCGCGCCGATCCTGAACGCACCGACCGAGCCGAGCGCCGCGCCCCTGCTGCTCGCGACCCCGCAGCCCCCCGCGCCAACGCGGCGCGCGGCTTCGTTCGCGGCGATCGCGGTGGTGTTGTTCGCGACGTCGACGGGGCTGGGGTGGTGGTGGGTGCAGGCGCCAAAGACGGAGGTCGCGGCGATGGAGACCCAGGTGACGGCGTTCCCGCCGGGTGGGGCGTCCGGGTCCGGGTCCGGGTCCGGGTCCGAATCCGCGTCCGCGTCCGCGTCCGAGTCGGAATCCGCGTCTGAATCCGAGTCCGCGTCCGAGTCGGAATCCGCGTCCGAATCCGAATCCGCGTCGGCGTCCGCGTCCGAATCCGAATCCGAGTCGGAGTCCGCGTCCGAAGCCGGGACCCGGACCGGAACCGGGACCCGGACCGGAACCGGGACCGAAGCCGGGACCCGGACCGGAACCGGGACCCGGACCGGGAGGGTCTCTCGGGAGGTCGAGCTCGTCCCGCCCCGCAAGCGCCGCGCGCGCCGGCGACGCCGTCAGCCCCAGCCTGCCCCGATAACGGTGATCGAGCCCGTCGCGATCGCCGAGCCCGTCGCCGTCGAGGACGACGCCCCCGCGCTCGACGTGCCCGCGCTCGACGTGCCCGCGCCCGAGGAGACGCGCGAAGAAGCCGCCGTCGAGCCCGACGCGGGGCAGCGCGCCGAGGTCGAGCCGCCGCGCGACGCCGGCGCTCCGCCGAAGAAGATCGCCCCGCCGCCGCCGAAACCCGCCGCCGCGCCCCGCGATGCGGGTCCCCCCGCGAGGGCCGCACCCGTCGAAGACGACAACCCGTTCGTGACGTTCTGATCCCATGCGCCGCTCGATCCTCACCGCCCTCACCCTCGCCATGGCGTTCTCGAGCGTGCGCGCACAGGCCTCCCCGTGGACGCTCCCGCAGGGCCACGCCGTGCTGATGGGCGGCCTCGACTTCGCTGTGACGAGCCGCGAGTTCATCGACCGCGGCCCCGAGCGTAACTTCCCGCTCGCCGGTCGCTACACCGGGACGTCGCTGCGCATCGGCGGGCGCTTCGGGCTCACGGATCGCCTCGAGCTCGAAGCGTCGCTCCCGTTCCGCTTCGTCGCGTACACGTCCGACCCGATCATCCTCGTGCCGCGCCCGGCGGGCGTCGAGGACGAGCTCGACTACTACCAACGCAACGTCGTGGACTTCTCCCGCTCGGGCGCGGGGATCGGCGACCTCGACCTGTCGGGTCGCTACCGCTGGACCACGGGTCGCTTCGCGCTCGCGACCGAGGTCCGCATCAAGACCCCGACCGGCTACCGCGGACCCGAGGGCACGTTCGGCACCGAGCCGACGACGACGGAAGACTTCATGGCGCAGGCCGGCGACCTCGTTCGCCCTTCGAACGTCCGCGACGACGTCACCCTCGGCGACGGCCAGATGGACGTGTCGGCCTCGATGCTCGCGGGCGTCGCGACCTCGTTCGGCCTCTTCGCGCGCGGCGCCGCCGGTTACAAACTACGCCTCGGCGGCGCTGGTGATCAGGTGATCGGCGACCTGCGCGTCGGCCAAGCGATCGGCCGACGGTTCCTCCTGTACGTGTCCGGCACCGTCGCCTACAGCGTGCAGCGCGGGCGCGTCGTCGGCATCAGCGCGAGCGCGGTGGATCCGGATCTACCGGCGACGGCCTACGCCGACAACGACAACATCCTGCTCATCGAACGACGCCTCGAGTTCGACGCCGTGGACGTCGGCGCCGGGTTCATCTGGCGCATGGCGGACACCGTCGAGCTCAACGCCGGGTATCAGCGCACGGTGTGGGGGCGGTTCCTCGCGGCGTCGAACGTGCTCGCGGTGAGCGTCGCGCTCCGGATGGATCTGACGAAGGACGCTACCGACCCGAACAGAACGCGTTGATCTGCGCGTCCGGCATACCGCGTTCGATGCTCGGCAGGTTCGGCGTGCGGCGGCACCGCCACGACGTCGCGTCGCGCGGCGGCTGCGTGCACTTGCCGAGCACGACCGGCGTCTGATCGCGGAACGCACCGTCGGAGGCGCGCAGACACATCGACGGATCGCGCTCGGAGCGAATCACGCCGTTGCGCGTGTCGAACACGAAGCGTTTGTCGTCGGGGTTGCTCTTGTTGCGGCACGTATCGAAGTACACGAGCCCCGCCCGCGACGCCCACAGGCACTTCGTCGGATCGTCGTAGGCGCGAATCACGTTGCGACCGCGGTGATAGATGAACCCCTGCGCCCCGCCGCGGTTCGGCATGCAGCGCTTCACCATCAGCGACTGACTCGGTCCCCAAGCGCGCGGGCGCTTGTGCAGACACACGCCCTGCTTCGCGATCGCCTGAATCTGAATGGGCCCGAAGCGCTCACCCTTGCCGCGGCGCCCCTCACGACGCTCGCGTCCGTCACGGTTGTCATCACCGGGGTTGCCGCTCGCGCCCGGGTCCACCGGGCGCCCCTTACCGGGGACCGCCCCCGGGAGCTTGAGACCTACGGTCGGGCGACCCGTCGGCGCGTTGGGCGCGTACATCTGCGCGGGGTCGACGGACAGGACGTTGATGAGGAGCCCGTCGGGCAGCTCCGCGCGGCTCTCGTTGAAGACCCACCACTCGCCGCGATCGAACCAGAGTCCGATGTCGTTGGTGTTGTACGGCGTGCCCTTGCCGTAGGCCTGGGTGACAAAGAGCTTGGCGTTGTTGTTCTTCAGCCCGAGCGCGCTGATGTGTTTGCCCGCGTTGTGCCGCTTCGTCGCCCCGGTCACCTTGTGCACGCGGACGTCCCACGCCGCGGGGGAGCCTCCGCGACCGGCGACGAGGACGTTGAACAACGCGCCGGCGCGCATCGCCTTGCGGTCCTGGTTGTAGATCGTCCACTGGCTGCCGTTCCACCACACCCCGAGCGGGTCGCTCTGGCGTGGACCGAGGACCGGCGTCACGATCGGCATCACCCGCGGGTTGCCCTTGATCGCGGGGTGCTCGAGCACCGTCTGGTTGGCGCGGATGTTCGCCTTCGTAGCGCGGTGCTGGAACGCACCGGGAGCGTCGGGCGGCAGCACGAGGACGTTGAACTGCGTGCCGTGCGGGATCGGCTTCTTGTTCATCGTCGCGATGGACCAGCGCCCGTTCCGGAAGACGACGCCGACCGGCGCCGGGAGATAGCTGCCGTACACCTGAGACACAAAGACCCGCGCGTCACGTTGGCCGTCCACGGCGGGGTGCCTGAGCTGGGTCTTGTCACCCTTGGTCACCCCCGGCGAAGCGGTGTGGACGAAGACCTGGGCGGCGAAAGCGTCGGTCGAAGCAAACGCGGTGACGAGGAGGAGCGCGGCTGGGCAGCGATGGAGCATGAGGAACCTCGAGTCTGGGCCGTTCGAGCGGGCCCGACATCGTCTAGAGCAGAAGTTGGGCTTTTCGTGAACCGTTGGACGGGTCCTCGGGCAGGACATTCATCGTCCGACGTTTCGCGATGACGACGCGCAGCAGGTGTGCGACCTTTCGCGCCATGTCCCGGCTCGCGCTCGCCGCCGCCCTGATGCTCGCCGTCGTCGCGTGCTCGACCAAGACGCTCGAGGAAGAGTGCATCGACCTGTGCGACCGCGCAGAGCGGTGCGTCGAGGAGTACGACCAGGCGCGCTTCGACACCTGCGCCGAGGGGTGCCGCGCCGCGAGCGAAGAAGGGATGGCGTTCGTCGCCGACGGGACGATCACCCAGGCGTGTTTCGACACCAACACCGACGTCCTCAGCTGCTTCAACCGGCTCGACTGCCTCGAGCTGCAGATGTCCCTCACCTCCACGCCCGCGCGCTGCCGAGACGAGTTCAGGACGCGCGAAGAGATCTGCTCGGAGTAGTCACTCGGCGCCGCGTACGTCGCGCTCGAAGCGCGACAACAGACGGCTGCGCTCCGACGCCTGACTGAAACGCTCGAAGTCGAAGTCGATCAGCTGCTCCGCCGGCACGATCGGCGCCTCCTTCGGCACGCGCGCCGTCCGGTTCGACGGGATCTGAAACGCCTTCACGCCCGCCCCCAGCTCCTGCGCCTCCTTCGACAACGCCCAGTCGAAGAACGCCTTCGCCTCGTCCTCGTGACGCGCGCCGCGGACGAGGCTCATACACCCGATCTCGTAGCCGGTGCCCTCCTCGGGGACGACCATCTCGATCGGGAAGCCCGACGCGATCTGCGTCGCGACGTCGTGCAGGAAGACCACCCCCACGCCCGTCTCGCCCCGCGCGGCGGCGCGGATCGGGGCGGCGCCCGACTTGGTGTACTGGTTTACGTTGCGGTCGAGCTTCGCGAGGTAGTCGAAACCTTCGTCTTCGCCGAAGAGCTGAACGATCGTCGCGAGCGCGGTGTACGCGGTGCCCGAAGAGCTCGGGTTCGCGATCTGGATCTCCTTGTCGAGCTCCGGACGCAGCAGGTCCGCCCACCCGCGGGGCGGCGTGATGTTCTTCTTCGCGAGCCACTCGCGGTTGTAGCCGAACCCGAGCGCCCCCATGTAGACGCCGGTCGTCCGGTGCTCGCCGTGACCCGCGGGATCGACGGCCCAGGGGTGGAGCTCCGCGAGGCGCGGGGAGCGGTAGGTTTCGGTGAGGCCGGCGGCGGCGGCCTGGAAGTGGGTGTCGCCGGTGCCGCCCCACCACACGTCCCCCTTGGGGTTGCGGCGCTCGGCCACGAGCTGCGCGTAGGCCTCCCCGCTGCTCTTGCGGATCATCGAGACCCGCACGCCCGAGGTCTGCTCGTACGCCGACGACAGCGCTTCGCACCACTCGTGCTGCGCGCTGCAGTAGAGGACGAGCTTCTTGGGCCGCGGCCGGTCCGACGGTTTACACGCCACGACGAGCAGCAGCGCCAAGAGCCAGCGTCTCACCACGTGACCTCGTCGAGCGACGTCACGACGGTGACCCGCTCGGGCGCGGGCGCGGTCTTCCTGCGCAACACCCAGAAGCCGCGCGAAGCCCCGAGCGCGAAGAGCGGCGCGATGTCGTCGGCGTAGCTGTCCCCCACCGCCCAGATCGTCTCGGGGGGGACGGGGTCGCAGCGTACGTCGGCGAGCACACGTTCGAAGAACGCGACGTGCGGTTTGCCGACCGGGTCGCCGATCGTGATGTCCTCGGGCGCCACCCCCGCGGCGACGACGCAGTCGAGGCGCGACATCTTCGTGCGACGCGCGTGCTCCGAGTCGTAGCGGAACGTCCGCGCGGCGGCGTCGAAGGTGAGGTTGCCGTCGGAGTTCGTCGCAAGGTGCGCGTGCGCGCCCGCGTCGCGGACACGGCGCAGCGCGCGCGCGGCGTCGTCGAAGACCCGGCTCTCGTCGCGGAGGACGGCCCAGTAACGACCGACGGCCTCGTGCACGAACGCACCTTCGACCTCGATCCCCTCCCGCTCGAGCGCAACCGCGAGCATCGTCTCGCGCGACCAGATCTTCAGGTCGTGACCGGCCTCGAGGACGCCGCGCTGCCAGCGTTGGATGTCGGCGACGAGCGCATCGAATTCGGCCGCGTCGTGCGCGGGGCCCGCGCGGAGCTTGGCGCGGAGGATGTCGTAGTGGGCGTCGAACCGCGCGGCGGCGCGTGCGCCGCGATCGCCGAAGGTGTCGACGAGCGTCGCCGTCACCGCTTCGACGGCGCGAGCCGCGAGCTGGTCCATGTCGACGAAGACGTCGTCGACGTCGAAGATGACGAGTCGCGGCGGCGTCACTTCACCTCCGCGAGCCGCTCGCTCACGAACGTGTGCCCCATCTTCGCGAACTTCGCGGGCGGCGCGCGCTCCGGATCCTGGTCGGCCTCCACGACCCACCACCCACAGTAGTCGCGGGCTAGCCCCTCGAAGACCGGCGTGAAGTCGATGGCGCCGTCGCCGGGCACGGTGAACACGCCGTCGACGACCGCGTCGAGGAACGACGAGGACGCAGCGCGACACCGCGCGAGCGCGTCGGCGCGGACGTCCTTGAGGTGCACGTGCGCGACGCGATCGCCCCACCGTTGCACGACCCGCGCGAGGTCACCTCCCGCGAACGTGAGGTGCCCGGTGTCGAGCAGCAGCTTCACGTGGGGCGACGACGACGACAGGAGGCGATCGATCTCGTCCTCGGTCTCGATCACCGTCCCGGCGTGGTGGTGGTACACCAGGGTCAGGCCGCGCTCGGCGAGGTGGGCGCCGACCCTCGAGAGATCCTCCGCGAGCTTCGTGAGCGCGGCGGGGTGCATCGCGGGGCGCGAGCTCACCGACGCGCGCCGATCACCGTGCACCGCGCCGCCGACCTCGGCGACGATCATGACGTCAGCGCCGAGCGCGACGAGGAGGTTTCGGTGCGCCTCGAGGGCGGCGAGCTCGGCCTCGACGCTCCGCTCCAACAGGCGCGTCCCGTACCAGCCGGAGATCAGCGCGAGCCCGTGGTCGTCGAGCATCGAGCGGAGCCGCAACGGGTCACGCGGGAACTTGTGGCCGAGCTCGATGCCCGTGTACCCCGCGGCTGCGGCCTCCGCGAGGCAGACCTCGACGGGGGTCTGCCCGCCGAGCTCGGGGAGATCGTCGTTGCTCCAGACGATCGGGTTGACGCCGATGCGGTTCATCGCTGGGTCTTGGACACCGGCACGTCCCACCATGCGCCCCCCTCGGAGGTTCCACGCTCCGGATCCGTCTCGATCACCACGACGGCCGTTCGGTCCGCGGCCCGCGCGCGCTGCAGCGCCGCCGGGAGCTCATCGATCGAAGGAACGTGCTCGGCCGCCGCGCCCATCGCGCGGGCGTGCGCGGCGAAGTCCACCCGCGGCACGTCCTCGTCGAGGAGGTTGTTGAACTTCGCGCCGCCCGTCGCTTGCTGCAGCCGGTTGATGCAGCCGAAGCCCCGGTTGTCGAGCAGCACGATGATCAGCTTCTTCGCGAGCGCGACGCTCGTGACGATCTCCGCGTTGAGCATCAGGTAGCTCCCGTCGCCGACCATCACCACGACCTCGCGCTCCGGCCTCGCCATCTTCACGCCGAGACCGCCCGCGATCTCGTAGCCCATACACGAGTAGCCATACTCGACGTGGTAGCTACCGGGTTCCGTCGCTCGCCAGAGTTTGTGTAGCTCGCCGGGGAGGCCCCCCGCGGCGCACACGACCGTCGTCGCCTGCGTCGCAAACGTGTTCACCGCGCCGAGGACCTGCGCGTCGGTCGGCACGCCTTCGGACGGCGCCGTCACCCGCTCCACCGCCGCCTCCCACGCGCGCGATCCGGCGGCGAGGCGCTCCTGCCACTTCGACGAAGCGCTCCACCCCTCGAGACCGTCGGCGAGCATCGCCAGGCCGACGTCCGCGTCCGCGACGAGCGGGTGCGTCCGGTGTTTGACGGCGTCGAACGCCGCGACGTTGAGCCCGACGCGGACGAGGTCATCGCGCGTGAACAACGTCCGCGACGCACTCGTGAAGTCCGACAGGCGCGTCCCGACGAACAGCACCAGGTCGGCCTTCGCCGCGAGGTCGTTCGCGACCGCCGTCCCGGTGACACCGATGCCGCCGACGGCGAGCGGGTGATCGTCCGGGATCGCGCCCTTCCCGGCCTGGGTCACGGCGACCGGCACGCCGAAGCGCTCCGCGAACTCCACGAGCCGCGCCGTCGCGCCCGCGTAGAGGACGCCGCCCCCCGCGACGATCAGCGGGCACGCGCTCGCGCCGATCTTCCCGATCGCCTCGGCGAGCTCCCAGTCGTCCGGCGCCGGACGACGGAGGCGCCAGGTCCTCCGCCACAGGAACGACGCGGGCATCTCGACCGCCTCCACCTGGACGTCCTGCGGGAGCGCGAGCGTCGCGGGCCCGCAGCGCACCGGGTCCATGAGGGTCTCCATCGCCGCCGGGAGCGCCGCGAGGATCTGCTCGGGGCGCGTGATCCGATCGAAGTACCGCGACACCGGCGCGAGGCAGTCGTTCGCCGTCACGCCGGGCGCGCCGAAGTCCTCGATCTGCTGCAGCACCGGATCCGGCGCGCGCGTCGCGAAGACGTCGCCGGGGAGCAGCAGCACCGGGAGCCGGTTGGCGTGGGCGGTCGCCGCCGCGGTGACGAGGTTGGTGGCGCCCGGCCCGATCGACGTCGTCGTCGCCATCATGCGCCGCCGAAAGGTCGCCTTCGCAAACGCCACGGCCGCGTGGGTCATCGACTGTTCGTTGTGGCCACGGAACGTCGGGAGCTGATCGCGCTTCGTCGCGAGCGCCTGGCCGATCCCCGCGACGTTGCCGTGCCCGAAGATCGCGAACACCCCGCCGAACGCCGGCGCGACCGTCCCGTCGAGCTGCTCGCTGTCCTGCGCAGCGAGGTACGCGACGATCGCCTCCGCGACCGTCATCTTCACGGAGACCATGCCCCACTCCCTTCGTACCGCCGCACGAGATCCACGAACCGCGACTCGACCTCGGCGACGAGCGTCGCGTCGTCGATCGCGCCCTCCAGCCAGCGCTTCGCCGCGGCGAAGAAGATCGTGCGCCCGACCGCGAAGCCCCGACACCGCCGCGAACGACGCCCCGTCGCCATCGCGCGACCGAGCGCCTCGGGCGGACGGTCGAAGCCCAACATCATCACGCCCTGACAGTGCGGATCGAAGCGATCGATCACCGCCTCCACCTCCGTCCACCACCCGGCGTCGTCCGGCGCGGCGAGCTTCCACAGCTCGGGCCGCACGCCGAGCTCGTAGAGGCGCGTCATCGCCGCGGGCGCGGCCGATTCATGCAATTCACCGTCGTCGTCGAGCGGGAGGATCTCGAGCATCAGCGCGCGGTCCAACGACGCACACGCGCTCGCGAGGCGAACGATCTGTTCGTCCTGCCGTGCGCGTTTCTCGCTCGGCCCGAGGGTGTCCCGGACGAGGCACTTCACCACGTGGTGACGCGACCACCGACGCAGCTCCAGCTCCACGTTCGGCGCACCGACGAACGCGAGCTCGGGGCCCGGCGCCTCGATCGGCCGCGCGAGCCAACACCTCCCGGTGAAGCGGTCGAGGACCTCCCGACCGAAGCGCCCGTCGACGATCATGCCGTCGGCCTCCCCCGCCGTCGCCGCCTCCGCGATCAACACCTTGAGGCGCTCGAGCTTCTGGGCGTCGGACGTGAGCGCGGCGAGCTGTGTGCGGTGGTCGAAGGCGAGCACACAGAGCGACTGGGGCATCGACCTGCGCGTCGTCGTCCGGTGGAGCACGGCGATGCGCTCGTCCCGATCGATCCGCGGGACTTCAGCCGCGCGCGCGAGGTAGTCCTCGAGCTCCTCGGCGGTGGGCATCGCCGGAGCACACGCATGGCGCGACACCACGAGCGCCCCCGCCGCGTTCGCGCGACGACAACATTCGGCGATCGGCGCTCGTTTCGCCCAGCCGGAGAGGAACCCGGCGAGGAACGCGTCCCCCGCGCCGAGCACGTTGAGGACCTCGACCTCGGCGCCGGTCGAAACGAATCCGTCCTCCACGCTGTCGCCGATTGCCCCCTCGTAGACCACACACCCGAGGGGCCCGCGCTTCATCACGATCGTCGCGTCCGACACGGCGCGAATCGAACGCAGCGCCGCGAGCGGCTCGGTGTGCCCGCCCGCGATCTGGATCTCCTCTTCCGTGCCGACGATCAGATCGCAGTCCGGCAACACCGTCATCAGGTGCTCCGTGACACGCCCGCTCTCGACGTAGCGCTCCTCGCCGAGGCCGTGCCCGGTGAGGCCCCAGAGCACGGGCCGGTAGTCGACGTCGAGGACCACGCGCACCCCGGCTGCCTTTGCGGCGCGGATGGCCTTTCGGCACGCGGCGTCGACCTTCGGCGTCGACAGGTGCGTCCCGGTCAGGTGGAGCACGCCGACCTTCGCGACGAAGGCGGGGTCGACGTCGTCCTCGCACAGCGCCATGTCGGCGCAGTCGGTGCGGTAGAAGATCAGCGGGAAGGTGTCCTTGTCGCGGATCGACAGCAGCACCAACGCGGTGAGGCGCTCCGGATCCGTCACCACCTGCGAGACGTCGACGCCCTCGCGCGCGAGGGTCTGCCGCACGAAGCGGCCCATGTGCTCGTCGCCGACGCGCGTCAGCATCGCGACCTTCAGCCCGAGCCGCGACGCACCCACCGCGACGTTCGCGGGTGAGCCGCCGAGCGACTTCTCGAACGACTGGACGTCCTCCAAGGGCGTGCCGATCTCCGCGCCGTACAGGTCGACGGCGGCGCGCCCGACGGAGAGCAGATCGATCTCACTCACCCGAGGGCCACCACCCGTCGGCGCCGGGTTTCATCGTCCAGGTGTGCGCTTCCGTGAAGTCCGGGACGTCGTAGCGGCGCTCCGGCAGGTGCCGAATCACCCACGCGTAGTACATCCCGTACCCCGGCGCGGCGCACTGCGAGTGATCGAGGCCGCCCTGGATCTTGATCGTGTCGTTCGGGCGGACCTTCTTCACGTCCTCGCCCAGCTCCGCGTGCCCGTAGCCGCGCGGGTCGGTGAAGCGGTAGTGATAGATCTCGTTCTGCGGGTGGTGGTGCGGCGGGTAACTCGACCAGCGCCCCGGGAGGTTCACGACCTCGCCGAGCACGAGCTGCGCGTTCTTCGAGGTGTTCGTGTCGTCGAAGATCGTGCGCACGAACCGAAACGATGCATCGCGCAGCGCACCCTTGCCGCGACGTTCGTTGCGGACGTCGTCCGGACCGTAGAGCACCGGGTCGAAGCGCTCGCGGTTCGCCGCGCCGTACTCGGTGACCTCGACGTCCGTCTCACACACGAAGACCACCGCTTCGCCGGCCGCGACGTGCAGCGCCCAGGGGAGCTCGTCGAAGAGTGAGTCGCGGGAGATCGTGTGGGTGTCCCCGCCGAACGTCACGCGCAAGCGACCTTGCATCAGCAACCACGCGGTCTCTTGCTCCGTGGTCAGCTCGACGCGCTCGCCCGCGGCCCAGCGGACCACGGCGAAGTCCATGCCGCTGTCGTCGTCACCCGCCGAGACGACGGTAGTGCGTCCCGGCCCGAATCCGTCCCGGTGCGAGGTGATGTGCGCGCCCATGAGGGGGTGGATACCACCGAAGCCTCGAACGCGACCAGCGTAGGTGGGGCCACGAAGAGGCGGCCCGGCGCGGACCGTGCTTCAATGCGCGGCCGTGACGACGCTGTTGATCGTCGACGACGAGCCGAACGTCCGGGGCGCACTCTCGCGCGCGCTGGAGCTGGAGGGATTCGAGACACGTACGGCCGACGGCTACGACGCCGCGCTCGAGCAGCTCGACGGCGTGGACCTGTTGCTCACGGACATGCAGATGCCGGGGCGCTCGGGGCTGGAGCTGCTCCTCGAAGCGCGCCGCCGCCGCCCCGACCTCCCCGTCGCGATCATGACCGCGTACGCGAGTGTGGACGGCGCGCTGGAGGCCATGCAGCGCGGGGCGTACGACTACCTCCTGAAACCTTGTCACACCGACGAGATCATCCTGAAAGTGAACCTCGGCCTGCGGCTGTCGCGCTACGAGCACGAGCTGCGCGAGCGGAACGAGATGCTCGAAGCGTTGACGAAGGAGCTCGAGGAGAAAAACGCGCAGCTCGAACGCCTCGCGACGACCGACGCGCTCACCGGGCTCGTGAACCGGCGGCGGTTCCTGGAGCGCGTCGACGAGACCGCGGCGGCGGCGGTCCGCTATCAGCACCCGGCGGCGCTGTTGATGATCGACATCGACCACTTCAAGTCGGTCAACGACACCTACGGTCACCCGCGTGGCGACGCGGTGTTGGTCGAGGTCGCCGAGCGGCTGGTCTCGCGCGCGCGCAACGTGGACGTCGTCGGTCGCCTCGGCGGCGAGGAGTTCGCGGTGCTCCTCCCGAACACCGAGCTGGACGGGGCCCAAGAGCTCGCGGAGGGCCTACGCGTGGCGATCGCCTCGGCGCCGTTCGAAGAGGTCGGCGAGGTCACGATCTCCATCGGCGTCGCCGCGCTCGGGGGCGACGTCCCGCGATCGATGAGCGACGCAGACAAGGCGCTGTACGACGCGAAGGAAGGCGGCCGAAATCAGGTCGTCGCCCACGCGGCGAGCACGAGCTGACCGGCGTAGTACAGCGGTAGTCCGAAGACCTTGTTCGTGAAGCCGGACACCACGAACCGCTCGCGCGCGACGAACAGATCCGACAGGTAGAACAGCAGCGCGCCGCCGAAGATCGGCCAGGTGTCGGTTTGGTAGGACGTCGCGATCGCGGCGGCGAGCATCCAGGAGATCGTCGCGATGTACGCGAGCACGGGGACGCGCATCTTCGACTTCACGTGCGGACCGAGCCAGCGCCACACCACGGATGCGACGCCGAACAACGCGGCGACGAGCAAACCGACGTGGCGGTGGTTCACGCCGCGCGTCGTGAACGCGACGCCGTACATCACGTGCGCGATCAGGAACGCGACGAGCCCGCAGAGGAACCAGTGCTTCGCCTTGGAGAGGAGGAAGGCGTCCCCGACCAGCGACAGCACGAGCCCCGCGAACACCAACGTGCCGTGTAGCGTGGAGAACGCGTCGTTGACGTAACCGAAGATGCAGAACGCGATCGACGCCGCGGTCTTTGCGACCGCCTTCAGCGTTCGGTTGTGTGTCCTCTCCGCGAACAAGAGCGCCGCGACGAAGACGACACAGACGACGGCCCAAACCACGGGCGGAGGCTACTACCGCGCGACGGCGGACCGCCACTTGGATCGAACGAGCGGCCACACCGCGTAGACGATCAGCGGTGACAAGAGCAGGACTTCGGTGAGCGCGACCGTCAAACCGCGCCCGGAGAGGAAGCGGTGCCCGATCGGCGCGACGGGGAGCGGTCGCCACGGGAAGAAGAAACGCTCGCTCGACAGCGGCCACAGGAGCGCGACGCCGAGCCCGCCGTCCGTGAACGCGTCGAGGACCGCGTGACTCGCCGTGACGAGACCCGCGGCGACCGCAAGCCGATGGCGCCCACTCCACGCCCACGTGATGCAGCCCACGATGATCGCAAACGCGAAGGAGTGGGTTGCGCCGCGGTGTCCGAAGTCGTGCGCGTAGGGGATGCCGAACGCAAACGCCACAACGTCGAGATCCGGCAAGAAAGACAGCGCCGTCAGGAAGAGGAACGTCCGCCCGACACGTTGATCAGGAGGACCGTACAGACGGGTCGCGGCCGCGGAGGCGACCAGGTGTCCGATGCTCGCCATGTTCACCTACGACAACGCCCTACGTCGGCTCCAGCGTTCCGTAGGGACGTTCTGGTACGCTTTTCGTCAAGTCACTGCTCGACGATCCGAAGGAGGTAACATGCGGCGACGCGCCGGAATCGTTCTCGCGCTCTGGGTGCTCACTACGGGTGATGCGCTCGCCTCCGATCCCGCCCCCTCCCTCGCGAAGCTCGCGGTCGACAAACCGAAGGGCTTCGTCGAGATGTACGTCGCCGCCGTGATCACCACGGACGGAGGGCCGGCGGTCGTGCTGCAGGACGCCGACAAACGACGCCTCCTCCCGATCTGGGTGGGCATGAACGAAGCGCACGCGATCCAGCTGCGCCTCGAGAACAAGAAGTTCGTTCGACCGTTGACCCACGATCTCCTCGACGCGGTCCTCGCGCGACTCGGCGGCGAGCTCGTCAAGATCCACGTCTCCGATCTGAAGGGCGACACCTTCATCGGGACGATCTTCGTGCAGACCGGCGGCAAGGTCGTCGACCTCGACGCGCGGCCCTCGGATTCGATCGCCCTCGCGCTCGGCAACCACGCACCGATCTTCGTCGCCGAAGATCTGCTGGTCGAGATGGAGCGGGACGAGGCGGAGCCGGAGGACGAGATCGTCCCGGAGTACAGCGTCGAGCACCCGCCCGACGGCATCGCGACGATGTAGCGGGTGCACTCGGGCGCCGACTCGCACCTCGACCGGTGCGACGCGTCCGCAGGTGCACACGATTCGCCGCGCCCCGGCGGCCGAAGAGCCGGCACGTCGATTGCTCCTGCGTCCCCCATGATCAACGCCATCACCGCGGGGAGCGCCATCGCGTTCGAAGACAACCTCTACGAAGCGCCCGCCGCGCAGCCCGAACCCGTCGCCGTCGACACCTTCCAGATGAACGCACCCGTCGCGGCCCCCGCGACGCTGCAGCCCGACCCGCAGGACGAGATCGACGGCCTCATCTCGGCGATCGAGACCGAGTTCCCCAACGTGGAGGTCGACCCCGGCGGGAGCTGGCGAACCAACGGCCCCGACGAGTGGACCGCGGACGAGCTCCGCGCCCTGCAGACCGCGCTCCACTACGTGCGCGACGCCGTGGGTGACCAGGACACGTTCGAAGCGATGTTCCCCACGCTCGAGTTCGAGCGCCACGACGAGGGCCCGCACGCGACCGGCGCCGGCGTCGTCAACCCGTGGCAGAGCGGCGTCGTCCACCTCAGCGAGATGAGCGAGAGCGGCGACGCGGCCGGGTTCGTCTCCACGATCATCCACGAGATGGGGCACGTCCTGCACTTCGAGAACACCGGGCTCGGCGACTTCCTGAGCGAGACCGGGAGCACGTGCGGCGTCGAGGTGCTCGGCGGCGTCCTCCCGACGTTCCTCATCGGCGGCGGCTGCGCGGGCGACTACTTCGCGGGCGGCACCACGACCTCCTACGGCGAGACCGCGCCCGCCGAGGACTTCGCGGACTCGTTCAACTACTGGGTCTACACGACGGTCGGCCAGCCCGCCGACTACAACTACCGAAAGACCCCGGTCGACCAGACGCGCCTCGACTACATGGCGGACGTGGTCGACGACCACGACGGCGACTGAATCACTCCGCGGGGGCGGCGCGCAGCTCGCGGGCGCGCGGGCTGAGCATCGACTCCGGGACGGCCCACGCTTCGATCTGCTCCAAGCCGTCGTACCCCTGCGCGATCGCCTCGAGCATCAGCTCCGTCGCCTTGGCCTTCTTCAGCATGGACTCGACCGGGTCGTCGGCCTTCAGCTCCGCCTCCGCGGCGAGGAGGCTCGCGACCGCCGCGACCCGCTCCTTGCTCGCGAGGATCGAGGCCATGGTGCGCGCGTCGGTGTGGTCGAGGAGCGCGCGGTGCTCGGCGAGGACGTCGTCGTAGAGCCCGCCGAGCGCCTGCAGCGCCATCGTCGTGTCGCCCTCGCGATGTTTGCGGAGGACGGCGGCGATGCCGTCGAGCATCCGCTTCAGCTCCCGCATCAGGAAGTCACGCTGGAACACGGCGGCCCTCCGAGATTTTGGCTTGGACTTCGTCGGCCGCTCTGGCTGTATGGCCGGCGCGTTGAGCTACTACGTGCACACCTTCGGCTGCCGGGTGAACCAGGCCGACTCCGCGGGCATCGCGGCCGAGCTCGAGAAGAAGGACCTCGAGCGGACGTCCTCGCACACCGACGCGAAGATCGTCGTCCTCAACACCTGCACGGTCACACATCGCTCGGATGCTGACGTACGCAAGGCGGTCCGCCGGGTCAAACGCGAGAACCCGGGCGCGAAGGTCATCGTCACGGGGTGTTACGCGCAGCGCGAGCCGGAGGCGTTGGTTCAACTCGGCGGCGTGAGCGCCGTCGTGGGCAACGCTCACAAACACGACCTCCCCGGCGTGGTCGACCGCGTCCTCGCCGAAGACGACGCGACGCTCGTCGTGCACTCCCCGATCGACGGCGTGGACCCGGCCGAGCTTCCGCCGGTCGACACCGTGACGACGGTGCTCGATCGCACGCGCCCGTTCGTGAAGATCCAGGACGGCTGCGACGCCGCCTGCACCTACTGCATCATCCCCGCCGTCCGCGGCCGCGCGCGCAGCGCCCCACCGGAGCAGATCGTCGACGCCGTGAAGAAGCTCGTCGACGACGGCTACGTGGAGGTCGTCCTCGCCGGCGTGCACCTCGGCACCTACGGCGCCGCGCTCGAGTCACCCGCCACGCTCGTGGAGCTCGTGGAGCGCGTGCTGGAGATCGAGGAGCTGCAGCGCCTGCGGATGTCGTGCATCGAGCCGATGGCGTTCCCGGTCGAGCTCGCCGCGATCGCCGCGCGCGACGCACGCCTCGCGCCGCACTTCCACCTCCCGCTGCAGTCGGGCTCGGACGCGGTGTTGAAGCGGATGGTGCGGCCGTACCGCGCCGTCGAGTTCCAGGCGATCCTCGACGCCATCCGCGCCGAGGTTCCGCACGCGTGCATCGGCACGGACGTGATCGTCGGCTTCCCCGGCGAGACCGACGCGCAGTTCGAAGAGACGCTCCGCTTCGTCGAAGCCTCCGGCCTCGACTACGTGCACGTGTTCTCCTACTCGGACCGCAGCGGCACCCCCTCCACCCGCCTCGGCCCGAAGGTCGATCCGCGCATCATCAAGGCACGCGCCGCCGCGCTCAACGCGCTCGGCTTGGACGCGTGGCGCCGCTTCCTCGACCGTCAGATCGGCGCGACGCTCAGCGCGGTCACGTTGGAGCGCAACGGCGGCCAGCTCGAGGCGCTCGCGGACAACTACAGCCCGGTGCGCCTCGACGACGACGTCCCGTCGAACCGACTCGTGAATGTCGAGGTACTCGCGCGCGTCGGCGACAAACTCACGGGGCGGCTCGCGCGCGCCTGATCAAGGGAAGTCGGGCGCGGGCACGGTGATCTCGATGATCGCCGGATCCGCGTCGCCGTCCGAGCTCGCGACCGTCCAGGCGATGCGTCCGCTGGGCGCGGCGCTCACGGAGCGGAAGGCGCCGACGGCGCGATCCAGGATCGACAGGTCACACCACTGCGTGCCGGTCCACGCGGCGATCGCTCCGCCCTTACCCACCGCGACGAAGCGGCCGTCGCCGAGGCCCGTCACCGCCTTGAAGTCGGCGCCCACGTCGAAGGGGATCGGGAGGTCGCGCCACGCGCGCGTGATCGGGTCGCGCACGTACACCTGCTCGCGGTTGCCGACGGCCCCGATCGTGTCCTCGTCAGCGAACACGGCGTTGAGGGATTCGAAGAGCGCGGCGTCGAGCTCGGGGGTCCACATGCGGCCGTCGTAGAAGACCGCGCTGTCGCCGATGAGCGCGATGGTGCGGTCCGCGCGCGCGATCGACATTCCCAGGACGCCCTGCGGGACGTCGGTGCGCTCGACGAAGATCTGTCCTCGGCTGAGGAGCTCCGTCACGCGCATGTCGTCGAAGGCGAGCACCGTGCCGTCCGGCCCCGCGGCGACGCCGATGATCGTCCGCGACTCGGGGAGCGCGACCGGATCGCCGTCGATGTCGAACGCCACGAGCAGGTCCTCGCCGTTGCGCGCGTAGAAGATGTCGCCGTCCCAGGCCAGCGCCTGCACGAAGTCGAGCCGCTCGGGGTGCGGGTCGAGGACACGCACCGTGCCGCTCTCGATCTTCGCGAGCATCATCTCGCGCCCCGGCCCGGGGTGGATGTCGCCGCCGACCATCGCGAGCGCATCACTCACCGCGGCGACCTGGTACGGCCGCAACCCCGCCGGCACCTCGAGCTCTCGCGCGGCGAAACCTCCGCAGCCCCGCTCCTTGGGGAGGCATCCGCCGTACCGAAGGTCGAGCTCGACGAGCTCCCCCGTCACGCGCTCCAACCCCGGCACCGGCGTCCCCGGCTCGACCGGCGCGGTGCGCCAGGCGGTGAGCGGCGCAGGGACGAGCGGACCGTCGCCGCCGAGCACCACGGGGCAGTCGCCGATCGGCATCCCGTTCGGGGCGCGCTCCGTCATCGCGTACGTGCGGACGAAGATCCGGTACGGACCGTCGGCTTCGAAGTCGAAGTCGATCGCCTGGCCGAGCGACGACATCACCGGCGCCGTGAGCGGCGTGCCGGACGCGTCCGTCACGACCGCGATCGCGACGTGGTCCGCGGGCCACTCCGCCGGCACGAAGACGTCGCCCGAAGCGCATCCCAGGAGCGTGCCGAGGAGGCATGGAACGGCGCGGCGCAACGCCTAGGATTCTATCACGTGATCTCGAACGACGCGGTGCGCCGCGCGGCTTCGACCGCCTCCGTGTAGGCGTCGGAACCAAAATGTTTCACGAGGCGGTCCGCGACCGGGAGCACGTGGTCCGACGGCGCCCAGGCGTAGGGCGCACCGGACTCCAGGATCTTCCCCTCGTCGACGAGCTGGGTCGCCGTGGCGAGCGGGAGGTCGTCGAGGGCGTCGACCAACGCGAGGAAGCGGCCCTGCTCCACCGGGTCCACGAAGAAGTAACCGGACCGCGCGACGTAGGCGTTGTGATAGTGCGCGGGCCGATCGAGCAGCCCCGCCAAGCCGAGGCGCTCGGCGGAGAGGATCAGGAGCGCGCGCATCTGGCGCGCGATGCCGAGCCCGGGGTGCTCCTGCCCGGGGAGCGGCGGTCGCTCCAGCGAGAACGACGCGGTCGGGTCCTGCAGCAGGAGCCAGAGGATCTCGAGCATCCAGATCTGATCCCCCTGCACGTCCGGCGCGGGCCAGGAGCGACGCCGCACGACGAGCTCCACGAGCAGGTGCCGGTCACCGTGGTGTTTGCGTCCGTGCACGCGTACCACTTGGCGCGAGGGATCTTCGACCTCCATCTCCAGGTCGAAGTCGACGAAGCCGCGGCGCCGAACGGCTTCGTACAGACCATAGCGTTCGAGGACGAGCGCGACCCCGTGGCGCGAGTAGTAGTCGAGCAGCCGCGACGCGCGCGGGCGACCAACCAGCTCGCCGAAGAGGTCGGCCTCCGACAGCTCGGTGTCGAGGTCCTGCGAACGGGTCAGGTCCATCGGGTCGATCGTCTTCGCGATCGCCGTGAAGCGCGCCTCGAGGTTCGGCGGGTCGGGCCGCCACACCCGCGGGCGCCCGGAGATCGCGTAGCGCGCGAGGTTGTAGAACGCGACCCACGCCTCCTTCGAGTAACCGCCCGCCATCGTCACTACGGTCGGCACTTTGCGGACGTGTTCGAGCACGAAGCGGTCCCGCGCGAAGACGCCGTCGAGCGTGAGCTCGAAGGTGCCGAGGCGGTCGACGCGGAGGACGTCCATGCCCGCGATGTAGAACACCAGCTCCGGGTCGAAGCGTTCCAGCGCCGGCGGGAGATAGTAGCGGAGGCTCGCGAGATAGCGCAGGTCGTCGACGTGCCCGTCGAGGTGAATCTCGTGCGCCGGGTGATCCGTGTGGCGCCAGACGGAGCCGTGGATCGAGAACACGAGGACGTCGTCGTCGTCTTCGAACGCCGCGCTGTTGCCGTTCCCCTGGTGGAAGTCGAGGTCGATGATCGCGACGCGCCCGCTCCACCCTTCGTCGCGCAGGAGGCGAATCGCGACGCCGACGTCGTTGTAGATACAGAACCCCGCGCCGCGATCCGGCTCGGCGTGATGAAAGCCGCCGCCGAGGTTGAGCGCGAGGCGGCCACCGCGCGTCACTTCACGCGCGGCCGCGACGGTACCGCCGACGGCGCGTTGCGCGCCGTCGAGGAGTGGGTCGAGATCGATGTCGCCGGCGCTGAGCCCGAAGATCGCTGCGGCGTTCTCGGCGCGCGCGACGTCCGCGAGGTACTGCGGCGTGTGGAACGTGAGGAGCTGCCGGTAGGTCGCCTGCGGCGAAGGCCGAACGTCGGACGCGCGGAGCAACTTGTCTTGCACGAGCCGCGTCAGGACGTACTCGCCGCGTTTTGGCTCCAGGTGTTTGACGCGCGCCGTCTTCGTCAGCTGATGCGGCGCGTACGCCGGGTGGTACCAGACGCTGACGTCCCGGCCGAGGCGCCGCCGCGCCCGGAGGCGTTCGAAGATGCGACGCACCGCGTCGCCGATGATGCGAGAAGTCGAGGCGCGAGGGAAGCGCGCCGTCCGTGGTTGCGTGGGACCTCGCCGCGTGCCACCGAACCCGGCGATGCGATCGACCTTTCGTCGCGCGGCGTCGCTGTCCGAGTCTCAGCTCCGCGCGTTGTGGCGGCTGCGCCGGAGCCTGATCGACATCAAACCGTCCGTAGACCCGGAGGCGGACTTCGCGGCGTTCGCCGAGGACTTCTCCTGGGGGATCGTGTGGACGCTGTGGGAAGGCGCGGACGTCGTCGGCTTCTTCCTGCAGCGCGGGCTACCGCTCACGTGGCGCGGCCGCCGCGTATTGTGCCTGACGCCCGAGTACGGGTTCACGGCGCCCCACGTCCGCGGACGCCCCGAGCTCCCCGCCGCCGTGACGCTGATGACCGTGGCCTGCGTGCTTCGATGCCCGCTTCGCCCGACGTACCTCGCGGGCGCCGCCTATCCGCCGTCGTTCATCTCCCTCGTCCGCGCCATCCCGCCGGTGTGGACCGTGGGCGATCCGGACGTGCCCGACTGGGAGCGGAGCCTCCTCGATCACCTCGGCGAGCGCATCGCCAAAAGCCACTACCGCGCGGCGGACGGAACGGTGTTCATGCGAACGCTCCCCACGTCTCGCGCGACGCCGACCACCCCGGAGGGGCGACGACTGTTCGAGGCCTATGAACAGGCCAACCCCGAGTGGCGCGAAGGGCGAGGTCTGTTCCTGCTGTGCCCGGTGACCGTCGGGACGCTCCTGCGGGGGATGCGCACCGCGCTGGCGCGGCGGTCGCGACGCTCCGGGCCGCGCCGGCCCATCGTCCACCGCTGAGTCATCGGAGTCGCGCGATCACCCGGAGGCGCGCGCGGCCACCACGGCGGCGACCGTCTGAACGAGCGGGTCGTCCGCGCGCCGGCTGAGGTAGCCGAACAACACGCGGACCTCCGCGTCGGCCCGGCAGACGAGCTCCAGCTCGCCGTTCGCTTCGGCGACCTCGGCGATGTCGGCATGCAGCAGGCCCACCCCGACGCCACCGGCGACGAGGGCTCGGGTCGCCGAGACGCGGTCGACGTTCACGATCCGGCGCGGTCGTATCCCGTGTTCCGCGAAGAGCCGATCCACCGCGCGACCGCAGCACGAATCGGCGTCGGGACGGATCCAGGGGACGTCCTCCAAGGCGCGCCAGTCCGGCGGCGAGCTCGCCAAGCCGACGGGCGCCGCGAGGTACACGCCGAACCGCGCCACTTCGATCGTCGTGAGCCCAGGCTCGGGGTGCTCGCCGGCGTTGTAGAATCCGGCGTCGAGTGTCTCGTCCCGGATGCCGGCGACGACCGCGTTGGAGTCGGCGTGCACCAACCCGATCTCGACTTCGGGGTGGCGCTCCGAGAGCGTGGTGACGAGGCGCCCGACGAGAGCCTCCGTGCTCGAGTTCGCTCCGCCACCAATCCGGAGGCGACCGCGGATGCGCCCTTTGATGCGGGCGGCTTCGTCGAGGAGCCCGCGGTGGGCTTCCAGCGCGAGCTGTGCCTTGTCGAGGAGTCGCCGCCCGTCATCGGTCAGGCTCATCCCGCGCGACGTCCGTTCGAACAACGCGAGCCCGAGCTCCTCCTCGATCGCCTTGACGTGCGCGCTCACCGCGGGCTGCGAGAGGTGCAGCTCCTCCGACGCGCGCGTGATGCTGCCGGCGCGGGCTACGACGACGAAGGTCTCGATTTGGTGGATCTGCATCGGCCCCGCTCCAGGAGACTACGGCGAAGGCCGGATGACCAGCGCCGGCCGATCGACCTCGTCACGTCGGTACCCGCGAATCCTCATCCCGCGGGCCGTTCCGCCGTGACGATGTGGACCCGCGCCTCGAGCGCCACCCCGCCGTCGTGGACGTGCTGGGCGAACGCCTCCGTGAGCGCGCGGCGCGCTCCCGCGACGACCGCTTCTCCCGCGGCGTTCAGCAGGACGGCGAACGACGAGAAGGCGCCCAGCGCGAACTCGGCCGCAGTCGCGGGCGTGGCGCCCAGCGGGAGACGCCCACGCCAGGCTTCGGCGTGGACGGACTCGAACCCGGCGCCGTCGAGCAGCGCCGTCAGCGCCGACACGTCCGCGTACCGGAACGGGCCGGGCGCGTCGGGGAGCGGAGCGGGGAGCTCGACGCGCTCGGCGACGACGTCCCGGACGACGCCGGCCCAGCGGTTGTCCGCTATCGGCCCCCACACCGCGAACGCGAGGCGCCCGCCGGGTCGCAGCCATCGCGTGAGGTTCGAGAAGGCCTGCGGCGCATCCGCGAAGAACATCACGCCGAAGCGAGATACGAGGCGGTCGTACAGCACCGGCGCGTCGCTCGTCGCCACGTCGCGGACGAAGAACTCGACGCTCGGCACCCGCTGCCGCGCCGCAGCGACGAGGGCTTCGGACACGTCGAACCCGTGAACCGTGCTCCCCGGGCGCGCGGCGGCGATGACCGCGCGGCTCGCACCTCCGCCGCCGCAGCCGATGTCCGCGACGGCGTGCGGCGCGTCTAGCCGTAGCGCTTCCACGAGCGGCGCGTTGATCGACGCGAGCAGGGCCTCGAGCCCGTCGACGTGGACACACCAGCTCTCACCGCGTGCGCCGCGCCAGTCGAGGGATGCGTTGTAGTCTTCGGTCGTCGTCACGCGGCGAGCATGAGCCGGGCGGCGTCGACCTTTCCAATCGATTGTTCGAAGGTCACACCTCAGCGAACGTGAGGTGAGAGGAAGGGGCGCGCCCCCGGGGGGACGGGGGCGCGCGAAGCCTCGATTACAGAGACTTCAGGTACGTGACGAGGTCATCCATCTCGGCGTCGCTGAGCGCCGAGGTGTTGCCCATCGAGCCGTCGCGCGAACGCTCCAGGACGTCGCGGAGCGTGGGCGCCGAGCCGTCGTGGAAGTACGGGGCCGTCATCGCGATGCCGGTGAGCGGGCGGACCTTGGCGGCCTCCAGTTCGAACATCGGGACGACCGCGTTGTTCGTGTACGCCGGGCCGCTGTGGCAGCTGACGCACGCGACGTCGGGGCGCTCGAAGACGGCCTTGCCGCGCGCGATGGCGGAGATGTCGTCGGTGAAGGGGTTGTCGACGTCGCGCGTCGAGTTCACGAACGCCGCGATGTCGAGCGCGTCCTGCTCGGTGAGGCCGTCGCCGCCCATGAGGCCCTGGCTGGTCATCATCGCGTCCTCCGCGACGGTCGGACGGTCACCCTGCCAACCCACCGGCTCGGCGAGCGAGACGTCGCCCGCGAGGGACGGGGTCTGGCGGAGGCCGCGACCGAACGTCCAGGTCAGGCCGTCGGTGCGCCCGTTGAAGTGGCACGTCGCGCAGGAGACGCCGGCGCCGTCGGCCGACATCTGGCGGTTCTTCGTGGAGAAGAAGAGGCGGCGGCCGCGCTCGATGTGCGCCGGGAAGCGGTTCGACTCGACCTGGTACTTCGACAGCGTCGTCAGCTGCTCGGGGACCTCCGGAGCCTCGCCGGGGCCGACCGGCTCGGTCGAGCCGCCCGTGTTGCGCAGGCGCGCCTCGATGGCGGTCATGTCGATGTGCTCGATGGTGTTGTCGAAGAGCGCGTGCACGTAGGCGCGGCCGTCGTCGAAGATCGCGAGGCCGTCCGGGCCGGCGCCCGCGCTGACCGCGACGTTCGGGAGGAACATGAAGCCGCGGCCACCGGGATCGATGAAGCCAGGCGCCGCGTCGCCCGCGTTGCGCTGGGCGAAGCCTTCGGAGTCGAGGTCGAGCGCGACGACCGCGTCGGCGCCCTTGAGCGAGACGAGCATGATGCCGTTCTTCGAGATGGAGACCGCGACGGGGTACGCGTTGACCTGGCGCGCGTTGAAGCCGCCGACGTCCTCGAAGACCTCGAAGCTCTGCGCGGAGACCGCGACGGCCTCTTCGATCACAGGCTGGCCGTTCTCGTCGACCGGCGCCACGACGACCGTGGGGTTCATGCGGTCCTGGTAGCCGCCGCCGGGGCCGCCGGGGGGCACGCGGGCGTCGTCTTCACCGGGCGGCGGGGCGGCGCCGGTGTCGGGCTCGTCGTTCGGGTCGAAGATCGTGGAGTGGTTGTCGACGTACAGCGCGGGGATCGCGACCTGCGTGCCGTCCGGCGAGTACGTGGGGTCGCCGGTGATGCGGCGCGAGAACGAGAACTCTGCGCCGGTCTCGAAGTCGAAGCCCTTGGCTTCGGGGAGCTCGATCATCCGAAGCTCGCCGCTGTCGAGGTCGATGCTCGCGAACTGGCCGCCGTACGTCTGCGCGACGAGGAGCGTCTTGCCGCTCTCGTGCAGCGTGAGTCCGCGCGGCTCGCCTTCGATCGACCAGGCGCGGAGGCGAGCGTGAGACTGGGCGTCGTACTCGATGACCTCGCCGGAGACGGACGCGGAGACGTAGACGCGGTCCTTTGTGGCGGCGACGCCGAAGGGCTCGGCGCCGGTGCGGATCTCACCCGCGAGCTGGAGGCGGTCCCCGTCGTCGACGAGGATCGCGACCTTCCGCTCGGCGCGGTTCGTCACGTAGACGGTGCCCTCGAACTGAGCGATGCGCGTGGGCTCCTGGCCGACCTGGATCTTGGACCAGGCGCCGGTCTTGGGGTCGAGGCGGGTGAGGGTGTCGTGGTCGGGGTTGGCGACGTAGAGGCCGGCGAAGCTGCCGTTGGGTTGAACGGTGCCGCCGCCCTTGCCGAGGTCGCGTCCCTGGCAGCCGGCCAGAGCGAGCGACGTGAAGAGTGCGCCGAAGGCGAAGTCTCGAATGCGCATGAAGCTGGGTTCCTTCCTGAAAGTGTCGGGTGACGGCCCTCTCGCTTTACACCCCGTGCGCCCCTCGAAATCGTTGAGGAATTCGCACGATGACCCGGGGCGCGATTCAGATATCTGAAGGCCGGCGCCGGACGTGCCCCGGTTTTCGGGATGCGGTAGAAGCCCCCTCGCAACCCATGCGCGCCGAAGACCAGACCAAGATCCTGGACCTGCTGGAGCAGCGCGTCACGGCGACCCGCTCCCAGGTGAAGGCCCCGCTCTCGGAGGTCCTGGAGGACAGCCTCTACCACGAGCGGCGGCGGCTGAAGGAGGACCGGGGCAAGAGCCCCGCTTTCAAGAAGGACTCGGCGTTCTGGGAGCGCGTCCAATCCGAGCTGCGCGGCGCGTCCGAATCACAGCAGACCCGACTGATCGAACGCACGGTGCGCCACTACGGCGAGGAGATCGCGGGCAACTTCGACGACCGCGTCTACCAGGTCGTCACCCGCGCGATGCCGCCGGCGCTCGGGCTCCTGCTCAACGCCGTCTCACCGATCAAGCTCGCGAAGCGCCTCCCCGACCTCCCGAGCATCGACGACGCGATCGTCGTGCAGGGTGAGGTCGAGCAGCTCCGCACACTCCACGAGAAGGGCACCGTCGTCCTGGTCCCCACGCACGTCAGCAACCTCGACTCGATCGTCGCAGGGTACGCGCTCTACCGCATCGGGCTGCCGCCGTTTTTGTACGGCGCGGGCCTCAACCTGTTCACGAACCCGCTGCTGTCGTTCTTCATGCACAACCTCGGCGCGTACACGGTGGACCGCAAGAAGCGCGACCCGCTCTACAAGGACGTGCTGAAGGCGTACGCGCAGCTCACGCTCGAGCACGGCTACGACAACATCTTCTTCCCCGGCGGGACACGCTCGCGCTCGGGCGCCATCGAGAAGAAGCTGAAGCTCGGCCTCGCCGGGTGCGGGCTGCAGGCGTACATCGAAAACCTCAAGGCCGACAAAGCGCGGCCCAACCTCTACGTGGTCCCGTGCACCCTGTCGTTCGAGCTGGTGCTGGAGGCCGAGACGCTGATCGACGACTTCCTGAAGGAGGTCGGCAAGGCGCGGTACATCATCGACGACGACGAGTTCACCAAGCCGTCGCGCCTGTACGAGTTCATGACGCAGCTCGTGAACCTCGACTCGAAGATTCACGTCACGATCTCCCGCGCCGTGGATCCGTTCGGCAACGACGTCGACGACGCCGGCGTGAGCCTCGACCCGTGCGGCCGCTCGATCGACACGTCGCGCTACGTGCTCACGCGCGACGGCCCCGGCCCGGTGTACGACCGCGACCAGGAGTACACGCGCGAGGTCGGCGAGCGCATCGTCGACGCCTTCCTGCGCGACAACGTCGTGGAGTGCACCCACGTCACGGCGTACGCGATCTTCTCTCTGCTGAGGGAGTACAACCCGCGCATGAACGTCCTGCGCGTCATTCGCACCGGCGGCGAGGACGACCTCGCGCTCGCCGATCTGTACCGCCGGACGGAGTCGATCGTCGGGCGCCTCCGCGAGCTCGACGCCGACCGACGCATCCGGTTGGGCCCGAGCGTGAAGAAGAGCGCCGAGGACATCGTCGCCGACGGCCTCAAACACTTCTCGATCTACCACACGCGCCCCGCGGCGCAGCGCAAGGGCGACCGCGTCGTGCCCACCGACCGGACGCTCCTGCTCTACTACCAAAACCGGCTCGAGGGTTACGACCTCGACGCGGTCGGCGGCGCCACGTCGCTGTCCGACGACCACCGCGAGCTCGCGGACCAGTGAGGAGGACGGCGTGGCGAAGTTGACGTTGATCGGCGGCGGAGCGATGGCGCGCGCCGTCGCGCGCATCCTGGTGAAGTCCGGCGTGGACGTGCACGTCTACGCGCGCAACACGGCGCTCGTCGAAGAGGTCGAGGGCATCGTCCTGCACGACGAGATGGGGCCCGCGGTCGAAGGCGCGAGCGTGGTGTTCCTCGCGGTGCCCGCCGACAGCCTCCTCGAGGCGTCGGAGCAGTACGGCGAGTTCGCGCGCGGCGACCATGTCGTGCTCACTGCGACGCGCGGCGTGACGGACCGCTTCATGCTCCCGCACGAGATGATCCGCGCGATGACCTGCGTGCGGAAGATCGGCTACCTCGGCGGCCCGATCCACGCGCGCGAGCTGACGACGGGGCGGCAGATCAACCTCGTGCTCGCGTCGCGCTACGGCGAGGTCGTCAACGGCATCCGCGCGCTCATCCAAGGGACGCCGATCGCCCTGCACCGCTCCGCGGACATCGTCGGCGTGCAGGTCGCGGGCGCGATCGCGAACGTCGGCTCCATCGCGAGCGGTATCGCCGCCGCGCTGGACTTCGGCGACACCGCGCGCGGGGTGCTGCTCACGCACGGCCTCGTCGACGCGACGCGCCTCGGTGTGGCGCTCGGCGCCTCGGCGTCGACGTTCTCCGGCCTCGCCGGCGTCGGCGAGCTCATCCCGCGCCACGTCACGAGCATGGACCGACACGTGGACCTCGGGCGCCGCGTCGCGGAGGGAGAGAAGCTCGCCAACGCGCTCGTCGCGTGTGACGGGCACGTCGAGGGCGTGAAGACCGCCGAGGAGGCCGTGAAGGCGGCGGATCGGTTGGGCCTCGAGCTGCTGCTCGTCCCCGCGGTGCACGACATCCTCCTCGGCCGCGCCGACCCGCGCGAAGCGCTGGAGGCGGTGCTCCACAAGTCCTTGGATCTCGATCACGCGATCAACTCGTGAAGTTCATCAGCCGCAGCAACGACCGCACCCTCCCCGCCGACTACACGGGCGACGTGTTGGTCTGGGACATCGACAAGACGTACCTCGACACGCACTTCTCCTCGTGGCGCGGGCTGATGCGCATCCCGTTCGAGCTCGCGATCGACAAACGCGCGATGGCGGGCTCGGTGCCGCTGCTGCGCGGGTTGCGACACGGCGGGACGGAGCAGTCGTCGATCGTCCCGCTCTACTTCATCAGCGGCAGCCCGATTCAGCTCCGCAAGACGATCGAACGGAAGATGGTGCTGGACGGCGTCGACTTCGACGGCATCACGTTCAAGGACCAGTGGGGCCTCGTCCGCGCGGGCCGCGCCAAGGACGTGAAGGCGCAGATCGGCTACAAGCTGAAGTCGCTCCTCGCGCTCAAACGCGACGTCCCCGGACCGTCGCGGTTCTTCCTGTTCGGCGACGACGTCGAAGCCGACGCCGAGGTGTTCGTGCTGTTCGGTCGGGTGTGCGCGGGGGAGCTGCGCGACGAAGTCCTCACGCGCCACCTCGCCGACAAAGACGTGCACCCCGTCGACATCGCGGAGATCCGCACGCTGTGCGACGACGTGCCCGTCACCGAGGACCCGGTGGAGCGTGTCTTCATCCTGCTCTCCGAGGGCGGCGACCCGAACCGGTTCTCGGACGACAAGGTCGTCGCGACGCACTCCTATCTTCAGACCGCGCTCGTGCTCGCCGAGCTGGGGCGCGTGCGGCCTCAGATCGTCGGCGCGGTGGCCAAGGACCTGCGCCGCCGTCAGGTCCCGGAGTTCACGATCCGGCGCGACATCGACGACGCCTCGAGGAGGCTCGGCGTCTCCGCGGAGATCTGCGCGCACGCCGAACGCTGAGCTCGGCCTGACTTGCGCCGCGCGCGCGGCACGCGCACGCTCCGCGCCGATGTTGGACACGCTGTCGCTCGCGACGATCGAAGCCGCCGCCGAACGCATCGCCCCGTACGTATTGCGCACGCCGACGCTGGTGCACGAGGAAGCGCACGGGACGCTGTATCTGAAAGCCGAGTCGCTCCAGCCGATCGGCGCGTTCAAGATCCGCGGCGCGTTCTCGATGATGACCACGCTCGGCGGCGCGCCCGGCGTCGTCGCCCACTCGTCCGGCAACCACGCGCAGGCCGTCGCACGCGCGGCGAAGGTGCTCGGTATCCCGGCGGTGATCGTGATGCCGAGCGACGCGCCGCCGATGAAGCTCGAACGCACGAAGGCGGACGGCGCCGAAGTGATCATCGTGAGCCCCGACAGCGACGAACGCGAGCAGCGCGCCGCGGCGATCGCCGAAGAGCGCGGCTACGTGCCGGTGCCGCCGTTCGATCACCCGCTGGTCGCGGCCGGTCAGGGCACCGCCGCGTTGGAGCTGCTCGCCGACGCACCGGCGCTGGATCGGTTCTACGCGCCCGTGAGCGGCGGCGGCCTGATGGCGGGCTGCGCGACGGTCTTCGCCGCGAAGTCGCCGGGGTGTGAGATCGTCGGCGTCGAGCCGGAGGACGCGGACGACACGAAGCAGTCACTCGCGGCCGGCGAACGCAAGAAGGTCGCGCCCCCCCAGACGATCGCCGACGGGCTGCGCGTGCGCACACCGGGGCGCGGGACGTTCGAGGTGATCAAGAAACACGTCGCCCGCGTCGAGCTGGTGACCGACGACGAGCTGCTCGATTCGATGCGCTTCGCCGCGGTTCGCCTGCGCCTGGTGCTGGAGCCTTCGGGGGCCGCTTCGCTCGCCGTCGCTCGGCGCGAGCTGCGCGAGCACGGGGGGCACGCCGGCGTGTTGCTGTCCGGCGGGAACGCGGACCCGGCGGTGTTCGCGCGGTGCCTCAGCGCGCCGGATCCGACGCGACGATGACGCGATTGTAGAGCGGGTCGTGGAAGAGCATCACGCTCTCCCCCGACGGCCGTATGAACAGCTCGCGGTTGTCGAGGAACCGCGTGCCTCCCCGGCGACGCATCACGCGGTGCTCCCGCGCGACGCCGCTCTGCCACCGGACCACGAACACCTCGCCGGCGTTTTCGTAGCTCATCCGTCGGTAGCCCTCGGACGTGAACGCGACGACACCGTTGTCCTCCCAACCGCCGCCCGGGTCGTAGGCGTAGACGCTCCACGCGCCGGTGCCGTTGTCGGTGGCGTAGCGGATCTCGTACTCGCTGTAGCCGACCCAGAGCGCGCCGTCGGGCGCGCGGGTGAGCGCGGGGCGGCGCTTCGGTCCGCCGTCACTGTCCACGGTCTGCACCGCCCAGCTCCCGTCCGGTTGGCGGGTCGCGGCCTTCAGCCGCGGATAGAAGTCTTCGTGGAAGAACGCGACGACGGGCTGGCCGCTCGCGGCGATGGCCATGGACGTGCCCGCGGCGACCTTCGCGTAGCCGGTGACCTGAATCGTGACGTAGCTGCCGTCGGGCTGCTCTTCGACGACCTCGAGCCGCCCGCTCTGGGATCCGGTGTGGCGGACGTACGCGATGACTTCGAGGCCATCGACGATCGCGAGCGAGACGTTGGCGACGAGGCCCGCCGCGACCTCGGTCTCGACGTACCCGCCCTGCCCGTCGGGCCGCGCGACGAAGAGCGTTCGTTGGTCGCCCGTCCCGCGCGTGAAGAGGAAGCGGAGCGGCTCGACGGTCAGCGCGACGGCGATGTCCGAGACGTCGTCGGCGACGAGCTCCTCTTGCCAGACGCCGCGCGCCGTCTCGTAGACGTGCCGCAATCGAATGACGTCGTCGGCGCCGCGGTACGGGTGAATGAAGTGCGCCGGGCCGGCCGCGTCGCCGCGCATCGTCGCGGCGTAGATCGTGCCGACGCGGTTTGCGTCTTCGTGCGACAGCTCGAACTCTTGAACGACGGCGACCCCGTCGAGCGTGCACGCTTCGACGTCGGTGGTGCAGTCTTCGTAGCAGCCGACGTCGTCACCCGCGTCGAACCCGAAGGTCGCGCAGCTCGGCGACGGCACGTCGCTCCCGTCGCACTGCTCCTCGGTGCCGCGTTGGTAGACGCCGTCGCCGCAGCCCGTCTGGCGACCCGGCACGCTGCGACATCCCGGTCCGCACACGTAGCAGGATTGGCCGTAGGGGCAGACCTCGATCTCGGCGTTGCCGTCGTCGCAGTCCTCTTCGTCGGGCTGCACGATGAGGTCGCCGCAGAACGTGCCGACGACGGTTCGTGTCGTGCAGTTCGAAGCGCAGACCTCGCAGGAGGCCTCGCCGTACGCGCAGGACTCGGTGACGGTGTTCGTGTCGTCGCAGGCCTCGTCGCCCTCCACGACGCCGTCGCCGCAGACCGGCTCGCGGACGATCGTACAGTCGGCGGCGCAGGCCTCCCCGCCGTCGCACGCCTCCTCCGGATCGACGATGCCGTCGCCGCAGAAACGCACGGCGCCGGCGACGAGCTGGCAGCTTCGGCACCGGGTGCACTCGGTCTCGCCGTAGAGGCAGACCGGGGGCTCGTCGACGATCCCGATGTCGCAGACCTCGCCGACGTCGACCACGGCGTCGCCGCACACGGCGGCGACGTCGGGTTCGGAGGCGCAAGCGAGCAGGAGGAGGAGGGGCAGCGCGCGACGCGTGGGCCTTGGTACGCATGCGACCCTCGCGGTATTCACCTGAAACCGCCCGAATTCAGGCAACTTCAGGCACGCTCGGCGTCGATCGCGGCCGTGGGCTGGACCAACGTTCGATTGACTCCGAGGCCGTATCCGCCCAAAGGGTGACCCCGGACGTTGGGGGCCCCGTGCTAAGGTCCTGAACGCCCGTTTTCGGCCGGGTGGGCCGCGCCATGGACAGGGAAGAAACACTGGTGATCCAGGGCTTCGACATCGTCACGAAGCTGAGCTCTGGAGGTATGGGGGACGTCCTCCTCGCCCGCCGCAAGGGGGTCCACGGCTTCGAGAAGCTGTTGGCGGTGAAGACGATCCGGGGTGACCTCGCCAAGCGGGAGGACATCCGCTCCATGTTTCAGGACGAGGCCTCCCTCGTCGCCCGCCTCGCGCACCCGGCCATCGCGCAGGTCTACGACTTCGGTGAGGAGGACGGCGCGCTCTACCTGGCGATGGAGTACGTGCCGGGCATCGCCCTCAACAAGCTCCTGGTGAAGCGGCAGCGCGCCCTCCCCCCCTATGTGGCGGCGCGGATCATCGCGGAGGTGTGCCGGGGCCTCCACGCGGCGCACGAGCTGACGAACCTCGACGGTGACCCGCTCGGCGTGGTGCACCGTGACGTGAGTCCCGGAAACGTCATCCTGACGTTCGACGGGCACGTGAAGATCCTCGACTTCGGGATCGCGTTCATGGCCGAGCGCGAGTCGCCCGACACGCAGCTCGGTGAGCTCAAGGGCAAGCCTTCCTACATGGCGCCCGAGCAGCTGCGCGGCGAGCGCGTGGACCGGCGCTCGGACCTGTACTCGGCGGGCGTCGTCTTCCACGAGATGCTGACGGGGCGGAAGCTGTTCTCGAAGCAGAACGTGGTCGCGACCGCGCTCGCGGTGGAGCGCGGCGAGGCGCCGGCGCCGTCGACGATCGTCGACCTGCCGGACGGCTTCGACGAGATCGCGATGAAGGCGCTCGAGCGCCACGCGCACAACCGCTTCGAGGACGCGCGCGCGATGGCGCACGCGCTCGACGAGCTCATCCAGCGCGAGCCGACGTCGACGCTCGAGCAGTTCGTCGAGGACGAGCTCGGCGAGGAGCAGGCCTCGCACAAGGAGTGGCTGCACGAGGTGCTCTCGGGCTCGTACACGACGTCGGGCACCTACGAGCAGTACGCGGAGGAGAAGTCGCGCGCCTCGTTGGTCCCGGCGGCGATCCCGGAGCCGGATCCCTCGGCGGCCGAGGCGCACCCGCTCGTCGACTCCACGACGCTGATCCCGCCGTCGCAGACCGAGGAGAGCCCGGCGGTTCCGATCCGTCGCAAGGGCCCGAACCCCGCGCTGGTCGCGGTGGGCATCTTCATGCTCGCGGTGCTGCTGTTCTTCGGCGTGCGCCAGCTCGGCGCGCCGGGGCCGGAGGCGATTCAACCGATCGCCCCCCTCGAGGCGGCGCCCCCGCCGATCGAGGTCGCGCGCAGCGAGGCCACGGGAACCGAGGTCGCCGAGGCGTTGCCAGAGGGCGATGCGCCGCCGCCCGAAGTCGAGGTCCCGGAGGTCGTCAAGACGCCGGAGCCGGAGAAGCCGGAGCCCACGAAGAAGAAGCGCCGGCGCATCAAGAAGCGCCGCACGGCGACGCCGCCGGCCCCGCCCCCGACGAAAACCGTGGTGGCCGACACGTACGGCTACGTGACGATCGGCGCGAACCCGTACGCGCTGGTACGCATCAACGGGAAGGAGATCGGCTCGACGCCGGTGGTGCGGAAGCGCCTGCCGGTGGGTGACTACAAGGTGGAGCTGATCGGCCCGGACACCGGGGACGTGCGGATGACGAAGAAGCTGACGCTGCGCGAGGGGGCGCATGAGAGGATTATGCAGAGGTGAGTGCGGGACGAAGTCCCAGCACCCCTTGCCCCAGCCCTCACCCCAGCCCCTGCCCTCGTGGGCACTGATCCCGACCGAAGAAGCCGACGAGCGCCAGGGCAAGGGCCGCTCGCGCGTACCTGCGAACCTCTGGTTCTCTAGGCCTCGCGCGACGCTTCACAACGGAGCGACAGGAATCTGTTCCGTCCAGGGCAAGGGCTCGGGCAAGGGCTCGGGCAAGTTCACGCTGAGGTTCGTCAGTCCTTGGTGCCCATCGAATAGATCTCCACCCTCGCGTCCCCACCCAAGATCCCCGACGCCGAGCGCTCCACGATCACGATGTCGTCCGCGCCGTCCTGATCGATGTCGACCAACAGCAGCTCCGGATCCACCAGCTCCGGCATCGGCAGGTCGAAGTCCCCCGCTACCCGACGGCCGCGCGCCTCTCTCCCCAGCACGCCCCACACCGCGTAGCGCGGGGGCTCGAAGGCGTCGACGCGTGGGCGCGTGAAGAGCGAGATGACGTCGAGCGTTCCGTCGCCGTCGACCTCGCCGCCCCGGTTGCGTACGGGCGGCGCGGGCGGCGAGTCGAGGCCCGCCATCACCAGCTCGAAGGCGCCCGGGCCGGTGCGCTCGATCTTGAGGCGCGACACGACGAAGTCGTTCACGGAGAGCTGCGTGCCGAGCAACAGCCGCTCGCTCCCGTTGATGCTCGGGGCGAAGCTCATGCCGCTCGCGATCGCGTACCACTCGCGCAGCGCGTACTGCTGCGGCGTGAGCTCCGCCGCGACGACGAGGCCGATGTTCTGCTGGTTGAGCACGAGCATCCGCACCAGCCCGCCCTTCTCGTCGCTGACACACCCCGCGGAGATCGTGTCGAGGCGACCGCCGAACTCGCCGCGTTCCATGCCGGTCGCGTCGAAGATCGCGGCGTTCGGGGCGTCGTAGCTCACGATGACGTACGGGCCGTTGGCGTCGTCGGTGCAGGGGCCGGCTTCGTGGATCGCGAGCGGCGCGGCGCCGAGCGCGCCGGGGGGCGGTTCGTACGCCGTGGAGAACAACGGCGCGCCGTCGGTGGTGAACTCGTACCACTCACTCTCGGTGATCACGACGGGACGATCGCGGCCCGTCGTCGGCGAGAGCAGACCGAGCGCCGCGACCGACCCGTTGATCGCCTGCGACGTCCGCATCTGCAGCGCGCCGCCCGGCACCTGGTAGACGAACACCACGCGGCGCGTGCGCGGGAGGTCGCCGTCCTTCAACGCGACGAAACCCGGTTCGCCGTTCGGGCCGATGCGTCCGGCGCGGACGTCGAAGACGCGGCCTTCGATCGCGTCGATCGTCGGCGGCGGGACCACGAAGCCGGGGATCGCGGCGGCGTCGCCCTCCGCCCACCGCACGCGGACGTCGAGCACGAAGGGGCCGGCGCGCGTGGGGAGCTGCGCGTCGATCGACACACGCCCTTCCCCGTCGCTCGTACCGCGGCCGATCGGTCCCTCGCCGGAGGCGCCGACGACCTGCCACCGGACGTCCGCGCCCGGGAGCGGCTCGCCGAGGAAGTCGACGATGGTGACGACGACCGGCGCCGTGAGCGCGTCGCCGAGGGTCTGTTGGATCGACGAGGCGATCGTCGTCGTGCGGGTCACGGGCCGCCCTTGGATCGCGACCTCCGTGTCCGAGCCGATCTCACCGACCTCGGCGCAGCCCACCACGAGCCGCTGCCCGATCGCGTCGACCCCCTCCGCGACGAACACCTTCGGCGCGACGCGATCGATGTCGGCGAGCGGCGCGACCTCCAGCTCCCGCTCGGCGATCGAAGCCACGCGACTCGCACGCACGAGGTCGTCGTCGATCTGCGCGAACGCGAGGTCGTCGCAGGTGAACGGTGCACCCGCCGGCGGGAGATAGATCGCGAGCGAGGTGTCGTCGACGAACGGGCGGTACGCAGCCGGTACGTCGAACCGGACGTGCACCTCGGGCTCCCCGCACGCCGCGAGGATCAGCGCGAGCGGGAGCAGCCGCTTCATCGGTTCACCTCGAACGTACCGCCGACGGTCGGGGGCGGTTCGTTGGTCGCGGCGAACACCGCGGCGCCCGCGCCGGCGGCGACGACGGTGCCGGCGATGGCCCACACCCACCACTTGCCGTACCAGGGCTCGGGCGGCTCGTACTGCAAGCTGACTTGCCGCGGACGCCCCTCGGAGCCGAACACGAGGACCTCGTTCCTCGCGGCGTCGGTCGCGACGAGGTACAGCTCGAGGACGTCGGAGGTCTTGGCGTCGGGCGCCGTCGCGGGGAGCTCGACCCGCGTGGGGCGCTCACCGCGTTTGGGGAGGACGAGCGGCGAGACCTCGAACTTGTTGGCGCCGCGGCGCCGGTGGTAGAGGCGCGCGCCGACGAGGAAACCTTCGGGATCGGCGACGACCTCCACGTCGACGGGGACCGGCTGGTCGACGAGGACGTCGCGCGGCCAGCTCACGTCCACGCTCGGCGCGGGGCGCGCGAGGCTCTTCTTGCGGGCCTCCTCGAAGACAAACGTGACCTTCGGCGAGAGCGTGTAGCTGATGGCTCGGCCGGGATCGAGCGCGAGCATCTTCGAGAAGGCCTCGATCGCGTCCTTGGATTGCTCGAGGTAGGCGTACGCGATCCCGAGCTGCTCGTAGAGGCGGACGTGCTGGTCGTGGGTGAGCGGCCCGCGCTCCGTGAGGCCTTCGAGGATCGTGACGGCGTCGCCCGGGCGGAACTCGGCGAGGGCTGCGTCGGCGCGGTCGAGCGTGTCGTTCACCGATCCTGCGATCAGCGCGACGATGAGGAGCGCGGCGCTCATCGTTCTCGAAAGTTAGCCCGGATGACCGCGATCGGCGAGCAAACCGCCGAGCGTGCGTTCGGCGGCGTCACGCAGACCGAGCGGGACGAGGACGCCGACTTCGAGGAGCGAAGGGTGCGCGCGGCGATCGAGCGCGCGGACGAGCGCGGACAGGACGTGGCGCACCGAGAGTCGGGCGTGCACCGTGCCGAGCGGTTCGAACGCGAGGCGAGCGAGGCCGCGCCGTGCGGCGACGTCGAGCGCGGCGGCGACGGCGTCGTCGATCCACGCGGGGCACGTCGAAGGTTCGAGGGCGAGATCGTGGACGACGGCGAGGATGCGTGCGCCGTGGTCGACGACGGTGCCGACGGAGCGCGGCTCGAAGCGCGCGACGTCTTCGAGGATGCGGAGCGTCGGCGGGACCGGCTCGTCCGGGATCCACGCGGGCGCGGAGAGCACGAGGTGCGTGTCTTCTTCGACGACGCGCGTGACGCGCGTGAACACTGGATCGTCCGGCGTGGCGAGCGCGACGGCGACGCCGCCGACACGACCGAAGTCCGCGAGCCCGCCGGGCACCAACGTCAAGTGGGGGATCGTACGCACGACGATGGGGATCGTTCCTTCCACCCACGGGATCGTTTGGCAATGGGTGAGAGGTGCGAACGTTGACGGGATTGCCGGGTATGCGTAGATTGCCGCGCAACCGCGCCGCCGAAGCGCCTGAAGCGCTTCATCAGGGTATTCAGCAACGGGCGTGTAGGGGAGTTAGAACTCATGGAATCCATCCGGGTCTCCGGCATCATTCCGGCAACCACTGAACGCGTCTACAGCGCCTGGCTGGACAGCACGGAGCACTCCTCCTTCACCGGCTCCAAGCCCGCCGAGATCTCGGACCAGCCGGGCGGGAAGTTCTCGGCGTTCGACGGCTATATCAGCGGCACGAACACCGAGCTGAAGGCGAACAAGAAGATCATCCAGGGCTGGCGTACGACGGACTTCCCGGCGGACGCGGAGGACTCGCGGCTGGAGATCGTGCTGCGGCGTCGCGACGACGGCACCACGGAGATCACGATTCTCCATACCAACATCCCGGATGGGCTCGGGCACAAGTTCGAGGCGGGGTGGGTCGACATGTACCTGACCCCGATGCGCCGGTACTTCAACGAGCTCGCGGAGGCCGAGAAGCGGGCCGCAGCGCGCAAGCTCCAGATGGAAGCGCAGCGCGCCGAGCGCGAGGCACGTCGCGCAGAGCAGGCCGCGGAGCGGGCGAAGCTCGCCGCCGAGCGGCTGAAGATCCAGAACGCGAAGCGCGCCGAAGCGCAGAAGAAGCGCGAGGAAGAGCGCAAGAAGCGCGAAGAGAAGCGCCGGATCGAGAAGGCGAAGCGCGAGGAAGCCCGACGCAAGGCCGCCGAGAAGAAGCGCATCGAGCGCGAGAAGAAGGCGGAGAAGCGGCGCAAGGAGCAGGAGAAGAAGCGCATCGCCAAGCAGAAGGCCGCCGAGAAGAAGAAGCGCGACCAGGAGAAGAAGCGGCTCGCGAAGCAGCAGGCCGCCGAGAAGAAGAAGCGCGACCAAGAGAAGAAGCGCATCGCGAAGCAGAAGGCCGCCGAGAAGAAGAAGCGCGAGCTCGAGAAGAAGCGCATCGCCAAGCAGCAGGCCGCCGAGAAGAAGAAGCGCGAGCTCGAGAAGAAGCGCATCGCCAAGCAGAAGGCCGCCGAGAAGCGCCGCAAGGAGCAGGAGAAGAAGCGCATCGCCAAGCAGAAGGCCGCCGAGAAGAAGCGGAAGGCCCTCGAGGCGAAGAAACTCGCTGCGAAGAAGGCCGCCGAGAAGAAGCGGATCGAGCAGGAGAAGAAGCGCATCGCGAAGCAGAAGGCCGCCGAGAAGAAGAAGGCCGCTGCGGCGAAGAAGAAGGCCGCGGAGAAGAAGCGCCGCGAGGCCGCCGCGAAGAAGAAGGCTGCGGCGAAGAAGAAGGCCGCGACCAAGAAGAAGACTTCGAAGAAGAAGGCCCCCGCCAAGAAGGCCGCGAAGAAGAAGGCTTCGAAGAAGAAGGCCGCGAAGAAGAAGGCCCCGGCGCGCAAGGCTTCCAAGAAGAAGGCACCCGCCAAGAAGGCTTCGAAGAAGAAGGCCCCGGCGCGCAAGGCTTCCAAGAAGAAGGCGCCCGCCAAGAAGGTCTCGAAGAAGAAGGCGCCCGCCAAGAAGGCTTCGAAGAAGAAGGCGCCCGCCAAGAAGGCTTCGAAGAAGAAGGCGCCCGCCAAGAAGGTCTCGAGGAAGAAGGCGCCCGCCAAGAAGGCCTCGAAGAAGAAGGCGGCGGCCAAGCGCCGACGCTGACGCCGACCCCGCGCGGGCGACCATGGCGAACACACTCGACACGGTCGTCCTGCGCCTCCAAGCCGGTGACGTCACGCTGCAGATCGAGCAGATCGAGCAGCTCTCCTCCCTCGCGACGGAGTCACTCCGCGCGGGGACCGACCCCTACTGGGCGTACCTGTGGCCGAGCGCGCGCGCGCTCGTGCAGCACATCGGACAGAGCGACGTCGACTTCTCGGGGCTGAACGTCCTGGAGATCGGCGCGGGCCTCGGGGCGCCGGGACTGCTCGCCGCGGCGCGCGGCGCCCGCGTCACCGCGACGGACGGACGCGAGGAGGCGCTCGACCTCATCACCGCGAACGCCGAGCGCAACGGGCTCGACGTCCAGGTGCGTCAACTCGACTGGTCGGCGCCCCCCGAGGACCTCGATACCTTCGATCTGATCCTGGCCTCCGACGTCCTCTACGACGACGGCATGCTCCGCACCGTCCTGCGCTTCACGAAGCGGGCCCTGGCCCAACAAGGCGCGCTCTGGCTCGCCGATCCCGAGCGGATCCCAGCCTCGGGCATCCGCGGCGCGGCGATCCTCTCGGGGCTCGAGACCGAGAGCCGCGTCCTCGTCCCCGGTCAGACGCTCACCGGCGGCGTGAGCCTGCACGTCCTGCGTCGGCGGGCGCGACGCTTCGGGTGATATCGGGCGAGCGTTCTGATACGCCCTCGCCATGGCGAAGGTGCTCCCGAACGTCTACGGCAACCACTTCATCGTGCGGCCCCCCGTGCCGGCCACGGTCAACAAAGCCGGCGCGAACTACAAGAGCGAAGTCACGCACGCCGAGTACTCGCCGCGACGTGCGTTCGACGAGTGGGTCGCGATCTGCGAGGGCATCCGGAAGTTCGGCGGCGACGCGATCTTCGACTTCGAAGAGGACGACGACGCCTTCCTCGATCACGGAGCGCTGCATGTCGACGCCGAGGGTGCGATCCGCGCCGAGGGTGAATCGACGATCCTCGGCCACCTCGACGAGGTCCAGACCGGCCGGGTCTTCTGTGCAAACGGCCCGTGGGTGACCGTCGACAAGGGCTCGCTGTCGGCCGTGCTCCCGAACATGCTCGAGCACCGCAAGGACGAGCTGGCCTACTACGAGGCGCTGCTCGATGCGATCGCGACGTTCGGCGAGTACGAGCTCGACGTCGGCGTGAACCCGCACCGCTGGGAGGGGATGGCGGACGTCGCGGTCGTCGGCGAGCAGGTCGTGCTCACGCACACCGTGAAGGGCCACTACGACGCCGGGCTCGAAGACAAAACGATGCGTTCGAGTCAGGAGGGTGTCGCGTACGCCGCCGACTTCGTCGGTGTCCCGGAGGAGGCCTGCATCTTCGCAGAGCTCGTGTACCCACACTTTCACGGCGACACCGTGCACTTCGGCGCGCGCCCCAAGAGCGGCGGCGCGAAGCTCGCGCACTACTCGGGCGGCCTCGTCGAAGGTGAGGCCGAGCGGGTGGCGGAGGCGCTCCCGGACGGCGCGATCGTCCCGATCGGCCGCGACGACGCGGTGGAGTTCTACGCGGGCAACTCGCGACAAGTCGGTGGCGGGGTGTTGGTGCCGGACGGCGTGACGGACACGTTCGTCGCGTCGATGGAGGCCCTCGGGCTGCCGGTGCACCGCGTCGCGCTCTTCGAGCTGTTCGGCAAGGCGGGCGGCGGGCCGGCGTGTGCGACGCTCTACCTCCCGAAGAACCTCACGCTGCCGAAGGACACGCCGCTCTTGTTCTCGAATCGCGCCGAGGAGATCGCGGAGCGCCGTGCGCGCATCCCGGAGCGGCTCACCGTCGACCCGGCCTACTTCGCCAACAAGAAGCGCGGCTGAGAGCGGCTACGGCAGCGCCGGCGCGCGGATCGCTTACGCCGAGCCGCGCGCTGGACCGACGGTCTGGTCCATACGTCCCGCGAGGCCGGGCCTCGACACCCGAGTGTCACACAACGCCCCACATCATTCGCCGATAAGGGTTTCAAATGACGTCAGGGGACCTCAGCGCGCCGGCGCGGGTGGAGCGCTTCTTCTCCGCCCTGCTCCCGGAGGCGGTTCGCCGCCAGCGGGACGCGTTCCGACTCACGCGCGGCTCGCTGTCCATCTTCGTGGAGGGCGCGGGCGCGTGGTGCATCCGGTTCGGCGCTCGGCCCGAGGACGCGATCGCGGAAGCGAGCTTCGATGCGGACGGGGTCGCGGTGTTCACCGTCGACGCGTTCGTGGCGCTGCTCGACGGCGACGCCTCGGTGCGGCCGGCGACGTTCCTCGGTGACGAAGGCCTCCTGACGCAGCTCGGCGCGCTGATGCAGCCGCCCAAACGCGGCGCCCTCGGCGTGCGAAGCGCAGCCCCCATCCCGAAAACCCAACGAACGAAGAGAAGGAACCTCGACCATGTCACGCATCTCCCATGACACGCCCATGCGCGCGTACGACCACATCGCCAACCTCCTGCAGGAGGCCGGCGGTGCCGACGGCCGCATCTCGCGCGCCGACAAGGACAAGCTCATCGCCAAGCTCGAGGCCGAAGGCCGCGGGACCGAGGCGCTCGCCGCGAAGAACCTCTTCACGATGATCGACGCCCGGGACGCGGGCGCGGGCAACGTCGTCACCGCGTACGACCTGAAGCGCGACCGCTCCTACGTCGAAGCGAAGCTCCTCGAGAACCGGGACGTGAACGCGAACGGCTTCTCGAAGGCGGAGATCGCGAAGATGTCGACGACGGGCCGCGCGCTCGTCGAGCTCGGCCAGGCGCTCGCCGTCGAGGCGTCGCGCGGTCGCGTCGCGCACGCCACGCCGGAGCGCGGGCTCATGCACGTCGCCACGATGATCCGCAAGGCGGCGCAGGAAGACCTGATCACCAGCCGCGCCGACATCGACGCGTTCGCCGCCAAGCTGATGGGCGAAGGCCGCGGCACCGAGGCGCTCGCGTTCCGCACGTTCGCCGGCTTCATCGACAACCGCGACGCGGCGCCGGGCGCCCGCATCACGGACGCCGACATCACGAAGGCGGTCGACTACGCGAGCTCGACGATGCTCCGCAAGAAGGACGGCAACGACAACGGCTACAGCAAGGACGAGATCGCGAACTTCTCGACCTCCGCGAAGGCGTTCCTGATCATCGGCCAGCTCGTCGAGGCCGGCGTGCTCGACTCGTCGATGCCGCTCGAGGGCAAGGCCGTGCAGGCGGTGCTCTCGAAGCACTTCAAGGGCCAGGAGTTCGACCAGATGGGCAGCGAAGGTGGCGTCGGCATGCGCGCCGTCCACCGCGCGGGTTCGTTCGACGCCGTCACGGAGCAGTCGTTCCGCAAGGCGTTCAACATGCCGAACCGCGACATCCAGGTCGTCGACAAGTTCACGGCGGACGACATCCGTACGTTCATCGAGAACAACGCGTACGCGTACACGGACGGCAAGTGGCAGAAGGACCCGAAGGCGGCGGACCAGGCGTTCGACTCGATGTCGGTGCTGCGCTCGCTCGAGGACCTGAAGGTCATCATCACCGGCAGCGGCGACCAGGGCCTGCTCGCGACGTACATCGTCGGCATCGCGCCCGACAAATCGATGGTCGGCGCGCAGACCGGCGTCGTCTGGACCTGATCGCCCTCAACGGCGACGGAACGCGATCTCGATCGACGACACCACGAGGTCGTCGAACGCCTCCGTCGCCGCCTTCATACACGTCGGGAAGCGACGCACGAGATCGAGCGCCGAGATGTCGACGCGCTCCTCGTAGAGCGTGCGCTCCGCGCGCGCGCCGACGCGCCCCCACAGCCGCCTGAAGTCCGTGACGCTCATGCCGTTCACGGCGTCCCAAGCGATCGGCTTCGCGTCGATGCCGGCGACGTAGGCGTCGAGGGTCTCGCGGTCGAAGAGCAGGTGGCAGTACGGGACCGTGACGGTGCGATACGCGTGAAGGCCGCGCGGTGACGCGTAGAGCGGGCCGAAGATCAGATACAGGACGCCGCCGGGCCTCAGCACGCGGAGCGCCTCGTCGAGCACCGCGCCCGCGTCCGCGAAGTGCTCCATCGTGTCGTAGGAGAAGACGACGTCGAACGAGGCGTCGTCGAACGCGAGCTTCGCGGCGTCCATCTTCAGCAAACGTGCTTTCGACGCGCGGGTGTCGAAGGCGCCGTCGAACAGATCCACGCCCGTCGCTGCGCCGTGCTCGGCGAGGTGTGCGCTGACCATGCCGTCGTAACAACCGAGCTCGAGGAAGTCGTTGGCGTGCGGCGCGAGTCGTCGGATCTCGGCGGCGCGCTCACGCCCGCGTCTCGCCTTCGCCGCCGGGTCGTAGCGGTACGTGTTCAGCGGCGGGTACTTCGCGGCGAGCTCCGGCAACATCTTGGCGGGGAGGAACGCGGGCTTGCGACCGGCGCGCGCGAACGCGAGGCGCGCGCCGGCGAGGGGCCACTGCTTGCGGAGGGTGTTGAGCCGGTGAAAGACCGGCTTCGGCAACGCCCGCTTGGCGAGCGCTTTGGCGCGAGCTCGCAGCACCGCATCGCCGTTAACACGACGGGCGTCGAACCCGAAAGCGGGCTCACTGTCCGTAGCGGCGCAAGATCTCCTCCTCGGAGAGCTCCTCGGTGCGCGCGACGAGCATCCACCGGTGGCCGAAGGGGTCCACGATCTTGGCGGTGCGCTCGCCGTGCGGCGTATCCGCGATCTCGCAGTCGAGCTTGGCGCCGTGATCGGTCGCGCGCTTCGCCGCGACGTCGACGTCCTCGACGTAGAGCACCAGGCTCACCGTCGTCCCACCGCGGGTCTGCGGCCCCGCGAAACCCTCCTCAGGGAACTCGTCCGCGATGTAGACGCGAACGCCGCCCGGGAGGTCGAGCTCGGCGTGTCCGAGGCGTCCGTCCGGCATCGCGATCTGCATCGAGACCTTCGCGTCCAGCACATCACGGTAGTACGCGAGCGCCTCCTGCGCGTTTTGGACGCTGAGGTACGGGATGAGCCGAGGGCCGGGGGGGATGGGATCGATCTTCGTCATGCGCCTACCCTGACACGCCTTCGGCCGGTCCGGCTTGGACGTTTGTCACATGGCGAGCGGACCGCCCGCGACGTGGGCGCCGAGCTCGGTGGGCGTCATCTGCGCGAACGCGCGGACGTCGCGCGCGAGGTGCGCCTGGTCGTAGTACCCGAGGTCGGCGGCGAGCGGCGCGAGCGCCTCCGTTCCACCGGCGAGGCGTGTCGTGAGGCGGTCGAAGCGCACCAGGCGGGCGTAGAGCTTCGGGGTCACGCCGACGTGCTCGCGGAAGAGCCGAGCGAGGTGGGCGCGACTCACGCCGAGCTGCCCGCAGAGCGCAGCGACGTCGACGTTGCCGCCAGTGTCCTCGATGCAAGCGAGCGCGCACACGACCCGTGGATCCGCCGCCCGCACCGAAAGCCGCCCCGCGAGCCAGCGCTCGACGCGGTCGAAGCGTGCCTCCCACGAAGGGAGCCCCTGGAGCTCCTCCGGCAGCGACCGAAGTTTGGCCGGGAGGAGCGCGTCGAGATCGACGATCGTCCGCGTCAGCTCGTGCATCGCGACCCCGAACAGATCGCGGACGGCCATCGGTGACAGATCGATCTGGATGCCGCGCTGCCAGCCGTCGTGGGCGGTCAGGGTCGAGCGGTCGTCGACCCCCGCGACGAACCCACCGCGAAACCGCGACGGCTCGGGACGGCCGTGCTCGAAGACGCCGAGCGGCGGCCCGAGCTCGATGATGCAGACGACCTTCGGCCCCGGAAGCTCACGCCGGCACAACGGGCCGGGCGTTCGTTCGTCGTACCCGAGGAGGCGCCGCACCGGGCTTCGCGTGGGCCGCCGCGTCGCGATGTCCCAGGTCGACACGTGCCATCAATGATACTCGGTATCGAGCGCGATGGTGTGGTTGTCGCCGCCGTTGTTGTCCCAGAGCGTCTGCCCGTCGACCTCGTAGAAGACCGCGTACTCGAACGTCACCGGATCCGGCGTGCACCACGAGCAAGACTGCAGGCGCTCCGCGACGAGGTCCACGCCCCACTGCTCGAAGCCATCGCCCAGGTCGTGCTCGTAGGTCGCGAGGGTGTCGTGGTGGCTCGCCCAACCGTCGACGGTCCAGCGAACGCCGACCGTCTTGTGGAACGCCAGGTTCTCGACCGCGACGTCGATCCAGACGTTGGCGTCCCAGAACCACCCGTAGCGAACCCCGGAGGGCGCGTCCCAGTTCGACTGCCATTGACCGTCCGCGACGAGCGCGACGGCGGGCGCCGGGGGCGCTCCATCCTCGAGCGCGAAGACGTAGTTCGCGCCGAAGTCGCTGTCGTACGCCGCGTGCGCGTGGAAGCTCCCCGACGAACGGTCGTAGTTGTCCTGCGCGCACTGCGTGTCACAGCCGCAGTACCACGTACGCACCGAGAAGCCGGGGACGTCGAAGTAGATCTCCAGCGCGCCCGCGTCGGAGGGGACCGCGATGTCGGCGCCGTCCTGCGCGTCGAGCGCGACGTGCGTGAACGCGCCGCTGTCGAAGCGGTAGTGCAAGTAGGCTTGCGGGACGGTGACCTCGCAGCAGCCGTAGCCGTAGCAGTGGAACGTCGTGGAGAAGTAGCCGAGGGAGTGCTCGCCGTCGACGATGTCGTAGAAGCGCATGCGGTCGAACTGCACCCGCACTTGTCCGCCGCGCACCGGCGGCGTCGAAGGGAGCGGCGTCGTGAACGCGCGGTCGAACACGATGAGCGAAGGCGCGGACGCGAGCCGCTCGACGTGGGTGTTGGCCGGGGCCGAGGGCACATCGACGACTTCGGGCGCGCAGCCCAGGAGCAGCAGAGACAAAAGCAGCGGGGACGGGACGCGTCGCATCCCCCCACCGCTATCGTCCCGGCCGAGCCCGGTCAATCCGTAGTCACTCATTCTAGAGTCACTTCGATTTCAGCCCGAACGGGGCCCTTTGGAGGCCGATCCCGCGTTCGCGGTCAGAGCGTCAGCTTGAAGCTCGCGCCGACCGAGAAGCCCTTCCGGAACTCGCGCCAGACGCGGTCGAGCTGCAGGATCGTGAACTTCGGATCGAGGAGGTTGGAGCCGCTCAACTTGAGCGCCCCGTACTCCCACAGGCGCCAGGTCCAGGTGATGTCGAGGGTCCCGATCGGCTGCAGGTAGAAGTCGGGCTGCATCAGGCTCCCGGTTTGGAAGAGGCGCTCGCCGATCTGGTTGAAGCTCAGGACGACGTCGTGCTCCTCCCCGTCGAGGCCCGCCTGGATGTTGATGACGTATGGCGCCTGCCCCACGAGCGGGCGCTCCGCGTTCGTCGCGATGCCCTGGTCAGCGAGCTCCACCGACGAGGTGATGAGCGCGATGTTCGCCTGGACGTAGAAGAGCTCCAGGACGTCGAGCGAGGGGTGGAGATCCTGGAGCCGCTCGAGATCGAAGCGGCCGCCGAGCTCCAGCCCGAAGACCTGCGCGCCCTTGGCGTTCTGGAGGGTCGAGACCGTCCCCGACCCCGCGCGCTGCACCGCCGCCTGCTCGATGGGGTCGGTGTAGAACTTCGTGAACGCGGCGAGCGACAGCGACTCCGTCGACGACGGGTACCACTCCAACCTGAAGTCACCCGCGTCGATCGTCGCCGGCAGCAGGTCTGGGTTCCCGAGGAACTCCTGCCCAGAGTCGGGATCGAAGAACGCCGCCGGAGACATCTCGTTGAACACCGGCCGCGAGATGCTCCGCCCGTACGCGCCGCGCGCCTGCAGCTCCTCGAACACAAACCACGTCAGCGAGAGCGCCGGGAGCACGTCGAGCCTGTCGAACCCACCCGTGGTCGGCTCCGCACCCGCGTCCGCCGCCTGGAAAGTCAGCACCTCGACGTCGGCGCTCTCCACGTGAACGCCACCGACGGCGCGCACGACGTCGCCGAAGTTGAGATCCGTCTGCGCGTAGCCGAAGTACACGTCGGCGTTACCGGTGTAGTCGTCACTGCCGACGAACGACTGATCGCGGAAGTCGAGGAGTGTGCCGGTGGCGGCTGGGTCGTAGAGCAGCTCGGGATCCGTCTCGAAGCGATCGACCTCGGACATGTCGTCCGGCCGCCAGCGGAAGAGCTGCGTCAGCGCCTCGCGGCGCGTGATCTCCAGGAACGCGCCCGCCTGCACCTTCCACTTCAGCCAATCCTTCTCGCCGTCGAAGATCGGCACGGTCACGTCCACGGCGGCGCTGACGTCGAGCTCGTTGACGGTGTTGTAGCTGCGGTTCATCCCCGCGTTACCGAACGCCGAAAACCTATCCTGCCCCTCCCGGCGCGAATATTCGTACTCACGCCGGTCAGGTGCGTCGCGATCGGCGCGCGCCACGAGGCCCCGCCAGTCGACCTTCAGCACGTCGAAGTCGTGCTGGCCGATGAGTTGCTGAGCGAGCAGATCGCGCTCGATCCAACTCAGCAGGTAATTTCGAATCTCTCGATCGTCGCTGACCCGCGAGTCGCCCGAGGTGAGTTGGGAGCGCTGCTGAGTTTGGTGAACCCAGAACGTATTCGTCTGGAAGCTGTGTTTCTCCCACTGCGCCTCCGCCGTCATGAGCCCACTCAGGTTCGTGTTGAAGTCCGTGCGCTGCTCGACGAAATCGTTGCGCGTCACCAGGCGGTCCGTGCCGGAGAAGGAGCGCTGGATGCGCTCCTGCCGCCTCCACTGGTTGCCCCACTGCCCCGTCGCGACGACGCCGAGGGTGCCGTCACCGGGGAGGTCGAAGTTCGTCCCGCCGGTAATCGTGACCCCGACGTCGGGCGGGAGCGTACGCTCGTCGAGGTTGTAGATGTTCCGGAAGGTCGAGCCGAGCATATTGCGCTCGGCGTCGGGGAAGCTGTCCAGCGACACGTCTCCCCCCTCCGTCGCGACGTTCACCTCTTCGGGGAGCGCGCGGGTCCCGTCGTCGAAGCCGAACAGGTCCCAGGTGCCCCCCTGGTAGTCGAACCCACTCGAGAACGTGCTGACGGAGTTGAACTGAGTTCCGAGCGACAGCTCGAAGAACGCTTCGTCGCGCACCCCGCGGGTCTGGAGGTCGATCAGCCCCGCGCCGAACGCACCCGGCTTGTCCGCCGAGTAGGTCTTCTGCACCTCGATGCCGCTCAAGACGCCGGTGGGGAACAGGTCGAGGGGGACGATGCGCAGAAGCGGCTCCGGGCTGGGGAGCGGCGACCCATTCCAAGTCGTGCTCGTGTACCGATACGGCTGACCGCGGATGAGTACGTACTTACCGTCCTCCACCGTCAAACCCGTGACGCGCTGGAGCGCGTCCGCCGCGTTGCTGTCCCCTGCCGCCGACATCTGCGCGGCGCCCAGGACCTCCGTCACGTTCGACGTCTCGCGCTGCGCCTCGATCACCGACGCGATCGAACCCTCCACGTACGGCGCCGTGACCACGTAATCCTTCAGCGCGATACCGGTCGGCGTCAGCTCGACGTCGACCGTGATCTTCTTCGCGGAGATCACCCGGATGTTGTTGAGCGTCTGCGTGTCGAACGTCGGGTGGATGACGGACATCGAGTACGTACCCACCGGAACCTCCGCCTCGAAGTACCCGTCGTCGTTGGTCACGACCTGCCGATCCGTCCCCGAGAAGTAGATCCGCGCGCCCACCACCGGCACCTGGTCCTCCGCCGAGAGGATCCGCCCCGTCACGGCACCCGGCGGGAGGGACGCCTGCTTCTTCCGACGCTCCCGTGCCTGGCGCCGGTCGGCGGTGTCCACGGGCGCCCTCCCCTCAGAGCTCTCGAAGAGCACCGTCGGTGGGCCGTCGGCGTGCAGGGTCACGATCGCCTGCACGACCTCGTCATCGTCGGTCAGCAAGTCGAGCGTCGCGACCGTGCTGCTGTCCGTGTACAGCTCCACCTTCACGCGCCCCGACGGCACCGTCAGCGTCAGCACCCCGTCGACGTCGGTCTCCCCCGCCGCCGAGCCGTCCACGCGTACTTCGAGCCCGGCCGCGGGCGTCGTCTCGCGGAACACGACGAGGTCGATGGTGGAGGTCGGCGCGCTCGGAGCCTGGGCACCGAGCGAGAGGAGTAGCAGTAGCGGGGTCATCGTCGGGCTCGTTCAGCACTTCCAGCGTTCGCCGCGGCACTCCTGCATCGCCTTGCGAATCTCGGCCGCCTTGCGGAACAGCTCGGGGTCCTTGACCCCCGTGAGCAGGCGTTCGGCGTTCTCGTACTCACCTTCTTCGAACCAGGCGTAGGCGACGGCGTAGCGGATGCTGTCGTCGGCGAGCAGCCCGTTCCGGAGCAGGTCACGCTCCATCGAAGCGATCATGTCGTAGCGCTGCAGGTCCAAGAGGATCGCGAGGCGCTGCCTCAGGCGCGCCTTGCTGTCCGCGATGCGTCCGTTCAACGCCAGCGCGCGCAGCGGGAGCCCCGCCGTGCGGAACAGCTCCGAGGCCTCCACCGCAAGCTCCCCGTCGCCGACCAGCGCGAGCCGCTCCAGCAGCTCCGCCGCCGTCCGCGGCATCTCCTTCTGCTTGTACGCACGCGCGAGCGCCATGATCACCGTGCGCTGTCCCGGTCCCTCGAGGTTGGCGGTCTCCAGGAACGCGAGGCCCTCCTCGATGCTCCCGGACTCGATGATCGACCACCCGATCGCGAGCTGATCCTCGGCCGTGCCTCCGGTCGCTCGAATGTATTCGCGACCCAGATCCGCCGCGGTGTGGAACAGCCCCAGCTCGACCGCCAGGAACACCTTGCGACGGAGCAGCGGGTTGAACGTCGGGTGGGTCTCGATCCCCGCGTCCAGCATGTTCCACGCGGACCGGTTGTCACCCAGCTCATGGTGCGCCTCCGCGCGCATCGCGAAGGTCCCCGCGATCGAGCGCGACTTGTCCTCCGCCTTCGCAAACGCCGCGAGCGAAGCCTCCCACTCCTTCGCGCCGAAGCGCGCCTGGCCGAGGTGCACGTAGATCAACGGCTCGACGAAGCCGTTCGTGATCGCCTCCTCGAACGCGTCGCCAGCGTCTTGGTACAGGCCCTGGTGCAGGCGCACGAGGCCGTAGAGGAGATGGAAGCGGCCGAGGTCGGTGTCCTCGTCCTCGAGGTTCACCTGCAAGAGCGCTTGCTCCGCGCGATCGTAGTGTTTGTCGCGCAGCATGATTGTCGCCAGCGCGAGGAAGTCGACTTCCTGCTTCTTCTTTCGCTTCGCCTCCGCCAGCGGAGCCGAGAGCCCCACGGCCGCGACGAGCGCGATGGCGACGACGAGCCTCATGTGCGCCTCAGGTCGAACTGGATCTTCTGGCGCACGCGCACGCGCACCGGCTGGCCCTGATACTGGGCGGGATCGAACTGCCAGGAGCGGATGTTCTCGAGCGCGACGTCGTCGAACGCACCCGGCGGCTTCGACTCGAGGACCTTCGCGTCCTCGACGTCACCCGCCTTGGTCACCACGATGCTGAGCACGACGTACCCTTCGACGCCCTTCTCGCGGAGGCGGCTCGGGTACTCCGGCGCACGACGACCGCGCGGCTTCGGCGGGTCGTCGACGGTCTCGCCCGTGTGGGTGACCTCCTCGTCCGTGTCGAGCAGCTCGTTGGTGCCGCCGCCGAGCGACGCAACGTCGAGCGACGGGATGTTCACCGCGATGCCCGAGAGGCCACCCGCGATCGCCGCAAGCGACGGCGCCGGAGGCGCCGGCTTCGCCTTGCGCGGCTTCGGCTTCGGCTTGCTGACGTGCTGCTTCGGCTTCGGCTTCGGCGTGGGGGCCATCTCGATGGCCGTCGCCTCGCCGACGTCGTTCTTCGGTGGTGCCTCCGCGAACTCGTTCATCGCGATGACCACCGCGAGGACGGTCGAGGACCCGAAGGTCGTGAACAGGATCGCGAACAAGAAGTTACGCGCGCGTTTCATCGGCCCACCTCCAACTCGGTTGCGACGCCGACGTCGGTCGCGCCCGCGAGGCGCGCCTGGTCGACGACTTCGATCAGACGACGGGAAGCCACGCTCCCGTCCGTGACCACGAGGACGGAGTCCGACGAACCGCTCGAGAGCATGTCGCGGACCCGGCTCTGGATCATCCAGACGCGAACGGGCTGACCGTCCATGTACGTGTTGCCGTCCTGCGCGATGAAGATGCGGATGGCCTTGGTCGAGGCCACGGTCGCGGTGGACGCCTTCGGACGCTGGATGTCGAGGTCCATGTCCTTCACGAAGGTCGTGCTGACCATGAAGAAGATCAGCAGGATGAAGACCATGTCGATCAGCGGGGAGATGTCGATGCCCGCTTCACCTTCACGACGATGTCTGGAGCTCACGCCGCCACCTCCCGACCGTCCCCGACGAGGATGGTCTTGAGCTCGTCGAGTTGGACGAGCGCGGACGCTTCGCGCTTCGCGAGCATCCCTTCCATCACGAGCCCGGGGATCGCGACGGCGAGCCCGAACTGCGTGGTCAAGAGCGCCTGCGAGATGCCCGCCGCGATGCCGCCCGACTGCGAGTAGAGCGTCATGTCACCGAGCGACGCGAACGTCTCGATCATCCCGGACACCGTGCCGAGCAACCCGAGCAGCGGAGCGACCGCGACGACCGCCCGCACCACGACGCGGTAACGCGACAGCTCGCGCTCCAGCGGCACGAAACACGTCGTGAGCTCACGCCGCACGTCCGCGACCGTCGAGCTCACGATGCGCACGCCCTCGACCGCCGCCTGCTCGACGACGCTGCCGGGGATCAAACGCCCCTCCCGCGCCATGTGCACGAGCACGCGCGGTGAGTGACCGCGACCGCGACGCGTAGCCGAGGCGCGGTAACCGAGCCCGAACCAGAGCAGCACGGTACCCGCGATCAGCGGGGGCATGACGTAGCCGCCCATGGCGACGTACTCGAGGAGCTTGTCCACGATGCCCACGGCGCTTTAGTCCTTCTGCGTCCCTTCGAAGCGGTTGACGATCGACAGCGCGACGCGCTCGACCTCACCTTCGATTCGCTCGCCCCACCCCTTCAGGAGGTTGCCGAGGAGCAGCGTGGGGATGGCGACGATCAGGCCGAGCTCGGTCGTCACCAGCGCGGTCGAGATGCCGCCGGAGAGCATCTTCGGATCGCCGGTGCCGAACTTCGTGATGACGTCGAACGTCGAGATCATGCCGGTGACGGTGCCGAGCAGCCCGAGCAGCGGCGACACCGCGGCGATCACGAGGATGACCGTCGCGAAGCGGTTGATGCGACGGTTCTCCGCGAGGAGGTGCTCCTCGACGAGCTCGTCGAGGCGCTTCGTCCCGCGCTGCAATCCCGCGAGGACGCCGTGCGCGACACGCGCTGCGGAGCCGGCGGTCGCCTTCGCAAACGCCGTCGCTTCCTCGAGCCGCCCCTCGTCGACGAGGCCACCGACGCGCTCCTCGACGGACTGCGAGGCGGCGCCGGAACGCAGGAGCAAGAGCCCTCGGAGGAGCACGAGCAACAGCCCGAACGCGCCGAGGCCGACGATCACCCAGGCGATCGCGCCGCCGCTGTCGACGTGCTCGTAGATCGTCTGGCCTTCGTCTTCGCTGACCTCCCCGTCGAGCGACTCGAACAGGAACAGCGGGAGCGCGGCGGGGCGCTCCCCGCCCGCGACCGCGCGGGCCGCGGCCTCACCCTGGTTCTGCCAGATCTTCAGCTTGCCGGCGCCGGCCGGCGCGAGGACACCCGCGCCGCGATCGCTCACGCCGTAGGCGGCGATGCGGCCGAGGCGCACGATCGATCCCTCGACCTTCGTCCCGTCCGCGAGGAAGAACGAGTCGCGTGCGCGCTGCACGCTCGAGAGTCGGTCGAGCAGATCGACCGCAGCGCCGAAGTTGGCGTCGAGCTTCGCCGCATCGGGCGCGCCCTTCTCGACCTCCGCGGTCACTGCGTAGTCGAGCAATGTCGTCGAGGACTGCTCCAGCGTCGCCGAGACGATCGTCCCCTCGTCGACGGTGCTCTGCGCGGAGGTCTCGGCCTCCAGCGCGGCGTCGTGCGCGGCGCGGAGGCGCTCCTCCTGTCCGAGGAGCTGCGCTTCGAGCTTCGCGATCGCGTCGGCCGCTTCGCGCTGCTCGCGCTCGGCGCGCTGCTTCGACTCGGCCATGCGCTTCTCGAGCTCGCGCTTCTGGCCGGCGAGGAACGCAAACTCCTTCTTGTAGGCCGCGTCGATCGAGATCGTCGCGGGTGCGGGTTTGTCGGTCGTGCCGCTCGGCTGCGTGAGCAGGAGCAGCGCGGTCATCGTGGCGAGGCTCATCGAACACCTCCGGAGATGGCGTACGGCACGACGAAGTAGCCGGTGCGCACCTGCTTCTCGAACGCATCGAACAGCGCCTGAACCTTCTTCGCGTCCTCGCCGTCGATCGCGGTGTACTGCCAGGCGTCGCCCTTCTTCTCTGCGAAGCCGACGCGGCCGTCGTTCGTCGAGAAGAACAGCATCACCATCCCGAGGCGGACGACGTCGGCGAGCTGCTCCTTGCCGTCGATCTCGATGACCTGCGAGAACTGTCCGTTCTCACGCGCGAGGCGGAGCTCGTCCTCGACGTAGGTCCACAGCTGATTCATCGCGCGCGGCGCGGACAGCTCACCCTTCTCGAGTTTCTTGCCGATCCCCTGCAGCTCACTGAGGCGGTCGTCGCGTTTGAACGGGAGCGAGCCCTCGACGTGCTGCGTGAGCCGGTTGATCGTGCTGCGGACGACCGGGCTGAGCGCGGTCGCCTGCGACGACGCGCGCGCCTTCTCTTCACGCGAACGGTCGGTCGCCTGCCGGAGCTTCTTGATCTCGAGCTCCTTGCGTTGGACTTCGCTCTCGAGCTCCAGGCGTCGCTGCGCGTACGAGCGCATCGCGTCCTTGTGCTGGCGTTTGTCGGCCTCGAAGGCGTCGTGGAGGCTCTCGACCTCGCCGCGGAGACGAATGAGCTCCTTGGCCAGGTTGGAGAGGTCCTCCTCCGCGAGACCGCGGACGGCGAGGAGCTGAACGCCCACCACCACCGCTAGTCCGCCAATCCAGTGCGTGCGCGTCTTCATATCGTGGTCCTTCGTCGAAAAACGGCGAAAGGGCCGAGACACCCGCTTCGATGCCTCGGCCCCCGAACTCATCGGATGCCGGCGATTACTCCTCGACGTCGTCGTCGTCGATCAGCGGCCCACCGGTGCAGTTGAACACCGAGTCGTAGTGGGCGAGCGCCGAGGGAACGACGTCGTCGATGTCGAGGCAGCCGCTCTCGAAGCCGCCGCCGCCGAGCATGTCGTCGGTGAACACCGAGCGGTACACCTTCCCGCGCCAACCTTCGCGGTGAAGGATCGCGCTGGTGTTGCCGTCTTCACGCCCCGGGTTGCCGAGGATCGTGACGTTCGCGAGGTTCGGCGCCGTGTAGGGCTGCGCGTCGAAGTTGCTGCCGTTGCCGTCCGACTCGATGCCACGGTCGCCGTTGTCCGAACCCATGCGGACGATGACGAACTGGACGTTGCCGCTGAAGCCCTCGTCCATGTCGAGCGCGTCGTCATCGACGCCGTTGCAGATCAGGTAGCTGACGTCGACCGCGCCACCGAACCACTCGACACAGTCGTCCTCCGAACCGATGACCTGGATGTACTCGAGCGTCGTGCCGGAGCCGACGGCCTCGAGCGTGAGGCCCTGGACCTCTTCGTCCGGACGGAACTCGTAACCCGACTCGGCGATGACCATGTAACGGACGGTGCCGCTGGTGTCGCCGTCCGACATCCCGCCGAACCAACGCTCCGCATCCGGCGGCGCCGCCTCGGTGGTCAGCTCGCCGTTGGTGTCGCCCGAGTTCTCGCGCGCCATACCCGAGAGGACGAGTCCGCCCCAGACGCCGCGGTCGAGGAGGTTCGTGGGGTCACCCGTGATGTTGTTCGAGCCGTCGACCGCCACCGCGGAGAGGATGATCGGAAGGTCCGAGGTGCCGTTGGCCGCGATGCGCGAGCCGCGGGTGATGACGAGCGAGGAGGCCTGCCCCTCGGCCGCGAAGATCTGCACGCCGGCGTCGATGGTCAGCGTCGCGCTGCTGCTCGGCGAGCCGCCCGAGAGCTGCATCATGCCGGTGCCCACGCTGATCGTGCCCGCGAGGACGTAGACGTGGGTGTTCGGGAGCGTCGTGTCCGCGGTGATGTCCTGCGAGAGGACACAGACCGGGAAGGACGCGCCGAAGATCATCACCGTGCCGCCGTCGCCGAAGTCGGCGTTGACCGTCGCGCAGTCGTTCGTGCCGGCCGGCGTGATGGTGCCGCCGGTGATCTCGGCCTCGAGCGGGTGGAAGTTGTCACCGGGGAGCGTGCCGTCGGCGCCGCTGTTGATGTAGGTCCAACCCTGCCACCACCCCATGGCCGCGGCCGGGTCGACCGCGCCGTAGTAGTCGGCCGCAGCGAACGCGCCCGGGAGCGCCTGGGTGGGGGCACCGATGGAGGCACCCGAGACATCGATGGCGAGGGTCTGCGAAACGCTGAGGCCCGCGCCGTCGGAGTAGTTGACCTGGCCCGATTCGACGGCCTGCGCCTGCAGGCTCATCCCAGGCGGGGTCACCGTGGTGTCGTCTCCGTCGTCATCGCCCGAGCAGGCGACCAGACCGGAGGTCAGGAGGATGGTTGTGAGCGAGAGGAGTTTGAAGTTTTTCATCTTCCGGGGTCCTTCTTGGCGCCCCAGATAGCACCGAGGACGAAGACGTACCGTGAAGACGAACCAACACTCGTGTGACGAGCGGCGACACAAACGTGACGCCCAGGTGACGCAGCGCAGATATGCAGAAGTGTCGAACGGTTAGCGTGGGTCCTCGTGCGTGGGACCGAGCATTCGTTTCAAGAGAGTGAACACCTCGGTGTCGCTCGACTGTGTGTTCGTGACCTTCCCGTCACGCGACACCACGACATACGAGGGGAGGACTTCCACTCCAAAGCGCTCGTCGACCCCGGCGTCCCCCGTGCTGCGAAGCTGGATCCCGGGGAGCGTGTGTTCTTCGCGAAAACGCGCGTACGCGTCGTCGTCTTCGTCGAGGCTCACCTGCACGAGCTCGAATCCGTCGCTCGACCGATCCCGATGAAACTGAACGATCCGCGGCATCGCCGCGACGCACGGAGCGCACCAGGTCGCCCAGAAGTCGACGAGCACGACCTTGCCGTCGAGGCGCGCGCGTTGCGCGGCGTCGAGCGCGTCGCCGAACGGCGGCGGATTCCCGACGAGCGCATCACGCCGCACCACCGCGCGGTACGTGTCGGCCGACTCGACGTCGGGGTACCGCTCGAGCAAGCGCTTCGCGTACTGCGCCGCCTCTTCGTGCCGCCCCTCCCCCTCCAGCTTCGCAACGACCCAGAAGTACACCTGCTCGAGACCCGGATGCCCTTCGAAGCGCCGCAGCATCGCCTCCGCCTCCGCGATCGGATCGGAGTCGGGCCGAAACTTCAGGAGCAGCAACGCCGCGTCGAAGCGCGCGGCCGGCGTCTTCGCATCCTTTGCGGCGCGCGCCAGCATTCGGCGCGCCTCGACCGCCTCCTCGGACTGGGGCTTCAGGAGTGTGTTCGCCACCATCTGCTCCGCGAGCCGGTAGCGCACCCCGTCGTACGCGGGGTGGTCCTCGAAGCGATCCATGAACGCGCGCGACGCGGCGTCGAAGGTGTCGAGGTCGTAGTCCTCGTGCGCCGCCTCGATCTGCGCGAGGAGCGCGTCGGCGGACGGCTTCGTACACGCCACCAACAGCAACGACAGCATCAACGCCCAACGCACGACGCGAGGGAGCCTGTTCGAACGGCGCTCGAGGGTCCAGCGTTTCAGGAGCGGGTGACGTCGGCGATCGCGCGCCCCAGGAGCGGCGCCGGCACGGGCTTGGTGAGGAACGGCTGCTCGACGCGCTCCAGGAACCGACGGGCGCGCGGGGTGAATGCCCCGCCGCTGACGAAGACAAAACGGCTCGTCAGCTCCGGCCACCGCGCCTGCACGCGCTCGTAGACGAGCTCGCCGTCGATGTGCGGCATCATCAGGTCACAGAGGATCGCGTCGAACGACGCATCGAAGCCGAGGATGGAGAGCGCCTCCTCCCCGGTCTGCGCCGTGACGATCTCCATGGACGCGCCGAGCGTGCGCTCGTAGGCGCGGAGCACGAGGGGATCGTCGTCGATGACCAACACACGCATCGAAGTCGGAGCATCCTCGACGTCGACCGTCGACGGGATCGTCGGCGTCACCTGGGCCGGCAACACGAGCGCGGGGATGCGGACGCTGACGACCGTCCCTCGCCCTACGCGACTATGAACGTCGATCGATCCGCCGTGCTCCTGGACGATCTCCTTGGCGAGCGACAGCCCGAGGCCCGTCCCCTCCCCCTTCGGCTTGGTCGTGAAGAACGGATCGAAGATCTTCTCGAGCTGCTCCGGCGGGATGCCCGCCCCGTCGTCGCGGACGGAGAACACCACCTCGTCGTCGCAGGCGTAGGTACGCACGATGATCTTCGGGTCACCCTCGGCGTCGTCGGGGATCGCGTGGGCCGCGTTGAGGAGGAGGTTCGTGAGGACCTGCGTGAGGCGCCCCGCGTCGCCGAGCAACATCGGCGTGTCCTTCAGCTCCTTCACGAGCGTCGCGCGATGGCGAACGCTGGTGTTCACCAACGAGCAAGCTGCGTTGACGACCTCGTTGGGGTGAAGCGCGCGCGCCGGCTCCGACTGCTTGCGCGAGAACAGGCCGAGGTCGCGGGCGATCGCGGTGATGCGCGAGAGCCCTTCGGAGTTCTCGGCCACGATGGCGCGGATGTCCTCGATGACCGCGTCGATGCCGTGCGCGGCGAGGAGGTCTTCGATGTCGTCACGCACCGCGGGGTGTTCGGCGGCCAGCTCGTGCAGCGTCGCGAACAACCCTTCGAGGAGGTCGGCGTGCTCCGAGAGCACGGCCGTGTTCGCGATGACGAACGCGGCGGGGTTGTTGATCTCGTGGGCGACCCCGGCCGCAATCTTCCCGACCGCGACGAGCCGGTCGGCGTGCGCGCGCACGTCCTCGGGGGACGATTCCCTCGAGTCCGGCTCGGTATGCGCAGAGGCCACGTTCACGCCCACAAGGATCGGCCGTCCGCGACGGGCGCTTGAGCCGCAGGACACACTGCGGTCGTGACCTTGTTCCAAATGGGAACGTCAGTGCGAAGTCCGCATCTTCCCCGTCAGCACCAGCCGCGACAGCGCCAGCCCCGCCACGGCGAAGCTGGTCGCGACCAAGGGATCGTCCTCCCTCAGATCGGTGTATTCGTTCGCGAACGACCCGTCGGGGCGCTGCCGACGCAAGAGCGACGCCGCCATCCACATCGGCCAGACGATCGGGCCCTCGGCGCTATCGAGGGTTTCGTGCCCCTCGCCCCACAGCGCGTGCGACGACGACCAGACCCAGTAGTAGTAGGACGACCGCCGCTGCACCTCGCGGTTCTCGGGGTAGTCACCCGGGACGCGCTCCGGCGAGTAACGCTGGGCGAGCCACGCGTGCGCGCGCTTGCGCCGGGGGTGGATCGCGGGGACGCCGAGCTGCCGAAGCGCACGGAGGCCATCCGCCGTCATCGTGCCGTAGGATCGGGTCACCCCCGCGTCGGTGACGTGCGCCTTGTTCTGGACCTCGTTGGAGGGGGTGAAGAAGAACCCCCCGTCGCCTTCGAAGTTCTGGCAGCGCTCGACGAAGTGTCTCGCGGCGATGAGCGCGGGGTGGTCGAACGGGAGCCCGCCCAGGCGAAGCGCACCGATCGCGAACACCGTCGACGACAGATTCGAAGACAGGAGCATGTCGCGCTCCTCGCCGTCGGGCGGGCGCGTCGGCGGACCGTGGAAGTACCCCCAGCCCCCGTAGTCGACGTCCGTGGGCTTCCACCCGTGGTCGGGCCCGAGCTGCGCGGCGAGCAGGTGTTTCACGACCTGGTCGCGGACTCGGAGGTGGCGACGGTTCGGCGGCGTGCTCAGCACGAACGTCGCCCCCGCGAGCGCGTAGACCGGGTAGCCGAGCGCCTCCGGGCGCGGCGCGCCGTCCTCCCCGATGATCGTCGCGACGAAGTCCGAGCCCTTCGCGTAGCTCGCGGCGACGGCTTCGGACGGCGGCACGAAGTAGAGCGCGCTCAGCGCCATCGGCGACAGCGACCAGCCGTCCTTGAAGTTGCCGTAGCGATCCGAGCGCCACGCGCCGTCCTCGCTCTGGCGCTTCATCAGGTACGCGCCGGCCCGCGCGAGCGCGGCGTCGATGGCCTCGACCGTCGGCGCCTGCGCGATGGCGCAGCTGAGGAGGATCGGGGAGAACACGACAGGGATTGTCGCGGGTCGCCCCTCCAAATGCTATCTTCACGCCCCCGCATGACGAGCCCCACCGACCGTCGCGTCCTCCTCGCGCGCCTCGAAAAAGCGGCCCACGTCCCTCCGCTCGAGGCGGCGGACTCGGATTCGACGCTGCTCGACAAGCTCCTCTACCCCCACCTCGTCGAGTGCCACCTGCAAGCCGCGCGACCCTGGCCCGAGGACACCGTCGAGTTGGTGCACGACGTCCGCGTCGCCAGCCGCCGGCTCGTCGAAGCGCTCGCCCTCGCGGCACCCATGCTCGACAAACGCCGCGTCCGAAAAGCGCAGGCGTTCGCCAAGGGCCTCCGCCAGGCGCTCGGCGCGGGGCGCGAAGCCGACGTGATGCGCGCGGATCTGGAGCGTCTCCTCGAGACCGTCGGCCTGGAACGGCCCGCCGTCGAAGCCCACACCATCGCGGGCGAGGATCCGCTGGAGCGCGTCAAGAAGGCGTACCCGCCCGAGCTCCTCCTTCGGCGCGGCGTCGACGTGATGAGGATGGCCGCCGCACCCAAGGTGACGGGCGTGACCGCGGGCCGCATCGCCGGCCCGCACTTGCTCGCGCGAGCCGAGGCGACGGAGCCGCTGATCGACTCGGTGTTGGATCCGGACCGCCTCGAAGATCAGCACCGGCTGCGCATTCGTTTCAAAAGACTCCGCTACACGGTGGAGATGATCGCGCCCGCGTTCGGCGACGTCATCGACAAGAAGGCCACGGTCAAGACGCTCAAGGCGCTGCAGGACGCGCTCGGCGATCTCAACGACATGAAGGACCTCCTCGACTGGCTCCGCTCCCGCGCCGCACGCGACGAGCTCGGCGCCGCGCGCGCCGCGGTGTTGGAAGCCGCGCGTGTGGAGCTCGACCGGCGGCAGGCGCACGCGCAGGAGCTCGTGCTCACCGCCGCGCCGCCGCTCGTCCGCGATCTCGACCGCGCGGCGGGGGTGATCGGCCCGCTGGTGTTCTAAGCGCGAGAATCGCACGGAATGTCCGAAGCGCCGCCGCGGGCTCGCCTAACCTCGGGTCATGACGGACACACAACGTGACATCTGGGAAACCTACGTGAAGTCGTGGAAGGTCACTTCCGGCGGCGAGAAGAAGGCGCTGTTCGCGGAGGCGATCGCCGAGGACTGCGTGTACACCGACCCGCTCGTCGTGGCCTCCGGTTGGGACGAGCTGGCCACGTACATGAAGCAGTTCCACGAACAGGTCCCGGGCGGGCACTTCGTCACGCAGCACTTCCACGCGCATCATGGCGAGTGCATCGCCCGGTGGAAGATGATGAGCGGTGACGGCGAGGAGCTCGGCGATGGGATCAGCCACGGACGCTTCGGTGACGACGGGAAGCTCACCGCGATGACGGGGTTCTTCGAGACGCCGTGAGCGACTACTACCTCGAGCGGATCCAGCGCGGCGTCGACTTCGTCGAGGCGAACCTCGACGCGTCGATCGCGCTGGCCGAGGTCGCGAGAGCCGGCGGGCTGAGCCAGTGGCACTTCCAGCGGATCTTCAAGTCACTGACCGGGGAGACGCTGAAGACGTACATCCGCTCGCGCCGCATGGCCTGCGCGCTGGACCGCTTGCTGACGACGGATCTCCGCATCCTCGACATCGCGCTGCTCGCGGGGTTCGAGACGCAGGAGAGCTTCACACGCGCGTTCAAGAAGGCGTTCGACATGGCGCCGTCGGCGTACCGGAAGATCGGCAAACGCAACGTGTTCCTGAAGAAGCTGCGGCTCGACGGCCCCATGCTCGAGCACCTGCAACACAACGTCTCGACCGAGCCGACGATCGTCGAGCGACCGGCGATGACACTCGTCGGGCTGCGAACGACCTTCTACGGACCCGACTCCGAGAAGAACAACATCGGCAAACGACTCCCGCCGCTGTGGGACGACTTCCTCGCGCGACGCCACGAGATCACCGACGGCATCCAGGCCGTCTGCTACGGCGTGGTCCGACAGGAACGCGACGACGACGACCGCCTGGAGTACTTCGCCGCCGTCGAGGCCCCGGCCGACCGCCCCCTCCCCGCCGCGATGGAAGCGGTCGAGATCCCCGCCGCGACGTACGCGACCTTCGAGCACCGCGGCCCCGCGACCGACATCGATCGCACGGTGAGCTACGCCTACTCGACGTGGCTCATCCAGAGCGGACACCGCCACTCGGGCGCCGCGGACCTGGAGATCTACGACGACCGCTTCCACGCGACGGACCCGAGCTCCGTCTACGTCTACGCGTTGCCGGTCGAGGTCTAGTGATCGCCGAACAGCTCTTTGTAGCGAGCGTACATCTGTAGCGCCGCGTTCGCGCGCCCGAGGCGTTCGTACAGGCGCGCCAACGCGCGGTACGCCTCGCGGTAGCGGGGCGCGTGCTCGACGGCCGCGAGGTACGCGGCGATCGCATCCTCCGGGCGAGCCAGCGCTTCGTAGGCGACCGCGTGGTTGAACGCCGCGGTGGCGTCCGTCGGGCGTTGCGCGCGTGCCAGCGCGAAGTGGGCTTCGGCCGAGTCGTAGAGGCCGGCTTCGTAGAGCAGGCGGCCCGCGTTGATGCGCGCCTCGACATGACGCGGGCTCAGCTCCAAAGCGCGCCGGTACGCGTCGCGCGCACGCGCCGGTGACACGGTCTCGAGATCCGAGCCGAGCTCGTACCAGTCGTCCGCGGACATCTCGAGGTCCGACTCGGTCGCGCGCTGCTCCGACTGGATCGTCAGCGGCTCGACCTCGTGCGCGAGCGCCTTCACGTCGAAGTTCAACAGCACCTGCCCGGTGACCGGCTCCCACTCGACGTCGCCGTCGTGCACGACGATGTCGCCTTCGCGCGCGTAGACCTGCACCGCGGTGAGCGGTCGACCGCGCGGGAGCTGTGCCTTGAGCTGCGCGAGCGCGCGCCGCACCCGACGTGGCGAGATGTCCGCTTCGGTCAGCCCCTTCGCGGTGCGCAGCAAGACGAGGTCCTGAAAACCGAACCGCATCTCCCCTTCGTCACCGCGGCGCGGCTCGAGGAAGCCCTCTTTGACGAACGCGCGGATTCGCGCCTCGGGGAGGTCGAGGACGTTGGCGACCTCGCGTGCGGTGTAGCCGATCATTTCGACGACTTGGCGGTCTTCTTCTTCGACTTGGGCGCGGCCTTCTCGGGCTCCGGCTCGGCGGCTTCTTCCCCGCCCTCCAGCGACGCCTTCAGGGCGTCCATCAGATCGATGATCTGCGCCTTCGGCGACTCCTCCGGCGCGAGGGTCACGTCGGCGCCCTCGATCTTCTGCTGGATCACCGCCTCCATCCGCTTGCGGACCTCGTCCTCGTAGTTCTCGGGGTTGAAGGTGTCCGTCGCGATCTGGTCGATCAGCTGCATCGCGAGCGCAACCTCCGACTCCTTCACCTCGACGTCCGGCAGCGGCACCTCGGTGAACGGCTGCAGCTCCTCCGGGTAGTGCAGCTGGTGCATCGCGAGCCCGTCACCCTTCGGCGCGATCAACACGAGGTACTGCTTCCCGCGCGCCGCGTACTTCGCGATCGCGACGCGCCCCGCGCGTTTCATCGCCTCCGACAGCAGCGCGTAGGCGCGGTCGCCGCCCTTCTCCGCCCCGAGGTAGTACGTCTTCGCGTAGTACTCCTTCGGGACCTCGTCCTCGGGGACGAACTCGGTGATCTCCACCGTCTGCGTCGCCTTCTCCTGCAGCTCCTTGATCTCGTCGTTCGTGAACAGGACGTACTGGTCCTTCGCGAACTCGTAGCCCTTCACCATCTCGGAGCGCGGCACCACCTCGTCCCCGTTCTTGGGGTCGACGTACTGCTGCTTCACCCGCCCCCCGTCCTTCGTGAGCATCTTGAAGGAGATCGAGGACGACGGATTCGAGGTCGAGTAGAGCTTGATCGGGATGTTGACGAGCCCGAAGGCGATCGTCGCCGAGCTGATCGCACGCGGCGCCATGCCCCACATTTAGTCGCCAAAACGGCAGCGAGTCGACCCCGATTCTCGTGTCGTCGCATACTGGGGCCCGAGCGTGGCCGATCTCGACAAGTACTACGCGAAGCGCTCCGGCGATCGCACGCCCGAACCGTACGGCGGCACCCAGCGCGGCGCCGGCACCCGCGCGTTCGTGGTCCAAAAACACGCGGCCCGGCGCCTCCACTACGACCTGCGCCTGGAGATGGACGGCGTCCTGAAGTCGTGGGCCGTCCCGCGCGGCCCGTCGTTCGATCCTGCGGTGAAACGCCTCGCCGTCATGACCGAGGACCACCCGCTCGACTACAAGGACTTCGAGGGTGTCATCCCCGCCGGCAACTACGGCGCCGGCGCGATGATCGTCTGGGATCGCGGCACGTGGATCCCGATCGAGGAGAAGGGCGCGACCCTCGAGGAGGGCAAGCTCCTCTTCGAGCTCAAGGGCCAGAAGCTCCGCGGCGTCTTCACGCTCGTGAAGACCAAGGGCGAGAGCAACGAGTGGCTCCTCATCAAGAAACCCGACGCGTGGGCCGCCGAGGAAGGAACGCGCCAGGTCTCGTCCGCTTCGATCCTCTCCGGCCTCACCGTCGAAGATCTCGCACGCGGCAGAAAGACCGGCCCCGAGATCGTCGAGCAGCTCGAGGCGATCGGCGCGCCGAAGCTCCCGGTCGACTTCGAGAACCTCGAAGCGATGAAGGCCGCCACGGCCGAGGGCCCCTTCTCGAAGCCAGGGTGGCTCTTCGAGCTGAAGTACGACGGCTTCCGCCTCCTCGTCGAAAAGGACGGCTCCCGGATCCGCCTCCGCTACCGCAGCGGCAAGGACGCGACGGACGTCTACCCCGACCTCGTCGTCGCGCTCCGCGCGTTCCCGTTCGACCACTTCATCCTCGACGCCGAGGTCGTCGTGCTCGACGACGACAGCAAGCCGAGCTTTTCGCGCCTCCAGAAGCGGACGCAGCTCGTACGGAAGATGGACATCGACCGCGCGTCGATCAGCTACCCCGCGACGCTCTACGTCTTCGACCTCCTCGCGTTCGAAGGCTTCGACCTCCGCGGCCTCCCGCTCGTCGAACGCAAGGCGGCCCTCCGCAAGGTCATCCTCGCGCAAGGTGTCTTGCGGTTCTCGGATCACATCGAGACACGCGGCGAAGACTTCTTCGCGCAGGTCGAGAAGATGGGCCTGGAGGGCATCGTCGCGAAGCGCGCCGACTCGAAGTACATCGCCGGGCGCTCGCAGGACTGGCTCAAGCTCCGCGTCGAGCAGTCCGAGGACTTCGTCGTCGTCGGCTTCACGGAACCCAAGCGCGACACCCGCACCGGCTTCTCCGGCCTCCTCCTCGGCGAGTACGTCGGCCACGAACTGCGTTACGTCGGGAGCGTCGGCAGCGGCTTCACCGAGCAGCTCCTCACCGACATCCGCGCCGAGCTCGACGCCATCACCTGCGACACGCCGCAGTTCACGGGCGACCCGATCCCCTCCGACCGCAACCGTTGGGTCGAGCCGAAGCTCGTCGTGGAGGTGCGCTACCTCGCGTACACCGACGAGCGGCAGCTCAGGCACCCCGTGTTCATCCGCCTGCGCGACGACAAAAGCGTCGCCGAGATGAAGGACGACGATCCGGATCTCGCACCCACCGCGCCGCAGGCGCCCGCGACGGAGGAAGCCGCCGCCGTCCGCGTCCCCTTCACCAACCTCGACAAGGTGTTCTGGCCCGAGGAGGGTTACACGAAGGGCGACCTCATCGAATTCTATCGCGCGATCAGCGCGAACATCCTGCCGTATCTGGAGGACCGCCCCGTGGTCCTCACGCGCTACCCGGACGGCATCGACGGCAAGAACTTCTTCCAGAAGGACGCGCCCGGGCACATCCCCGGCTGGGTCCGCACCGAGCGCATGTGGAGCGAGCACGCGAGCCGCGAGATCGACTACTTCGTCGCCGACGACGAAGACACACTCCTGTACATCATCAACCTCGGGTCCATCCCGCTGCACGTGTGGTCGAGCCGGGTCTCGGAGATCGGTCGCCCCGACTGGACGATCCTCGATCTCGATCCCAAGGGCGCGCCGTTCACGGACGTCGTGAAGATCGCCCTCGCCATCAAGGCGCTCTGCGACGACATCGGCCTGCCCTGCTACCCGAAGACCTCCGGCTCCACCGGCCTGCACGTCCTCGTCCCCCTCGGGCGGCAGTGCACCTACGAACAGTCACGCGGGCTCGCGGAGCTCATCGCGCGCATCATCGTGGAGGAGCTCTCGGACATCGCGACCGTCGCGCGCAACATCAACGCGCGCGGCGGCAAGGTCTACATCGACTTCGGCCAGAACGGACACGGTCGCCTGCTCGTGTCCCCGCTCTGCGTTCGCCCCCGCCCTGGCGCGACCGTGTCGACGCCGCTCACCTGGGACGAAGTCACCCTCGACCTCGACCCGGACCAGTTCACGATCCGCACCGTCCCCGAACGCCTCGCCGCGCAGGACCACGATCCGCTGCGCGCGATCTTCGACGACAAGCCGGACCTCGCGAAGGCGCTGGCGAAGCTCTCGAAGCGGATGTGATCGGAGCGGATCACTGCGTCTCGGTACGTTCGTCGAGCCACTCCTCGATGTCCGAGGACGCCTGCGGCTGGCTCAACAGATACCCCTGGATGCTGCGGCACCCGATGTCGCGCAGCGACTCCAGCTGCTCGACGGTCTCGACGCCCTCGGCGACGATCTCCAGATCGAGGCTCCGCCCGAGCCCGACGATCGCGGAGACGATCGCCCGGTGGCGATTCGACGTGAGGAGCTGCTCTACGAAGCTCTTGTCGATCTTGAGGATGTCGATCGGGTAGTTCACGAGGTACGCGAGCGACGAGTACCCCGTGCCGAAGTCGTCCATCGCGAGCCGCACCCCGAGCCGCTGCAGCGCCTCCAACATGCGGTGGCTGCGCGCCGACTGCTCGATGAGGATGCTCTCGGTGATCTCCAGCTCCAGGTTGCGCGCGGGGAGCGCCGTCTCCTCGAGCAGATCGCTCACCGTGTCGACGAACGTCTGGTCCTCGAGCTGACGGGCGGAGACGTTCACCGCGACCCGGAAGTCGCCGAAGCCCTCGTCGAGCCACCACTTCATCTGCTGCATCGCGCGACGCAACACCCAGCGCCCGACCTCTCCGATCATCCCCGACTGCTCCATGAGCGGGATGAACCGCGACGGCGCGAGGTGGCCGAGCCGCGGGTGATTCCAGCGCAGGAGCGCCTCCATCCCGACGAGCCGCCCGTCCGTGAGCTGCACCTTCGGCTGGTAGTAGACGTCGAGCTCACCGGTCGCGAGCGCGCGCTCGACTTCACACGTCGTGTCGAACAAATCACCCGTGCTGATGTCGGGCTCGTCCTGGGAGATCTCGAAGCGGTTCCTTCCGCGCTGCTTGGCGCGGTACATCGCGCGGTCGGCGCGCTCCATCATCGCGTCGGCCGTCCGCACGTGGTCCGCGGAGATCGCGACGCCGACGCTCGTCGACATGCTGATCTGGCGACCACACACGTCGAACGGCCGTTCGAACGCGTCGATGATCCGCTGGGCGACGATCGTCGCGTCGTCGAGGCGACGCACGCCCTCCAACAGGATCGTGAACTCGTCGCCGCCGAGGCGCGCGACGGTTTCACCTTCGCGCACACAGTCGAGCAGACGGCCCGCGACCTGCTGGAGGAGCGCGTCGCCCGCGTCGTGCCCGCGCGTGTCGTTGATCGCCTTGAAGCGATCGAGATCGAGGAACATCACCGCGACGCGGGTGCGGTGCTTCGGCGCGCTGTTCAGCGCCTGCGCCACACGCTCCAGGAAGAGCGCACGGTTGGCGAGCCCGGTCAGCTGGTCGTAGTGCGCGAGGTACACCAGGCGGGCCTCGGCGCGCTTGCGCTCGATGGCGTAGCGAAGCGCCTGCCCGAGCGCCGGCGCGTCGAGCTTCGTCTTGTCGAGGTAGTCCTGTGCGCCCATCTGCACCGCGCGCAGCCCCATGTTCGTGCAGCCGCGGTTCGTCAGCGCGACGATCGGGATCTCCGGGACCGCGACGCTGATCGCCACGACCGCGTCCACGCCCTCGCCGTCCGGCAGTGAGCAACCCAGGAGCACCGCGTCGTAGTCGTCGGTCGCGAGGGTCGCCCGCGCCTCCGCCAACGAGCGCACCCGGGCGACGCTCGTCGTCCACCCCTCCACCTCCTCGAGCAACGTCATGATGCTGCGCGCGTCGGTGTCCGCCCCCTCGACGAGCAAGACCCGCCGACTCCACTTCGGAGCCACGGGCGCCAGCACCCCGACCCCCGCCTCGACCAACGCCCCCTGCTCGGCTGCTCGAACCACGCGCCCGTAGACCCCACCCGATCGTTCGGTCGTCGGGTGGTCGATCTTGAGTCATTTCTTGTCTCGCGTTGATATGAACGGGCGATGCCGGCCGGACTGCGCGTGGAAGACCTGACGGTCGCCCTCGACGGGGAACGCAAGGCCCGGTGCAGCTTCACGCTCGCGCCCGGTGAGCGGTGCGCCCTGACCGGGCCGTCGGGCTCCGGTAAGACCACGCTGCTACGCGGGATCGCCCAGCTCGTGGCCCCCGTCTCGGGGACCGTACACCTCGACGATCAGCCCCCCGAGGCGCTCGGCTACCCCGCGTACCGTCGGCGGGTCGTGTACGTCGGGCAGCGCCCCGCGCTCACTGCGGCGACGGTCCGCGCCAACCTCGAAGCGGCCTTTTCGTACCGCGCCGCGTCGAAGCCCTTCGTCCTCGAAGGAGCGCAGACGTGCCTGGAGGCGCTGCGCCTGCGCGACGTCCTCGACCGACCGGCGCGCGAGCTCTCGGTCGGGGAGCAACAGCGCGTCGCGTTCGTGCGCGCGTTCCTCCTCGCGCCCGACGTGTTCCTCCTCGACGAGCCGACGAGCGCCCTCGACCCCGACGCCGAAGCCGCCCTGGAGGCACTCCTCGACGCCGACCGTGACCGACGCCAATCGAGCACCGTCATCGTCACCCACCAGACCGCACAGGCCGAGCGCCTCGGCGCCGCGCGGGTGGAGGTCGCTTGAGCCAGACCATCGCGCTGACCCCCGTCGACCTCGTGATCGCGACGGCGCTCGTCTTCGTCGCCGGGGCGGTGAGCGTCCTGTTGCGGCTCGGCCTCGAACGCCGCCTCGCGGTCGCCTCCGTCCGCACCCTCGTTCAGCTCGGGCTCCTCGGTTACGTGCTGCGTTGGGTCTTCGGCCACGACACGCCGTGGCCGGTGCTGGTGTGGATCGCGGTGATGATCGCGGCGGCGGGGCGCGCCGCGGTCGCGCGTTCGTCGCGCAAGTACGGCCACGTCCACCTGGACGCGTTCCTCACGCTCGCGCTGACCAGCCTCGCGACGACGTTCACGGTGACCGGCGCGGTCGTCGGCGTTCAGCCCTGGTATCAGGCGCAGTACGTCATCCCGCTCCTCGGGATGGTGCTCGGGAACTCACTCACCGGGATCTCGCTCGCGCTCGACCACCTGCTGGAGTCGCTCGACGCGAAGCGGGAGTTGATCGAAGCGCACCTCGCGCTCGGCGCGACGCGCTGGGAGGCGGCGCGCGAGCCGCTCGCGGAGGCGGTGCGGCGCGGGATGATTCCGATCATCAACTCGATGTCGGTGGTGGGGCTGGTGTCGTTGCCCGGGATGATGACGGGGCAGATCCTCTCGGGCGAGGACCCGGTCGACGCGGTCAAGTATCAGCTCGTGGTGATGTTCATGCTCGCGGCGTCGACGTCACTCGGGTGCATCGTGATCGCGCTGCTCGCGTACCGACGCCTCTTCGACGCGGCGCACCGGCTCCGCGCGGATCACATCAACGCTGCTTCTTCTTGAGGGCCTCGAGCTGCTCGCGCACGGCGCGTTCCTTCGCCTCCGCTTCGGAAGCGATGCGCCGCGACTCGCTCTTCTCCTCGTAGGAGGAGCGCAGCGCGCGGATCTTGTTGCGCGCCAGGTAGTACGCACCGCCGCCGAGCCCCGCGATGAAGACGAGCCCGAGCAGCCAGCGGAAGAGGTCGGCGAACAGACCCGACAGGAACAGCAGCCCGAACACCGACACGATCACCACGACGACCGCGCCGATCTTCATCAGGCGCTGCTTGCGCTTCCGCTCGGCCTCGGCGCGCTCGGGGTCAGTGAGCTGCTCGATACCGCGCTCGACGACCTCCGCGCCGAGTCGCGCGCCCGCCCCGCGGAAGATGGCGTCGAAGAGGCTCACCCGTCGTCCAGCGTACCACGCTCCACGCGGAGCCGATCGCCGTCCACCACGCCCGGACCGTTCACGGTGGGGCCTCCCAGGCAGAGCCAGCGCGCGTTCGGTACGTGGCGTCCGACGACGAGCCGCTTCCCGACCGACACCTCGATGCCGTCCAGCTCGCAGCCCGGGCGGAAGTGCCCGCGTTCGACGTCGAAGCCGCGCGGCTTCAGCCCACGCACGAGGGTGTCGAGCTGCGGCGCAAACGTGCTCGGCGCGCGCCCCTCGCGCGCCATGACGACCACGAAGTCATCATCGACGAAGACAATCCAGCCGACGCGAGGGCGCGAATCCGCGTCGCGCACGGTGCCGGTCTTGGTCGCGCCTTCCACGGTGAGGCCGGCCGCCGCGAGTGTGCCCTCCGTGCGGTTGGCGCGGAGCATCTTCATCAACGACGGCTCCGCCTCCGCGAGGACGCGGTAGGCCTGCGCGAGCTCGAAGGCCGACAGCTGAAGTCGCGACGCCAGGCCGATCGCCTCCGCGACGACCCGCGGGCGCACGTCGAATCGATCGAAGAGCGGCTGGTACGGACCGAATGTCGCGGGCGGCGCCCAGTCGAGGAAGTAGCCATTGCACGAGGCCAGTAACGCGTCGCGCGTCTTCATCCGCTGCGTGCGCGCGCCGCACTTCCACATCGCCGTGTCCCCCACCGGCAGGTCGGGGCCCGGACCGTGCGCCGCGACGACGAACGGCTTGAGCGTGGAGCCGAACGGCATCTTCAGCGCGGGCGCACCGCTGTGCGCGATCACCGCGCCGGAGTGTCGCGAGAGCACGACGTCGGCGTCGGCGAACACCGCCGGCACCTGGCGCGTCAGCGCCGTGACGGTGAGGAGCGCACGCCCCCCGTCCTTGCACTGCCTCATACGCTCGACGAGCGTCCGCTCCGCTTCCGCTTCCGCGAGGAGCCGCGCGATCGCCGCGCGCGCCGACGGGCGATCGTCGATCCCCTTCGCGAGCCGCGTACGCGCCTCCTGCAGCGTGATGTGTTTCGTGAGCCAGTTCGTCAGCTCGCCGCTCGTCCAGATCGCAAACGCCTCGTGGAAGAGCCGATCGTTCGCCGCCGCCGGGCACGCCGCAAGCAGGAGCTGATGCGCCAGCTCGTGCTTGAGCGCGAGGCGCTGCCGACGCGTGAACACGTCACGGCTCGGCCGTAGCTGCACCACGCCCGGCGCGCTGCGCCCGTTCACCCCCGGCGAGAAGTCGCGCCGCGCACGCACCGCGATGTGCTCGGGGCCGGCGACGTCGTCTCCAGTGTTCTTCTTCCACAGGCGCGTGAGCGCCGCCCAGTGCCGCTCAGCCTCGCGCTCCACGTCCGCCGTCGTACCCACGTCCGGGTCGACGGAGAACGACGGCGCCGCCGCCAGCAGCGCGAGGACGACGACCGACACGTCATTCGCCTCGCGGCTTCACCTGCAACGAAGCGCCGGCGGAGCGCCCCTGGATCGCCGGGCCGTACATGTCCTCGATCGCCGCCGGAGGCGCGACGAAGGTGCCGGCGAACTGCGCCCGCATCACGTAGCCGATCGTGCGCGTGGAGCGGCTCCACCAGGTGGGCTCGTCGAAGAACCATGTCGCCCGCTCGGGCGAGAAGGTCCGACGCCGTAACGACTCGTGGTCGAGCGGCAACGCGTACGGCGCGCCGCGGTACGCCTTGTCCTCCTGGAGCACGACGAACCCCGCAGGCACGTCGTCGGTCACGACGTAGTACGCAGACCGCCGACCGCGCAGCGACTCGTCGCCCTGGGCGTCGAAGCTCAACTCCACGTAGACCTCGTCGCCCACCGTGACCTCGCCGCCGCTGGAAATCGGCGTCCGCGATCCGTCCGGCCCGATCGCGAAGTACTTCTTGGTGATCGACATCCCGTTGGACGTCGCCTTCGCCGAAGCGCCGGGCACCGACACCTTCGCGGTCAGCCGCGCCACGCCGTCGAAGTCGCCGATCACCACGCGTCGCGCGGCGGCGTCGAGGCCATGCACACTCCCGAGCCCGCGCGACACCGCCGCCGCGACCTCGCCGTTGTCCACGGTGACCTTCGGCAGCTTCGACTTCGCCGCGCCGGCCTCCATCTTCAGGAGCCACTGGCTGTGCAGCAGGAACGTGCTGCGGTCGAACGTCGCCGCCCCGAGGCTCCGCGCGACGGCCCCCCGCATCCGCTCACGGATGGTCTCGGGCGCCGCACCACCCACGAATGCGGCGTGACCGAGGAGCGCGCCGAGGCCGACGTCGCGCATCGGGAAGCGCCAGTACGCCGCCCCGTCGAACCGCTCCGACTCCAGCGTCGTCAACGCCTCCAGCGACTTCGTCGCGAGCGCGGCGACCGCGTCCTTCGCTTCTTTGTCGACGCCCGTCGCGTGCGCGGCGAGCACCGTCAGCGCGTCGACGTGGTGCGAGCCGCTCGGCCCCGCCTCCAGCTGCTGCCGCACGCGCGGCGCGTAACGTTTGCCGCCCCACCGCGCGAGCACGTAGGTCTGCATCGCGGCGAGCTCGGGCGACTCGACGGTCTGCGACTCCAACCACCGCAGCGACTTCGTCACACCGGGCTCCGCGGTGCGCACCAGGCCGGCGGTGCGCGCGTACGCGAGCCCGTCGAGCGCGATGAGCGTCAGCTCCACCGAAGGCGTGTCGTAGCCGTTGAACCACGTGAAGCCGCCGGTCGGCAGCGCGAGGTCGAGGATCTGCGCGACGCCGCGCACCGCGCGCGAGCGTGCCTCCGAGAGCAGCGCGCGCGTCGCGGGGTCGAGCGTCGACATCGCGTCGGCGGTCTCGAGCGTCTGGTAGACCGCGACGTTCGGGATGGTCGTCGCGACGCGCTGCTCGAGGCAGCCGTAAGGATAGGCGAGCAACGAGCGCAGGTTCGCGAGCGCCACCGCGACGCTGGTCGGGAGCAACTCGAGCTCCACGGCCTCCACCGTCGCGCCCTCGTCGGGCGACAGCAGAAGGTCGCCGCCGCCGAAGCGCTCGGCGCTCTCGGTGCGGGTCACCGTCGAGCGTCGCACCGGCACCTGCTTTCGATCGCTCACGTCGAGCTCGTCGCCGCGCACCTTCGTTTCGACGCGGACGACACCGAGGCCCGTGGACGCCAACGGGATCGGCGTAACGACCTCGGTGGTGTCCGCGAGAGAGATCTTCGGCGTGCCCTGCTCCGCCTTCGCGGCGCCCTGCGTCGACCACACGACGTCGAGGCTTCCGACCTTCGCCTTGTCCCCCTTCGCGACGCGCACGGAGCCCGTTGCGACATCGCCCTCACGGAGGAACTGCGGCACGGAGGTCACCACGGACACACGACCGCGTGTCGCGAACTCGGAGGTCGACTCCCCGAAGCGCCCCGAGTCGTCCGCGGCCACAGCGGTGATCGTCCAGAGCGTCTGGTTGCCGGGCAGCCTGAAGCGCACCGTCGCGCGCCCGTCCGGCCCGGTGCGGACGGACGGGTTCCAGTAGGCGGTGTCCTCCTTCTCCTCCATCGTCGGCGGCTTGATGGAAGCAAACGTGTGCGACGCAAAGCCGTTGAGCATCGCGATGCGCTCGCCGTAGCCGTACCCCGCGAAGTCGAGCGAATAGAAGCTCGTCACGTTGTTGCGGACGATCGGGTAGAAGAACTCCAGGACGTTCGGACGGAACTCGCGCTGCAGCGCGTAGATCGCCTTGTCGACCACGCCGACCGAGACCGACGACTCGACGCCGCGCCCCTCGTGGTCCGTCACGACGATCTCCACCGACTGCTGCGACAACGGCTGCGCCTCGCGTTTCATCGCCTCGATCGTCACGCGTAGCGCCCGCTCCTTCGGGACGATCGTGAACGGAACGATCCGCTCCTCCCACCGCCCCGAGCGCGACGGGTACGCGACGGACGCATAGACCGCGCTGCCGAAGCGCGCCTCGATCGGGAACGCGTACACCAGCGTGCGCCCTTCGAACTCGACCATCTTCGACTCGAAGATCTTCGTGCCCTGCAGCGTGAGCCACACGAACCCGCGGTTGTTCCCGCCCGGGCCCCAGTCGTTCGGGAGCAGCGCCACGACCTCGGCCGTGTCGCCGAGCTCCATCGTCCCGCCGAGGCTCTCGGTGGTGAGCACCGGCACCTGGACGATCGGCTCGCCGTCGCGCCCCGCGACGAGGATCGACGTCGAGCCCTTCCAGGTGTGTGCGTCGGCGTCGTCGAGCTCGACCTCCGCGAGCAGCCGCCCCACGCCCGACTTCGGATATTTGCCGCGCCACACGCCGTCGAGGTCGGTGGTGAAGGTCGCCTTGCCGACCTCCTCCCGCGCGCCGTCCGCCTTCTCGAGGACAAACGTCACGCGCCCCGACGCGGACGCGTAGACCTTGCCGCTCGGCGTCGTGGAGCGTACCGCGACCTGCGCGTCACCGCCCGTGATGATCACCGTGGTGTTCGACCGCAGCGTCCCGAGCACCTCGGTCGGGGAGAAGAAGAACGGCCGACTCTTCGACGCCGACGAGTCCTGGTCGTCGAGCGCCTTCACGGCCAACACGTAGCGGAACGGCTGCCCCGCCTCGTCCGGCGCGAGCGCCGGGACGGGGATCTCGATCGTCGCTTCGCCGTTGGCGTCGAACGTCGGCGCGGTCGACCAGCTGTCATACGAAGCGCCGCGCGCGTCCGCCGACGAGTAGATGCGCTCCGGGATCGACAGGGACCCCTCCGTCGTCGACACACTGCCGTACGTCACCGCGCTCCCCTCCGCGCCGAGGCCCGCGTCGTCGACCCAGGCGGGGGTGTCGAGGATCGTCCGCGACAACGTGAAGTCGTACTTGGTGTTCTTCGGCGCGCCGCCCGCGTAGCGCCGCGCGCGAATCGTGGCGCGGATGGTCTCGCCCGGCCGCACCGTCTCGCGGTCCGAGCGCACCTCCAGGTAGAACGTCGGCTTCACGTAGTCCTGGATGCGCGCCTCCGCCTGGTACGGGCGGTCGTCGACGGACGCCACGAACGTGAGCACCCCGGTGTCCTTGCCCGGCGCCTTGATCGTCCCCTCGAACGTGCCGTACGCATCGACGACCGCGGTCGTGGAAGCCGACGCCCCGTCCTGGCTCGAAACCGTGACCTTCACCCGCCGATTCCTCGGCGCGAACAGCCGCGACAGGAACGAGTCCGGCTGCCGCAGAATCCCGCGGAACGACGCCGTGTGTCCGGGTTTGTAGATCGGCCGGTCCGTGTAGATGAAGACGTCGGGGCTGATCGCGAGCGTCGAGTAGAAGTCGGTGTCGACAACCGCGAGGTCGTCACCGACCTTCGCCAGCGCCACCAGCTTCGGCTCGGTGGTCTCGAGCGTGACCTCGCCGCGTTGGTTCGTCGTCCCGGTCGGGCCGGCGCCCGCGGCGGAGAACAGGCTCACCTCGGCGCCCGGGCGCGGCTTCTGATCGCGCCCCGCGACGCGCACGAGCACGGAGCCGTCGGTCTGCTTCACCTGCACCGAAAGGTCGCTCACGACGACGAGGACCTGCCCCTCGATGTGCCCCTGGACGAGCTGCAGCACGTACAGGCCCGGCTTCATCTGGCCGAGCGTGACCTTGCGCTGCTGGAACCCGCCGCGCGAGCCCCACCCTTCGAAGCCGGGCACCGAGAACTCGAGCTCCGCGCCGCCGAGCTCCAGGTTCAGCCAACGACGATCGACGAGCTCGGTGTTCGACGGGATGTCGACCAGGTGCTTCGGCCCGGAGTCGAGCCGCGCGCCGGTGCGGGAGACGGGCGCGCGCTCCGGCATGTCGACCGCGAGGGCACGACGAAGCTCGGGGTCGATCGTGGACAACAGATCGCCGCCGGGAGATCGCAGCGCGTTGAGCCCGCGCGAGAGGTAACGCCCCGTGTTGATCTGCAGGGACGGCGCCTCGTACGCGCGCCGCAAGTTGGCTTGCGCCTGCACGAACTTCTCGACGTTCTTCGGTCTCAGCACCCGCAGCTCGACCGGTGGGTTCCGCGTCTGGAACGCGATGTCGACGACGACCGGCTCGTCGGTGCCGTACGCACGCGGCACCGTGATGTAGAGCGGCTTCGCGACCGCTTCGTTCGCCGTCAGGAGGGCAAGGAGCGTGAAGAGGATCGAGCGCTTCATGAGCCGAACCCTCCCGGCACCAGGCGGTCACCTTGGACCGTCCCCGTGAAGCCGAAGTACGGCAGCCCCTCCAGCTTGCCGGCGGCGGCACCGACCTCCGCGGGGACGCCCACCTTCTTCTGCCGCTTCTGTTCCTGCATCCACGCGCCGAGGAACAGGTGTTTGGTCAGCCCCCCGAGGTCCACACCGAGCAGCACCGACGAGGAGGCCTCCAACCCCGCCTTCACCTGCGGTGACGCGTGCGCCAAGGACGGCCCCTTCTTCTTGCACGCCCCCTGCACCGCGCGCACGGCGTCGGCGGAGGCGGAGAGGACGAGGTGCCCGCAGACCTCTTCGATCGACATCCGGGCGGAGAAGATCGAGCGGAGCTGCTTCTTGTCCGCGGCGCGCGACCACACGATCGCGAGCTCGTCGGGTTCGTCGACGTGCGGCGTCCACAGGAACGCGACGGTGCGCGGCACGCTCCCCTTCACCGGCTCCCCTTTGAGCGCCTTCGCCAAGGCCGCCTTGTCGAGCGTGGGCGGCAGATCGATCGACACCGCCAACAGGACCGGCGTCTTCGCGGGGATGGCGTCGATCATCGTCGCGGGGAGCTTCGCCGCGACCAACCGCGGGGACTTCACCCCGCCGCGGATGCCGCGCGGCACGACCCGATCACCCTCCAGCCCGAACACGAGCTTCGGCGCGCCGGTGACCCCGGCGAAGATCAGCAGGCTCTGCACGCCGCGATCGAACTTGTCGTTCGACACCGCGATCTCGAACGCCGCCCCCTCGGTGCGCTCCATCGGATCCACCTTCGCGCACAACCCGTGCAGCACCGCGTTCGGGTGCCGGCCCACGTAGATCGCGCCCTCGTGTTTCGTCGCGTACACCGCACGGTCGGCGATCACGATGCGCGCGATGTTCACCGGCGCGCCCCCACCGCCCGGGCAGCTCGCGGCGGCGAACTGGCCACGCTGGGAGGTCGCCGCGAGCGCGTCGAGGAGCGCCTGCGCGGTGTCGTCGGCGTTCGGGATGACGATGACCGGCGTGGCGCGCCGGTAGTCGGCGCCGAGCCACAGGATGCGCGCGGGTTGGTCGAACACCTTCCCGATCGCGGTGTCGAGGAGCGTCCCGGAGAACGTGCTCCCGAGGTCCTCGCCACGTGCGCCGAAGAAGCCGGCCCACGCGCCGACGAAGCCGCGCCCCAGCGGTGTGTCCATCACTCCGGTGAACCACGCGTTGGTCCGCGCGGCCTGGATGATCTTCGCCGGCTCGAACAGATCGACGACGAGCGAGACCAGCAGCTGCGGCTCGGACGGGATCGTCATCTGGATCGGCTCCGTCGGGATCCCCGGGATGCCTTCGACCTTCACGCCGGTGGCGTCGACGTGCTCCGGCGGCGTCCACGGCGCCGGCTCGGTGCCGCCCGTGACGGGGTCCGTCGCGGGCTTCAGCGTCAGCGCGGCGACCGCGATCACCGCAATCACCGCGACGCCCGCGCCCGCGAGGACGAGGTTCTTCTTGTTCGGCCCGCTCATCGCGACCACTCCTCGAATCGGAAGAAACCCAGGAACGCGCCGTTACCGTCGACCGGGCGCCACTCTTGCGGCGCGCCGTCGACGAGCTCGGCGAGGCGGCCGACGCGAATCGCATCACCGCCGTCCCCGGGGTGGTAGACGACGAGCGTCTCCCCCGCCGCGGTGCCCTCCGTGCGCACCGCGAGCATCAGGTGATAGGTGCCGTCGCGCTGTCGGAACGCGACGAGGTCGCCGCTCTCGAGCGTGCGCGCGGCGGCGGCGTCGCGCCCCAGGCGGACGAAGCTGTTCGCGAGCAACGTCTCGGCGTCGGCGAAGGCGATGGGTCGATCGTCGAAGCCCTTCCACAGGCCGTGCTCGACGCGCTTCGGATCGAAGCGCAGGTACGCGGAGCGGTACACGAAGCGCACGAAACCCGCGCAGTCCCGTTGCGCGGGGTGCCACGCGGGATCGAGCTTCTTGGTCTGCGCGAGCGCGGTCTCGCTGACCACCGCGCGGAGCATCGGCGACGGCGTCGCCGCGAGCAGCAGCAGCGCGATCACGACGCGCCCCCTTCCACCTTCACGATCGCGGCGCCGAGGTTGTCCGGCCAGCCCTTCCCGCTCGGCGGGCGGTCCTGCCCGGGGCAATAGATCTGCGCGCGGTCGCCGGAGAAGAAGTTGATCACCGCGAGCACGCGCGTGGTTCCGGGCGTCGCGAGCGGCACGCGTACCTTGCGTCGGATCTCGCGGGGGGTCCCTTCGAACAGCGTGACGTTGAGCATCGCCTCGGTGTGGGCCTTGTCGCCGCTCGGGTAGTAGTTCGTCGCGACGAAGAACACGCCGGTCGGCGGCGCGCGGTGCACGTAGAGGTACGGGCCGTAGCCGGGTTGGTCGAAGCCGCCCACGTCGTCGTTGAGGTAGAAGGTCCCGCCCGAGGGGCTCTCGGTGTTCGCCCAGTACACGTGCGCCATCGCGTCGACGTCGATCGTGTCGATGCCGCGGGTCACGTCGGTGGGCTCGTAGATGTGGAGGTCGGTCCAGACGCCGTCGGTGTCGCTGGTGAGTATCGTCTTCAGCGGGACGGACGGGATCTGCGCGTACGTCGTCACCTGGGTCTGGGTGGTGCCGCCGCGGTTCGTCGCGATCGCGGTGATGACGTTCTTGCCGGCGGCCGCGGGGAAGCTGCGCTGAAACGATCCGTTCCGCGTGCGCACGAAGTAGCGATCGCCGTTGATGCTGAGCGTGATGGGATCGACGGTGTGGTCGGAGACGGTCCCGGCGACGGTCATCATGCGCCCGGCGGTCCACCCGCCGCGCGGCTGAGTGAGCTCGACCTTGGCCTTCTTCTTCCCCTGGCCGAGGGGCACGCCCATCTCGCGCGGGGGCGCGGTCGGGGCCTGGGCGAGAGCGAGTACGGCGAGAATCTGAATCATGGGCACCTTCCCCCTTCGCGAGGGGAACGGGAGCATACCGCCGGACCGTTCCCTTGAGAGGGGGGGCCTCGGTTGCGAGCGGGACAGGCGCGCGGTACCCAGCCGTACGATGTCGAACCTGATCCCCGTGCGTGAGGCGCACCGATTCGACGAAGAGCGCCTCTACGCGCACCTCCGCGAGCCGCTGGGCCTTTCCCAGACGATGCAGATCGAGCAGTTCGCGGGGGGACAGTCGAACCCGACGTTCCTGCTCACCTGCGGCGACGCGCGGTACGTGTTACGCAAGAAGCCGCCCGGGAAGCTGCTGCCTTCCGCGCACGCGGTGGAGCGCGAGTACCGGGTGATGAAGGCGCTCGCGTCGACCGACGTGCCCGTCCCGAACGCGCGTCTGTTGGTCGAGGACCCGGACGTGATCGGCACGCCGTTCTTCGTGATGGACTACCTGGAGGGGCGTGTGTTCGCGGACCCTTCGATCCCCGAGGTCTCCGTCGACGAGCGTCGCGCGATGTACGACGCGATGAACGACACCCTCGCACGATTACATCGAGTAGATTTCGACGCGGTGGGGCTCGGCGACTACGGCAAACCGGCCGGCTACGTGACGCGGCAGATCGCTCGCTGGTCGAAGCAGTACGAGGCGTCGAAGACCGAGCCGATCGACGCGATGGACCGCTTGATGAAGTGGCTCCCCGAGCAGGCGCCGGCCGAGGACGAGACCACGATCGCGCACGGCGACTTCCGCCCCGGCAACCTGATGTTCCACCCGACCGAGCCACGCGTGATCGCGGTGCTCGACTGGGAGCTGTCGACGCTCGGCCACCCGCTCGGCGACCTCGCCTACTTCTGCATGGTCTACCGGCTCCCGCCGTCGAAGCGCGACCTCGCCGGGTTCCTCGGCCTCGACATCGAGCCCCTCGGCATCCCGACGGAGGAGGCGTTCGTCGCCCAGTACGCCGAACGTACGGGCCGCGCGGGCGTGGCCAACTTCAACTTCTTCATCGCGTTCGCGCTGTTCCGCCTCGCGGCGATCTGCCAGGGCGTCTACAAACGCTCCCTCGACGGCAACGCGAGCGACGCGCGCGCCGGGATGTTCGGCGAGATCGCGAAGGCCCTCGCCGGCATGGCGTGGATGACCGCTCGAGGCGCCGCTGGCTCGTAGGCCCCCGTAGCCCTCGCCCTTCGGGCAGTCGGGGTACCTCGCGCACACGGCTACCTGCCGCGCGTCCTCTTCAGCGTGTCGAGCGCTTTGAGAATCGGCGCCTCGGTATCGATGAGCTGCTTCGCGGACTTGGCGAGCTCCGCCACCAAGGTCTCGGCGAGGTTCCGGACGAGGCGCTCACGGGTCGCCTTCTTGTCTGTCATCGTTCGGGGCTCACCGTTGCGATAATACGTAACGGTAATGGGTGGGCCTAACTTTCGGCGAACGTAGTCGTCAACTGTGAGAGGACCATCTCGATACAGCGCCTTTCTTGCGATGATCTCGAGGAGGAGATCGCGCGCCTGAAGTGCGTCGCGCGCGGCGTTGGCCTTTCGCGCATAGTCCGCAGACTCGGCAAAGTTCATGCTCGCGCCAGAGAAGGGAGGCACGCCGAGGCAATGGGCCCACATGGCCTTGTACAGCTTACCTTCGAGCATCACGTCCGCGCGCTTCACCGCGTCCGCGGAGGCGAACATGCTGAACATGCGAAAGATGCTCGATGCCGCAGACATGTTCAACCAGCCGCCGTAGGTTGCGGTCACGAAGTCCGCGTCATCGAGCTCGCTATTGATGAGTCCGATGTAGAAGTCGGCCAGCTTCCTCATCTCCCGGTGGTTCTCGACCCACGTGCCTCTCCATAGCTTCACGAAGTTGACGAGTGGTTCGTGCATCTGCGGTTTCGCCGTACCGGGAGGAAGTGAGCTCACGGCCACGGCGAACGTGGCGGCGCTACGGATCCGCGTGTTGCGTGTGGCCAGCCGCTTGGCGTCCTTGATGCCTTCGTCGAGCCGTCCCGCGCGTTCGAAGAGATCGAGCCGGAGCTCCGCCGTCAACCGCTGCTGTTCCTTGGCGACCGCGGTTAGCTGCTTCGTCTGCTTCGCGAGACTCTTCGTCACGCTCGCTTGCTCGGCAGCGACCTTCGCTACCGCGGGCATCCGATGTTGAAGCATCTGTGCTTGCGCGCTTGGATTCCGCAACGCCGCCGCAAGACCCTCAGTTTTCCTCATCTCCGCGAGCGCAACGTCCGCGAGGCGCTGGCTCGTGTCGTAGCTCGGAACCTTCTTCGAACTCGCCTTCGCCGGGGCAAGTAGGACGCGATTGACGGCCGCACATCGCAAGTACGAGAAGGCCGCGATCGCGATTTCGCCGATAGGGTTGAGGACGAAGAGAGCGCTCATCAGGATGTCGCCGACGGTCGGGGGCGGCTGAACGAGGCTGAGCTGGAGTTCCTTGAGTCGCTCTAGGATCGCGGTGTCCGCCAGATCACCCAAGATGTTGGCCATGTCACTTGTGAAGTCTGCCGAGTTCTTGGTCTGCTCTCCGAGGAAACGCACGAGCGCCTTCGCTTCGGGTACCGAGATCGGCTTTCCGCCGACTCGTTCCAGCGGGCTCCTCTTCGAATCAGCGACAGGGTCGAATTCGATGACGTCAGTGAGGAGTCCCAGGACTCTGATCATCTCGGGTGTCATCTGTTGCCACCGCTACGATTTGAAATCCTCGGCGTCGAGCGACACATCGGTCGGAAGTTCCACATCGTCCGCGACGACGAGTAGATCTGTTGGAATTCTCTCACGCCATGTCGCAACGACCGTTGCCTCTTCCGCGTCCTTGAGTTGCTGCAGAATGGCCTCTGCCATATCCGACGACAGCGATGAGTCGATGTCCGGGAGGAGGCCAGTGTCGAGGTACGTCTGAACGTAGTGTTCAGCACCAAACTGCACCGGGACGACCACGTGCGCGTACCCCGCCGACAGAAACTCCCAATCGGGCGTTTCGAGCCGCGCAGTGGCGGTGGCTTTCCATCGTTCGTGATCCGCCCAGTACGACGGATAGTACGTATAGGCCATGTTGTCCCAGTCGAGCATCGTCTCTGTCATGCGGATCTTCCGAGCCTTGAATCCGTACATGTCCGCGATGGGGATCGTGTAGTCGCTTGCCGAGAACGGAGCACCCGTGAAGTTCGGATCGTTTCCGCTGAGTCCGTCTTCGAGCAGCATCCATATGCAAGCTCGCTTGAGCTCGATGCGTTCGGTGTCACGCCGCTGTACGCGGCTCGAGGGCTTGAATGACATCGTCTCGATGTTCTGCTCACCCATCGCGGCCGCCTCTTCGGCGCGACGGCGGTGAGACTCAGCCAGCGCTGCGTAGACCGAAGCGCGCCAGGCTCCGAACGCGGCGGCGGTACGAACGAACGTTACGCGAATTGTGGCGACGAACGAACTGAGCTGTCGCGACACGACGCTCACGGGAAGCTCGACGTCTGAATCACCGGCAACGTAAGAACTGAAGACGCCATCGCCATCGACGTCATTCGGGTCGGGAAACGCGACGGCCAACGGCGTCCGCGGAGAGTGGACGGTAGGTGCTGCCTCGTAACGACCTGAGTTGGCTTCGGACGTCGTCAGGTCGTAGAGAGGTATCGAGAGTTCACGACTCTCGCCGTTCAGCTTTCCCGGGAAAATCGCCTTCGATACGTTACCTACCGTCACCCGCGCTGCGACGTCGTTGTAGGACACGTTTCCATCGAAGTTTATTCCTCGGACCCAGTTGACGTGAATATTCGCACTCGCGGCAATGTAGCCATCTTCGCCACGGACTACGCCCTGATTGACTGTCGTCGTAGCTTTGCCGTCGTCCGTAACCTCGAACGCAATGGATCGCACGAAAGACACCGGGGGAGGCGGAGTGATTTCGACGCCATACTGGACGCATAGGTCGAGATAGTTGTCGACGTCGATATCTTCGAGGTCGACGTCGAATCGAGACGAGGAGATCGTGTGTGCGGCTGACTTCTTGAACTCAGCGACGATTTCTTTGCGGTAGTAGTGGGCGGGCTCGGGGACGAGGATTTCGAGCATCATTCGCGAGCCGTACCGAACCAGGTTGAACTCCTCGACCTTGTCGATCCAACGGTAGATTGCCGTCATGTGATCGTTGTCCACGCTATTCTCGAGCGTGTGTGAGTAGGTCGTTTCCTTTTCGCGGAGCAGCCGCTGCTCTCGTCTCAGCCTCGTCTCCTTTCGAATGGCTTCAACGGCGTGCTCGACCTTCTCTTTGGCATGTTCGGAGGCGTTGCGCTTCGATATCGCCTCACTCGTCGACTGCTCGAACCCAAAGTTCGTCGAGAAATCGACGAATCCCATGGAGCCCGACACTTCAGCGCCAATGGAGAGGTTCGTCGACTCACTGGCCTGTTCCTGGACCTCGGACTCGAGGCGGCTTCGCTGAGAAGTGCGGATCTCGTGCCGACTCTCCTCGACGGCGGTCTCTTCACTTTCGAAGACGTTCTCGCTCCGATGGAGGACTCGGCTCGTCTCGACTTTAGTTTCTCCACGGATGACGTTTTGAATGTAGGCTATCTCACCGCGAAGGTAGCCGAGCGTGCCGGACTCGAGAACGTAGAGGTCACCAAAGACCGGCTTGACTTTCCTGTTCACGGCGCACCCCGCTTCAGATGACCTTCGATACGATGTAGTGCCGCAACCAAGCTCGTCGAAGGCACCACGCCTTCGACCGACAAGGCAGCCTCCGCAAGCGCGTCAGGCAACTCATCGACCCGTGCCGTCGGGCGTATCCCGATCTCCTCGCGCAAGGCTCGGGCTGCTACAAGGGCCTGACTCGCTGGACGGCTGGAGCCACGCACGGACGAGCGCGTCACGGGAGGGAGTCGGAGGCGCGTCCTTCGGTCCACATCCAGAGCCTGGCGGTAGCGGACGATGCGATGGCTGTCCCCGTGGATCTCGGCGAGAGCCAGGGCTTCGACAATGCCTCGCCGACTCTCTGGGTCATCGCAGCCTTCGGAGATCATGCGATCCGCCGTGTCGTAGATCCGCGAACTCCAACGATCGTAAGTGGCTGGGCTCGACCGTTGCTTCGCATGGAACGTCTCGATAAAGGACATCTCGACGTCGATAAACTCAGGCCCCGAGCTTCGGCCCAACTCTCGGGGTCGCCGCAGCGCGACATATCTGAGGACCGTTGGCATGGGCTGTCGTGTCCTCCACCTTCAGGATGCAGTCAAGGTGTACACGGACGACGAACTGCGAGGCCCGAAGGCAACCAATGACCGCCAGTAGCTGGCTGCTCAGATCGTGCCTCGCGATGAAGAAGGGGAGTCGACGGCGGGCAGGAGCAGCGTTCTTCTGAGTGATCGAATCGAATCCACCGACGACCAAGGGGAGTGCTGGCTCGGCCCCCCGAAGCATCGTCAAACCGATCTGCGTCAACGCTTAGGTGAGCGCGTCGACCACGAAGCGGCCGAGGCCCTCGAGGACCTCCATCGGGATCTCGTGCTGCCCCGAGAACGGGACGAAGCTCGCCTTCAGGCCTGCGTCGACCAGCGCCGCATGGAGCTGCTCGGCGATCGAGAACGGGAGGATCGGATCCACGCGCCCGTGGCTCTGGTACACCGGGAGGCCGGCGCGCGCCGGCATCTTCGGCGTCCACTCCTTCTCGGCGAGGAGCGTCCCGGAGAGCACCGCGAGGCCGGCGAAAGGACGCGCGGTCCGCAGCGTGACGTCGGTGGTGAGCATCGCACCCTGCGAAAAACCTCCGACGATCAGGCGGTCGTCCGTGACGCCGAGGCGCTCGGACACGGCGTCGAGGCACGCGATCAACATCTCGCGCGCCGACGTCAGCCCCTCGGGCACGTCGCGGGTGAGGTCGCGGACCTGTCCGGTCATCATCGCGCGCTGCATGCGCTCCATGTCGATCATCCACCAGGCGCGCGCCGGCACGCCGAACATGTGGTCGAGCGCGAGCGGCGCCTCCGGGAAGACGAAGCGCGTCCCGGTCGGGGCGTCGATGTAGTTCGCGAGGGGGACGAGGTCGGTGCCGGTGGCGCCGAAGCCGTGCAACAGCACCACCACCGGACCGTCCCCCGAACCGCGTCCGTCGTCCCCACCGAGGATCCGGACGTTCAACGGTCCGAGCTTCTCCACCTGCATGGGTGCGCGGTTACCGGCGCGAGTGTGATCGCGTCAACGGACCATTTGACGCGCCGTTTGACTGTACGGTGAACGTGTCGATGGTGAAGAAGATGAACGCCGCCACGAAGCAGCTAACGCGACGCCCCGGCGCCCTTTGGCGCTACTTCACGGACCGCGAAGCACCGATGCTCCCGAAGCTCGGGCTCCTCTTCGCGACGGCTTATGTCCTGCTTCCGATCGACGCGATCCCCGACGTCGCCCCGCTCATTGGATGGCTGGACGACCTCGGGGTCGTGACCTTGGGGATCGGCTGGCTGACGAAATCGGTGCTGAGCTACGACGCTCGCACGCGGGAGGCGATCACGCCTCCGAAGTCGCCTTCTTGACCGCCTCGTAGTCCGGCTCCTGGCCGGGGTTGTCGGCGATCCAGCTCCAGGTGACGTTCCCTTCCTTGTTGATCACGAAGACGCTGCGCTTGGCGGCCGTGTAACCCGGCATGCCCGCGAAGTCCTCGTGCGCCACGCCGTAGTTGTTCACCATGTCGCGGCTGTAGTCGGAGAGGATCTTGAAGTTGACGCCGTTCTTCTCGGCGAACGCGGCGTTCGCAAAGGGGGCGTCGACGCTCACGCCGAGGACTTCGGCGTCGAGGTCGTTGAACGACGCGAGCGCGTCGCGGAACTTGCAGAGCTCCTTCTCGCAGACGCCCGTGAAGGCGGCCGGGAAGAACGCGAGGACCACGCGCTTGCCGCGCAGGCCTTCGAGGGAGACCGCTTCACGCTTGTGATCGACGGTCTTGAAATCGGGTGCGGGTTGACCAACGGCTGCTACCATGGCGGCAAGGCGTAGCGAGAAGCGGGCCGCGGCGCAACGCCAAAACCACCTCGCCCCAGGAACCTACCTTGTCGCTCCTCAACGCGAAGGGACTCACCAAACACTACGGGGAGCGCGCCATCCTCGACGGCGTCGCGTTCACCGTGGACCCGAACGCGCGCATCGGTCTGATCGGACGGAATGGTGCCGGAAAGAGCACCCTGATCCGCATCCTCGCCGGCGAGCTGGACGCGGACGACGGCACGATCGAGCGCCGCAGAAACAGCACCATCGCGGTCGTCGAACAGGCGCCCCGCCTCGCCCTCGACCGCTCCGTCGCGGACGCCCTGCAGACCGGCCTCGAACACCACAACCGCCTCACCGCCGCGCTCGAAGACGTCACCAAGAAGATGCACGACGCCGAGGGCGAAGACCTCGACGCGCTCATCGAAGAGCAGGCCGCGATCGGCGACCACCTCGAGCGCATCGGCTACGACGTCGAGCACAAGGTCGACGCGATGATCGACCACCTGAAGATCCCACCGAAGTCGCGCACGCTCGGGAGCCTCTCCCTCGGTGAGCAACGTCGCGTCGCCCTGGCCATCGGGCTCCTCACCGCGCCCGACTTCCTGGTCCTCGACGAGCCGACCAACCACCTGGACGTCGAGACGATCGTCTGGCTGCAGAACACCCTCGCGAAGTACGCGGGCGCGCTGCTGCTCGTGACCCACGACCGCTACTTCCTCGACGAGGTAGCCACCCGCATCGTCGAGCTCGACCGCGGCGCGCTGCACGCCTACGACGGCAACTACACCGAGTACCTCGTCCTCAAGGCGGAGCGCGAAGCGATGGAGAGCCGCATCGCCGAGAAGCGCATCCGCGCGATCGAGGAGGAGCTGAAGTGGGTCCGCGCGTCCGCCCCGGCGCGCACCACGAAACAGAAGGCGCGCCTCGATCGGTTCGACGCCCTCGTGGAGAACCGGCCCAAGGCGGCGATGGGCGAGGTCACGTTCTCGCTCCCCCACCCGCCGCGCCTCGGCAAGATCATCCTGGAGCTCGAAGGACTGACGAAGGGCTACGACGGCCGCACGCTGATCGACCGGCTCTCACTCAAGCTGAAACCCAAGGACCGCATTGGCATCCTCGGCCCGAACGGCGCCGGCAAGTCGACGCTCCTCAAGATGATACTCGGCGAGGTCGAACCCGACGCCGGCACCATCCGGCCCGGCCTCAACACCAAGGTCGTCTACGCCGACCAGGCGCGCGCCGACCTCGATCCGGACCGCACCGTCCTGGAGGAGGTCGCGGGTGACAACGACAAGGTGTTCGTCGGTGACCGCGCCGTCCAGGTGCAGAGCTTCCTCGACGGCCTGCTCTTCGACGGCGCGCTGCAGCGCACGAAGGTCGGCGCGCTCTCCGGCGGCGAGAAGAGCCGCGTGTCGCTCGCGAAGTCACTGCGCGAGACGGGCAACCTCCTGATCCTCGACGAACCGACCAACGACCTCGACCTCGCGACCCTCCGCGTGCTCGAAGACGCCCTCGTCGAGTACCCGGGCTGCTCGCTCATCGTGAGCCACGACCGCTACTTCCTCGACCGCGTCACCACCGCCATCCTCGCGTTCGAAGGCGACGGTCGCGTCACGCTCTACGAGGGGCGCTACTCCACGTACCTGTCGCTCAAACCGGAGGAGCCCGTCGCGGAGGAGCCCCCGAAGGCCGCGCCGCCGCCGCCGCCGCCGCCGCCCAAGCCGAAGAAGGCGCGCACCCGACGAACCCACCCCGAGCAGCGCGAGTTCGAAGCGATGGAGGACAAGATCCTCGAAGCGGAGTCCGAGGTCGAAGCGCTCGAGGCGAAGCTCGCCGACCCCGACGCGATCAAGGCGCTCGGCGCCCAGGTCGGCGAGGCGATCGCAGAGCTGGAGGCGAAGAAGTCCGCCGTCGAGCAGCTCTACGCGCGATGGAGCGCGCTGTCGGAGCTGGAGCCGTACGGAGGCTGAAAGGGGCGGTTGAGGGGGGGCTGAGGGGGCTGCGCTACATCGCGCTGTACGCGAGCCAACCGACGCACGGCAGGTCGCCGCCGACGATCATCGTGCCGTCCGACGAGACCTGCGCAGAGCCGAACTCGTACCACTCCGACTCGTCGACGAGGTAGTCGTCCATCCCGGGGCGCGGCACGGAGCACAGCAGACCGCCGAGCACGTACAGGCGCACCGACGAGTTCGCGGCGAGGCCCGTGGTGTTCGGGATGCGGATCGGGAACGTCACCGAGTTGAGGTCGGTCTCCGGCGAGAACGCGTAGATGCCTTCGTAGGTCGTCGGGCTGCCGGCGAGCGTGCAGACTTCCGACTGCTGGACACGCACCGCACCGAGCTCCTCGAACGGCGCGGGGAAGTCGTCCGGCACGACGTCCAGCTCCAGACCGTCGTCGAACGTCACCGTCTGCTCGACGAGGGGGTCACCCTCCTCGAGGTCCGGGACGCGGATCGTCTCGAAGAGGCGCACCGGCTCGGTCACCTCGAGGCGCGCCGCGCCTGCGGTGATGTCGCAGTACGTGAACGCCGTGTTGTTGTTGGTGCTGAACGCACGCGCGACCATGTGCGTCGCGCACCGGAAGGACTCCGGCACCAGCACTTCGTAGCGACCGTCCGCGCAGACCGGGCGCGGGATGAGGCAGGTGGCCTGGTCGTTGCGCGCGTCCGTCAGGCAGATGTTCACGCCGGCGCCATCGGCCGGGTTCCCCTGCGGATCGTTCACCCGACCCGAGACCGTGACGGTCCAGGTACCGCCCGTCCCGTTGCACGCCTGGTCCGGCGTGGTGTCGACGTTCTCCTCGATCGCGCAGCCTCCGTCGAAGGGCGGCGGCTCGGTGCCGCCGTCGCGCGGGCCTGCGTCACGGGGCGGGCCGCCGTCGCGCTCGACGCCCGCGTCGCGCGGGGTCTGTTCGCCGCCGTCGCGGGGCGTCGTGATGTCGTCGTTTCCGTCATCGCCCGAAGAACAAGCGATTGCGGTTGCAGCGACGAACGGGATGGTAAACAGCAGGCCGAGCTTTCGGGTGTGGTGTCGCATGGTGACCGAGGCGAACCGTAGCATAGCGGTCAAGACGCTGTCCCTCCTGTTGTGGTTCGTCACCTGCTCGACGTTCGGGACAGCCGACGCCGCCCCCAAGAAGTCCGTACGCGCGCACCCGCGCGGGGACACGGCGATCGTGATCGACGGCGTCCTCGACGAATCCGCGTGGGGACAGGCCCCCGTCGCGACCGGCTTCGTCGAGCGCGAGCCCTACCCTGGACGCCCCGCCGCCGCGAAGACGACGTTCTCGGTCCTCTACGACGCCGACCACCTGTACATCGGCGTCGTCTCTCACCTGGACCCCGAGGAGGTGCCGCGCGCGCTCGAGCTGTCGCGCGACAACTTCGACATCTTCGCCGACGACGTCATCTCGCTGAAGTTCGACGCACGCCTCGACGCACGCAACACCGTCGGCTTGGCGACCAACCCGGCCGGCGCGCAGCTCGACTACGTCGTCGTCGACAACGGCGGCTCGTTCCGGCGCGAGTTCGACGCGAACTGGATCGTCGCCACCACCGTCGAAGCGGATCGGTGGACCGCCGAGTTCGCGATCCCGATCGCGGCGCTCGGCCTCACCGGCGACGTCGGCGAACGTTCGATCGGCCTCAACGTCACGCGCGATCACAACCGTCGCCTCGCGACCTACGACTGGAACGCGATGGCGCCCGAGTTCGGCCCGACGAACGCCAACTTCTACGGCCGCGTCGACGGGCTCGTCGACGTCGCCGGCGGACGCACGCTCACGCTCATCCCCTACGGGCTCGCCGGCTTCTCCCGCGGCCCCGGCGTAGCCGGCGCGGTCGACTTCGATCGCGACCTCGAGCTCAAGATCGGCGGCGACATCCGGATGCGCGTCACCGACGACGTCTGGGCCGAGCTCACCGTCCTCACCGACTTCGCGCAGGTCGACCTCGACGACCCCGTGCTCAACCTGGATCGGTTCCCGCTCTTCTTCCCGGAGCGCCGACCGTTCTTCCTCACCGGGCTCGACGTGTTCGAGTTCGGCGTCTCCGGGTTCGTCAGCCCGTTCTTCACGCGGCGCATCGGCCTCGACGAAGCGCGCAACGTCGTCCCGCTCCTCGGCGGCCTCAAGGTGTACGGCTCCAGCGGCGACCTTCGGTTCGGCCTCCTCGAAGTGATCACCGGCGAGGCCGACGACGCCGCGGCGGAGAACTTCACGATCGCGCGCTCGCGCTACAACTTCGGGGAGCGCGGCTACGTCGGGGTCATCGGAACGTTCGACGGCGAGATCTCGAACCGCCCCAACGCGATCATGAACCCGGTCGACCCCGGCTTCTCGTTCGGCGCCGACGGCGCGTACATCGCCTTCGACAAACGCCTCGCGCTGACCGCGTTCTGGACCGGCACGATGAACACGGTCGAAGGCGAGCGCATCGACGGTCAGGCCTGGCGCACGGCGCTCGCGTGGCGCGGCGAGCGGGTGCAGCCGAGCGTCGCCGTCACCTACGTCAGCGAAGCGTACGACCCGCTCGTCGGCTTCGTCGCGCGGCGCGACCTCGTGCAGTCACGCTTCGATCTCGCGTGGGTCACACGCCCCGTCGACTCGGCGTTTCGGAACATCATCGTCGGCGCCACGGCGATGCTCGAACACGACGCGGCGCTGTCGAACCTCATCGGCCAGACCGCCAACGCATACGTGACCACGTCCCTCGCGTCCGGCGTTCGGATCACCGCGGACGCGACCGCGAAGGAGGACTTCGTTCGGCGACCCTTCGAGAACCAGGCCGGCGTCACCGTCGCGGCCGGGCGCTACCAAGGCCCGAAGGCTTCGATCGAGATCGTCTCCCCCGAGGCGCGCAACCCTTCCGGCTCGCTGCGCTACGCCTACGACGGCGCGCTGTTCGGTGGCGAGCGCCACGACCTAGGCGCGAGCGCCGCCGTCCGGCTCGGCCCTCACTTCAACGCGCGCGCGTCCGCGACGTACACGGTGTTCGAGTTCCCCGGCGTCGAAGCGCAGCAGACGGTGATCGGCAGCGGCACGTTTCGAATCGTGCCGTCCACGCGCTTCTCGATCGATCTGATCGGCCAGGTGAACGCGCTCACCGAACGCGCCGCGGGCCTGCTGCGGCTGCGCTGGCGCTACCTACCCGGCAGCGAGCTGTTCTTCATCTACCGCGAGAACATCGACTTCTCGTCGGACGGTCAGGAGGACGGACGCTTCGTCGCCCTCAAGCTGACCTTCCGCTACGACGCGGTGCTGTGAGCCTCAGTTGAAGATCATCCCGTAGAGCCGATCCACGTTCTTCGTGGTCTTCTCCATGATCTCCTGGCCCTTCTGACGCGAGAGGATCTTGTCCTTCTCGAACCGATCCGCACGACGCCCGAGCTTCGAGTACTTCTTGCGTACGTCGTAGGTCGTCCGCCACAGCGCGCGGTACTCCCGGAGGATGCGTTTGTCCTCGAGGAGCGAAGGCCGGTCGCTGACGGCGCGCTCCACGGCGTCCCGCTTCATCAGGTACGCCACGAACGGCGTGATCCCGAGCGGGTGCTCGTCCGTGTTGATCGACCCCGGCGCGACCGGCGGCGGCGCACGCGGCGGCGGCGGCGGCGGCGCCGTTCGCGATGGCGGCGGAGGCGGAGGGGGCGGAGGCGGAGGCGGCGCGGTCCTCTCCGAGGTCTCCTCCACGGCGTCCTTCGCGTCCGCGACGGCGTCCTTCGCGTCCTCCGTCGCTTCTTCGGTCGCTTCCTCGACGGCGTCCTTCGCGTCCTCGGTCGCCTCCTCGACGTCCTTGGTCGCCTCGGCCGTCGCCTCGGCGGCCTTCGCGGCCATCTTCGCCGCGACGGCGTTGGCCTGCTTGTACTGCTCCTCGGCCTTCGCGCGGACCTCCTCGGGCATCGCGGCGATCGCCTGCTTCTGCTCCTCGGTCAGCTCGACGTCGTCGATGTCGATGTCCGCGACGTCGCCGGTCGAACCCGACGGCGTGCCGTCGATGAACGCCATGATCTCGTTGTAGGCGCCCGTCACGAACCCGTACGCGGTGCCGAGGACCGACAGCACGCCGAGCACGATGACGACGTACTTCACCCACTTCACGAGCTTGAACGCCTTCACCCACGTGAACGCGAAGTAGAGCCCCACCAACGAGACCACCAGCGACAGCAGCGGCCCGAGCAACCGAATGAACGGCACCGGCAACGCCGTCACGATCACCGCGATGGCGTTCGGCACCGCCGTGAGCAGCCCGAGCGTGTACGCGCCGATGATGTAGTTCGTCCGCGAGCGCGCCGTGGACTCGCCCTTCAGGAAGTTGATGATCCAGTTGAGGATCGGGTGCGCGAAGTAACCGAAGATCGCGCCGACCACGCCGCCGATCGCCGCCGCCGGAAGCGCGCCGATCAGACCGCCGAACGCGAACACCCCGTTGATGGCCGCCGCGATGAACGCCGCGATGCCGCCGATCAACGGCCCGACCACGCCGGCCGGGATCGCGTACGCCGCGATCTCCATGCGCGACTTCGCTTCGAGCCGCTGCTCCTCCGCGCCCTTCTTGATCGTCCCCGGCGGGTTGATCGCCATCAGCGGGACGTTGGCCATGTAGTACGCGATGGCCTTCGGCACCGCGACCATGAAGTAGCCGAAGCCTTCGCCCTCCGGGACCTCGTCGTCGTTGGAGCCGGACGGGACGCCGAAGTCGTCGTCGAAGTCGGACTGCGAGCTCGCGGGCGCGTAGCCGCCATCGTTCATTCCGGCGGGCGGTGGGAAGTCGTCCATTGCACCGTTACCTGCGGGCGCCCCGGCGCCGTCCATGAACACGACCTCGAACTTGCGCTGAGCAAGCGAGAACAACATGCCTTGGGTGAGCTCGACGGGCGCCGTGATGCGCTGCTCGTCCAGGTAGGTTCCGTTGGAGGAGTTCAGATCCTCCAAGAACCAACCACCGCTCTCCATGAAGATGCGTGCGTGGCGCTTGGAGATCGACTCGTCTCTCAGCGAGATGTCGGTCTTCGCGCGCTCGCGGCCCAACACGGCGCCATCCGGGCCGATGTCGTAGACCATCGACGACTCGATGTCTCTGATTTCCAGTCTCATCTGGTTAGGCCACCGACCTTACCCATAAGTCCCATCGGGGGCCAGAAACGCCCGAGCCCCCGTCAACGATCTGGTCCTTTTGACTCGCCTCCCCCACCGGACCGGGGACGCCGACTGCGCGGCACCGGGAGCTCCACTGTGACGTTGCTCTCGGCCTCGGGGATCGGGAGCGGCCCCGCCAGCAGGGTCTGGACCCCGGGCGCGACCGACTTGAGGTGGAGATCGAGCTGCGGGAAAGCGATCTCCACCCCCATCTTGCGGAAGGACTTGTCGACCGCGAAGTGCAGGTCGCTGGCGATGCGGAAACGATGTTGCTGCTCCTCGATCCACACCAACAGCTCGAAATCCAGGCTACTTTCCCCAAAGGAGCGGAACTGCACCTCGGGCGCCGGCTTCTTGAGGACCTGCCCGTGCCGCTGCGCGACCTCCAGGAGGAGCTTGCGGACCAGGTCGGTGTCCGAGCCGTACGCGACCCCGACCGCCACCGAGATGCGGACCTTGGCTTCCCCGTGCGACCAGTTCGTGACCCGGCCCCCGACGAACTCGCTGTTCGGGATGATCACCGAGATGTTGTCGCGCGTCACAACGGTCGTGGACCGCGCCCGGATCTGCTGCACCCGCCCCTGCACCTGGCCTTCGACGTCGATGTAGTCGCCGAGTTTGATCGGTCGCTCCGCGAGGATGATCAGACCGCTGATGAAGTTCTCGGTGACGTTGCGCAGACCGAAGCCGATACCGATACCGAGCACACCGGCGACCAACGCAAACGACGACGCGCCGATCCCGACGAACCGCAGCCCGATGATCACGCCGACCATCATCACGCCGTAGTGGACGAACGTGTTGATCGCGTTCGACAGCCCGATGTCCCACGCGAGCGAGCCGTAGACACGCGACTGCAGGAACGTCCGCGTGAAGCGTGAGATCACCAGCGCGACCCACACCGCGGCGACGAGCTCGATGACGGAGAGCAAGCTGACGCCGGTGTCCTCGACGTAGAACAGCGGCCGCTCCAAGACTTGCAACGCCTCGAGCACCGTCAGGTCGAGCCGCCAGATCGGCCACACCAGGAGCGCCGCCGCGCCGACGAACACGCCGATCGGCCACAGCGTCACCGCGACCGCCTCCGCCCGCGAGGTCGGCCAGCCCGTCTTCGCGAGGATGCGCCCGAGCCCGCCCTCGCCGAACAGCTTGCGCAGGGCCCTCGTCCCCAGGGTGAGGAGGAGGAACACGGCGCCGATGACGAACAACGTCAGCGCCAAGCCGACGAGCGGCGCGCGTGTCTGCTGGATCTTGACCTCGCGCTCGCGCGCGATCTGGTCGAGCGTCTGGACGACCCGGAGCGTCTGGCGAATCTCCAACAGCAGCGCGAGGTCGTTCTCGTAGACCTCGCGTCGCTGCCTCAGCACGTCGATCAGGCGATCACTCTCGGCCTTCGCGAGCGCGTCCCGCAGCGACGAGATCTGCACCTCGACGCTCGACCGATCCTGGTCGACCTTCGCGATACGCGCGGACACCCGCCCGAGGAGATCCGGCGGCAGCTGGATCGGTTGGCTCGTGTTCACGGCCTGCGTCGCGAACAGGATCGCCTGCGCGCGCTGCACCTCGTCCGAGAGCTTCTCCTCCTCGCGCACGAGGTGGTCGATCTTCGCGCGCACCAACGCCCGCGCCGCGTTGCGCACCGCCTCCGCGGTCTTGGCGTCGAGCCGTGTCAACCTGACTTGCAGGCCCGCCTCGCGGAGCTTCTTCCGCTCGCGCGTCAGCTCCTGCTCACGTTTGGCGCGCGTGGTCTCCGCATCGCGCAGCGCGTTCTTCGCCGCTTCGACCGCGTCGTTCGACGCACCCACGTGTTCGCGCCACAGCGTCGCGCGTCGCACCGCCAAGCGGTGACGCGCGGTGCGCTCGAACAACCGCGCGCGTGCGTACTCGGCCTCGGTGCGCTGAAGGTGCACCTCCGCGGCGTCGGCGAAGGCGTCGACCCCCGCCGCGGTGTCGACCTTCGGCGGCGTGGAGACGAGGGTGTCGAGCCGGTCGAGGACGGCCTGCTCCGTCGCCACCTCGTCGGCGAGCCGCTTCACGATGAGCTCCTGCTCGACCAGGTCCGTGAGTGGGATGGTGCCGTCGGGCTCGGTGACGGTGACCTGCGCGCTCCGCCGCGCGTCCTGCGCGAGGTCGACGGTCTCGAGCATCAGCTCGCGCTCACGATCCATCGCGCGCGCGAGCCGGTCGGCCCCGAACACCTCCTCCTCGGACTTCGCGCGCTCCAGGCGCGCCGCGTAGGTCTCGAGCACCTTCTTCCGCTCCTCGTGACGCGCCTGCACGCGCTCGAGGAACCGATCGATCTCGTCCGTCAGCGGATCGTCCGTCGCGATCCGAACCTCGGGCGCGTCGCCGTTGCCGAGCTGCGGCAACGGGAACTGCGCGAACGCCGCCCCCGGGGAGGCGACGCACACGGCGACGAGGATGGGACGAAGACGCACGTACGTACCCGCGCACCAATCTGGCGCGGCGCGGGTACGAGCGCAAAATTTCGGGTTTTTAGAGGCGGGGGGCGGACGCCAGGATCGCTTCGTTGGCCTGCCCCGCGTACTTCTTGAAGTTCTCGTGGAACAGCCCCGCGAGCTTCTTCGCGGTGGCGTCGTACTTCGCCTTGTCGGCCCACGTGTTCTTCGGGTTCAGGACCTCGTCCGGGACGCCGGGGCACGACGTCGGGATGGCGAACCCGAAGATCGGGTCCTCGACGGTGTCGGCCGCCTTGAGGGCGCCCGAGTGGATGCCGTCGATGATCGCGCGCGTGTGCGCGATGCTCATGCGCTTACCGACGCCGTAGGGGCCGCCCGACCAGCCCGTGTTGACGAGCCAGACGTCCGAGCCCTGCTTCTCGATCCGCTCCGCGAGCAGCTCGGCGTACTTCGTCGGGTGCCACACCAAGAACGGCGCGCCGAAGCACGCCGAGAACGTGGCCTCTGGCTCGGTCACGCCCATCTCGGTGCCCGCGACCTTCGCGGTGTAGCCGCTGATGAAGTGGTACATCGCCTGGCCGGGCGTCAGCTTCGACACCGGCGGCAACACGCTGAACGCGTCGCAGGTGAGGAACACGACGTTCTTCGGCTGCTGGCCGACCGCCGGGATCTTTGCGTTGGGGATGTACTCGATCGGGTACGAGCAGCGGGTGTTCTGCGTGATCTTCGAGCTCGTGTAGTCGACCTTGCGCGTGGCCGGGTCGTACTCGACGTTCTCGAGCACCGCGCCGAAGCGAATCGCGTTGTAGATCTCCGGCTCCGCCTCGGCGGACAGGTCGATGCACTTCGCGTAGCAACCGCCCTCGATGTTGAAGACGCCGTCGTCCGTCCACACGTGCTCGTCGTCGCCGATGAGCGCGCGGTTCGGATCCGCGGAGAGCGTCGTCTTGCCGGTGCCGGAGAGGCCGAAGAAGATCGACACGTCGTCCGGCGTCTCACCCTCGTTCGCCGAGCAGTGCATCGAGAGCGCACCCTTCTTCGGCATGAGGTAGTTCATGATCGTGAAGACGCCCTTCTTCATCTCGCCGGCGTACTCCGTCCCGAGGATCACGAACTCGCGACGCTCGAAGGACAGGTCGACCGACGTCTTCGACGTCATGCCCTCGGTGTGTTTGTTCGCCGGGAAGCGGCCCGCGTTGTAGACGACGAAGTCCGGCTCACCGAACGAAGCGAGCTCCTCCTTCGACGGACGGATCAACATGTTGTGCATGAAGAGCGCGTGGTAGGCGCGCTCGCAGATGATGCGAACCTTGAGGCGGTGCTTGGGATCCCAACCGGCGAAGCCGTCGATCACGAACAGCTGCGACCGTGTGTTGAGGTAGTCGACCGCGCGCTCGCGGTTGATGTCGAAGACCTTCTCGTCGAGCTTGATGTTGACGGGGCCCCACCAGATGTTGCCGCCGCTCTCTTCGTTGTAGACGACGCGTTTGTCGGTCGGGCTGCGTCCGGTCTTCGCGCCGGACAGCGCGACGAGTGCGCCCGTCGCGGAGATGGCGGTGCCCGCCTCGCGGCGAAGCGCTTCTTCGTACAGCTTCGCGGGCGGCGGGTTGCGGATGACGTTCTTGACGGAAATGCCGTGCGGCTCGAGGTTCAGATCCGAGGTCATGGTGGGCTCCATACTACGCCACCCCCCGATGTTGAAGATGATCCGAATTTGATCATCGACGCACGGCGTCGTCGGGGTTTCAGGGGGTGGGGGGGCGAATCACTTTGAGGCGCCCCTCGAGCCGTTTGCTGACGTGCACCACGTTGTCCTCGTCGACCACGACCGCCCCGGCGCCGTCGATCGACTCCACCACCGCGAGACCGCGGTCCGCTCCGAGGATGAAGACCGCCGTGGACAGCACGTCGGCCGTCATCGCGTCGTCCGCCATCACCGTGACGCTCCGCGTCCCGCGCGCGGGTCGACCGAGGTCCGGATCGAGGATGTGGTGGTACCGCTTCCCGTCCTTGATGAAGAACCGCTCGTAGTCGCCGGACGTGGAGAAGGTCTGATCGGTGACCTCCGCGAACGCGAAGAACTCACTTCGCTCCTTGCGCGGGTCCCGCACGCCGACCCGCCACGGCCGGTCGCCCTTCTTCCCGGCGCAGTACATGTCGCCGCCCGCCTGGACCATGAAGTCCTCGAGGCCCGCCGCCCGGAGCATCCGCACCGCGCGGTCGACCGCGTACCCCTTACCGATCCCGCCGAGGTGCATCCGCATCCCGGCGTCGGCGAGCTTCACGGTGCGCTGGTCGTGGTCGACGAGCACCCGCTCGTAACCGACGAGCGGCACCCGCGCCTGGATGTCGGCGTCGCTCGGGATCTGATCGTCCTGGTCGTGGTCGAACTTCCACAACCCGGCGAGCGCGCCGAACGTGATGTCGAACTTGCCGTCGGTCTTCTCCGCGAGCTCCAGCCCGCGCTCGACGACCTCCAAGGTCTCGGGCGACACCTCGACCGCCTCTTGGCCGGCGGCGTGGTTGATCCGGCTGACGTCGCTCTTCGGCCGCCACACCGAGAGGAGCGTCTCCAGCCGGTTGAACTCCGCGAACGCCGCTTCCATCGCCTTGACCGCGCGTTCGGGCTCGGCGGTGTACGCGGTGATCGTCAGCTGCGTCCCCATCGCGCGGTGGGAGCGGTAGACGATCTCGCGGTCGTCGGCCGGCTCCGCCGCCTTCGGCTCGGGCGCCTCGGCCGACTTGGATTTGCAGGCCGCGAGGATCAGGAGCGCGGCGAGCGCGACGCGTCGCATCACTCGGCGCCGAGCTCGGCCTCGACGAGCTTGGTGATCGCCTTGCGATCCTCGTCGAAGAAGCCCTCGTGCACGTGTTTGACGGAGCCGTCGCGCCCCAGGAGGACGGCGGTGGGCATCGTCTGGAGGTTGAGCCGCTCGGGGATGGACCCGGCCGGGTCCCGCAGCACGGTGAAGCTCACCGGCTTGGCCTCGAGGAAGGCCGCGACGTCGGCGTCCTCCTCGTCGACCGACACCGCGAGGATCTCGAAGCCCCGCTCCCCGTACTTCTTGGCGATCGCGTCGTAGAACGGGAACGACGCCTCACACGGCTTGCACCAGGTCGCCCAGAAATCCACGAGCACGACCTTCCCGGCGAAGTCCTTCGTCGAGACCGACTTGCCGGTCGTGTCCGGCAGCGTGAAGTCGAGGGCCTCGGCCTTCGGCGCGACCTTCGGCGCCGTCGCGCACGCGGCGAGGAGGAGCAAGAGCGGCGCGGCGCGCATCAGTTACACCCGCACCCGCCGCCGGCCACGGTGCCGCCCGGCTTAGCGCCCTCCCGAACGTCGAGGCCGTGCGCGACGAACTCGCCGTTCACGAGGTTGCACTTGTCGTTGGGATCCATCGACGCGTGGGTGAGGGGGCCGCGCTGCCAGGCCTTCACCTCGGCGCAAGCGCCCAAGGCGCCCACCAACATCAACGCTCCGATCCAGCGCATCGCGCGGGATGATGGACCGGCCGTTGTCCGAGACGCAAGGCGGACTTACGCCCGCTTGACCCCTCGGCGGTGCGCACGTTCAACTCGAACCACGATCGTCGACAACGACGTATCGATCCTCGTCGCCCATGGTCACGACCCCCGGACTCCTCCTGCTCCTCGTCGCCCAGGGCGCGCCCGACTCCGCGCGCGCGCTGCAGATCGATCTGACGCCGACCGGCGACCCGCAGATCGCGATCTGGCTGGAGTCGGCGGACGGGGACTTCGAGAAGACGATCATGGTGACCCGCCTCGTCGGCACCTTCGGGCTCGGCAACCGGCCCGGCCGCCCGGACTTCGGCGGGAGCCTCCTGTTCCCCTACGGCCGCCGCGAGATGGCCCTCCCCGTCTGGGCCCACCGCCGCGGCGTGCAGTACGACCGCATGGTCTTCCAGGACTGTAAGGAGAGCTGGCTCGGCTGGCACGAGGCGACGTCCTCGCCCGAGCCGTTCTACTGCCGGCCGATGACCCACTCGGAGATGAACGCGGACGCGATCAGCTGCCCGACGACGCGCTTCAACACGGACAAGGGGATGCCGTTCCGCCTCGTCGACATGAGCAACGCGTACTGCCAGGAGCTGGTCGGCATGTCCGACACCTCGGTGTACCCGCCGCGCAACGACATCACGACCGAGGAGTCCCTCCGCGACTGGTCGGGGGTCCTCACGATGCGCGACATGAACGACCTCGACGCCGTCTCCCGCGCGACGCCCGCGTCCGACAAACCCATGCGCCTCACCTACGCGCTCCCGAACTCGCTGCCCGCGGGGGACTACGTAGTCTGGGTCGAGGTCAACCAGGAGTACGACACCAACGCGGACCACGTTTACGACTACTTCGTGGATCCGGCGCTGCGCGACTACGGCATCCCGCACATCGGCCAGCCCTCCATCGTCTGGCAGATCCCGATCGCCGTCACCGGCACCGCCGCGGCGGCGAGCACCCTCGAGTACGCGGGGTATGGCGCGTACGACGGCCAGGACGGCGAGCTGAGGCCGCCGGACGGCTCGATCACCAGCGGCGTCGACGGCACCGGCGCGGGGCGCCTCCTCGTCGCGAGCAGCGCCGGTGAGGACTACCGAGTGAAGGTCGTCTACCTCCCGAGCTCCGAGTGCACGGCGCCGCCGACGGTGAACGACTTCAGCGTCGAGCCGCTGGAGTGGAAGCAGGTCGAGGTGCAGTTCACGACGAACGACGCCGCCGCGCGCTACGAGATTCGCTACCAGGCGGGCCGCGACAGCATCACGGACGACGACGACTTCGGCACCGCGGTGCCCGGGCCGGAGATCGACCCAACCACGACGAAGCAGTTCCTCGCCGTGGACGCGCTGCAGGCGGACAGCCTCTACACGTTCGCGGTGCGCAGCTACAACCTGTGCGGCGAGCCGAGCCCCATTCAGACCTTCGTGGTCCGCACGCCGGAGCGCATCTACGCGACGGTCGACGCCTGTTTCATCGCGACCGCAGCGTACGGCTCGAAGTACACGCGCGACGTGGTGACGTTCCGGAAGTTCCGCGACGAGGTGCTCCTCACGAACGGCCCGGGGCGGTGGTTCGTCGAGGCGTACTACGAGCTCAGCCCGACGCTCGCGGGTTGGATCCGTGATCACGACGCCGCGCGCATCGTGGTGCGTACGGGTCTCGCGCCGTTCGCCGCGGCGATTCGTTTCTGGGACGACCTTTGATTGACGCGCGATGAAGCCGTCGACTACGGCTTTTCGCGAACGCGGGGCCGAGGTCGAGTGAAACGAACGATCGCGACAGCGACGGCGGTGCTCCTCCTGGCGGGCACGGCGCACGCGGAAGACGCCGTCCTCCTCACCGGCAACTATTACCTCGAGCGCAGCACGCGGGTGATCGCGCCGACGGTGTCGGTGTTCAAGGACGTCGGCGAGGGGCAGGCGCGGTTCACGTACCTCGTCGACCAGATCACAAGCGCGTCGGGTGCGTTCACGGTGACGGACGAGCCCTTCTCCGAGTACCGGCAGGACCTCTCGCTCAGCTACACCCACCCGTTCACGACGGCGATCGGCAAGCTGACGCCGGGGATCGGCGTGCGCTACAGCCACGAGAGCGACTACCGCTCTCACGCCGTCTCCCTGCAGTCGGCGCTGGAGCTGCCGAACCGCACCACGACGCTCCAGGCGCGCGCGGACTTCCGCTACGACATCATCGGGCAACGCGCCCGCGCCGGGTTCCGCGACACGCTCCACACGTTGTTCCTGTCGTTCCAGGCGACGCAGGTGCTGACGGGCCGGTGGATGGCCGGCACCGCGTTGGGCGCCGATGTCCTGCGCGGGTACCAGGAGAACGTCTACCGCGTCGAACAACACCCGCGAGAACGCGAGCGATACGCGCTGACGGCGTGGACGGCGTACCGGTTCCCGTCGAAGACGACGGCGCGCGTCGAGTACACGTACGGCTTCGGGACTTGGAAGTTGAAAGGCCACACCATCGGCCTGACGGTCACGCAACAGATCCTGCCGTGGTTCGAGATCCAACCGACGATCCGCTACCACACCCAGGGCGGCGTGTTCTTCGAAGAGCTCGTCGACAACTTCATCACCACCGACCCGAAGCTGCGCGAGCTCGAGACCGCGCTCGTCGGCGGGCAGCTGATGTTCTACCTGAGGTTCCTGAACGACACGCCGCTCGACTTCATGGCGGGTGGGCGCATCCAGCCGGCGTACTACTTCTTCCACCAAACGAACCGCTACGGTGACGCGCACATCGCGCAGCTCACGCTGTACGCGCCGTTCTGAAGCGGCGCCGATGAGGGCCGTGCTCGCGCTCGCGGTGCTCGTCGCACCGAACGTCGCGTCCGCGACGGAGACTGCGACGGCCGCCCCCGACATCACCGCGGTCGACGTTGGCGTCACGCTCGGGCTGACCGCCACCCTCGGTGCGCTGGTGACGTTGATGCGTCGCCCGCCGGAGCGCGGGTGGAAGGGTGACCTCCCGCTCGACCGCGTCTTCGTCGATAGCGTGACGCTCCGAAACAGCGAGACCCGCAACCAGCTCTCCCACGTGAGCGACTACCTGCAGAACGGGCTGATCCTCGCGCCGTTCGTCATGGACATCGGCGCCACCGCGCTGATTGCGGAGCAGGACCTCGACCTCGCCGCGTCGATGTTCTTCATGGACCTCGAAGCAGTCGCCGTCGCGACCTTGTTCACGCTGGTGACGAAGCGGGCGATCGGACGCGTCCGGCCGCTCGTCGATCCGTGCCCCGGCACGATCGATGACTTCTCGTGCCGCTCGCTCACCGGGCGCAGCGCGTTCGTGAGCGGTCACTCGGTCGCCTCCTTCGCGAGCGCGGGTCTCGTTTGCGCGCACCACGACTTCCTCGAGCTGTGGGGCGGAGGCGCGGCCGACGCCGCGGCCTGCGCGACCGCGATCGGCCTCGCGGCGAGCACCGCGGCGCTTCGCGTGACCTCCGGCCGGCACTACATCAGCGACGTCATCGCCGGCGCGCTCGGTGGGCTCTTCGCCGGCTACGCCGTGCCGTACCTCGCGCACTTCGCGACGCACGCACCCCGCGAGCGCATCCACGGAGCCATCGCGGTCCGCGCCGCCGCGGGTGCGATCACGAGCGGCGGCAACACCGCGCTCGCGGCGGGGATCGACGCCGCGTTCGAGCACCGCCACACGTTCGAAGCCGGCTTCACGGCGGCGCTCGGCACGAACGCCGCCGCGCTGCATGCGAGGGACGGCGGGTGGCTCCGTCGCGTCGCGCCGTACGCCGGCTTCGAGCTCGGCGGCCTCGGCGCGGGCGCGGTGCTCGACTACCGCGCACGTCGCCTCGCGAGCGTCTCGGCCGAAGAGCTGCTCGTCGGCGCGCGCCTCTCGGCGGCCTGGCGTCGCCCCGAACACGGCGTCACCCTCGCGCTGACCTGGCTCCCGCTCGTCGACGGCGACGGGGACGACTTCACCGCGCGCGTCGACGTTGCGCTGAAGACGCACCTGTCGCTCGGTGCGGAGGTCGTGACGACGTTCGACGGTGATCACGCCGCGACGCTCGGGTTGGGGGGGCGGCTCCCGTGGTGACGCCGATGATCCTGCTCGCCGTCGCGACCTCGACGAGCGGCTTCGAACACGTCGGGCTGATCGACGCGGACTTCGTCGCCGAGCGCTCCCTCGCGTTGCTGCCGGCGACGTTCTCGGTGTCCAGCACCTTCGAACAGATCGCGGGCCCCGCCGTCGTGCTCGTGGAGGAGAGCGGCGGGTTCTCCGACGTGGACCCCGAGAAGGTCGCGATCTACGGCGACTCTTGGACGTCGACGCGGTGGTTCGTCGACGGCTTCGACGTCTCCGACCCGCTCTTCGACGGCGCGTCGGCGTTCCACGTCCCGGCGCTCGCGACGCGGCGCCTCACGCTGCGCTTCGAAGAGAACCCCCGCGTGCAGCGACGCCAAGGGGTGTCGTGGACGACCGGCGTCACGCGCGCCGCGAGCGCGCTGGTCACCACCGGCGACGCGGGCGGGAGGTTCCCCTTCGCCTACCCGATCATGGACGTGTTCTCCGGCCGCCACGCCCGCGAGCGCACGCCCCCGCCGACCGAGGAGCGCCGGCAGTACGGCCCGTCGTTCCGGCTGGAGCTCACGGAGGACGTCACGCTGGACGGCGGACACCTCGCGGTCGCCGCGCACGTGTCGCGACTGGAGCGTCGCTACCTCGACTTCGCGTGGGACGGCGCGCTGAACGGCATCGTCCCCGAGCAGGCGACCCGCGCCTCGGCGCTCGCGATCTATCGCCCCGACCATGGCCGCTACACCGTGCACGGCCTCGCGGAGATCGACGCGCGGGATCGGCTCTTCGCCGAGGTCGGTCACCAGCCGCGTGAGAGCTCGCGGCTCGATCGCTTCGCGACGATGCTCGGCGTCGCGTTCGACGGAGGCCACGTCGGCCTCACCATCGCGCGTTACGACGTGCGCGCGCAGGACCGCGACTTCGCGCGCGACATCGTCGACCCCGACGGGGAGGCGTTGTTCCCGTTCGAGCCCGACGGCACGACGACCGCCGCGCGGCTCGCGTTCGCGTACGAACGCGGCGCGTTCTACGCGTGGGGTGAAGAGCGCGCGTTGTTCTGGTCGCCGCACGTCGATGCGTGGTCACAGCCGCTCACGTTCCAGGGCGCGCCGTACGGTCGGTGGGACTTCTCGACACGCGACACGGCGCAGCTGATCGGCGACCACCGCCTCGGCGTGCGGGGCGCCGCGAACGACGGGCTCCTCACCGCGACCTACGATCTGTTCGTCGCGAACCAACACGCGGTGAACCGCTCCGGACGCAACGCGCTCGCGTTCGTGGACTTCGGCGTGAAGGCCTCGTTGTCCCTCGGCGGCCTAGGCGCCGTGCGCCCCTTCGCGACGATCGCCAAGACGCCGATGCCCATCACCGTGCAGGTCGCGCGCGCGCTGGACCCGGCCTACCTCGCCGCGCGGCAGACGCTGAACGACGGCAGCACCGTCGAGGACGTCGGAGGGCGCTTCGTCTCGCTCGACGACCGCCTCTCGGGCCCGAACGTCTACCGAGCGGGACTCGGGCTCGACATCGGGATCTCGGAGCACTTCCGCTTCGGGGCGCAGGGGCTCTTCAAGCTGTTCCGCGGCTACTTTCGGCTGGACTACGACGGCGCCCCGGAGCGCTACGGAGACTTCGACGGCAACGTCTTCCACTCGAACGAACGCGAAAAGCGCTACCTGCTCACCAACCCGAACGACGACTACCCGGTGTACTTCGCGCTGCACCTCGACGCCTCCACGCGCGGCTACGAGCGCTTCTTCTTCTCCGCCGCGTTCGCCGCGTACAACGCGGTCGGCACGACCACGTTCGGGAACGGCCCGACCGCGAACGACGTCGGCGTGATCAGCGCGCTCGGCGCGAGCCCCAACGCGAGGCGCCTCGGCCTCGCCGCGCTCGACCTCGACCGTGCGTTCATCCTGGAGGTCGCCGCCGCATGGTCACCGATCGACGACCTGTGGCTCTCCGCGAGCGTTCGCCACCGCGACGGACAACCGTTCAGCTTCCTCGACGTCAACGAACGCGACGACGGGCGGGTCGCCCTCACCTACCACAGCAACCGGGGCTCGCCGTACCAGTACCAGCGCCCGCTCGCCGGGCCGCGCGAGGACTTCCACCTCGGCGCCGACGTCCAGATCACCTACGCGATCGACGCCGGCGAAGAGTCGGTGGAGCTGTGGCTCCTCGCCGCGAACCTCTTCGACATGGACAACGAGATCCACGAGGTGAACGGCCCCGCCGGCATCGACGGCCGCGCCGCGCTGGAGACTCAGCTCCCGCGCTCGCTGCACTTCGGCGTCACCGTCCGACCTCAGGGCTCGGGCGGCGTGAGCCGGTGATAACGCCCGGCGAGGTGATCCTCGAGCCACACGTCGTAGCTCGCGTCGAAGCGTGACCCGTCGATGCCGCCGGGGAGCGTCGTGTACGCGCAGTCCTCGCCAAGGTCGGTGACGAACCGATACGCCGGCCCCACCGCGATCGTCGCGCCGTCGATGTTCACGAGGTCGCCCTGCTGCACCGTCGCCATCGAGCCCTCCAGCGGGAACGGACCGCGGTCGAAGCCGAGCGCCTTCGGGAGCCCGCCGAGCACGAGGTTCTTCAGGTCCAGCCGCTGGACGTCCCCCCACCGCGCAGGGACGGCGTGTTGCACACCTTCGAGTCGCTCCGCGATCTGCGGGCCGACCGCGGACCACACGGCGTCGTCGGTCAGCGCGCGGTCGAGCGCGTTGGACCACCAGATGCGCGCCTCGGTCGTGTCGAGCTGCTGTTCGAACCACGCGCCGCCGAGGCCGGACGCCAGGCCGCGGAGCGCGGCGCGGTACACGATCTCGAACGCGTGCGCACCCGTCGATCCCGCGCGATACTCGAGGTCCCACGCGGCGAGCGCCCGCGAAAGGTGGCCCTCGGGCAGCAACGCGAGCAGCCGCGGCCGTAGCCGTTCTGCCTGCCGCGAAAAGAGGTCACGCTGGATCCTCTGCATCGAGGCGAGGTCGTGTTCGTCGTGCACGGCGAGCAGCGCGCGGATGCGATCGCGGCGGTAGGTCGCGAGGCCGAACGTCGACAGCACACCGCCGTCGGGGGCGCGCCGCGCTTCGTTGGCGCTCACCACCATTCCATTCAGTGGAGGCGCACTCGGGAGCGCCGCGCCGGTGTAGAAGCCTTCCCAGTCGTGCTCGGGGTTCGTCGCCGGGTACAGGCCCGACCACCCGCCGGTGCGGCGCGGGATACAGCCGACCTGTTTGTAACGAACGCCACCGCTTCGGTCGGCGAGGACGAAGTGCAGGCTCAGCGTGTGCGCCCCCTCCAACGCGCGCTCGGCGGCGGCCACCGAGTCCGCCTCCAGCAGCGCGAAGTACGCGTCGATGGCTTCCTCGGGGCGCTCGCACCCCGACCACCGCACGGCGCGGGTCGGCGTGTCCGGCGCGTCGAGGAGGCCGCGCGGGGTCTCGTGCAACTCGAGTTGCAACGGAGGGAGGCCCCGACGCTCGATCTCGGCGGTGCGCGTCTCGAACTCACCCGCCTCGACGAACGCGTCGACGTTGTCCGCCACCGCAAACGTTCCGCTCCACGCGACGTTTCGGTTGCGGCCCACCGCGACGCTCGGGAGCCCGGGGATGGTCGCGCCGATCCAGTAGTCGTTCGGAAGACGGACGCCTATCTCGAAGAACAACGCGGGGAGCTGCCCGATCGCGAGGTGCGGATCCCCGGCGAGGATCGCGCGCCCCTCGCGGGTCTTCGACGGCGCCAACGCCCAGGCGTTGCTGCCCCCCGTCGCGCCGACTCCGGCGGAACGGGAACCGAGGTGAAGCGACCGCAACCGCTCCGGCGACCAGCCATCAAGGTGCGGATCGAACATACGCTCCAGCAACGGTATCGATGCGCCGGCCTGCACCGCCTCCACGAGGAGCCGCTCCATCCGGTTCTGCCCCTCGGCGAGCCCGAGGTACGCCGACAGGAGCAGACCGGACATCAGCGTCTCCACGTCGGGCGGCGGGAAACGCGCGAGGAGGAGGCGGAGCTCGAACGGGAGCCCTCCTTGCTCGACCCCCTCCGCGAACCCGGCGAGGTACGCGCGCACCTTCTCGAGGCTCGGTCGCGAGATGCGCGCCGCCGCCTCCCGACCGCGCCGTATCAGATCGAGTCGGTGCGCGGTGGTGTCCAGGTGCAGCAGGGCCGGCGCGGGCGCGACCGTCTTCGCGAGCGCTCCGCGCCCCGCGGTGTACAGGAGCAGCGCCTGGAGCGGCCGGTGCCGACCGTGCAACACGCCCATCCCCCACAGCGCGTCCACCGACGACGCCGCGACGACCCCGGGGGATCCTCGATCGTCGCGAACGAGCCGAGCGCGCACGTCTCGCACCAGAACACGGGGCGAGCACGACCTCAACGCCGGCGTCCACCTACCGATCTGTTGGGCGATGTCTCGCGTGACGCGTAGGGGGTTCCTGGCGGGGGCTGCGTCCCTCGTGGCGGCGCCCACGGTGTGGGCGAAGAAGAAGTTCTCGCTCCGAGTCCTCGGGACCCACGTCACGTTGCAGGAGCCGCTCCGCGTCCAGGCGCAGAAGGACCTCGGAATCGACCTGACGTTCGAACCCGGCGGGAGCGCGAGTGTCCTCCTGCGCGCGTCGACGCGGCCGGAGTCGTTCGACCTCTACGAGCAGTGGTCCAACAGCATCAACGTGCTGTGGGACGCGCGTTCCATTCAAGCGATCGACCGCCGACGCATCGAGTACTGGGACGACGTCAACGACCTCGCCAAGACCGGGCGACTCACGAGCAACGCGTCCTACGGACGAGGCGACGCACCCTACAAGATGCTCTACGTTCAACGCGACGGTCGGCTCGGGTCCGACGCTACGAACCGGTTGAGCTTCCTCCCGTACGTCCACAACGTGGACTCGTTCGGCTACGACACCTCGAAGATCGAACGCGGCGTCCCCTACAAGACGGAGAGCTGGGGCTGGCTCTTCGACGAACGTCACCGCGGACGCGTCGCGCTGGTCAACGCACCGACGATCGGGTTGTTCGACGCGGTCCTCGCGGCCGAAGCCTCGGGCCGCATGAAGTTCGGTGACATCGGCGCGGTCACGCGCGCCGAGCTCGACGAGCTCTTCGGACACCTCATCGACCTGGGCCGCGCCGGCCACTTCCGCGGCGTATGGAGCTCGGTCCCACAGTCCGTGGACTTCATGGCGCGCGACGAGGTCGTGGTCGAGAGCATGTTCTCGCCGGGCGTCGCAGCGCTCAACGGCCGCGGCATCCCGTGTGTCTACGCCGCGCCCAAGGAGGGCTACCGCGCGTGGCACGGGGTCATGTGTCTCTCCGCCGCCGCCCACGGACCGACGCGCGACGCCGCGTACGCGTATATGAACTGGTGGCTCTCCGGTTGGCCCGGCGCGTTCATCGCCCGGCAGGGCTACTACATCTCGACGCCGATGCGGTCGCGCCCGTTCCTCTCCAACGACGAGTGGGCCTACTGGTACGGCGGCGAGCCCGCGCGCACGGGGCTCGCCAACACCAAGGGTGAGGTCGCCGTCCCTGTCGGCACGCGCCGCAACGGCGGTTCCTACGAACAGCGTTTCTCGAACATCGCGGTCTGGAACACCGTGATGGACACCTACGAGTACAGCCTCCAGCGCTGGGGCGAGTTCTTGATGGCGATGGAGTGAGGGACGTGGGGAGCTGGCTCGTTCGTCAGGCGGGGACCTCGCTGCGACTCCGCCTCCTGTCGGCGTTTGCGCTCGCGGCGATCGCGCTCCTCACGGTCAGCGCTCTGGCGCTGCTCGCGCTCGACGACATGCGCGCGGGCGGTAAGAAGATGGCCGCAGCGCAGCAGCGCGCGTCGGCGGTGATCGAGCTGTCGCGCTCGGTGGTGGAGCTGCAACGCAACGTTCAACTCTACAGTCACACCGGACACAGCGCGGTCATCGGACGCGTGGAAGCGAACCTGAACGACGTCCACGGCGAGCTCGTCGCGCTCCGCGGCGTCGAAGACGACGAACGGGTCGAACGCATCCTCGCGCACCTCGAGCTCTACCGATCGACCTTCGAGCTCGCGGTCGACGAGCGCGGCGTACGCAACCGACTCGTGCGCACCGAGCGACCCGAGACCTCCGCCGCGCTGCGCTACGCGCTCGAGCGCCACCGCGCCGAGGTCGGCCCCGCCGCGCGCGAGGTGCAGTCGCTCGCGATCCTGATCGACAACGACGTGCTGGCCTACCTCGACGACCCCGACTACACCGCGGTCCGGCGCGTCGCCGACCGCACCTCCGAAGCCATCGCAACGCTGGAGGCCATCGTCCCGGTGTCGGCCGAGCGTTCCCGGACGATCGCGCTGCTCCGTGCTTCGGAGGCGCAGTTCTCGCGCATCGCGCAGGCGACGCGCGGCTACCTCTACCTCACCAACGTCGTCATGGCGGCCGAAGCGCGCGAGCTCACGTACGTCGCCGAGCGGCTACGCCGCGACACCCTCGCCGACGCGGAACGCATCACCCGCGACATCGACGTTGGCATCGCAGGCACGCGCCGCCGCACGATCGTGAGCGTCGCGCTCGCCATCATCCTCGGCCTGCTCGTGTCGGCGTATACGGCTTCGTCCGTGTCGAGGCCAATCGCGTCGCTCACGGAGACGTTCCGGCGCCTCGCCGCGGGGGACGAGTCGGCGCGCGTCCCGTTCACGGAGCGCTCCGACGAGATCGGTGTGATGGCGCGTGCGGCGGCGGTGTTCCAGAGCAAGAACCAACAGACCGAGACGTTGCTCGCGCAGGCCCGCGATCTGACGGAGGCGCTGCAGGCGAACCGCGGGAAGCTCGAGCGGACCAACGAGGAGCTCGAGCAGTTCGTGCACACCGTCTCCCACGACCTGAAGTCACCGATCGTCACCACGTCGGGGTTCATTCAGATCATGGAAGAGGAGATCGAAGACGGAAACTTCGAAGCCGCCGCGCTGCACCTCCCCCGCCTCGCGAGCGCGAACCGTCGAATGAAGCTGCTCGTCGAGGATCTCCTGGACCTCAGCCGCGTCGGTCGTATCGACACCGAGCTCGCGACGGTCGACCTCGACGACGTCGTGACCGAGGTCGTCGCCGGACTCGACGGCCAGATTCGCGACGATCACGTGCGGATCGAGGTCGGCCCGCTCCCGACCGTGGACGGGAACGCCTCGCGCCTGACGCAGGTGTTCGACAATCTCATCACGAACGCCATCAAGTACGGGCGCAGAGACGACGGCGTGCAGATCGAGGTCGGCGCGCGGCACGACGACGACGGCTTCCTGCTGTTCGTCCGCGACGACGGACACGGCATTCAGGAGCAGTTCCACGACCGCGTGTTCAAGCTGTTCCAGCGGCTCGACACCAAACCGGAAGGCACCGGCATCGGCCTTTCGATCGTGCAGAAGATCGTGAAGTCACACGGCGGGCGTATCTGGATCGACTCGAAGGGGGACGACACCGGGTGCACCTTCTGGGTTCATCTCCCGGCGCGGCGTGAGGCCCCGTTGCCCTTCGACTCGCTTCATGACAACGCGTAGGGGGTGCGCCGCCTCGCCCTCGCCCTCGTCCTCGTCCTCGGGTGCACCCAACGAAGCGAAGAGAAGGTCGAGCCGAAGACCCCCGACGCCGGACCGCTCGCAGAGCCCATCGAGCTCCCGTGGACCGGTGGCCTTCCGCTCCTGACGAACGTGGCGCCCGAGCCCGAGAGTTACGCGAAGGCGGTCGTGAAGTACCGGACCGCCACCACGGCGATCGCACACGGTGATCTCGAAGGCGGGACGAAGGCGCTCCTCGAGACCGCGAAGGGGATGCGTCTCCCGGACGAGCACCCGCACAAGAAGACCTACGACGCCGCGCGGTGCATCCTCTACCAAAACGCAGCGGCGACGTGGGGCGCCGCGAAGCAGCCCGACGTCGCCAAGAAGAGACTGACGGCCATCAAGGCCGAAGACCCGGCGTGTGGGGCGTCCATCGACTACGCGCTCGGTCGCTTGTAGCCGTCGACGCCCCACACACCTTCGACATCAGCCACCGATGTCGGCTTCACCCTTCGCCTTCTTGTGTCGCTTGCCGAAGCGGCCCTTCTTCGCCGCGGCGAGCTCCGCCTGGACGATCTGTCCGTCCTGGTTCGTGTCGAGGCGCTCGAACATCTTGTCGACGCGACGGTTCGCCGCCGCCTGCATCTCCGCGACGCCGAGGCGGCCATCGCCGTCCGTGTCGACCTTGGAGAATCGCTTCTCCATCTTCTTCTCGAAGCGCGCGGCCCGCTTGGCCTGCTTCTCGGGGCTCAGGTTCGCGTGGCGCTCGGCGCGCCGCTTACCGAACTTCTCGCGCATGGCCGTCATCTCCTCGCGGTCGATGTAGCCGTCCTTGTTCGCGTCGATACGCTCGAGCTTCTTCGTGATCTTCGCTTGGAAGCCCGTCGCCAGCTCGTCGCGCGTCAGGGCGCCGTCTTGGTTCGTGTCCATCTTCATGAGCCGCTTGCCGCCGTGGCGACCCTTGCCATGCGCGCTCGCGTCGGCCGCACCGACGACACCCACGAGTCCACACACACCCAGGCCCAAGATGATCTTCTGAATGGAACGCTTCATTTTCTCTGTCCTCCTCGGGGCTCGCTCTCGGCCCTCGTGGAGTTGAACGGGGCTCGCGGCGAAAAAACTCGACGCTTAACAAACCTTGACGTTCCTTCGGCGCAGGCCCGGATCCCGACGGAGATTCGGGGGCTTGGCGCCTCGACTGAGACGTGCGCGCCACGGTGGAAGGCCCGCGGGACGACGGCGCCACACGTGGCACGGCACGTGAAGTCCCTGCGAAGCGCATGTTTCGCCACGTCGCGCCCACCCTCCTCGGCCTCCTCTTGTGTCAGAGCGCACAAGCGGTCGAAGCCGACGTCACGCTCGTCGCGGGCCACGTCCTCCTGAAGACCGAGGCACTCGAACCGCTCGCGCCCTATCGCGTCCGCGCGACGTTCGTTCGCACGCTCCCGGCGGGGTGGTCGCTGTGGCGGGTGACCTCCAGCGAAGGAAAGCCGCTCGACAGCCGCGAGACCAAGGCGCTCCTCGCGCAGCTGGCCGCCGACGAGTCCGCGCCCCCCTCCGCTGCGGACTCCGTGTACTTCACACGCGCCGTCCCGGACGACGACGACTACGACGACCAGTGGGCCCTCCAAGCCATCCACGCCGAGGCCGCCTGGGACGTGACGACCGGCGCGTCCAACCAACGCATCGGGGTGATCGACTCCGGCCTCCGGCGCGACCACGAAGATCTGGAAGCCAAGGACCTCGCGGGCTTCGACTTTATCAGCGACGCCACCGCGGCGATGGACGGAGACGGCCGCGACGCTGACTACTTCGACGACTTCGATCGCACCGACTGCGGCGGGACACGCACCGACGGCAGCTACCACGGCACCGCGGTCGCGGGTGTCATCCTCGCGGACACGGACAACAACGACGGCATCGCTGGCGTGAACTGGGGCGCGCAGCTCGTCTCGGCGCGGGTCGCCGGCGCATGCGGTGCCGCCGTTGCGAGCGACGTGCTGGACGCCGCCGCGTGGCTGGGCGGCGAGTCGGTCGCCGACGTCCCCGCGCTCGGGGCCGACGCGGTCTCGGTGATCAACGTCAGCATCGGCCGCCCGGGCGCGTGCTCCGCCGCCGAACAGGACGTCGTCGATCTGCTCACGGCTCGCGGCGTCATCATCGTCGCGAGCGCAGGCAGCGGCTCCGCCGAAGCCCCCGCCAACTGCAACGGTGTCATCGCCGTCGGTGCGCACGGCTCGGACGGCGCGGCCACCGCGTACACCGCGAAGGACGTCGATCTGTTCGCCCCCGGCGGCGCGCTCACCACGAACCGCGAGGGCATCCGCGCCCCGACCGGGACCGACGACAACGACTACGACTGGTTCGAAGGCACCTCGTTCGCCGCCGCCTACGTCACCGGGGCGGTCTCGCTCCTCCTCGCCGTCGATCCCGGCGCATCACCGACGCGTATCGTCGCCGCCCTCCGCCAGAGCGCCGCGACCTGCACCGGGTGCGGCAGCGCCGGCGCGCTGGATCTCGCGGCGGCGCTCACGGCGCTGACCACGCTGCCTCCCGTCGCCGCCGAAGGTGAAGCGTGCGACGCCGCCATCAGCTGCGACACCGATCTCGTCTGCGCGAGCGGGCGATGCAAGCGAGCTTGCGACCTCACGAACGGGGATGGCTGCTCGACGGCCGAACACTGCCTGCCCGTCACCTCCCTGCTCGGCACGGGCGCCTGCTTCACGGCCGGCACGATCGCGGCCGGCGACGGGTGCATCGAACCCGCCGACTGCGTCGTCGGCGCGGTGTGCACGGACATCGGCGCGGGTCGCAAGTGCTACGCGGCTTGCCACCACGGCTTCTCCTGCGACGCGGCGCAGGTCTGCACCGCCATCAACCCGTATCTGTCGTACTGCGCCGAGCGACCGGAGGAGCCGGAGCCGGTCGAGCCGATGAACCCGGTGGAGCCGATGGAGCCCGTCGAGCCGATCACACCTTCGGACTGCCGCATCTCGCTCGGCGTCTTCGACTGCGACAACGGCGAAGGCTGCATCGACGACGGCGACGACGACGACGACGGCTTCTGCGCGCCCTGGTCCGGCTCACGTGGCGCGGGCGAGCTCTGCGACGCGCGCTTCGACTGCGCCTCCGGCATCTGCGACTCGGGCGTGTGCCTGTTCGCGTGCGACGCGGGCGACTGCGTGGGCGGCTACGCGTGTGACCTCGAAGTCATGGACGGCGGCCTGTGCCGCCCGAACCGCTGCGTCGCGGGTGCGTGCGCCGCCGGGTGGGCCTGCGCGGCGACCGCGTCGGGCGAGAGTGTCTGCGCGGTGTCGGCGGGCGGGTGCACCGCGGTCCACGGCCGCGCGCCGGCGTGGTCCGTTGTGCTGATCGCGGTGTTGCTCGTCATCCGCCGGCGGGTTTGAGCACGATGCGCGAGGGGCGCTGCGCCTCTGGATCGGGATCCTCGGCGGCGAGCGATTCGCCCTCGGTCTGTTCGTAGAGCGGATCCCACGGGAGCAAGATCGTGATGTCGCCGTCGATGACACGCACCTTCGGCATCACCGGTCCGATGTTCGGCGCGCGCCGCGCGGCCATCTTGGCGACCTCCTCGAACGAAGCCGCGCTCCGAAGCGCGTCCAGCGTGCGTTGGGTCGGCGGCGGGAGGAAGAGCTCCCCGGCGTAGTGCGCCGACAGCGCTTCGGCGGGTGACAACCACCGCTCCTCGACGAGCTCGTGACGATCCAGCTCGGGGGTCTGGCCGGCCGGGACCTCCGCGACGAAGAAGCGCGTGTCGAACCGTCGCGGCTCGGCGCTCGGCGTGACCCAGTGATCGAAGTAGTGGATGTGCGTGAGGTCGAGCTCGAGATCCTCGGCCTCCAGCATCTCGGAGAAGACGGCCTCGCGGTTCGTGAGCTTCTTTCGCCAGTCGGACCAGCGTGTGTCGTCGTCGAGTCGAACGAGTGTCTCTTCGCCGCGCCGACGCGCGAACAACGCGCCGGCCTCCTCGAAGGTCTCGCGACACGCGGCGACGTACAGCCCGTGCGCGTGGGTCTCGTCGAGCGCGCGGCCCGGCGTCGCCTTCATGAGCTGAATCGCATCGACGCGTGGGGCTCGGGCGAGCGTGACGGACGCGACGTCGTCGTCGTCCAGCTTGCCGCCCGGGAAGACAAACGCCCCCGCCATGAACCCGCTGGCCCGATGACGCCTGAGGAGCAGCGTCCTCAGGCCGTCATCGAACCGCTTCAGCAGGACGATCGTCGCGGCATCCCGAATCGACATCGCCCCGTCCTTTGCCCGACGAACAGGGCGCCTGTCACGCGTGCATCGGCTCGGGCTCGGGGTTCGCCGAGAACACGGGCCCCGCGGGCGCCGTCTCCAGCGCGGCCGCGAGCACCTCGTCCATCTGCGTGACGAAGACGAACTGCATGTCGTCGCGCACCCGCTCCGGGATCTCCTCCGCGTCGCGCCGGTTGCGCTCCGGGAGGATCACCCGACGAATCCCACGCGCGTGGGCGGCGAGCACCTTGGACTTGATGCCGCCCACCGGGAGCACCCGTCCGCGTAGCGTCACCTCACCCGTCATCGCGAGGTCGGGCGCCACCGGGCGGTCCGAGAACAACGACGCGATGGCCGTGAACATCGTGACACCCGCCGACGGCCCGTCCTTGGGCGTCGCACCCGCGGGGACGTGCACGTGGATGTCGCGCGAGGTGAAGAGCGCGTCGTCGATGCCGAGCTCCTCCGCGTGCGACCGCGTGTACGTCAACGCAGCTTGCGCCGACTCCTTCATGACGTCGCCGAGCTGCCCCGTGAGCACGAGCTTGCCGGTCCCGGGCACCGCCGTCGCCTCCACGTACAGGACGTCGCCGCCCAGCGGGCTCCACGCGAGCCCCGTGGAGATGCCCGGCCTCAAGCCGACCTCGTGCTCCTCCCGGAAGAACTTCTTCCGCCCGAGGTAGTCCTCCAGGTTGTCGACGTCCACGTGCAGCGGGAGCTCTCCGTCCTCCTTCGCCTTCTTCACCGCCGCCGCGCGGAAGATCTTCGCCAGCACGCGCTGCAGCTGTCGAACACCCGCCTCGCGCGTCCACCCGTCGATCGCCGCCTCCAGCACGGCGTCGTCGAGCTCCACGTCCGCCCGATCGAGACCCGCGTTCTTCGCGAGCTTCGTCAGCACGTGCGCCTTCGCGATGTTCAGCTTCTCGTCCTGCGTGTAGCCCTCGATCTCGAGGATCTCCATGCGGTCGCGCAGCGGTGCGGGCACGGCGGACAGGTCGTTGGCCGTCGCGATGAACAACACCTTCGACAGGTCGAACGGCACCTCCAGGTAATGGTCGACGAACGCGTGGTTCTGCTCGGGGTCGAGGATCTCCAGGAGCGCCGCCGCAGGATCGCCCTGCCAACCGCGCCCCATCTTGTCGACCTCGTCGAGCAACACCACCGGGTCCGAAGCCCCCGCGCGACGCAGGCCCTCGACGAGCCGCCCCGGGCGCGCGCCGACGTACGTGCGGCGATGCCCACGCAGCTCCGCTTCGTCGCGGACACCACCGAGCGCCACGCGCACCAGCTTCTTGTCCGTCGCCTCCGCGATCGCCTCCGCGATGCTCGTCTTGCCGACGCCGGGCGGGCCGACGAGCAGCAACACGTCCGCGCGCCCCGTTCCGGCGAGTTTCTTCACCGCGAGGTGCTCGAGCACCTGCCGCTTCACGTCTTCGAGACCGAAGTGCGTCTCGTCGAGTGTCTTCTCGAGCACGCCGAGATCGATACCGCTCTCACTCGTCTTGCCCCACGGCAGATCCGCGATCCAGTTGAGCCAGTCGATCGCGACGTTGCGCTCCGCCGACCCGCGCTGCAGCCGCGACATCCGCGACACCTCGCGGTCGACGGCGTTCTTGGCCTCCTCCGACAGCGCCATCGCGTCGATGCGCTCCTTCAGCGGCTTCACCTCGTCATCCTCGGCGCCTTCGCCGAGCTCCGCGCGAATCGCTTCGAGCTGACGACGCAACATGACCTCGCGCTCCTGATCACCGAGCGTCGATCGCACGCGGTCACGGATCTTCTTCTGCGCGTCCGCGAGCTCCTTCGCCCGCTCGACCTGCGCGAGCACCTTCTCGGCGCGCACGAGCGGATCCACCGTGAGCAAGATGTCTTGCTTCCACGGCATGTCCGCGTCGACGACGTACGCGATCAGGTCCACGAGCACACTCGGGTCCGTGACCTTGTCGAGCAGTTCCTGCACCGGGAGATTCGCGGACGCGACCTCCACCACCGACGACACCGCTTCGTGCAGCGCGCTCTCGAGCGCGTCACCTTCGACGCCCTCCGGCCACTTCGCGCCGAGCCGCTCGATGCGCGCCTCGAAGTACGGCTTGGGCCCGTCCACCTCGCTCAGGCGGACGCGCTCCACGCCCTGGATAGCTACGATCTGACGATCGCCGTTCACCGCCGGCGGACGCACGACGCGCGCGAGGATGCCGATCGGGAGGAGGTCGCTCGGGTTGGGATCCGCGACCGGTTCTCGCTGGACCGCGACCACGATCCAGCCGTCGACCGCATTCTCCAGCGCCCTCAGGGACACCGAACGTGCCACCGCAAACGGCGACACGACCTGCGGATAAAGGAAGCCCTGCCGAAGCGGCAGGACGGGGAGACGCTGGGGCAGGTGACGAGGGACGTGAAAGTCACGGTTCGGTTTCATCGCCCGCCGTTCCAACCACACCGGCGGGTCGGTCAAGCGGACCCACGTCCTTTTCTCTCAACTCCTCGTCATCGCCGACGTTTCATCAGCAGCGCAATCAGCCCCACGAACCACCACGCCGTCCCATCCGCGCGTTGGGTCGCGCGACAGCCGCACCCGCCGCCAGCGACGGAGTAGCGATCGTCGATGCCATCGCCGTTGGCGTCGAGATCACACACGTCGCCCAGACCATCACCGTCCGTGTCGAGCTGATCGGCGTTGGCGTCGTCCGGGCAGTTGTCGACGCCGTTCACGACGCCGTCGTCATCGTCGTCACCCTCCAGGATCGGCGTGCAGTCACTCGGCTCGCCGTCACACGTCCAGCCGCGCTCTACGAAGCAGTCGGACGCGCACCCGTCGCCGTCGACGTTGTTGCCGTCGTCGCACTGCTCGAAGCCCTCGAGCGTTCCGTTGCCGCAGAGCGCGGGGACGTCGTCCGAAGGATCGTTCGGGTCGCGCTCACCTGAGTCCACGCGCCCGTTGGCGTTGGTGTCCTCCGCGCCGTCCGCCACCGTGCCGCCGTCGGTGTCGGCGTTGGTCGGGTCGGTCGTGCTCGAAGGATCCGCGTCCGCCTCGAACGTCGGCGACGTCCCGCGGTACGCCACCCCCGCTCCGTCGCTCACCCCCGAGGGCACCGGTCCCAGCCCGACCTCGAGCCCGTCCGGGAGCCCGTCGTCGTCGGTGTCCGCGTCGAGCGGGTTCGTGATGAACCCGTCCTGCCCCGCCGCGATCTCTTCACCATCGGAGAGGCCGTCGTCGTCGGTGTCCGCGTCACGCGGGTCGGTGTCGATCCCCGGATCGAACGCGAGCGGGTCACCCATCGCGATCTCGTCGCCGTCGTCGATGCCGTCGCCGTCCGTGTCCGCGTCCATCGGGTCGGTGCCGAGGCTCACCTCCAACGTGTCGGACAGTCCGTCCTGATCGCTGTCGGTGATGTCCATCGTGCACTGGCTCGGTTCGCCGACGCAGATCCACCCCGGCTCGACCACGCAGACGTTGGAGCACCCGTCACCGTTCGCGGTGTTGGCGTCGTCGCACAGCTCGCCCACGTCGATTACGCCGTTGCCGCAGGTCACCGGCACGTCGTCGCTCGGGTCGAGCGGATCACGCTCGCCGGCATCGACACGGCCGTTGTGGTTCAAGTCCTCGAGCCCGTCCGGCGCCGTCCCCCCGTCGGTGTCCGCATCGGTCGGGTCGGTCTGCGTCGTCGGGTCCGCGTCGGGCGCAAAGCCGGGGTCGGTGCCTGCGAAGAACACCCCCGTCGAAGCGCTGCTCCCCGAGGCGGTCGGAACCGCGCTGGTCTCTACCCCGTCGAGCAAGCCGTCGCCGTCCGTGTCGGAGTCGAGCGGGTCGGTCACGTAGCCGTCGTTGCCCGCGACGATCTCTTCGCCGTCGATGATGCCGTCGTTGTCGGTGTCCGCGTCGAGCGGGTCGGTGTCGACACCAACGTCGTACGTCGCCGCGTCCGCGCCGCCCGCGACCTCGTCGCCGTCGTCGATGCCGTCACCGTCGGTGTCCGCGACGTGCGGGTCGGTGCCGAGCGCGACCTCCTCCGCGTTGGTCAGGCCGTCGCCGTCCGGATCGGCGAGCGCGCCCGTGCACTGGCTCGGCGTTCCGACGCAGACGAAGCCCGGCTCCACCGAGCACACCGCGGAGCAGCCGTCGCCCGCGACGTTGTTCCCGTCGTCGCACGCCTCGCCGAGGTCGACGACGCCGTCGCCGCAGGTCACCGGGGCGTCGTCGGCCGGGTTCAGCGGATCGCGCTCGAAGCCATCCACACGACCGTTGCCGTTGAGATCCTCCGCACCGTCCGACGCCCCACCGCCGTCGGTGTCGTCATCCGTCGGGTCGGTCGAGGTCGTCGGGTCGAGGTCACCGAGGTAACTCGGGCCGGTTCCACTGAAAGGAACGACGCCGCTCGAGGTCCCCGAAGCGACCGCCGGCGCGCTCGTCTCGACGCCGTCGAGCACCCCATCGCCGTCGGTGTCCGGGTCGAGCGGATCCGTGACGAACCCATCGAGGCCCGCGACGATCTCTTCACCGTCGGCGATCCCGTCGTCGTCCGAGTCGGCGTCCGTCGGGTTCGTGCCCGCCGCGATCTCGTCGCCGTCGTCGATGCCGTCGCCGTCCGTGTCGGCGTCGGTCGGGTCCGTCCCCAGCGCGACCTCCTGATCGTCCGACAGCCCGTCGCCGTCCGAGTCCACGACCATTGTGCAGACACTCGGCGCGCCGACACACGTGTAACCCGGCTCCACGACACACGCCGCCGAGCACCCGTCGCCCGCCGTGGTGTTCAAGTCGTCGCACAGCTCGCCCGCATCGAGGACGCCGTCGCCGCACGTCGCAGGAACGTCGTCACTCGGGTCGTTCGGGTTGCGCTCGCCCGCATCGACGCGACCGTTACCGTTCACGTCCTCCGCGCCGTCGGGCGCGCCGCCGCCGTCGGTGTCCGCCGCAGTCGGATCCGTCGAGCTCGTCGGGTCGGCGTCGACGACGAACCCGGGGGCGGTGCCGAGGTACGGCGTCTGGTTACCGTCGCTGGTCCCCGCCGGCACGCCCGTCGCGCTGGTCTCGACGCCGTCGAGGATCCCGTCGCCGTCGGTGTCGGCGTTCGTCGGATCCGTGAGCACGCCGTCCACACCGAGCGTGACCTCCTCGCCGTCGGAGATGCCGTCGTCGTCACCGTCGGCGTCGAGCGGGTCCGTCACGAACCCGTCCGCGCCCGGATAGATCTCCTCGCCGTCCGAGAGTCCGTCGCCGTCGGTGTCCGCGTCCTGCGGGTCGGTGCCGATGACCAGCTCGACGCCGTTCGGAACGCCGTCGCCGTCGCTGTCGAAGCCGTCGTCGGTCGGATCGTTCGGGTCCGTCTCGCCCGGATCGATCCGTCCGTTCCCGTCCGCATCCTCCACGCCGTCCGGCACCCCGCCGCCATCGGTGTCGGCGTTCGCCGGGTCCGTCTGCGTCGTCGGATCGACGTCCGGGACGAACGTGGGCGCCGTGCCCGCGAAGGGTGTCCCGCCCGCCGTCACGCCGCCGCTCACCGGCGTCGCGCTCACCTCGACGCCATCGAGGATCCCGTCGCCGTCGCTGTCCGGGTTCGCCGGGTCGGTGCCGAAGCCCGCCTCGGCGCCGTCCGCGATGCCGTCGTCGTCCGTGTCCGCGTCCGCCGGGTTCGTGTCGAGCCCCGGATCGAACGCGTTCGGATCGCCGCCTGCGACCTCGGCGCCGTCGTCGATGCCGTCGCCGTCCGTGTCGGGGTCGAGCGGGTCGGTCCCGAGCGTGGCCTCGACGCCGTTGGTCAGCCCGTCCATGTCGTTGTCACCGCCGGGCCCGTCGGTGTCGTCGGGGTCGAGGTAGTTCGGGATGCCGTCGAGATCGATGTCGCCGGTCCCTTCGATCGCGTCCGGGTTGCCGTCGCCGTCGGAGTCGAGGTCGAGGTAGTTCGGGAGGCCGTCGCCGTCGGGGTTCAGTCCGAACGTCACGCCGTCCGAGAACTCGATCGCCGTCGGGATGCCGTCGCCGTCGTCGTCCTCGTCGCGGAAGTTCGGCGTCCCGTCCATGTCGGTGTCGACGTTCCGCTCCGTGCGGTCCGGAACGCCGTCGTCGTCGCTGTCCGGGTCACGTGCGTCGAGCCGCCCGTCGCCGTCGGTGTCGATCGGCAAGCCGCCGTTCGTCTCGATGCCGTCGTCGATCAGATCGCCGTCCGTGTCCGGGTTGTTCGGGTTGGTGCCGAGCGCGATCTCGACGAGGTTCGGGACGCCGTCCCCGTCGTTGTCATCGTCGCTCGGGTCGTTCGGGTTCGACTCCCCCGGGTCGATCGCACCGTCGAGGTTCGTGTCCTCGCTCCCGTCGGGCTCGCCGCCGCCGTCGGTGTCGATGACCGCCGGGTTGGTCTGCGTAAGCGGATCCGCGTCGGGTACGAACGTCGGCGCGGTGCCGGCGTAGGGCGTCCCGAGGACGTCGCTCACCCCGCCCGGCACGGGCGTCGCGCTGGTCTCGACGCCATCGACGATCCCGTCGCCGTCCGTGTCCGGATCGAGCGGGTCGATGTTCAGGGTCAGCTCCTGCCCGTCCGCGATGCCGTCGTCGTCGGAGTCCGCGTCCAGCGGGTCCGTCCCCAGCGTGACCTCCTGCCCGTCGAGGAGCCCGTCCCCGTCGGTGTCGGCGTCCGCGAGGTCCGTGCCCTGGTTGGCCTCTTCGAGGTTCGTCAGGCCGTCGTTGTCGAGGTCCTCGTTCGCGTCCGGCGTTCCGTCGCCGTCGGAGTCGGTGTCGCGGTAGTCGGGCAGCCCGTCGCAGTCGGTGTCGACGGGCGGGGTGTTCGGGTCCGCGTCGCCCGCCTCAAGGAGGTCCGGTATGCCATCCCCGTCGGAGTCCGGGTCCGCGAAGTCGTCGAGCGCGTCGCCGTCCGTGTTGCGCGGGTTGGAGAACATCCCGATCTCGTGGCGGTCGAGGATCGAGTCGCCGTCGGTGTCCGGCGACGTCGGCGAAGAACCGGCCTCCGCCTCGGCCGCGTTCGACACGCCGTCGTTGTCCGTGTCGGGATCACCGTTCGTGATCACCACGTTGTCGAACACGGTATCGACGCGCGGTGGGTTCAGCTCCGCGTTGCCGCTGTCGATCGACAGCAACCCGTAGAACCCGTCGGGGAGCGGCGTGGGATCGAAGTGCTCCAGCACCACGTCGTTGCCGTTGCCGAGGATCCCATCGCGGTTCGAGTCGATCGTGCACCGTACGAGATCGCCGTTCGTCGCCGGGAGCACTTCGAGCCGCATCCTGTAGGTCTGGTTGAACAGGTAGAAGAACTGCGTGTCCTGCTCGACGACGTAGTCGTTAGTGCACTGCGCCGCGCTGTTCACGCGAGCCAACGCGTTGCGACTCCCGAACCCGAGCGACGCGCCGTTGCCGTTGCAATCCGCGTAGCGGTCGCGCGTCATCCAACAGGCGTAATAGGTCTGTGGTCCCGCGTAGCGCGCGACGAGGCCGACCTGGTCGTCGTCCTCCGTGTTGATGTCCGCTTCGATCGCTTGGTAGCGCCACGCGCTCGAGCCGGTGACGAGGAACGTCTCGTACTCGTCGGCCGGCGGACCGAAGGCCCCACCCGCGAGGTTGTCGGTGCGCGGCGAGACGCCGTTGTTCGCGTCGGTTCGCCAGGTGTCGACGTTGGCCGTCGACCACCAACCGTTGTCGCCGATCGGCCGCCCGAACGTGAGGTCGCTCGAGCAGGTGAAGTCGTCTTCGAACGCGACGGTTTGCGCGGTCGCCTCCGTCGCGATCGCGCAAACGAACGCGACGACTCCCAGGATGCGCCTCACGCCGTCACCTCACCCCCATTGTTGCGCACAATCGCGTCCTAAGGGAGCGCGAGCGCGTCCGGATCCGCGGACCACGCCCGCCACGACGACCCCAGCGGCGCGTAGATCGCGGGGGCGAGCGAGACGCCGCTCGGCCAGGACGCCGCTGCGCCCTCCTTCGAGAGCCACCGCGTCACCTCGCGATCGACCGTCGGCGACAGCGACATCCGCAACAACCCGACGATCCGATCGTCGAGCCGCGCGATCGCGTACAGCGATGTCGACGTCGTGGCGCTCGCCGCCCACACCCGTACACCGAACCCCCGCATGTCGTGCTCCACGACCTCCAGACGCACGTCGCGGTCCAGCGTCCCGCCGAGCACCACGGTGGCCCCGTCCGCGAAACGCGCGAGCTGCGTCGCCATGAATGCACCGTCGGTGAGCTTCAGCGCCTCCAGCTCGTGCTCGACCGCGGCGTCGCGCTCGCCGAGCCGGTGCAACACGGTGGCGTAGGTGTCCTCGAAGGCCGCGCGCACGTCGTCGTCGCGCTCGCGTTCCAACGCGCGCTCGATCGCCGTGCGCGCCAGGCCGAGGCGCTCACCGTCGGAGCTCGGATCCGTCGCGACCTCCCACGCGATCCGGTTCAGCCCGACACGCCCGCCGAGGCTGTTGTCGAGGTGGTAGCGAATCATCGCGGTCTCGTCCGCCATGCGCTCGTCGTGCTGCGCGAACATCACGACCCCCGCGAGGGTCGTGACGATCGCCGCCGCGCTGAGCACGATCGCCGGCACCGAGGCCTTCGGCTGAGGGAGCGGCGGATCGTCGCGCACGAACAAGAGCGCGGAGACGACGACCCCGACCAAGAGGCCGCCCAGCTCACCCGGGAGGTCGACGGCGCCCGAGAGCATCGGCACCGCCGCGAGCATCAGGCTGACGAAGATCCACCACACCAGGCGGCGTCGCATCCCGAGCGGCAGGTTGGCCTTGTAGCGCGTGGCGACGAACGCGTAGGCGCCGAATAGGCCGAACGCGATCGTCTGCGCGCCGAAGAACACCGGCGTCGTCGCGGAGAGCGCCGAAGCGACGCCGCCCGCGAGCGCGGCGAGCACCGCGACGAGGAGTGTGTTGATCGGGCCGAACAGCCGCTCCACGCGACTGCCGAACTGAAAGATCACGAACACGACGGCGGCGAGGTGCAGCGCGTTCCCGTGAATCCAGCTCGCGGTGGCGACCCGGAAGAACTGCCCCGCCCGGACGAGCGGCTCGATGCCCGCGCCGTAGCCGACGATGGCGTAGATGCGATCGAAGGCACCGCCCAGCCGCAACGCGGCGTACACGGCGACGAGGACGACGACGAGCGCGACGGTCGCGACGGGCTTCGCGTCGGCGACACGGTCGGCGGCCTCGTTCGCCGCGTCCATGCGCGCGGCGATCGCCTCACCCGCCGGGACGAAGTTCTCCAACCGCGCGCGCACCGCTCCGTAGGCGCGCTCGAAGTCGTCGTCGGAGGAGAACGACCTCCGCGAGAACTTCATCTGCGCATAGGGCGTCGCGATCAGCAGGAAGCCGCGCGGACCGCGACGACGGTAGACCGTGGTGAGCTCCGGATACCGCAGCACCACCGTCTGCTCGAGGCGCGGTCCGTACGGGACGTGGAGGCGATCGTCGAGCACCTCCAACACACGCTGCCCGGACGGACGGCCCATCGCGAGGAACGCGAGGAACGGCATGAACCCGACGCCGAAGATCAGGAGCACCCCCTCCAGCGGGACGGACTGACCTTGCTCGAGCACCGCCACCAACATGACGACCGAGACGGTCAGCGCCACGGAGCCGACGCGCCACAGACCTTGGGCGGGCGCGATCGTGAATCGCGCGCCGCTCTGGGGCGGAGACGGATCGGTCATGGGCAGTCCTTACCAAGGACGAGCCGCGTCCGTCACCGTCCGAGGCGTTAGGGGAGATCGGTAGAGCTCAGGTCCAGCGAATCGAGGTCGAGAGACAAACTGGACGAAGGAGCAGCCGACTCGCCGTGCGCGGTCGACTCGATCGGGAGGCTCACCTGGACGTCCATCTCGATCGGGGGCAGCAGGTCGATCCCATCGTGAGCCTCCGGGGTGATGTCGCGCGAGACGAGGTCCATCGAGCGCTGGACCTCCTCCTCCGTCACGACCTCGGCGGCGCCCAGACACGAGCGCGCTTGCGCCACGCCGCTGTCCCAGAGCGCGTGTGGATATGCGGGCGGCCCCTCGTCCGCGTCGAAGACCACCCGGGTCTCGGTCGGGAGGAAGCTCACGGGGCGCTCGTCGATCCCGTAGATGCAGGCGCGATGTCCCTTGGTCGAGAACAGGAGCAGCAGACGCTCGCCGGCGTACGTCACCGAGCCCTCCACCCGGAACGGCGCGAGGCGAACCCGTGCGTCCGGTGCGAGGTTTCGCGCGCGACGCAAGCCCGCCTCCATGAGGGCCGCGAGCTTTTCGTAGCGTCGGGTCACGCGGAGCGTGAGCGCATCGAGGGTCTTCGCGCCCGCGATCGGCACCGGCGCGATTCGGCACAACGCTGTCACTTCGTCGAACACGAGGTTTTCGTAGTCGGGGCACGAGAACTCGACGTTGGCGGCCAGGCCGATCCCGTCGATGCAGGGCAGCCGTCGGATGTCGAGCCAGAGCCGACCGCGCACCGCGCCGTCGATGTCGGGCTCGAGGCGGACCCCGAGTTTCTCGAGGCGCTGCACACAAGTCTGCCGTGCGCCGGCCGAGGCTTCGCGATGGATGGCGTAGGCGGTCCCTGGATCGGCCATCGTGCCCTGTTCATCGGCAGTGAGCGCCGCGTCTCGACCGAGTGCGCCAAAGTCGAACGGGCGCCTGGGGCGTGGAGTCCTCGCTTCGGTCTTCTGACTCCACACTCCGAGCAGCAGCGCGTCAGTCTGTGCGCCGTGGTGCGTGGATTGCACTCACGAACGCGCGTTGGTCGCCGAGCTCCAGATCGGTCCGGCGGGGCCACTCCCCGAGACGTTCGGGCCGTATACGCTGTTGGGGCGGCTGGGCTACGGCGGGATGGGCGTCGTGCTGGACGCGATGAGCCCGTGGGGCGAGCGGGTCGCGCTGAAGCTCACGCGGCTGTTTCTGGACCGGCGACAGGCGGAGCACATCGCGCTGCGCTTTCACCGCGAGGCGCGGTTGCTCGCGCAGCTCGACCACCCGGGCATCGTGCCCCTGCGCGACGCGGGCATCGTCGACGACCTCGCGTACCTCGCGCTGACGCGCATCGAAGGTGCGTCGCTGCGCGCGATCCGTCGGCTCGGTCCGCTGCAGCTCGACGTCGTCGCCCGCGTCGGCATTCGCCTCGCGCGGACCCTCGCGCACGTGCACGAGAGCGGCGTCGTGCACCGCGACATCAAACCCGGCAACGTCCTGATCGACGCGCGCGGCCGCCCCGTCCTGATCGACTTCGGCATCGCGACGTTCGTCGGCGCCACCCGCATCACGAACCGCAACGACGTGCTCGGTACGCTCGGGTACATCGCGCCGGAGGTCGTGGACGGCGACTCGGGTGGCGCGCTCGCGGATCAGTATTCACTCGGCCGCGTGCTCCATACCCTCGCCGCATCGACAGCGTTGGCCACGGCGGCTGACGATGATGCACGCGTCGGTCGAATCCTCGCGGGGTTGGACGTGGACTGGTCCGCGTTCCCGACGCGCGGTCGTTGGAGCAGCCTGCAGATCGTCGTACAGAAGATGGTCGCGGAGGACCCGGCGAAGCGGTACCCGGACCTCGACGCCTGCGCGGACGCGCTCACGGCCGTTACGGCGCTCGACGTCCATCGCGCCGAGGACGCGGACCGGCAGCTCGTGATGCTCGCGCGCCAGTCCCTCGTGGGCGAGGTGTTGCCGCCGCCTGCGAGTGAGGCGTCGCTCGCCACGACGGGCGTGCGGCCGACGGTGTCGATGCGCAGGACTTCTCAGCTGTAGTCGCGGAGCATCTTGCGGAGCTCCATGGTGTGCAGCTCTTCGTTGGCGATCATCGTGCGCGCGAACTCTTCGAGGTAGACCGACGCGCCTTCGACGACGCCGAGCAGCTTCTTGTAGAGGCCCAGCGCCTGCTGCTCGTGGTTGAGGCTCTCGCGCAGGACGTCCTCGAGCCCGTGTTCGTGTGTCTCTTCGATCTGCGCGATGCGCATCGTCGGGTGCCCCTCGAGGCCCGTGAGGATCTCGCCGACCTGCTGCGCGTGCAGCAGCGACTCGTTGGCCTGCGCCTTCATGAAGTCGACGATCGGGATCCGGTTCGGTCCGGTGACCATCAATGCGTAGTGCGTGTAGCGGACGACACCGGCGAGCTCGTACTCCATGATCTTGTTCAAGAGGTCGACGGTGGCTTGGGTGTTGAGATCTTCCAAAGTGAACTTCCTGTAACCGCGGCTTCACCTTCTTTGATTCCGAGTCAATCGATTTTTCTCAATCTTTAAGGGTTTATCCGTACGTAGATTTGACAATTTCGTGTTTAGCAATTACCCTCAGCAACATGACTGACGTTCGTGCGATGGGAATGATGACGGTGCTGATGAGTCAGGAGAGCCTGAAGACGGAGGAGGACGCCGAGAAGCGTCTCGAGGAAGTGGCCAAGGAAGAGGAAGGATACCTCGGCGGTCGCGTCCTGCCCCCCGGCAAAGCGCAAAAGAAGATCTGGCTCGTCCAGACGTATTTCGTGGACAACGGTGGCAAGCCGCCGCCCGGTATGGCTCGGCTGCACATCCCCGCCGACTCGCCGGAAGCCTACGGGATCAAGGCCGCCTAGGCGGACCGCCGAAAGGCACACTGCGCCCCCGCACTGCCCCGCCCCCCTTGCTGGCCGCGTGATAGAGTTCGACGCGTGAGACGTCGGGCTCTGCAACTCGGGCTGGCGCCCCTGGTGCTGCTCGTCGCCGGCTGTCCGACGACTCCCCAAATCGAACCGATTGACGGACGTCTCGAGATCGCTCCGGACACCGCGACGCTGGGCACCATACCGCTCGCTACGCCCATCGAAGCGCGCTTCGAAGCGGCGAACGTCGGACGCCTCGCCCTCACCCTGACCGCGACCCTCTCCGGCCTCGGCGCCGACGACGTCCAGATCACGAGTCTGCCGAACGTCATGGCGCCCGGGTCGCGTCGCGACATCGTCCTCACCATCGTCGCGACCGAGCCCGGACCGCTCGACGTGCTCATCGACGTCACGACCGACGCCGACACGACGCACTCCGTGTTCGTGCGCGCCGAGCGCGTACCGAGCACGCTCCGGCTCGAACCCGAACACGTCGACTTCGACGCGGTGCGCGTCGGCCGTACGAAGATCGTCCCGGTCGAAGTTCACAACCCGCTCGCGGAGGCCGGGACGGTCACGCTGACCTTCGACGATCCGACGGGCCCGTTCCGAATCGACGGACCGACCACCGCGCAGCTCGAGGGCGGCGCGTTTCACACGTTCGACGTCGCGTTCGAGCCCAAGGCGGAGCGCACCTACAGCGGCCGGGTCCGTGTGATGCGCACGGGCGGCGGCGTTGGCGAGCGCGGCCTTCGGCTCGCGGGGCGCGGCACGAGCTCGAGCCTCGCCTGCGACGAAGACGCGCTGGCGTTCGGTGACGTCCCGCCGGAGCGCTGCGCGGAGCGCACCGTCCGCTGCACCAACACGGCCGACGACGACATCGAGCTGATCGAAACGGCGCTAACGCCCCCCTCAGCCCCCTTCACCGTGAACGTCCCGCTCCGTCGAATCGCACCGCGCGCGCACGTCGACGCGATCGTCGAATTCTGCCCGACCGATCTCACGTCCGCGTCTGCGACACTGGAGCTCACCGTCACCGAAGACGACCGACGCCGCTGGCCCACCCGCGTCGGGCTCTCGGGCCGGGGCGGCGGGCCCGCGGTCTCGCTCCCGAGCGATCGGCTGAGCATGGGCGGCGCAGTGATCGGCGGCCGAACGCGGCGGCGGCTCGCGATCGACAACGTGGGGCACGCGCCGCTGACGATCTCTTCGACGTGGTTCCGCCCGACCGACGCGCCGTTCCGGGTGCTTGCCTCCCCCGCACCGATCGAACCGCAGGGTCGTGGCTACGTCGAGCTGGAGTTCGAGCCGCAGGCGCTCGGCGAAGCCAGCGCCGAGCTCATCCTCGCGACGAACGATCCGACCTGGCCCGAAGCACGTGCCGTGCTCAGCGGGGTCGCGGTCGCCGCCAACCCGTGCGAGATGGTCGTGGCGCCTCCGTCGATCGACTTCGGCGTCGTGCAGACCGGCACCCCGGTCGCGCAGGAGATCGAGCTCACGGCCTCGGGGCAGATGGCCTGCGCGTACTTCGACGCACGACTGGAAGACGGAGCGCACTTCACGCTGACCGGGCCGACCTCGGGCGTGCTGGCGCCCGGCGCGAGCGCGACCTTCGTCGTCACCTACGCGCGCGCCACACCTTCGGGGCCCAACGGGGACCTCGACACGTTCGTCGTCGACGTGCCCAACGCTTCCCCCGCGACCCCGCAAGTCAGCTTGCGGGGGACGTCGGCCGAACCGGCGCTCGCGCTCTACCCCAGCGTCGTCGACTACGGCGTGGTCGCGTCACCCGACGTGCTGAGCAAGACCGTCGCCGTCTTCAACGTGGGCACCGCGCCGCACCGCGTGACCTCCGTGGCGATCGACGGCAGCGCGGCCCACACGATCGCGCAGATCCCCGGCGGCGCGCCGCCGTTCGAGCTGCTCCCCGGGGAGTCGTTCGAGGTGAACCTGGAGTACACACCGTCGGCCGCCGCGATCGACCGGGGCCGGCTCCAGATCGTCTCCGACCGCATCGGCACCCTCACCGTCCCGCTCACTGGCGAACGCCAGACCGTCGTCTGCAGCCGGGTGTCGGGCACGATCTGCTCCGCGAGCGGCGGCGTGCCGAGCGTCGGCGCGAAGGTGACGGTCGAAGGCACCGCCCTGGAGACGACGACCGACCCGGACGGGCGCTTCTACCTCCCGTGTGTCCCGAGCGGCCCACAGACGCTCCACTTCGAGCGCGGACACTTCTCTCGGACCGTGAACGTCACCGTGCAGAGCGGGCAGCGCACGACGTTGCCCTCCTCGACCTGCCTGGATCCGGCGAGCGCCCAGATCGCGGTGGTGCGCGGGCAGTGGGATCCTTCGGAGGTCATCCTCACTTCGCTGGGGCTTCCGTTCGATCTCTACGAGGGCGTCGCGTGGCCGGCCGCGATCCTCACGAGCTCCGCGCTGCTCGCCTCGTACGACATCCTGTTCCTCAACTGCGGGCTGGACGACTCGACGATCCGCAGCGCCGCCGTCGCGGCGAACCTCCGCGCGTTCGTGGAGGGGGGCGGCTCGCTCTACGCCTCGGACCAGGCCTACGACGCCGTCGAGGCGGCGTTCCCGTACGCGATCGACTTCGCCGGTGACGACACGGTGCTCAACGCCGCCGAGAGCGGCGGCGTATCGCCGGTCGCCGGGCGTGTCCTCGACCCACGCATGCTCCGCCGCCTGCCGGACCAAACCGCGCTCACGCTGGGTTACTCGCCGAACTACGTCCGCATCGACGGCGTGACCCTTCAGACCACGGTGCACGTGGTGGGGCAGACGGCCGCCGGCGCCACGCCGCTTCGACCGCTCCTCGTCTCCTTCGCGCCGCCGGCGGGAGGACGCGTCGTCTTCACGACGTTCCACAACACGGACGCCGAAGAGGACCCGGACGTCACCACCGTCCTCGAGACCGTGCTGAGCGATCTCTAGGCTTCGGCGCGCCCGACGTAGCGCGCGCGCGGTCGTAGCGAGAAGCCGGCTTCGCGCTGCTCGAGCGCGTGGGCGACCCACCCCGCGGTGCGTCCCGCCGCGAACATCGCCCCCGCAGCGCCGGACGGCAGGTTCAACGCCGCAGCGAGCGCAACGAGCCCGAAGTCGGAGGTCGGGTGCTCCTGCCCCGCGATCTCCATCGCCGAGACCATCGCGGTCGCGGTCTGCACGCGGCGGTTCCTGGGCGCGACCGCCTCGGCGAGCGCGAGGAGGTGACGGCCGCGCGGATCCCCGTCTGGGTAGAGGCGGTGGCCGAAGCCCGGGATCGCGTCGCCGCGCCGGAGGCGATCGCGGACGAACGTCACGGCGCGCGACGCGGAGGGCACTTCGGCGAGGAGCGCCTCTACGCGATCACACGCGCCGCCGTGGATCGGTCCGGTCATCGTCGCGATGGCGGCCGACAGGCACGCGTAGAGATCGGCGCCGACCGAGGCGGGGAGCCGAGCGGCGAAGCTGGAGGGGTTGAGCTCGTGGTCGGCCATCAGGACCAGCGCTTCGTCGACGGCGCGCACTGCGCGTTTCGAACGCGCCTTGCCGAGCGCCGCGAGGAGCGAGCGCGCGACCGTGGATTCGGCGAGCGCCGCTTCGACGCGCTCACGCCCGGCGGGGAGCGCGACGCTCGCGACGAGGCGACGTACCGTGATGCGTGCGCGCGCGAGGACCTCGGCGCGGTCGTAGCGGGCGGCGTCGCGGACCGCGAGCGGTTGAACCACGAAGCCCATGGCGTCGAGCGGACGCAAGTCCTTCGGAATCATCGCGACGAGCTTCGACAGGGACGTACCGAAGCCTTCGACGGGCCAGCGCGCGGAGCGATCGAGCTGCCCCGTCCACAGCAGCTCGGCGACGGATTCGAACGGGTGGTGTTCCGCCGCGAGGTCGGTGGCGCGGTGTCCGCGGTAGGCGTGGCCCTCCGGATCGATTCGCGTGATGGCCGAGTCGAGGACGGGCTCCCCCCACCTCAGCGCCCCCGCCGCGACGGCGCGGTGCCCGGCGCGCGCGGCGCTGCGCGCGGCGAGTCGGATCAGGTCGTCGCGTTTGTAACGACGACGACGTCCGTCGGCGTCCGGGACGCTGCTGACGAGACCGCGGCTGACGTACGCGTAGAGCGTTGTCCGTTTGACGCCGAGGAGCTCCTCCGCCTCGTGGGCGTCGACCCACGCCTCGGGTGGATTGTTCATTCCATGACATTGATCGATGTTTCAACGTTGATCAATGTCATCGCGGGACGGAAGTTCTCAGCATGAAGTTGGAACCCATCGACGTAGGTCTGGAGGGGGTCGTCGTCGCCGAGACCGTGCTGAGCGAGGTGGACGGCGAGCGTGGCGCCCTGCTCCTGCGCGGCCATCCACTCCACCACATCGCCGGGGAGTGGACCTTCGAGGAGGTCGTGCACCTGTTCGTCACCGGCGAACGCCCCGACAGCGCTACGCGCCAGTCGCTCGAACGACGCCTCGGGGCGGCGCGGGTCGAGGCCTACGAACACATCGGTCGGCTCGGCGCGGCCCTCGACGTCGACAACGGCATGGACGCGCTCCGGGGCGCCGTCGCCCAGGGGCAAGTCCCCGAAGACGACGCCATGCAGACCGTGCTCACCCTCGCCGCTCGCGTCGCCGTCTTCGCTGCGGCGTGGTCTGCACGCCAGAGCGGCCGCTCCCTAATCGCGCCGAACCCGGAGCGCGCCCACGCCCAGGACCTCCTCTCGATGTACCTCGGACGCGACTGCGACCCCGTGTACGGCCGCGCCCTCGACACGTACCTCACCACGGTGGTCGACCACGGCATGAACGCCTCGACGTTCACGGCGCGGGTCGTCGCCTCGACGGAGTCCGACGCGACCTCGTGTGTCGTCGCCGCCCTCGGCGCGCTCAAGGGGCGCCTCCACGGCGGCGCGCCCGGACCGGTCCTCGACATGCTCGACGCGATCGGTACGCGCGACAACGCCGAGGCCTGGTTGAAGGGCGAGCTCGACCACCGACGCCGCATCATGGGCATGGGGCACCGCGTGTACCGTGTACGCGACCCGCGCGCGGCCGTGCTCGAAGGCGCCGTCGCGACCCTCCGCGACGACGAGCGGCTCGCGCTCGCCAAGGCCACGGAAGAGACGGCCGCGCGGCTCCTCGCGGAGCGCCACCCGGACCGTCGCCTCCGTGCGAACGTCGAGTTCTACACCGCGGTGCTCCTCGAAGCCCTCGAGATCCCGCGCGCGTCCTTCACGCCGACGTTTGCGTGCGGACGCGTCGTGGGGTGGCTCGCCCACGTCTTCGAACAGCGCTCCGTCGGTCGACTCATCCGTCCGAAGTCACGCTACGTGGGCCCCGCCGCGCGCTGAATCCACCACTTGCGACGCCCACGGTCGGCGACGCAAGATCGCGTGGGTGCGCCGGCACTGGAGCATCATCGTCATCGCGGTCGCCTTCGGTTGCGGTGAGCGCGCGAAGCTCCGCATCGAGCTCCCCGAGCGCATGGACGGCGAGCTCACGCTCTTCGTCGGTCACAGCGACGAGCTCGAGAGCGGCGCCCTCGTCTTCGACCTCCGCGATCCGAATCCACCCGAGCTCGCCGTCGAGGTCGAAGAGGGCGGCGACATCGAGCTGGGTTTCATCCGGCAGAGCCTCGAGACGCTCGCGCGCGCGCCCGGGCGGGTCGTCCTCGAAAAGGACGCGACCGGCGCCACCTACTCGGGCGCTCGGTACTTCACCACCCCGGTGGTCCGGGACGCCTCGGTCGCGGCCGACGAGTGGACGCCCAGCGCCGTCCTCCCCGAAGTCCTCGCGCGCGTCCCTCCCCCACCGAACCCGATCGTGTGCCGGCGCGTCGCGCTCTCGACCTCCGTGGACACGGGTGTCGTCGGCTTCGCGAGCCTCGCCGTCAACTCACCCGCGACCGTCCTCGTCGTGAGCGAAGAGAGCGGCATCGTCGAGGTGACCGCCGAGCGCGCACGCCCCGCGACCGAGCTCGCGCAGGCGCCGTCGCACTTCGTCTGGGCCGACGACGGTGTGGCCTGGACGATCGACGACCAGGCGCGCGTCGCCGCCATCGAGACCTCGACGGCGGGGTACGTTTGGCGCCTCGTCGACACCGCGACCCTGGCGATCGGCCAGGCGACCCACCTGGTCGTCGGGCGCGACAGCGACGACCGCCTCCAGATCGCGGCGATGACGGAGTCGAGCGAGGTGCTCATCACGAGGGAGGGTGATGCGGCCTGGCTGCGGTGGCCCTTCGTCGGTGACGCCGACTCGTCGACGGTGGACTTCGACCTGATGTGGGTCGGCTCCGGCGCGCTCCTCGTCGCGACCGGGCTGAACAATCCGGTGCGCCTCGAGCGCGTCGGCGACGCCATCATCGAGACGCCGCTCGGCGTCGAGGGCCCGGACGTCCTCGACTTCCTCCGGTCGTTCAGCTTCGCGCGCTCGTCGATCGGGCTCCACATGCTCTCGTCGGGTGCGATCCTCACCCGCCCGATGAAGATGCAGGGTGAGCTGTTCCTCCCCGACCGCCCGGCGTTCCGGCTGGCCGCTACCAGCGTCGCCATCGATGCGTTCGACGACGGGAGCCTGCTCTACGCGACGCGCGGCTTCCTCGTCGGGATCGACGCCAGCGACGGCTGCGTCGAGCCGGAGAACTTCGAGACCGGAGCGCTGCGGTACCCGACCATCATCGACGAGGACCACGGCGTGATCCTCGACCACGGGTTCGGAGACGCCACGAGCTCCGTCATGTTCCTCGACTTCTTCGAGGGCCCACCGAGAGGCTGACCATGTCCTGTGTGTTCTGCGAGATCATCGCGGGCCAGCTACCCGCTGCGATCGTCTTCGAGGACGACGAGACGATCGCGTTCCTCGACAAGAGCCCGGTGTTCATCGGCCACGTGCTGGTGACGCCGAAGGTGCACCACGAGACGCTGACCGACGTCCCCACCGAGCTCCTCACGCCGCTCTTCGTGCGGGTTCAGACGATCGCCCGCGCTGTCGAGGCGGGCCTCGAAGCGCAGGGCACCTTCGTCGCGATGAACAACCGCATCAGCCAGAGTGTCCCGCACCTGCACGTGCACGTCGTACCGCGCCGAAAGAAGGACGGGCTCCGCGGCTTCTTCTGGCCGCGCACCAAGTACACGGGCGAGGCGCAGATGCACGAAGTCGCCGCTCGGATCCGCGACGCGCTCAATCCCTGACGACGCGTAGGTTCGGGAAGTACGTCGTGAGGATGTCCTCGGCGGACTGACCGGCTTCCGCGCGCGCTGCGGCGCCGGTTTGGCAGAGCCCGACGCCGTGACCGAGCCCGACGCCCACCAGCTTGAAGTCTCGTCCGCGCCTCCGCGCTACGAAGCGTGGCGACAGGATGTGGTCCCAACCGATGCGGCGGCCGAGCACTCGATGCACCTTGGCACCCTTCACCCGCTTCGTGCCCTTGTTGTCCCCGATGCGCCACGACTGCCCGTCGCGTGAGCCCGACAACCGCAACGTCTTCGCGTCGAGCGAGCGGTCTACCGCGCCCGCCAACGCCCGCGCGAGGTCGACGTCCGAGACCCGGTGGCTCCACCGGTGGTAGCGGCTGCCCCGGCACCAGTCGCGTCCCTCGTCGTCGACGTCTGCGACGCCGATGATGTCTTCGTTCGTCCCCGGCCACACCCGCGACGCTGAGAGCGTCTGACCGCCGCACGTGCTGTGGAAGTAGGACGGCGCAACTTCGCCTGCGCCATCCACGAGGTACGCGCCGGCGGTGCTGTTCGCGGCGGAGGGACCCTCGGCGTCGGGCGGCTGCCCGCGGTAGACCTGGCAGTGCGGCGAGTCGCACAGCGAAGCTTCGTGGTGCCGCGGGTCGCCCATCGCGTGCATCGCGAACGTCCTGGTCACGATGGCCTGCGCGCGCTGCGCTTCGTACGGGGCGCGCGGGTGCTCGGACCGCACCACGGAGTCGATGTAACGCTCGAGATCGAGGTACGCGACGACCGAGATGCCGTCGCCGCGCACCTCCATCCGGAGGCGTCGTCCGATGCGGCGCTTCGCGCGGCGCCCCGCTACGACGGCGGGCGAGCGACACGACAGCTCGAAGCGCTGACGTTTCTCGCAGCGCCCCTCGTTGTCGGCTTCGTCGGTGAACGGGCAGAGGCGGAGCGTGAGGCCGACGCGATCGACCTGCTGCACGTCGAACGCGCCGAGGCGTCGGTCGGCCTCGCGGACGCGGCACTCCCCCTCCAGGATCCGGACGCGGCGTGAGCGTGGCTGCCGGAACAGCGCGACGTCGACCCACACGCGGCGGTCCTTCTCCAGAGACTCGACGACCGGCACGGGTTCGTCGGTGAGGAGGACCGCGACGGTCACCACGACGAGCATCAGGGCGACGCCCGCCGATACCCAGACGACCGGACGCTCGAAGAAGTCGAGCCGAAGAAACCAATCCCGCACGCGGCCTTGGAGCGTTGTCCCCTGCGGTTCGTTCGACCGCAAGAAAGATCGCCGGTATCAAGGCGCCCGATGCCCTACGACTACATCGTGGTCGGCGGCGGGACGGCGGGTTGCGTCGTCGCCGCGCGCCTCGCGCAGAACGACCGTCGGCGTGTGCTCCTCGTGGAAGCCGGACCGACCGACGAGGCCAACCCGAAGATCCTCACGCTCTCGCGCTGGCAGGAGCTGCTCGAGACCGAGCTCGACTACGACTACCGCATCGAGCCGCAACCCCACGGCAACGATCACATCCGTCACAGCCGCGGGAAGATGCTCGGCGGCTGCTCCTCGCACAACTCGGCGATTGCGTTCATCCCGCCCGACATCGACTTCGATCGATGGGCCGACGAAGGCGCGAGCGGGTGGTCGGCGCAGGAAGTGTCGCGGTTCTTCGATCGCGTGCAGACCCGCGTGAACCTCGAGAAGAGCGCGTCGAAGAACGCGTGTGTCGAAGCGTTCCTCGAGTCGTGCGCGGCGGCGGGGTACGGGCGCGCGGACTTCGCGCGACCGTTTGCCGTCGGTGCGGACTGGTTCCGCCTCAACAAGACCGGTGCGCGGCGCGCGTCGTCTTCGGTCGCGTACCTCCACCCTACACAAAACCTCGGCGACAACCTGGAGATCCTCACCGACACCCGCGTGGAGCGCCTGGTCTTCGACGGCGCGCGGGCGGTGGGCATCGAGACGGCGGCCGGTCGCTTCGAGGCGAGCGAATCGATCGTGCTGTGCGCGGGTGCCTTCGATACGCCGAAGCTCCTCATGCGATCCGGCGTCGGTCCTGCGGACCACCTGCGTTCCGTCGGCGTCGAGGTGCTGCACGATCGGCCCGGCGTCGGTTCGAACCTGCTCGACCACCCGGAGGGCGTGATGATCTGGGGTGCGTCGCGGCCGGTCCCCGCGCGGACCGCGCAGCGGTACGAGGCCGGGCTGTTCGTCCGCGTCGATGACGACGCCCCGTGGCCGGACTTGATGTTCCACTTCGGCACCGAGGCGTTCGACATGCAGACGAAGCGCGCGGGGTACGCGACGTCCGACAACGCCTTCTCCCTCACCCCCAACGTGACGCGCGCGCGCAGCGCGGGGACGGTGCGGCTACGAGACGCCGGCGTCGAGACGCCGCCGCGCATCGACTTCGCCTACTTCGCCGACCCGTACGACGAGCGCATCATGACCGCCGCGGCCGAGATCGCGCGGGACGTCGTCAGACACCGACCGCTCGCCGATTGGGTCGACCGAGAGCTCGCCCCGGGCACGGACCTGACGGACCGTGCGTCGCTGTCGGAGTACCTGCGAAGGACGGCGAACACCGTCTACCACCCCGCCGGGACGTGCCGGATGGGGCAGGACGGTTCGTGCGTCGTCGACCCCACGCTCGCGGTGACCGGGCTCGACGGCCTGCGCATCGCGGACGCCTCCGTGTTCCCGAGCCACGTCAGCGTCAACCCGTGTCTCACCGTGATGATGATCGGCGAGCGCTGCGCCGACTTCCTGATCTTTTCCGAAACGGATCGCGAGGCTCGGACGTAGAGATCAACATGGACCACGAAGCGTTCGTTCGATTGATCCTCGAACCGATCGACGTCGACGAGTCCAAGGACGAGCCCATCCTCCTCGTCGAAGCCGTCGATGACGGTGAGGCGGAAGCGTCCCCCGAAGCGAAGAACGCCGAAGACGACCCCTGGGTCCACCTCGTCTAGGAGCGTTTATGTCGGATAGCTGGGGCGGGAGTGCCCAGGAACGCCCCCTACAACTCCACGCGCTCCCAGGCGGGAACGAACAGGTAGGCGAGGACGTGCCACCACGACGTCGGCTGAGCGACCTCGGGCTCCGGCTCGGGGGCCGGCGGCGTCCACGCGACGCTGGGGACGGAGATCGGCTTCGCCGACCGCTCCGAGGCGCCGAGGCTCTCGAGGTACCGCATCCACTCGCGCTCGACGGCGCCCGCGATTCCTTTCAAACGAACGCCGATGCCGGTGGGGATGGTGTAGGCGCGCGAGCGGTTGGCGTCGACGACGTGGACGACCTCGCCTGTGAGCCGCAGCAACCCGTTGGCGCGCTCGATCTGGAGCTCCAACAGCGTCCCGAGGGGCGGCGGCTGCCGAGCTTCGAGGAACATGCCGCCCTTGGAGATGTCGCGCATCGTGGCGACGCGCGGCTCGGCCTCGCCGTCGAGACGCACGAGGATCCGCTGCCGCGTCACGTACCGGCGGTGGCGGCGCGGGCGGTCTTCGACCCACTCGGAGGGCTCGAGGTCCTGCGTCGCCGTCGGCGTCCACAGCGGGTGGTTGATCTCCGCCCACTCCTCGAGCTCGTCCGGGACGTACAGCCACGTGTCACCAATGCGCACCTGGTCGCCGCGCTCGAGCGCGATGCGCCCCTCCACGCGTCGGTCGCCGAGGTAGCTCCCGTGTTTGCTTCCGAGGTCCTCGAACCAGACCGTGCCGTCCTCCAACCACATCTGCGCGTGGCGGTCGCTGATGCGCGGGTCCCAGCCGAACTCACACGCGGCCGTACGCCCGCGTCGTCCCAGAGTGACCGTGCTCTCCTCGCCCAAGAGGAAGACCGCTTCCCCGATCGCGGGGTGCCGAACGAAGACCTTCATCGCAACCATTCGAGTTCGGCTCGACCGCCTTGAACTGAAACGGCATTGCCTCGATTCGAGTCATTGGCGGGCGGGTCATGCCTCAACTCGGCCCAGCCCAGGCCGTACCTCTACGATGAGATGCAGACGAAATCCCACCTCGGCACCCTGGGCCTCCTCATTCTCTTCACGGCGCCCGCCTTCGCCGAGACGCCCGCGCCGACCGAGGGCCCCACCGCAGCTGCGCTCCCCACGGTGACGCCGCGTGCCTATCGTCGCCTCACCGGACGCCTCGTGACTCGCGTCGTGCGCCAGCACCGGCGCTCGATCGGTCGCTGCTACAACCGCTCCCTCAAACGCGACCAGCGCCTTTCCGGCCGACTCGACGTGCTCGTCACGGTGAAGCCGGACGGACACGTGAAGGCCGTGCAGCTCGCGACGAAACAGTTCGCCGGGTCGCCGCTGGCGACGTGCATCGAGCGTTCGATTTCGGCGTGGCGGTTCCCGGCGTTCGCGGGCGACGCCGCGCAAGACGTGTTGCTGCCGTTCAGCCTGCGGCCGCCCAAAGCGCGCGCCAAGATCGCGTCGCGCTAGGGACGCAATCAGATCTCGGCGCGGCTGGAGACGATGCGGCTGATGAGCCCGAAGTCGAGGGCCTCGTTCGGGTCCATCCAGTTGTCGCGATCGGTCGCCTTGGCGACCTCGTCCAGCGGACGCCCGGTCTCCTGGGCGTAGAGCTGGTTGATCTTCTCCTTGGTGCGCACGATGTCGCGCGCGTGGATCTCGATCTCCGACGCGGAGCCGGTGAGCATCCCGGAGATCAGCGGCTGGTGGATGAGGAACTTGCTGTTCGGGAACGCGAGGCGGTTCTTCTTCTCGGCGCACAGCGCGATCAGCGAGCCCATGCTCGCCGCGAGCCCCGTCACCACCGTGATGACCTCGGGCTGGATGAACTTCGCGGTGTCGAAGATCGCGAAGCCGGAGCTCACCTCGCCGCCCGGGCTGTTGATGAAGAGGTAGACCGGACGCTCGGAGTCGTCGCGCTCGAGCGCGAGGAGCATCTTGTTGACGTCGTGCGCGAGCTTGGCGCCGACGGGCCCGGAGATCTGAACGATCCGGCTCTCGAAGAGCTTGTGATCGAGTGGATTGAAGAACGGGAACTCCATGTTGAAAAAAAGGCTACCACGACTCCCGGCGACCGTTCAGTGCACATGACACCTCCGGACGCGCCGAAATCACGTTGGGACACGGGACCTTGCGAACCAGCGCGGGGCGGACGGGTCCGCGCGCGCGCGCCGAGGTGTGCAGTCCACCGCACGATCGCCGCACGACCTCACCACGGCCGGTCCCGGCACCGAAGTTGCGACGGGGCTCCGCCATGCGAACCACGCTCCTCACCGCCGCCCTCCTCTTCTGTAGCGCCACCGCCCTCGCGTCCGGTGAGCAGGTCATCGTCGATGGGAACGGGAAGGTCGTCGTCCGCGACGGCCAGGGGAAGAAGGTCGTCGTCGATGGCAGCGGCGTCTTCCTCGACGACGGCGCCGACGAGGTCTCGGTCCAAAGCGCACCCGCCCACGCCCGAGTCTGTCGTGCCGGCGACAGCTGCAAGCTGACTTGCCCCGAAGGGCGCTGCGCCTTCGTCTGCGAAGCCGAGTCGACGTGCAACGTAGGTTGCCCCGGCGGCCGCTGCGCGCAAACTTGCCGCGCGGGCGCGAGCTGCACCTTCACCTGCGAAGGAGCGCGCTGTAACCAGACTGCGGAGAAGAACGCGAAGGCGCGGCTCCTCTGCCCGGGCGGACGCTGCAAGCAAACTTGCGCGAAGGGGAAGGCGTGCAAGACACGTTGCCTCGGCGGCCGATGCAAGACGACGCGCCGCTGAGCATCGGCGTGAGCCCATCGCTCGACGGCAGAGACAAACGCGGCTCCGCTCTCGATCCTCACGGATCGCAGGGAGCCTTCGATGAAACGAGAGTTGATCGAGCAACGAGCTGACGAGCCATCCGAACCGCCGAAACTTCGATCGAGCACTAATGTACTCGACTGCGCCGCGTTTTGCACACCCTACGACGCGGGTCGCACTTCGATGAACACGAGCTCCGGTCGACAGAGGAAGCGGAGTCGAGGCGCGGGACCACGTTCGAGTCCAACACCGCGCGCGACGATCAGCGTGCGTCCGTCGTCGAAGCGCGTGACACCCGACGCCCACGCGCGCGGCACCTTCGACAACGTCACGATCGGGCCCACGAACGGAAGCTGCACCTGCCCGCCGTGCGTGTGCCCCGCGAGCATCAAGTCCGCCGGCACATCACCGAGCGCGAAGTCCGGACCGTGACCGAACGCCACGAGGAAGCGATCGGATGGCGTGATCTGGAGGCGATCGTCGAACGAGTCGGAGAACGACAACGCGGCGACCTCGACCTCGGCGTCCACCGCGTACCGCGTCGTCGGTTCGCGCGCGCGAATCGATGTGCCGTCGAACAGCGTCGTCCAGTGATCGGGCGCGTCGACGTTGCCGCGCACCGCGAACTGCCCGAGCGGCGCATCGATCGCCACTGCGCGCAGCATCGCGTTGAGCCGCTTCATCGTCTCCAAGTAGGACGGCCAGTCGTCGGCGTGCGCGTAATCCCCCGCGTACACGACGAGGTCGGGCTTCGCCGCCGCCACCCGCTCCAACGCGCGTCGCTCGTAGTCGGTGGGGCCATCCGTCTGCACGTCGGCGACGAGCGCGATGCGAATCGGCCGCGTGACCTTCGACGACTCGATGGTCACCGTCCGCACCTCGAGCGCCGTCGGCTCCACGAGGAACGCGTCGACACCAATGCCCACCACGACCACGACACACGCGACGCTCACCGCAGCGCGCCGCCGCGCGGTGGTCCGGAGGCGCCACGCCGCCACCGCGCCCCACACCGGCAGGTGCAGGAAGATCACGTACGCGAGCAGCCGCATCGCGGTGAACATGGCGTCCGTCACACTGTAGACGACGGCCCCCTGCGCGATCGGCGCGGCGATCAGCGCTGCCGCACCGAGCAACACCGCGCCCCGCGCGAACAGATACGGTCGAGGGACGAGATCCGCGCGCAGGAACAACGCCGCACCGATGGCCGCGAGCACCAGGTTGTAGAAGACGTCGACCAGAGGCTCATTCCCAAACAGAAGCGACCCTTCGAGTAAACGTGTAGGATGGTCGCGTGGCCGCAGAGTTTCCCTGCAGCTTCGGCCCGTACGTCCTGATGCGCCTCCTCGGCGCCGGGTCCGGCGGTGCCGCCTACCTCGCGCGCCCCGCGCTGCGCGCGCCCGGGTGGCCGCCGCACGTGGTCGTGAAGGTCCTCCGCGACGAGGTCGCGCAACACGCCGACGACATCGCACGGTTCGAACACGAGGCGCGCGTCGCGGTCTGCGTCGAACACGAAAACGTGGTGCGGGTCCTCGACGCGGGGCGCGTCGAAAACAATCTCGGCGACCAGCTGTACCTCGCGATGGACTACGTCGACGGCACGATGCTGTCCGACGTCCGCAAGACCCTCGCCGACGCCGACGTGTACCTCCCCCTCCCCGTCTCGATCGCCATCCTCGAACAAGCGCTGCGCGGGGTCGGCGCGCTACACGACGCACGCGGCCCCGACGGGGCTCCGCTGGAGTTCGTCCACCGCGACCTGTCGCCGCGCAACGTGATGGTCGACTCGCGCGGACACGTGCGGCTGATCGACCTCGGCCTCGCCAAGTCACGCCTACAGGAGTGGATGACCACGCCGGGGACGACGCTGGGCTCGGCCGGTTACATGCCCCCCGAACAGGCTGCGGGCGACCCCGTGGATCAGGGCGCCGACCTGTACGCGATCGGCGCCGTCGCCTACGAGCTCTTCTCGGGCCAGCGGATGATCGCGCCTGCGAACGCGCAGAAGATGCTGCACGACACGCTGACGTACCGACACCGCCCCATCCCTCCGGGCCGCCCGGAGGTACCGGCGGCGCTCGACGCCTTCGTGGAGCGCGCGACGGCGCACGGGAAGAACGAACGCTTCCGCTCCGCCGAACAGATGCGCCAAGCGCTGCTCGCCTGCGGCATCGCCCCCGCGAAGAAGTCGACGGTCGCCGAGTTCCTCCGCGGACGCGTCGGCCCCGTCGCCCCCGTGCCGATCGGCGAGGAGGGCATGGACACCGCGCTCACGGAGGCCCACGCGGAGCACACACACATCATCGCGCGACGCCCGGAGCTAATGGTGCCGGACGACGCACCCGCGGACATCATGTTCGCGCCGACGCGCGCGGAGGTGTCGCCCTTCTCGGACCCGGCCGTCGCGTCGTCGTCGCCGGTGTCGTTCGTGCAGCCACCGCCACGCAAGCCGTGGGGGTTCATCGTGGCCGGGGTCATCGCCGTGGCGATGGTCGCGATCTACGTCCTGGTGCCGCCGCCCGTGACCGAAGCGCCGACCGTCACGAACACCACGAACGCGCCCCCGGACGCCCCCGCCGCAACCGTGGTCGCCCGTCCCGTCCCGACCGTCGCGAAGCGCTCCGTCCCCGAACCCGAGCTCGTCGCGCCCCGACGCACGCCGAAGCGCAAGCGGACCAACGCAGCGCCGCCGCCGCCCCCGCCGCCACCACCGCCGCGCGCGGCGCGGCCGCCGCCGCCCAAACCCGCGCGCGCGAGTGTGCAGACCCTCGTGAAGAAGACCGCGGCGCGCGCCGACCGGTTGCGTTCACGACTCGATCAAGACGATCCGGACCAGGTCCAGCGCTACCGCGCGGTCAACGAGATCCTCATGGACCTCACCCGAATCGAAGCGCTGGGCGAGGCGGACGACGCCCTCGCCCGCGAGCAGCTCGCCGCCGCGACGAAGCGGCTGAAGTCCCTCGAATAACGCGCCGACGCCTCAGAAGTTGTCGCAGGTCGGCTCGATGCAGACGGTGACCGTCTTGTCCGGCGGCTGCGCGACGACGGCGACGGCGACGGCCCCCGCGACGACGACCGTCGCGGACACGATCCAGAACCACGGCGACGAGAGGATCGACGTCGGCGCCTCCTCCAGCTTCGGGCGGAGGAGCCACGTCTCACCCTCGGCGAGATCACGCCGCTCCGCGAACGGCTCGTAGCCCTCGCGACGCGCTTCGATGCGATGCGGGCCCGGGGCGACGTCGAGCTGGTGCTGCGCCGCCGTCACCTGCGGGACGTCGTCGAGGAGGATCGTCGCGTCTGGCGGGTCGGCGACGAGGTCGATCGCCGCGGAGCGGACGAAGCCGGCCTCGGCGAGTAGCTCGGACGTGATGCGCCGGAGCGTCCCGGCCTCGTCCTTCGCGTCGGTGAGGTTGCCTAGCCTCGAGCCCGCACGGCTGAGTCGCTTCGCCCCCGGGACCAGCTGGATCTGAGCCACGGGCGGAGCGACACGGCGGTTGATCACGACGACGACGGCGAGATCCGCACCGAAGTCCCCGACCGAACGACGCACGCAGTTGTTGTCGGTGCCGCACCGCTTGATGGCGGTGACGAGCGCCGTGCCGTCGAGGCTGAAGAGGTCGTCGATCGACATCGCCGACAACCCGTGGCGCTCGTCGATGGCGTCCGCGATCGGCCGGACGATCTGCGCCGTCTGCACGCGGTTGTCGGTCCCGACGATCGGGACGATGGCGACCCGACCCACCGCAGCCGCGGCGACGAGACCTAACAGCGCGATCGACACCGACGCCGACCTTAGCGCAAGACGCTCCGGGATGTGAGCTCGCCCGCTTAATGCTTCGGCTTGGTGAGCGGATCGAAGCGCGCGATCGGGTTGCGCGTCCCGGCGGCGTAGATCGTCAGTCCGCCGGAGCCGACCTGCGCGAAGTTGGTCCCGGACAGCGTCGGGTCGAACGTCGCGGGGTGGCCCCAGCTGTTCCTCAGGCGCGCGATCTCGGTCGGGTCGTACTGCGGATCGTCGAGGTTCTTGCCGGCGCGGCGACTCAACGTCAGCGTCTGCTTCTTCCCGTCGTCGAGCGTCGACGCGTAGATCTGCGGCCCGCCCGGCTCGAGGAGCTGCAGCAGGCGATCGACGGTGAACGTCTCGTGGTCGCGTGTGATCTTCACGCGGTCGACGTCCTCGCCGTCCACCGTCACACGCGGCCGCTGCCCGACCGGCACCGCGTTGTCGCGCGCGGACGGGACGTAGTGATCGAAGTGCACCGCGTCGACGTCCGCGTTCGCCTGGTAAGCGAGCGGCGCGGACCACAGCTTCTTCGAGTACATGTCCGGATTCTTCGGGAACCGGTACGACGCCTCGATCGCGGGCTCGGGCTCGTCCCCCTGGAACACCTTCACCGCGAAGCTCCCGCCGTCCGCGATCGTCGAACCGCTCCGCCGCACCATGCTCGGGGTGATCTCCACCGCCTGCACCATCTGACCGTCGATCTTCATCGGCCGCGGCGACAGCTGCGCCGCGCACTGATCCCCCGCCTCGTTCGTAATGAACACCCGCGCGCCGCTCGGCACCGTCACCACCACCGAGTCCTTCTGGAAGCCGTGCAGCTCGATGGTGTCGCCCGCCTTGCCGCGGCGCGGGAACAGGTCCGCCCAGCCGTTGCGCCGATACAACTTCGCGCCGTTCTTGCCCTCGGCGAGCGGCGTGAACGTGCTATCGAGGTGCACCGTCGCGTCGCGCTCGGTGTGCGCCGGCCCCGCGGCCGACGCCGCGAACACCGTCGCGCGCTCGACCATCGCGCTGGTCATCGCCATCCGCGTCCCGGCGTAGCCCTTTCGGAGGCGCTCGAGCAGCTTCGTCGCGGTGATGCCATCGCCGTCCTCGGGCTTCGGGCGCAGGAAGTCGAGGAGGCCGGTGAACTTCTTCAGCTCGTCGAATGGGATCTCGGGGTCGCCGGGGCGCGCCGGGTGCTCGCGTGCCTCGCCGACCGACGTGGACAGGCTCGGATACTCCGCCTTCGGCAGTGGCGTCGTGGTGTCGACGCGCTGGGTGGCGCGGAGGAGCTGCGCGGGGAGCTGCAGGTCGAGCAGCGCGGCGCGCCGTTGCAGGCTCGACAGATCGACGTAGCCGCCCGCGTCGCCCGTGAACGACGTCTTGACGCCCTTCGCCGCGTCGCCGTCCCGAAGACGCGCGAAGTCGTCCCCGCCGAACCCAAACCTCTCGAGCGTCCTCAGACCGAGCTTCACGTTTCGGACGATGTCAGATCCCCACGAAGGTACGCAAGAGGCCTACATCACACCGAGCCGCCGGGATCCCCTTCGACGACGCCCGGACCTGGGCCATCCGCCGCATAGTAAGAGCCGGGGAACGGCGCGTCGCCCGCCGTCGCGAGCCGTTTCACCTGCGCCGCACAGACCTTGTACTCCGCCGTCTGGGTGATCGGGTCACCCTGGTCGTTGGTCAGCAAGTTCGCGCGCGCCTCGGGGAAGTGCATCGGCATCCAGATGCAGCCGCGCCGCACCTGCCGCGACACGAGCGCACGCACCTCCACGCGCCCGCGCTTCGTCGTGACCTCGACCATGTCACCGTGCCCGATGCCCCGCATCTTGGCGTCGCGCGGGTGGATCTCGATCCACGCCTCGGGCTGCTTCTCGGCGAGCTGTGGTGTGCGCCGCGTCTGGGTCGCCGCGTTGTAGTGGTACAGCGTTCGGCCCGTCGACAGCACCAGCGGGTACGGCTCGGACGGCAGCTCCAACGACGGACGGTACTCGACCGCCTGGAACAAGCCCTTGCCGCGGAGCACTCGCCCCTCGTGCAGGTACTTCGTCCCGGGGTGTGTCTTGTCCTCGCACGGCCACTGCAGCCCCACGCCCTCGGCGTCGATGCGCGCGTGGCTGATGCCGATGAACTTCGGCGCATCGCGCACGAGCTCGTCGTAGACGGCGGAGGCCGAGTCGAAGCCCCAGTCCGCGCCGCACGCCGTCGCGAGGTCCACGAGGATCTCCCAGTCCGCCCGCGCCTGCCCCGGCGGCTCGACCGCCTTGCGGACGCGCTGCACCCGACGCTCGGAGTTCGTGAACACCCCCTCCTTCTCCGCGAAACACGCGGCGGGGAGGATCACGTCGGCGTAGCGCGCGGTCTCGTTGAGGAAGATGTCCTGCACGACCACGAAGTCGAGCTTGTTCATCCCCTCCTCGAGCTTCGTGACGTTCGGCTCGGAGATGACGATGTCCTCGCCCATGACGAACAGGCCTTTGATCTGCTTCCCGACGGCCTTCATCATCACGTTGAGGTTCATGCCCGGCTCGGGCGACAGCTCGACGCCCCACGCCGCCTCGTACTTCTTGCGCACCGCTTCGTCGTCGACGCGCTGGTACCCCGGGTAGAACACCGGCGACGCGCCCGCGTCGTTCGCGCCCTGCACGTTGTTCTGCCCGCGGAGCGGGTTCATGCCCGACGCCGGCCGACCGAGGTGCCCCGTCATCAACACGAGGTTCGACAGCGCGTACACGTTGTCCGTGCCGTGGGAGTGCTCGGTGATGCCGAGTGTGTAGTAGATGCCGGCCTTCGGCGTGGTCGCGTACTTCCTCGCCGTCCAGCGGATGTCGTCCGCGGAGACGCCCGTGATCTTCTCGGCCTCCTCGGGTGTGTACATCGCGACGGTCTTCTTCACCGCCTCGAAGCCCTCGGTGTTCGTCTCGATGAACTTCGCGTCGACGAGCCCCTCCTCGACGATCACGTGCGCCATCGCGTTGAGCAGCCAGACGTCCGTCCCCGGACGCATCCTCAGGTGCTTCTCGGCGATGGTCGTCATCCAGATCGCGCGCGGGTCGGCCACGACCATCGTCGCGCCGCGCCGCACGGCCCGCTTCATCTCCATCGCGATGATCGGGTGCGCCTCGGACGTGTTGCTGCCGATGACCAGCAAGAAGTCCGCGTCGCGGATCTCACCGATCGAGTTCGTCATCGCTCCCGCACCAAACGTGGCGACCAGACCGGCCACCGTGGGAGCGTGTCAGGTCGCCGCGCATTGATGCGCGTTGTTCGTGCCGAACGCGGCACGGGCGAGCTTCTGCACGAGGTAGTTCTCCTCCATCGTGCAGCGGGACGAGGACACGAACCCCAGCGCGTCGGCGCCGTGGTCTCGTTTCACCTTCTTCAGGCCCTCCGCCGCGAAGCGGATCGCCTCCTCCCAGGTGGCTTCTTCGAGCCGCCCGTTCTTCCGAATGAGCGGCGTCTTCAGGCGGTCTTCGTGCTCGACGAACTCGTACGCGAAGCGCCCCTTCACACACAGGTTGCCGTCGTTCGGCGGCGTGCCCGGGGGCGGGCTCGTCACCTTCACCACGCGCCCGCGGCCTTCGTTGGCCTCGCGGTCCACGTTGAGGTCCATCTGGCAGCCGACCCCACAGTAGTTGCAGGTGGTGCGGACCTTCTCGAGCTCACGCTCCGGCTTCGCGAGCGTGACGAGCGGGATCTTCTCGGCCATCGCGCCCGTCGGACAGACGTCGACGCAGCCGCCGCACAGCTCACACGTGGAGTCGACGAGCGAGACCTCGTCGACCGTGGAGATCGTCGTGTGGGCGCCGCGGTTCGTCAGGCTGATCGCGCTGACGCCCTCGACCTCTTCGCAATAGCGCGTGCACCGAGCACACAGGATGCAGCGGTCCGCGCGGAACTGGATGTACTTGTTGCGGTCGGTGTCGCGCGACATGCGCAGCGGCGCCATCGCCGGCCACGCGTCGTCGGCGCCGACGTCCTTCGCCATCTGGTGCAGCTCACACGGCGCGCCGTTCTCGCAGTTGTCGTGCCCCTGCACGTGGTCGGCGAGGTACAGCGACAAGAGCGCGCGCTGGTGACGCTTCACCCGGTCGGTCTCGGTGCGCACCACCATCTCGCCGTTCGCGGGCGTCGCGCACGCGGGGACGAGGCGGCGGGAGCCCTCGACCTCCACGAGGCACGTCCGGCACGCGCCGGCCGGCTTCAGGCGCGGGTCGTGGCAGAGCGTGGGGATCTCGACGCCGTTCTTCTCGGCGACTTGGAGAATCGTCTCCCCCTCGCCGACGTCGACGAGCGCTCCGTTCAGCGAGAGTTTCTTGCCGTCACTCATGCGAGAAGACGTCCTGGAAATACTTCATCGTGGTGGTGAGTGGCAACGCCGCGGCCTGCCCCAACCCGCAGATCGACCCCTCGTTCATCTCCCACGCGGCTTCGGCGGCGTGCGTCAACGCCGCGGCGTCCGCGTCGGATTCACCCCGAAGGAACGCCTCCACGTTCTCACGCAGAAAACGCGTCCCGATGCGACAGGGCGCGCACTGCCCGCAGCTCTCGATCTCGAAGAACCGCAGCTGCTGCCGGACCGCCCACGCGAGATCCACCGTGTCGTTCAACACCACGACCCCCGCCGACCCGAGCATCGAGCCCGCCTCCGCGAGCGCCTTGAAGTCGAGCGCACGGCCCCGCTCCGACGCGGGCAGAAAGCCCGAGCTCGCGCCGCCCGGCGAGAACGCGTAGGGCGTCCCGACGTAGCCGCCCGCCGCCGAGACGAGCTCGTCCAGCGACACCCCGAGTGGCAGCTCGTAGACGCCGGGCCGAACGACGTGCCCGCTCACGCAGTACAGCTTGGTCCCCGCGCCGGTCCGACCGAGCCCCGCGAACCACGCCGCGCCCTCGCGGATGATCTTCGGGACACACGCGATCGTCTCGACGTTGTGGATGAGGGTCGGCTTGCCCCACAGCCCGTTCTCGGTGGGGAACGGCGGCTTGAGCCGCGGCATCCCGCGCTTGCCTTCGAGCGCCTCGAGCAGCGCGGTCTCCTCGCCGCAGATGTACGCGCCGTGCCCGGCGTGCAGGTGGAAACGAACGCCGCCGAGCCGATCGCCGAACGACGCGATCGCCTGTTCGAGGTGCCGCCACGGCGCGCCGAACTCGCCGCGCAGGTAGAGGTAGACGTCCTGCGCGCCGACGGTGTGCGCCGCGATCGCCAGGCCCTCGATCACGAGGTCGGGGCGCCGAAGCATGACTTCGCGATCCTTGAACGTGCCGGGCTCGCCCTCGTCGGCGTTGAGGACGACGTAGCGCGTCGTCTCCTTCTGCGCGCGCACGCCCCGCCACTTGATGCCGGCCGGGAAACCGGCGCCGCCGCGCCCCTGCAGTCCCGACTCGGCGATCGTCTCGACGACCGCCTCCGCGTCCATCTTCGCCGCTGCCGCGAACGCTGCGCCGGAGTAGTCGGGCGCCGCGAGGAGGTTCACCGCGAGCTGGTCGTCCGGGACCCCTTCGGGGCCGACGATCCCCATCCACTCGTCCGTCGGCTCCGCGACGGGTTCGAGCTTGGTCCAGTCACCGCCGGTCGCCGTGAGATCGTCCTTCTCGACCTCCACGAGCGTCGCGCGATCCTTCAGCACCGCCGGCGGACGATCACACGCCGCGAGGCACGATGCGCCCGCGACCGGGAACCCGAGTCGCTCCGCCTCCGCGAGCAGCTCGCGCGCGCCATCCATCTGACAGGACAGCCCCATGCACACGCGCACCTTCGTCGACGGATCCGCGAGCAGATGAAAGAAGCTCGCCGTCCCGTACACGTGCGCCTCGGGGACGCCGGTCGCCTCGGCCGCCTGGCGCGCGACCCCCGGCGTGAGCCCACCGTGCTCCTGGATGATCGCGAGGAGCTCGGAGCGTTTGTCTGTGCCCGCCACGGCCGGGGACGGTAACACGCCCGCGGTCGGGACAACCAAGGACATCGCCGCGGTCCCGCACCTCCGGAGACCGCGACGGCCCGCCAGCGGCTATGCTCCCCGCGTGCGTTCCCGACGGCTCGTGACGCTCGCGTTGGCGATCGTCGTGTGGTGGCTCGTCGGGCTCCCGATCCTCGCGCCGCTCGTCGCGACGTTCCTCGCCGTCTGGTTCCTCGCCGCCGTGTTCGCGCGCGAGCGGTTCGTCCCCTCCACGACCACCGCGCTGCTCGCGCTCGTCGGCGCGGCCGCGTTCGCCGGGTACACCCGCGGCGCCGACGTGGTCGCGACCGAGCAGCTCGCGGGGCTCGACGTGGTGTTGGCGGATCGCTGGCGCCTGACGAAGACCCCCGCGATCGCGCCGCCCGTCCTGCACCTCGACCGGCCCTCCGTGCTCTTCGGACACGCCGACGCCGCCTCGATGGCGCTGGTCTTCGACGACACCACCCTCCCCGGCGCGCCGCTCGGCCACGGCCTCTTTGCGTTCGACTTCGATCCGGGCGCGCACCGCGTCACGCGCTCCGTCCGCCTCGAGGTGGACGGTGATCGGGAGGTCGCGGCGCTCGACATCGTCTCCCCGCGCCACGAGCCGCGGTGGGGGTGCGCCGGAGCGACGGTCGCGGTCGTCAGCGAGCCGACCGACACCCTGTTCGTCCGCGACGGCGGAGCCTGGCGCGCGGAGCCCACGCTCGACGGCCCCGCGGCCTGCGTCGTCCTCGACGACGGGCGGATCGTCGTCGCGCACCGGTACGACCCGCGGCTCCGCGTGGGTACCGGCGAGATCGAGATCGGCGTCGGCCAGGTCGGCCTCGCACGTCGCGGCGACCGGATCGCCGTCGCCTCCATCGAGCCACCGTCCGTGACGATCGTCGACGTCACCACTTCGTCGATCGTCGAACGCATCCCCCTCGCCGCGCCGCCCGACTGGGTTACGTACGCGGGTGAACGGCTCCTCGTCGCGAGCCGCACGGCGCACACGCTCGCCCGCGTGGGACATGACGACGCGTTGTACTTCGGTCGACCGGCCATCCACCTCACGAGCTCGCCGTCCGGGCGTCTTGCCTTCGTTGCGCTCACCGACTACCGCCCCGACGGCGACGCCGGACCGAACCACCACGTGAACGAGCAGATCGTCGTCGTCGACGTCGACGCCTGGCGCATCGTCGAACGTATCGAGACCGGCGCGTTCGGCGCGCTCCCTACCGGCATCCACGCCCCCGACGACGACATGCTCCTCGTCTCCTTCGCCGCCTCCAACGCCCTGGTCACGATCGACGTGAAGCACCGAGCCGCGCGCGCGAAGGTCGACCTCCCGATCGTCGTCCCGCATGCTGTCTTGCATGCGAACGACGACACCTTCGTCGTCTCCCCCGCCGAAGCCGCCATCCATCACGTCGAAGCCGACCGCACCGAGCGCTTCGAGGCGGAGCCCGCCCGCGGCTACCGCGCGTTCTACGAAGCCACCCGCGCCGGCGTCGCGTGCGCGACCTGCCACCTGCACGCCACCACCGACTTCGCGTTCCACGACATCGGCCACGGCGAGCCGCGGTCCACCCTCGACGTCCGCGGCACCTGGGGCACCGCCCCGTATCTCCGCGGCGCCAGCTACCCGACGATCGGCGCGCTGCACGACTTCGCCGAGGGCGTCCTCGGCGGTTACGAACGTGAGGTCGCCGACCGCCCCGCGCGCCTCGAAGCCTTCCTGAAGACACGCGGACGTGAGCGCGCGCGACCCGTCGTACCCGAGGCCGCGGGGGTCGACGCCTTCGTGCGCGCCGACTGCGTCGCGTGCCACGCGTTCCCGGCGTTCACGAACCTCGCCCAGCTCCCCGAGGCGTCGCTGTTCCCGGACCGCCGCGACCTGAACGTCCTCGACACCCCCTCCCTGCTCGGCCTCCGCGACTCGGCGCCCTACCTACTGGACGGCCGCGCGAAGACCATCGACGCCGTCCTCTTCGACCACGACCCGGCCGAGCGTCACGGGAGTATCGCGCGCCTCGACGAAGCCGGACGGCGCGCCCTCCTCGCGTTCCTGGAAGCCCTGTGATGCGACCGCTCCCGATCACGCTCGCGCTGTTCGGTGCCGCCCTCGGCTTCGTCGTCATCCTCGCCCCGGACGCGCCGCTCCTGAACGAGCTGTTCCGCGCGCGGATGTCGGGATGGGTCGCGATGGCCGCGCTCCTCGGTTCGCTGTCGATGCCGCTGCTGTCCCGCTTCGGTCGCGTCGCGCCGTGGCGGCGAGCGCTCGGCGTCACCGCTGCGGTGTTCACGACGGTGCACGCCGCATTTGTGCTGCCGACCGACCTCGTCCCGGATCTCCGCCTGCTGATCTACGAGCCGCTCTTGCGCGCGGGGGCCGCAACCCTCGTCGCGCTGGTCGTCCTCGCGGTGACTTCGTTCGGCGCCGTCGCTCGCCGCGTCCCGCGGTGGAAGGATCTCCACGCGCTCGCGTACGTCGCTGGCGCGCTCGCCGCGCTGCACCTCGCGCTGTCCCCCCACGCGTGGGCGCCGGCCCCGCTCGCGGTCTGCGGTCTGCTTGTAACCAGCGTCCTGTTTCGCGCTGCGGACAAGAAGCGCTGGTGACCGGCGGCGCTCCTTTTTCGGTTGCCCCCCTCGCGCCCGCGCGCAGTATGCGCGGCATGACTCGCAAGCTCCTCCCCGAGGACCGCGTCCACCCCGCCATCCGCGACAAGATCGCCGCGCATCACGCCGACCTCGTCGCCGAGGTCGAAGCCGCGGTCGCCCAACACGACGTGGTCGTCGTCGGCATGGGCCAGAACCCGTTCCCCAGGAAGGCCAAGAAAGCGCTCACCGAGGCCGGCGTCGCCTTCCACTACCTAGAGTACGGGAACTATCTGAACACGTGGCGGCCGCGGACCGCGCTGAAGATGTGGAGCGGCTGGCCGACCTTCCCGATGATCTTCGTGAAGGGCACGCTCGTCGGCGGCTACGACGAGCTGCAGGCGCTCCTCGACGCGGACACGCTGAAGTCGATGCTGTAGGTGCCGACTACTCCTCGTCCGCCGGCTCCGGCGCCTCTTCGGCGGGCGCCTCGGCGGCGGCCTTCTCCGCCTCACACGTCGTGAGCTTCTGCTTGCACTCACCGATCGACTTGCCCATCTCGTCGATCTTCTTCGTGCACTTCGCCGCCGAGTCCTGCGCCTTCTTCAGGTTGGCGCGCGCCTCGACCAGCGCGGCGCGATCCTCGGACGCTTCCGGCGGCACCGCGGCGAACTTCTTGTCGTACTCCTTGCGCGCCTCCTCGGTTTCCTTCCACTGCTCGCTGTGATCCTTCTCGAGCTCCGCGGACTTCGACAGCTGCTCGGAGAGCTGCACCTTGTAGTCGGCGAGGACGACGTCCTCCTTGCCCGCCGCGTTCGACTTCGCGACGGCGTCGGCGCGCGAGGACTCCAGATCGGCGTCCGCGGTGATCACCTTCTGCTCCGCGAGCTGCACGCCGAGCTGCGCGTACTCCAACCCCTCCTCGCGCCACTCGATGTTGGCGTCGTCCGCGTCGACCAGCGCCTCGAGCGCCTTGCCCACCGCCGCGGCGCGCACCGCGCGGTCACCACCGTCGATGTCCTGCGCCAGCTCGAGCAGATCGTTGTTGGCGCCAATGCGCTGCACCGTCGTCTCGCGATCGAGCTCGGCCTTCCGCAGGTCGTACTGCGCGCCGCGCAGGTCGTCCTGCGCCTTTTCGAGATCCTTCTTGGCGTCCTCCAGGTGACGCTCCTTCGTCTGAAGCGCGCCAGCCTCACCGGCGGGGATCGCCTGAACCAGCTCGGTCGGGACCCGAAGGGACACTCCACCGGACGCACAAGCAACGGTCATCGACGAGAACAGGACGAGAGCAACAGACCGAATCATGGCGCCGTTAGAACAGGGTGCGCGACGATTGTCAGGTCCCCCCTCCCCGCCTGGCCAAATTCCTCGGATTGAGATTCGTTGTCGGCATGCGCGTTTCGATCCTCGGCGCCCTCCTCCTGACGCTCGCGCCCGCCGCCGCGCTCGCGCGACCGACGGTCCTCCCGGACCGCACGCTCCGCGTCGACTTCGCACCGACGGACTTCACGATCCTCAACACCGGTGCGATCGGCGGCCGGCGCGGGTTCGTCGTCGGCTCCAACGCCCCCAACGATCCGCGGATCGGGATGGGCCTCGGCCTGTCACTCGGACTCACCGGCCGCGCCGAAGCGGGCATCCTGTTCCTCCCGCTCGCGCTCTCGCCGGACAACGGCTACGGCGACATCACGTTCCACTCCCGCTACCGCGTCCTCGGGGGGAGCTTCGAGCTCGCGCTCCAGCTCGCGGTGCAGATACCCACCGACACGAACTTCGGGCTGGGGCTCGGCGCACCGATCATCTTTCACCTCGGCAACCTCGACATCGAGACCGGCGCCGAGCTCGAGCTGATCTTCTCGGACAACACCGTCGCCAACCTCGACATCCCGGTGTCGTTCCTCTTCGACATCAACCGCTCGCTCTTCTTCGGCGTCCGGACCGGGTTCTTCTTCGCGAACATCGACAACCTCTACATCCCGCTCGGCCCCGTCGTCGGGGCGCGCATCGCGATGTCCGGGAGCCTGCGGCTCGAGCCCATCGCCGCGTTTGTCTTCGAGCAGTTCGTCTCGACGGACGGCTCGGGCCCCATCGTCACCGACGTCTGGACCCTCCAGGTCGGCGCCAACCTCCGCTTCCGCCTCTGACCGCGGGTTCGATCGGTGGTAGAGCGAGCGCGTGCCCGCCTCGAGCTCCATCGCCGGCCGCGCGACCCGCGTCGTGCTCGGCGGCCTCCTGCTCGCGAGCCTCGCGCTGGTGGCTCACGCGTTGCGGATGCAGAGCGCGGACCCCGCCTGGAGCGACAAGCTCCTGACGTGGGGCGGCGTCGCCTCGGTCGCGTTCGCGGTGATGTTGGTGCTCCCGACGAACCTGCGGATCAACCTGACGCTGTCGCTCGTGATGGCCGGCCTGTGTGCGTTCGTCTTCAACCTCTACCTCGCGTACACGCCACCGCCGATCGTCCGGAAGGCGGAGGCGATCCTCGACAAACGCAAGAGCACCCCGGGCTTCGATCTCCGCTCGCCGCTCGACGTCGTCCGCGACCTCCGCAAGGACGGCGTGCAGGCGGTGCCCGCGCTCTTCGGCATCAACGCGGTCGACGATCCGAAGCGCCCCGACGGGCTCCTCCCCCTCATCGGGATCTCCACGGCCACGACGGTGCTGTGCAACGAGGTCGGTGAGTTCGCGATCTTCACCGCCGACGAACACGGCCACCGCAACCCCGTCATCCCGGAGCGCGCCGACGTCGTGCTCGTCGGCGACTCGTTCATGCAGGGCCAGTGCGTCGGCCCCGGAAAGGACATCGCCGGTTTGCTCCGCGCCCGCGGGTTCACCGTGTACAACCTCGGCAGCAGCGGCAACGGGCCGGTCCTGAACCTCGCCGCGCTCCTCGAGTACGGGCTCGCGAAGAAGCCGAAGATCGTGCTGTGGGGCTACGCCGGAAACGACCCGGGCGACCTGAGGCACGAGCTCCTGAACCCGCGGCTGCGCCAGTACCTCGAGGACCCCGACACGCTGCAGAACCTCGTGGAGCGCCAGGACGAGATCGACACGTACTGGCGCGCGCACCTCGACCGGCAGAACTACCTGGAGCCCAAACCCAAGAAGGAGACGAAGTGGGCGCCGCGCGCTCCGACCTTCACCGAGCTCGTGACGCTGTATCAGCTCCGGCGACTGCTCGGGCTGCGGCGCGCGAAGCAGGGCGCGTGGAAGGACTCGTTCCGTCGCGCGTTGACCCTCGCGCGGGAGCGCGTGCGTGCCGGTGGCGGGGAGATGTACTTCGTGCCGTTCCCGTACTTCGAATACGTGACGTCGAAGCCGGACGCGCCGCGCGCGATCTTCGAGATCGTGGCGCCGACCGGCGTCCCGACGGTGGATCTCGACCGGCCGTTCCTCGACCACGCGGATCCCGAGTCGCTGTTCCCGCTGCGGATGCCGGGGCACTTCTCGGAGGCCGGCTACGCGTTCGTCGCGGAGCGGCTCGCCGCGTCCGCGCTGAAGGGGATCACGCCCTCGGGGGCCACCGAGGGGGTGCCCACGGGCGACAACCTGCCCTAGAGTCGCGCCGGGTGGTCGCCAAGAAGCAGGATCGGCTGTTCAACCCGAACGGCCGCAAGCACTACCGGCGCAAGTACAACCTCACGGAGGTGCGGATCGGCGCGGCGATCTTGCTCATGCTCGGCGCCGTGCTGGCTTGGGTCCTGTACAAGGGCCAACACCCCGACCCGGAGATCTACGCATCGAGCCCCGGCCAGGCGAACCGCGCGCCGACCAAAGCGATCGAGCGCGGACCCGTGCCGAAGGGGCTCGCGATGGAGGGCTGGCGGGAGGGTGAGCTGTCGACCTTCGACGACTCGAACCTCTACGAGAAGATCGACGGGCGCGAGGGCTTCTACAAGTCGTTCGGCTTCCAGCGCCTGTACTTCATCGCGCTCGGGAAGAAGGACGACCTCGCGGTCACCGTCGACATCGAGCTGTACGACCTCGGCTCCGGCGCCAACGCGCTGGGCGCCTTCTCGGGGGAGATTCCGCCCAACGCGTCGCCCGAGATCGGGGACGGCGGTTTGTCGGTCATCGATCGCAACGCGCTGTTCATGACGCGCGGGCGCTTCTACGCGCGCGGCATCGGCGCGGACGAGTCCGAAGCGGTGAAGGCGCAGCTCGCGTTCACGGCGGACACGCTCGCGAAGGGCCTGGAGGGTGAGGCGCTCCCGTGGAGCTACGCGCTGTTCGTGAGCGGGCTCGGCATCAACCCCGGCAAGGTCTCCTACCAGCCGGAGAACGCGTTCGGGTTCTCGTTCGCGAACGACGTGCACACCGCGATGCTCGAGGACGGCGAGACGGAGGTCTTCGTGGTCTCGCAGGCCGACGCGGCGGCGGCGACGGCGCTCGCGAAGTCGTTCGACGAAGGGTTCCTTCAGTACGGCGAGGTCAGTAAGACCGACGCTGGCGTGAAGTGGGTCGCGGACCGCTACCTGAACCGGGTGTCGGGCGCGAAGGCCGCGGACGTGTTCGTCGTCGGCGTGCGCTCCGCGGAGGACGTCGAGAAGGCCCAAGCGGCGCTCGCCAAGCTGGAGGCGGCGGTCGCGAAGATGTCGCCGGAGCAGAAGGCCCGCGCGCTCGACAAACCGAAGATCACCGGGTCGGGCGGCTACGACGACGCGCCCGAGGAGGCACCGGCCGAGGGCGAGCCTTCGCCGGAGGGCGAGCCTTCGTCGGAGGGCGAGCCTTCGTCGGAGGGTGAGCCGAGCTACGAGGGCGAGCCGCCGTCCGAGGGTGAGCCGAGCTACGAGGAGGGGTACTGATGAAGAACCTGACGCGGCGGCAGATGCTCGCCGTCGGCACGGGCGCGGTGGGTGCTTCGATGCTCGGCGCCACGATCGGCGCGACGCGCTTGGAGGCCGCCGAGCCGCAGGTGCCGAAGAAGCGCCTCGGCAAGACCGGCGTCGACGTCCCGATCCTCGCGATGGGGATGGCGATGAAGTTCCACCCCCGCTTCGACCCGCGCCTCGCGGAGGCTGCGCGGCTCGGCGTCACGTACTTCGACACCGGCTACGTCTACGCGGGGGGCACGGTGGAGAGCGCCGTCGGGAGCTTTCACACGCGCGCGCGCAACCGCAAGGCGCTGTTCCTCTCCGGGAAGACGGAGCGCCACGACCGCGTCGAGAAGGACCTGCAAGACGGCTTGCGCAAGGCGCGCACGGACCACTTCGACCTGTACATGCTGCACGGGCTCGGCGACCCGAAGACGCTGAACGCCGACATGGCGAAGCTCGTCGAGCGCCTGAAGAAGGAAGGCAAGATCCGCCACTTCGGCTTCTCGTGCCACGACGGCAACGTCCCCGAGCTCCTCCAGCTCGCGGCGAAGACGCCGTGGGTGGAGGTCGTCCAGTTCCGCTACAACTTCCGGCAGTACGGCGACAAGAAGCTCAACGCCGCGATCGACGCCGCCGCGAAGGCCAACGTCGGGCTCGTCGCAATGAAGACGCAGGGCTCGGAGGCGTCGTTCACCGACGCGTGGAAGAAGTACGAAAAGACCGGCAAGTGGAACAAGTTCCAGGCGGTGATGAAGGCGGTGTGGGCCGACGAGCGGATCACGTCGATCGTCTCGCACATGGATACGTTCGAGAAGCTGAAGTCGAACGCGAAGGCCGCGATGTCGCGCGGCGAGATGGGCGCGGCGGACTGGGACGCACTGGAGCGTTACGCGAAGGCGACGCGACACCTCGCGTGTGACGGCTGTGATCACCACTGCAGCGCGGCGCTCGATCGCTCGGTGCCGTCCGTGCCGATCGGGACGGCGATGCGGTTCTTGATGTACCACGACGCCTACGGCGAGACGGCGAAGGCCAAGGCGCTGTTCTCCGCGCTGGACCGTGATGTGATTCGCGCCGCCGACTTCTCCGCTTGCCAGGCGGCGTGCCCGCACGGCGTGGACGTCGCGCAGCACATGGACCGCGCGAAGCGACTCTTCATCGTCTGATCATGATCGACACACTCAACCACATCGTTTGGGGCTTCCCGGAGCAGCTGCCCTGGCTGATCGCCCTCCTCCTCGGCGCCGGTGCGTTCGTCACCTTCCGCCTCGGCTTCATCCAGGTGCGCCAGGTCTGGCACGCACTGATGGTCGTCGCCGGCAAGTACGACGACCCGGAGCACGAAGGTGACATCAGCCACTTCGCGGCGCTGTCGACGGCGCTCTCCGCGACCGTCGGCATCGGCAATATCGCCGGCGTCGCGACCGCCATTCACTACGGCGGTCCGGGTGCGCTCGTCTGGATGTGGCTCACCGCGTTCTTCGGCATGGCGCTCAAGTACGCGGAGTGCACGTTGTCGATGCAGTACCGCGCGTTCGACGACGACGGGAACGCGGCGGGCGGCCCGATGTATTACATCGAGCAAGGCCTCGGCCCGCGCTTCAAGTGGATGGCCGCGTTCTTCGCGGCGTGTGCGGTCGTCGCGTCGTTCGGCGGCGGTAACATGAACCAGGCGAACACCGTCGCGGTCAGCGCGCAGGCCGAGCTGGGTGTGTCGCCGTACGTCGTGGGTGCGATCGCCTCCGTGTTGGTCGGCGTGGTCATCCTCGGCGGCATCAAGCGCATCGCGCAGGTCTCCTCGAAGCTCGCGCCGTCGATGGCGGCGCTCTACGTGCTCGGCGCGCTGACGATCATCGTGCTCAACTGGCGCGACCTCCCCGAGACGTTCACCGCGATCCGCCACGGCTTCCTGAACCCGGCCGCGAGCCTCGGTGGGTCGGTGGCCGGAGTCTTCTCCATCACGCTGTTGTGGGGGGTGAAGCGCGGCCTGTTCTCGAACGAAGCGGGCCAAGGCTCCGCGCCGATCGCCCACGCCGCCGCGAAGACCGACGAACCCGTGCGCGAAGGCCTCGTCGCAATGCTCGGGCCGCTGATCGACACGCTGATCATCTGCACCCTGACCGGCGTCGTGATCGTCATGACCGGCGTCTGGGACGAAAAGCGGGAGAGCGAGATGCCGATCGAGGCGGCCACCGCCATCCCCGTGCACTTCTTCGCGATGGGCGGCGACGCCGAGGCGCAGTGGATCGGCGACGCGCTCGCGAAGCTCGAGACCGTCGACAGCGCGACGGTCGCCCAGTCGATCGAGGTGAGCGGCGGCGACCAGGGCCGCGTGCACTTCGTCGCGGCGGACGGGACGATCGACAACGCCGTCGTGCTGAAGGACGACCAACCCTTCGACGGCACGATGACCATCAACTTCGCGACGGGGGCCGTCACTCCGGACGGCCTGCGGCTGCGCGGGCTGACGCTTCAGAACAGCTCGGCGCTGACCGCGTTTGCGTTCGACCGGGGCCTCTCGAAGATCACGAACAGCGGCTCCTGGATCGTCACGCTCTGTGTCTTCCTGTTCGCGCTGTCGACGATGATCTCGTGGTCGTACTACGGCGACCGGTGTGTCACGTACCTCGCCGGCTCCAAGTACGTGCTCGCGTACCGGGTCATCTACACCGGCTTCGTGTTCCTCGGCTCGGTGCTCGCGCTGGAGGTCGTGTGGGGCTTCGGGGATCTCGCGCTCGGGCTGATGACGGTGCCGAACCTCATCGCCGTGCTGCTCTTGTCACCGAAGGTCGTCGCCGCGACGAAGGACTACGTGCAGCGGATGAAGGCCTCGTGAGCACCACTCGGCGCAACGTGCTGATCGGCCTCGGCGCGATCGCCGCCGCCGGCGGCGCGTGGGCGCTGAAGGACGAGCTCGCCGAGGACTATGGGCTGCTGACTTCGCTCGACGCCGCGAAGAGCCTCGGCGTCGCGTACATCGCCGAGCACGGCGCGCCGGACCTCGGGGCGCTCGAAACGTTGCTCGGCGACGGCGACCCATCGGAGCGCCTCGTCAGCCAAGTGCGCGAGGACTTCACCGCGGGCCGCATCGTCCAGATCCAGGGGTGGTTCTTCTCGAAGACCGAAGCCGACCTGTGTGCGCTGGTCGCGAGGGGCTGACGTGGGCCGGTTCCTCGACGGGCGCAAACAGAGCGGCGACGTCCAAGCCGACGTGTGTGTGATCGGCGGCGGCGCCGCGGGCATCTCGGCGGCGCTCGAGCTCGCCGACGGCCCGCGCGGCGTCACGCTACTGGAGGCCGGGGGCGACCAGCTCGACCCGGAGTACCAGGAGCTGTACCGCGCGACGCAAGTCGGCTTGCGCACCGACACTCTGCAGCACAACCGCTGGCGGGTGTTCGGCGGGACGACCGGGCACTGGGGCGGCTGGTGCCGTCCGTTCGATCCGATCGACTTCGAAAAACGCGACTGGGTCCCGCACTCCGGTTGGCCCTTCCCACGCGAGGCCCTCGACGACGCCTACCGCCGCGCGAGCGCGCTGTGTCAGATCCCGTTCGGCTACGACGCCAAGGCCGAGACCCCACCCAGCGACCAACACCTGTTCGAGTCGAACGACGACCTCGAGAACATGGTCTTCCGCGTCAGCCCGCCGACGCGCTTCGGGACGGTGTATCGGTCCCAGCTCGAGGCCGCGAAGAACGTCGACGTCATGCTCCACGCGAGCGTCGTCGACTTCGAGCTGGACGCCGACAAAACGCACCTCGTCGCCGTGAAGGTTCAGCCCCTCGGCGGGACGGCGTTCCGCGTGCGCGCGAAACACTTCGTCCTCGCGGTCGGCGCCGTCGAGACGGCGCGGCTCCTCCTGAACTGCACGAACCAACACGCCGCGGGGCTCGGCAACGAACACGACCTCGTAGGCCGCTTCTTCATGCAACACCTCGAGCTGCGGAAGATCCGTTGGGTCGCGCCCTCCCCCGATGCGCGAGGGCGAATGAAGCGCGCCACGGTCTCCGAGGACGCACGGATGGCGGTGCGCGTCGCGCCACACGCCCAGCGCAAACGGCAGCTCCTCAACCAACACTTCCTCGTCGGCGCCTTCGCGGACAGCCGCTCCGGAGGCGTGGTCGAGGTGATGAAGAAGAAGTACCGCCGCCAGCGGGACCTCTCCGCCGTCGACCGCGCCGCACACGAGCTAGCGCTCGACGTGGACGGCCGCTCGATTCGTCCGCGCACGATGTACTTCGCGGACATGCTCGAGCGCCCCGAGCAGGCCCCGAACCCCGACAGCCGCCTGACGCTCGACGAGGAGCGCGACGCCCTCGGCCTCCGTCGCACCGTCATGAACTGGCGCTTCACCGAGCTCGACAAACGATCGCTGCTCGACACCCAGCGCCTCGTCGCCGAGAGCCTCGGCAAACGAGCGCTAGGTCGCGTGCGGTGCTGGGCGGACGGCTTCGATCCCCTCGACCCGCAGGAGCCGCTGCACGGCGGGCATCACCACATGGGGACGGCGCGGATGCACGACGACCCCAAGCAAGGCGTCTGCGACGCCGCGTGCCGCGTCCACGGCGTGCCGAACCTGTGGATCGCGGGGAGCGCGACGTTCCCGACCTCGGGTTACGCGAACCCGACGCTCACGATCGTCGCGATGGCGGTCCGCGTGGCGCGGGCGATCAACGCGAGCTGAGCTTGCGCTCGATCTTCTGCCCCGACAGGAACACCGCGCGGATGTCCTCGAGCGCGCCGAGGTCCTTCGTGGGGTCGCCGTTCACGAGGAGCAGGTCCGCCGCCTTGCCCTCCGCGACCACACCGAACGGCGGGTCGTCCTGCTTCGTGAGGAACCGGGCGGTGTAGAGCGTCGCCGCGCGCAGGACCTCCGCGCGCGGGAGGCCGGCCTTTTCGAGGAGGCGGAGTTCGCGGTGCAGCCCCGCGCCGTGGAAGACGCCGGCCTGCGCGTCGCTCCCCGCGAGGATCGTGACCCCCGCCGCGTGCAGGCGGCGCACGTTGTCGAGGCCCGCCTTTCGTTGTTCGGCCATCACCTCGATCATCTGGAGGAGCTCCGGGTTCACGTCGAAGTCCTCGGGGCGTTGGTCGTAGGACGCGAGCTTCTCGGCCGGGACCATCGCGCGTTCGAGCTTAGTGGGGACACGCGGCTCACGACCGAGCGTCGCGTAGCTGTCGAACACGACGAGTGTGGGAGCCATCGGGATCCCGTAACCGGCGAGCTTCTCGATTTTGTCGTCCGGGATCCGCTCCTTGTAGACGCCGTGGATCCACGCGGCGATGCCGGCGTCCGCGGCGTCGATCGCGTCCTGCGTCGTGCCGATGTGCGCGACGGTTCGCACGCCGCCTTCCTTCGCGGCCTCGACGATCGCCTTCGCGACCTGCGGATCGAGGCGCGGCGCCGACTCGGGGATCCTGTCGATCGCCATCTTCACGAGATCCGGTTGGGACGGGAGCAGCTCGCGCACCGCGGTCTTCGCGGCGTCGGCGGTGCCGACCTGCCGCGTCGAGTGGTCGATGATGTACCAGCCGATGAGGCTCGGGAGGTTCTGCTCGAACATCGGCACGGGGTGCCCAGCCGGCGCCGTGAACACCGGGCCGGCGACGAACAGGTGCGGCCCGAGCACTTCACCCGCCGCGAGATCGGCGCGGCGCTCGAAGACCTCCTCGTCGAAGCCCCCCGGATCGAAGACGTGGGTGATGCCGCAGAACAGGTAGCGCTGGAGGTTGAGCGCACCGTTCGGCAGCCCCGCGTCCCACGGCGGCTCCGGGTTGCTGCCGGTGTGGCCGTGGAAGTCGATCAGCCCGGGGAGCAGCGTCGCGCCCTTCCCGTCGACGACCTCCGCGGCCTCGACGTCCTTCGCGGCGGGGCCGATCGAGACGATGCGCCCGCCTTCGATGCGGACGTCGCGTCCCGGTGTGACGGTGCCGGTGACGACGTCGAGCACCGCGACGTCGTGGATGACGGTGGACGCGACCGCGGATTCGCGGGCGACGAGGTTCGGCTTCTCGGTGCAAGCCGCGGCGAGGAGGCAGAGCAGCGCGACGCGTCTCATGCCAGCCACTTCGGCGGGCGCTTCTCGGCGAACGCCATCGCCCCCTCCATGACCTCACCGCTCGTGAGCGCGCGGACGCCGGCTTCGGTCTCCTGCTCGAACGTCGGTGCGTTGGCGCGCAAGACCTCGAGGATGCTGCGCGCGCACGCCGGTCCGGCGCCGCACAGCTCCTTCACGAGCGCCTGGGCTTGGGCGAGCGCGCCCCCCGCATCGACCACGCGGTTCACGAGGCCCCAGCGCTCGGCTTCGTCGACGTCGAGGCGTCGGCCGGAGAGGATCAGCTCGGTCGCGCGCCCGGCGCCCACCAGCCGCGTCGCGCGCACGGTGCCGCCCACGTCGGGGACCATGCCGAGGTGAGTCTCGGGCAGCGAAAAGAACGCGCCGCGCGCGGCGACGCGCAGATCGCAGGCGAGCGCGAGCTCCAGGCCGCCGCCGGCGCACGCGCCTTCGATCGCCGCGACGACCGGCGCCGGGATGTTCGCGATCGCGTCGACGACCCCCTTGAGCTCGACGATCAGCGCGCGTAACGCCGCCTCGTCCTTCTCGGCCACGGCGGGCGCGAGGCGGGCGATCAGCGGGTTGTCCATCTTGAGATCCATGCCGGCGCAGAAGTGCTCGCCGACGCCGGTGAGGATCACGGCGCGGGGGGGCTCGGCGTAGAGGGCGTCGGCCGCCTCTTTCAGGGCGCTCCACAGGGGCCCGTGCAGCGCGTTGCGGCGCTCGGGGCGATCGATGGTGAGGGTGACGACGTCGCCGTCGCGCTCGACGTTGAGCATGCGGTCAATCGACCACGTGCGAGGACGAGTGGCCAGGTGCTTTTTGTCTACTGTCCGAAGGGGCCCGCTTCCCAGGTCACCCGCGACAGGTCTTTTTGGCCCTGCGCCGACGGGTGGAAGCAGTCGAAGCCCGAGACCTGGCTCGGCGTGAAGTCGTAGAGGAAGGTCTCGTCGGTGAAGCTGTAGTGGTGGTGCGGGTCGTTCGCTTCGTATTCGGCGACGACGTCCTCCAGGATCTGGTTGAACGCCAGGTTCCGGCTACGCGTGTACTGACGATCCGCCTCGCTGTTGGTCGGGCTCAGCATCGTGCCGCACGGGTAGATGTCGAACAGCGTCGCCGCCCAGATCACTTGGCAGTTGATGAGGCCGAGCGACGTCAGATCCTCGCCGAGCTCCCAGAGTTTGTAGATGTCGACGATCGCGAGCACGTAGATCGTCGCGCCGTTGGGGAGCCCCGTACGCAGCGCCTCGAGGCCGGCGCGCAGGTTGGCTTCGAACTCGGCGTCCGTGGGGATGTCGGTGAAGTCGTTCTGACAGACATCGTTGTGCCCCATCAGCACCGGGACGTATGTGGCCTGGTGCGCGACCGACTGCTGCATCTGCGGGAGCAGGTCATAGCTGTCGGCGCCACTCACGCCCTCCATGTAGTTCTTGCGGTTCGACGACCCGAAGGCGGACGTGATGCGCTGGTTGTGGCTATTCACGTTCGTGCGGCCGAGCAACCACTCCCAGAACCCACGATATCCGTTCGCGTAGCTCGCCCAGTGGTTCGGGTTGATCGGGTTGAACAGGTTGTACTCTTCCGCGTTGATCGCCTCGGTGATGCTGTCACCCACGCTCGACAGCCGCTTCGGTTGCAGACGCGGATCCTTGGTCTGCGCTACCGCCAGCGTCGTCATCGTCATCCACCCCAACACCGTCGCCGTCAGCGTGAGTCCTCGATGCATACTTACCTCCCTATGGAAGCGGCGTGATTGCCGCGCGCGCATCGTAGGGCTGGGTAGCGGGTGCGATGTAAGGCGATTGCAAGCTCACTTGCGCGTGGGTTCGCGCACGCTGGACGACGCGAGCGCATCACGTACGCGAGACTCGAAACGCGCGCGCCCGAAGGAGTGGGAAACCCACAACCCATTCACGAAGATTCCGGGCGGTGAAGTGACTCCACTCTTCCGTGCAATTTCGAGCTCACCCTTGAGCGCAACGATGTCGCGGGTGCGCGCTTCGGCCTCGGGCGTTACAGGTTTCAACTCGAGCTCCTCGCCGAGGGTTTGCAAGTCAGATTGACGCAGCGCTCCGTCCCGCTGGAACAGCCGATCGTGCACGGACCAGAACCGATCTTTTTCCTGCGCACTTCGTGCGAGCAAGGCAGCTTGCAACCCGAGCTCGTCGCGCGGATTCAATACATGGCGAAAGACCTCTCGGATCTTCTTCGGATGTCGCTGACGCACCGCTTCGATCCAGGACGCGACCTCTCGGGAGCGCGCTTCGCTCAACGCGCCGAAGTGCACGATGGTCACCGCGGCGTCCGCGGGCCCGCGCGAGGGTGCACCCTCGAGATCGATGTCCACGCGCGGCAGCGGCGGCGGCTCGAGATCGATCCGAACCTGGGCGGCGTCCTCCAGGCCCCGGACGAACGCGAGCCTGCGCTCGATGCGACGGCGACCGTCGAGGTAGTCGCGCGCGCGTTCCCTGCGCTCTTCGCCGAGGCCGTGTTCGAGGAGGTAGGCGTCGACGTCCGCGTCGTCGACGGGCTCGCCGCGCTCGACGTCGTCCAACATCGCCTGCACCGTGACGCCGCGACGCTCGGCCTCGGCCGCGAGCAGCCGCTGCTCGACCAGCGCTTCGACCTCGCGCCGAACCAGCGTGTGGATGTCGAGGCGGCGCCGGTGGATCTCCATGGCGACGCCGCGCTCCGCCTCGGAGCGCCGGATCACCGCGTCGCCGATGCGCGCGACGACCGGATCTTCGACCGGATCGTCGACCGGGGCCGGCGGTGCCTGAGTACAGCCGAGGCACAGCGAGAGCGCGAACAGACGCCTCACGGGGCCTCCATCGGCTCGAAGACGACGTCTTCGTCCGCGTCGTTCCCCGTGGAGATTCCGCCGGCGCCCGTCTCCTTCGTCACCTCGGAGAGCGGCACCTCGGCGACCTGCTCGAACTCCGCGACGGCCTCCCCGAGCGCGTCGCGCAGACGGCGACGCTCGCCGCTCTCCTCCGGCGTCCCCTTCAGCGCACGCATCGCGTCGCGCGCCGCCATCATCCGGCGCAGCGCCTCCGCCATCCGCTCGAGCTCCGCGTCGGAAGGGTCACGATCGGGGAAGCGCGCACGGAACGTCTCGGCGAGCGCGTCGCGGATCTGCGCGCGTTTCGGATCCTCCTGCGCGGGTTCGTCGACCACGACCGACTTCGGCTTCGCGGGCGGCGCGACAGCGGGCGCCGTCACGATCTCCATGGGCCCCACCCGCTGCACCGTCTTCGCCGACCGCACCGTCCCGCGCGGTGGCGACAGCGGCGCCGGCGGCGCGCGCATCATCATCCAGAGCGCGGAGGTGACCGCGACGAACGCGAGCATCCCGACGACGAACCGACGCACGGGCGGAGGATAGCGGACCCTGACGCGGACGTCGTGGGTGGGTCGAGGGCGCGGACTCAGCGCGCCGGGACCGCGCTCGTGCGAGGCAGCGGCCGACACGAGCCGTAAGACTGCGTCGGCACCGCGGTGCCGGTGTTGGCGTCGAAGTGGTGGCCGGACTGCGTCGCGGTGAACTCCATCTCGACGTCCGGGCTGGGGGTCGCGAAGATCGTGGTGACGTTGACGGTGCCCCACAACGTCGTCTCGATCAGGTTGACCGCGTTGCGGCCGACGCGGACCTCGACGTCGCCCGCGCCGGTCGCGTCGACGAGCCGCGCGGAGCCGCGCTCGCGATCGATGCCGTCGAAGGTCACCGCTCCGTCGCCCGCGAAGGACTCGCTGAGCGGAGCGCCGGCCGCCCACGTCGTGCGCGTGCCGCGGTCGAACACACAGCGAAACGCGGTCGCCTGCGCGAGGAGCTCCGAGAGCGCGTCTTGTTGACTCCACCGCGCCTGCATCGCGCGGAGCGCTTTGTCCTGCGCCGCCTGATCCTCACCCGCGCTCTTGCCGCGCGCGATCTCGACGTTCATCGCGAGCACGCGGTCGAGCGCGAAGACCAACGTGTCGTCGCCCTCGCCGCTCGCGCGCTCCCGTGCCTTCAGGATCTCGTCGAACGTGCAGAGCGTCGCCAGCGCGCGGTCGAGCGCGCGCACCGCGGCGTCGTCCTTGCCCTCGAAGGCGCGAGTCCGCGCACGGAGCACCTCGTCGATCGCGTCGACACGGCTCGGCTCGCCGACCCCCTTCAGGTCCGCCTGGGCGGCGGCCGGAGCGAGCAAGGCGAGCGCGAGGACGAGGCGAGCGAGCATGACCCCAGCGTAACACGCCGGGGTCCGCGGACTCGTCAGCCCAACCGCGACTTCACGGCGGCGGTGAACGTCTGCGTCGTCCCGCTGCCCCCGAGGTCGGGCGTCGTGCCGTCGCCCTTCGCGATCGTCTCCCGGAGCGCCGAGCGCAGGCGGTCGGCCTCCTCGGTGTGCCCGAGGTGCATCAACATCATCGCGGCCGACATCGCGAGCGCGGTCGGGTTCGCGATGTTCCGGCCGGCGATGTCCGGCGCCGTGCCGTGGATCGCCTCGAAGATCGCGAGCTCCTCGCCGTAGTTGCCGGAGGGCGCCAACCCGAGGCCACCGACGAGGCCGGCGGTGAGGTCGGAGAGGATGTCGCCGAACAGGTTGGTCGTGACCACGACGTCGAACTGCGTGGGCCGCATCACGAGCTGCATCGCCATCGCGTCGACGATGCGGTCCTCGAACTCGATGTCCGGATACTCCTGCGCGATCTCGCGGCCCACGGTGAGGAAGAGCCCCGTCGTCAGCTTCAGGATGTTCGCCTTGTGGACGAGCGTGACCTTCTTGCGGTTGTTCTTACGCGCGTACTCGAACGCGAAGCGGATGATCCGGTCCGACGCGAAGCGCGAGATGAACGAGATCGCCTGCGCGGCGTCCTTCTTCGGATCGATGTAGTGCTCGATCCCGGAGTACAGCCCCTGCGTGTTCTCGCGGACGACGATCAGGTCACACTCCTCGAAGCGCGTCTTGACCCCCTCGTAGGCGCGCGCCGGTCGCACGTTTGCGTACAGGTCGAGCTCCTGCCGCATCCCGACGTTCACGCTCCTGAAGCCCCCGCCGACGGGCGTGGTGAGCGGCGCCTTCAGCGCGACCTTGTTCTTGCGGATGGAGGCGAGTGTGTCGCCCGGGAGGTGGGTCCCGTGCTCGCGCACGGCGTTCTCACCCGCGTGGCGCTCCTCCCACTCGATCGCGACCCCCGTGGCCTCGACCAGCTCGATCGTCGCGTCCATCACCTCGGGGCCGATCCCGTCCCCGCGAATCATCGTCACCTTCGTCATCTCGCCGCGGCTCTTACGGAGTCGGGGCCGATTCGTAAACACCCGACAATCCCTGAATCGGGCGCAAACAGTCCGGAGGGCCCCGGCATTCCCGCCACGAAACGGGGTGCGGTCCGCCCCGTGGGCGCGTATCATTCGCGTCGCCGTGTCGGACGACGAAAAGCTCCCCGAGGCCCCGTCGGCCGAGGAGCGCGAACATCACGATCAGGAGCGGCGACAGTTCCTGAAGCAGGCGTCGATCGTCGGCGGCGCGGCGCTGGGCGCCGGCTACCTCTCCCTGGCCCCGAGCGGGTGGCCCGGGTCACTGAAGGACGCGACCGGCGAGCTCGGCAAGCCGAAGAAACGCGAGCTCGTGCTCCCGGAGAACGGGTTCGCCGTCGAGAAGAGCGCGGTGGCCGCGCACCTCGGCGTCGCGCGCGGTGAAGATCCCAAGAAGCTCCTCCGCGGCGCGATCGACGCGATCGGCGGCATCGGCCGCTTCATCACCAAGGGTGACATCGTCGTCATCAAACCGAACGTCGCCTTCGAGCGCTCCGCACCGCTCGGCGCGACCTCCAACCCCGAAGTCGTCGCCGAGCTCATCCAGCTCGTCCGCGACGCCGGCGCGGACGAGATTCGCGTCGCCGACAACCCGATCGAGTCGCCGGAGAGCTGCTTCGTCCGCAGCGGGATCCAAAAGGCGGTCGTCGAAGCCGGCGCGCGGCTCTACCTGCCGCGCTCCTCGGACTTCGAGACGCTCAAGACCCCCGGCGCGAAGTGGATCGAACGGTGGCCGTTCTTCTGGGCGCCCTTCATGGGCGCGACGAAGGTCATCGGCATCGCGCCGGTGAAGGACCACAACCTCTGCCGCGCGTCGATGACGACGAAGAACTGGTACGGGCTCCTCGGCGGGCGTCGTAACCAGTTCCACCAGGACATCCACGGGATCATCTCGGACCTGGCGCTGATGCTCCGGCCCACGTTCGTGATCCTCGACGGCAGCCGTGTGTTGTTCCGCAGCGGTCCGACGGGCGGGAGCCTCTCGGACGTCCGCCCCGGCAAGACGATCGTCGCGTCGACCGACTCGCTCGCGGCGGATGCGTTCGGCTGGGACGACCTGCTGTGGCGCAAGGGTGAGCCGCTCCCCGACTACTTCGCGCAGGCGGCGGCGCGCGGCTTGGGCAACCCGGACTACAAGTCGGTGGCGATCAAAGAGGTCCAGATCGGATGAGCTCGACGCTCGTACAGCCTGACTGGTTGAAGAAGAACAAGGACGGCTCGCCGTGGTACGCGCGCACGTTCCGGATCACCACGATCCGCATCTTCTCGCAGTTCTTCTTCTTCGCGATGTTCACCGTCCTGCTGTGGTGCACGTGGTTCACGCGGCTCGAGGGCTATCCGGTGTCCCTGTTCCTCGAGGTGGACCCCCTCGTCGGGTTCGCGACGGCGCTGTCCACACACACGGTCTACCGTTGGTTGTGGCGCGGCATGTTCGTGCTGGTGCCGACGCTCCTGCTCGGCCGGGTGTTCTGCAACTGGATGTGCCCCTACGGGACGCTGCACCAGTTCACGGGGTGGTTGTTCAACATCCGGAACAACAAGGACCGCCTCGACAAGAACCGCTACAAGAGCGCCTACCAGCTCAAGTACTTCATCCTCGGCGTCTTCCTGATCCTCGCGGCCTTCGGTTCGCTGCAGATCGGGTTGCTCGACCCGATCTGCCTGCTCGTCCGCACCTTCGCCGTCGCGGTGTCACCCGCCTCGGACCTCGCCCACACCAACCTCGCGGAGGTGCTGCGCGTGAAGGTCGGGATGGATCCGCAGCCGCTGTCGTTCCTGTCGACGGCGCCCGGCGCGCCGGACCAGCGTGTCTTCGCCGGGGCGTGGTTCGTCGGGCTGCTGATCATCGGGCTGGTCGGGATGAACCTCGTCATCCCCCGCTTCTTCTGCCGGGTCCTGTGCCCGCTCGGTGCGTTCCTCGGGGTGCTGTCGCGCTTCTCGCTGTGGCGCATCACGCGTGACGTCACGAAGTGCACCGACTGCGACCTCTGCCTGAAGAGCTGCGAGGGCGCGTCGAGCCCGCAAGCTGCCTTGCGGAAGAGTGAGTGCTTCGTCTGCTTCAACTGCATCGACGACTGTCCGGAGGACGCGCTGTCGTTCTCGCTCGCGCCGGTGCCGATCAAGGACAAGATCGTCGGCAACCTGAAGAAGGGCACGGCGACGCTGTTCGGCAAGAAGGTCATCTCGAAGATCCCCGAGACGGTCATCCCGGGTCCGGACGTCCCGCGGCGCCGCTGGGCGTTCGTCGGGCTCGCGGGTGTGCTCGCGTATCCGTTCCTCCGCCTGTCGAAGTCGGTGAACGAGCGCGGCTTCGACGAAAAGGCGATCCGCCCGCCGGGTTCGGTCGCGGAGCCGGAGTTCCTCGAGCGCTGCATCAAGTGCGACCAGTGCGTGAACGTCTGCCCGACGAACGTGCTGCAGCCGGCGACGCTCGCGCAGTCCGGCCTCGAGGGGCTGTGGACGCCGGTGATGGATTTCTCGGTGGGTTTCTGCCAGCTCAACTGCACGCTGTGCAGCGAGGTGTGCCCGACGGGCGCGATCCAGAAGACGTCGCTCGACAAGAAGCTCGGCATCAACGAGCACCTCGAAGAAGGCCCCATCTCGGTGGGGACCGCGTTCTTCAACCGCGGGCGGTGCCTGCCGTGGGCGATGGAGACGCCGTGTGTGGTCTGCGAAGAGGTGTGCCCGGTCACGCCGAAGGCCATCGGCGTCTACGAAGTGGAACACGAACGTTGGGATGGAACGAAAGTGACGCTCCAACGTCCTTATATGCGTCCGGAGCTGTGTATCGGCTGCGGCATCTGTGAGCACGAATGTCCGGTGATCGACGACGCCGCCGTGTACGTCACGGCGATCGGCGAGACGCGGTCCGACGATCGTTCGCTCCTCCTCGAGACGAGCAAGAAAGCGAAGTCATGACGAAGAAAAAGGGACTCACGCGACGCGACCTGTTGACGATCGGCGGCGCGGGCGTCGGCGCCGGAGCGCTCGTCACGATCGGCGGGACGAAGCCGGCGTTCGCCGCGAAGAAGGACGACCTGCCGCAGGTGCCTCGGAAGAAGCTCGGGAAGACCGGCGCCGAGATCCCGATCCTGTTGTTCGGTGGCGCGGTGAAGCTCGACAAACGCTTCGACCCGAAGATCGCGGAGGCGCTGCGGTTCGGCATGAACTACATGGACGCCGCGGACTGCTACGGCGGCGGCGCGAACGAGTACGCGGTGGGCAACTTCCTGCAGCGCTCACGCACGCGCGACAAGTGGTGGATCACGACGAAGAGCGACCCCACCGACCCGGACGGCATCGAGGCGACGCTGAACAAGAGCCTCGAGAAGATGAAGGTGAAGAGCGTCGAGATGCTCTACCTCCACGGAATCGACGACGTGAACGTGCTGACGACAGACGTCGCGAAGCGCGCCGAGAAGCTGAAGAAGGAAGGCAAGATCAAGTACTTCGGTTTCTCGTGCCACGGCGGCAGCGTGAACGACCTGCTGAACAAGGCGTCGACCCTCTCGTGGATCGACTCGATCATGTTCAAGTACAACTTCCGCACGTACGGCGACAAAGAGCTCAACGCGGCGATCGACAAGTGCGCGAAGTCGAACGTCGGGCTCATCGCGATGAAGACGCAGGGCTCCGAGGCCTCGTTCGCGGACGCCTGGAAGAAGTTCGAGAAGACGGGCAAGTGGACGAAACACCAGGCGGTGCTGAAGGCGGTCTGGGCGGACGAGCGCATCACCGCGGCCGTCTCGCACATGGATACGTTCGACAAGCTGAAGCAGAACGTCGCCGCCGCGTGTGACAAGTCGAAGCTGTCGTCGCTGGAGATGGACGCGCTCGAGAAGTACGCCGCGGTCACGCGCTCGCTCGCGTGCGACGGGTGCGATCACCACTGCAACCCGGCCGTCGAGGGCGACGTGCTGATCGGCACGACGATGCGGTACCTGATGTACCACGACCACTACGGCGAGACGGAGAAGGCGAAGGAGTTCTTCGCCGCCCTCCCCGACGCCGCGCGACGCCTCGAGCACATGGACTTCACGAAGGCCAACGCGGCCTGCCCGAACGGCATCGACATCGCGGCGCACATGGAGCGCGCGGTGAAGGTGCTGACCTGAGCTTTCGCGATATCCTCCGCGGGTGACCGAAGCGTTCGAACAGGCCCGCGCGCTCGCCGCCGCGGGCGACCCCTCTTCCTTCCCTCGGATCTGGAGCCTCGCCGAAGACCTCGACGACGCCGAGCTCCGCGCGCTCGACGAAGCGCTCGCAGCGTGGGACGACTACGACCGCAAGGTCCCCGCACTCCACAAGAAGACGGGCCCCGTCCTGCGCATCGCGCGCGGCTGGCACATGTCGGGCTGCAACGACGTCGGCTGGTTCGCGGACTGCGCGGACCTGTCGAACCTCCGGTTCCTCACCATCACCGGGAAGATCGGTCCCGAGGGCGTCGCGACGCTCGCGCGGTTCGCGCCCCTTCAGGACGTTCACACGCTGACGCTCCACGGCACGGGGATGAGGGACGAGGGCGCCGCGGCGCTCGCGACCGGGTTCGAGCGGCTGCGGACGCTCCGCCTCGTCGGCGCGCAGCTCGGCGCCGAAGGGGTCGCGGCGATATGCCAGTCCCCCAAGTTCGCCAAGCTCGAGACGCTCGCGTTGGCCGGCGCTTCGGACGACCACGCCGCCGCCTTGGCTCGAACCACGCTCCGCCTGGAGCGGCTCGAGCTCCCCGAGGCCGAGCTCACCGTCGACGGCTTCGAGGCGATCGCGTCTTCGACGGGGCTGGCGTCGGTGCGCGCGCTGGATCTCGGCGACGCCTCGCCGACGGCGGAGTCGCTGGAGGCGCTGCTACGCGGGCTCCCCAAGCTCGAGGCGCTCACGTTGGCCAATCACGAAGACCTCCCCCTCGACGCGCTGAAGGGTTGCACCACGCTGCGGAGGCTCGACCTGCAGGGCTGCTTCTTCGACGACGACGACGCGCTGGCCCTGATCGGCACGCCGCTCCTCGCGAACCTCGAATCGATCGAGCTCGGCCTGGATGCACTGAGCGAAGACGCGATCGCGCGGATCCGCGCTGCGGTCGGATAACGTCGACCCGTATCGTCCGGTGCAGTAAGCGGCGCGCATGACGATCACCATCTCCGGCGCGGCCGGCCTCCACGACAACGCCAACAGCTCCGCGGGCGCCACCGAGTGGCAGACGATGACGCTCGAGCGCATCCGCGCGTTCGCGGACGCGACCGACGACCACCAGTGGATCCACGTCGACGAGGAGCGCATCGCGAAGGAGTCGCCGTTCGGCGCCCCCATCGCGCACGGGTACCTCACGCTGTCCCTCGTCGCCGGGCACTTCTTCCGACTCATCGAGCTGCAGGACATGAAGATGGTGATCAACTACGGCACGAACAAGGTGCGCTTCCCGACGCCGCTGAAGGCCGGCGACAAGTTCCGGCTCGCGATCGACCTGGGCGACGTGACCGAGAAGGGCGGCGGTTGGCTCGAAGCGGTGTTCAACGCGCGCATCGAAGTCGAAGGCCAGGACAAGCCCGCCTGCGCCGCCGAGTGCCTCTACCGCTTCCTTCCGGTCTAGGGCCGTTATCGGCAAACAAGTTTGCCTGCGGCCCCTTCGTTCGCCTACGGCTCACTGCGCGAGGCCCTCGCGGGCCTCTTTGCACGCCTGTCGGCGTCTAGGGCTTCGCCTCACTGCGCGAGGCCTCCTTACTTCGCTTCGAGCACCAGGCGGGGCGCGTCCCAGTAGGACCAGTCGCCCTGGATGTCGCCGGTGGCGGCGGTGACGAGCGTGAGGAAACGCGCGTCGTCGGCGAGGGCGACGTTCACGTCGTACGCGCTGTCCGCCTCGTAGACGTCGCGCTGCTCGTACTCGAGGAGCCCGTCCACGAAGACCTGGAACGAGACGAGGTTGCCGGGGCTCGCGGAGCGTTCCCCCACGGCGGCGCGCGCTGCGAACGCCGTGATCTTCCGGTCCCCCAGCGTCATGCGGATCGCGCCGAGATCGAACGTAATGCCCTTGTTCGCGTGCATCCCGAGCTGAGGACCGGTCGACTTCGTCGTGACGTCCGTATTTGTCCCGTTCCAGATGTGGTCCCACGCGCTCTCGGAGAAGACGTTCTCCCGCCAGTCGGGCACACCGGCGATGAGGGTGCCTTCGGTCGAGACCTCGATCGAGTCGCTCTCGTCCATCGCTCCGTCCGGGCAGAAGACACCGTTCACGAGCGGGTTCGCCGCCGGCACGAACGTGTTCACCGGGCAGGCGATCGCACCTTCGTGCTGCGTCGTCGTCTGGCCGGTGATGACGTCGATGCCGCGGTCGCCGCCCGTCCCGGTGCCGTCTCCACCGCCGACGATGTCGGCGAGGTCGAGCGTCTCGGACGGGTCGGTGGGTTCTTCGTTTCCGCACCCGATGAGCGCGAGGATGACGAAGAGCCGGAGCGTTCGCTTCATCCCCGCGTGTTACCACGCCCTCGGGTGACGGGTCTCGCGCCGACGAAGAGGCCGAGGAGGAGGAGCCACGCGGCGCCGAGGCCACCGCGACCGTGGGTGGTCCGGCAGTCGCAGGACTCCTCGTCGATCTCCCCCGTGCCGGCGTCGAACGTGATCGAGCCGGCGTCGCGTGTCGCGGAACCTCCGTCGCGTGCCACCGCGCCGGCGTCGCGCGCTGCCGCGCCGCCGTCGCGCACCGCGCTGCCGTCGCGGGCGCCACCGTCGCGATCGTCACCCGCGTCGACGTCCCCCGCGTCGGGGACGACACCGGCATCGACACCGCCGTCGCGCGGCGGCGGACAGTCGGGCGGCGGGTCCTGGCACTCGTCGGGGGTGCCGTCGCTGTCGCAGTCGAGGCTGCCGCCGTTGACGATGTCGCAGCTGTCGACGACCTGGTTGCCGTTGCAATCGACCGCCGCGAAACACGCGTTGCGAACCAGCGTCAGCACGTTGCGCGGGATGTCGGAGTCCGAAGCGGTCGTCCGCTGGTGCAGCCCGCCCGTCCCCGTCGCCAACGTGACGGCGTGGTTCACCACGCCTTGCGAAGAGCCTGTCCCGGTGATCGGGGAGACACGCACGCGCGCGGCGGTGGAGGTCGCTACCGCGTGGGTGATCGCGTCGGTGTCGAACGCGTTGAGCGGGTCGCCGCACCACGGCCCCTCGTCCGCGATCGGCACCACCACGCGCACCGTGCCCGGCGTCCAGACCTTCGTCCCCGCGACGACCGACACCGCGCGACCCCAGTCCTCCGACGCGACCTCGTTGCCGCCGGGGCACATGCCGAGCGTCTCGTTGCCCGCCGGCGGCGCGCCGGGCACGACCGTCCCGTAGCGATTGATCACGTGGTCCTCGAGGCACGCGTACGCGCCGCCCGGCGCCGCGCTGATCCCGAGCAGCTCGGAGGTCACTTCGATCCCACGCGCCTCCAGCTCGGTGCGAATGTCCGCGAGCTGCGTGCACAGCGCAGCCGCCTCGTCGTCCATCGACGCCGAGGTGTCGAGCGCAACCACGACCTCGACCGGTGGGCAGCTCGGGCAGTCGTCCGGGACGCCGTCGCCGTCGCAGTCCGTGCTGGCGCCCGAGCTGATGTCACACGTGTCCGGGACGCCGTTGGCGTTGCAGTCGTTCGCCAGCCCCGACGCGAGCTCGCAGCGATCCAGGACGCCGCTTGCGTCGCAGTCGTTCGCGGCGGTCAGCGCGGTCGTGCAGCGCGAGAACGTGTACACCTGCGCGCCCGACGTCACGAGGATCTCGCTGCCGTCGGCGCGCACGTCGACGCCCGCCCACTGCGCGCCCCCGACCGCCAAGGATTCGACCAACGTCCGCACGGCGCCGCTCATCGTGTCGACCGCGACGAGTGTGTCGGTGCCCGCGTCGAGGACCAGCAGCTCGAACGTCACGGGATCGAGCACGGCGCCCACCGGGTCGACCAGCGCTGGTGTGACCACCAGCTGGCCGAACGTGCCCGTGCCGTCCACGCTGAAGATGCGACCGGCGCCACCCTCGCCGGTGTCGATGATGTAGAGGTTGGTCGTGTCGAACACCACGTCGACCGGGTCCACGAAGGACGCGAGGTCCGGGACCAAGAGCTGCTGCACCTGCGCGACCGTCGCCGACCACGCCCAGACTTGGTCGGCGCCGTTGAAGCCGCGGTCGACGACGACGGCGGTCCCCGGCGTCACGAGACCGCCCGTGTAGAACGGCGGCGCGATCGCCATGCCGACCGGGTCGTCGTCGCCGCTGTGCAACCCGCTCACCCACGTGCTGCGCGTCGCCGGTTCGACGCTCGTGTCAACGCGGTAGATCACCCCGCCGAAGTCTTCGCTGAAGAACACACTCGTCGTGGAGCCGTCCGTGAGGAGCGCCGCGACGTTCGAGCCGGTGGCGATGCGCTCCGCGCGCCCGGTGAAGCCGACGCGGTACACCCCGTCGCCCGCGCCGCCGCGACGCCCCACGTAGTACGACGTGAGGTCGAACGGATCGAAGCGCGCCGACTGCGCGTTCGCGAACGCGAAGGTCGAGGTCCAGGTCAGGGTCGTGTCGACGACGGTCTGCGCGTCGGCGTCGACGGTGAACAGAGCGAGCGGTGCGGCGAGCAGCGCGGCGCGGCGGAGCATGGCTCCATCCTCCGCGCACCCGTGGGGCCACGCAAGGCTACCGCCCGGGACGGCGTATCCGCATGGTGGCGGGGACGCCCTTGCGGACCTCTTTGCCGTAGGCGGCTTCGAGCGCGTCGTCGATCGCGTCGGCCGAGGCGACCGACCAGACGACCGGGTGGTTGACCATCGCTTCGATCGCCGTGCGCGCCGGCTTCTCCGACGGGTCCGAGATCGCGACGAAGAGTGTGTTGCCCTGCTGCTCCGAACGGAGCGCGTACGGCACCACGCCGAGCTCGGTCGCGAGGGCCTTGGGGATCGTCGCGAGCACCCGCGGGTGAATCGCCGACGACCCCGAAGTCCAGACCTCCAGATCGAGGTGGGTCGCTAGGGCCTTCACGGCGCGGTCGGCGAGCTCCGGGAGCATCTCCGCGAGGACCTGCATGTAACGTTTGTGGTTGGCCTGGACTTCGGCGGCGACGCGCTTCTTCTCGGTGGTCGTGAGGATCCCGAGCGACACCAGGAGCTCGGCGAGCGCCGCCTGGGTCTTCGGCCACTCCGCCGAACGATCCGGGTCCCCGACGACGACCTCCAGGACGTCCTCCGGCGCGACCTCCTCGATCGGCGGCGGCTCCGTGATGTGAGACGCCCAGTCCGACGCCTCGGCCTGCGGCGCCTTCTCTACGACCGGCGCCTTCTCCACGACCGGCGCCGGATCCGCCGCGGAGGGATCGGGCTCCGCGGTCAGCGCGAGGTCACCGGTCTCTACCGGGCGCCGCCGCGCCCGTTTGTCGCCCAGCTCGGCGAGCACGTCGCGCGCGCTGCGGAGCCGGCCCTCCGGGAGGCGATGGAGCAGCAGCGTGAGGAGCGCGTGGTTCGCGTCCGGTCCGCCCTCGAGCATGTCCGCGAGGATGACGCCCAGCGAGTAGAGGTCGGACGCCGGACCGATGTGGGCGTCGAGGCATTCGGGCGCAGCGTAGGGAATCGAGGTGTCCGCGTACTCGGACGTCGGCGGACGGAGGCCGACCAGGCGGAAGTCGCAGATCGTCGCGCGCCCGTTCTTGGACACCACGACGTTCGACGGGCGCAAGTCGCGGTACACGAGGCCGACGTCGTGGGCGGCCGCGAGGCCCGCCGCGATGTCGCGCAGGATCTTCTCGGCCCGCGCGCGCGGGAGCGGGCCCTCGGCCTTTACGATCGATTCGAGCGTTCGCCCCGGCACGAAGTTCGACGCGACGAAGGCGAGCCCGCCCTCGGTGGTGTCGAACTCGATCACCTCCATCACGTTCGCGTGCCGCACCTTGGACAGCAGGTGCGCCGACTGGCGGAACTTCTTCACGAGCGCCTGGTCGGCGGACAGGTCCCCGACCAGCACCTTCACCGCGTACTTCTTCTCGCCGAGCTCGGCCCGGTAGACCCGCCCGAGCCGGCCCTCGGCGAGGAGCGCGCGGAGCGGGAAGCGGTCCACGGTGGTCTCGATGAGGTGCCGCTCACCCGCCTCCACGAGGGGGGTTCCGTCACGCGGACAGAAGGAGAAGTCGCGGAAGAACGCCGCGCTGCAGACCACACAGACCTTCAAACCCGAGGCGCAGCGTACCCGATCGGGCGCCCGGCCGGGAGTCGATCAGAGCGTCGCTGCGCCGCCGAGTCGACCCGACCGACGAGCCGGACGAGCCCACCTTCGAACGTGAGCCGAAGGCGCGACGCCTCGATGTAGGCGTCGGGCGCAGGCCCGAGCGCGAGCCCGTTCGCCACGACGGTGGCGATTCGTCACGCCTTCGTGGCCCCCGCGGGTTGACCAGGGTACGGATAGTCGAGGTTGGATCGTCCCCGATGAGTCGCCAGATGCGCTGCCGCAGCTGCGGTGAAGACGAAGTGATTGTCGCCCGCTCCTACTGCGAGTCCTGCTTCGGTCCGCTCGAGGTCGTCTACGACTACGACGCGATTCGCGCGAACGTCGATCGCGACGCCGTCGCGGCGCGCCCACGCGGCGTGTTTCGGTTCGCGGAGCTACTGCCGGTCGACGAGGTCCCCGCGTTCTCACACGAGGTCGGGGAGACACCGCTGATGCCCGCGCCGCGCTTGGCGAAGGCGCTCGGGCTGACCGAGGTGTTCCTGAAGAACGACGCCGTCAACGCGCCGACGCTCTCGTTCAAGGATCGCGTCGTCGCGATGGCGCTCGGCAAGGCGAAGGAGCTGGGCTTCGACAAGGTAGGTTGCGCTTCGACGGGCAACCTCGCGAACAGCGTCGCCGCGCAGTCTCGCCGCGCCGACCTCGAAGCGTTCATCCTGATCCCCACCGGGCTCGAGGCCGCGAAGATCCTCGGCAGCGCGGTGTACAACACGACGCTCGTCGAGGTGGAGGGCGTGTACGACGACGTGAACCGCCTCTGCGCGCAGCTCGCGGACCAGCTCCCGATCGGGTTCGTGAACGTCAACCTGCGCCCGTTCTACGCCGAAGGCAGCAAGACGTTCGGCTTCGAGATCGCGGAGGCGCTCGGGTGGCGCGCGCCGGACGCGGTGGTGTGCCCGATGGCCGGCGGCTCGCTGATCGGAAAGATCCACAAGGCGTTCTCGGAGCTCGAGACGCTCGGGTGGATCGAGAAGAACGGCGCCCGCATGTACGGCGCGCAAGCCGCGGGGTGCCAGCCGATCGTCGATGGCTTCGAACGCGGCGACGACGAGATTCAACCGGTGAAGCCGAACACGATCGCCAAGAGCCTCGCGATCGGGAACCCCGCGGACGGCTACTTCGCCTCCAAGCTCATCCGGAAGACAGGCGGCGTCGCGACCGGGGTGAGCGACGAAGAGATCGTCGCGGGGATGCGGATGCTCGCGGACTGCGAAGGTGTGTTCGCCGAGACCGCGGGCGGTGTGACCGTCGCGGTGACGAAGCGGCTCGCGGAGGGGGGGCACCTGAAGGCCGGCGAGACGGTGGTCCTCGCGATCACCGGCAACGGCCTGAAGACGTCGGACGCGCTGAGCACAGAGCTCCCCCCGCCGAAGCGCATCCAGGCGAAGACGTCTCAGTTCGTCGCGATCTTCGAAGGTGCCCACGCGTGACGCTCCGAATCGGCCTGCTCGGCGCGGGCGTCGTGGGCAGCGGGCTCCTTCGACTCATCGAAGAGCGCGGAGCGGGCCTCGAGGTGCGACACATCGCGGTTCGCGATCGCAAGAAGGCGCGCGAGCACGTGCCACAGGGCGTGCCGGTCGGGACCGTCGACGACGTCCTGAACGACCCCGACATCGACGTGGTCGTGGAGCTGATGGGCGGCATCGAGCCGGCGCTCACCGCGGTGCGCACGGCGATGGGGCACGGGCGACACGTCGTCACCGCCAACAAGGCGCTCGTCGCGGAGCACGGCGCCGAGCTGGCGCGCCTCGCACGTCAGGCGAACGTCGCGTTCCGCTTCGAGGCGAGCGTCGCGGGGTGCCTGCCGATCGTGGAGATCCTCCAGGCGGGGTTGGTGTTCGATCGGGTGGACCGCCTCTTCGGTATCTTGAATGGAACGTGCAACTTCATCCTCACCAGCGGGCAGCGCGACGGGCGGGGCTACCGCGAAGCGCTCGCGCAAGCGCAGGAGCTCGGCTTCGCGGAGGCGGACCCGACGCTCGACGTGAGCGGGATGGACACCGCGCAGAAGCTCTCGATCCTCGCGTCGCTCCTCACGAACCAACGCGCGACGATCGACGACCTCGCAGTGACGGGCATCGAGGACATCCGCGTCGAGGATCACCGGGCGGCGGAGGAGCTCGGCTACCGCATCAAGCTCCTGGGCCTCTACCGCGCGGGGGAGACCGCCGCGCTCCGCGTAGCGCCGACGCTCGTGGGCGCCGACTCCGCGATCGGGTTGACCACGGACGAGTACAACGTGGTGGAGGTCGAGTGTCGCTACGTGGGTTGGCAGCTCCACCTCGGCAAGGGCGCGGGGAGCCTACCGACCGCCGCGGCGGTGCTGCACGACCTCGAGCGCCTCACAGCGGCGTCCTCGGCGCTCGCGCCGCGCGACGACGTGCTCGCGCTGGAAAACCCACGCGCGTGGCGGTCGAAGTGGCTCGTGCGTCTCCCGCCGAGTGAGACGTCCCACAGCGCCGCGGAGATCGGCCAGGTGCTCGCGCGTTACGACGTTCAGATCGACGAGCTCCGTCGGTCACGTCAGCGCGGCGTCGGGACCCTCGTCATCACACGCCAGGCCCGCGCGGGCGACGTGACGGTCGCGGCGCGTCACCTCGACCCGTCGGCGGTGCTGCTCGGCATCGAGCCGGAGGCCTGAGTGCTGGACCACGCGTTCACGATCGGTTCGGTCGTCGCGGCGACGACCGTCGTCCTGCTGGCGCGGACGTACCGCGGCGTCCTGTTCTCACGGTTCGCGACGGTGATCCTCACGATCCACACGCTGTCGTCGGTGGCGCTCTTCGATCACGTCGGACGGTGGTGGCCGCTGTTCGTCTACCTGCAGCTCGCGACGTACGTTCACTTCGGGACGCTGGTCTGGGCGCGGCTGCGCCCGCTGCCGTGGCGGCTGCTGGTGAGCATCCCCGCCCACGCGTTCTCGGCGTCGATCTTCTTCGCGGTGCCCTGGGCGATCGCGGCGGCGATCGGGTTCGAGCCGAAGGGGCTGATCGTTCCGTTCGTTCTCGGGTTGATCGGTCTCGTCGAGGCGTTCCTGCCGCGACAGCGCGACGTGCACGTGGACCTGTCAGAGCAACGCCTCGCCACGGACGGCATGATCCGCGCGCGGACGTCGAAGGGCGTGTCGGAGCGTCCCTTGCGCATCGTTCAGATCACCGACCCGCACCTCGGTCCCTTCATGTCCGCGTCACGGCTCGCGCGGATCTGTGAACGTGCCGTCGAACGCGACCCGGACCTCGTGCTCCTCACCGGTGACTTCATCACGATGGAGTCGCAGCGCAGCGCGGACCCGCTCGCCGAGGCGTTCGCGCCCCTCGCGAAGCTCGACGGCCGGGTGTTCGCGTGCCTCGGCAACCACGACTACGAGGCGCTCGCCGTGGTGAAGGAGGGGCTGTCCCGCGCGAACATCCGGTTGCTCGTCGACGAGGAGGCGACCGTCCAGACCGAGGCGGGGGCGGTGCAGGTCGTCGGCGTCGACTTCGTCTGGCGGGAGCGCCGCGCGCACCTCACGTCGCTGTTCACGCGTATTCCGCGGCGCGACGACCACGTGCGCGTGGTCCTGATGCACGACCCCGCCGCCTTCGCGGCCCTCCCGCAGGACGAAGGTGATCTCGTGTTGAGCGGCCACACCCACGGCGGTCAGCTCGGGCTCGTCACGTTCGGCCTCCCAATCACGGTGCTGTCGCTGTTCACGCAGATCCCCGACCACGGCCTGTGGGCGCGGGGGCGCGACCGTCTGTACGTCCATCGGGGCACCGGACACTACGGGTTCCCGCTGCGGGTCGGTGTGCCGCGGGAGGAGAGCCTCCTGCACGTGCACCGAGGTTGACTGAACTTCGGTCCGCTGGAAACGTCGCGCGCGTCAATGAAGATGAGAGCCCGCGCGTGGTGCACGGCGACCGCGATCGTCTTCCTACTGCTGACCGTGCCGCCGATCTTCGCGGGGCTGGCGACGATGTTCCAGCACGGCGACATGGTGAAGTTCCACCTGCCGCAGATCAACTATCACATCCAACACCCGCTCGACCTGCTCCACTACGAGGCCTCGTCCGCGACGACGCCCGGGCACCACTTCCTCTTCGCGTGGGTGTCGATCCTCTTCGGCTACGACAGCGTCTCCGAGAACACGATGGTGCTGCGTCTGCTGAACGTGGTGATCGCGCTCGGGTTGATCGTCGTCGCCTGGATGACGTTCTACCGGCTGAAGAAGGACGCGCTGTTCGCGACGGCGTGCGCGCTCCCGCTGGTCGGATCGAACTACGTGCTGACGGCGGCGATCTGGATCAACACCGACAACGGCGCAATGTTGTTCTTCGCGTTGACGCTGTTCTCGATGCTCTTCTACGAGAACCGCGTCTACCTCGCCGCGATCAGCGTGCTGCTGATGGTGATGTGGCGGCAGATCTACCTGCCGGTCGTGGGCGCGCTCGCGTTCCCGGTGCTGCTGCCGGGCGATCGTAAGAAGACGATCGTGCGGGCCATCGCGACGGTGCTCCCGACGGTGATCGTCATCGGCGTCTACGCCAGCGCGTGGGGTGGCCTGACGCCCGGAACGACGCAGCTGTACAACAAGTTCACGCTGAACCTCTCCGTGCCGCTGCACGCGGTCGCGCTGACGGGGCTGTTCGCCCTCCCCTACGGCCTGCTGTTGAAGCCGACGTTCACGGGGCTCGATCCGCGCGGACGCAAGATCGTCCTCGGCGTCGGCGTGGCGATCGGGTTGATCTTGTGGCTCATCGCGGCGTCGAACCACGACAACGAGATGGGTCGCTGGGGCTCGCTGATCTGGGTGCTCGCGAAGAAGAGCCCCGGCATCGGCGACAAGACGTTCGTGGTCCTGCTCCTCGCGATCGCCGGCGCGACGACGCTCGCCGCGATGGGGTGGCGGGCGATCGCGGAGCGCTACTACCCGATCGAGCTGATGATGCTGCTCGCGTACTTCGCCGGGTACTCCGCGCAGGTCTTCGCGTGGCAGCGCTACATCGAGCCGGCGATCTTCCTCGTCATCGGCGTGCACTGCGCGCGCACGAAGGAAGCGACACCGCGCTTCGCCCTCGCGGGCCCGGCGCTCATGGCGGCGATCTTCGGGTTGATGTCCCAGCTCCGCATCTGGGGCACGCTCGGACAGATGTTCGGTTAGTCGGCGCGGGGGTTTTGGATCACCCCCTCGGCGGAGAAGAGCGGCGCGAGCTCCGGATCGCGGAGCGCGTCCTCGAGTCGCATCGGACGCCCGTCGACGATCACCTGCTGACTCACCAACCGCGCTCCGTGGGAGTAATCGCCGTAGGTCTGGTGGTGGATCGTGGAGAGCGGCTGAATCGGACGGCCGTTGCTCTGGTGCCAGCCGTAGATCGCGACGCGGTCCGGGTGGGCGTCGAGGCGGTTCGAAATCACGACGTCCTTCTTGTGCCCTGCGATGACGTCCCCCGCTTCGCCGCCCGCGCGACGGAGCTGACCGTCCACGAGCGCGTCGTGGTGCTCGATGTACGCGTTCGACATCATCTCGGCGCTCGCAGGGAGCGGGTTCGGCGTGAGGCGCACGTCGGCCTGCCGGTGCACGGCGTCCACGAGGCGCGTCGTGGGCAGCGACGTATCGGTGCGGTCCGCGATCTGCTGCGCCGTGACCGGGTTGAGCGGCACGCGCACGTAGTCGTCGTCCGAACCGATCGCGAGATAGTCGGGCATGACGTACGCCGTCGCCGTGTGCCCGTTCGCCGTCAGCTCCACCGGCCGAAGCTCCCGCGCGAACGACGGGACGTTGCCCGCCTCGATCTGCTCGAGCATCGCCGCCTCCCGATCCGCGCGCGACATGTGGCGCGTGCGCTCGAGGAAGGCGGACCCGGTCTCGGCGCCGGCGGCGCGAGGTGGTAGCGCGAGAACACTCCCGACCGCGCCCTCCGAAGCCCTGGCCGCCCCCGAAGCAGCGGCCGAGCCCGAAGCGGTCACGGCGCCCGAGCCCGAGCCCGAGCCCGTGCCCGTGCCCACCGCCGAGTCTGAGGCGGTGGCCGAGTCCGAAGCGCTGACCGAAGCCGAGCCCGGATCCGAACCCGTGACCGAAGCCGAGTCCGAATCCGAAGCCGAAGCCGAGCCCGAATCCGAAGCCGAGCCCGAACCCGTGACCGAAGCCGAGTCCGAACCCGAACCCGAGCCCGAGTCCGAAGCCGAGCCCGCGCCGGCGCCCGAATCCGCGCCCGACCTCGCGACCGATCCCGCTCCCCCGCCCCCCAGCGCGCTCGACGGCGAGCTGAAGTCCCCGCGCGCGGGTCGGCCGAAGCCTTCGAACTGCGCGCGTACCTGCGGGTCGTTCAGGTCGTACGACCGCCGCACGACGCCGCGCGCGGTGTTGCCCTCGATCGTCGTGAGCTGCCCGGTCGCGGGGTCGTAGCCCTCCACCAGGCCGACGTGTCCGCGGGAGAACAGCGCGGTGTCGCCGGCGCGGATCGGGAGGTTCTCGGGTTCGTAGACCTCGTGGGGGCGGTTGCGTTGCGCGGCGTGGCGCTGGCCGCCGGAGCCGCGCAGCGTCATCCACCGGCGCGCGCTGCCCTCCGCGACGTGTTGCTCGCGGAGCTGGTCCAGCGAATCGTTCGTCGCGCGGCGGTTGTCGGTGTAGTTGCGGTACTCGAAGAAGGCGCGGGCCTTCTGCATCGAGTGCATCCCGTTGATGCCCGTGAACTCGCCGCCCGCCTCGCGCGCGGCTTCGCTGTAGTTGAAGCCGGTGAAGAAGCCGCACCACGCGTAGCCTTCGCGCATCCGCGAGCGCTGCGCGTACTGGTCGACGCGCGCGCCGCGGTTGGTGCTCCCGATCTCCCGAACGCCGATCTCCCGACGCGCGCTGTCCATGGTGCGGGACTGGAGCGCGGCGAGCTCGGCGTCGGCCGGGGTCTGGCCGGCCGACGGGGTCACCGGCGCGAGCGGCCGACGCGCGCGCAGGCGGTCGTTGTCGCTCTGCTGCAGGGCGCCCGCGCGCAACGAGCCCTGCGGTGCCCGCGCGCCGAACCGCGGCGCGCGTTGCGCGGCGCCGCGACGCGTGGCGAACCCATCACGACCACCGCGCCCGCGCCGCGCTCCCATCAGCATCAACAAAACGTGCACATCGACCTGGCCCGGCGCGCCCGGCATGCCGGAGCCCTGTTGAAAGTCGCGAACCGCCCGCTCGGTGTGGGGACCGAACAAACCATCGAGGACCAGCGCAAAGCCGAGCGCTTGCAAGGCAGCTTGCACAGCGGTCACGGCCTCGCCGCGGTGCCCCAGCTGAAGCACCGCGAGCCCCAGCATGATCTGCTGGAGGTCGGGGGCGTCTCGGTAGCCGAGGCTGGGGTTCGAAAGCGCGTTCGCGTCCATCCTGGTCGCGGCGTTGGTTCGCGTCATCACCAGACGTGAGAGCACGTCGCGGGCCAGCCCACAGCGCACGACTCCCGGCGCGGAGGGTGACAACTCGTCAACTGACGGTAGGTGACGACTCGTAGCGCTATGCTTCGGCGATCAGCGACGTCAGGCGGCGCTCGAGCTTCACACGCCGGCTGTACGCCGTCGCGACGGAGACCCCGGAGCGCTCCGCGACCTGGGCGAACGCGAGGCCCTCCGCGAAGTACAGACGCGCGAACTCCTGGTCGCGCGGGGTGCAGCGCTTCAGCGCCGCTTCGACGATCTTCCACCGCTCGCGCGTCTCGTAGTCGGCGTCGGGCCCGGGTACGAGCGGGAGCGCATCTTCCACCTGCTCCACCGCGACGGAGCGCACCGTGTGGCGCCGCTCGCGGCGCACGTAGTCGAGGGTCGACGACACCGAGATCACCCCCACCCAGCTGCTCGGCGCGCAGCCGCGGTCGCGGCGGTACTGGCGCAGCCGGCGGTAGTCGTTTGCGACCATCGCGGCGAGGACGTCCGAGAACGCGTCGTCGACGTGGTGGGGCTCGGCGGACACCGACGAACGCACCAACGTCCGCGCGACGCACGAGCGGATGAGGCCCGAGAAGCGCTGCAGGAACGTCGCCCACGCGCGTTGCGAGCCGGTGCAGACGGCCTCGATCAGCTCCACGTCCGGGGTCGGGGTGTCGTGTCGGGGCCGCGTCGTCACGGTGCTACGGTGACAAAGAGCAGCGTCTGACTCACTTACGCGTCGCCGCAAGTGTTGGCGCTCAAGCTCCGAGCAGGGGTGGCGTCGGGCTTGCGTTCGTCGGATACGGACCCCGTGCGTTGGTTCGTGCTCCTGGCTCTCGTCCTCGGCGGCTGCACGCTGCCACCCCCGAAGGTCCACGGGGACTACGACCCACGCCGCGGCGGCGTGTACACGCCCGTCACCGTCCGCCTCCACACCGAACCGGCCTACGCGATCGCGATCGTCGACGACATCCAACAGTACGGCGCAAGCTCCACGCTCCGCCTCGACGCCACCGTCGCGCACCGCATCGAGATCCAGAAGGCCGGCTACTACGGCCAGGTCATTCACCTCGAGACCAACCCCGAGTACCTGAAACCTCGCGATCTCGAGAACCGCGATCCGGACGCGCCGATCGTTCGCATCCCCGCCTTCGTCGCGCGCGTCGAGGACCTCGCATCCGGGGAGTCGCGCGACACCGAGTACGGCGACATCCGCATCTTCCTGGAGCCGCTTCGCCGCCCGGCGAAGACCGCGGTGCTCAGCGCGAACCCCGATACGATCGTCGCCGTAATGCCGACGATCAGCGCGCAGAAGTTCGACCGGGAGCTGTTCGACGCGATCGCGGATCAGCTCCGCGTCGGACTCGGCATTCGGCGCGTGCCCGTGATCGATCGTGGGCGCCTCGCCGCGAAGCTCGCCGAGACCATCGACCGCGAGAAGAAGGACAGCTATCGCGCGTGTGTCGACGAGGCCTGCCAGATCCCGCTCGGTAAGGCGCTCGCCGCGACGCACCTCCTCCGCTCGACGCTCGCGCGCACGGGGGAGCGCTGCTCGCTGTCGCTGGAGTTGATCGAGCTGTCGTCCGAGCTGACGATCGACGCCACCGCGGTCGCGACGACCTGCGAGGGCACCGCGCCCCTCGACGCCGCCGATCAACTCACGGAGCAGATGTTCCCGTCCGAATCCCCGTGAGGAGCTCCCGGGCCACCCCCGTCGCGAGCTGCTCGAGCGCGTTGTCGTCGTCGCACGTCCCGCGCGATCCCGCGGCCGCGACGCTGACCTCGCGCGCGAGATCGATCAGCTCCGCCGCGAGCACGCAGCGATCGCCGAGCCGCGTCACCCGCGCGCGCACCAGGTGGGACGCGGCGAGCGCGCGGCCGATCTCCACGTCGCAGCCATCGCCGGTGCAGTTGGCCTCACGGAGCATCCGATCCACGGCGCCGGTTTCGACGGTGCGAACGCCGAGCCCGGTGATGTCGAGGTGGAGGCGGTGGCCGAGCGCGTCGAGCCACGGAAGGCTCACGTTCGACGTCAGGGGCGCGACGGTCACGATCATCTCGTCGCGCGCCGCGTCGACGAGCGCGAGCTCCGGCGCTTCGAGGATCGGCTCGAGCTTCAGCACGATGGCGTCCGACGCCGAGATGTCGACCGCCCCGTCCACCGGCTGGTAGCCCTCCTTCGAAGCGCGGTACGTGAACTTCGGATCCGAGACGACCTTCGTCGCCGCGATCTCCTCGCCGGTGAACGACGGGTAGATCACCGCGACCATCGCGTCGATGATCCCCCCGAAGCCGCCGAGGAACGTCGTGATCCAGGGGATGACCGGGCACTCGACGCCGTTGTCGCCACACTGCTTCGGGAGCATCGCGATCGAGATCCCCGTGACGATGAACGACAGCCCCGACCCGACCCAGAGCCCGAGCGTCGAGGGGGTTTCGACGTCCTCCTCGTACTCCGCGCGGACCGTGTCCTCGGTCGGCCCCACGCCGACCGCCTCACACGGCCCGTCCGGACGGAACCGACACACATCGGCCCCCGCCGGTACGGTCGAGACCTGGACGGGACGCTCGCGCGTGCGGAGGCGCGTCTCGACGTCCGACCACCCCATCGCGGTCTGAATGGCCATCCCGCACCCGGAGCAGAGGCAGAGCAGGATCACGAGGAACACCCGCACGGTGGGCGCTTCCATAACAACCCGGGGCACACGGCGCGAGCCTGTGATGGGGCGCATCGCCGGGCTGGGCACACGGCGAAGAACGGCGTACACCCGGCCCCCTTGCTGGCGGACCGCATCACCGTCTTCGCCGCGTGCGCGCCGGGCCTCGAACCCGCGCTCGCCGACGAGGTCCGACGACTCGACCCGGAGCGCTACGAGGTCGTGCCGGGCGGCGTCGAAGCCACCGGGCCGCGCCAGCTCGTGTACCGCGCCAACCTGGAGCTCGGTCTCGCGAAACACGTGCTACTGCGTGTCGACGACTTCGTCGCGCGACGCTTCGACCGCCTCGTCGATCGTGTCGCGAAGATCGCGTGGCCCAAGCTCATCAACGGCGTCGGGACGGTCCACGTCACCACGCACCGCTCGAAGCTGTACCACACCGGTGCGATCGAGGAGCGCGTCCGCGAGGGGATCGGCAAGGCGTTCGGCGGCACCGTCGACGAGGAGGTCGCGACCGAGGTCCACGTCCGCTTCCACCACGACCGCTGCACACTCTCGATCAACACCTCGGGCGATGAGCTCCCGCGTCGCGGCTACCGACGCGCGACCGGCAAGGCGCCGCTGTCCGCCGACCTCGCCCGCGCGCTGGTGATCGCCTCCGGCTGGAACCCGGACACCCCGCTCGTGGATCCATTCAGTGGATCAGGCACGATCGCGATCGAAGCTGCGCTCCTCGCGCGACGCATCGCACCGGGGCTGGAGCGTACGTTCGAATTCGCGGCGCTCCCCTGGTTCGACCCGGAGGCATACGCCGTCCTCGTCACGCAGCTCCGCGCGGCGCAGCTCGACCAGCCGCTCTCGATCGTCGCGAGCGACCGCGACGCGGGGGTCACGAAGGGCGCCACGGAGAACGCGGAGCGCGCCGGCGTCGGCGACGCGGTCTCGTTCACCTGCACGTCGGTCTCCGACGCGCCCGGCTTCGCGCTCGACGCCCCGGTCGCCACGGTCGTCACGAACCCACCCTTCGGCCACCGGATCGCCAAGGGCCGCGACCTGCGGCCGCTCTACCAGCGCTTCGGGACGCTCATGGCCGCGCGCCCCGAGTGGGGTGCGGCGCTCGTCGCGCGCGACCGCCGCCTCGCGGCCGCGACCGGCCTCACGCTGGAACCCATCGGCCGCTGGCAACACGGGGGCTCGGGCGTGCACGTGCTGGTTCGCCGCACATCATCTATGATCCGCGCGAATTGGTGAGTTGGTGGAAGAGCTTCGCGTTCCGGTTCGTCGCGCTCTACACGACCGTCGCCGTCACCGTCGTCCTCATCGGGCTCACCGCGCTCTACAACCGCGAGAAGAAGGAAGTGATCGACAAGTTCGGGCTCGCGCTCGAAACGATCGCCAGCACCGCCGCGCCGTTCATGCAAGGTGACTTGCTCGACGCCATCCGGGCCAACGACGACGCCGAATCGGAGGCCTTCCGGACGATGCGCGCCGCGCTCGCGACGGTCGCGAAGGAGAACCACCTCGCCGACGACCAGGCGTACATCCTGCGGCCCACCGACGACGGGGCTTACGAGTTCGTCGTCATGCTCCAGACGAACACCTTCATCGGCGATCGCTATAGCCCACCTGACGAGGTCGCCGAGCGCTACGCGTGGATCGTGACCGAGAAGGACGGCGTCCGTACCGACCTCTACACCGACGCGCACGGCACCTTCCTCTCCGGCATCGCGCCGATCCTCCGGCGCGACGGCAGCGTCGCGGGCCTCCTCCAGGTCGACTACGGCGTGGACCAGTACCTCGAAGCGGTGAAGGCCGAGCGCGAGCGTTACCTGATGGGCCTCGCCGCGATGGTCACGCTGTTCCTCGCGTTCGGCGTCTGGATCCATCGCCGGCTCGGGCGCGACGTCCGCGCCCTCCTCGGCGGCACGCGCGCGATCGAATCCGAGGAGTACGACCACGTCGTCGTCGTCGGCTCCGGTGACGAGATGGCCGTCGTCGCCGAAGCGCTCAACCGCGCGCTCGCCGGTCTGAAGGAACGCTTCGAGATGCTCAAGTTCCTCCCTCGCCACACCGCGAAGATGATCCAGGCCGCCTCCAAACTGGGCGGCGTGGACCGAACGCTCGCGCGTCGCATCGAGGTCGCCGTCTTCGAGTCCGACATTCGCGGCTTCACGAAGATCTCCGAGAAGCTCCCGCCCGAGAACATCGTGTCGATGCTCAACGAGTACATCCGCGTGCAGGCGGAGCTGATCGAAGCCGCCGGCGGATCGATCGACAAGTACATGGGCGACGCCGTCCTCGCGATCTTCGAAGGCGAGCACAAAGCCCGCCGCGCCGTGGAGGCGGCGCTCGCGATCCAGTCCGCCGTCGAAGAGATGAACGCACGCGAGGCCTTCGAGGTGCCCGTCCACATCGGCATCGGCATCACCGTCGGCGAGCTGGTGATGGGCAACATGGGCAGCGACGCGCGCATGGAACACACGGTCATCGGCTCGCCGGTGAACCTCGCGGCGCGCCTGTGCAGCCAAGCGAGCCCGGGCGAGATCGTCGTCTCGGCCACCGTGCGCGAGGAGCTCGACGACGCCCAGGGCCTGCACTTCTCCGTCTCCGAACAGATCCGTGTGAAGGGCTTCGCAGCGCCCATCGCGTGTTTCCGAGCGCAGGGCAGCACCGCGGACGTGCATCCATCGTGAGCTGGGACACATGGACCCGCTGACCGTGGACAACGCGCCCCCGACGTGGCGAAACCCGAGACCCATGGGACGTCGAAACGCGCTCGTGCTCGCGCTCGCGCTGATCGCCGGTTGTGGCACGGACCGCGGTGGCGATGACGGCATCACCACGCCGAGCGTCGACTACAACCTCCGCGTCCGCGCCTACACCACGCCGTACGCCGTGCAGGAGACGATGGTCGCCGGTGCGGGGCTCACGTGGATGGTCGCGGAGATCGACTTCATCGCACGCGGGAGCCGCGACGTGCCGATCGGCTACGCGAAGTTCTCGATGGAGACGAACGGCGCGAGCTACGCGGCCGAGGCACTCTCCGAGGTCATCGAGAACGGCTGCCGCGCCGACGCCCTCGCCCGCGCCAACGTGTCGCGCTACTGCCGCGTGTTGTTCCGCGTGAACGCCGGCGAGTCCCCGGCGCGCCTCTACCTCGACGCCAACGGCGCGACGATCTCCACCGACTTCGCCGGCGCGACGGCGCCCCCGATGTTGTGCGACGTCCTCGGGCCGGAGGCGTCGCCCGCCGCGTGCACCGACGGCTGCAACAACGACGGCGACCTGTTCTTCGACTGTGAGACCCGCACGTGCTGCGACTTCGTCACCGGCTGCCCGAGTGACTCGTACTGCGGCCGCAACGCCCCCGCCTGTGTGATGGGGCCCGAAGGTTCGCTCGCGACGTGCCGCGACACCTGCGACAACGACAGCAACGGCGGCGCCGACTGCGACGAACCGGCGTGCTGCGACGTGCTCGCGTGCGGGGCGGGTTCGTTCTGCGCCGCGAGCCGCGTGTTCGTGGACCCGGTGCAGTTCGACGACGCCGCGCTCGACCGCGTCGACGCCAACACCCTCCCCTCCGGCGCCACGCCGTGCCGCGCGCCGGTGCTCGCCGACGTCGCGTTCGTCCGCGACGGCGACACGATCGAGATCTTCGACCCGGCGGCCGGCGGCGCGATCGAGGTCGTGCGCCTGATCGGCGTCGACACCCCCGAGCTCGCGCGCGACGGCAACCCGGCCGAGTGTTACGCGGTCGAGGCGAGTCGATTCACGCGAGATCTCACCGGCCAACGCGTCTGGCTCACGTTCGACACGGAGTGCCGCGATCAGTTCGGACGCTTGCTCGCGTACGTCTTCGTCGGTGGGCACCGCAGCGCGATGTGGCAGCGTCACCTCGCACGACGCGGCTTCGCCGACGTCTTCTTCTTCGATGGCAACGACGCCGGCATACGCGCGCTCCTCGAAAACGACGAGCAGATCGCAATGGCCGAAGGCGTCGGGCTCTACACCGCCTGCCCATGACGCCCTGCGCAACGCATTGACGTGCGCGAACCTGTAACTTCGTCTCGCGGGCGACGTACCGAGACGAAGCCGTGGTGACCATCGATCGACGTGATTTCTTGAGACGCTCGCTGGTCTTCTCCGGCGGCGTGCTCGCCGGCTGCCAGTCCAAGGACATCCCCGTCGTCGACCTCCGCGACGGCGGCACGCCGCGCGTCGACGCGGGTTTCATGGACGCCGGCGTCACCGACGCGGGCCTCGCCGACGCCGGCGTCGCGACCTGCGACGAGACGTTCACCACGAGCGCGCTGCGCGGCGTCCTCGACTTCGACGACGCCAACGGCGTCAACTTCCACGAGCTGCGCAACCAGGGTTGGGACGGGCGCCTCTACACCGACCTCTCCGTCGTCGACGCGAGTCGGACGACGATCGGCAACGACGAGTTCTACGTCCGGACCTTCTACCCCGACCTGCTCATGCCGTCGGGACCGTGGCAGATCGAGGTCAGCGGTCTCGCCGACGCGACGACGTTGGACCTCGCGGATCTGTCCCCCCTCGCCGTCGACCAAGGGCCGGTGTTCCTGGAGTGCTCGGGCAACGGGAGCGGCGCGGCGTTCGGGCTCATGTCCTCCGCCGAGTGGCGCGGCGTCCCCATCGCCGAGGTGCTCGGGCGCGTCACGATCGATCCCGCCGCGACGCGCGTCGAGATCGGCGGATTCGACGACCACTCCGTCCCGTCCGCAGGCGGCCACTCCACGCCGGGTGCGTCCTGGATCTTCACGTTCGACCAGCTCCTCGACGCCGGCGCGTTCCTCGCGACCGAGATGAACGGTGAGCCCCTCCCCCCGAACCACGGCGAGCCGGTCCGACTGATGGTCCCCGGCTGGTACGGCTGCTGCGCGATCAAGTGGGTGAACACGATCCGGTTCGTCGACGACAGCGAGCCCGCGACCTCGCAGATGCTCGAGTTCGCGTCGCGCACCCACCAGCCACGCGGCGCGCAGCTCGCGCGTGACTTCCGCCCCGCTCAGATGCACCAGGCCGCGATGCCCACACGCGTCGAACGACACCTCGTCGGCGGCGAGACGGTGTACCGGATCATCGGCATCATGTGGGGCAGCACGCGGCCGACGGATCGCCTCGCGATCCGCTTCGACGACGGTCCGTCCGAGCCGGTGGACGTCTGTCCCGCGCAGACCACGAACCGCACCTGGACGATCTGGGAGCACGCGTGGCGCCCGACGACGGCGAAGCGCTACCGCGTCCGCATGGCGATCGACGATCCCGCGATCCCGACCAACCGCCTCGACGCCGGCTACTACGAACGCGAGATCGTGATCACCGACGTCTGACGCTTCCGCCGTCGACGTAGAGCTCGGTGGCGTTCGACAGGTCGACGGGCCACGCGCCGCGGTCGCCGTCCGAGAGCCGCACGCGCAGCACACGCTCGACGTCCAGCCCACCGCGAACGTCGACGTCGCCGGACAACGCGTACACGAAGACGTCGCCGCGACCGCGAACCTCGAAGCGACCGCCATCCACGATCAGCGCGGTGCCTTCGTCGATGCCGATCCCCCGAGGCGCGTCGATCCCGAAGTCGAGTTTGACGCGCGCGAGGAACGCGATGAGGCGGCCTTCGCGCTCGCGCTCCGAGAAGTGGGTGTCGACCAACACGTCCGCGAGCTCCGGCTGGCCGAACGGCGAGCGGCGCACCGAGACGGCGGCGTCGCTCGGCTCGCGCAACGCGGTGCGAGATCGGATGCCACCTTCGGCGGCGTCGAAGCTGAACGCACCGAGGGACATCGCCCCCGCGCTCGTGCCGCCGATCGTGCGACCGTCCGAGACGCCGTCGAGGGCTGCGAGGAGCGGCTCGGGCCAAGTGAGGTACTTGTGCTGATCGCCGCCGGCGAGCCACACCGCGCCGGCGCCTTCGACGCGTTCGACCACCGCGCGGTCGCCGCCCGCATCGCGTTCGTCGATGCGCAGCGAAGTGACCGCGCCCGGTTTGGGGTCCGCGCCGACGTCATCGAAGAAGTAGTCGTTGTAGCTGGACGTCGAGCCCGACGCGCGGAGCACGACGACGTCGCCTCCGCCCGCGCCCTCCGTGAAACGCCGCGACGCGCCGTCGTCCTCGGCGCCGCCGCCCATCAACACGATACGTCGATGCGGCGTCGCGTCGACCGCGCCGGGGACGCCGACGACCTCGGAAGCGACCCCCGCAGGGAGCCGCGCGAAGCGACGGTTCGCGCGACGGCGTGTCGCGAGGAGCCCACCGCCGGGGCCGGACGCCGTCGGCGTGGGTGTACCCGGTGAGGGCCCGAACGGCGTGGGGAGCGGCGTCGCCTCCACCGGCTCGTCGGCCGCCGACGTCGGGACACAAATCCCCGAAGTAGAGCCCGGCGGGCGAACCATCCCCGCCACCGTAGGCAGGCGGAAGATGGGTGTCCAACCGAAACCGCGGCACGCGTGCCCGGGGGCGCGACGAAGTGCGCGGATGGACGGAAGTGTCACGCGCTGGCACGGTCTCTGCGAACCGGCCTCCGCATGAAACGACCTGGGTTCCTCCTCTCCATCCTCCTCGCCGCCGCGCTCTGTTCGTGCGGCGTCGAGACATGCTCGCTGGTGCTCATCTATGGCCTCAACGTCACCGTCGTGGACGACGTCAGCGGGCGCGAGCTCTGCAGCGCCGACGTCACCGCGGTCGACGGGAGCTACTCCGAGCCGCTCACGACCTTCACTTCGACCGCCCCCTGCGCGTACGTCGGCGCGGGCGAGCGCGAGGGCACCTACGAGATCCGCGTCGAAGCGGCGGGATACCAACCGCGGACGATCACCGACGTGGAGGTCGAGGACGGCGGCTGCCACGTGAAGCCGCAGACGGTCGAAGTGCGCCTGCAACCGAACTGACGAACGCTCCGGCTGTGCAGCGAGGTTGGCACCGGCAAGTGCCCGTCGCGCGGTCCAGATCCGGCGCGCATCGCGGCGCGCTGGTGCACACGCCCGCGATGGGTGTTCAGCCGACCTGGCACTTCGGGGCCCCTCGCGACCGTCCGCAGGCTGGCATGCGGGTTGCTCTAGACGGCGCACATGAAACTGCACACCGCTTCTTGTCTCCTCTCCTCCGCCCTCCTCCTCTCGACCGCCTGCGGTGGCGCCGAAGGCCCGCGCGAAGGCGCGTCCGTCGGCAGCAAGGGCCAGGCCGCCGAAGCCGCGTACGGCGTCGTCGACACCAAACAAGGGCTCGAGCAGAGCTCCACGGGTCGGGGCCTGATCCCCGCGCAGCTCGTCACCGGCGACGGCATCGAAGGCACGAACCGCTTCGAGGTCGAAGGCCAGTCGGGCCGCGCGATCGTCGAGGCGTCCGCGTCCGTCTCGGGCAGCAACGTCCGCCACACCTACGAGGTCACCTTCGAAGCGTTCAGCTGGGACGGCGTCGACTTCTACGACGGCAGCGTCCGCTACGAAGGCGAAGTCTCGACCGACGGCAGCGGCGCCACGATCCGCGAGCACGTCGTCGGACGCTGCGAGACCTGGGGCCGCTACAAGGCGACGCTCGACATGGACGTGACCATCGAGGTCATCGCCGACGCGAGCGGCGTCCGCCTGCGCGTCGACGGGCGCATCGAAGCGGACGGCGAGCGCTTCGACTACAGCGGCAGCGAAGTGGTCATCGGCTCCGACGGCCGCATCAGCGTCGACGGCCAGGTCGAGGTCGACGACGGCAACGTCATCGTCGACGACAACAACGACAACAACGACAACAACGACAACAACGACGACGCGCGTTGCCGCGGCACCTACTCGGGCAGCTACCAGGGCGACGCGGTCGGCGTGGTCGAGGCCGAGCTCGAGGGCGATCTCTTCCGCCTCACGTTCATCTCGGACCTGGCCGGCTCGCCGATCACGTACACCTTCCCGGTCGACGGCGAAGGCAACGTTTCCGGGATGAGCTTCGACCTCACCGTCGACGCGGACCTGGACTTCGACAGCTGCGCGATCGCCGGCACGTGGCGCAACGCCGCCGGCAGCACCGGGACCTGGCAATCGCGGCGTGACTGACGCGTGATTTGTTAGACTCTTCGTCGATGTCCCGGCCGAGCCTCGCTGACCTCAAGCGCCGCTACGTCGACGAAGCCCGCCCGCTCCCCGCGCGGATCAAACGTCAGCTCGAAGACGATCCGCGCCGGGGGGCCGAGGCCATCCTCACCGCCGTCGCGCGGCGTCAGCGCGCCAACCGCGCCGAGGGCCAACGCCTCCGCCGCATGCTCCGCTACGAACGCACGCTCTGGGACGACGGCTGCACCTACGTCGCGGGCGTCGACGAAGCCGGGATGAGCCCGCTCGCGGGGCCGGTCGTCGCCGCCGCCGTCATCCTCGCGCCGGGCACGCGCATCGCGCAGGTGGACGACTCCAAGAAGCTCGACGCCGCCACCCGCGATCGCCTCGCCAACGAGATCAAACAGGTCGCCGTCGCGTGGGGCACCGGCCGCGCCGACCCGCGCGAGATCGACACGATCAACATCTACCACGCGGGACTCCTCGCGATGCGGCGCGCGGTCGAGGCGCTCGGCGTCGCACCGGGGCACCTGCTGGTCGACGCACGCAAGGTGCCCGAGGTGACCGCGCCGCAGACCGCGATCATCGGCGGCGACGGCAAGAGCCTCTCGATCGCCGCGGCGTCGATCCTCGCGAAGACGACGCGCGACGCGATCATGGATGCGCTGGACGCCGCGCACCCGGAGTACGGCTTCTGCCGGCACAAGGGGTACGGCGTCCCCGAACACCAACGCGCGTTGGTGCGGTACGGCGCGCTCCCCGAGCACCGACGTTCGTTCGCCGCCGTACAAAAGGTGGTTCAGAAGGTCGTCGAGCGCTGACTACTCCGCGAGGAGCCGCTCCAGGAGCGCTTCCTGCTCCTTCACCTGCGCGTCGTACAGCTCGGGGCGCGCGGGCCCGATGAACCCCGAGTGAATGCGGCGAACGCGTCCGTCGCGCCCGATGAAGACGGTGGTCGGGAACGACACGACGTTGGTGATGTCGGCGAGCAGCTCGTCGGCGTACTCGCCCCCGTCCGCGCTCGCGAGCAGGATCGGGTACGTGCGTTGGATGCGTTCCTCGAACAGCGCGATCTGCTTCCACGCCCGCACCGGGTCCTCCGTCTCCTCGAACGCGACGCCCACCACGACGAGCCCGCGCTCGCCGTAGCGGCGCGTCCAGTCGGCGAGCACGTCGGCCTGCTCCCAGCAGTTCGGGCACCACGTGCCGAAGATGTCGACGACGACGACGCGCCCCTCGAACCGTTCGTCCTTCGCGGTGACGATCGCGCCGCTGCGATCCGGGAACGCGAAGTCGAGGCGGCCGTCGTCGCTCGTGAGGGCGGTGATCGCGTACGGGTCGGGGAGCGTCGGCGCGGCGCTCTTCTTCATCGTCATCGAGAAGCTGTAGCCGTCGCTCCGCCACAGGATGCCGGCGAGGCTGCCGTCGGGCCGCGCCTCCATGAACAGGCTCCCCACGTGCGAGCCTTCGAAGCGCGACAGCCGCAGGACGCCGCGGTCGAAGTCACCGACGAGGAGGCGCGTCTCTCCGTAGGGCGTGAAGAAGATCGCGCGCACCTCACCTTCCTCGATCCGGATCGCGCCGTACGCTTCGAACTTCGTCCCCGCGACGTCGATCGTCGCGGCCCACTCGCCCGTGATGTCTTCCACGGTGTCGGCGCCGGAGCGGTCGGGCGAGAGCGGATCGAAGCGCGGACCTTCGTGGCGCGTCGCGACGAACGCGACCCGCTCCCAGCCCTCCCCCATCGGCTTGGACCACGTGCCGACGAGACGATCGCCGTCGCGCCGCGCGACGAGCTTGGATTCGTACCAGGCGATCTCGAGCTCGAGCGCGTCGCCCCGCGCGATGACGGCCGACGTCGTCGCGTGCTCGGGACCGTTTTCGAACCAGGCGCGGTCGCCGGCGATGTGCAACGGGACGGGGAGCGGACCGAGCTCGGTGTCGAACACGACCCGCCATCGACCGTCGTACGACGGCGCGGCGTCCGGGGCGCGGGGGGTCGACGCGCAGGCCGACAGGACGACGAGGAGCCCCGCGTGACGCAGCATCTGGCGGGGATCATACGCAACTTCGGGCCGGTTGACCGATCCCGATCAACTGATCACATGTTCAGTTCATGGATCGGCAGAGCAAACTGAAGGTGCTCGGGCAGGGGAATGACCACGAGCTCGACGGGCCGCCGACGCCGGGGCGGCGCGCGGTGACGAGTCAGTACGGCATCTTCGAGACGAAGACGGCGAAGTCGAAGCTGCCGGTGATGCGTACGATGATGACGTCGGCCTGCGCGCAGCGGTGTCGCTACTGCACGTTCGGGCTCGACGTCGACTTCAAGCGGGCGACCTGGAAGACGGAGGAGCTCGCTCGAACGATGTCGGAGCTGTCCGACGCGGATCTCGCGCGAGGTCTGTTCCTCACGTCGGGCCTCGCGGGGAGCTCGGTGCGGATGATGGATCGGATGCTCGACGCGGTGCGGATACTCCGCACGAAGTACGCGTTCGACGGGTACGTCCACCTGAAGATCCTCCCCGGCGCGGAGGACGCGCAGATCGAGGAGGCGGTGCGCCTCGCGGATCGTGTGTCGTTGAACCTGGAGGCGCCGACGGAGGGCGCGCTCGAGAAGATCGCGCCGGGCAAGTCACTGTCGAAGGATCTCGCGCTCCGGCTGAAGGCGGTGCAGGCGCTGAAGGCCCGCGGCATCAAGCCGCGCTCGGGGTTGGTGACGCAGTTCGTGGTCGGGCCAGGCGGCGAGTCGGATCGCACGCTGCTCACTGCGGTCGACCGCCTCTACCAACGCTACGACGTGCGGCGCGCGTACTACTCCGCGTTCACGCCGGTGCTCGGGACGCCGATGGAGAACGAGCCGCCCGAGGCCCCCACGCGTGAGCTGCGGCTGTACCAAGCGGACTGGCTGCTTCGCTTCTACGGGTTCGCGCTCGACGAGCTCCCGCTCGACGACGACGGCGCCCTCCCCCGCGAACAGGATCCGAAGACCGCGTGGGCGCTCGCCCGCCCCGAGCTGTGGCCGGTCGAGATCAATCGCGCGGACCGCGAGCTGCTCCTCCGCATCCCGGGGCTCGGCCCGACGAGCGTCGACCGCATCGTCCACACCCGACGGCGGACCACGCTGCGCAGCCCGGAGGATCTGCGCCGCCTCCGCATCCCGCCCAAGCGCGTGCGCAACTTCGTGCTGTTCGACGGACGTCACTACCCCGGACCGCAGAGCTGGATGATGCCCCCACCCATCCAGCTGGAGCTGTTCGACCGCATCCGCGGCTTCGGGCGCCTCCCGGAGGATCGGCGCCGGATCGAGCCCGCGTCCGGAGGCACCTACGTGTGACCGCGCTTGCACTTCGCGGCCTCGTCGTTGGGCGGGCTACGCTCGAAGGGATGCGTGCCCCGCTCGTGCTGGTCCTCGCCCTCGCGTCACCGGCCGCCGAAGCCTCCGACGTCGTCGCGGTCTTCGACCTCGAGGCCCACGGCGTCCGGATCACCGACGCGACGCGACGCGCGCTCACCGACTACGCCGCAACCCGACTTGCGGCCGACGACCGGTACGCGATCGTCCCGCACCACGAGATCCGCAGCGCGCTGCGCCGCGAGAAGGCCGAGTCCTACAGGGCCTGCTACGACGAGGCCTGCCAGATCGAGATCGGCAAGGAGATCGCCGCGAACCTCACGCTGTCCACGAAGGTCTCCCGCATCGGGAGCAGCTGCGTGACCACGATGCGCCTCTACGATCTGCGGTCCGCCGCGACCGTCCGCGCCGCCACCGCGCGCGGCGGGTGTGCTCGGGACGCGTGGGTCGTCGCCGTGGAGCGCTGCGTGGACGAGCTCCTCGGTCGCGCCGCCGCAGTGACGCTCGCCTCGCGCTCGGTGCGGATGCCGCCGCAGCCCGTCGAGCGCCCCGCCCGATCGATCGACGCGATGACCCTCGACAGCGCGCAGCTCCTCGCGCGGGACGGCCGGTGGTCGAAGCGCGATCGTCTCGCAGCGCGCGTGCTCCACCGCCTCGCCGACAAGTCCTCGGACCCGAGCGTGCACTTCCGCCTCGGGGTGCTCTACACGCAGGGCCCGTCGAAACACGACGACGCGATCACGGTCTTCGAGGGCGTCCTCCAGCGCTGGCCGAACGACGACGTCGCCCCCCGCGCGCGTTTCGAGCTCGCACGCCTCCTCGTCCTCCGCGGCGAGCTGACCCGCGCGCGCGCCGCGCTCGGCGATACCCAAGATGCACCGGCGGCGCTGCTCCGCGGGGAGATCAACCGACGCGAGTCGAGGTGGTCCGAGGCGCGCGGGGACTACGAATCGGCGCGCGTCGACCCGCAGCTTCGCGACGCCGCGGATTACCGGCTCGCGTGGCTCGCGTGGCGCGCGCGACGCGACGACGAAGCGCGCCGCCGTTTGGACGACGTCGTCGCAAACGGTCGCGACGCGCTCCGCGAGGCGGCGCAGACGGACCGCGCGTACTTCGACGCGAACTGACTCAGGCGATGCCGGGCAGCGGCCCGGTGCAGCGCTCGTTCCAACCGAAGCAGGTGGCCGGGTTGCCGAACAGGTTGAGGATCGACGTGAACAGGTCGCCCGTCGTCCGCCCGGGGAACTTGAGGTAGCGCCCGGTCTGCAGGCGCCCGCCGAGCCCGCCCGCGAGGATGATCGGTAGGTCCATCGTGTTGTGGGCGTCGCCCTCGCCGAAGTCGCTGATCCACAGCACGAGGCTGTTCTCGAGGAGCGAGGCATTACCGTCGGTCGTCGTCGCCATCCGCTGGAGCAGGAGCGCGAACATCTGCGTGTACCAGGTCATCGCCGCGACCATCGCGTCGCGCCCGCCGATGTTCCGCGCCTCGTGGATCATCGTGTGCCAGTTCGACCAGCGCCCCGGGATGTTCACACCGAGCCACGGGAAGCGAGGCCCCTCGGTGTTCGTGAACTGCAGCGTGACGACGCGGGTCAGATCACACGACAGCGACATCACCGCTTCCTCGATGAGGATGTCGGCCGAGACGTCGTCGAAGTCCGACGCCTCCGGGTTGTAGTTCCCGGGGAGCGAGACGGTCGGCGGCGAACACGCACGGCCGCCGCTGTAGATGCGCTGCTCCAGCTCGCGGACCTTGTCGGTGTGCGCTTCGAGCCGCAGGCGATCGGCGCGCCCCATGCGGGACGAGAGCCCCTCGTAGCTCTGGCGCACGACGTCGAGGACGCTGCCGCGTTTGTTTCGGATCTTCGCGATCGGCGTCTCGTTGTTGCCCGCCACCTCCGCGAACAAGCGGTCGAAGAGCTCCCGCGGATCCGCGGTGCCGATCACCGGGTCGTTGCGCCCCGCCGAGAAGATCTGCGCCTGGCCAATCTCCCGGCCGCCGATCATGAAGTCGATCGTCTTGAAGCGCCGGCTCGCGCTGATGTCGTTCGCGATGACTTGCTCGATCGACGGGCCGCCCGCGAGGCCGTCGTCGCGCTGCTGCGACTGCGGGAGGAGGCTCCCGTCGGCCGTTAGGTTCTCGTGGTACGGCATACACGTCATCAGCGTGCGCGCCGCGGAGTTGTGGCCGTCGGAGAGCGCGTTGAGCGGCGCGACGACGTTCGACACGCCGTCGATGATGTTGAGCTGATCGCGGAACGGCTCGAGCGGCGCGAGGATGTCGTGCAGGACGAAGTCACGCTCGCCGCCCGTGGGCCGCCAGGCGTCCATGATCATCCCCATCGGATGCTGGAACACGACGAGCCGCTGCGGGGCGCCCGCCTGGGCGTACGCTTCACCTCGGGTCAGCTCCAGAAACGGCAGCGCGAGCGCTGCGCTCCCGAACGATTTCAGCAGGGTGCGCCGATCGATGCCCTTCGCCACGATGACGGAATCGACGTTAATTCCATCCTTAGAAGCCTGACAAGGGGCTCAGCGCCACCCGCGCCGCCGCCGCTGTCGGTCATAGTCACACACACCTTCGGCGAAGGTGTTCCGCAGGTCGGCGAGCTGCGCGGGGCTGAACGCGACAGAGCCGTACACGCCGCCCGCGATCGCCTCGTCGACCGTCTGCAGCGCGCACTTGAAGACGTCCCCGGCCATGCCGTCGCCCGCCACCGTGCGCGACGAGCCGTTGAGGGGATACGCGGTCGTGCACGGCCCCGCCGGCCCGCCATCGAGGATCCCCGACCAGGCCGTGGGACCGAACCCGATCGGCGCGCCGGCCGCGTCGAAACACGCGTCCTGGAACAGCGCGGGGCGCTGGCCGGTCGTGAGGTACTCGTCGAGGACCTGGATCGCGAGCACCGCCTTCGCGCCGAAGTCGGCCTCGTTCTCCGTGAACCAGATGACCTGATTGTCCGCGTTGCCGTCGTGGTCGAGCATCCGCTGCCGCGCCGAGAAGCTCTGCCGCGCGTTGTGCATGTCGAGCACCGGGTCGAGGTACGGGCGCAGGTCGATCACCGGCATGCGCAGCCGCCCCCGGAAGACGTGGCCCGAGGTGAACGCGCGACGGATCGTGCGGCGGTCGCCGACCGAGCGCGGCGCCGGAACGCCAAAGCGACATGCGACCGGGTCCCGCGTCATGTTCGCGGAGTCGAACGGGTCGGAGAGGTCGAACGGCCACGGCGTGAACTGGTCCTGTGACTTCCAGCCGCCCACACACCGGTTGATGCGGAGGAACTCGTCCGCCGTGATGTCGCCGTCGAGAAGCGCGCCGAGGCCGTACTGAACGCCGACGTTGTCGTACGGCGTCGGCGCGAACCCATCCGGGCCCGTGGTGCCGTAGATGTTTTCGAGGTCGTTCCAGTGCGTCCACCGGATGTCGTCGATGACCGACGCGGGGTAGCCGTAGAACTGAAGCGCCGCGAAGTACTGCGGGTCGGCGGTGCGTGGGTTGTGCGCGGTGGGTTCGGCGAAGAACCAACCTTCGATGCACTCCGAGCTCCCGGGGACCCCCGTCAGACTGTTGATCACCGTGTCGCTGGAGTTGAGCCCCTCGATGAGTCGGTGGTTACTCCACGTCGCCCACATGGACGTCGGGTCGAGCGTGGCTTCCTCGAGGAAGTATTGCTCGAGGAGGTTGCAGTCGAGGATGTGGATCGTCTGCGTGACCATGTCCGGGTACGCGTAGGCGGGCACGCCGGCGTCGAAGAGCCCGGGGCGGTTCTGACCGAAGACGTACTGTTGGATGCCGCCGCCCGAGCCACCGATCGAGATGGTGTAATCAGGCCGACCGTAGGTCGCGGTGAAGTGCCGCTTCACCATCAGCGCGGTCTCCTCCGCGAGCTCGAGGTTGTAGTGGGTCGCGGTCGTGTTCCCCGACGAAGTCATGATCGCGTAGCCGCCCTGCAGCATCGCCGCGAACAGGCCACGCTCCGCGGAAGACAGGCCGCCATGCCAGAACGCTTCGCCCTGCCAGTGCCCGATGCCGACGCCACCGCCGAGGTAATAGATGGCCTTTTGGTTCCACGCGGAGTTGTTCAGCGTGGACGGGCGCGCGAGGGACTCGGGGAACGGCGCGAGCATCGCGATGTTGTAGACGAACCGATTGATCGTCCCCGTCTCGACCCGCACCACGAAGGGCACGAGTGTCTCCCCGACCGGAAACTGCACGAGGTCCTCGGGTGGGTTGGTCGCGTCGTAGATTCGGAAGCGTCCGTCCGTGGCGAGGTAGAAGTAGTCGACGCGCGTATCGATGCTGCAGTCGGCGCTGTAACCGACGACCCCGCTGGTGGGTACGCCCTCCACGGCGTAAACCGCGTTGCCGAGCCCGTCTTGGTTGTCGACGTTCGGCTGACCGAGCCCCGCCTCCGACGTGGAGCAGAGGAATGGGTACTGTTGGGGCCCGGAGAAGAGCGGACCGGTCGGACCTTCATCGCCGATCCAGAAGCGGTAGCGCCCTCGCGCCCCCCCGCCGTGCAGCGCGCTCTGTTCGGCGTCGATGTCGGTGACCTCGGGCGCGCACGCCGCGAGTCCGAGCGTAGTCAGGAGACCGGCTCCACGAATCAAATTCATGCGGGCCTTTTATCTGAGCCCGAATCCGGATCCCACGTCCGCGATGAGTATTCGATTCGAGTACGCGCTACGGCCGCGAATCCGAGTGAGTTTGGAGCCACTCGACGAGCGGGGCGAACACACGTTCGTGACAGGTACGCCCGACGAAGAGATCCGTGTGCGCGTACCAGGTGACTTCGTCGCCGACCTCGAGCACGTCCGCGCGCCCGTCGGTCACCTCGCGCACCGAGCGCGCGGCCGACGGCGGGACGATCCCATCCCGGTTCGCGAGGATGGAGAGGATCGGGACGCGGCTCGCGCGAACACCTTCGGTGACGTTCACACCACCCACCGTGAGATCACGCGACCGCACCCACCTTGCGATCTGTTCGTTGAGTCGAGCGATCGGATCCTCGACGGTCTGCACGAGACGATCGATCTCCGTGAGATCGACGTGCTCGGTGTTCATGTACACCGACAAGAGCCGCGGGAACCGCAACGCGATCGGCAGCATCCGTCGCGCCGCCGCGCGGGTCCCCTTCACGCGAACGCGGCCCAGCCAGCCCGGCGCGCCGAGCGCGGCCCTCAGCACCGGGTGCGGCTTCGCCCAGACGAGCGGCGCGCCGATGCCGACGACCGCGCCGAAGGGAGCGTCGCGGTAGTGCGCCAGGTACGTGTAGAGGAACGTCCCGCCGAGGCTGCAGCCGATCACGTCGAGCCGCTCGCGACCGGTCGTCGTCCGCGACCGCACGGCGTCGATCGCGGCGTGCAGATCCACGAGCGCGAGCGCCTCGAACCCCACGTTCCGATCTCCGCCCGTGGAGCGGGTCTCCCCCTGCCCGCGCAGGTTCGCGGTCCACACCTCGAACCCGCGGTTCACGAGGTACTCGACGATGGGCTCGCCGCCGGGATGGAACACGAGCGGTGTGGTGTTCATGCAGTAGCCGGGCACGAGCAGCACCGGCCGGCGCACACTCGGCGTCGCACCGAGGTACTGGCGCACGTCGAGGAGCCATCCGTCCCCGTTGTTCACGGCGTGTCGGCGGACTTCGATGTCGCGCGGGTAACGCCGCGGCGCGGGGGTGTCCAGTGAAACGACTTCAGTGATGCAGACCACCGGCCGAAGTCCTCCCTGGGCGGTATAGTTCGATGGTGAAGCGCTGGTGGATCGCGGGCCTGATGTTCCTCACGGCCTGCCCGGGCGAGAGCGGACCGACCTTCCTGGGCACCCCCGGGGAGCCCCAGGCGGCGCGGCTCGACAGCAACCTGTTCTTCATGCCGACGCGCATCGACGGCCGCGACGCACCGCACCTCCTCGTCGACACCGGCGCACCGACCGTCGTCGTGGACCCGACGCTCGCGGGCGTGGAGCGCGGGTACCAGGAGGCCGCGTCGTTCGAGATGCTCGGCCTCGAGTACACCGACTTCGGGTACGTCGCCGACACCCTCATCGCCTCGGACATGGGTGACTACATCGCGGGCGGCGTCATCGGGTGCACCGCGTTCTGCACGTTCGACACGAGCTTCGACTACCGCGCCGAGACCGTGACACTCGCCGGACCGGGCGCGCCGAGCGACACGATCGAGTCCCACGTGATCGACGTGTCCCTGGAGGGCGGCGGCCTCACGCGCGACCCCGTCACCGACACGACGTTCGAGGTGCCGACGTCCCGCGTGTTGGTCTCGGCCATCGTCGAAGGACGCCCGCTCACGCTCCTCGTCGACTCGGGCGCGAGTGTCACCGTGCTGCGCGCTGCACTCGTGGAGGAGCTGCTCGCCGACGGGCGGCCCACGCTGGAAGCGACCGCGAGCGGGATGTTCGGGATGGACCAGTCGATCCTGTTCCGCCTCCGCTCGATGTCGGTCGGCGGCGCGGACGTCCCCGACGTGATCGCCGCGCGGAGCGACGGCTTCGAGGGACTCCTCGACGGTATCTCGGAGGAGACCGGCACGACGATCGACGGCGCGCTCGGCGGGACGGCGCTCCGTGAGTTCCACGTCACCGTCGCGTACGACGCCGAGCAGCTCTTGCTCGACCGCTACCCGAACCGCGACCACGTGCGCGACGAAGCCACGCGGATCGGCATCCTCATCGCACAACCCACCGCGACGAACGTCCCGGTCGGCCAGGTGATCGAAGGCAGCGACGCCGAAGCGCAGGGCGTCGCCGTCGGGGACCGCATCGTCGCGATCGACGGCGTGTCCGTCGCGGGCCTGAGCGTCGGCGAGATCGCGTACCTCCTCGCCGGCACGAAGGGCGCGACGCGGACGGTGCAGTTCGGCTGCGACGGGTGCGGCGGCTTCACGGGCACCCGCACCATCGACGTCGACTACGACGTCCTCGAGCTGCCCTGACCCCGCCCCGTCCCCGCAGGCAGGTTTGCCCGGATCGCGGGTTCACGCTAGATCGCGGGGATGCATCGGCTCGTGGTCGGCGCCGCGCTCGCTTCGGTGATGCTCTCCTCCGCGGGGTTCGCCGAGGAGCGCGCGATCATCGCGGTGTTCCCGATCGAGGATCGCACCGAGACGATCCCCGACAAGGAGGTCTCGCAGCTCACCGACTACTTCGGCGTGAAGATCGCCGAGACCGGCCGATTCATCGTCGTCCCGCAGGCGGACCTCGAGAAGGCGCTGAAGGCCGCGAAGGTCGCGTCGTACAAGTCGTGTGTCGACGAGAGCTGCCAGATCGAGATCGGCAAGGAGCTCGCCGCGCAGAAGGTGTTGCGCACGCAGATCGTCCAGGTCGGTGATCAGTGCGCCGTGACCGCGACGCTCTACGACCTGCGCATCGCCGCCACGGAAAAGGCCGCGTCGGTGAAGGGCGCCTGCAACAGCAACGCGTTCGTCGCGTCGCTGGAGCAGACCACGACGAAGCTCGCGGGAACGGATGCCCCCGAACCTGTCGCGAAGGCGGCGCCGCCACCACCCCCCGCGCCGAAGCCCGCGACCTGGTCGCTGCGCGTGGACGCCGCCCCCGAGGGCGCCGACGTCCTCGTCTCGGGGCGCCGGGTGGGCAGCGCGCCGCAGACGGTGAAGGTCCCGAAGGACGGCGCCGTCGAGCTCGCGGTCGAGGCCGAGGGGTTCGAGCCGTACACCGAGACGGTTCGCCTCGACCGGGACGAGCGACGCAACGTCGCGCTGCGCATGACGGCGGCGCGCAAACGCGCACGGACGGAGTGGTTCGGCGTGTCCCTCGCGGGCGGCCTCGGCCTGTCCGGTGCGATCGATCTCGGGGCGTGGATCCGCCTCTTCAACATGCACTTCGGGAGCCTGACGCTCACGCCGCTGGACGCGTTCTTCGGCGTCTCGCTCGCGAGCCACACGACCGCGAGCAACTGCCCCGACGCGGGCACATACCTCTGCGAGGAAGGCGTCGGCGCACCGCACTTCGTGGTCGGTCCGCGGTTCGGCTACAAGCTCACGTTCGCCGACGACCACAACCTGGAGTTCTCGCTGGGCGCCGCGTTGATGGCCGTCATCGGGAGCGACGACGACTACCTCGGCCCCGCGATCGGCCCGTCGATCCGGTACCTGCACATCGGCGACGGTGCGTTCTCCTGGGGCATCGGGATCCGCGGCCTGATCCCCGTGCTTCCGAAGTCCTGCGACGGCGTCCTCGCGGACGAGGAACAGCTCAGCAACAGCGGCGGCGCTATCGCGGTCTACGCGCAATGCGCGAACGCCCAGCCGTACTTCATTCAGCTCGAGGTTCCGCTCGGAGGGTACTTCTGATGTCGGCCCTGACCCGCACCACCGCCGTCTTCGCCGCGGGGCTCACGTTCGCGTGCGCGCCGGTCGAGTTCGACTACGTCGACTACGAGCAGACGAACAACCAGCACGACTGGGACTGCCCCAACGACACCTTCAGGTACGAGATGGGCGGCAGCTCGGTCGTCGGCGAAGAGTATCAGCGGTCACTGACGTGCATGGGCCTCACGACACGTTGCCCGAACCTGAGCATGGGGGAGTTCGAGCCCGGCAGCCCCGAGTGCGAAGAGGCCGTGAACAACGTCTTCCTCGGGACGTGCGTCGAGGACTTCTTCGCCGCGTTCGACCCGGCGGGCGCGTGCACGTTCGAGGACGGCGTCACGAGCTGGGCGAACGGAGCGCGCTGGGAGGGCGACCGACCGAACGGCATCGCCTACGACTCGGCCGGGGAGGTCGCGTTCATCGTGACCAGCTCCGGGATCCTCGAGTTCCGCTACGCACGACCGCGCTGACGCGGCCTGCCCCGAGCGCACCTGGACCTGGTAGCCTCCGGGCGCTTTGGACGAGACGCCCATCCTCGGTCGAGACCTTGTGGACTCGACCAACGTCGCGATCGTGCACCTGGATCGCGGCGCCGACCCGGCGGAGCTCGAACGTCTCGTCGCGACGTTCCCCGACGCAAACGTCGTCGCGTTCGACGGGCGCGCCGAGGCCGTCCTCGCCGCGCGCGCGCTCGACCACGACGTCGTGCTCATGGCGCACGACGCGCGCAAGCTGACGCTCCTCGCGTTCCTCGCCGGCGCGCGGAAGGTGCTGCTCTACAAGGGCGGCCGAATCGCCGAGGTCGAGCCCGCGCGCTTCCTCGCCGACCGCGCACCGTTCGTCGCGGCCGGGCAGCACCTGCGGCGCCTGAAGGCCTCCGCCGGGTACGCGTCGGTGACGCCGAGCCACCCGCAGCGGTTCTACGTCGTGTCCTGCGCGCGCAACGCAGGCGCCGCGGCCCTGCGCTGCCTCGACTCCGTGCACGCGCAGACCCACCCCGCGGATCGCATCGAGCACGTCTACCTCGACGACGCCTCGACCGACGACACCCGCGCGCAGATCCGCGGTTGGCTCGGCACGCACCCGAACCATCGTGTCACCTACGTCGAGACGGCCGAGCGTCGCGGCGGGACGAAGAACACGCTGGAGCTGTTCCGCGCGGCGCCGCTCGGATCGATCGTCGTCGAGCTCAACGGCGACGACTGGTTCTTCGACGAGGGCGTCCTCGCGCACCTCGACACCATCTACGCCGACCCCTCGGTGTGGATGACGTACAACTCCAGCACGTTCGCCGATGGACGGCTTCGCCACCTGAACCGCCCCTACCCCGAAGCGACCGTGCGCGACGCGAGCTACCGCGAGGACGACTGGTACGCGGGGAGCGTGCGCACCTTCCGCGCCGAGCTGTTCTCCCACGTCGCCGACGACGAGCTGGTCGATCCCGCCACCGGCACGTGGTGGGAGAGCGCCGACGACATGGTCATCTACCTCGCGCTCCTCGAGCTGTCCGGCGGACACGCGCGACACGTCGAGCGCCCGACCTACGTCTACAACCACCGCGAGGACTCCGAGGATCGACGCGACCTCTCGGGCGGTCGCAAACGCGGCGAGCGCATCCGCGCGATGCCGCGGCACGAGCCGCTCGCGCGGTTGTCCTCGCGCCCCCGCGACACTCGCGCCGGGCCGCTCGTGTCGGTGCTGATGCCGGCCTATAACGCGGAGCCGTACGTCGAGGCGGCGATCGGGAGCATCCTCGACCAGACCTACGATCACCTTCAGCTCGTGTTCGTCGACGACGGCTCGACCGACGACACCCACGCGATCGCGCGGCGCCTCGCGGACGCGGACGGGCGCATCACGATCGTGCAGAAGGAGAACGCGGGCCTCGTCGCCGCGCTCAACCGCGGCCTCGAACACACCGAGGGCGAGCTGATCGCACGCATGGACGCCGACGACGTCTGCGCGCCCGACCGCCTCGCGCGACAGGTCGAGTTCCTCGGCCGACACCCGGAGGTCGGCGTCGTGGGGAGCTGGGTCGAGCGCATCGACGGCGCCGGGCACCCCCTCGAAGAGACCTGGGAGACGCCGCTCACCGGCGGGGTCATCGGGTGGCACCTGTTCTTCGAGAGCCCGCTCGCGCACGGCGCGGTGACGATGCGGCGCCACCTCATCGATCGGATCGGCGGCTACGATCCCGACGCTCCACACGTCGAGGACTTCGCGCTGTGGATGCGGCTCGACACGATCACCGAGCTCGCGAACCTCCCGGAGCGTCTCCTGTCGTTGCGCATCCACGGCGCGCGGGTCGGCGTACGTCACCGCGAGGACCAGCTGCGAACGGCCGCGCTCCTGATCGAGCGCCGCGCCGCGGACTACCTGCGTCGGCCCGTCCCACGGGCGATCGCGAGTGACCTGCTCCGACTTCACCGCTGCATCTTCGACGCCCCCCCGTCGGACGCAACGGCGCTCCTCGACACCCTCCTCGATCTCTTCCACGCCTACGCGGCGGATCGTGGTTTGCTGCCGAGCGAGCGGAACGCCGTGCGCTACGACGTCGCGCGCAAGCTGGCTTTCCTCGCGCGGTGGTGTGCGACCTCCCACGCGGCCGTCGCGGCGCGCGCGGCGGCGGAGGCGCTCCGCATCGACGCCCGCGCGCTCACCGAGCGCTCCGCGCGACGCGCCCTCCGCGAGGCGCGGCACCGCCTCCCTCGAATGTTGTGAGCGTGGATTCGGATCGCATAGAGTCGGCGCCGTCGTGACGGGTGGCTACACCGAGATGTACTGCGCGTGGTTCGAGTCGCTCCCGCCGGAGATCGGGCGGGAGCTGGCGCTGAGCCTCATGCGCCTCGCGCCCGGCGGGATGCTGGAGTCCGCGATCCTGACCGCGGATCCGCTCGATGGGTTCGTCCCGCGCCTGAAGCGCCTCGCGTCGGATCCGCTCCGCGACGCGGGCACCGCGCTGACGCTCGCGACCCTCACCGACTTCACGTTCTTCGAGCGCGGCGATCCCGACACGTGGGACAAAAACGAAGAGATCCTCGAGCTCCTCGACGAGGCGCAGCAGGCGCTCTACTCCGAAGACGACGCCGTCGCCGGGGACCTGTCGGAGTGGATCGCACAGAACAAGCTGCGCCACCCGCTCCGCGCGCGGCAGTGGATGAAGGAGCAGAAGTCCTGGCGTGAGCTCCGCGCGGGCGACCTCGCGCCCGAGGCGATTCACCGGGCGCTCAATCGTCCAACCGAGTGACCGCGTCGCGCTGCCATTGCGCGAGCAGCCGGGTCCAAACCCGACCGAAGGAGCGCGGGTCGATGCGCGACAGATCGATCGGCCCGACCTCCTGCACGAGCGGAAGGCCGGCGACACCGCGAAACGTGGTGGCGAAGTCGAGGGTCGCGCGGCGGCGACGCCCGCGGATGCCGACGCGAACCACGACGTCGCAGTCGGGTAGACGCGCCTGCGCGTGGGCCGCCGGGATCCAGATCAGCTTGGTCGGGGCCTCGTGTTTGTCGAGGGACGAAGCCAGCGCCGCCTTCAGGCGGGCGCGATCGAGGTGCACGACCCGCGCGGGCTCCGTGATGCAGACACCGGGCGGCTCGGCGGCGAAGGCGTCGGACGCGCCGAGGAGCAGGACGGCGGAGGCGAGGAGGAGGCGCACGTCCTCACCATTCGGCGGGTGCGGCGCGGGGATGAGCCCGGCGACTCGGGTCGAAACGCTCGCGCGGCGTCGGATTTCGACCGTCGGGGCGGGAATCTCCGCAGGATCGGTTGCAGTCCGATGAAATTCAGGGTTTCAAGACCCCGATGTACGACAGCATTCCGGCCCGGCTGCAGAAGCGGGGCGAGACCCACGGCCACGAAGTCGCGCACTACACGAAGTCCGGATCCTCGTGGGAACCGACGACCTACAAGGAGTTCGCGGACGACGTGAAGCAGGCCGCGAAGGCGCTCATCCACCTCGGGCTCGAGTCGCAGCACACCGTGTGCATCCTCGGGTTCAACCGGTCGGAGTGGGTCGTGTTCGACGTCGCCGCGATGTCCGCCGGCGGGGCCCCCGCGGGGATCTACACCACGTGCTCGCCGCCGGAGGTGCAGTACATCATCGACCACGCCGAGGCGCGCATCGTCCTGCTCGAGAACGAGGACCAGTGGGCGAAAGTCGAGGCCGAGCTCGCGAACCTCCCGAAGCTCGAACACGTCGTGATGATGAAGGGCGCGAAGGTCGAGCACGACAAGGTGATGTCGTGGGAGGAGTTCCTCACGAAGGGTGACGAGGTCGAGGACGCCGTCTTCGACGAGCGCCTCGGCGCGATCGATCCGAACCAGCTCGCGACGCTGATCTACACGTCGGGCACTACCGGCCCGCCGAAGGGAGTCATGCTCTCCTTCTCCAACCTGACCGAGACGAGCAACCTCGTCGGCAAGGTCGTGCAGGTCGGCTCCGACGACTCGACGCTGTCGTACCTGCCGCTGTCGCACATCGCCGAGCAGATGTTCACGATCCACCTGCCGATCACCTACGGCGTTCAGGTCTACTTCGCGGAGTCGATCGACAAGGTCGCGGACAACATCAAGGAGGTGCAGCCCACCGTCGTCTTCGGCGTGCCGCGCATCTGGGAGAAGTTCTACGCGGGGGTCACCGCGAAGATGAAGGAAGCGACCGGCATGAAGAAGCGCATCGCGGACTGGGCGCAGCGCGTCGGCCGCGAAGCCAACGCGATCAAGAACCAGGGCAAGCAGCCGTCCGGCTTCCTCGCGTGGCAGTACAACACCGCCAACAAACTCGTGTACTCGAAGGTGAAGCCGGCGCTCGGCCTCGGGCGCGCGCGCTACTGCATCAGCGGCGCGGCGCCGATCGCGAAGGAGGTGCTCGAGTTCTTCAGCGGCCTCGACGTCATCATCCTCGAGGTCTACGGCCAGAGCGAGGACAGCGGTCCGACGACCTTCAACCAGCCGGGCAACGCCAAGTTCGGGTCGGTCGGCCCGGCGGTCCCCACCGTCGAGGTGAAGATCGCTGACGACGGCGAAATCGTCGTGAAGGGGCCGAACGTGTTCCTCGGCTACTACAAGGACGAGGCCGCCACGAACGACGCGTTGATCGACGGGTGGCTGCACTCCGGTGACCTCGGCAAGTTCGACGAGCAGGGCTTCCTCAACATTACCGGCCGCAAGAAGGACATCATCATCACGGCGGGCGGGAAGAACATCGCGCCGAAGAACATCGAGGCGGCGCTCAAGAACACGCCGTTCATCGAGGAGGCGGTGGTCATCGGCGACCGCCGAAAGTTCCTCTCCGCCCTGCTCTTCCTCGACCAGGAGGCGGCGAAGAAGTGGGCGTCCGAAAACGGCGAACCCACGACCGACCTGAGGAACAACGCCAAGCTGAAGGCGCTCATCCAGGCGGACGTCGACGGCGTGAACAAGCTGTTCGCGCGCGTCGAGCACGTCCGCAAGTGGACGGTCCCGGCCAAACCCCTCTCCATCGAGGGCGGCGAGCTCACGCCGACGCTGAAGGTCAAGCGCGCTAAGGTGAACGCCCACTACGAAGAGGACATCGAGTCGATGTACGCAGAGGGCGACGCGAAGCAGGCCGAATCCGCCGCCTGATCTTTGCGCGCCGATCGCCGTGTCCACCGCCGCCTGCACCGTCGCGCTCCTCGCCACGATCGCGGGCACGACCCCCGACCTGCGCCTGAAGCCGACGCTCGCCGCGCCCGGGGCCGAGGATCCGGCGGAGCGCGTGGTGCGTTTCGAGGACGCGGACGACGACGTCGACACCTCCCACCCGGCGGTGGTCATCGGCATCACCGCGGGCGTCACCGCGCTCATCGGCGCGTGGGCCGTCGACGCGTGGTGGTCGGACGGCCTCGAGCCCTTCTCCTTCCGCGACGCGGGTGCGTTCGGGCAGGACACCTACGCCGGCGGCGCGGACAAGATGGGACATGCGTACTCGATGTACGTCGTCACCCACTCCGTCTACAGCCTCTACCGGTGGCTCGGCATGACGAAGGTCAACGCGGCGCTGTGGACCGGCGCGATCGCGTTCACGGTGTCGAACTGGGTGGAGCTGATCGACGGGTTCACGCAGTACGGGTTCGAGGGTGGCGACGTCATCGCGAACAGCCTCGGCATCGGGCTCGGCCTCCTCACGAAGCTGTCGCCGCGGGCGGAGTCACTCGTCGGGTTTCGGTTGAGCTACGTCCCGAGCCCCGATTTCCTGCAGAACGAAAAATCGGTGCTCAAGTGGATCAACGACTACACGGGCATGACGTATTACCTGGACGTGAAGGGTAAGGGCGTCCTCGAGCTCATGGACCGCGACCCGGGGCTGTTTAGGTACGTCCAGGCGGGCATCGCGTTCAACACGGACCAGTACTCCCCGGTGAAGCGGTGGGAGGAGCGTCGCAGGAATCTCGGCGTTCACGTCGGCGTCTCGATGTCCGAGGTGCTGCGCGCCTGGGGCGACGGGGACGAGGGGGTCGAACCGATCGCCACGTTCTTCGACTACTACGCCGTCCCGTTCCTGAACTTCGCATTGATGAAGGACCTCAACGACGGTGGGTGGTTCATCAACTTCGGAGTGGCGAACCAGTTCGAAAGCCCGCTGTGAAGCGACTCGCCTGGTTGCTGCTGCTCGTCGCGTGCAAGGGCACGTCGTCGACTTCGTCCGAAGCACCCGACGCGATCCGCTACGTCGCCGTCGTGGAGCTCGACGACGCGGGTGATGTCGTCGCGAGCGGACCGCTCACCTCGTGGGCGCCGACGGACCCGCTGTTCGTCGCGGCCCGCGGCTCGAACGTCCGGCTGGTGGGGTACGACGAAGCGACGTTGGCGGCGGTCGGCATCCTCGACGTCGCCGCGGAGGGGCCGCTGTTCCTCTCCGCCGCGGAGGGCTGCGACCCGCGGCTCCCGGACGCGACGTGGATCGCGGCGTGGTCCCCGAGCGCGGTGCAGACGCTGGACGACGCCCCGACGCCAGCGCTGACCGCACCGCGCCTGGAGTCGATCTGCCCCGACCTGTCCCCCGACATCTCGGTCGACGTCGCGTGCGCCGAGCCCAGGTGCACGCCGAACGTCGTGGCGCGCGACGCGTGCGCGCGCACGGTCGAGTTGGACTGCGCACCAGGCACCCAGATGACGATCCACGTGGATCCGGCGGGGCGTGTTTGCTCCGAGCTTTCGTCGTCGTTCGGCGCGTGCACGTCGATGGCTTCGACGATCGGCTACGCGTCGAACGTGTGTGGGTCGTGCCGCATCGACACCTACGCGCCGACCGCCGCCGCCACCTCGGGCCTCGCGACGCAGGTGGTGAAGATCGTGCCCGGAGAGTTGAGGCAACCGCGCAACGTCGGGATGAATCGGCAGCCGTTCCGCCAAGAGTTCTACGAGGGCTACGTCCTCGACATGATCGCGCTGCCGGACCGCATCATCGTGCTCGGCCCCGAAGGCGGGTACGGGAAGCGCTGCAACGTCCCGCCCGACACCGCGAACCCGATGCGCTTGTTCTTCCTCGACCCGGACACGCTGACCGTGACCTCGTCCCGGGCCACCGAGGTGTGTCTCACCGCGATCGAAGCCGATGTGCACTCCGACGGGTTCGTGGGCGTGTTTGGCATCTTCAAACAGTGGCACCTCGGCCGCTTCGACCCCGACGGCAACCTCGTGGACCGCGCTGACTTCGACCCCGCAGCCTTTAGCGCCGACGGGGAAGACGGCGGCATCCACGAGCTGCACTTCGTCAACGATGACGCGACGATCGTGGTCATGGCGAACATCCGCCCCACCAACCCCCCGATCCTCGGAGGCGTTCGGACCTTCGACGCCCGGACCCTCGCGCCGATCGACCGCTTCGGCTTCCCGTCGCGCCGCATCGAGTACGCGGCGCCGGGCGAAGGCACGACACTCTACGGCTTCGAGTCACGCGAGCTCGACCGCGACTGGTACGCCATCGACCTGGAGACCGGGACCCTCAATGGCGTCCGCTCGCTCCCGGTGGACCAGCAGTTCCGCTCCTCGTCCTTCGCCGTGCTCCAAAAGGATGGGTATCTGTTCACCGGCGGACGCGGTCACGACGCCGTCTACGCGCTCGACCCCACGACAGATGAAGTCTGGAGCGCGAGCGCCCACGTCTTCGACCTTCACATCTTCACAATGCAAACGTGGCCCGCGGACCCGAGCCTGATCGTCGTGGCGGGGGGCACGGAGACGTTCTACGCCGGCGGGGCGATGCTCTTCGACCCGGCCGACCGGCGCTTCCGCTACGCCCACGCGGTGGGTTTCTCGGAGTCGGCCGTCACGAACCTCACCGACGACCTGCGCGGCGGCGTCCTCGGCGTCCTGCCCTGGACCGGGGAGATCGTGCGCATCACCGCGGATCCCTGAGATCAGAGCTCGGTGATTTCGAAGCGCGGCACGCCGAAGCGGCGCTGGCCGCGCCGCGACTCGACGATCCCCGCGGAGCCCTCGATCCCCGCCTTCGCGAACTGCTGGCGGGCGCGGTGGATCATCACGTCGATCATGTTGCGACCGACCTTCAGCATGTCGCAGAGGTCGTCGACCTTGCGCCAGCCGCGGTCGGAGAGCGCGACGTCGTTGGCCTCGTCCTCGGCGTACGCGCGCGCGAGGGTGAGCAACAGGTAGCTGTGCTCGCGCGCCTCGAGATCGGATTCGATGCCGTGGAAGATCGCGGTCGCCACGACCGTCTCCTCGTCGCGGCTCACGGCGAGGCGTAGCGACAGGTTCGACAGCGTCCGGGCTACCGCGTACATCGGGGTCTCTTCCGCCGCGGCGGGGAGCTCCAGCTTGAAGCTCTTGCCCTCGACCACGATCACCTGACCGTCGTCGACCGGCGTGGTGTCGCCGTCGGCGTCCTCCATCACCCAACCGACGCCGTCCTTCGACGGGTGCACGGAGACCCGCGGGGCCTCTTCGGTCGGGAGGACGAGGTAGTCCCCCTCCGCGATGCGCGGCGCCTGGGACTCCTGGTCGACCGCCATGAGGCGCGGCCCCTCGACGTCGATGACGCGCCAGCCGCCGTTCGAGTCGCCGAAGCCGACGGTCGCGCCGACCTCCAACGCCACCGGCTCGCCGGGCTTCAGACGTTGGCCGTCGACGAAGGTGCCGTTGCGCGATCCGAGATCGCGGATCTCCCACGCGGTCCCCATCCAGGTGACACGCGCGTGCTCACCCGAGGCGTAGGCCTCCTCGAGGCGAACGTTGCACCCCGGCGATCGCCCCAAGAGGCAACGCGAGGACAGGGGGAGCTCGACTCCGTCCGATAGCCGCCGAAACCGCGCCAACGCGCGGCGAGTCTACCATGCGATGGCTACTGCGCGAGGATGTGACCCGCGCCGAACGCCGTGACCCCCGCCGCACCGCCGACGAGCAGCGCCCACCACGGCGGCGCGTCCCGCTCGCCCCACCACAGCGCGCCGAGCGCCCACGTCAGACCGGCCGTGAGGAGGCCACCCGCGAGCGCGCCCGTGACGACCCCCGAGGGGTTCACGTCCGCCGCGATGGTGGTCGGCGCCGCGCCCGCGTCGTAACCCAACGTGAGGCCCCCACGAACCGCACAGTCGGTCGAGGACCCCGAGCGCGACACGCAGCTGAAGTCGACGTCGTCGTTCGCGCGAACGAGGGACCACACGCCGAACGCGACGCCGGTCGCGGCGACGATCCCGCCGCCCACGAGCGTCGCCGTGCGCAAGGGATGTTGCGCAATGGGCGGCGGGAGGAAGACGACCTGGGCGGTGCTCCCGCGCTCGACGTCGACCTCGTGCGCGGAGACAAACGCGCCCGCGCGTCCTTCGATCCGGTGCGACCCCGGGAGCACGCCGGTCACCGTCACCTGGCCACGCGGCACCGGGCCGACGATGGCTTCGTCGACGACGAGATCGAACCCCTCTGAGGGGACGGCGACCTCGACCGTCCCGTAGGGCCTCCACTGACCGTCGGCTTCGAGCTTCGCCCGGAGCGTCTGTTCGACCGTCGCGACGAAGTAGGCCTCGAGCGCCGCGGCGTCCGACGTATCCAACGTCTGCGGGGCTCCCACGACCGACGACGAGAAGATCTCGGCCTCCGCTTTGTCGCGCCACGACGGATCGCCCCCGTCGAGCCAACGCCGGTAAATCTCGTGCGACGCCTTCACATCGACGAAGAACGTGATCAACCGATCGCGCCCGTCCGGGAGCGGCTGAACCGCGAGCGCCCAGAAGTAACGCACCGGCCCCGCCCGCATCGTCTTCGTCCAACAGCTCAAGCGCGACTCGACCGGACAACGATCGATCGCATCCGGGGCCACGCCGGCGCGCTCCATCGACCACACCTCGAGGCCGGTCCGCTCCACCAACGCATCCGCCGCCGCCGCGTAGACCGCGGCGCTCGGCGCCTTCGACGTCACGTCCGGCGGCGACACGAGGTACATCGCGGCCGGCACGCGGTCCGCGACGGAGACGACGTGCGCCGCCACGAGCGCCGCCCACAGCGCGTTCACGACGACGCGCGCTCCAACGCACGCAGCGCGCGCTCCAACCCCGCGACGTCCGCCATCACTCGGCTCGTCTCCACCATCCGGATGATCCGATCTCGCGCCCGCTCGTCGGAGAGGCGCTTGGCCGCACCGACGAGCCCATCCGCGAGCGCCTCGAGCGCGTCCGCATCGGACGGCGACGACTTCACCCGCGCGAGCATCGAACGCAAGCGGCCCGACGCAGGCTTCGGCGCTTCCTCGACAGGCGGAGGCGGCGGTGGCGTACGTGGGGCGACCGGAGTCTCACGCGCGCGGCGACGACGACGCTTCGTCGATCGCGCGGGTTCGATCGGCGGCGGCGCCTCCTCGACGGACTTCGCCGTGACCTGCACCGACGGCGCGGCGGTCGCTCCGGGGACCGCCGAGGCCTGAGGCGTCCGCTCCGAGAACGGCACGCCAAACACGGCGATCACCACCAGCGCCACCGCGATCCCGACGACCGCCGCGACGATCGGCGCCGCGCGGCTGGGCGAAGAGCGCACCGCCGTGCGGGTACGATCGTCGAAGACCGCGGTCGTGTCGGGCGACGCGCCGTCGAAGGCCACCGACGCCTGCCCCAGCGGGGCGCGCCCGTCGAGCGGCGTGGGATCGAGGGGAGGCTCCTCTTGCGGGACGATGACGGGCGTGGGCGCGGGGGCCTCCACCTCGAGCTCTTGCGTCACACCGACGATGGGCGCCGGGACGTCGGAGCGCGACACCACCGCGACCGCATCGGTCGGCGCCGCCGTAGGATCGACGACCTCGATCGTCTGCGTGTTCACCTGCGCGGCCCGCGGAACGTCGGGCACGGCATTCTCGGCCGTGGGGAGCGTCGCCGGATCGAGGACAGACTCCCCGCTCACATCCTCGGACGCGACGATCAAGGAAGACGCACGCCGCGGAACGACGCCGGTGGTGTCTTGCGCCTCGCCGGGCGGAGCGATCGTGCTGCCGCGGCGGCGTCCGCGCTCCACGACGTACGTCGCGTCGACCTCCGCGAGCACCACGCCGTCGAGCGCGTCGCGCGTCGCTTCACCGAGCTCGGCGACGGACGTGAACCGCTCCTCGGCGTCGGCCGCGAGTGCGCGCTTCACGACCTCGGCGATCGCGCTCGGCAGCTCGGGACGAACCTCCCGCACGTCCGGCCGCGCCGCGGTGCAGATCCGACGGAACAACCCCAGCGGGCGGTTCTCGATGATCTGCGGGATGGGTCCATCGTACGCGTGCTGATGCCCGCCCTGCCCGTCCAGCACCCACGCGCGACGCAGCGTGAGCATCTCGAACAACAACACCCCGAGCGAGTATTGATCCGCGCGGTGATCGATCTCCTCCCCCGCCGCCATCTCCGGCGCGAGCGACGCGGGGGTGCCGATGATGCGACCGAGCGTCGTCGCGTGGGAGCGGTCGGCGTCCATCAACTTCGCGACACCGAAGTCCACGACGCGCGCGGACACCTCGTCGCCCGTTGTGTCGAGCAAGACGTTCGCCGCGGAGAGATCTCGGTGCAGCACGTTCTTCGAGTGCGCGTAGTCGACCGCCGACGTGAGCTCGGTGAAGAGACGAATGAGCAGGTCGGTCGTGAAGTGCCGGTCCGTCGGCGCGCGCCGACCGAGCTCCTCCTTGAGGCTGTGCCCCGCGACGAAGTCCATCGCGATGTACGGCGCGACGGTGTCCATCCGGAACGCGTGACAGCGGGCGATGTTCGGGTGGTCGAACTCGAGGAGCACCGTCGCCTCGCGCGCGAAGCGCTCCAGCGCCCGGATCTGTTTACGGAGGTGAGCGTGGACGAGCTTGAGCGCGACCTCGGTCTGCGTGCGCGTGTCCTGAGCGAGCCACACGGTCGCCCCGCCGCCCTGGCCGAGGCGCCGGAGCAACACGAACCGGTCGTCGACGACCGATCCCGAGCTCGTGTTCTCCTCGGTCATCTCCCCTGATGCTATAGGACCCGCGGACGCGATGCTGCCCCCCGACTTCTTCGATCGCGACGCCCGGACCGTCGCCCAGGCCCTGTTGGGGAAGGTCCTGCGTCGCCGCTACGGTGACCTCTGGCTCTCGGCCGCGATCGTCGAGACGGAAGCGTACTACCGACGCGAGAAGGGCAGCCACGCGTCGTTGGGGCGCACCCCGAGCCGCGAAGCCCTCTTCATGCCCGCCGGGACGATCTACATGTACTACGCGCGCGGCGGAGATTCCTTGAACGTCAGCTGTCGCGGCCCCGGCAACGCGGTGCTCTTCAAAGCCGGGCGCCCCTTCCTGGACGAACGGTCTGGCGCGGAAGCACGCGCGGCGATGCACCGCCTCAACCCGCTGAAGGATCGGCAGCGCCCCGACCACCGGCTCTGCGCGGGCCAGACGCTTCTGTGCCGAGCCCTCGACCTGCGCGTGCCGGACTGGACCACGAAGTCGTTCAACACGGAGCTTCACCTCGAGGACGTCGGCGCCCGGCCGTCGAGGATCGTCGTCGCGCGGAGGCTCGGCATCCCGAAGGGTCGCGACGAGCACTTGATGTACCGCTTCGTCGACTACGATCATCTGCGCAGCGCGACGCAGAACCCGATGCCGCGCAGCGCGGTGGAGGGGGTCGACTACCTGGTGCGAAAGGCCCGCGGATGAGTGACCCGACGAAGCAGATGAAGACCATGTCGATGGTCTGTCTGATCCTCGGGCCGATGATGATCATCCTCGCGCTCGTCACCCACGGCGCGTTGCGCCTGTACGACTACGCGGTCGAACAGCAGTTGCCGATGGAGACATTGGGCGGCACGACCGACCTCCTCTTCGGCTTCGCGCGCAGCTCCTTCCCCTGGATGCTCGGCCTCGGCGTGACCTTCGGCGTGACCGGGTTCATCGGACGCGGCGGCGGCCAGCGCGGGCGCAAGTCCCTCGTGGTCGCGGGGTGGATCGGCACGGTCGGGATGGTCGCGCTGACGTTGCTGTGGGTGCTGGAGGTCCACCGCCTCGACATGCACTGGCTCTGGCACGTCATCGGCGTGGTGCTGCACGGGGTTCAGCTCGTCGCGATGATCCGCGGCCTCCTCTACCTCATGAGCGAGAAGGCGATCCGCGCGGCGGACGGCGTCGCACCGCAGCCTTGATCACCCGTTTGTGATCGAACGCGAGGCGCGGGAGCGCGTCGAGCGCGTACCACTTCGCGTCGCGGGCATCGTCACCGCCGACGATCGGGCGGTCGGCGTACGCGTCGGGGAGCTCGACCGAGAACGCCGTCGATCGGCTCCACGCGACGGGGGTGTCACGCGTGTCGCGCGCGTGGCCCTCGAACACACCGACCTCCATGAGCGCGTCCGCAATCGCCGACAGGTCGAGGCCGGTCTCCTCGTGTAGCTCGCGGACCGCAGCGCTGCGCGCGTCTTCGGAGGCGACGAACGGCGCACCGAGCTCGGCGTCGGTCTCGCGGAAGCCGCCGGGGAGCGCCCACGCGAGCGGCTCCGACGCAGCGTCGGCGTCGCGCTGGATCAGGAGCACCTCGTCGCCGCGGAAGACGACGCAGTCGACGACCTCGTTGGCGCCGCGGTGCCAGAACGGCGCGGACGGCCCCATGCGATCCAGCGCGGCGAACACCTGCGCGGCGGAGTCGACGACGCGCCCCGGATCCACCGCGGCGTGCTCGCGAGCGGCGCCGGGCACCGCGGCGAACAGCGCGCGCCGAAGGCGGAGGTTGGCGGCGGTCTGGATCTCGTCGTTCACGATCGGGCCACCGCCCACGAACACCGCGACGCCGTCCGTCGCCGCGACGTGGGTGTAGAGCGCCGACGCCTTGTCGTAGAAGGAGTCGCCGACGCACAGGAACGCCGTGACGCGATCGTCGAGCGCGTCGGGTGTCACGGAGGTACCCACGACGCCGACGACCTCGGCGGGCGCGAGCCCGTGGAGCACGCCCTCGACGCCGTGGCAGGTGCCGCCGGTGAACAGGACGTGCCGCTCCGGATCCAGCCGCGCGACCAGCTCGGCGAGGAACGCTTCGGCGACCTCGCGCTCCTGCTCCGACCACTTCGCGTAGCTGTGTTTCCAGGCGCCCGCGACGGAGACGATGCGGCGGCCCGCGAGGTAGCCGTCGACGTCGTCGATCGTCGGCCGTCCCGTCGCGGTGAGCGCGGCAGCGAAGCGTTCTTCATGCTCCGCTCGCTCCGCGCGCTTGGCCGCCGCGACCTCGGGGGTGAAGTGCACGAGCGGCGGGTCGGGGTCGACTTCGATCTCGGCCAGACGGCTTGCTTCGTCGTTCGCGCGCCGCGCGAGGAGCCGCGCCTCGGTGCGAGCGACGTGTTCCAGATGCACGTCCTCCAGCCCTGCGAGGCGGGCGGTCTCGAGCGCGTCGGGGATCGAGGTGCGGTACAGCCCGGGGCCGTCGGTGCCGATCACGATCGGCACCCCGGCGTCCGCGTACCGAGCGATAGGTGCCTCCGGACAGCGCTTCAGGTTGTTGAGCGCGTAGTTGGAGTCGAGGTTGAACTCGACGATCACGTCGCGCGCGCGCAGCGTGGCGAGCGTCGCGTCGTCCACGCCGTACAGACCGTGACCGATGCGCAGCTCGACGTCGTAGGGCCCGACGATCTCCAACGCGCGACGCACGTTGTTCGGGTGCGCCGGGTTCTCGCCCGCGTGTACGCGCACCACGAAGCCGGGGCGGTTTGCGTCGGCCCACTTCGCGACGGCCTCGAGCTGGGCAGCGAACGCATCGGTCGGGTTCGTCTCGTGGCCCATGAAGTCGACGCCCGCGAGGTAGAGGCTCTCCTTCTTGCGATCGATCCGCGCGAGCATGTCGAGGTCCCACTCCAGATCGTCTTGGCGATGGAACGCGACGAGGAAGCGGAGCGCGACGCCGGTGTCGGCCTCGATCGCGGGGAGGCAGCGCTGCGCAACCTCGAACCACTCCGCGCGCACGACGTCGAACAACGACAGCTCCGCGTACCTCACGCCCGTCGCGGCGTAGTCCTCCGCGATGCGACGCAGCTGCGCCGGCAACAGCGGGAGGTGTTTCGTGATCGGCGAACGCCGCCGGTACACGTCGCTCATCGCCGCGAACGGGACCTGCCGGTCCGCGGGGATCGCGAGGCGCTCCGCGAGTGTCCGCCGCACCGAAGACGAGAGCCGGTCGACGCGGCCGTCCGTCTGGCGAATGCCCAACGCGTCGAGGTCCGGGTAGACGAGCTCCGCCTCGACCGCGACCTCGACGAGCGCTTCCGCGGTGAGGCACCCCGCGAAGTGGGTGTGCAGATCCGTCCGCAGCGCAACGTTCGCCGTGCCCCGTCGCCGCGGGTGCACGGTGCCGGTCTCGGCCATGAACCGCGCCTCGTACGGCGTGAGGCGGCGAACCTCGAAGAGCGCGCCGCCCTCGACCCTCGCGACCGGATCCCCCAGGAGCACCGTCGCGTCGTCCTCCGTCGGCGCCGAGAACGTCGCCGGATCCAACCGCCGCGTCCCGCGCGCGTCACGGATCTCGAGGGCCCCCAGCAACGCTTCGTGCAGCGGCGACCGCCGATCGTTCGGAGGCGGCGGGAGGTGAAGCCGACCCGCGTCGAGGACGAGCACGTGCTCGCCCGCCGGATCCAGCGCGACGGTCACGGACCGCCGATCGCGAGGCGCGCACCCTGGGTCACGGCCGCCGACGAGTTGAGCTCACCGATCACGAACAGGCCGTCACCGAGGCGCGAGAGGAGCCCGCGGAACCCGAGCACCGGGAGCACGCCCTGCGCTTCGCAGAGCCCCTGCGGATCGTGGAACCGTCCGACGCGGCCGCTCGCGAGGAGGAAGTACAGGCCGCCATCGGCGTCGATGATGTCGAGGACGAACGCGGAGGGCTGACGACCGACGGTCGACCATTCGTCGGCCTCGAAGCGTGTGATGGTCCCGTTCCCGAGGCCGACCATCGTGCCGAGCGCCGTCTGCGCGATCGAATGGACGACCTCCTCCGGGCCTGCGATGCGGCGGATCCTCCCGCCCCGCACCACGGCGACGTTCGTGGTCTCGTTCTCGACGATCAGGGCCTCACCCGGCGCGTGCCACGCGATGTGTTGCTCGCCGAACTCGACGCTCCCGTCCACCGCGGTGAAGCCGTTGCCGTCGAAGTGCGCGACGTCGCCGTAGTCCGTCACCGCGAACAGCTCGATGTTGCGTGCCGCGTCGAGGTGCCCGTCGATGCGCACGTCGGTGAAGGACGAAGGGAACGCGTACTGCTCGGTGATGTCGACGATGCCGTCGCGCGTGAGCCGACCGCGGTACACCCGCCCGTTCGTCGCGCCGTACCAGACCGAGTCGTTCGCCGCGCGCCACACCGAGAACGGCGCGGCGCGACGCTCGAACGGGTTCGCGAGCATGACCGGCGCGCCCCCGTCGGTTCGGTACATCGTGATCTCGCCGGCGGTCTCCATCGCAAACACCACCTCGTCGCCGATCGGCTCCGCCCACTGCGGAAACCCCGGCACATCCCAGCTCGCGGTGACCGCGGTGATCGGCGCGCAGAGCCGACGCAGGAACGACGACGACAACGCAGCGCTCGACGCCGGCTCCCAGCTCGCGAGCTCGCCGTCGACCACCAGGGTGAAGACGTCGTCCGGGTTGGGGAGCGACAGGCCGATCTCCCCCGCGGGCGCTGCGACGAGCGGGCCCACCGGGAGCGCTTCGTCGTCGTAGGCCAACACCTCGACCGCGGGGGCGCCCTCGGAGACGTCGAGCCGAAGCGCGAAGTCCCCCGGGTCCGCCGGGTCCAGCACCACCGGATCGGCACCCGCGACGTCGAAGACGAACCGGCTCGCGTCCGGCGCCGGGGGCAGCGCGAGGAAGAGGTCGACGTCGGCCGGCGCGCATCCCGCCCCGGCGACGGCCAAGACCCACCACACCCCACGCACGCCGCCCAGCTTAGGCGACGGCCCCCCTTTGCGAAAGCACACCGCGTCCGTCTACGCTGAAGATCCGCCGATGGAGCTCGTCACGCTGGCTGTCTTGATCGCGACGATCGCCACCCTGCACCGGGTCGCGACCCACGCGAACGATTCGATGCGCGCGCTCCTCCCCTCACTCGACGATCCGCTCACCGGCGTCCTCCTCGCGGAAGGTTTCGTCGCGAAGAACCACCGCGCGGTCGAGCTCGCGCCACGCGTCACGAACATCCTCCCGCTGTCATTCGTGAAAGAAGTCGACGGCCGAACGATCATCGTCGAGCGCGAAGTCGACGCACGTGCGCAGACGATCGTCGTGCGCACCGTCGTCCACACCGCGTGGCCGGACACCGACGCCGTCGTGAACTGGACGCTCGAACCCGACGGCCTCGTCGTCGCGGGGCTCCTCTCCGGCGGCATCTCGCAGTGGGTGCACGAGGGAGCGACGGTGACGTTCGACGGCGCCGCACTCACCATGAGCTACCCGTTCACCTACGCGCGCCCCGGGAGCGTGCGGCGCGCCGTCGACGCCGTCCTCGCGTGTGCGGGCAAGCTCGACCGCGGCCCCGCGACGCTGCACGACTGGGCGTTCGAGGTGGCGACGAGTGACTCCCTCCCCTACGCGCGGCGGATCGCGACGACGAACCTGCTCGCGAGTGACCTCGCGGAGGACAAGAAGGCGCGCCTCGTCGAGATCGGCCGGACGGACCCGGACGTCGGCGTGCGCCTCGCGGTCGCGGCGCACACGGGGGAGGACGTCGTCGAGTTTCTCCGCCTCCTCGCGACCTCGGTAGAGGAGCCCGCGCGTGTCCGCCGTGACGCACTCGAACAGCTCGTCACGCAGACCGACGACACCCGCGCGCGCGACGCGCTCCTGCGCGCCCTCACCTGCGAAGACGGTCGCCGCGCGGATGCGCTCTCGACGTTGACCGAGCTCGTCGCGGAGTCCGACGAACACGCCGCGCGGGTGTTCGCGTTGATCGACGACGCCGCGTTGCTGAAGCCGGCGCGCCCGGTGCTGTGGGCGATCATCGTCGCCGCGGACGAGCCGCTCGCCATCCAGGCCGTCGACCGCCTGGGGCGGGTCGGTAACGGCAACGACGTCCGCGACCTCGAACGCCTCAACGCGGGTGCTCGCCTCGTCGCCTGCGCGGACCTCACCGCCGCGCGCATTCGGGAGCGCATCGGTCGGCACGGGTTGTCGATCGTGCAGTCCGAGCCGGAGGGCCGGCTCAGCGTCGTCGGCGAGTGATCGTCTACGGGATGAAGCAGTGGTTCGGGAACATGCCCGGCGGCAACCCACCGACCCACGGCGAGGGCTGCCCGCGCGTGTGGTTGTAGTAGAACGGCAGGTACGCGCTCGGCGGCGGGTCGAACGGGAGCTGGTGCCCGAAGTCACCCACGCAGTGCATGACGAAGCTGCCCTGGCTCCGTAGCGCGCTCGACAGCGCGAGCGACGCCGACTCGAAGCTGAAGTTGCCGTAGGTGTCGGTCGGCCCGCCCCAGAGCAACAGGCCGTTGATCGGCCACGAGGGTGTGGTGTTCGGTGTGTTGTCGCCGCCCGACATCGCGACGAACCCGGCGATGTACTGCGCGCGGAACTGGATGAGCTGGCTGATGAACAGCGCGCCCATGCTGTGCCCCGTCACGAAGATCCGGTTCGGGTCGATGCTGAAGTTCTCGTACATGCAGGCGAGCACGTCGTCGAAGAGCTGCACGTCCTCGTTCACCCACTGACCGCCCGCGCCGGGCGCGGTGACCATCGAGACCACGTAGGAGTTGTTCGCGGTGACCTCGCCGAGGCCCATCCAGTCCATCGCGTGGTCGGCCTGCCCCTGCCACCAGTGCCACACGAACACGATGCCGGAGTTCTGCGGGTTCACGCCGGTCGGCTGCTGCATCAGGAACTGACGCGACTGCCCGCTCGACTGGATGGTGTTGAAGTTCCAGTTGTTCGGGTTGCCGCCGCGGTCGACGAACGACGGGCAGGTCCCGTTATAGACCGGCACACCGGTCGGCGGCGGGCCGGCGTCGCGGCGCGGCGCGGTTCCGCCGTCGCGGGGCGGCGGGTTGTTGCCGCCGTCGCGCGGGGGTTGGTTCACGCCGCCGTCGCGCGGGGGTTGGTTCTGGCCACCGTCGCGGAAGCCGGCGTCGACGACCTCGCCGATGCACTGGCAACCGGTCGCCCAGGCGCCACAGGTCTGGCCGGGGCCGCACATGCAGGTCTGGAGGTTGTCGAACGAGCTGCAGATCTCGCCGCCTCCGGAGCCGCCGTCACGGGTGCTGGACGTACCGCCGTCCCGGGCGGTGCGATTCCCGCCGTCCCAGGCCACGGGGTTGAAGTCGTCGCGGTCCGTCGTCCCGCAGGCCACGAGCGTGGCGATCATGGCGAATCCCAGTACGAATCGCATCGGCGGCGTCATCCTGCGCAGATAAGTCCACCTTGTAAACGTACAAGACGTGGACGGACCCACGACCGATACGGGCCTCGGGCCGGATTGGGTCCCTCAAATCGGTCGCGCGAGCAGCTCGAGCAGCTCGACCGCGCGCACCATCAACCACACGCCAACGCCGCACAGGAGGAACAGCCGGCACATCAACCAGGAGACACTCACCAGCTCCCCGGCCCAGGCCACGGCGAGGGAATGCTCGCGGCGGGTCTCGAAGCGCGACCGCTTCGCCGCGAAGCGCTCGCCGAAGCGGCCCCAGACCCCGCGTGCGTTCTCGATGACGGCGCCCCGCGCCGCCGCCAGGCGGGCGCGAACGTCCCGCGCTGCGATCCCCAGCCCGAGCGCGGCGAGGACGCCCGCCCACGCGGTCGACACGTCCATCCACCAGGCCGCTTGGACGGAAACCGCCGCGAGCGCGAGCGCGGCGAGGAAGGAGCGGCGCCGGAGCCGCCACGCGAAGGCGAGCGCCACCGCGATCCCGATCACACCGAGCAGATTCCCCAGCAGCTCGATCGGCGCGCGGACGAAGGTGAAGCGCACCGACGTCGCCTCCCCCGCGTCGACCCAGTAGCGCCGGTACACGCGGTGCTGCCCGCGCTTCGGGATGCGGACCTGCACGGCCATCGCGCCGCTGCCCGCGTCGGTGACGAAGCCCTCCGTCGAGGCGGCCTCGAGCGCGTCCGCCTCCGCGTCCTCCGTGGTCTGGATGAACGGGATCGAAAGACCGGCGTCGTGCCACTGGGCGTTCTGCGCGAACCGCTGCGCGCGCACCGGTCCGTCCAGCTCGGTCGCCGCGTAGCCGCCCGGGACGTAGACGTTCCATTCGAGCGAAGACACCGGCACGTCGAGCTTCGGAAGCATGAGCTCGCGTCGCCCGACGAGGGACATCGCGTCGACGTCGAAGCGATAGACGACCTGCGCCTCGAACGGGACCAGCTGACCGTTCTCGCGCTTCGAGCGGACGAGCGGGAGGAGCACCCGGCCCGAGTCGTCGCGGCTCGGCTTGACGGGGCGGCCGTCGATCGTGGCGCTCTCGACGGTCGCCCGCGCGTCGATGTGCAGCGCGAGGTACTGCTCGAGGACGTTGCGCAGCTTCAACCGCGCGTCGGTCATGATGCGACCGTCCTTCGTGACCACCGAGGTCGCGACGAGCTGATCCACGCCTCCCGTCGCCAGCGCTCGCTCGGGGTAGCGGGCGACGCGCAGCCACACGGGGCTTCGACGGTCCGCGTAGCGGAACGCGCGAACCACCGGCGAGACCGCGCTCATCACGATCTTCTCCGGGAGCTCGCGGACGTCGAGCGGCACGAGGCCGTCGCCCTCCACGCCTTCGACGGAGAGTTTGCCGGGGATCTCGATCGCGACGAAGCCGGTGTCGCGTTCGACGTCGAGGAGCTCGAGCACCGGCATCTGCACGCGTGCCTCGTCGACGGCGAGCGTTCTCTTCAAACGAAGCGAGATCTCGTAGTGGTCGCGCATTCCGAACGCGGTCTCGCCTATGAGCACCGGCTTGTGATCGATGACCTCGATGCGGTGGTGGAAGGCGCCCTGCCCATCCGCGCTCACCACGTCGTAACCCGCGGGGAGCTCGACGCGGAACGTCTTCTGGGGCGCGTAGAGGATCGTGTAGTCGATCACCGAGAACAGCTCGATGCTCTCCCGCGACAGCGACACGAGGTTGTGTGTCTGGCCGTAGACCTTCGCGGGTCGCCCGGCGCTCGCGCGGACGTCGTGCAGGCCGACGATGTGGATCTCACTCGTCGGTTTCAACACCGCTTCGAGGCGGGTCCCGGTGTCCGTCGAGCGGACCTGCTTCGAGACCGCGGAGGCGATGCGGGGGGAGAGGTCCGGCGTGTCGAAGGTGACGTCGAGGCGCGTGACCGGGCTCGGGGCGACGGCGAACCGATACTCGATCGAGCCGCGCGGGCCACGCGGCGGGACGACGAGCTCGACGACGAGCTGCCTGCGCCCGGGGCGCTCCGACGACCACGCCCAGCGGTCGTGCTCCGCGACGAGCGCGACCGGTTGTCCGTCTTCCTCGGCGGAGAGGACGACGACGTCGGAGCCGAGCACCGCGAGCTTCTGACCGGGCGCGGAGAACTGCGCGACCACGCGGAGCGAAAAGCGCAGGTTCCGGCCGTCGGAGCGGCCGGAGAAGATCGTCTCCTGGATGACCGGCGCGCGCGCGGCGGTTTGCGACTTCACCTTCTCGCGGAGCGCTTCGAGGTGCGCCTGGCGTTCGGTGAAGACGTCGAGCGGGACGCGGACCTCGGGGCCGGCGGCGACGAGCGCGAGGGCGATGGCGGGCGCGAACATCAGCGGACCTCCTTGGCGGTCACGAGGAGCAGGACGAGCCCGAACAGGCTCGCGGTGCTGAGGAGGAGTGGATAGGCGAGGAGCACCGAGAGCACGGTCGCCACGACGGCGATCTTCACGATGCGACGCGGGCGCCACCACGCCTCGACCTGGAGCGACCGGGTCCGCACGGCGTCGCGCGCGGCGGTGAGCCAGCGCGACATGAGCGGCGGGAGCACGACGAGCGCGAGGCCGACGTCGGCGCCGAGGACGGCGTGGCGGTGTACGCCGAGCACGTAGTGACCGACGAAGACGGCGAGCGCCGCGGCCGCGAGGAACGTGAGCGACACACTCGACAGCAGCGCCGGCACGAGGCCTTCGCGGCGCACGTGCGACGCGAGCCGGAACGCCACGAAGACGAAGAGGGCGAAGAACGCAAAGCGGAGCCACGGCAGGAGGCTGCGTTCGACGTAGACGACGTCGACGACCGCCGGCTCGTGCTCGAGCAACACCCGCTCGAATCGATAGCGACGTCCGACCAGCGGGAACGCGGCGAGCGCCTCCGTGACGCGGGTCTTCTGCTCGCGCTGGAAGATGATCTTCCGCGACTCGAGGATGTTCTCGTAGAGGTGACCGCCGCCGGCCCAAGCGTGGTCGATGACCTCGACGTGCTCGAAGAACTGCTTCAGCCGGCGCAGCGGGTCGTAGCGGATGTTGCTGAGCTGCTGGAGGTTCGAGTCGAAGCGCAGCGGCTCGAACGCCTGCGGGAAGTAGTAGTGCCAGGTCGCGGACATCACGGGGATGTCGAGCGTCGGCAGGCGCGTGGTACGTGCGCCCGCGCGCGTAAGGGCGCCGGTCTCGACCTTGTAGGCGAGCTCGACGACGAAGTTGCTCTCCTCGAAGGTCACGTCGCCCGCGCGGTTCGGGATGTCGACGACCTCGCCGACGACGAGATCTTCGGGGCCGTACACACTCGGGTTTGCGTCGATGATCGCGTCCCAGCGATCACTCGTGCCGAAGTATCTGAGGGAGAGGCCGCCGAGGGTGTCACCCGGTCGAATTCGGTGACGTCGCTGCCCGCCGGTGATGCGCTCGGACTGACGCAGCGGAACGAGCAGGCGTTCGTCGTCGGCTTCGCGGGTGACGGCGGGGAGGAACGGCGCGCCGTCGATCATCGCGTGGGTGACCTGCGCGCCCTCCGGGAGGCGCATCGACAGGTACTGCCGCGTGTTGTTGCGGACGTAGAGGCGCATCTTCGTCACCTCCAGGCCCTGCTCCACGAGCACCGTCGAGACCCAGAGGTCGTCGATCACCGCCTGCGTCAGATCGATCTCGTGGTTGGCGGTGCGCACGAGCCCGAGTGACGGCCACGCGGTGCGCGCGCGGTACGCGAACAGGAGCGGTTTGTCGGTGAGGTTGGCGAGCTGCTCGGGGACCTCGCGCGGGCGGACGGCTTCGGCGCCCTCCATCTTCGACACCTCGAGGTGGAAGCCGGCGCGGCCTTCGACGGCGACCCAGGCGTCGCGGAGCGTCGCGTCGGCGGGGGTGACGAACCGAACCTCGGCGGCGGTCGGCGAAGTGAGCGGCGCCTGGGCGCCGACGACGATCTGCACCTTGTCGTCGACGAGGTGTTTGAGGAGCACGACGAGGTGTCGCTTCGCGCCGCGCTCCTCCGTGTACCACTGCAGGATCGCGGGGCCCTCGACCGCCGTGACCTCGACGCCGTCCGGGATGTGGGCTTCGACGCGGTCCGTCTCGCCAGCGACCATCGTGTAGGTGAGCACCGCCTGCGTGTGGACGAGCTCGGGCTCGAGCCGGACGAGCCCCAGCGCGGCGGCCTCCATCTCTCTTGCCCGCGCGACGTCGTGTGTCGCGCGCCGGCGCCAGCGGACCCGGAGCCCGTCGCCGCCCGTGAAGTGCAGGCGGGCGCGGGTCTTCTTGCCGTCGGTGCGCAGCTCGTCGACGACGCCCCGCTCGACGTCGACGTCGACGTCGCGCTCGGGGAGGACGAGGTTCACGCGAGAGACGGGCGCCCGCGGGAGCGCGAGCGCGAGCGCCCGTTCGAAGCGGGCCTGCTCGCGGCCGGCCTGGAACCGGACCTCGACGCGGTGCCGTCCCGGCTTGGCGATCGTGCCCTCGTAGAAGGAAGGGCCGCGGACGAGAACGCCCGGTGCGCCGTCGATGGTGACCGACTCGAGGGAGGCGGCGCGGTCGAGGAGCGGGAGGACGGCGTCCTTCGTGTGGGTGTCGACGTCGAGCGTGACGGTCCCGAAGAGCACGCCGCGGACGAACTCGACGTCGAGCGTCCGGCGCCGCACCGCGTGGGGGAGCACGTCGGGCGCGTAGGCCTCCAGGCGAGTGATCTCCTTTTCGACCTCCAGCCACTGCTCGAGCGGGAGCACGACCTCCCCGGCCGAGGCCTGGGCGACGAGGAGCGTGAGGACGGAGAGCGGCGCGGGACCCATGTGGACGGGCGAACCCCGGCCCGATCCACGACCATTCCGTTAGGGTTCGTTTGTCGATCAGGGCTCGGCGTCGAGCGCGGCGAGCCGAGCCTCGAGCGCAGCGGCGCGCGCCTCGGCGGCCGCAGCGCGAGCTTCCGCGGCCCCCGCGTGCTCCTCCGCCGCGTCGGCGCGAGCTTCCGCCTGCCGGCGCGCGTCGATCTGCTCCGCGAACGTCCTGAACGCGGCGCCGTCCGGCCCGAAGATCCGCAGCGTCTCCTTCAGTTCGAACCGAATCCGCAGACGCGGGCTCACGAAGCCGTCCATCGAGTCGACGTCCACGAAGCGCTCGCCCTCACGCACCCAGCCGGAGAGCGTCTCCCGCTCGGGGTCGTAGTAGTACAGCTCCTCGACGCCGTACTGCTCGTAGAACCGCAGCTTCTTGATCAGCTCCGCGGTGGTGTTCGACGGCGAGATGATCTCGAAGACCACCTGCGGCGCGACGTCACCCTCCATCCACTGGATGTACGAAGGCCGAATCGCCTTGGGCCGCCCCAGCACGACGAACACGTCCGGCGCCATGCAGAGCTTCGGATCGCCTCGCACGGGGTACCAGAACATGTCGGCCCCGACGAAGTCCTCGAGCATCGCATCCAGGTTCCCCTGAATGGTCACGAGCCATTCGTACTGAGCGCCCCCCTCCGCCATCGGTTTGCCGTCGCTGGATGGATAGACGATGTCGTCTTCTACGTACGGCGCGCTGGCATGCATGTGGCGCATCTCGCGTTGAACTCTAACATGCGCCCTCCAAGATCACGTCCCGTGCCACGCGGGAGGTCGCCACGGCTCGCGCGCCGCGTTCGATAATCGAACTTTCGTCCGGATATCGAACTTCTCGTCGAACAAACCTCCGGATAAAGATCGAAGCGCATGGACCTCGCCGGTATCGACAAGGCGGCGCTGATCGCCGCGATCGTCGCGCAGCTCGCCGCCGAGCTCGATGGGGTGCGCGAGGCCGCGAGCTCGGCGCGCGAGGGCGCGACGCACGAGGACGCGCAGCCCGAGAACCAGTACGACACACGCGCGCTCGAGGCCTCGTACCTCGCCGGCGCGCAGACGGCGCGCGCCGAGGTGATCGAGGCCGCCATCTCCGTCCTCGAGCGCATGCAGCTCCGTGACTTCGACGAGGACACGCCGATCGCGTTCGGCGCGCTCGTGCAGGTCGAGCACGACGACGGCGACGAGATCTACTTCGTCGCCCCGGAGGGCGGCGGCGCCAAGGTCCGCTACGCGGACCTCACCATCCGCGTCGTCACCCTCGCCTCGCCCGTCGGCCGCGCGCTCTCGAAGAAACGCGTCGGCGACGGCTTCGAGCTGACGCTCAAGCGCGTCCGCCGTGAATACGAGATCGTCGCCGTGGCGTGACCTCCGCGTTCGGCGTTACGATCCCCCCGTGCACCCCCTCGCCGCCGAAGCCGCCGCCGCCGAGGCGGCGGGCGACCTCGACCGCGCGCTCGCGCTCTACCAACGCCTGGAGACCGAAGCGCCCGACGCGCCGATGTGGAGCAAGAAGCTCGCTGGCGTTCATCGTCAGCGTAATGATCTCGACGCCCGCATCGAAGCGCTCGTCCGCGCCGCCGACAAACACAACGCGCGCGGCGAGCTGATGAAGGGCATCGCGACGCTCAAGAGCGCGCAAAACATCGCGCCCAAGCACCCCGCGCTCCTCACCGCGATGGACCGCCTCCGCCGCGCACGCCCGAGCACCCCCGCCGCATCGCCCGCGCTCCCGCAGGTCGGCGATCAGGCGCTCGCGGTCATCCCGTTGATTCGACGCGCGCGCGCCGCGTCCGGGATCACACCGCCGATCGTCGAGGTCCAGTCGCGCGACCTCGACCCGCGCGCAGAGCCGAACGACCCGATCCCCCTCGACATCCTCCCGCCCATACCGCTGTTCTCCTCGCTCGACGGCGACACGTTCGCGCGCCTCCTCGACCGCAGCACGCAGCGCCCCGTCGCGGACGGCGCCACGATCTTCGAAAAGGGCACCCGCGGCGACGCGCTGTTCGTCGTCGTCGACGGCGCCGTGGACGTGTTCCTCGCGCCCGACGCCCCGCCCGTCGCGCGCCTCACCGAAGGCACCTTCTTCGGCGAGATGAGCCTGTTCACCGGACGCCCGCGCAACGCCACCGTGCGTGCGTCCGGCCCCGGCGAGCTCCTGGTGATCGACCACGACGAGATCCACGCGCTGATCGGTGAGGCCCCCGAGATCCTCTCCAACCTCCTCGAGTTCTTCCGCGAGCGCCTCGCCACGAACGTGCTCATGCGCCTCGGCGGCGCCGACCTGTCCGAGGCCTCACGCCGGGAGCTGCGCGCGTGTTTCACGCTCCTCGATGTCGCCGCCGACCACGCGATCATCGAGCAGGGGCGCCCCTCGCCCGGCCTGTTCGTTGTGGTCGACGGCACGCTCTCCGTCGACCACGTCTCCGCGTTCGGCAACCCCGCGGAGATCGCGACCCTCGAACCCGGCGCCATCTGCGGCGAGATCTCTACCATGACGGAGGTCCCCGCCACCGCGACGGTCATCGCCAAGACCGACGCGATCGTCCTCGGCCTCCCCCGCGAAAACCTCGGCGCCGTCGCCGCACGTCACCCGGTGCTCCTCGACTACGCAAGACAACTTGCGGCCGAGCGCCTCGAAGCGCTGAACGGCCCGCTCTGGACCTGACCTCAGCGCGGGCAGTGCGGCACGTAGGTCACCGTGATCTCGGATCCCGGCGGCGGGATGCGACGTTCGCTGAACGTGATCCATCGCCCGTCCGGATCGTACGCGTAGCCATCGAACGCGTCGCGCGGGACGAACGCGCCATCGACGCGGACGTCGAGCGTCAGCTCGTCGGCGTGGTGCTTCAACCCGAAGCGGCTACGCGGCCGAAACACGTCGAGGCCAAGCGACGTCAGCAACGGCGACCAGTCGTCCGCGCAGATCCCGAAGAACATGCCCCCCGTCGCGTCGACCATCTGGGAGTAGCGCAACGCTCGGTTGGCGAACGGGCACCCCATCGGGAGCGGACCGGCGATCGCGTGGAAGCGCACGCGACTTCGGTCGAAGTCCTTCGCCGCGAACATCGCGTCGAGGAGGACGTCGTCCGGCAGCAGTGACTGATCGTCCTCGTCGCTGATCGCGACGATCGCGAGGTCCGCGTGCGGACGCAGGAACCCGGCGTTCGGGTTGCTCGACGTCTGGTCGTCCGACTGCGCGCGCTCCAGCGCGATGCGCGTCGCACCGGCCGCCGTCTCCGTCGCGAACCCCATCGTCCCCACCTCGACCATGCAGGAGAACGCTTCGTTGCGCGCGTCGTTGTCCAGGTACGACGCACCGACCACCGGCGGATGCGGCGCACACGTCCTGAAGACACCGGCCCCACTCTCGAGCTCCTGCGCCTCGATCACCGCCATCTGGTAGTCGGCCCCGAGCCCCTCGGCGTAGTCGACGAACTGACCGAGGTTCGCGACGAGCCGCGCCTGCTCCTCCTCCATCGAACCGCTGGAGTCGATCGCCCACAGGATGTCGACCGCCACCTCCGTGCCCTGGTGGAACGTCTCGACGATCGGCGACGCGTCGATCCCACGCCCCGCCAGGTTGACCTCGGAGACCCCCTCGGGGGCGTCGTGGAGCAACCTCAGCACATCCCGCTGCTCGCCGTAGGCGGTGGGCGTGTAGCGGAACGCCACCTCGGCGCGCTGGTTGCGCTCCAGAACGAAGGGCCCCCGCTGCTGAATCGTCCCGCCGACCTCGATGTACTCGACCTCGAACGGCGACGGCGGGACGACGGTGCCCACGTGCAAGAGCCCGTACCCCACGTTCTTCACGCGCAGGTACGCGAGCTCCGACGCACAGAACGATGGCGAGCCCGGACCGTCCGTCGACTCGTAGACGACGTCGCCGAACTCGAGGAGCGTCCGGTCCAACTCGATGCGCGGAGCAACCACGTCACCGCGCATCGTCAGGCGCAAGTGAGCTTGCGCTTGGTCGTCGAACGCAAACTGCACCGAGCCCGACTCCTCGGGCCAAGTGTCGGAGCCGACGTAGACGACCGTGAGCGTGTACGTGTCGCGCGCGCGCAGCGTCGTCGGTGGCGACGCGTAGCCCTCCATCGAGAAACCGCCGCTGTCGCTGTCGAGCGTCATCGACGTGAGCTGCACGTCCCAGTCGCAGTGGCTCCGAATGATCGCCTCGCGTTCGTGTCGCTCGCCCGCCTGCTGATTCACGAACCGAAGGAAGTCCTCGTCGAGCTCGATGCACGCGTACCGCGCGGACTCACCGATCCCCGGCAACGCCGGCCCGCCGTCGCGACCCTCGAGGTCCACCGAGCCGGCGACACACCCGGTCGCGAGCGCGCAGACCGGAAGGAAGCTCCACGCGACGTGCATTCCACCATTGTGTACCGAGATGGAGCCGCGGTTGGAGCGCAAGACCGCGCGCACACGGTAGAACTACATCCCCCTCAGAGCGCACACCCAGGCATGTACGTCACCACGATCTGCGATCCGGGCGGAGGCACCGCGTTCGGCGCGAACACGACGAGCCGTCGCGACGGCACGTAGATCCACCCGTCCGCGGGGTCGTTCGCGACCGGGACCCCGTCGACCGTGACGACCAGCGTCGACTCCACGGCGGGCCGCGACAGGTACCACTGATCCTCGGGCGTGAAGACGTCGAGCCCGAGGTTCTGGAGCAGCGGCTGCCAGTCGTCCTCGCAGATGCTGTAGAACTGCCCGTTCGTCTGGCGCGCGAGCGTCGAGTAACGATGCCCGGCCGACGCCGTCGCGCACCCGGTCGGCAACGGGCCCGCGATTGCGTGGACCGACACACGATTCCGTTGCCCGTTCTTCACGCCGTAGAAGAAGTCACGCAGCACGATGTCCGGGCTCGACGACTGGTCGTCCTCGTCGCTGATCGCCACGATGACCAGCTCCGCGTCCTCGCGTACGAACCCCGCGTTCGGGTTCGTCAGCGGATTCTGATCGGGGTCCGTCGCCCGCCGCAACGCCTCGCGCGCGCCCCCGAGACCGGACTCCAACCCCACACCGTTGACGCCGAGCGCGAACATACACGCGAAGACCTGATCGCGAACGGCGCTCGTCATGTAGTTGGAGTCGATGATCGGGGGGTGCCCGTCGCACTGCTCGAACGTCCCCGCGAGCGAGGAGACCTCTTCAGCCTCCGTGACCGCCATCTGGTAGTCCACGCCGTTCGCGTCCGCGTACGCGACGAACTGCGACAGGTTCGCGATCAGCTCCTCCTGCTCCTCGCCCATCGAACAGCTCGCATCGATCGCCCACAGGATGTCGACGGCGAGCGTGGCCGGCTGGTTGAACACCTCGGTGATCTGCGACCGCGGCTCGCCCTGTCCGATCAGCGCGGTGATCTGCGTCCGCTCTTCACCGTCGTGTCGGATCCGAAGCTGCCCTCGATGCTCCGCCGCCGCGGTCGGGCGATACCGCAACACGAACCGCGCCACCGCATCGACGGGGATCTCGATCGGGAGATTCAGCTCCGTCTCGATCGTCCCACCGACGTCCACGTACGCGAGCTCGAACTCACCCGCGCTGTCGAGCTCGACCTCCCGCACCGGCAACGGCGTACGCCCGGTGTTGATCACCAGAGCCTCCATCTCCTCCGACGCACACGTCGAAGGGGAGCCCGGCCCCGCCGTCGGCTCGTAGATGACCGGCTCGAACCGGAGGATGAACGGGTGCAACGTCCCGCGCGGCCGCACGACGAACCCCTCCAGCGCGACCGGTAGGATCGCGTCGTAGTAGTCGTCGGTCTGGATGTTGAGCAGCCCCTGCGCGAAGAAGCTGGGGCCCGGCACCGGCGAGAACCTCGCGTCCACCCGCGCGCGCGAGCTCGGCGCAATGACGATCGGGAGGTCCCGTTCGTCGACCGTGAAGCCGCCGTCGGCGCTGATGATCGACAGGTCCGTGATCGACACGATGTGGTCGCACTCGCTGACCACGTTCACGAACGACGACGCCGTGTCCCCGGGGAGGATGGTGTTGAAACGAATCACCTCGCGGTCGACCGACAGACAGCGCGATCGCTCCTGCCCCGCGAGCGTCGCGGTCGCCCGGGCACCGCCCTCCGCGCGCGCCGTGAGCTGACGAACGGGGCGCCCGCGGAACGCCGAGCCGGTGTGGCGGACGTCGACCGGGCGCGTCGCACCGGCTTCGAGGGTCAACGGGAGCTCGGGCGGGTTGGTGATCTCGAAGAACGTCTCGTCCGTCGACAGCTCCAGGAGTCTGCAGTCGGAGGTGCTCGTGTTCTCCAACCTCAGCGTCACCACTTCGTCGATCGCGAAGCTGGCGCTCGACGGCGCGAACAACAGCGCGCACGGCGCGCGGACGTCCGCGCGGATCCGGAGGCGGGCCTCTGGACGCTCCGGGTCGTTGCTCTCGAGGACGAGGGCGTCGTCGATGACACCCGGCACGGCGGGCGCGAGGCGAAGCTCGAGGCTCGCGCTGCTGTCGGGGGTGATCTGCGTCGGCGCGCCGATGACGCTGAGTTGACCGGACTCGACGAAGACCCGTGAGAAGACCAGCGCCGCGTTGCCCTCGTTCTTCACGAGGACACGGAAGCCGTCGACCGGGTCGCCGATCGTCACCGCGCCGAAGTCGACGACGGTGTCCGTCTCCGGCACGAGCACCAGCTTCGGCGCCTGCCGGGCGACCTGGTCCCCCTCACACGCCAACGCGCCGACGGCGACGAGGAGCACGAGCCACGACCGCATACCCGCATTCTTACTCGAAACGCGGGCGTTTGGGTCCGTCCAGGTGACCTACAGCTGAATCTCGTAGAGGACGTCCGTCTCGGCGTCGACGACCAACGCGTGGTCGCCGTCGACCGCGAGGCCGCCGATCGCGCCGATACCGTGCCCGGAGAGGTCCGTTACGCGGTCGAACCGCTCGGTCTCGAGGTCCAGGCGGTACAGGCGGTCCCCCTCACCGAGGAGCATTCGGCCCGCACCGTCGATCGCGATGCCTCCGGCCGAGAACGCCGGGTCGTCGAGGTCGATCCAGCCGTAGCCCTCGCCGCCCTCGATGTCGAACTGACCGACCTGCGAGATCTCCGGGGCTGCATCCGCGGAGTTCTGGAAGGTCTGCGGCTGCGCGAACAGCTTGTTGCGCTGGGCGTCGTAGGTGACCGAGCGGGTGAGCTGCACGATCGGGGTGGGCGCGAACTCGTCCTCGATGAAGCCGGGCACGTAGCAGAAGTACCGGCTGAAGGTGTCCGTGTTGGTGTCGTAGAGGAAGCCGTCGTTCAGCGCCGTCAGCGCGAACTTGCCGCCGCCGAGCGCGGCGACGTCCGTGATGTCCGACTGGGGCCAGGCGTCGTCGGCGATGAGGTCGGAGGTCCTGAAGACCAGCTCGGCGCCGTCCGCGTCGAGGCGGTACAGGCCGGCGAGCGCGTCGAAGACGTAGCGCTTGCCGTCGATCGGGTCGACCGTGACGCCGACCACATCGACGTCGCTCCCGCCGAGCTCCGCCCTCAGGGCCGTCTTCGCGACGACGCGGTTGTCGTCGTCGGGGTCGAGGTCGCGGACGGTGCCGCCACACGCGACGAGGAGAGAGGGGACGAGCAGGAGGCCGAAGCGGTTCATGCCTCGCCAGCTTTACAAGCGCCGTGCCGACCCGCCGCGCCACCTTGGAGGCGCGGCGCACCTCAGATGTCTGACGTTCGAGAACCGACGGTCGACTTGTTTTCTTGGTCGCCGCCGCGCGCTTCGGGTATCAGCCGCACGAGCACCGTCCATGACGAAGCTTCGCCGGTACCTCGCGCCCGCCGCGTTCGTCGCGCTCCTGCTCGTGCTCCACGTGCGCGCGCTGCTCGCCCACATGGAGAAGGCCTCCGACCCGTACTTCTTCAACGACGACGCCCGCATCCAGATCTTCCCGTTCTTCCGCTACTCGGAGCCGGCGGCCTTCGCGAACGACTACCTCGGCGACTACGCGCTCGCGCTCCTCCCGACCGGCTACCGGGCGCTGTACTGGCTCGGGGCGCACACCGTCGACGCGTTCACGTTGTCGAAGATCCTCCCCTACCCGATGTTTCTGTTCACGGTCGTGCTGGTCACGCTCGTGGCCTACCGCATCGGTCGCTACCCGGCCGCGTTCGTCGCCGCGACGATCGTGCTCGGCTCGAACCTCTACATCGAGCGCATCACCGGCGGCCTGCCTCGCTCCTTCGGCTACCCGCTCGCCGCCGCCGCGCTGTTCGCGCTGGCGTGGGGTCGGTGGCGCTGGCTCGCCGCGACCACGGTGATCGGCGCCGCGTTCTACCCGACGCTCGGGCTGTTCTCCGGATTGCTGCTCACGCTGTGGATGTTGGTCGCGCCCGCCGAGGATCGCGGCGACGCCAAGGACCTCACGCTGAAGCAACGCTTCGTCGTGCTCGCGTCGACGGCCGCGGTGTCGGCCGTGCTCCTCATCCCCCCCTCGCTGGGCTCCGCGGAGTTCGGCCCGCGCATCACGGGACGCCACTTCAAGATCTACCCCGAGGCCGGCCCGGGTGGGCTTTCGAGCGCCGAGGATCGTCCGCCCTTCTCCGCGGTGTTGCCGTCCGTCTCCAGCTTCATGGAGCGCGCGGTCGTCGGGTCCGGCGCTGCGTGGTGGCCGTGGCTCTCCGACAAGCTCACCGGGCTGAAGATGATCGTCGTCGACACGTTCCTCCTCGTGGGGTTCTTCGGCGCGTTCGTCCTCGCGCGCCGGCGCGACGACGTGCGGCGGCTCGCCCTCTTCCCGATCGCCGGAATCATCGGCCACCTCTTCGCGCGTGGCTTCGCCCCGTACTTGTACGGGCCGAACCGCTTCGTGCTCTACACCGTGCCGCTCCTGTTCGCCGTGGTGTGTGGCATCGGACTCGTCGGGTTCGTGGAGCGATTCCTCCCCCGCCTCGACGACCTGCGAAAGGCGGCCGCCGCCGGCGGGCTGGCGCTGTTGTTCATGCTGATGATCGGCGGTCACGGGCACAAGAGCGCAGGCCTGTCCTTCGGGCTCGGACCGGCGCAGCAAAAGCTCGCCAACGCCGTCGCCGAGCTGCCGGAGGATGCGCTCGTCGGCGGGTGGCCCGATGACCCGATGAGCAACGTCCCGCTCGTGTCGCGGCGGCGCGCGCTGATCACCGGCGAGATGCACATCGCCTTCCACGTCGCGTACCTCGAACAGATGCGTGTCCGCATGCGCGCGCTGATCGCCGCGTACTACGCGCGCTCCGCGGAACCGATCGAGAAGCTCCGCGACGAGCTGGGCGTCACGCACCTCATCGTGAACAAGGGCCACCTCACCGGGCCCGCCCCCGGCTACGCGACGCCGTACGGCGGCTGGATCCAGGCCGCGGTCGCCCGCGACAAAGGCAAACCTTACTACCTGCTCACGCACCTCGGTGCGCTGGCCGTGTACCAAGATCCGCAGTTCGCGATCCTCGACCTCTCCCGCATCCCCGCGACGCCATGAGGACCACCGGCCTCGGGTGCATGCGACTGTCGAACGTCGACCGCGCGCAGGCGATCGAAACGATTCACGCCGCGCTCGACGCCGGCGTTCGGTGGCTCGACACCGCCGACGTCTACGGCCCCACCGCGCGCGACGTCGGCCACAACGAACGACGCGTTCGCGAAGCGCTCGACACCTACGGCGGCGACACCTCCAACGTCATCGTCTCGACCAAGGGCGGACTCACGCGCACCGGCGCCCGCTGGATCCCGAACGGCCAGAAGAAACACCTGGAGGCCGCGTGCGCGCGGAGCCTCGCGACCCTCGGGCACATCGACGTCTACTTCCTCCACGTCGTCGATCCCAAGACCCCGCTCGCGACGAGCGTCCGCGCGCTCGAGCGACTCCGCCGCGACGGCCACGTGAAGGCGCTGGGCCTCAGTAACGTGACGGTCGAGCAGCTGGAGGCGGCGCTCGAGATCGCGCCGATCACCTACGTGCAGATGGAGCTGGGCGTCACGTCGCCCCAAGGTTTCGAGTCCGGAGTCCCCGAGACCTGCCGCCGCCTCGGCGTACACCTCGTCGCGTCGCGTCCTTTCGGGGAAGTGAAGGGCCTGAAGAAGATCCGACGCCACGAAGTGCTCCGCACGATCGCCGATCGGCATGACGTCACCCCGGAGGCCATCGCGCTGTCGTGGCTCTACGCGCTCGACGACGACCTGGTCGCGCTCCCCGGCGCGACCCGCCCCGAGACCGGCGCGGCGGCGGCGCGGATCGTCGCGCTCGAAGACGATGATCGTGACGCCCTCGACGACGCCTTCCCCACCGGCGTGCAGCTGTCGACGCCACGCGCCGAGCGGCGCCCTCAGGACACCGACGGCGACGTCGTAATCGTGATGGGCATGCCGGGCGCGGGCAAGACGACGCGCGCCGAAGCGTACGCAAACGACGGCTACGTTCGCATCAACCGCGACGAACGCGGCGGCACCCTCGCCAAGCTCATCCCGGAGCTGGAGCGTCACCTCGCCGCGGGTGACCGACGCATCGTCCTCGACAACACCTACGCCACCCGCGCGACCCGGAACCGCGTCATCGAGGCCTCGTGGCGCCACGGCGCTCCGGCGCGCTGCGACTGGGTCGCGACCTCACTGGAGGACGCGCAGATCAACGCCATCCAGCGGATGATTCAGCGACACGGGCGCCTCCTCGACGACGCGGAGGTCCGTGCGCTGAAGAAGTCCGAGCCGAACACGTTCCTCCCGCGGGTGCAGTATCGCTACCGCGAGCAGCTCGAGGCGCCGCGCGAGGACGAAGGTTTCGCGAAGGTCGAGGTCGTCCCGTTCGAACGTGCGCCGTACGGCGAGGGCCGCGCGGTCTTCGTCGACGCCGACGCGTTCCTGTGGGGCGACGGGGGTGTCGCCATCGACGACGCGGTCGCGGACGCGCTCACGGCCTGGCACCGCGCGGGGTTCGCGGTGTTCGGTTTGGCGTGGCTCCCGCAGCTCGCGGCGACGCCCGATCGCGTCGACGCGTGGGAGCGACAGGTCCGCGAACGGCTCGGCTTCGAGCTCCGCGCTCGCTGGTGTCCGCACCCGGCGGGCCCCGTCGCGTGCTGGTGCCGTCCCCCGCTCCCGGGGCTGGTGATCGCACACGCGTTGGAGGCCGGCGTCGACCTCGGTCGGTCACGGCTGCTCGCGACCTCGGCCGCCTACACGACGCTCGCCGCCCGCGTCGGCCTGACGCGGGTCGACGTCGACGACCGCCCCTGACCCGCGGGGGGGCAGTCGGCCACGGGTCGTTCGGGCTGCGCCGGCGGTTCCGGCTGCGACGGCGCACCGAGATCGGCCGTGTCGAGCTGGGCCTCGAAAGGGAGGATCAGATCGACGCGGGTCCCGCGGCCGACCTCCGAGTCGATGATCACGCGCCCACCGTGTTTACGCAGCGTCTCCAGCGCGAGTGACAGCCCGAGCCCCCGCGCGCCCTCGTGCTCGCGGGTGGTGAAGAACGGCTCGAAGATCCGCTTGTCGTGCTTCGGGTCGATGCCACACCCGTTGTCCTCGATCGATACACACACCCCCTCGTCGGTGGTGCGGGTGGTGATCGAGATTTCGTTCTCGCGTGCGTCGCGGTCGATTTGATCGACGGCCCACACCGCGTTGAGGAGCACGTTGACGATCGCCTGGACCATCTTGGTCGCATCGACGGGGAGCTCCGGCGTGGACTCCAGCTTCTGCTCGAGCCGGGCGCGGCCGACGATCGAGCTCCGCAGCAGATCACACGCCTGCTCCGCGAGCCGCGCGACATCCATGGGCAACACATCGGTCGGCTGTAGTCGCGCGAAGGCACCGAGGTCGCGGACGATGCCCGCGATGCGCTGGATGCCGGCGATCGTGTCCTCGGCCATCTCGCGCATCCCCTGGAACCGGTCCGGTAGGTCCTCGTTGTCCAGCATCGCCTGGATGTCGCCCGGGTCGCGCTCGGCCTTGAGCGCCGCACCGAGCATCTTGAACGTCTCTTCCAACGCGACGATCTCTTCGAGCATCAGCGTGCTGTTGGCTTGGATGAAGCTCGCGGGGTTGTTGATGAGGTGCGCGACGCCCGCCGCGAGCTGGCCGATCGACGCGAGCCGATCCGCTTCGAGGAGGCGACGTTCGAGCTCGGCCGAACGCTGCCGGTCCGAGATGTCACGAATGGAGACGAGGACCGCGAGTTGCCCGTCCCACGTGATGCGAGAGGTGCGGAGCTCCGCGGAGCGGCTCTCGCCGCTGGGGCGGGTCACCTCGATCTTGGCCCCCGCCTCCGCGTCGAGCGGTAGGCCGAGCTCGACGCCGATGAGCTCCTTCGCGGGCCGGCCGAGGATCTCGACGGTCGCGTTGTTCACGTACAGGACGACGCCGTGTTCATCGACGACGACCGCGCCGTCCGCGTTGCGCTCGACGATCGCGCGCAGCTGGCCGGCGACGCGAGAGCGCTGGGCGGCGAACATGATTCCGCTCGCTAGCGAGATCGTGTGGACGCCATCCTTCGAGACAAAATCGTCCGCACCGTTCGCGAGCACGTTCAGTCGGAGCCGATCGTCGCTCGATGAGGTGAGCACGACGACCGGCGTCTCCGGAGCCGCTGCGCGGACGCGCTTCACGGTCTCGATGCCGTCCGAGTCCGGCAGCGCAAGATCGGTGAGGATGATGTCGAAAGTGTCAGCCGCGAGCGTGTCGACGGCGCTCGCGAGGTCGAGCACGTGCACGACCTCGAAGTCGGCGATTTCGGCGCGGTCGAGCGAACGCCGGACGATGACTGCGTCCGCGTCGAGGTCCTCGATCAGCAGAACGCGGTAGCGACCGTCGCGCACTGCCTTTTTTCAGCACGGGAGCCGGGCACCGTCAATCAATCGGCCCCGCTTCGGTCCGGTCCGTCTGCCCGACCCGCAAGAAACGCAGGTAGTGCAGCGCCGCCTCTTCCGGCCGCTCGACCATCGGAAGGTGCCCGCAACCGTCCATGATGACCACCACGGCGTGGGGGACGCGCGGCTGCATGACCTCGATGGACGACACGTCCAGGACGCGGTCCGAGTCGCCCCACAGCACCAGCACCGGGACGTCGATGTCCTCGAGTACGGGTTCGAGGGGGAACGGGCGTTCCGCGAGGTCCCCGGAGATCTTGGCGTTGAACGCCCGGGTCTCGACCGCGCGACGGGCGAAATGCTCCAAGACGGGGCCCGGCAGGAAGGGGCGCTCGACGAACACGAGATCCACGATGCGCTCGTAGTCTTCGACGCTCGACGCGAGCAACGGCGTCTCACCGCGGTGCCGCGCCTGCATGACCTCGCTCTCGTTGGTCGGCGTCACGCCGGAGTTGGCGAAGAACGCGACGCTCGTCACGTGGTCGCGGTGTTTGACGGCGTACGCCCCGACGAGGTTGCCGCCCATGGAGTTGCCGACGACGTGGTGGGGCTCGAGGCCGAGCGCGTCGGCGAAGGCCGCCAACCGATCCGCCTGCGAGGCGATGTCGTAGGTCGCGGCTTCGTCGCGGGTGCTCTCGCCGAAGCCCGGGAGGTCCGGGATGACCACGTGGTAGTCGCCGAAGTGGCGGGCGAAGCGCGTCCAGTTGTCCTTGTCGGCGGAGAAGCCGTGGACCATGAGGATCGTCGGTGACGCTTCAGCGTTGGCTTCGAGGTAGACGATGCGGTGCCCGTCGACCTCGACGACCTTCTGCTCGAGGCCAGCGCGCCCACGCTCGAGGCGCATCGTCGCGTCCAGGGCGAGGCCCGGCGACAGCCACACGGCGAGGCCGCCGACCACCGCGACGAGCACGAGCGCGAGGGCGATCCAGCGGAGGATGCGGGCGGTGCGTGCCATGGTCTGGAGGGGTCAGTTAGCCCGCTCGAACGCCGTTCGTCCAATTGCGCTGCGACCGGGGACCGCACTAGATCACGCGACATGCGGAAGGGGTTGATCGCGTCGTTGGCCGGGCTGGTGTTTGCGTGCGCCCCTGGCTCGGACGAGCCGGCGAACCACGAGCCGCACGACGAGATGCCGGAGGCGATGGCGCCGCTGACGCAGTCCGCGGAGGACGGTCCGGTCGCGGAGGGGGTCTATCGAGCACCGGACCTCGCGGCCTTTGCGAGAGCCGACGGGTTCGCGCTGGGGCCCAAGATCCCGCTGCCGTCCGTCGCCTCGCGCGCGACGATCTGGGTGACGCTCTCGGACGCGACCGACGCGACGCCGATCGTCTTCGCGCAGGCGGGCTGGTCCAACGGCCAGAGCGGACCCTTCGTTCCTCTGGCGGAGATCGGCGCGGTCGGCGCCGAGCGGGTGCTCGCCGTGGACCTCGAGACCGCGGCGACTTCGCTCACGCTGCGCGTCGCCGAGAACGCAATCGCGCGCGTGAAGACGATGCGGTGGGCGGCGTCGGTCCCGCTCGAGGCGAGCCTGCTCGGCGCGCTCGCCGACGCGGAGCCGGTTCAGGACTCGGTCGTCGCGGCGCGGTCCACGTGGTCGGCGCTGCCGGCGCGCTGCGGTCCGAACGACGTCGCGCCGACGACGATCGTCCTGCGGGCCGAGGAGACGCCGACCGACGAGGTGGCCGCCCTGCGCGCGCTGCAGCTGCGCGATCGGGACGGGCTCGGGTGGTGTGACGTTCGACCGTCCTACGTGGTGGGCGCGACGCAGGTGTTCATGGGCCGCGGCACGCGACGGGCGGCGGCCGAGGCGACGGCAGAGGCCAACGCGGGTCGCGTGGCGGTCTCGGTGCTCGGCTGCACGCCGTCCGGCGCGACGGAGGCGAACCTCTTCGCGGCGCTCGACGAGCTGGTGCGTCGCTTCTCGATCACGTCGGCGGACGACGTCGTGGTGATGGCGTCGCCGGTCTGCGCGGACGTCGCGGGGCTGGAGGAAGCCAAGGCGCGCTGGGTCGCGACGGATCCCTTCGACACGATGCCGCCGCCTCCACCCCCACCTCCTCCGCCGCCGCCGCCTCCGACGATGGGGACGATCGAGGGCGTGGTCGAGGACGGGTCGATGCCCGGCGTGCCGATCGAGGGCGCTCGGGTGATGTGTGCGTGTGGTGCGTCGACGACGACCGGCGTCGACGGGCGCTTCACGCTCGAGACACCCGTCGGTGCGCAGGCCTTGGTCGTCACGAAGATGGGGTTCGACGACGGGAGCGCGGCGGTGGACGTGATGGGCGGCGCGACGTCGAACGTGACAGTGACGCTGACACCCGAGGTGATGATGAACCCGGGCGTGAGCGTGATCGACCACGCTTACCTGATCGATCGGTGGGGCGGCGTGAATGCGGACCCGACGATGTTCCCCGAGACGCAGGACGGCTTTCAGGCCTACCTCGACGCGGTCGGCGTGACGTACTTCGCGGCGTGGGAGTACGTGGTGCCGAACAACGCGAGCGTGGCGGCGAGCTGCGGGTACACGATTCTTCTTCCGGACCGTTCGATGTGGCCGCGCGCGGCGGCGCTCGGGTTGTTGGCGGATCAGCTGCGGTCGCTCGTGAACGAACCGGTGACGCTGCGGAACTGGTGGCGACCGCCCTGCTACAACGAGGGCGTGGGCGGGGCGGCGAACGGCGACCACCCGGACGGCGACGCGCTGGACCTCGACTTTCGAAGCGCCACGAGCCGCGCCGCGGCGCAGCAGTACCTGTGCAACAACTACTGGAGCCAGGACTTGGTCGCGCCGGAGGACATCGCGCCGGGAAGCGGGTTGAATCCGCGGCTGAACATGTCGGTCGGGCTCGGGGGCGTGACGATCCACCTTGGGCTGCTGTCGCAGAACGGGCGGCGCTTCTGGAAGTACGCGTCGTACACGCAGGAGCCGAGCTCGGGGAGCTGCTGGTAGTTTACTGCGCGCAGATCGCGTAGGCGGTGGCGAGCGTGCCGGCGAGCCCGGTCGCGTGGAAGCTGCACGTATAGGAGTCGGTGAGCGTGCTCGGCAGCATCGTCTGTATCGAGCACGTGCCCAGCGGGATGCCGCAGTCGCAGCCGCCGCCGACGAGCATCCACCCCACCGGGCAGACCGCGACGGCGGTGACGTTGACGCTGGTGACCAGCACGACGGTATCGAGCGTGGTGGCCGTCAGCGACACGGAGCCGGCCAGCCCCGGGAGGCCCTGAAGCCCCTGCGGACCCGTCGGCCCCTGCGGGCCGGTGAGGCCCGTGGCGCCGGTCAGGCCGGTGGCCCCCGTGAGACCCGTCGGGCCGATCGGACCGGTCGGGCCCTGCGCACCCGTGGCGCCGGTCAGACCGGTGGCGCCCGTGAGACCCGTCGGACCGATCGGACCGATCGGCCCCTGGGCGCCCGTGGCGCCGGTCAGGCCGGTGGCCCCCGTGAGACCCGTCGGACCGGTCGGGCCCTGCGCCCCCGTGGCGCCGGTCAGGCCGGTGGCCCCCGTGAGACCCGTCGGACCGATCGGGCCGGTCGGGCCCTGGGCGCCCGTGGCACCGGTCAGACCGGCGGCCCCCGTGAGACCCGTCGGACCGATCGGACCCGTCGCACCGGTGAGGCCGATCGGGCCCTGGGGGCCGGTCGCGCCGGTAAGCCCGGTGGCACCGGTGAGCCCCGTCGGACCGATGGGGCCGGTCGCGCCCGTGAGCCCGGTGGCCCCCGTGACGCCAATGGGGCCCTGAGGACCCGTCGCTCCGGTGAGCCCCGTAAGCCCCGTCGGACCTACGGGACCGGTGAGACCGATCGGACCCGCGGCACCCGTCAGGCCCGTGGGGCCGATCGGACCGGTCGCCCCAGTGAGACCGATCGGGCCCGTGGCGCCCGTCAGGCCCGTCGGGCCGATCGGACCGGCGGCCCCGGTCAGACCGATCGGGCCCGTGAGACCCGTCGGGCCGATGGGGCCGGTCGCCCCGGTGAGGCCGGTCAGGCCCGTCGGGCCGATGGGGCCGATGGGGCCGATGGGACCCATGGGGCCCATCGCCCCGGTGAGGCCCGTCAGTCCGGTAGGACCGATGGGCCCCGTCGCGCCCGTGAGACCGGTGAGGCCCGTGGGACCGATCGGACCGGCGAGGCCCGTTGGACCGATCGGACCGGTGAGGCCCGTGGGACCGATGGGCCCCGTCGCGCCCGTGAGACCGGTGAGGCCCGTGGGACCGATCGGGCCGGTGAGACCGGTGAGACCCGTCGGGCCGATCGGGCCGATCGGACCGATGGGGCCCGTGAGGCCCGTGGGACCGATGGGCCCCGTCGCACCGGTGAGCCCGGTGAGACCCGTCGGGCCGATCGGGCCGATCGGACCCGTGAGACCGATGGGGCCCGTCAGGCCGGTAGGACCTATCGGACCGACCGGACCGATGGGGCCCATGGGACCGGCCAGGCCGGTCGCCCCCGTCAGACCCGGGGGCCCCGTGAGTCCCTGCGGGCCGATGGGGCCAGGGAGACCCGTCGGACCGATCGGACCGATCGGACCAATTGGACCAACCGGACCGACGGCGCCCACGGGACCCGTCGGCCCCATGAGGCCGGTGGGTCCGACGGCCCCCGTCGCGCCGACGGGGCCCGTCAGCCCGGTCAGGCCCGTCGCGCCGACGGGGCCCTGCGGGCCGGGGAGCCCTGTGGCGCCGGTGGGCCCGATCGGACCCGCCGGGCCCACGGCGCCGACCGGACCCACCGGACCGATCGCCCCGACCGGGCCAACCGGACCCGCGGGACCGATCGGCCCGATGGGCCCGACGGGACCCATGGGACCCATCGCCCCGGCGACACCCGTCGCGCCCGGCAGCCCCTGCGGACCGATGGGCCCCGGCGCGCCCGTCAACCCCGTCGCGCCGGTGAGGCCGGTCGCCCCGGTCGGTCCTCGGGGCCCCGCCAAGCCCGCGGGGCCCGCGACCCCGGGTGGGCCCATCGGCCCCTGCGCGCCAGCGACGCCCGTCGCCCCCGTCGGCCCGACGGGCCCCACCGGACCGATGGGCCCGACCGGCCCCAGCAGCCCCAGCGGTCCGGTCGGACCCGCCGGCCCCTGCGGACCCGTGGCCCCGACCGAGCCCGTCGCGCCGCGCGCGCCCTTCGGTCCGTCGGCGCCCGTCGGGCCCGCCGGGCCACGGTGGCCGCGAGGCCCGGGCGCGCCGCTCGGACCCGCCGGCCCGCGAACGCCGGGGGTGCCGGTCGCTCCCGCGATGCCAGGAGGGCCTTCGTCGCCGGTCGGCCCCGCAGGCCCCGGCGGACCCTCCGGCCCGGGCGCTCCGCCGTTCAGCGCACGAATGGCGAACGGCACCGCGCCGATCGTGAAGCGGGGCGAAAGCTCCTCCCCGTCACCGTCGATCTCGAGGCCCAAGAACAAGACCCCGCCGTCGAAGATCGCGGGGTCGATCGCTGCGTGCCGTCCGATCGGCAGGACGAACCGCCCCCCAATCACCTCGGCCTCGTGGCGCTCCTCGAAGTACGGCTCCCCGCCCTCCGCTCGATCGTAGAGCCGCACCACGATCCCCACCGCCCCGTCGAGCGGCGCTCCATCGACGTCGGTGAGCTCACCTTCGAACGGCAGCTCGAGCGCTTGCCCATAGGCCGGCGCGACGTTCACGCCGAACGTCAGCAAACCCAACATGCACAACGATCTCCTCATGGCGCGACCGCACCTCACCGTTCGAGCATCCGAATGCGCCCGCGCACCCGGTGGCGGCGCCCGGACGCCTCCGTCGTCACCGACCCGCGCGCCGCCCCCTGCACCACGTGCAACGCGGAAGTCGCGCGCCCGGCCGCGGCGGCGAGGTCCGCCTCTTGTTTCGCCGCGCCCGTCGCCGTGGGCTTCGCGTCGCCGCAGCCCGACACGACGACGGCGAGGAAAGCCCAAGCGCATACGTGTATTCGCACGGTCCTCGAATCGGCCGCACCGCCTCCGCGCGACAGTCATCGACGTCCGACGTTTCGGATTGAAACACCGAGTGGGTGTTGAACCCGCGGCGGCGACGTGTTGCCTTCCGTCGCGGTGCGCCGACTCCTCGCATGCGGGCTCGCGATCCTCGGCGCCTGTGTCCCGACCGCACCGCGGGATCGCGCCTACGTCTCGGACGCCATCCAGGAACGCACCGGCGCAGCGACCGGCGACGCGTCGCGCGTCGAACCCACCGCCGCACCCAACGTCCGCGTCGACGACGGCGTCACCGAAGACGAGGCCGTGCGCATGGCGCTGTGGAACAACGCCGAGCTCCACGCCACGCTCGAAGACCTCGGGTTCGCACGCGCCGAGCTCTACCGCGCGGGGGCCCTCCCCAACCCGACGCTCTCGACGTTCCTCCCGCTCGGCCCCAAACAGTGGGAGTTCACGATCGCTTGGGCGATCGACTGGCTCTGGGGTCGCCCCTACCGCGTCGCCGCCGCGAGCCTCGACATGGAGCGCGTCGCGGAGGAGCTCGTCGCACGCGGCGTGGAGGTCGCCCGCGACGCGCGCATCGCCCACGCCAACGTCGTGCTCGCCGAGCGGCAGGACGTCCTCGCCCGCGAAGCGGCGAAGGCCTGGGATGCCATCGCGCACCTCGCACGCGTCCGGCGCGCCGCCGGGGCCGCGTCGCTCCTCGAGGTGAACGCCGTCGAGACCGACGCGCGCGCCGCGAAGATCGAGGCGGACCGACGCACCCTGCTCGTCCGCGCCGCGCACGCGCGCCTGCGCGAGGTGCTCGGCGCCGAAGACGTCGTCGACGTCATCCCCCCGACCGGCGCCGCCACCGTGACCGCCTCGCTCGAAGACCTCGAAAAGGTCGCCCTCGCCGCGCGCCCCGAAGTGCGTGCGGCCGAGCTCGCGGTCGAAGCGGCCGGCGAGCGCGCCGGCTGGGAGGTCGCGCGCATCTTCCAGCTCATCGGGCAGCTCGACTTCAACGCCCAAGGATTCGCCGGCGGCCCCGAGGCCGGCCCCGGCCTCATCCTCACGATCCCGCTCTTCGATCAGAACCAGGCCGGCCGCACGCGCGTCGACGCCGAGCTGCGCGCCGCGTCCTGGCGCTACATCGGCGTGCGTCAACGTATCTTGCGCGAGGTCGCCGAGGCCTACGCCGCGCTCACGATCGCCAAGACCACACGCGAGCGCTGGCCGGCGGACGTGCTCGAACCGTTGGAGCGCAACGTCCAGCTCGCGACACACGCGTACGAAGCCGGCGGCGCGTCGTACCTCGCCGTGCTCGACGCCAACCGCCGACGCATCGAAGCCAAACAACGCGAGGCCGAGCTGTTCGCCGAGGAACGCCGCGCGCTCGCCGAGCTCGCACGCAGCGTGGGGAGGATGCCCGAATGACCATCACGAACGCCGCGTTCGTTTGTTTCGCCCTCGTGACGGGCGGCGCACCGGCGCCGAAGAACCCACCCGCGAAGGTCGAACACGCCGCGAACGGCGGGACGATCACGCTGAAACCCGAGGCCGAGAAGCGCCTCGCGATCACCCTCGGCAAGATCGAGAAGCGCTCCGTACGCGACGTCCTCGTTCGCTCGGGGCGCATCGACACCGCCCCCGGCGGACGCGGCCCGATCGTCGCGCCCGTCGCTGGCACCATCCTGCCGCCGCCGGGGAAGAGCGCCCTCCTCCTCCCGGGCGCCAACGTCACCGATGGTCAGATCGTGATGCGGCTCCTCCCCCTCGTCGCGCCGGACCGGAACCTGGAGGTCGAAGCCAAACGCGACTACGAGCTCGCGCGCGCCCGCCTCGACATGGCGGAGAAACGCGCCGTGCGCATGAAGACACTCCTGAAGGAAGGCGCCGTCGACGTGGCCGCGCTCGAACAAGCGCAAACCGAGCACGACGTCGCGAAGGCGGAGCTGGAAGCCGCGAAGAAACGCGTCGCGCGCGCCGCACGCAACCCGATGGCCGCCGACGTCTCCCTCTCCTTGCGCGCGCCGCACGCCGGGGTGTTGATGTCCTCAGACGTCGCGAACGGTCAGGCCGTCACGCAGGGCTCCGTGTTGTTCGAGGTCGTCGCGGCCGACGCGCTGTGGGTTCAGGTCCCGGTCTTCGTCGGCGCGCTCACGAAGATTGACGAGGACGCCAAAGCCACGGTGCGAGTCCTCGGCACCGACGTTCGCCGCAGCGCCACGCGCATCAAGCGGCCCCCCGTCGCCGGGGCCGGCTCGGCGGTCGCGGTGTTCTACGCGCTCGACGACACCGACGGCCTGAGCCCCGGGCTCCGCGCGACCGTCGAGCTCCCGCTGCACGACGCAGGCGAGCGCCTCGTCGCGCCGTGGTCCTCGATCGTCTGGGACGAAAACGGCGGCACCTGGGTGTACGCGCGGACGGCGGAGCTCACGTACACGCGAAAGCGCGTGCAGGTCGCGCGCATCGTCGGTGAGCACGCGGTGCTCGACGCCGGCCCCGACGTCGGCACCGAAGTCGCGACCGCCGGCGTCATGGAGCTCTACGGGACGGAGACGGGTATCGGAAAATGATGCGCTGGCTGGTCCGCTCGAGCCTCGAGCTCCGCGTCGCGATCGTCGCGCTCGCGGCGATCCTGATGGCGTTCGGTTTCTCGATCGCGCGGGACACACCGATCGACGTCTTCCCGGAGTTCGCGCCGCCGCGGGTCGAGATCCAGACGGAGGCGCCCGGCCTGTCGAGCTCGGAGGTCGAAGCGCTCATCACGGTGCCGCTCGAGAACGCGCTGTCGGGGACGGCGTGGGTCGACACCCTCCGATCGAAGTCGGTCCCCGGGCTGTCCTCGGTCCTGCTGATCTTCGAGCCCGGCACGGATCTGATGCGCGCGCGCCAGCTCGTGCAGGAGCGCGTCGCGATCGTCATCCCGCAGCTCCCCGACGTCGCACCGCCGCCGGTGATCCTCGCGCCGCTCTCCTCGACGAGCCGCGCCATGAAGATCGGCCTGCAGTCCGAGGAGCTGTCGCTGATCGAGCTGTCCACGCTCGCGCGCTGGACGATACGCCCGCGCCTCACCGCCATCCCCGGGGTGGCGAACGTCGCGATCTGGGGGCAGCGCGATCGGCAGCTCCAGGTCCTCGTGGATCCCGCGCGCCTCGAAGCCAACGACCTCTCGATCGACGAGGTCATGCGCGCCGCCGGTGACGCGACGCGCCCCGCCGCCGGCGGGTTCCTCGACATGCCGCTGCAGCGGCTCAACGTCACCCACCTCTCCCCGATCGAGGACGCCGAGGACCTCGCGCAGGTCGTCGTCCGCACGAACGCCGAAGGCGTGCTCACGCTCGGTGACGTCGCCGATGTCGTCGAAGGTCACCAACCGCTGATCGGCGACGGCGTGATCAACGACGAGCTCGGCATCCTGCTGATCGTCGAGAAGCAGCCGTGGGGCAACACGCTCGAGGTCTCGCTCGAGGTCGAGAAGGCGCTGGAGGCGATGAAGCCGGGCCTGAAGGGCGTGCACGTCGACTCGACGATCTTCCGCCCCGCCACGTTCATCGAGCGCTCGATCGACAACCTCACCAGCGCGCTCTTCATCGGCTGCATCCTCGTCATCCTCGTCCTCGGCGCGTTCCTCTACGAGTGGCGCACGGCGCTGATCAGCGTGCTCGCGATCCCGCTGTCGCTGGTCGCCGCGGGCATCGTGCTCCACTACCTGGGCGGCACGATCAACACGATGGTCCTCGCGGGCCTCGTCATCGCGCTCGGCGAGGTCGTCGACGACGCGATCATCGACGTCGAGAACATCGTCCGCCGCCTCCGCATCGAGCGCACCGTCGACAGCCCGCGCTCCGCGTTCCAGGTGGTGCTGGAGGCATCGCTCGAGATGCGCTCCGCGATCGTCTACGCGACGATGATCGTCATCCTCGCCCTCCTCCCGGTGTTCCTGCTGGAGGGCCTCTCCGGCGCCTTCTTCCGCCCGCTCGCCGCGGCCTACGCGCTCGCGGTGCTCGCGTCGATGTTCGTCGCGCTCACCGTGACGCCGGCGCTGTCGCTGCTCCTCCTCCCGCACGCGCCGCTGGAGGAGCGCGAGTCACCGATCACCACGAAGCTCAAGGACCGCTACGCCGCGTGGCTCCCGACCATGTTCGGGAAGCACCGCTTCGCAATGGGGGTCCTCGGCGTCCTGTTCGTCGTGGCGGCGGCGATCTACCCGTTCCTCGCGGAGGAGTTCCTGCCGCGCTTCAAGGAGCGCGACTTCCTGATGCACTGGGTGACGAAGCCCGGCACGTCGCTCCCCGCGATGAACCGCGTGACGATCGCCGCGAGCAAGGAGCTGCGCGCCATCCCCGGCGTGCGGAACTTCGGCGCACACGTCGGCCGCGCCGAGGTCGCCGACGAGGTCGTCGGCATCAACTTCACCGAGCTGTGGATCTCGATCGACGAGGAGGCCGACTACGACGAGACCCTCGCGAAGGTGCAGGAGGTCGTCGACGGCTACCCTGGCCTGTACCGCGACGTGCTCACGTATCTGAAGGAGCGCATCAAGGAGGTCCTCACCGGTTCGAGCGCTTCGGTGGTCGTGCGCATCTACGGCCCCGACCTCGACGTCCTGCGCGACCAGGCGGCGCAGGTGGGCGCGGCGATCTCCAAGGTCGAAGGCGTCGTCGACCTCAAGGTCGAGCCGCAGGTGAACATCCCGCAGCTCGAAGTGAAGGTGGACCTCGCGAAGGCGCAGCAACACGGGTTGACGCCGGGCGAGGTGCGCCGCGCCGCGCAGACCATGGTGCTCGGCACGAAGGTCGGCGAGATCTACGAGCAGCAGAAGATCTTCGACGTCGTCGTCTGGGGCGCGCCGCACATCCGCCGCGACCCGACCTCCATGCGCCGCATGGAAGTGCAGACGCCGCGCGGCGATCTCATCCCGCTCGAAGCCGTCGCCGACGTCCGCATCGGTCCGGCGCCCAACTCGATCAAACGCGAGGGCGCCTCCCGCCGCATCGACGTCGGCTTCCACGTGAAGGGGCGCGCGCTGGGCGACGTCGTCACGGACGCGAAAGCCGCGCTCGCCAAGGTCGAGTTCCCGACCGGCTTCCACCCCGAGGTGCTCGGCGAGTACGCCGAGCGCGAGGCCGCGTCGGCGCGCATCAACACCCTCGGCCTACTCTCGGTGATCGGCATCGTGCTGATCCTCTTCACCGCGTTCGGCTCCACGCGCCTCACGGTGCTGATGTTCCTGACGCTCCCGTTTGCGCTGGTCGGCGGCGTGCTCGCGGCGCTCCTCACCGGCGGCGTGCTGTCGCTCGGTTCACTCGTCGGGTTCGTGACCGTGCTCGGCATCGCGGCGCGAAACGGGATCATGTTGATGTCGCACTACCAACACCTCGAGGACGAGGAAGGCATGACCTTCGGCCCCGAGCTGGTGCTGCGCGGCTCCGTCGAACGCCTCGCACCGATCCTCATGACGGTGCTGACCACGTCGCTCGCGCTCATCCCCCTCGTCATCGCGGGGGAGCGCCCCGGGCACGAGATCGAGCACCCGATGGCGGTGGTGATCCTCGGCGGCCTGGTCACCTCGACGGTGCTGAACCTCGTCTTCGTCCCGGCGCTCTACCTCGCCTTCGGCAAGAAGCGCTGACCCGATTCAGTCCGGGACGTAGATCGCGCCCGTGTTCGTGACGAGGTCCGCGAGCCCGCCCCACACGAACATCCCGTGGTCGGTCCATGCGGCGTCGTGCCAGTAGCGCGCGGCCGGCGCGTTCTCCATCTCGACCGGCGTCCAGACGTCGCGCACCGGATCGTAGCGCGCGCCGTCGCCGAACACGACGCCATCGAAGACACGACCGCCCCACACGATGACCTCCGTGCCCGACCACACCACGGTGTCGCTGACGCGCCCCGAAGGCGACCCCACCTGCGTCGTCAGACGCCAAGTCCGTGACGCGGGATCGAAGAGCTGCGCCTGGGTCTCGTCGCCGCGGCTCACCATCGAGAACACCTCGCTGCCGGTCCACACGATCGGGCTCCGCGTCCCGATGTCGAACGGCCGCTCGGGGACGCTCTCCCACTCACCGGTCGTCGGGTCGAACAACACCGGCGGTGCAAACGACCCCTCCAGGTACACGTGGGTCCCGGTCCACACCGCCTGGCGCGCATCGGGCGCGACGGTCGTCGTCGGGATGGGGCGCCACGTGTCGGCGAGTGGGTCGTACAGCCCGCCGTCGTAGAACGTGTCGCCGTCGGCGCCGCCGAAGACGAACATCTCGGTGCCGGTCCACACCAGGACGGGGTTCACGCGCGGCGCGGGCGCGCCGTTCGTCGTCATCGGCGACCACGCGTCGCCCGCGAGGTCGTAACGCCACCCTGCGTTGGTCGTCCCGGCCGGCGTGCTGCCGCCCCACAGCAGAATTGCGTCCCCGGTGAAGACCTCGCTCCCCGTTCCGTAGTGATCGTCGGTGCGTTCGAGGCCGAACGGCGTCCACGTGCGCGCGATCGGGTCGTAGCGACCGCCGTCGAACAGCGCTCCCGTTCGCCCGAAGCCGCCGAACACGATCACCTCGGTGCCCGTCCAGAAAGTGCGGTGGAGCCGCCGCGACGACGGCGCGCCGAAGCTTCGAACCTCGAACCAACCCGTGCATCGCCCGCAGTCGATCGTCGCGCCGCACCCGTCGTCGACGTCGCCGCACTCCAGGCCCAGGCACTCGGACTTCGCGACACACGTGGATTCACACTGCGAGGGCTCGCCGCTGCAGGTGAAGTCGGCCTCTACGGTGCACGTCGCGCTGCAGCCATCGCCGTCGCCGGTGTTCTGATCGTCGCAGGCCTCGTCACCGATGATTCGGCCGTCGCCGCACAGCGGCGTGCACGCGGCGGTTGGACAGGTCCAGCCGGTCTCGACCGCGCACGCGGAGCAGCCGTCGCCCGACTCGGCGTTGCCGTCGTCGCAGCCCTCGTCGCCGACCGTCAGTGCGTCACCGCAGACCGGCGTGCAGACGCTCGGCGCGCCTTCGCAGGCGTAGCCCGCCTCGATGGCGCAGAGCGCGCACCCCGCGCCGCCGTTCACACCGTTCGGGCCGACGTCGCAGGCCTCACCGACCTCGACGCGACCGTCGCCGCAGATCGGGTCGTCGGCGCACCCCGTCGTCGATGCGACGATCGCTGCTGCGATCGCCGCGAGTGTCGTTCGTCCCCCAACCCCACGCATCTGCGGTTCGTATACTCGCCGCCCGCACGTTTGGGCTCAGCCGGGACACATCTCGGCCTGGCACGTCCCCTCGTTGCAGTCGAAGGACGCGCACTCGTCCGAGAACGTGCACGTCTGCCCGACCGCCTTGCGCATCGCGCAGACGCCGCCGCTGCAGAAGCCGGTCGTGCAGTGGGCCGCCTCGGGCCCGTCGTCGTTGCAGGCCTCACCGAGCGCGGGCGGGAAGGTGCAAGTCCCGGCCATCGCGCAGAAGCCGATGACACACTCCTCGTCCCCGACGGTGCACGCGTCGCCGACCTTCTTGGCCGTGCGACACGCACGCGCGCCCTGCGGCCCGGCGCAGACGAGCTCGTCGGCGCACTGACGGAACGACGAGGTGCACACGGCGCCGGCGGCGAGCGGCTGCGCGCAGACCCCGTCGTCGTTGCACCACAGGGGCTCGGAACATTCGAAGGTCGAGTCACACGTCGCGCCGGCTTGTCCGTAGGCGCGGCAGATCGGATCGCCCGTGCCGTTGTACTGGCAGAACAGCCCGTCCGCGCACGAGGCCTCGGCACAGGACGCGCCGGGGCCGGCCTCGTTCACGAGGGTGCAGCTCCCGGAGCAGGCGTCCGGAGCGATCATGCAGCGCGTCCCCGCGATGCAGTGTTGTTGCTCGGTGCAGCTCTCCCCCGCGGCGATCGCGCCGACGAACGTCTCGTCACACGCTGCGATGTCGAGCGCCGTCCCGCCGCACGACGCCGACCCGACCGCAGTGTTACACGCCGAGCCCTTGGCGGCGCTGAACGACAGGCGCGCCGCGCGGACGTCGTCCTCGATCTCGGTGCAGAACGCGTCGTCGACGAGGCGCGACCAGTCGGCCGCCGTCCCCCCGAAGCAGCGCGCGTAGTACGTGCGCAGGTTGCCGTAGACGCGCGTGCACCACGCCTTCGCCGACAGCGCCGCCGCGTCCCCCGTTCCGCTGACGTCGGTCATGCCGGGGTCCTTGATGTCGGTCGTGCGCTCGGTGCCGGAGCACGCCACGGCGAAGGTGAGCAGGAAGAGGATACGCGTCCGCATGCCGCGCTCATCCCTCGACTGAGGGCGAACGACAAGCACGAACGCGCGTGTGATCGCGAAAACGTCGCTCTCAGTTGCAGCTCATCGGCGGCATCGCGTCGATCCACGCCCGCACGACGCGCGCGCCGAGGTCGTGTTTCAGGCTTCGGCCGAGCAGCGGCATCATCTCTCCGACGTTCTCGGTCTCGGTCCGGTAGACGAGGATCGAGGCGTCGGCGTCGCCCGGGACGATGTCGTAGCGCAACCCGCCGGCCCCGCCGCCCGCGGAGCCGGGCTCCTTGCAGACCCCGAGGTTGAAGGCCGACGTGTTGTGCACGTCGAGGTACAGCCGCGACGTCTGCCCGTTCGTGCCCGCCGGGTTGTGGCAGTGCGCGCAGTTGATGTCCAAGTAGTCGCGCGCCGCGCGCTCGAGGGTCTCGAAGTCGAGCGCGGTCGTGCTCGTGTCGCGGAGCGTCTCGAGCGGGAAGGCCTGCGGTACTTCGTCGATCGGCGGGAGGCCGTCGAGCATCCCGAGGTCGGCGAGGTGCACGAGCTGATTGAGCGACGCCCCCTCGTACTCGAACGTACGGTTCAGGTGACGCGCCTTGGGCCCGACGATCGTGAGGTACTTGTCACCCGTCTCGTCCTCGAGCTCGTGGCATTCGACGCACTGGTTCTTCTGCGGGACGAGGTACTGCGCCGTACGCGGAGCGCCGTTCGGGTCGATCATCTCGATCGTCTCGACGCGCCCACGCACGAAGTAGTCGGCGTCGCCGTCCTCATTCCAGAGGTAAGGGTACGTCTCCCAGCCCTCCTCCGTTCGGACGAGGACGCGGGTCTCGATGATGCGGCGATCGACGTTCGGCGATCGCAGGTCGGGCGCGACGGAGAACGACTTGATGACCGCGCTCCCGACCGGCATCTCGAACGCGTCGCGCTCCGCGTAGACCGCGGCGGTGCCGGTCGGCACGTACAGCGCGCGATCCTTGAGCGCGAAGTCGGAGAACAACGCCGTGCTCAAGTCGTACGGGACGACGCGCTCGTTGTAGACGAAGCGGCCGTCGACGAGCCGGAAGAAGTTGTAGGACGACAGCAGCGCGTGCGGCGCGTCCAACGGGACGTCGACCGGATCGAGCGGCTCGAAGCCGGCGTCGGGGGTGCCGGCGTCGCGAAAGCCCGCGTCGGCGAACCCGGCGTCGTGCGACGCGCCGCCGTCGCGCGCGGTTCCTGCGTCGCGCGGAGGATCCGTCGTCTCCCCCGAGCAAGCGGCGGCCGCGAGCGCGACCGCCGCGATCCAGGCGCGGCTCACGGGAGCACGACCTCCTCGATCGGTCCGGCCGTGAACCCGACGCAGTCGAACGGCACGAACGGCGACGCCGGCTGGAAGATGTCCATCTCGGACGGCAGACCGCCCCCGCCGATGATCCCCGCGAGGTTCGCGATGTCGAGCACCGCGTAGGTCGCGAGGTCCGACGGCCCGACGCAGATGTGGTTGTTGTTCGTGTTGTTCCCCGCGACGTCCGGATCCACGTTCTCGCCGATGCCGTCGTAGAGGATGTCGTCGACGCCCATCCCTCGGTAGACCACCGACAGCAACGCGCCGATCTCGCGAGCGACGGCGTCATCCGCGTCCGGCGACGAGCCGCTCGCGGCGTGCAGGTTGTCGTGCACGTAGAGCTCACTCGTCGCGAAGTTGAGGACGAAGTTCGCGTCGCCCGGGAGGTTGAGACCGGTGATGTCGCCGACGAGATCCGCGCGCGGGATCGCCCACGCGGTGGTGGACGAGTTCACGACGAACCCGGAGAGGAGCGCCATGTCGGAGGTGTCGTTGTCGTAGTAGGTGTTCCCGAAGATCTCGACGCGCCGCGACGCCAACACGACGGTGCCGGTACCCCGCGGGATCTGCGAGACGACGGTCATCGACTGCGCGAAGTTGTCGCGGTTGTTCGACCCGACGTAGTTGTGGCGCACGCGCACGTCGCGACCGACGATCGGGTTGCCGGGGAGGTCGAAGATCAACAGCCCGCCCGTGTTGTCGGTGAGGTGGTTGTTGTAGACGTCGGCGTACTGCGTGTTCTCGATCTCGAGGCCCGCGACGTTCCCCGCGCCGACGTTGTGCCGGACGACGGTGTTGATGACCTGCCCGACGTAGAGGCCGGCGTCGGCGGCGTTGAACGCCTCACACTCCTCGACGAGCACGTTGGTGCTCTTGACCGGGTAGATGCCGTACGCGCCGTTCGTCGTCGCCGGGCCGTCCGGCCAGGTGACGCGGATGCGGCGGATGACGATGTCGTCGCTGTCCTCGACGCGGAGGCCGTCCTTCTTGGCGTCGGCGATCGTGAGGCTCTGGATCTCGAACTCGTTGGCGACGACGTCGACGCCGTTGCTCTGGGTGACCTGCCCCGAGAAGTCGAGCGTCGTGACCTGACGCCCCTGTCCGAGGAGCTTCACCTCGTTCGCGCCGCGGATGGTGACCGCGTTGTCGAACATGAACACACCACGACCGAGGATGAGCGTGGTGCCGTCGTCGAGATCGTTCACGGCGTCGAGGAACGCGTCCTCCATGCCCGCCTCGAACTCGAAGCAGATGCCGCCGACCGCATCGCAGTCCCACAGCGGGAAGGGCTCGTCGACCTCTTCGTCGTACAGGCCGAGCTCGACGCCGGCGATCGGACCGGACGTGAAGGTCCGGCAGTCGTACGGCGCGTACGGCGCCGCGGGGCGGAACAGATCGTCGCGCGTTGGGTTGCCGCCGCCCATGAGCGCCGCGAGCAACGCGGGGAGGTCGAGCGTCGCGACCTGCCCGCCGGACATGCAGACGTGGTTGTTGTTGGTGTTGTTGCCGGGGACCGCGGCGTCCACCGTCTCCTCGATCCCGTCGTAGAGGATCGGGTCGACGGTCTCGCCACCGTACACCGCCGCGATCAGCGCGCCGATGGGCCGCGCCAACGCGTCCGAGGCGTCCGGCGCCGTGCCGCCGCCGGTGTGGGTGTTGTCGTGGATGTAGATCTCTTCGCTGCGGAAGTTCGCGATGCCCTGGTCGTCGAACGGGAGCACGAGACCCGCGAGGCTCCCCTCGCGGTCGCGGTGGCTGATCGCCCACGCCGCGGGATCCTCGGCGAGCGCGAGGCCGGACAGCACGATGACGTCGCTCGTGTTGTTGTTCTCGTAGGTGTTGTCGTTGATCTCGACGCGACGCGACGCGAGCACGAAGGAGCCGACGCCCGCCGGGATCTGCGAAACGACGGTGCCGCTCTGCGCGAAGTTCAGGACGTTGTTGTTGGCGATGCGGTTGTCGTGGATGTGCACGTCGCGACCGACGATCGGGTTACCGGGGAGGTCGAAGACCATGATGCCGGCCGTGTTCATCTCGGCGACGTTGTCGTAGACGTCCGCGTACTGCGTGTTCTCGATCTCGATCCCTGCGACGTTGCCGCGCGCGACGTTGCGGCGGATGACCGCGTGCATCGACTGCCCGACGTAGATGCCGGCGTCGGCCGCGTTGAACGCTTCCGAGTCTTCGATGAGCACGTTCTCGCAGCGCACCGGGTAGATGCCGTAGGCGCCGTTGTCACTCGACTCCGCGGTCGCCCAGCTCACGCGAAGCCGTCTGATCTCGACGTCGCGGCTGTCCTCGACGCGAAGGCCGTCCTTCTTGGCCTCCTGGATGTCCAGGTCGGAGATCGTGAAGCGGTCGCCGACGACGTCGACGCCGTTGCTCTGTGCCGTCTGCGCCGAGAAGTCGAGGATGGTCTCGTCCATCCCCTGCCCCGTCAGCGTGATGCCCGAAGCGCCGCGCAGCGTGAGCGCGTTGTCGAGGGTGAAGGTCCCGCTGCCGAGGACGATCGTCAGGTCGTCCTCCAGCGCGTTGACCGTGTCGAGCAGCAGGCCGAGCTCGGACGCCGGCACCTCGATGCAGGGCGCCGGGAAGGCCGAGCAGCGGATACGCATGAACTCGGCGGGGTCGATGTTCGATCCGCCGTCGCGGGGGCCGGCGTCTCGCGGACCGCCGTCGCGCGGAGGCTCACCGCCGTCGCGCGGATCCACGGCGCCGTCGCGGGGCGCACCGCCGTCGCGATCGGTGGAGGTGTCGTCGTCGTCGTCGCCGGAGCAGGCCACGACCGCCAGGAGACAGAGAGGAGCGAGGCGGAGTCGGAGTGTCAGCACGGACGGGAGTTTGTGCTCATTCGCGCCGCCCTTGGAAGTAGGTGCGTCCCGCCACGTACGACGCGGTGCGGCGTGGTTCAGGGTGCGTCAGGGACCGGACGACCGACCGATGCGGGCGCGTCGAGACGCAACGCGTCGCGCGGAGCGTCGAAAAGGTACCGATGCCCGTGGATGTCGTCGGCGGACGCCGCATCGTTCGCCCCCTGCCGCCGCCCTCGGCCGCCCCGGACGTGGTCCTCGCACCCGACGTCGTCCTCGCGCCCGACGGAATGGAGCGGAGCCGAGTCGTCGCGCCCTCGGCGCTATCGCGGGCTACGGTCGTGGAGCGCGCCAAGCGCGCCGCCGTCCCGCAGCGGGTGCAGGTCGGCCCGACGTGCGGGCTGTACGCGCTCGGCATGGTGATGGACTTCTGGCACGCGAAGGACCCCGCGAATCCGACGGCGCTGGTGCAGGACCGGGATCGCGCCGGTCGCGGCAAGCAGTACACGCTGGAGCCCACGACCTCCGAGCGCATCCTCACGGTGGCGAAGGAGCTCGGCTTCACGGCGCTCGGCGAGATGTTCACCGCAAGGCAACTTGCAAAGACGGCCGAGCACTTCGGCTACGTGGCGACCACCCACGAAGACGCGACGCTCGACGCCCTGTACCGCGTCCTCGACGCGGGCCACCCCGCGATCGTCGCGTTCGACGTCGACCACAACGGCGACCCCGCCGACCACGGCGGCGACCGCGCGCATTACGCGATCATTCAGGGCTACTTCGACGGGCCCGACGGCCGAATGCTCGTCGCGCGGCACGGGTGGGGCGTGCAGGAAGACCACGTGTGGTCCGCGGAGCGCTTCGATACCAGCTGGAAGGCGCTCCACACCACGGCCTTCTACGGCGAGCCCGGCGACGACATCATCCCCGACCACCCGGGCGTCGACGAGCCGGACCGCATGACGCTGCCCGACGCCGGCGGCGGACGCGCGAAGATCTACGACAGCCTCGGCACCAAGATCGTCGAGGTCGTACCGCCGGGAGAGTCACCCGTCGGCGGGACGCGCGCGGCCTGACTCAGCGAATCGTGACCGTCGTCGGATCCGACGACGCCGCAACCTTCACGTAGGTCGCGCGGCGCGAAGCGTCGTAGAACCACCCGCCGTTCGACGCCGCCACCGCGGCGACGTCGGCGACCGAAGACAGCCCCTCGACTTCGGTGGGAGGGGTGTCGGTTCGCACGACGAAGATCGTCGGTGCGAGGGTGCGAGAGATCGACACCGCGCCGCCGTCCGCGGCGATCTCGGTCTTGCCGTCGTCGCTGTCGCGCAGCACGAACGAGGACGCGGTGGCGCCCGGGTACACGAGCACCGTGAGGTGACCGGCGAAGGCCTCGGTCCCAATCTCGGTGAGCGCGCGATCGATGGTCATGGGGACGATCGCGCCGGCGCGAACGAACAACGGGATGCGGCTCGGCGACCCGACATCGTAGGCGGCGAGCGTCGTGCCGCCGTCGTGGGCGTCGTCCTGGGGCGCCCACCAGTCGTACCAGCTCGCGCCGCCGGGCAGCGGGACGTCGCGCACCCCCGACGCCTCGAAGATCGGCGCCACGAGGAACGCCTCCCCGAGCACGAAGCGCCAGTCGTCCTCCCACGCGTCCGGGCCGTCGCCGATGGGGTGCATCATCGGCCCGCCCGCGTCGTAGGCGTCCTCGGCGAGGCTGTACAAGAACGGCACGAGCTCGTGGTGGAGCGTCGCCCAATACCGGTAGGTGTCGACGGTCTCGTCGGCGCGCTCCGGGACACTCCACGGCTCGAGGTTCGCGCGACCGTGCAGTTGCATGAAGGGGGTCATCGCGCCGAGCGCCGTCCACCGCAGGAAGGTGTCGGTGTCGTAGGGGACGAGATCCGTGAAGCTCTGGTCGTCGCGGTCGAGGTACCCGCCGATGTCCGAGCCGATCACGACGTAGTTGGCCTCTGCGGAGCGGAACATGTGGTCGAGGGCGTCGATCATCCCGACGTAGTCACGCCGGTTGTCGCCGACCCAAGTCACCGGGGCGTGTTCGGGGCGCGCGAAGAACCTACCCTCGAAGTTGTAGGACTTGTCGTAGGGACGAACCATCGTCACGAACTCATCCGTGCCGAGTCGGTTGGCGCCGTACGCCCAGAAGTCACGGTAATACTCTTCGGAATATTCTTGGTGAGAGATGACTCCGGCGTCCGTCTTCACGGTGTCGGTCATGACGTAACTCTCGCCGAAGTCGAGCTTCCACCCGGCGATGCCGGCGTCGAGCAAGTCGTCTTGCAGCCCGTGCCACCACGCACGGCCCACGTCGTCGGAGAAGTCGATGCCGGAGCCCTTCCCCTTCCACCAGAAGAAGGTCTCGCCGTCGTTCACGAAGTACTGTTCGCGCTCGGCGATGAGGTACTCGACGGAGGGTGAGTCGTAGGTGTCGCCACCCGCTTCGACGTCAAACGACTCCACGTTGAGCATCTGCGTGATCCACAGGACGGTGCGCACGCCCTCGGCGCGGAGGTCGGCGATCATCTTCGGCATCTCGGGGTAACGTTCGGGGTTCGGGTCGAACGTGTTGTAGTCGGTCTCCCAGGGGGAATCGAGGACGACGACGCCCACCGGGATGTCGCGGGACTTGAAGCCTTCGACGAACGCGTACGTGTCGGGGCCGTCGGAGATGTCCTTCGAGATCCACGGCTCGAACGCCCAGCGCGGCGTGTAGATGTCCGGGGTCTTCGTGGGGTCTTCGGGTTCGGGTGTGCCGCCGCCCGAGCAGGCGGTGATCAACGCGAGGGAGCAGAGGATGCGACGCACGAACGAAACGCTATGCGTCGGATTGTCCGACTGTCATCAGCCGGTTGCGCCGACGGAGAAACGCGAACGAATTCCAAAGCGCGCACGCTTGACCGGGCGACCGGCGAGTCCGCATCGTGGTGGGCATGGCGGACGAGCTGACGACGAAGATCCTCGTCGAGATCCGCGACGCGGTTCGGGAGAACGGGCGGCGCATCGACGAGAACGGGCGACGCATCGACGACACCAATGAGCGGCTCGCGGTCCTCGCGACGCTCACCCGATCGATCGACGGGCGCCTCGCCAAGATCGAAGCGCGCGAGCCGGAGCGGCTCTTCATGCCCCGCCGCGTCGACCAGCTCGAGCTGGACCGCGACGACCACGAGGCCCGCATCGCGGCGCTCGAAGCGCGCAAGTCGTCCGGTTGACGCGGAGCGTCGACCGTGCGACCTCTCGACCGTGGTCGTGTGTCTTTGCACCTGTCTGTGAGCCGTCCTGCCGCGTCCGCGGTGTGATGGCTCGACCACGAAAAATCCCTACAACTCGATGAACGAAACGGCGCCGACGTACGTGGTACGTGGCGCTGAAGAGGAATCACCCAATGACGCTTCGTCTCGGGGACCAAGTCCCGAACTTCACCCAAGCCAGCACCCAAGGACCGATCGACTTCTACGAGTACCTCGGCGATTCGTGGGGCGTCCTGTTCTCCCACCCCAAGGACTTCACGCCGGTGTGCACCACCGAGCTGGGTCGTGTCGCGAAGCTCCTGCCCGAGTTCGAGAAGCGCAACACGAAGGTCATCGCGCTCAGCGTGGACCCGGTCGATGACCACAACAAGTGGATCGTCGACATCAACGAAACCCAGAACACCGAGGTCACGTACCCGATCCTCGCCGACGCGGACCGCAAGGTCTCGGACCTCTACGACATGGTCCACCCGAACGCGAACAACACGCTCACGGTGCGCTCCGTGTTCATCGTCGACCCGAACAAGAAGCTCCGCCTGACGCTCACCTACCCGGCGTCGACCGGCCGCAACTTCGACGAGCTGCTCCGGGTCATCGACTCACTCCAACTCACCGAGTACCACTCCGTCGCGACACCCGCGGACTGGAAGACCGGGGAGAAGGTCGTAATCGCGCCGTCGATTCAGGACGAGGCCGAGCTGAAAGAGAAGTTCCCGCAGGGGTACGAGGTCGTTCGACCGTACCTCCGCCTCACCACCCCGCCGAAGTCGTAGCCGGACCGCTACGGCCCAGGAGGCCGTATCAGATAGCCGGGGTGGGAGTGCCCAGGATCGGCTTCGCTTTCGGCGACGGCCGGGGACCTCCCCTCCGGTCAGAAGCCGTTCGTCTCGCCGGGTGTGGCCCCTCGGCTTCGCTGATGGCCGCGGTGGGCGAGCCGAACTGATTCCCTACGGAGAGGTCCCCGCCCGCCGCCATCGCTCCGCTTCTCGAGTTGCCGCTCGCCAGCGATCTGATGAGTGGTGTGACCCGTGGAGCTTCGACCCAACGCCCCGCCAATGCGACGCGCTGCCCAGGCGCCCACTCCGCTCCGACATCGGGCGCGGCGACCTCGGTTCGGCTTGCCGGGCGACCGTCCGGCGCGGGGATCGCGTTGCGACGCTCGGCAGTACCTGGGTGCATCGGCGTGGCGGTCCGGCTGTCGGAATCGCCGCGCCCGA